>NZ_JBQEPE010000004.1:0-316368 GCF_052056515.1 Microbacterium sp. 22195
CCGCACACGAATGTCATCTCGTTCACCGGATCATCGGCGGCGGGCAAGCGCGTCGTCCCGCCCACCGCTCCGGCATCGAGCATCCTGAGCTGACAGACATGTTCCGCACCACGCCCGCATTGGAGCGTTCCCCCATGGCATCCACCGCCGTCCCGCGGCAGCGCAGCGCGGCGCAGCGCTGGCGGCGCCGCATCCCCGGCCTGATCATGGCCTCCCCCGCCGTCGCGGTCTTCCTCGCGATGTTCGTGATCCCGATGATTCTCGCCTGCGTGCTGAGCTTCACGAACTGGACCGGCTACAGCCTGAACTTCGACTTCGTCGGCTGGGACAACTACGCCAAGGCCTTCCGCAACCCGCGCTCCCTGAACGCCGCGATCTTCACCGGCGTCATCGCCGTGTTCGGCACCGTGTTCTGCAACGTCATCGGGCTCGCCATCGCCGCCCTGATCTCGGGCCCCGGACGGACCAACACCCTGCTGCGCACCATCTTCTTCTACCCGTACGTGATCAGCGCACTGATCATCGGCTTCATCTGGTCGGCGATGCTCGCGCCACAGGGTGCGGTGAACGGGATGCTGCAGGGCATCGGCCTTCCGGAGCTGCCGTTCCTCACCGACCCGACGTTCGCGAAGGCGAGCATCATCTTCACGATCGTGTGGTCGCACTTCGGCTTCAACATGATCCTGTTCCTGGCCGGCATCAAGTCGGTCCCCGCCGAGTACTACGAGGCCGCCACGGTGGACGGCGCCAGCCGCTGGCAGCAGTTCCGCTCGATCACCGTGCCGCTGATCGCCCCGGTCTTCACCGTGAACATCGTGCTGACCCTGGTCGGCCTGCTGAAGGCGTACGACGTGATCCTGGCCCTGACCGACGGCGGCCCAGCCGGGTCCACGCAGACCATCGTCTACCAGATCCTGAAGGACTCCTTCGCGAACTCCGCGCTCGGCTTCGGCGCCGCCCAGTCGATCGTGCTCCTCATCGTGACGGCCGTTATCGGCCTCGGCGTGACGCTCGTGCGCCGCCGCGCAGACCAGAAGGCGACCGACTGATGGCCACCCCACTGTCCAAGACCCCGCTGTCCAAGACCCCGCTGATGAAGCAGAGCCGCAACCGTCCCTCCGTCCTGGCCGGCACCGCCCGGTGGATCGTCCTGGGCGTCTTCGCGATCACGATGCTGATCCCGATGTACACGATGGTGATCAACGCCTTCAAGCCGCAGAAGGAGATCATCGAGAACCCGCTGCTGATCACACCGCAGAGCTTCACGTTCGACTACCTGTGGGCCGCGATCACCAGCAGCCGGTTCAACGTCATCGCCGCGTACGGCGTCACGCTGCTGTTCGTGGTGCTGGTCAACCTGTTCTGCATCCTGCTCTCCGCCCCGGTCGCCTACGTGATCGCCCGCGGCCGCTCGAAGTGGCACCTCGGGCTGCTGCTGCTGTTCGTGACCGGCCTGTTCATCCCCGGTCAGGTCACGCTGATCCCGGTCGTGTTCGTGCTCAGGGTGCTGGGGCTGATCAACACGATGCCGGGGTTCATCCTGTTCGAGACGGCGGCCACCCTGCCGGTGTCGATCTTCCTGTTCTCCGCCTACCTGCGCACGGTCCCCCGCGACATCGACGAAGCCGCGTCGCTCGACGGGGCGGGCCCGATCCGCGCGTTCTGGACGTGCGTGTTCCCGATCATGAAGCCCGTCATCGCAACGATGGTGGTGCTGAACTCGATCGGCGTGTGGAACGACTTCGTCAGCCCGCAGATCATCCTGGGCCCGAGCTCCGGCATCTACACCGTGACCACCGGCGTGTACGCCGCGGTCGGGCAGTTCTCCACCGACTACACGCAGGTGTTCCCGACGCTGCTGCTGGCCGTGCTCCCCGCGCTGATCTTCTTCATCATCATGCAGCGGCACATCATCGGCGGCCTGGTCGCCGGCGCCACGAAGGGCTGACCATGGCAGACGCGCACCTCTCCTCCCCACTGCGGACCGTCCCCGCATGGGCCGTGCTGCAGCGCCGGCTGTTCGACGAGATCGAGCAGGCGCGACGCCTGTTCCGCGACCGGTACACGCTTCCGGACGGCCGCCTGCGCGGCGTCGCCGAGTTCGAGGACCGCGACGGGGTCGACGACCTGTACGAGCCGTTCTTCAACTGGCCGGCGTTCTACCTGCTGGGCGGGCCTGACGAGGTGCTCGCCGACAGCAAGCGGGCATGGGAGGGCGTGACCGCGCAGCTGACCGAGGCCGGCATGCTGACCGACGAGTACGACAACGGCTACGACTGGTTCCACCAGGGCGAGTCGCTGCTCTTCTTCGCCGGCATCTGCGCCGCCGACCCCGCCGACGAGGCCTACGCCGCACGTGCCCGGCGCTTCGCGGCGCTGTTCACCGACCCGGCGCACGGCAACTACGACGCCGAGCACAACATCATCCGCGCCCCGCACAACGGCGCCCTCGGGGCCCGCCCCGGCCTGGACGACACGGTCGTGCCGTACACCGCCGATCGCACCGAGATGCGCCCCTACGGCCTGCCGATCCAGGGCCTGCCCGGCATCGAGAGCTGGGACGACCTCGCCGACCCGGCGAACGCGCTGCGGATGTCCGAGGAGATGCACCGCCGCGCCCAGGGCGACGTGGCGGTGAACCTCGCCGCGACCTCGCTGGCGGCCAACACCTGGCTGTACGACGGCGACGAGACCGCGAGCGCGTGGGTCCGCCGCTACGTCGACGGCTGGCGCGAGCGCGCCGGCTCCGGCCCCGTCATGTTCGACTCCATCGGTCCCGACGGCGTCGCCGGCTCCCTGCAGGAGGGCCGCTGGTGGGGCGCGCACTACGGCTGGGCGTGGCCGCACGGGTTCCACTCTGTCGCGATGAGCACGCTCATCGGCGCGGTCAACCACGCCCTGATCACCCGCGACGACACCGCGCTCGACCTGGTGCGCACCATGCTCGACGCGGTCCTCGCCGAGGCGCGCCCCGGCTCCGCCGCGGGCAGCGCGTACAGCCTGCGCGGCGGCTGGAACGCCCGCTACGGCGCGGCGGCCGAGGACGAGGGGATGCTGGTCCCCTACCGCTACGGCGTCGACGGCTGGTTCGACTTCGGGCCGCTGCAGCTGGACGTCCCCGTCTGGCTGTGGTGGTGGTCGCGGACGGATGCCGACCGGGCGCGCCTGGAGCGCGCGATCGCCGGCATCCCGGCATCCGCCGACCGCGTCGCCCCGTTCCGCGACAAGGAGGAGGCCGGCCACGAGGCCGGCTGGTACTCGTTCCTCGCAGGCGACCTGCCCGACTACCCGCAGCGGGCGCTGGAGATGGCGCTCGGCCAGGTGGCCCGGCGCACGGCGATGATGCTCGGCGACGCACAGGACCCCGACGCCGCCCACCTGCACTTCTGGCAGCGCGTGAACCCGGTGGTCACCGAGGTGCTCACGCAGCTCGTCGGCGGTGCACCGCAGGTGCTCTACAACGGCGGGCTCGGGCACACCGCGCTGCGGTACGAGGATGTCGACCGGGGACGTCCGGGTCTGCCCGAGGACGTCGCCGCGCTCGTGCACCGGCTGGATGCCGATGGCATCGGCCTCCGCCTGGTCAACACCTCCGTCACGCGCACCCGGACCGTGCGGCTTCGCGGCGGACGCTTCGGGCTCGACCGGATCGTCGCCGCCGCCGCGCGCGTCGAGGACGCGAGCGCGTACCCCGGGCCATCCGGCACCTACGCCTCCCCGCTCGGCGCGTTCTCGACGGTCTCCGTCGACTGCGACGACGACCTGGTGGTCGTGCTCCCGCCGGCGCACGGCGCCGACCTCGACCTGACCATCGCGCGCGCGACCGGCTCGCCGCGCCACCTCACCACCGCAGCACCCCGCACCACCGAAGGACACGCATGAGCGCCGAACTGATCCGCCCCGACTTCGCACTCCCGGTGCGGGGACCGGCGTACGCCCGACCCGACGCGGCGCTCGTGGAGGACTTCTCGGCCCTGTCATCTGCCACCGCCTGCGCGAAGCTGCACCAGCTCGGCATCCGCCGCACCTTCGTCGACGGCCCCGTGCCGCTGACCACCGGCAGCCGCGTGGTCGGCTCGGCGATCACGCTGCAGTTCATGCCGCAGCGCGAGGACATGGCACTGCCGCAGGACGCCGCGGCCGGTGTGGAGCAGGAGTACGCCGAGCGGCACACCGCCCTCTGGCACGTGCTCGAGGCCGTGCAGCCCGGCGACGTGCTGGTCGTGCAGGCCTACGGCAGCAGGTTCTCCGGATGCCTCGGTGACATCCTGGTGCGGTACTTCATCCGCAAGGGCGGCGCCGGTATCGTGGTGGACGGGCGCATCAGGGACGCGGCGCGCATCCGCGAGCTCGGCATCCCGGTCTGGTGCACGGGCACCACCCCGCACTACGCCTCGCAGTCCGAGCTCGCTCCCTGGGCGTACGACGTGCCGGTGGCCGTCGGCGGTGCGCTGTGCATGCCGGGTGACCTGGTGATCGCCGACGACGACGGCCCGGTCGTGGTGCCGCAGGCGATGGCTCCCCAGGTGGTGGCCTCGGCGCGGGATCATGAGGAGTGGGAGGTGTTCAGCCGGATGCGACTCGACGAGGGCGCACGACTGAGCGACTACTACCCGCTGACCCCCGACAGCCGTGAGGAGTACGAGGCATGGCGTTCCCTGCAGCCCTCCGCCCGCTGAGGATCGTCCCCGGTCTGCGCGACGACGCCGGCCTGGGCTGCGCGCCGATCGGCAACCTGTTCGCGCCGGTTCCGGATGCGGATGCCGTGGCGACGGTCGAGGCCGCCCTCTCTGCCGGCGTGCGGTTCTTCGACACCGCCCCGCTGTACGGCGACGGCGAGAGCGAGCGCAAGCTGGGTCTGGCGCTGCGCGGGGTCCCGCGCGATGAGGTCGTGATCGCCACGAAGGTGGGCCGGCAGCTGCTGGACGCCGACGGCGCGCCCGTGGCCGGTGCCGCGAGCGGGGCCTCATCGGTCGCCGACCTCAGCCGCGACGGCGTGTGGCGCAGCCTGGAGGGGTCGCTGGCGCGGATCGGCACCGACCGCGTGGACGTGCTCCACCTGCACGACCCGCTGGACGTGGAGGCGGGCCTGGCCGGAGCGATGACGGCGCTGATCGAGCTGCGCGAGCAGGGCGTGGTGCGCGCGATCAGCGTGGGCCTGGGCAGGCTGGAGCCGCTGGAGCGCTTCACCGCCGAAGCACCGCTGGACGTGATCATGGAGGCAGGGCGGCTGACGCTGCTGGACCGCACCGCCGAGGAGCGACTGCTGGGCCTGGCCGCCGCGCGCGGCATCGGCGTGATCGCCGCGGGTGTGTTCAACTCAGGCATCCTCGCCGATCCGGACGCCGCCCCCTACTTCGAGTACCGGCAGGCGGATGACGCGCTCCTGGAGCGCGCCCGCCGGCTGCAGGCGCTGTGCGCCGACCGCGGAGTGAAGCTGGCGGATGCCGCGGTGCGGTTCCCGCTGCGGCGCGGAGCGGATGCCGTGGTCGTCGGCGCCCGCACGCCCGCCGAGATCGACGCGTTCGTCGCCGGGCTCTCCGCGGAGGTCCCCCAGGAGCTGTGGCTCGCGCTCGAGAGCGCCTGAGCGTGCGCATCGTCGACGCTCACGTGCATCTGTGGGACGTCGACGCGTTCCCGATCCCCTGGTTCCGTGACGGGCTGGGGCTGCCTGCGGTGTCGTCGGTGGCGGAGTACCGGCGTGCGGCCGAACCGTGCGGCGTGGATGCCGCGGTCGCCGTGCAGGTGGCCGACTCCGTCGAGGAGGCGCGCTGGCTCACGGCCGCGACGGCGGCGGATGCCGTGGTCCGGCGCGCCGTGCTGCAGTACGAACCGGCCGCAGGGAAGCCGCTCGGCGCGACCGCGTTCCAGGGAGCGGATCTCGCCGGGGTGCGGGCGGCCGTGCCGCAGCGCGCCGCCGACCTCTCGGACGTGGCCGGGCTGGACGCGCTGGCGGATGCCCTAGGGGCGTCCGGCCGCGTGCTCGAGCTGCTGCTGCGGCCCGAGCAGCTCGAGGGCGCCGCGACGCTGGCATCCAGGCAGCCGGACACCGCGATCGTGCTGTGCCACCTCGGCCTCGGCCATGGCGAACCGGACGAGGCGTGGCTGAGCGGTCTCACCGCCTTCGCCGCGCAGCCGAACGCGTACGCGAAGTTCTCCGGGCTGCTGTCCGCCACGAGGACGGATGCTGCGCTCACCGAGCTCGCCGGCACGGCGTTCCGACTGTTCCGCGCCGGCCGTCTGATGTTCGGCAGCGACTGGCCGATGTCGGCACGCACGCACTCCTACGCGGACGTGGTCGCCGCCACCCGGCGGGCGCTCCCCCATCCCGACTCCCTCGACTTCTGGTCCGGCACCGCCACGCGCCTGTACGGCTGAGCACCCCGAAGCGAGACGAAGTGCCGCGATCAGGCGGGGTCGAGCAGGGTGCCGGCGGCGTGGGCGCGGAACAGGTCGGACGCGGCCTGCGGATCGCCTGCCTCGAGGACGTCGAGCAGACCGCGGTGCCAGTCGGCCACCTCGTGCCAGTCACCGGTGAACTTCGGGTCGCCGAGCACGTGCAGCGAGCGCAGGCTGGGCTCCAGCAGATCCCACATCTTGGGCAGGTAGACGTTCCCGCTGGATTCGATCACGCCGCGGTGGAACGCGAAGTCCAGCTCCCGGAAGCGCGCGAGATCTCCGACCTCGGCGGCCTCGTGCATGCTCGCGATGAGATCGTCGAGCAGGCCGCGGCGCTCGGCATCCAGTGCCCCGCACGCGAGCCGGCCGGCGAGCGCCTCCAGCTCCACGCGAGCGACCTTGGCCTGTGCGGCCTCCTCGGCCGAGTAGCTGGCGACGAAGTTGCCCTGGTGCCGCACGTGCGAGACCAGGCCCTCGTGCGCGAGCCGCTTGAGCGCATCGCGCACCGGCGCCTGGCTGACCTGCAGCTGGCGGGCCAGCTGCGACTCGACCAGCTGCTCGCCCGGGGCCAGCGTCGAGTCCTTGATCATCGCCTTGATCATGGCGTAGATCTGATCCGAGAGCAGTCCCCGCTGCAGGCCTGCTGCGCCCATCACGTCCGTCATGGCTTCCATTGTACTTTCATTATCGACTATCGCTAATGGCCCACGCGGTGCGCCAGGCATCGGCGATCAGGCGGGACGCCTCGGGGAACGGATGCACGCCGTCGGGGGCCAGCTCGGCGGCGTCCCGGCCCTCGGCCGCAGCGGTGAGCACCTCGTGCAGCGGCACCAGCTGCGCACCGAACTCGACCGCGAGCCGCCGGACGGCGGCGCGCTTCTCGTCGAGCTCGTCCAGCCAGCCGCGCTGCTCGTCCCGCACCGGAAGCAGATACGGCTCCATCAGGATCAGCACCGGATCGAAGGCATCCACGGCGGATGCCAGGAGCGCCCGGAGCGTCTGCTCGAACCGCTCCGTGGGGGTCGGGTCGTCGCTGTCGAACCGGCGCCACACGTCGTTGATGCCGACGTAGACGGTGAGCACCTGCGGCGCGGTCACCGGCGATGCCGAGGTTGCGCACCTCGGCACCGCCGGCCTGCAGCTCGGCCGCCAGCAGCGACACGTACCCGTCCCCGAACGATCCGGGGTCGGTCCTGTCGCGTCCGGCATCCGTGATGGAGTCGCCGATGAAGCTCATCCGCATCGCGGCACGTCCACTTCCTCCTGCTTGAGCTTGGGGCGGACCGTGATGTTCAGCGTGGTGGTCGCGCCCAGGTAGGCGACGGTCAGCTTCTGCGCGTGATCCGGCTTGCTGCTGTCGAATCCGCTCACCATATCGGCAGTCACCTGATGCTGCGAGGCGCTGCCGTCGCTCCAGGCGACATCCAGCAGCATCCCGGTGGTGTCGAGCTCCTCGCCGCGCAGGTAGCGGGTCTTGGGTGCAGCATCCGCCGACCAGCAGATCCCGGTGACGGTGGCGTCCTTCGTCTCCGCGCTCACCGAGAAGGTGTTCGTCTTGCCGTAGTGGTACAGGTTGAAGAAGCCGTCGGCGCCGATGCGGAGGTTCGCCCTGGCATCCCGCACGTTCCACACCGTCTTGCCGTCGACCCGCAGCACCACACGGGTGCCGCCCTCCTCCGCCACGGCGCCGACCTCGATCTCGTGGGTGCTGCCGGGTGCGATCACCGTGTTCGGGATGACGTCGAGCATGGTCTGACCGGGAGTCCAGCTCTGGAACTCGAACGTGTCCTCCTTCACGATGAACAGGTAGCCGGTGTTGGAGTTCTGCCAGGCCGGGATGCCGGTCTGGTCCGAGCGCACCTGGAATCCGTACCAGCCGCCGTCGAACGCGCCGAAGTCCGCGCGGAACTTCAGCAGCGTCGACCCGAAGCGCTCGGCCTTGTAGCCGTACACGCCCTGCGCGGCGAGCTTCACGCCGTCCGCGTCGACGGTGATCCCGTCGGCGGTGCTCCAGTTCGCGGCATCCGTCAGCTGCCGGTCGAGCCGCACCGTCGGGTAGACGGCGTCGGCCACCGTGACCTGCACGGATGCCGTGAGCGACGGATCCGAGACGGAGGTCGCCGTCACGGTGGTCGAGCCGCCCCCGACCGCCGCGATGCGCCCGTCGTCCCCGACCGTCGCGACCGCGGGGTCGGCACTGGACCAGCTCACTCGGGTGTCGCTGGCGTCCTCGGGCGCGGCCGTGGCCTTGACCGTGTGCCGCTCGCCGACGTTCAGCGCCAGCTTCTCGGCATCCAGGCTGATGCCGGTGACCGGCACGCCCGAGAGCGAGAACCCGATGTTGTCGAAGTCGAGCGAGGGGTAGCCCTCGACGTAGAAGCCCACACGACCCGCTGCGCCCGGAGCCGGGTCCTTCCCCTCGAGCACGATCGCACCGTTCACGACGATCCTGATCGAGCCGTCCTGCACCGCGATGCGCACGTGCGAGGTCTTCCCGTTCGGGAGCGCCTGATCGGCCGGCAGCACCTTCTCGGCGACCGTCTTCCAGTTGCTGTCGAAGATGTCCCAGGTCGGTCCGGCTGCTGCGTTGCGGTAGCGGATGTACCCGCCCCCGTTCTGATTGCGGTTGTAGATGACCAGGCCCGAGGTGGCGATGTCGCCGGCGGGCGGGGTGACGTCGAAGTCCAGCACGAACTCGGTGAAGTCGCGCGGGAGCAGGGAGTTCGCCCCCTTCACGATCCGGTACACCTTGTTGCCTGCCGCATCGACCTGGACGCTGCGGTTCGGGTCGGTCGGCCATCCGTTCGCCCCCGACTGGAAGTCGGTGAAGTGCAGCACGCCGTCGCCCTCGGAGACGACGACCTCGATGGTCGCCTGCTTCGCGGGGTCGGACTTCGCGGTCGCGGTGATGGTCGTCGTACCAGGGCCCATGCCGAGCACCAGGCCCGTGGCATCCACCGTGGCCACGGCGGTGTCGGCCGAGGCGTAGGTCACGGCGGAGTCGGCCGCGTTCCACGGCAGCGGCACGGCGCGCACCCGCGCCTGGTCGCCGGCGTCGATGCGCAGCTGGTCGCTGTCGAAGGCGATGCCCTTCAGTGCCACGGTGTCCGGGGACTGCGACTGCCCGATGTGCCCGGACACGCCGATCTCGTCGAACGCGATCGCCTCGAACCCGGGGATCTTCGAGAAGACCTCGGAGTCGGCCTTGAGCGCGTAGTCGCCCTTGGCGGCGTCCACGAAGCCGGGATCGGCGGTGGCGACCAGGTTGGTGCCGTAGTTCAGCAGGTTCTTGCCGTCCTTCGCGCCCTGGTCGTTCAGCCCGGCGATCGGCTTGCGGTTGGGGTTCCACACCACGTTCTTCGCGAAGGTGCTGTGGTTCGGGTAGTAGTGGTCGTCCTCGAAGAAGTGACTCAGCTCGGGGTACTTCTCCAGGTACGGGGTGCCGACGAAATCGTTGTTGTCGGCGAACACCTGCTTCCAGGCCGGCATGTAGTCGCGGTCCACGACGTTGCCCTCCTGGTTCCCCATCCACTGCTCGTAGTTGTCGTACGGAACGTAGGAGTCGATGAAGACGTTGTTGCTGGCGTTGATGTAGTCGGCCGATCCGCTCTTGATCGCGGAATTGCCCATGTTCGCGAACACGTTCTTCTCGATGGTGAGGTCCCACGTGAAGTTGTCGGCGTAGATGCCCTCGACGCCCGCGATGCCCACGCCGATGTCGTGGAAGTAGTTCTCGCGGAAGACGTGTCCGCGCTGCTGCGGGGTCTTGCCGGAGTTCATGTAGATCGCGCCGAGGTCGTTGAACATCTTGCAGACGTCGTACACCTCGTTGCGCTCGAACAGATGGTCGTTGCCGTAGACGATGATCCCCGGATGCGGGGCGTCGTGGATCTTGTTGTTCCTGGCGATGTTGCCGACCCCGTCGAACATCACACCCGGGTTGTAGGCCTTGTGGTAGTACGCGAAGTCGGCGATCTCGGAGTTCTCGACCCGGTTGCGACCCGGCTCGAGGGTCGTCTTGTCGCCGCCCTGCAGCACCACGCCGATGCCGCCGACGTGGGTGATCCGGGAGTCGGTCACGGCGTGGTCGCGGCCGCCGCGGTTCACCGGGATGCCGTCGTAGGTGTAGCGGCCGGGCGAGTTGATCAGCACGCCGCCGTCGGTGAAGTTGCGGATGTCGGAGTGCGACACCGTGACGTGCGAACCGCCGAGGATGACGGCGGCCGTGGCGCGCCCGTACTCCATCACGATGTCGTCGAAGGTGACGTACGAGGTGTCGTCGGTGCGCAGCATCGGCTCGCTGAGCGTGGTCACCGTGACCGCGCCCTCACCCGAGGTGAACGCCGCGTTGGGCATGAGGTACAGCTTTCCGGCATCCCGGTCGATGTAGTACTCGCCCGGAGCGTCCAGCTCCTCGAGCAGGTTCTGCGCGAAGTGGAAGTCGGGGAACCAGCTCTTCATGATCCCGGACATCTCGCCGTAGCGCAGCGTGATGGTCTTGGCGGTCGTGTCGATCTTCTCGATCTTGTTGTACGACCACTCCCAGCTGTAGCCGAAGATGCCGTCCAGCCAGACGTCCTTCGCCTGGGTCCAGTACTTCGGGCGGTCATAGCCGTAGGTGAACGTGCCGCCGCGGTCCTGCAGGTCGGCGTCCTTGCGGGTGGGACCGGGATCGATGATGTCGCCCATCTGCACGGTGGGGCTCGCGGCGTCGGCGTTGGGCCAGCGCGCCAGCGTCATGCCCTGTCCGGCGATGTAGAGCTCCATCGGCGGTGTGGTGCTGACGTCGTTGGCCTTCCAGTAGCCGTGCCGGCTGAGCTGGCCGTAGTCGTTCAGGCCGAGGGCCTTCAGATCGACCTCGAGAACCTTGTCGCGTGCGGCGACGTCGACGATGCGGCCCGTGACCGCGCTGTCGGTCACCTTCGCGAAGTCCTCACGGGGCAGCTCGCGGCCGCCCGTCAGGGTCGCCTTCTCACCCGGGTAGGAGCGGTAGACGATCGGATGCTCGGCTGTGCCGGAGTCCTCCTTGCCCAGCGCGAACGAGGCGCTGCGGTCGTACTGCCCCTCACGCAGGAACACGGTCATGCCCTCGGGCAGGCCCGCACCCGCCTTGAGCTGGCGGATGCGGTCGCGCGCACCCTCGAGCGTGGCGAGCGGGGCGTCGATGGTTCCCGCGGCGGCGTCATCACCCCCTGGCGCCACGTAGAGGGCGGGTCCGTCGGCGGCGGATGCCGGGGTGGCGACGAGCGCCGTCCCGATCACCGCCGCTATGGCGAATGCTGCCAGTGCACGCTTCATCGCGTCTCCGTTGCTCGTTCATGAGGGTTGCGTCGAGGGGACTACGCCTCGGGGCCGGCTGGGGGCCCGCCCGATCGCTGGGGCGATCGATCGAGAGCCTAGCTAATCGATAATCGCTAATCAAGCATCGATCCGGATCGGGATCACACCTTCGATCATTTGCCACACTTTCTAACGTCTTTTCCCATCTTCTCTCGTTACTTGATCGTGACGACTCGAGGTTGACGAAACGGTCGATCACCGGAAACACTGGAAACTCCGCACCACAACACCCGGATGTCGCGGAGAGCCCGAAGGTCAAGGATGCCCCAGTCATGACAGAACTTCTCAACAGTTCACAGCCAGTTGCAGGACGACGTCCCCGGCGGATGTCGAACGGCATGTTCGCCCTGCTCCTGACGGCACCCGGTCTGGCGCTGCTGGCCGCGGTGGTCGTCTACCCGCTGATCACTGCGCTCGTCACCGCGTTCTTCAAGCAGAGCCTGGTCGTGCCCGGGCGCGAGTTCGTCGGGCTGCAGAACATCATCGACGTGCTCACCGGCGACTTCCCCCGCCTGCTCGGCCAGACCATCGTCTTCACCCTCGGCACGACCATCGCGCCGTTCGTGATCGGGTTCGGTCTGGCGCTCGCGCTGAACTCCCGCATCCGGGGCGCGAAGGTTCTGCGCGGCATCATGCTCATCCCCTGGCTCATCCCCGGCGTCGTCGTGTCGTTCCTGTGGATGTGGATCTTCAACGCCAACTACGGCGTGATGAACGCCCTGCTGCAGTCCATCGGGCTGATCGACGACCCGCAGGCCTGGCTGGCGCACCCCGCCACTGCAATGATCGCCGTGATCGTCGCCAAGACCTGGCAGTCGTTCCCCTGGATGATGGTCATGCTGCTGGCGGGTCTGCAGACCGTTCCGCCCGAGCTGCACGAGGCCGCGGAGATCGACGGCGCCGGCACCGTGCGCCGGTTCTTCTCGATCACCGTGCCGCAGCTGAGCGGCATCATCGGCCTGGTGCTGCTGCTCGAGTTCATCTGGAACTTCCAGCACTTCGACATCATCTACGTCCTCACCGGCGGAGGACCCGCCGGCTCCACCCAGACCTTCGCCACCGCCGTGTACGAGACCGCGTTCACCGGGTTCGACCTGGGCCACGCGGGCGCCCTCGGGCTGCTCTGGATGGTGCTCCTGATGGGTCTCGTCGTCGTCTACGTCCGATTCTCGGAGAAGGGGGAGAAGCGATGACCGCGCTGCTCACCGAGACGCCCGCTGCGGCATCCGACCGTCCCGCGCCGCAGCAGCTGCGCAAGCCGAAGATGCGCGCCGACCGCCGCGCCGTCACGATCAGCGCCTGGGTGGCCGTCGTCGTCTTCGGCGGCTTCGCGCTGCTGCCCGTGTACTGGCTGCTGGCGACCTCGCTCACCCCGCGCACCGAGGTTTTCTCGTACCCTCCGCGCCTGTTCCCGAAGCAGATCACCTTCGACGCGTACCTGGCGCTGCTCGACAACCCGGCCCTGTTCGGGTACCTGCGCAACAGCATCATCGTGTCCGTGATCACGGCCGTGCTCTCGGTGATCGTCTCGGCGTACATGGGCTACGCGTTCTCGAAGTTCCGCTACCGCGGGCGCCGCAGCCTGATGTACTTCGTACTGGCCTCGCAGATGTTCCCCCAGGCCCTGCTGCTGATCACCCTGTACACGGTGTTCTCGGCCTACGGCCTGCTGAACACCTATGCCGCGCTGGTGCTGTCGTTCACGACGTTCACGCTCCCGCTGTGCGTGTGGATGCTGAAGGGCTTCTTCGACACGATCCCCGACGACCTGATCGAGGCCGCCCTCGTCGACGGCGCCTCGCGCATGCGCATCATCCACTCCGTGGTGCTGCCCCTCGCCGCGCCCGGCCTGGTCGCCGCCGGCCTGTTCGCCTTCGTGCGCGGCTGGAACGACTTCATCTTCGCGCTGACGCTGGCCGGTCCCGACAAGCAGACCCTGCCTCCCGGCCTGGTGAACACGTTCATCGGCGAGGCGTCCACCGCATGGCCCGAGCTGATGGCCGCCTCACTCGTGGTCTCCCTGCCGGTGGCCATCGCGTTCATCGCGCTGCAGCGCTTCCTCGTCGGCGGCATGACCGCCGGCGCGGTCAAAGGCTGATCCCGCCCGCTCCTTTCCCGACACACCCACGCAGAACCCCCTCGAAGAAGAGAGAGAACACCATGTCTCAGAACACCCCCTCCGTCTCGCGCCGCCAGCTCCTGCAGTTCGCAGGCCTGGGAGCCGCGGGCCTGATGTTGGCCGGCTGCATGCCCAGCGGCGGCACCACCGGCGGCGGCGCACCCGCCGCGGGCGATGCTTTCGCCCCCGGCAAGTTCAAGGCCGCCGACTTCAAGTTCTCCAGCTGGTCGCTGACCGAGGAGGCCGCGGCCCCGGCGATCAAGGCGCTCCTGGAGGGCTACAAGAAGAAGAGCAAGGTCGACATCACCGAGGTCTCGTTCCCCTACAACGAGTACTTCAAGCAGCTCATGCTGCAGGTGCGCGGCGGCCAGTTCTCCGGCGCAGCCCACGTCGACGTCGCCTGGCTCGCTTCGCTGGCGGCACTGGGCAAGCTGCAGGACGTCTCGGCCTTCACCGCGGACCGCGGGTACACCGACTCCGCGCTGAAGGCCGCGCAGTTCGACGGGAAGCAGTACGGCTTCCCGTGGACGATCGGCGCGATCGGCCTGCTCACCAACTCCGAGCTGATCCAGAAGGCGGGCATCGACGAGTTCCCGGTCACGGTCGACGAGTACGAGGGTGCGCTGAAGAAGCTCAAGGGCCTCGGCAACGGGCTGATCCCCTACGCCGCGTCGACCAAGGCGGCGCAGCTGAAGGACATCCTGATCTGGATGCAGACCTTCGGCAGCGACCTGGTGAAGGACGGCAAGGTCACCATCGGCGACGACGCCAGCATCGAGGCCGTCACCTGGTACAAGTCGCTGTACGACCAGGGTCTGATCGCCGCCGACGTCGACCGCTTCGACGCCCGCTCGCTGTTCTCGCAGGGGCGCACGGCGATCTACGACGACGCCCCGGTCGGCCGCAACTCGGTCATCAAGGACTCGCCGGACCCCCAGCTCGCCGACAAGATCGTGTCGGAGTCGCGTCCGGTGCTGAAGAAGGGCGACACCCCGCGCGCCCTGGTCTGGGGCGGCGCGATCGTGGTGGTCGGCGGCGCGAGCGACGACGCCACCGGCACCGCCGCCGAGTTCGGCCAGTGGGCCACCAGCGACCTGGACGCCGTGCTCGCCGACTACAAGGTGCGCGCCCTGCCTCCCGTGACCGAGAAGGCGCAGGCCTCCGACGAGGTCGCCTCGGACGCCTTCGGCTCCCGCTTCGCGGAGAAGATCACCGCCACCGCCACCGTGAACCCGTTCTGGCAGTTCCCGCAGTACGCGCAGGTCGAGACCGTGGTCGCCGAGCGCGTGCAGGCGGTGCTGGTCGGTCAGCAGAGCCCGAAGGACGCCATGGCGCAGGCGGGCGAGGCCGCGCAGAAGCTGATCGGCTGATGGGCATCCCGGTCACGCGCCGCGCAGTGGCAGGGGTGACGGCGGGCATCGCCGTCGCCCTGGCCACCGCGCTGGCGCCCGCGGCGAGCGCGGGCGTGCACCCGAGCACGGTCGAGACCGTGCCGGTGACGGTCGACGGGTCGAACCAGTCCGGCTGGTGGAACCCGCTGGCCGTCGTCGACGGGATCACGTACTTCGCCTACAACGTGCCCGCCGGCGCGAACCGGCACGAGGTGCACCTCGCCTCGCGCACCGCGTCGGGCGAGTGGACCTCCGGATGCCTGCGGCTGGCCACCGGCGCGTGCGCGGACTACCTGAACGACAACGGGCACAATCAGCCCTCGGTCGCGGTGGACGGCGCGGGCGAGATCCACGTGTTCGCCTCCATGCACCACGAGGACTGGAACTACTTCCGCTCCACCGTGCCCGGCGACGTCACCTCGCTGGTCGAGGTGAGCGAGGAGATGCCCGACCAGGGCTCGACGATCTCCTATCCGATCACCGCGGTCGGCCCGGACGGCGACGTCTGGCTGATGGTGCGCACCGGCCCCGACGCCCAGGCGCGCCGCGACGGCGTGCTCTATCGGTACGACCTGGACACGCGCACCTGGGCGCGCGAGACCGTGGTGGCCTCGGCGACCAACTACTCGGTGTACCCGGACGACGTGACGGTCGACGCGAACGGGCAGGTGCACCTGCTCTGGGAATGGCACGCCTGGGCCGCCGGCCCCTACCGCCACCTGGGCTCGTACGCCGTGTGGAACCCCGTCACCAAGACGTTCAGCGACGTCGCCGGCGGGGCGCTCCCCACGCCGATCCGGCCCACCACCCCCGGGCCCGTGGTCTTCCAGCCGTTCACCGACGGCGAGACCATGACGGACACCACCCCCGCCGTGCAGACCGCCAAGATGGCGATCCTGGACGGCGTGCTGCAGGGCGTGACGTACCGCTACGCCTCGGGTGACTCGCCCCTGTTCGACCTGGAGTGGGCGACCTGGAACGGCACGGACTGGAACCGCGAGACGCTGATCGATCCACCGTCCCTCGGCTCGGGAGTCGACACCGTCGCCACGATGGATGCGACCTCGTACGGTTCGAAGACCCGCGTGTACGGTGTCGTGACGCTGCAGACCTGCAACGTCACGCGCAGCCAGGTCGTCATGTTCGAGCGCGCCGACGGCCGCTCCGACTGGGCGATCGAGGCCGTCGGAGACCCGATGGTCGGCCAGCAGCGACTGCGCGCCGCGACCCGCGACGACGGCACCGACGTGCTGTACCTCAGCGCCCCGGCCACCCCGGGCGGCGGCACGCTGCGCTACGCCGAGGTGCCGCGCTCGGGCCAGAAGCGCGCAGGCGGCTCGCTCGCGGGCATCCTCACGGCTCTCCGCGGCGACGCCGGCGGCGCGAACCTCGCGCGCACCGGCACGGCCAGCGCCTCATCGCAGCTGCGGACCGACACCGGCCCTGAGCGGGCGATCGACGGCAGCTGCGCGGATGCCAGCCGCTGGGTCTCCTCGTCGACGGACACGCAGCCGTGGTTCATGGTCGAGTGGACGCAGGCCGCACCGCTGGATGTCGTGCGCGTGCGCAGCGGCTACTCCGCCGGAGTCCCCTCGGACTCCGTGCTGCGCGACTTCACCGTGCAGCTGCGCACCGCGGAGGGCTGGACGCCCATCGCGAGCGTCGCGGGCAACGTCAGCGGCGAGGTCGTCGTCGACGCGAAGGGCCTCACCGCCGATGCGGTGCGGCTCCTGATCACCGATCCGTCCGCCTCCGCCACGGACGTGGCGCGCGTGTACGAGGTCGAGGCGATCGCCGCAGGCTGATCGCCAGGGGCGGATGCCGCACGGCATCCGCCCCACCCCGGCCCTTCCATCCCTTCCGACCCTCATCTGAAATCCCAGGAGTTCCCCGCCATGCGCACGCAGACCGTCGAAGCCGACATCATCGTCGTCGGAGGAGGCCTGGCCGGTGTGAGCGCCGCCGTCGCAGCCGCCAGGCTCGGGCGGCGCACCGTCCTCATCAACAACCGCCCGGTGCTGGGCGGGAACTCGTCCTCCGAGGTGCGGGTGTGGGTGTGCGGCGCGACCGCTCATGGCAACCAGCGCTGGGCGCGCGAGACCGGGATCATGGGCGAGATGTTCCTGGAGAACCAGTACCGCAACCCCGAGGGGAACCCGGTCTACTGGGACGACGTCGTTCTCGACACCGTGCGGCGCGAGCCGAACCTGACGCTGTTCCTGAACACCGACGTGTCCGAGGCCGAGGCGACCGGCCCCGACGACGACCGCCGCATCACCTCGGTGACGGGCTGGACCATGGGCTCCGAGATCCGCACGATCTTCCGCGCCCCGGTCTTCCTGGACTGCACCGGCGACGGGCTGATCGGCCGCCTGGTCGGCGCACGCCACCGCCTCGGCAAGGAGAGCCGCGCGGAGTTCGACGAGGAATGGGCGCCCGAGGAGCCGATCCGCGAGTTCCTCGGCTCGACCCTGCTGTTCTACACGAAGGACCTCGGGCACCCGGTCAAATTCGTCGCCCCCGAGTCCGCGAAGGACATCAGCACCACGCCGATCCCCGCCACCCGCATCATCCGCAGCGGCGACAGCGGGGCGCACTACTGGTGGATCGAGTGGGGCGGTCAACTCGACATCGTCGACGACAACGAGCGGATCCGCGATGAGCTGCGCTCGGTGATCCTGGGCATCTGGGACCACATCAAGAACTCCGGCGAGTTCGACGCCGACAACCTCACGCTCGAGTGGATCGGAAATCTGCCGGGCAAGCGCGAGTACCGTCGCTTCGCCGGCGACCACACTCTGCGACAGCAGGACGTGCTCGACCAGGTCGAGTTCGACGACGGCGTCGCGTTCGGCGGCTGGTCGATCGACCTCCATCCCGCCGAGGGCATGTACGCCACCGGCGCCGGCGCCGTGCAGCGCTTCTCGGACGGCCTGTTCGAGATCCCCTTCCGCTCGCTGTACTCGGCGAACGTGTCGAACCTGCTGATGGCCGGCCGCAACATCTCCGCCACGCACATCGCGTTCGGCGCCGCCCGTGTCATGGCCACCTGCGCCGCGATGGGCGAGGCGGCCGGCACCGCGGCATCCCTCTGCCTGGAGCATGACGAGACGCCGCGCGAGCTGCACCAGAACCACCGCCGCGAGCTGCGTCAGGCGCTACTGCGCTCGGACTCCTCGCTGATCGGCGTCGCCAACGAGGACCCGCACGACCTCGCCCGCACGGCGACCGTGACCGGGTCGGGCTGGCAGCGCACGATCGCGGCTGGAGCGGATGCCGCGGATGCCGCAGTCGCACCGCACGTGCTCGCAGAGGACCTCGGGATCGTCATCCCCGTGCATCCGCTCCTGGAGACGACCGAGCTGCTGCTCAGCGCGAGCGAGTCCACCACCCTGACCGTGGAGGTCTGGTCCACCGGCAAGCGGCAGAACGTCGTGCCCGCGCACCTCGAGCACAGCACGACGATCGACGTGCCGGCCGGCGACGCCTCCTGGGTGAGCGCGCCGACGCCGTTCGCGCCCGAGACGCCGCAGAACGCGATCGTCGTGCTTCGGGCGAATCCGAGCCTGAGCGTGCACCTGACTTCGCCGCTGCCCGCGGGCGTGCTCACCCTCGTGCACCGGGTGGACAATGACGACGAGAACGTCGAGATCAGCGATGACGGCCTGCTCGTGAAGTGGCCGACCAAGCCGTTGCGCGGCCGCGCGCCGGTCTTCCGCGCCCTGCCCGAGAGCGAGGCGCTCGCGCCCGAGCGCGCGGTGTCGGGGTACAACCGCCCCTTCGGCGGTCCGAACATGTGGGCCTCCGGTCCGCTGTCGGACGGGCCCGCCTGGCTGCGACTGGACTGGGAAGCTCCCGTGACGGCCCGCGAGGTGCGTCTGGTGTTCGACGACGACGTCGACGTCTCGCTGATCACGCTGCACCACCACCGCACGCCCGACGAGATCATGCCGCAGCTGGTGCGCGACTACCGCGTCGAGGTGCTGGTCGACGGGACCTGGGTCACGGCCGTGGCGGAGCAGGGCAACCGGCTCCGCCACCGTGTGCATCCTCTCCCCGCGGACCTGGGCGCGTTCACCGCGGCGCGGCTCGTGATCGAGGCGACCAACGGCGCGGCCGAGGCGCGCGTGATCGCATTCCGGGTGCAGTCGTGACGGATGACGCTAACGTGAAGTCCACCCGCGTTCCCGCGGGTGACCGTCGCGCCAAGAGGAGACCGAGGGTGAGCACGTCCTTCGACGAGCGGGAGCGCCCGACCGCCCGCTCGACTCCGGGCGCCAGGGCGACCCGCACCGGGCTGATCGCGCTGGCCGTGCCCCACCTGGAGGAGCCGTACTTCGCCGAGCTCAGCTCGCGCCTGGTGCGCGGGGCCGAGGCGCGCGGACTCGCCGTGCTCATCGTGCAGACCGAGGGCGAGCACAGCCGCGAGATCGACGTCGCCAACGGCCACGGCCTGCCCGACATCGACGGCCTGATCCACATCCCGCGCTCACTGACCGTCGCCGATCTGACGCGTCGCACCTCCCCCGGCCCTCTGGTGCTGCTGGGCGAGCACATCCAGGTGAGCCCGTTCACGCACATCACGATCGACAACTGCGGCGCGGCGAAGACCGCGACCGCGCACCTGATCGAGGCCGGGTGCCGTCGCATCGCCTTCATCGGACGTCGCGACGCGCGCCCCTCGGATGCCGCCGATCGCCGGCACGCCGGCTACCTCGAGGCACTGGAGGCCGCGGGCATCCCGGCCGATCCAGCGCTCACCGCCCAGGTCGACGCGTTCACCGCGGAGGAGGGCGAGCGCGTGGCCGCTGACATGGCGGCGGCCGTCGCCGACCTGGACGGCATCGTGTGCTCGAACGACTCGGTCGCGCTCGGCGCCCTGGCCGCCCTCGCCGCACGCGGGCGCCGCGTGCCGCAGGACATCGCGGTGATCGGCATCGACGACATCCGCGCCGCGCGCTTCTCGGTCCCGGCCCTGAGCTCGGTCGCCCCCGACCACGATCAGCTGGTCGACGCCACCTTCACGGAGCTGGAGCGGCAGCTGTCCGCACCGATCGGCGCGAACCTGCCCGTGCGGCACATCACGATCCCCGCCCGCCTCGTGAAGCGGGCGAGCACGGCGCGCTGATGGCGGTGTGCGGGGCAGGCGGTCCAGTCTGCGACGGCGCGTCCAGCTCAGGCGTGCGGAGCACGCTCGGCGACGGTGCGCTCGGCGATGTCGACGCGGGCGATGTGCTCGGCGAGCCGCTCACGGGCGTCCGTGCCGAGGCCGTCGTCGGTGATCAGCCGGTCGATGTCGCTGAGGTCGGCGATCGTGGTGAGCCCGACCACCTGCCAGCGGGTGTGATCGGCCAGCACGACGACCTCGCGCGCGGCCGCCATGAAGGCGCGATAGGTCTCGGCCTCGAGCAGGTTCATGGTGGTGAGCCCCGCCTGCTCGTCGAGCCCGTGCGCGTCGAGCAGCACCAGGTCGCAGTGCAGCCGCTCCAGGGCTCGCACTGCCACCGGGCCGACCAGCGACTGCGAGGGCGTGCGCACGCCGCCGGTGAGCACGACGGTCTGGGTGTAGGGCGCGTCCGCCCGCTCGGGCGGCGAGAACAGGTCCGACACGGGAAGCGAGTTCGTGACGATCGTGAGATCGGGCACTCGCACCAGTTCGTGCGCGAGGGCCAGTCCTGCAGGACCACCGGAGATGCCGATGGCCATGCCCGGCTCGACCAGTTCGGCGGCGGCCGCCGCGATCGCGCGGCGCTCGGCCGTCGTCGCCTGCACGGCGGCCGGCCGGATGCCCGTGGCGGATGCCGCGCGCACGCCGCCGCGCACCTTCTGCACCTCGCCGTCCTCGGCGAGCAGCTCGATGTCGCGGCGCACGGTCATCTCGCTCACGCCCAGCGTGGCGGCGAGCTCAGGCAGGGCGACCGACCCGCGATCGCGCACCAGGGCGAGGATGCGCTCGCGTCGCTCGGTGACCAGCATCCGCTCTCCTTCTCGGGTCGTGACCAGTCTGCCATGCACGCCCGCGCCGCCTCGTTCGACACCGGCTCGTTCGACACCGCTCTTCCCGACACCGACAGGACCCTTCACCGCGCATGACGTACCCCGCCCCCTTCGACGCCTGGTTCCCGGATGCCGCCTTCGACGGCAGCTACGGGTTCACCCTGGACACCCTGCGCGCGGTCGCCCCGATCGCGCCGAAGGACGGCTTCGAGGCGCTCTGGCGGGGATGGCGCGAGCAGGCCCGCTCCGTGGACGCGGCGCCGACCGTGCTGACCACGTCGACGGTGGAGGGGCGCGCAGTGTCACTGATCGAGCTGTCCGGCGTCGACGGCGTGCGGTTGCGCGCCTGGAGCGTCGCGCCTCTCGACGGGACCTCACCCCGGGCGGGCATCGTGCACGGGCACGGCTACGGCGGGCGGGATGCCGTGGACCTGCGTCGCGTTCCGGCCGATGCCGCCGCGATCTTCCCCGTCGCCAGAGGCCTGGGCGACCTCAATGCGGACATCGGCGCCCCGGAGGACCGGGAGGCGCATGTGCTGACCGGTCTCGCCTCTCCTGACGACTACGTGATCGGGCTGTGCGCCCGCGACCTGTGGCTCGCCGCGGACGCACTGGTGGCGCTAACCGGCGAGGTGCCGCTCTACTACGTGGGCGAGAGCTTCGGCGGCGGCATCGGCGCCCTCGCCGTGCCGTGGGACGACCGCTTCTTCGGTGCGACGCTGGTCGTGCCGACCTTCGGGCAGTACGACGAGCGACTCGCGGTGCCGTGCCTGGGCAGCGGCGAGTTCCAGCGGCAATGGGTGCTGCGGCATCCGGAGGCGCGCGAGCAGCTGCGGCCGTTCGACGCGTCGACCGCGGCGCTGTCCTTCCGCGTCCCGGTGCGCGTCGAGGCCGCGCTCTGGGATCAGAACGTGCCGCCGCAGGGCCAGTTCGCCGTCGCCAACGCCGTGCCGGACGCACTGCTCGAACTGCACGTCCTCCCCGCCGGGCATGCTGAGTACCCGGGTCTCGAATCGATCACCGCGGATGCCGTGGCCGGTGGCCTCGCGCATCTGGACCGGGCGCTGGCCGCGGCCGTGCCCCGCTGAGAACTAGCCGACGACGCCCTCGAAGAGCCCGATGTGGTTGCCGTCGGGGTCGACGATCACGGCCCATGCACTGGTCTCCGTGATGGGCTGCTTCTCGGCGGCGACCGTCGCTCCCGCCTCCTTCGCCGCGGCGATCGTGTCGTCGATGGAGTCGACCTCGACGTACGACCGCGGCTGCGTGAAGCCGTCGTCGCGGGGCGCGAGCCCTCCTCCCGAGATCCCGTTCGGGGCCTGCCACATCGGGTAGCCCTCGAAGCCCGGCATCTCGGCGATGTTCCAGCCGAAGAGCTTGCTGTAGAACGCGCTCGCGGCCGCCAGGTCGGCCACCGGGATGTCGATGTGGGTGATGTCTCCGTGCGCCATGATCCGATCCTCTCGTCGGTCCTCGTCAGCATGATGGGGACAGTCTGCGCCACCCGGAGGCGCAGGACAAGTGGGTCAGGTCAACCGGACCCGGGACAGACGCACGATGCCCGGATCCGGCGACCCGTCACGGTGTGCAGGCGGGGTCGGTGAACGCGAACGCGAACGGTCCGATCCAGATGTTCTGATTCGGCCGATCCGTTCCTGCGCGCCCCGAGTTGTTGACGATGAACGCGAGAGTGAACGAAGTGACAGAGGGAACGATGACGTTCACGTTTCCGGCAGTGCTGCTCGGCACGACCTCGGTGTCCGGAGCCTGGGGGGAGAGCCTCCATCGATCAGCCCCCGTGCCCGAGCCGGTGACCCAGGCCGTGTTGACGATCTGGCCGGTCCCCGCGGTGATGGAGATGCGCTCCGCGCCGCCGTTGCCGTCTTGAGCTTTGAAACCGTCGATGTCCTTGATCTTGTAGGTCAGGTTCTCGACGGCCACGGGCGCGCCGTCCAGCGCGAAGCTGAAGGTCACGTTCTCTCCACCGCCGTTGTTGACGAGAGTCAGCGTATCCAGCGACAAGCGCAGGCTCGGCAGCGCCTCGCCACCCTGCTGCGCAGTATCCAGCGTCAGGTTGCTCGTCGTGTTGATGGCCATGTTCGGCGGATTGTTCTGCCCGGTGTACGCGGCATTGAGCGTGAGCGTCAGGTTCCTGCCGTCGCCCAGCGCATCGGCCCAGGTGAACATCGCCGAGGTGGGGCTGTTACGGGTGAACACCGCTCCCTGTGAGGTGAAGGAGACCGGCGTGCATCCGTTGGATGCGACCGCCATCGGCACCGCAGCTGCAGCTGCGACGACGGGCACCGACCAGACGATGCCCTTGGTCACAGCCCGCCGAGACACCGCCTTCGCGTCTCCGATCGAGCTGCCCGCGCTCTGATCGACTCGCGCAGCGGAACGGGGGGACGAATGTGACATGCAGATCACCTCTCAGTGGGGAATGAGATTCGGAGTGCAGCTACACCCGGATACGGGCAACACGTTATCCACCGCACATCGCTCATCGGGCCCACTGAGCCGAATCGGCCACTTCTTGTACCCCACCAGGGGTCAAGGGTCGTCCGATCAGGCGCGGTGGTACCCGATGTGGTCGGGGTTGGGGGTGAGCGCCCAGCCGTCGCCGTCGACGGTGACGAGGTTCTTCATGCCACCGGCATCCGCGATCAGCGCGTAGTCCTGACCGGCGTCCGCGGCGTAGCAGAACAGGGTGACGAACGGCTCGTCGCCCACGTTCACGCTGCGGTGGATCCAGTGCCCGGGCACGTTCACGGCCTTGCCCGGGGTCAGCTCGATCGCCTCGGACCGGCCGTCGAGGGTCTCCAGCAGCATCACGCCGCGCCCGCTCAGGCAGTAGTACAGCTCGGCGCGATCGGCGACCGCGTGCAGGTGCCCACGGGTCACCGCGAACTCCTCGCCCACGCGGCCGGGCAGCAGGGTGCTCGTCCCGGTGATGAGAGCGCCCGGCCCCTCCTGGTAGCGGTGGTCGTCGACCCAGTAGACCAGCTCGTCGGCACCGCGTTCCGCGACGGACGCCTGCCAGGCGGCCTCGGCGCGGTACACGCCCGACATGTCGCCGAGGTGCTTCTCGTAGCGACGCGAGCGTCCTTCGATCCCGCCGTCGGGCGAGATGGTCAGCGTGACGGGGATGTCGATGGCGGGCGTGGTGCTCACGATGGGCCTCCTGGTAACTTGTAATTACAGGTATACTCCAAACACCTGAGACCGCACAAAGACAGGCACGGACTGTGATCATCGCGCACGACCTCGGCACCACCGGCGACAAGGCCTCGCTGCACCACGACGACGGCCGGCTCGTGGCATCCGTCACCGTGCCGTACCCGGCGCACTTCGCCGCCGGCGGCATCGCCGAGCAGGACCCGCAGGACTGGTGGGACGCCGTGGTCGGCGCCACCCGCGAACTGATCGCGCGGACGGGGACATCCCCTGCCGAGGTCGCCGGCCTGGTCGTGAGCGGGCAGATGATGGGCGCCGTGCTGCTCGACGCCGACGGCGAGCCGGTGCGCCCAGCGATCATCTGGGCCGACACCCGCGCGGGCGCGCAGCAGCGCGAGCTCGAGGCGGCGCTGGGCGCCGAGCACGCCTACGAGCTGCTCGGCCACCGCCTGAACCCCACCTACTCGGTCTCGAAGATCATGTGGGTGCGCGACAACGAGCCCGAGGTCTGGTCGCGCGTGCGCCGCACCTGCGTGGCGAAGGACTTCATCGTGCTGCGCCTCACCGGGCGGCTGGCCACTGACCGCTCGGACGCCTCAGGCACCAACGCCTACGACCAGCTGCGCGGCACGTGGTCGGATGAGGTGCTCACGGCGGCCCGCCTCGATCCCGCACTGTTCCCCGAGATCCTCGACTCCACCGCGATCGCCGGCTCGCTCACCGCGTCCGCCGCCGAGGCGCTGGGCCTGCCGACGAGCGTGAAGGTCGTGATGGGCGGCGGCGACGGTCCGATGGCCGCCGTCGGCTCCGGCGTCGTCGCCCCGGAGGACGGCGCCTACGTCTGTCTGGGCACCAGCTCGTGGATCTCGTTCGCAGCGGATGCCCCGCTGCACGATCCGGCGATGCGCACCTTCACGTTCGACAACGTCGTGCCGGGCTCCTTCGTGCCGACCGCCACGATGCAGGCCGGCGGCGCCTCCGTGCAGTGGATCGCCGAGGCCCTCTCCCCCGACCCCGCCCGGCCCGAGACCGGCCGCCTCACGGCCGAGGCCGCGGACGGCATCGACACCGAGGACCTGTACTTCCTCCCCTACCTGCTCGGCGAGCGCTCCCCGCTGTGGGACCCGGATGCGCGTGGCGCCTTCGTGGGCATCGGCCGCCACCACACCCGTGCGCACCTGGTGCGCGCCGTGCTCGAGGGCACCGCGTTCAACCTGCTCACCTGCATCCAGGCGTTCCGCGAGTCCGGTGCGGTGATCGACCGCATCGACGCGGTGGGCGGCGGCGCGCAGAGCGACGCGTACCTGTCGGTGCTCGCCGACGTCTGGGGCGTCCCGGTGCGCCGGCGCACCGTGGTGGAGGAGGCGAACAGCCTGGGCGCCGCCGTGACGGCGGCGGTCGGCCTCGGCCTGGCGGACTTCTCCGCCGCCCGCGCACTCAGCGAGGTGACGGCGGAGTTCGCTCCGGATGCCGCGCGCCATGCCGTGTACGCCGAGAGACATGCCCGCTTCACCGACGCCTACGAGGCATTGAAGCCCTGGTTCGCCGGAAGGACCCACTGACATGGCCGTGATCCTCGTCACCAGCCGCTCGTTCTCGGACGGCGACCTCGACCTGGTCGCCCGTGCCACGCACGCGGGACACCGCGTCATGCGCGGACCGTCCCATCACGACCTCGCCGAGCTGCGTCCCCTGCTGCACGGCGCAGACGCGTGGATCGCCGGCACGGGTCCCGTCACCGAGGAGCACCTCGCGGCGGCGCCGAAGCTGAAGATCATCGCCCGCTACGGCGTCGGCTACGAGGCGGTGGACCTCGACGCCGCCGCCTCACGCGGCATCCCGGTCACCAACACCCCCGGCGCCAACGCGAACGCCGTCGCCGACCATGCCCTGGCGCTGATCCTCGCCGCGCTGCGCACCATTCCCGACGGGGACCGCCGGGTGCGCGCCGGTGACTGGAGCGTGCGCCGCGGCCGCGAGCTCGGCGCCGCCACCGTCGGCATCGTCGGGTTCGGCCGCATCGGCCAGGGCGTCGCGAAGCGCCTGAGCGGCTTCGGACCCCGCATCCTGGCATCCGACCCCTTCCTGCCCGCCGACGTCATCCGGGAGGCCGGGGCCGAGCCCGTCGACCTGGACGAGCTGTTCCGCACCGCCGACGTCATCACTCTGCATGCACCGGGGGGACAGCGGCTCGTCGACGCCGACCGGCTCGACGGCGTCCGGCCGGGCACGGTGCTCGTCAACACCGCGCGTCCCGATCTCGTCGACGAGGCCGCGCTGGCATCCGCGCTGCGCGACGGCACCCTCGCCGCGTACGCCGCCGACACCCTCGACGGCGACACCGCGGCGGGCGACAGCCCGCTGCTGGCCGCCGAGCTCGCCGATCGCGTGATCGTCACCCCGCACCTGGCCGCGCAGACCACGCAGGCCGTCGACAACATGGGCAGTGTGTCTCTCGACGACGTGATCGCCGTGCTGCGCGGCGACGAGCCCGCCCACCCCGTGAGGAGAACAGCATGACCACCGCCCCCGCTGACTACATGGGCTTCGTCGGTGTCACCACCGGCTCCTCGTCGATCATGAAGGTGTTCCCGCTCTGGGCCGACATCCTCGGCCTCCCCACGCGCACCCTGGTCGGCCACGACCTGCCGATGGATGCCGACCCGTCCGTGTACCGGGCGATGGTCGAGCAGATCCGCGACGACGAGCACCACCGCGGGGCGCTGGTGACCACGCACAAGATGAACGTGTTCGCGGCGGCATCCGATCTGTTCGACGAGCTGGATCCGTTCGCCGTCTCCTGCTCCGAGATCTCCAGCATCTCCAAGCGCGGCGACCGGCTGATCGGCCAGGCCAAGGATCCCATCACGGTCGACCTCGCCCTGAACGACTTCCTCCCCGCCGACCACTTCGCACGAACCGGAGCCGAGGTCGTCATCCTGGGCGCCGGCGGCTCGGGCACGGCGCTGAGCTGGGCGCTGGCCGAGCGCGCCGACGCGCCTTCGCTCGTGACGGTGACCGCGCGCTCGCAGGACAAGCTCGACCACCTGCGCGAGGTGCACCGCCAGCACGGCACGCGCGAGGATCTGATCCGCTACGTCGTCACGCCGACGCCTGCGGATGCCGACGCGATCGTCGCCGCTGCGACCGCCGGCTCCGTGATCGCCAACGCGACCGGGCTCGGCAAGGACCGTCCCGGATCGCCGCTGACGGATGCGGTGGTCTTCCCCGAGTCCTCCTGGGCCTGGGAGTTCAACTACCGCGGCTCGCTGGAGTTCATGCACCAGGCGCTGGCGCAGCAGGATGCCCGCTCGCTGCAGGTCATCGACGGCTGGCGCTACTTCATCCACGGCTGGTCGCAGGTCGTGGCCGACGTGTTCGGCCTGACCCTCACGCCCGAGATCGTCGAGGAGCTCGCGGCCGCCGCGGAGTCGGTGCGCTGATGCGCGGCCGGGTGCTGGCATGAGCGTCGTTCGCACGG
Organism: Microbacterium sp. 22195; assembly: GCF_052056515.1. Taxonomy (NCBI): domain Bacteria; kingdom Bacillati; phylum Actinomycetota; class Actinomycetes; order Micrococcales; family Microbacteriaceae; genus Microbacterium; species Microbacterium sp. 22195. The sequence continues at coordinate 27,902 of NZ_JBQEPE010000004.1, forward strand.
TGCTCGGCGACGTCGATCCGGCGACGCTGGGGTGGGTGAACTACCACGAGCACCTGTTCCAGGTCTCGCCGCTGCTGCCCGGCGACGAGCTCGCCGACGAACAGGCCTCAGGTCTCGAAGCGGCGTCGCTGAAGGCCAGCGGCTTCGAGACGATGGTGGATGCCACGCCCTTCGGGCTCGGTCGCGACCCCGGCGCCGTAGCGCGGATCAGCGCCGCCACCGGCCTCGCCGTCGTGGCGACGAGCGGCCGGCATCGGGAGGCGCACTACCCGGCCGATCACCCGACGCGGTCGTGGGACGCCTCGCGATTGGCGGACCTGTTCGCGTCCGATGTGCAGTCCGGGATGCCGGCATCCGACGACGCGCTCGACGGTCCCCGTGCTGTCGCCCCGCACGGGGAGTCGGTGAGAGCCGGCATGCTGAAGGGCGGCGTCGACTACTGGCGGATCAGCGAGTTCGAGCGCATCACCCTGCTCGCTCTCGCCGAGGCGCATCGCAGCACCGGCGCCCCCGTCATGGTGCACCTCGAGTTCTGCACGGCCGCCCATGAGGTGCTCGACCTGCTCGCGGCCGAGGGCGTGGCGTCCGACCGCGTCGTGCTGGCTCACGCAGACCGCGACCCGGATGCCGGCCTGCACCTGTCCCTGACCGAGCGCGGCGCCTTCCTCGGCTACGACGGCTTCGCCCGCCCGCGCACACGCTCGGACGCCGAGCTGCTGCAGCTCACCGCATCCGTCGTCGCGGGCGGCGGCGCCGACCGCATCGTGCTGGGCGGCGACGTCGCCCGCGCGACCCGCTACATCGCCTACGGCGGCATGCCCGGTCTCGCCTACCTCGGCGAGCGGTATGTGCCGCGCCTGCGCGCCCTGATCGGCGACGAGGCGGTCGACCGGATGCTGGTCGACAACCCCGCCCGGCTGCTGACGCTGTCCGCACCGTCCTCCTGAAGGAGCTCCATGTCCGAGCCCACGATCCTGCACGCGACGTTCACGGCCCGCCCCGGCGAGGGCGATCGCGTCGCCGCGCTGCTGCGCGACTTCGCGGAGGCCGTCCGCACCGAGCCCGGCAACGTCGTCTTCGACGCCACCCGCGTGCTCGACGCCCCGGACAGCTTCTTCGTCTACGAGGAGTACGTCGACGAGGCGGCCTTCCGGGCGCACCTCGCGAATCCCGCCGGCGGCCCGTTCAACGCGGCGCTGCAGGAGCTCATCGTCGAGCCGTCCTCCGTGCTGACCTTCCTGCGGCGCCTCTGAGACGGGCGCGGCGCGGTGTGCGCAGCATCCGCATCCCGTCCGCATCCCGCCTGCCACCGCGCCCCGATCTGCTGACGACGGACCGATCTGCTGACCTGTCCGCCCGTTTCCTCCGCAGATCGGGAGGACGTCCGCAGATCGGGCGCGCCTCCGGCACGATTCGGGCCCCTCGCCCGAAGGCGAGGGGCCCGAATCGTGACGCCGTCAGCGGGTCACTGGTAGAGGACCGCGGAGATCTTCGGGTCGTCCAGGTTGGTGGCGTCGTACCAGTACGAGCCGGTGTCGTAGAACTTCTCGACGGACTTGCCGTTCGCGAGGTCGTAGGCGGCCTGCACGACGGTCTTGCCGATGCCGATCGGGTCCTGCGTGATCGCGCCGGCGAGGACGCCGCCCTTGATCGCGTCGATCTGGGCCGCACCCGAGTCGAAGCCGATCGCGGTGATGTCCTTGCTGGTCTTGCCGAGCTCGCTCAGGGCGTTCGCGACGCCGACCGCGGAACCCTCGTTGGTGGCGTAGATGCCCTTGAGGTCGGGGTGAGCGTTCAGCATCGACTTGGTGATGTCGGCCGACTTCAGGTGGTCGCCGTCACCGTACTGGATGTCGACGATCTTGATGTCGGGGTAGTCCGCCTTGATCTTCTCGACGAAGCCGTCGCGACGCTCGACACCGGTCGAGTTGATCTGCGAGTGCGCGACGATCGCGACATCGCCCTTGCCGCCGATGAGCTCGGCCATGTGCTCGGCCGCGAGCGCGCCCGCGACCTTGCTGTCGGTCGCGGCGAGGGTCTTGCCGACCTCGCTGTTGCACGGGGCGTCGAAGTAGGCGACCGGGATGTTCGCGGAGGCCGCGGCGTCCAGGGCGGGGATGCAGGCCTCAGGGTCGAGGGCCGCGTACGCGATGGCGGACGGCTTGCGGTCGATCGACGACTGCAGCATCTGGAGCTGCTTCTCGATCTCGGTCTCGGAGCCGGGGCCCTCGAAGTTGATCTTGACGCCGAGCTCCTTGCCCTTCTCCTCGGCACCCTTCTTCACGGCCTGCCAGAACTGGTGCTGGAAGCCCTTCGAGACCAGGTCGATGGTCATGTCCTTGGCAGCGGGCTTGTCGCCGCCGCCGGCCGGGGTGTCGCCCTTGCCGGTGGCGCAGCCGGCCAGGCTCAGCACCGTCAGCGCTGCGACGGTCGCGACGGCGATCTTCTTTCCGTACTTCATGTGAAACTCCATCGTTCTGTGATTGTGGACGTTCTCGGGTGGACGTGCGGTGTTCAGTTGGGGAAGGGAGGTCGTTCAGCTCTTGCCGCGGTTGCGCAGCGCGTCGAAGAACACGGCGATGAGGATGACGATGCCGGTGAGGATGTACTGCCACTCGGTCTGGATCGACATGCTGCGCAGACCGTTGATCAGCACGCTCATGATGAAGGCGCCGATCACGGTGCCGACGATCGATCCGCGGCCGCCCATCAGGGAGGTGCCGCCGATGACCACGGCCGCGATGGCCTGGAGCTCGTAGCCGGCGCCGGCGGTCGGCTGAGCCGAGCCCAGGCGGGCGGTCAGCAGCACACCGGCGATGCCGATGAACAGGCCGGCGAAGACGTAGACCCAGATGGTCCAGCGGCGGGTGTTCACACCGGAGAGGCGGGTGGCCTCCTCGTTGGAACCGATCGCGAACGTGTAGCGGCCCAGCAGGGTCTTGTTCAGCGTCAGGTACGCGATGACGGCCAGCACGATGAAGATGAGCACACCGGAGGGGAGGCTCGCGAAGTAGCCGTCGGACGCCGTGAGCACCGGGTCGAACTGGACGATGCTCGTGACCTGCTTGCGCGTCTCGGGGGCGAAGGTGATCGGCTTCACCTCCGAGATGACCAGCGCCAGACCCTGCGCGATCATCATCATCGCCAGCGTGGCGATGAAGGGAGGCAGACGCAGGAAGGTGACGTTGAGCCCGTTGATCAGGCCGATCAGCGCACCGGTGGCCAGGGCGCCGAGCACACCCACCCACACGGGCAGGCCCCATCCGGTGATGAAGGTTCCCATCATCACCGAGCACAGCGTCATGCCGAAGCCCAGGGAGAGGTCGATGCCCGCGGTCACGATCACGAAGGTCGTGCCCAGTGCGAGCACCCCGACGAGAACCGTCGACATGAGGATGTTCTCGATGTTGGAGGACGACGTGAAGTTCGATCCGAAGATCGCGAAGAACACGAACAGCACGATCAACGTTCCGAGGGCGAGCCCCTGCTGAACCGAGTTGCGCAGAGCCGCGCCGAGGCGGCCCTTCTGGGTGTTCTCGGACACCGCGGTCTGCACGACCGTCGTGGTCGAGTTGCTCATCAGCTGTCCTCTCCGTGGGCTGCGAGATGCATGATCTTCTCCTGGGTGGCTTCCTCGTTGCGGAGCTCACCGGTGACCTCCCCGTTCGCGAACACGGTGATGCGGTTCGCGACGCGGAGCAGCTCGGGGAGCTCGGACGAGATGACGATGATGGACTTGCCCGAGTCGGCGAGCTGCTGCATCAGGCGGTAGATCTCCTCCTTGGCTCCGATGTCGATGCCGCGGGTGGGCTCGTCGAAGATGAGGATGTCGCAGTCGCGCATCAGCCAGCGGGCGATGACGACCTTCTGCTGGTTGCCGCCCGAGAGCAGCTTGACGATCTGGTTGACCGAGGGCGTCTTCACGCGCAGCTGCTGCACGTAGTCCTTGGTCTTCTGCTTGGCCGTGCGGTCGCCCATCCAGCCGAGCGCGCCGGCGTAGGAGTTGAGCGAGGCGAGCACCGTGTTGAAGGTGACGTCCTGCTCCAGCATGAGACCCAGGAGCTTGCGGTCCTCGGAGAGATACCCGATGCCCTGCTTGACGGCGTCCTCGGGCTGACGGATGCGCCGCTCCCGGCCACCGATCACGATGCTCCCGCCGTCGCGCGGATCGGCTCCGATGACGGCGCGAGCTGTCTCGGTGCGTCCGGCGCCCATCAGCCCGGCGAAGCCGAGGATCTCGCCCTGGTGCAGGCGGAAGGACACGTCGCGCAGCAGTGACTTGGTGGACAGGCCCTGCACCTCGAGGACCACCGGCTCGGTGGTGTAGTCGCGCGGCGCGGGCCGGGCCCCCTCGTCGATCGCGCGTCCCACCATCATCTCGATGATCTTGGGGATGCTGATCTCGTCCTTCTCGAGAGAACCGATGTATGCGCCATCGCGCAGCACGCTGACCCGATCGGCGAGGCGCCGCAGCTCGTCCATGCGGTGGGAGATGTAGACGATGCCGGTGCCCTTGGCCTTGAGCTGCTCGATGAGGGTGAACAGCACCTCGACCTCGGTGTCGGTGAGGGCCGAGGTCGGCTCGTCCATGATCAGCACCTTGGCGTTGAACGAGAGCGCCTTGGCGATCTCGACCATCTGCTGCTCGGCGACGGTGAGCTCTCCCACCTTCTGACGGGGGTCGAGGTGGATGTCGAGGCGCTGCAGCAGCTCAGCCGTCTGCTGGTTCAGGCGCCGCTCCGAGACGAAGGGTCCGACCTTCGGCTCGCGGCCGATGTAGATGTTCTGCGCGACCGTGAGGTCGGGCATCATGTTCAGCTCCTGGTGGATGATCGTGACACCGAGCTGCTGCGCCTGCAGCGGACTCGTGAACTCGACCGGCTCGCCCTCGAAGGTGATGGTCCCCTCGTCACGCGTGTAGATGCCGGAGAGGATCTTCATCAGCGTCGACTTGCCTGCGCCGTTCTCTCCGACGAGGACCAGTACCTCACCCGAGCGCACCTCGAGGTGCACGTCCTTCAGCGCCTGCACGCCGGGGAACCCCTTGCTGATTCCCTCCACCTTGAGGATGGGATCGCTCATGCCCGCCTACTCCCTCGGAGGTCGAGGATTCCCATGGAATCCATTCCAAACATCGGATCAATTGTGCGCGTCCCGGGTGCGATGCGCAAGTTGTATCTAAATGTATCTAACGTCGGCGCAGAGCGCCAGACCTGTAATAACAAGTTGGTCACGGTGGTGTCGCTGCCCAGCACGACCGGATGACTCAGTGCAGCCGGATGGAGTCGACGGCGACGAGCTTGTCTCGGATGAAGCGGTTCGCGTGCGCGCCGAGCTCCTCGTTGTCGGTCCACAGATTGCGCCAGATCCCCAGCATCCGACTCAGATCCTCCGCGACCACTGCCGACGAGAACGACTCGAAGACGATCGGGCCGTCGTAGCCGATCCGCCCGAGCGCCTTGAAGAAGGTGTCGAAGTCGACCGTGCCGGTGCCGAGGTAGCCGCGGTGGCTCTCGCCGATGTGCACGTACCGGAGCCCGGGCGCGGCGTCGAGCACGGGAGCGGCCATGTCCGACTCCTCGATGTTCATGTGGTACGTGTCGAGATGGATGCCCAGATTGGGCCGATCCACCTCCGCGAGGTAGCCGATCGCCTGCCGCGCGGTGTTCAGCACGTTGGTCTCGTAGCGGTTCACCACCTCCAGGCTCACCTGCACACCCCGGGAAGCGGCGTGGTCCGCCACACGGCCGATGACGGCCCTGCTGCTCGCCAGGCCTTCCGGCGTGACCGGCATCATGTACTTGCGCATCGCCGAGTAGATCACGCCGCAGAAGTGCGTGCCGCCGAGCTCCGCGAGCACATCGACAGCGCGGATCAGCAGCGCCTCGCCGGCCGCCACGACGTCCGCGTCGGGGCTGGTGATGTCGGTCGCGTCCGAGAGCCCCAGCGAGGCGCTCACCGCCAGGCCATGCTCCGCGAGCGCCTCTTTCGCGGCCTCGACATCGAAGGCGAACGGGTCCATCAGCGGGAACTCGATGAGGTCGAACCCTGCCCGTGCAGTCTTCTCGACGGCCAGGCGAATGCCCGCCGCGTCGAACTCCCCGGTCCAGACCAGGCCATGGCATCCGATGTTCATGTGAGCTCCCTCGCTGCTGAATTGGCACGTTGCAATTTCACGTTGAAGCGACGGTACTCGCCAAGGTTGCAACGTGTCAATACCCGGGTATCGTGACTGTCACCACCTGATTCGAGCGGAGAGGATGCCGGATGCCGGCCAGCGTCAAGGATGTCGCCGCCCATGCGGGCGTCTCGGCCTCCACCGTGTCGAACTACCTCAACCATCCGCACGTGCTCAGCGAGAGGACGAGGGAGCGCGTGCGGGACGCCGTCGCCGAGCTCGGGTTCGTGCCGAACGAGTCCGCCCGCCAGCTCCGCGCCGGCGCGGGCAGGACGATCGCGCTGATCCTGCTCGATGCCTGGCTCCCGTACTTCAGCGAGCTCTCCCGGGGCGTCGAGGACGTCACCCGGGAAGCCGGCTGGTCGCTGTTCTTCAGCAACAGCAATCGCGATGCCGCACAGGAGCAGCGCAACATCGACATGTTCGAGGCGCATCGCGCGCAGGGCATCCTCATCTACCCGCTCGGCGACGTGCTCGGCCGGCTCGAGGGCCTGGCGGACAAGGGCATCCGCTCGGTCGTCATCGGCCCCGAGCAGCCGTCGTCCTCCGTCGGCTCCGTGGCGTTCGACGACCGCGGCGGCGGCCGGCTCGCCGGGCAGCATCTGATCGGGATCGGCCGGCGCCGCATCGCCTTTCTCGGCGATCCCCGCACGGTCAGCCAGTCCGCGGATCGCCTCGCGGGCCTCCGGGACGGGGCGCCCGACGCCCGGATCGAGGTCATCGCGACGGACGGGCTCACCATCGAGGCGGGGCTGCTGGCGGCGGAGCGGATCATCGCCGCCCCCGCAGCGGAGCGCCCGGATGCCCTGTTCGCGGCCAACGACATGCTCGCGATCGGAGCCCAGACCGCTCTGCTGCGCGCGGGCATCACGGTTCCCGGCGAGGTCGCGATCGTCGGCTTCGACGACGTCGACCAGGCCCGCCAGGCGCTGGTCCCCCTCACCACCATCCGGCAGCCGGGCTACGAGATCGGCCGTGCCGCGGCATCGGTGCTGCTCCGACTGCTCGAGGGTCCGAGCGCACCCGCCGCGCCGGTCACGCCCTTCGCCGCCGAGCTGGTCGTCCGGGCCTCGACGGTCGGCTGACCGCCGGGCGCCCGAGTGTTCAGGCCGAGGGGTGTCCGACGACGCCCTTGCGCAGCAGGGCGTTGCCGTACTTGCGGGTCTCTCCCGTGCGCACCATCAGGTACGCGCCCTTGGCGACGTCGTAGTACGCGAAGCGCTCCACGAAGCGGGTCGTGTCCAGCGCGGTCCCGGCGGCGGCCATCAGCTCGTGCTGCACGTCCAGCACCTCGGCATCCGCCGACTCCATCAGGTCCATGCCTGGCGCATCGTCCAGCGGCAGCACCGACCGGATCGCGGCGACCACCTCAGGCGTCGTCGTGCCGGGCAGGTCGATCACGCGCTCGCCCAGCGCCCACGCCGGGAAGTGCGCGTCGGCCACGACGACCGAGTCCGAGTGCCCCATCCGATCCAGGTGCAGCAGCAGCTCACCGGTCAGCAGCGGGTTGATCCCCTCAAGCATCCGTCAGTCCTCTTCTCCATCTGGCCGGCGATCCGAACCGCGTCACGCCGGGATCAGTCCGTCCTCGGCCAGCTCCGCCCACAGATCGGCAGGGATCTCCAGCGCGGCGTACTCGGCATTCTGCCGCAGCTGCGCGGGACGGCTGCCGCCGACCACGACCGAGCGCACGAGCTCCGACTGCAGCGGGAACTGGATCGCGGCCGCAGGAAGCGGCACGTCATGCGCGCGGCAGATCGACGCGATCCGCACCAGCCGGTCCCACAGCTCCTCGGGAAGCTGGCCGTACTCGTACCGGCCGTCGCGCTGCGGCTCGCTCTGCGCGAGCAGTCCGGAGTTGAACACGGATGCGGCGACGATCCCCGTCCCGGTCTCCGCGCACGCCGGCAGCACGTCGGCCGCGGCAGGCTGCTCCAGCAGCGTGTATCGTCCCGCGACCATGATCAGGTCGAGGTCGGCCTGGCGGACGGCGCGCGACAGGGCATCCGACACCATCGATCCGATGCCGATCGCTCCGACCAGACCCTCGGACCGCGCCTTCTCCAGCGCGGGGAAGGCCTCGGCCAGCGCGAGGTCGAGATCGTGGCGCTCGGGATCGTGCAGATACAGCAGGTCGATCCGGTCGAGCCCCAGCCGTTCCTGGGACTCGGCGATGCTGGCACGGATGCCCGCCTCGCTGAAGTCCCATTCGCGGCGCAGGTCGTCCGGCACATGGAAGTCGTTGTCGCTGTCCAGCCCGCCCGGCTGATGCGCGGGGTTCGGCCGCAGCAGGCGCCCCGCCTTGGTCGAGATCACGAACTCGTCGCGCGGCTTGGTCTGCAGGAACGCACCCAGGCGCCGCTCGCTCAGCCCGAGTCCGTAGTGCGGGGCGGTGTCGAAGTAGCGGATGCCGGCTTCCCACGCGGCCTCGAGAACCGCCCAGGCCTCGTCATCGCTGAGCGCGCGGAAGAGGTTGCCGACGTTCGCAGCGCCGTAGCCGAGCGCGGGAAGCTCAAGCGACATGCTGTCCCGTCCAGGTGTACTTCGCGATGCTTTCGGCCTTCATCTCCATGCTCGTGCCCGGCGCGGTCGGCGCCATGTACGAGCCGCCCTGGATGTCGGTCGGCACCACGAAGTGCTCGTGCAGGTGATCGACGTACTCGATCAGCCGGCCCTCGCGAGAGCCGCTGACGGCCACGAAGTCGAACATCGACAGGTGCTGCACGGCCTCGCACAGGCCGACGCCTCCGGCGTGCGGGCATACCGGCACGCCGAACTTGGCGGCGAGCAGCAGGTTCGCGATGTTCTCGTTCACGCCCGCGACGCGCACGGCGTCGATCTGCATGATCTTGATCGCGTCGGCCTGCAGCAGCTGCTTGAAGATCATCCGGTTCTGGGCGTGCTCGCCGGTGGCCACGCGGATCGGGGCGACGCCGCGGGCGATCTCGGCGTGGCCGAGGATGTCGTCGGGGCTGGTGGGCTCCTCGATCCAGGCGGGGTGGAACTCGGCGAGCGCATTGACCCACTCGATGGCCTCGGACACCTCCCAGCGCTGGTTGGCGTCGATCGCGATCGGGAAGTCGGGGCCGCACACCTCGCGGGCCTTGCGGAAGCGGCGGATGTCGTCCTGCAGATCGGCGCCGACCTTGAGCTTGATCTGCGTGAAGCCGTCGGCCATGGCCTCGCGGGCGAGGCGTTCGAGCTTCTCGTCGGAGTAGCCCAGCCAACCGGGGCTGGTCGTGTAGCCCGGGTAGCCGGATTCCAGCAGCTGGGCCTCGCGCTCCTCGCGTCCCGGCACCGCGGCGTGGAGGATCTGGAGCGCCTCGTCGCGGGTGAGCGCGTTGGTCAGATAGCGGAAGTCGACCAGGTCGACGAGCTCCTCGGGGCTCATGCGGCCGAGCAGCTGCCAGAGGGGCAGGCCCGCGCGCTTGGCCTTGACGTCCCACAGCGCGTTGATCACAGCGCCGATGGCCATGTGCATGACGCCCTTCTCGGGGCCGAGCCAGCGCAGCTGGGAGTCGCCGATGATGTCGCGGAACGTGCCGCCCATGTCATCCAGCAGCGGCTCGATCTCGCGGCCGACGAGGTGACCGGCGAGCGCGTCGATCGCGGCGACCTGCACGTCGTTGCCGCGGCCGATCGTGAACACGAACGCGTGGCCGGCGATGTCGTCCTCGGCGTCGGTGCGCACGATCACGTACGCGGCCGAGTAGTCGGGGTCGGGGTTCATCGCATCCGAGCCGTCCAGGCTCAGCGAGGTGGGGAAGCGGATGTCGCTGGTCTCCAGCGCGACGATACGGCTCACGGGGCTCCTTCGGCGCGTCGGACGAATATGACGCGGACTCTTGGAGTGTAAACATCCGATGTCTATACTGTCAACGGCGGGGTCGCGTCAGCACCCGCCGTCGATCCAGGAGAAGGAGAACCATGAAGTTCGCGCGACTCGGCGAGACAGGAAGCGAGATCCCCGTCGTCATCGACGAGGGTCGCACCTTCGATCTGCGTCCGGTGACATCCGATGTGAACGGCGAATTCCTGGCATCCGATCCTGTCGGACGGACGCGAGCCGCTCTGGATGCGGGCTCCCTTCCCGAGCTGGCGGACGCGGATGCCCTGCGCATCGGCGCCCCCATCGCGCGGCCGAGCGCGGTGATCTGCATCGGAATGAACTATGCCGCGCACGCCGCGGAGTCGGGTTCCGAGCCGCCGACCATCCCGATCCTGTTCCTGAAGACGCCGAACACCGTGGTCGGCCCGAACGACGCCGTCACCATCCCGCGCGGCAGCGAGAAGACCGACTGGGAGGTCGAGCTGGGCGTCGTGATCGGCACCCGCACCGCCTACCTGGACTCGCCGGAGGAGGCGGATGCCCACATCGCCGGCTACGTGCTCGCGAACGACGTGTCGGAGCGCGACTTCCAGATGGCCGTGTCCGGCGGGCAGTGGTCCAAGGGCAAGATCGCCGCGGGCTTCAACCCCACCGGACCCTGGCTGGTGCCGGCATCCGAGGTCGACTCGACGAACCTGCGCCTGCGCAGCTGGGTCAACGGCGAGCCGCGTCAGGACTCGAACACCAGCGACCTGATCTTCGACGTGCGCACGATCGTGCACCACCTGTCGCAGTACGTCACGCTCGAGCCCGGCGACCTGATCCTCACCGGCACCCCGCAGGGCGTCGCCCTCTCGGGGCGCTTCCCCTACCTGAGCCCCGGCGATGTCGTCGAGGTCGAGATCGACGGCCTGGGCCGTCAGAAGCAGGAGTTCGTGGCATGGGCGCGCTGAGTCTCGAAGGCCTGGTGGCGATCGTCACCGGCGGAGCATCTGGAATCGGGGCGGCGGTCGCCCGTCGCCTGCATGAGGAGGGCGCGCAGATCGCCGTCCTCGACCGCGACACGTCCGGAGCGGATGCCGCATTCGCGGCGTTCACGGCCGACGTCTCCGACCGCGCTTCCGTCGACGCCGCCGTCGCGGCGGTCGCGGAGCGGTTCGGCCGCATCGACATCGTGATCAACAACGCCGGCATCGGCGCGCAGGGAGATGTCACCGCGAACGACGACGACGAGTGGGCCCGCGTGCTCTCCATCAACGTCACCGGCATCGCGCGCGTGACCTCGGCGGCCCTGCCCTGGCTGCGGAAATCGCCCTCGGCGGCGGTCTGCAACACGGCATCCATCGCCTCCACGACCGGCCTGCCGCAGCGCGCGCTGTACTCCGCGTCGAAGGGCGCGGTCTCCGCGCTGACCCGCGCGATGGCCGCCGACCACCTGCGCGAGGGCATCCGCGTCAACGCCGTGAACCCGGGCACCGCCGACACCCCCTGGGTCGGGCGCCTGCTGGACTCGGCCGCCGACCCCGCCGCCGAGCGCGCGGCGCTCAACGCCCGCCAGCCGCACGGTCGCCTGGTCTCCCCCGACGAGGTCGCCGGCGCCGTGCTCTACCTGGTCAGCCCGGCTTCCGGGTCCACCACCGGCACGTTCATCGAGGTCGACGGAGGCATGGCCGCCCTGCGCCTGCGCGCCGAGTAGCGCGTCGCGGCCCCCTCGCCGCCCCAGGACCGTCCAGGTATCAACTTCTGCGGGAATCCGGGCCAGGGCCGTCCAGGTATCAACTTCTGGTGGAATCCGGGCTTTCCAAACAGCGGATGCTGATACCTGGACGGATGCCGATGCCGCGAACGCCCCCTCTCGACCTGCCTGTGGATAATTTTCGCGGCCATCCCGCGGCTTCGGGCAGATTCTGCACATGCGAAGACCCATTCCTCTGCCCGATGGACTCGGGGCCCGATTCCGGGTGCGCGACGCCGTGGATGCGGGCGCCACACTGACCCATCTGCGCCGCGTCGGCCTGGATGCGCCGTTCTGGGGAATCCGATCGATCCCAGTCGATCCTGACCTCTCCGAGCTGGACCCGTTCGCACGCCAGGCCGCGGAGCGCCGGATGAAGGCGCGCGCCTTCATCCCCCGACTCGGCGACGGACAGTTCTACAGCCACGAGACGGCCGCGGCGCTGCTCGGCGGACCTCTTCCCCTGCGATGGCTCGCACCAGGCGTGGTGGCGGACGGGCGCGACCTCGACGTCCATGTCAGCTCGTTCGGGGAGGGTCCCATCCCGCGCGCGAACGGCATCCACGGGCATCGCGCCAACATCGCCTGTCGCTTCTTCGTGGCACGGGACGGTGCGCAGATCGCGCGCCCCGAGACCGCGTGGGCGCAGCTCGGTGGAACCCTGAGCGTCATCGACCTCGTCACGCTCGGCGACTTCTTCTGCCGGATTTGGCGCGAGGGCTACGGCCGACGAGATGCCGGAACGCCTCCGTTGACGACGATCGACCGACTGCGCTCGACCATGAACGGCGTGCGATGGCGCGGCATCCGACGCCTCCGAGAGGCGATCGAGCTCGTCCGGGAGGACTCATGGTCGCCCCGTGAATCGGCGGTCCGCTTCCACCTCGTGACGGCCGGGCTGCCCGAACCTGCACTGAACGTCGACGTCTTCGACGACTTCGGGCTCTTCTTGGGGTGCGTCGACATGGCATATCCCGATCAGAAGGTCGCGGTCGAGTACCACGGCGAGCTGCACCATGCCCAGTACGCGGCCGATGTCGAGCGCATGGCCGCGCTGCGTGCCGCCGGCTGGACCATCATCGAGGTGACGTCGGCGCTGTTCGCCCGTCCGGAGGAACTCGTCGCACGGGTGCGCATCGCGCTGCGGGGCCGGTGACGCCGGCGCCGCTTCCAGGGGTGTCATCGATGGCACTCCAGGTATCAACTTCCGCCGGAATCCCGCATCCAGAAACCGCAGATCTTGATACCTGGACCGTCCGTCGCCGCCCGGCAGCGTCGCCCGCCGGCGGCGGTGCCAGGCCAGCCGGCCCGGCGCGCCCGCCTCAGCGGATGCCGTAGAAGGTCAGCGCATTCGACCAGAACAGCGCCTCAGCATCCAGGCCACGCAGCGCCGCCCAGTCGGCGACCGTGCGGAACCAGCGCTGACGGGAGCCCACCACGTACGCCCCGCCGGCCAGACGACCGGCGTCGATCGACGACACCGGCCAGTCGCTCCCCCACATCAGCCGCTCCGGCCCGAACGCGTCGAGCGCGGCATCCAGGAACGGCTGCATCTGAGCATCCGTCCACACCCCGCCGGATTCGGCGGGCAGGCCCGACAGCTTGCAGAACACCTGCGGATGCTGCGCCAGCGCGTCCAGGTCGCGCAGCCACGCCGCGTCCGGCGCCGCCGGCGCGGACGCCGAACCGACCGCGGGCTTGCCGGCGTGGTCGAGCACGATGGGCAGATCCGGGACGGATGCCGCGAGCGCGGCCACATCCGGAAGCTGGTGCGCCCGCACACAGGCGTCGAAGGTCCAGCCGCGGCGTGCGACCTCCCGGGCGCCGCGCTGGAACGCCGAACTCAGCGCGAAGCCGTCCGGCTCGCCCTGCAGCAGGTGCCGCACACCGACGACGCGATCGAAGTCGCTCAGCGCCTCCAGCTGCGCATCCGTCGCCGCGCCGCGGTCCAGCCGCGCTCCGGCGACGATCGCCACCACTCCCGCGGCGAGCGCGATCGAGTCCACCCAGCGCACCTCGTCGAGGGACTGCGACTCGATCGGGTCGGCCTGCACGAAGATCGCGGCCTCCTCCGAGACACCCTCGAGCTGCTCCTCGTAGATCTCCTCCTCGGCGAACCGCCAGGCCAGCGGGCCCTCGAGCCATTCGTAGGTGAGGACCTCCGGGTCCCACAGGTGCAGGTGGGAATCGATGACGCGCATGGCACCATCCTGCCGGAAACATCGGATGGCTGTGCGAAGATGTGGCCATGGCAGTCACGGATGAGGCGATCGAGAAGATCAAGGCGATGATCGTCACCGGCGAACTCGGTCCCGGCGATCGGCTTCCGCCGGAGAAGGAGCTCGCCGAGCGGCTCGGCCTGTCGCGCAACTCCATGCGCGAGGCCGTCAAGGCGCTCGAGGTCATCCGCGTGCTCGACGTGCGGCGCGGCGACGGCACCTACGTCACCAGCCTCGAGCCGCACCTGCTGCTGGAGGCGATCAGCTTCGTCGTCGACATGCACGACGACAGCTCGCTGCTCGAGCTGTTCGCGGTGCGGCGGATGCTGGAATCGCAGGCCACCGGCCTCGCCGCCGGCAATGCCAGCGAGGAGCAGGCGCAGGGTCTGCTGGACGAGATCGGCTCCGTCGACGCGGATGCCGTCAGCATCGACGATCTCGTCGCCCACGACATCCGCTTCCACGGCTCCATCGTGCGACTCGCCGGCAACGACTACCTGGCGAGCCTGATCGACGGGCTCAGCAGCCAGACGATCCGTGCCCGCGTGTGGCGCGGACTGACGGAGCAGGGCGCGGTGGAGCGCACGCTGTCCGAGCATCTGGCCATCGCCGAGGCGATCGCCCAGCACGACTCGGCGCTGGCGACCTCGCTGGCCACCGCGCACGTCGCCGGCGTCGAGCGCTGGCTGCGTCAGGCCGCGAACGCCTGAGGCCGAGGCATCCGTCGCCCAGGTCGCGATTCGTCCCGTTCTCGGCCACCGATCTCGCTCCAGGTCGCGATTCGTCCCGGTTTCCGCCTCGGATACCGGGACGAACTGCGACGTGGGCCCAGAGCGGATCGGTGTTCCGGGACGAACTGCGACCCGGACGAAGGAAAGCGCCGGCGCCAGGCACCGGACGGCCTACCGCGTCAGGCGCCCAGGCGTCCCATCGCGGCGTCGAACTCGGCGGCGGAGGAGTCGCTCACGGGATCGTGCAGCAGCGCATCGAGCACGTCGGGTGCGGCCGTGAAGTACGGCACTCCGGCGAGCCGCAGCTCGACGATGTCCTCCGGTGAGCGCAGGCTGGCGGCCAGCACGTTCGTGTCGGTGCCCTCGCACACGGCCTGCATCCGGGTGATGAGGTCGGCGCCGTCGAGGCCGGAGTCCCGCATCCGCCCGAGATAGGGAGCGATGTACCGCACCCCGATGCTCGCGCACGCGAGCGCCTGCGCCACGGAGTAGACGGCCGTCACCAGCACCGAGGCGCCGTCGCGGACCAGGGTGGATGCCGCCGCGAAGCCCTCCGCGGTGGCGGGCACCTTCACGGCGACCCGCTCCCCCAGGTCGAGGATGCCGGCGGCGTTGCGCAGGAACGAGTCCCGGTCTCCGCCCCAGGTCTGGAAGAACATCTCCTGCGCGCCCTCGCCGACCCATCGCGCGTACAGTGACGGGATCTCGGATGCCGTGCGGCCGCCGCGCTCGAGGATCGTCGGGTTCGTCGTGACGCCGTGCACCACGCCCGCGGCGAGCAGCGCTCCGACCCGCTCGATGTCGGCACTGTCGACGTACAGCCGCGGCGCGGTCATCCGATCTCCTCTCCCGCCCGACGGCGAGTGCGCGCAACCTGTCACTACAGGCCACTCTGCCGATAATGTAATGACAGCGTCCATCTGAAGTCAAAGACGATCGGGAGAACATGACCAGCGACCAGCCCGCCCGCACCGGCGTCGTGATCGTCGGAAGCGTGACCGCTGACGTGACCACCTTCTCCCAGCGCCTGCCCGCGCGGGGCGAGACAATCCTCGGCGACCAGTTCACCCTGCTGCTCGGAGGCAAGGGCGCGAACCAGGCCGTCGCCGCGGGCCTCGCCGGCGCCCGCACGAGCTTCGTCGGCTGCGTGGGCGACGACCTGTTCCACGACCTCATCGTCGAAGGGCTCAGCGGCGCGGGCGTCGACCTCACCCATCTGCGCACCGTCCCGGGCCCCACCGGCATCGCGCACATCCGCGTCGACGCCTCGGCGCAGAACGACATCGTGATGGTGCCGCTGGCGAACGCGCAGCTCAGCGCCGAGCAGATCGACGCCGCGCTCGAGGCCCTCGCGCCGACCACCTCCGTGCTGCTCACGCAGCTGGAGACACCGGCATCCCTCACCCTGCACATCACCCAGCGCGCACGCCAGCTGGGCATGACCGTGGTGCTCGACCCCGCACCCGCGGCGACGCTGGACGCGGAGGTGTGGCGCAGCATCGACATCGTCACACCCAACGAGACCGAGGCCACCCTGATCAGCGGGATCGAGGTCACCGATGCCGCCTCGGCGGAGGAGGCCGGTCGCTGGTTCCTGGCACAGGGCGTGGGCTCAGCGGTGATCACCATGGCGGAGAAGGGCTCCTGCGTGGTGACCGCCGAGGGGACCTCGTTCATCGAACCCATCCCCGTCGAACCGATCGACACGACGGCCGCCGGCGACGCCTACGCCGGATACCTGGGCGCCGCCCTCGCCGAGGGCTGGACGCTCGCCGACGCCACCCGCCTGGCCAGCGCCGCCGGAGCCATCGCCGTGACCCGCCAGGGCGCGTCGCCGAGCCTTCCCGTGCGCTCCGAGGTCGACGCGCTGCTGGCCGCGCAGCAGAAGTAGGAGGAGCCATGCGCAAGACGTCCACCACGATCAACCCGGCGCTGTCCCGGGTGATCAGCGAGACCGGCCACACGGATCTGATCGTCGTGACGGATGCCGGGCTGCCGATCCCGCCCGGGTCCGAGCGGATCGATCTGGCGTACCGTCCGGGCGCCCCCGCGTTCTTCGACGTGCTCGACACCGTGCTCGCCGAGATGGTCGTCGAGGGTGCGACGGTCTCCGCCGAGGTCGCGGAGGTCAGCCCGCACGTGCTCGACGCGCTGCGCGAGCGGCTGCCGGGCATCGAGATCGAGCTGGTGCCGCACGTGGAGTTCAAGCAGCGCACGCACGCCGCGCGCGCCTTCGTGCGCTCCGGCGAGTTCACGCCCTACGCCAACGTGATCCTGCACGCCGGCGTCGCATACTGAGGAGCATGATGACCACGGGGGGAATCGACCGGCTCTCGGCCACGCCCATGTACGACCAGCTGCGGCAGCTGATCATCGACCACATCGAGCAGGACGGCCTGCATCCGGGCGATCCGCTGCCCGGCGAGCACCGGCTGTGCGAGCAGTACGGGATCTCGCGCACGGTCGTGCGCCAGGCGCTCGCGCAACTGGAGCACGAGGGCCTGGTCGAGCGGGTCAAGGGCAAGGGCACCTTCGTCGCCCGCCCGCGCACCAGCGAGTCGCTGGTGCACACCCTCGTGGGTCTGTACGACGAGGTCGCGAGCCGCGGCGGCCACGTGCACAGCGACATCCTCCGGCACGAGACCATCGAGGCGGATGCCGAGGTGGCGGCCGCCCTCGAAGTGGAGGAGGGATCGCCGATCGTGGTGCTGACGCGTCTGCGGCACGTCGACGGCGACGCCTGGTCGCTGTCGACGACCTGGATGCCGGAGGCCGTGGGCGCGGTCACCCTGGGCGCGGATCTGCACGAGACCTCGCTGTACCGGCTGCTCGAGGAGCACGGGATCGTCGCGACCAGCGGCGTGCGCTCCGCCGAGGCGACTGTCGCCACCCACGAGCAGGCGCAGCTGCTCGGCGTGAGCGCCGGCTCGGCGCTGCTGCGCCTGCGCAGCGTGAGCCGCGACGCGTCGGGCACCCCGATCGAGTTCTTCATCGCGCACCACCGCGGCGACCGCTCGCGCTTCGAGTTCCAGCTCGGCCCGGAGGCCTCGCGCGGATCGCTGGTCCGCATCCCCTGAGCCGCGCAGCGGATATTCTCTGAGTCGACACGCGATCGAGGGGGAGACGACGATCATGCGCGAGGAAGACGCACCTGCGCCGGGGGCCGGGTATCCGGTGATCCCGCCTGCGCCGCCGGAGCCGACGGATGCCGCACGCGCGGCGTCCCCGGCGATGCCGACCGCGCCGCCCTACGGCGCACCCGCCGACGGCGCTCCTGTCCCCGCGCCGCCCGGCGCGCCGCCCGCGTGGAGTGGCGCGCCCGCGCAGCCGTACGGAACGCAGCCGTACGGTCTGCCCGCCGTGCCCGCACCGCCGTACGCCACGCAGCCCGCACCGCCGCACGGATCGCAGCCCGCACCGCCTTACGGGGCGCAGCCGTACGGGGCGCAGGCCGCACCGCCCTACGGCGCCCAGCCGGCACCGCCCTACGGCGCACAACCTGCTCAGCCCTACGGCCTGCCGTCCGGGCCGCCGTACGCAGCGCAGCCCGCGCCGGCGCGCGGCGGCGCACAGCCCGGAACTCCCACCGCGCAGTCGTACGGCCTGCCGCCGACCCCGGTCTGGGGCGGGCAGCCGTCCGCTGCGACGCCGGCATCCTTCGGGCCGGGCCATCAGCCGGAGCAGAGCTCCCAGCGCTGGCTCACGGCGGTCATCATCGGCGGCATCGTGGTGGGTGTCGCGATCCTCTTCGTGTTGATCCGGCTGCTGCTGGTCGGCCCCGCCGGTGTCTTCGACTTCAGCTCGGCCCCGGCCCCCGCGTCGACGTCCGACTCCGACGCTCCTGCGGCGGGCTCCGACGACACGACGTCCGGCGAGGACCCCTCCTCCGGTGCAGCCGCCACGATCGGCGACGAGCTGCAGGCGAAGATCGACGAGTACCGCACGGCGCGCGACGACGGGTCGCTCTGGCAGAAGATCCCCGACGATGAGTTCAACCGCACCGCCGTCACTGCGTTCCTGTACATCATCACCGATCTGAAGGCCGGGACGATCTGGGGCGTCACCGATGAGGAGGCGCAGGAGTACGCGGCCAAGGCCGCCGACGTCGAGGCGAAGCTGCTCGCACAGCAGCCGCTCGGCGAGGACATCCAGATCACGCTCGAGACGCGCACCTTCGACTACGACGGCTCGACCGGCGAGGGCGGCTACACCGACAACTGACCCGAGCGGAGCGCCCCGCTACGCTCGAAGCATGAGTGACTGGGTCAGTTCCGCCATCCGGGTCCTGGAAGCGGATGCCAACCGCTCCGCCGACACGCATCTGCACCTGTTCCCGCTGCCCGCCGACTGGGGCATCGACCTGTACTTGAAGGACGAGTCGGTGCATCCGACCGGCTCGCTCAAGCATCGCCTGGCCCGCTCGCTGATCCTCTACGGCCTGGTCAACGGCCTGATCGACGAGGGCACCACCCTGGTCGAGTCCTCCAGCGGATCGACGGCCGTGAGCGAGGCGTACTTCGCCCGGATGCTGGGCCTCGACTTCGTCACCGTCGTGCCGCGCTCCACCAGCCCCGAGAAGATCGACCTGATCGAGTTCTACGGGGGCAGTTGCCACCTGGTCGAGCACGCCTCCGAGATCTCCTCCGAGGCGCGCCGGCTGGCCTCCGAGTGCGGCGGTCACTACCTCGACCAGTTCACCTACGCCGAGCGCGCCACCGACTGGCGCGGCAACAACAACATCGCCGAGAGCGTGTTCAGCCAACTGGCGCAGGAGCGGCATCCGGTCCCCCGGTGGATCGTCGTCGGCGCAGGCACCGGCGGCACCAGCGCCACGTTCGGCCGCTACGTGCGCTACCGCCGCCACGCCACGCAGGTGGCGGTGGTCGACCCGGAGGGCTCCGCGTTCTACGCCGGATGGAAGGGCGATGCGGATGCCGCAGGCAGCCCGTCCCGGATCGAGGGCATCGGCCGCCCGCGGGTGGAGGCGTCCTTCGTGCCGAGCGTGATCGACGAGATGATCCAGGTGCCGGATGCCGCGTCGGTCGCCGCCATCCGGCTGCTGCGCGAGCGCACCCTGCACTGGGCCGGCGGCTCGACCGGCACCAACCTGTACGGCGCCTTCGAGCTGATCGGACGGATGCGGGACGCGGGCGAGACCGGCAGCGTCGTCACCCTGATCTGCGACGGCGGCGCCCGCTACGCCGAGACATACTACTCCGACGACTGGGTGGCAGCGCAGGGCTGGGATCTGGCCCCGCACCGCGAGCGGATGGAGCGATTCCTGGCCGGAGGTTCCTGGTCCTGACAGGACGACGGCCTCGCGACTACAGTGAGCGCATGACCACGCTCATCCTCACGGTCGCGGGAGCGGATCGCCCCGGACTCGTCTCCGCCGTCGCCGATCTCACGGGCGCCTACGGGTGCAACTGGGAGAACAGCAGCCTCGCCGAACTCGCCGGCACCTTCGCCGGCGTCATCCAGCTGACGGTCGCCGACGATCGCGTCGACGAGCTGCGCGACGCCCTGCGCGGCCTCGACGGGATGCTGGCCGTGACCGTGAGCACCGGGTCGGACACGAGCCCGGCGCCCGATGAGCGGCACCTGTCCGTCACGGTGCTGGGCGATGACCGCCCCGGGATCGTCCGCGAGGTCGCCGGCGTGCTCAGCGCGCATGCGCTCAGCATCCGGAGCATGACCACCGAGACCCGTGACGCCGCGATGGCCGGCGGGCGGCTGTTCGAATCGGCCGTGACGGCGTCGGCCCCGGCATCCGCCGATCTGGACGCGCTGCGCGCCGACCTCGAGAAGCTCACGCACGACCTGCAGGTCGACATCAGCATCCTGTGACAGCGGCGCCGATCGCCGTGTCCGGCAGGCGGAAACGACCGTGCGCGCGACCGTCGCTGTGCCACAGTGGGGAGTGCGCTGCCGCCAGACGCAGCGGGAATGCCGAGGATGCCCATGTCCGATGACCGCGACGCGCGCGTGATCTCCGCCCTCATCGCCGCGCTGCCGGACGGCTCCGTCATCACGAACCCCGACTCGCTGCAGGCGTACCGCCGGGACCGCGCCGAGGATCCGGATGCCGGCACCCCCCTCGCGGTGGTGCGGGCGACCTCCACCGAGGACGTGCAGGCGGCCGTGCGCATCGCCGCGCAGGAGGGGGTCGGAGTGATCCCCCGAGGAGCCGGGTCGGGGCTGTCGGGCGGATCGTCCGCCGTGGACGGGACCATCGTGATCTCCCTGGAGCGGATGCGCGAGATCCGCATCGACGCCGCCCTGCAGATGGCCGTGGTGCAGCCGGGCGCCTTCAACGCGGAGGTCAAGGCGGCGGCATCCGAGCACGGCCTCTGGTACCCGCCGGACCCGTCGTCGCAGGAGTTCTGCTCGATCGGCGGCAACATCGCCACCAACGCCGGCGGGCTGTGCTGCGTGAAGTACGGCGTCACCACCGACTACGTGCTGGGCCTGACGGTCGTGCTCGCGGACGGGCGGGCGATCACGCTCGGCGGCCCGCGGCTGAAGGATGTGGCCGGCCTCTCGCTCACCAAGCTGTTCGTGGGCAGCGAGGGCACGCTCGGGATCGTCACGGAGGCGATCCTGCGGCTCGTCCCGGCGCAGCGCATGCCCACGACACTCGTCGCGATGTTCCCGACCGTCGAGGGCGCGATCAGGGCGGTGGTCGACATCAAGGCCGCCATGCGCCCGTCGATGCTGGAGTTCATGGACCGCGTCACGATCAACGCGGTCGAGGACATGATGCGGATGGACCTCGACCGCGAGTCGGCGGCGATGCTCATCGTGCAGTCGGACGAGTCCGTCGAGGTCGCGGCCGCGCAGATCGAGGCCATCGAGCAGACCTGCGGCCTGCACGGAGCATCCGAGGTGTACGCGACCAGCGATCCGGACGAGAGCGAGGCGCTGATCGAGGCCCGCCGGCAGGCGATCCCGGCTGTCGAGAAGCGCGGCGCGCTGCTGCTGGAGGACGTCGGCGTGCCGCTGCCGCACCTGGGGGACCTGATCGACGGCATGCGCGCGATCGCCGAGGCGCGCGGTGTCGAGATCGCCGTGGTCGCACACGCCGGCGACGGCAACACGCATCCGCTGATCGTGCTGGACCCGACGGATGCCGAGCAGCGCGCGAACGCCGACCTCGCCTTCGGGGAGGTGATGGCGCTCGCGATCGAGCTGGGCGGCACGATCACCGGCGAGCACGGCGTCGGGCGGCTCAAGCAGCCCTGGCTGGCCGACTATCTCGGCGACGACGTGCTGGAGCTGAACCTGCGCATCAAGAAGGCGCTCGACCCGCAGAACATCCTCAACCCGGGCGCGATCTTCGGTCTGCTCTGACGCCGCGCGGCGGCGCGGCATCCGAGCCGAGAACCGGCGTCAGGTGAGCGCCGAGTTCTTCTTGACCCAGTACTCCGTGTAGGCGACGTGCGCCGAGGCCGCGGACGACGCCGCGACCGGATCCCCGTCCGTCAGCCCCCGCAGGATCGCACGATGGCCGGCATCGGAGTGCAGCTTGAGCTCCGCCGCGTCCTCGGAGTTCGCCATGCGGTACGAGCGGGAACGCGATCTGAGCACGTCGATGAGGCTGGTGAGCGCGTCCTGGCCCGCCACGCGCGCGATCGTCATGTGGAACTCGTGGTCGATCCGGGACTGCTCGTCGAAGTCCGTCGTCGCCTCGTTCTCATCGAGGAGTCGCTCCAGCTGTTCGAGGGTGTCCCTGTCGATCCGGGATGCCGCGAGGGCCGTGACATGGGGCTCGAGTGCTCTGCGCAACTCGGTCAGCTCCAGCACTCCCTCCATCGGCAGCAGTCCGACGGTCAGCGACAGGCTCCTGATCAGGTCGGCGGCGCGAAGGTCGCCCACGTAGCTGCCGGAGCCGTGCCGGGTCTCCAGCACCCCCAGCGCGGCCAGCATCCTGATCGCCTCGCGCAGCGACCCGCGCGAGACTCCCAGCTGCTCGCACAGCTCGCCCTCGCTGGGCAGCCTGTCGCCCGGCCGCAGCGTGCCGTCGGCGATGAGCGCACGCAGGCCGTGCAGTGCCGTGTCGAGCGCGCTCATGCGTGCCCCTCTCCCCTCGAGCCGGATTCCTGAATTCTGACGGATTTCGCCCCTCACCCATATTTGTATAACAACTTTTGACTTCTGGGCGGACTTCTCTCGCATTCGCGCGGCGAGTGTGGCAAAGTTGTGCAACAACTTGCTGTAATGACAGATGAGGACCAATGACGGCCACCCCCGCTCCCGCCCCACTCCGGCTGAACTCCTTCACCCGTGCGCGTGATGCGTGGCCCCTGGATCCGAACATCATCCACCTCAACCACGGCTCGTTCGGCGCCGTCCCGACGCCGGTCGTCGCGCACCAGGACGAGCTCCGTCGCAGGGCCGACCGCAGCCCGGTGGAATGGTTCCCGCGCATCGGCGAGCGCGTGCGCGCGGCCAGGGAGCGCACCGCGCCGTTCGTCGGCGCCCGCCCCGAGGACAGCGTCTTCGTCCCGAACGCATCCGCCGCGGCGACCGTGGTCTACAACGCCCTGCGCCTCGAAGGCGGCGACGAGATCCTCGTCACCGACCACGGGTACGGCGCGGTCACCATGGGCGCGCAGCGCCTGGCCCGCCGCTTCGGCGCGCAGGTCCGCACGGTCGGCATCCCGCTGTCCGCCTCGGACGACGAGGTCGTGCAGCTGTTCGCCGAGGCCCGCACCGCACGCACCCGGCTCATCGTGGTGGATCAGATCACCTCCCCCACCGCCCGCCTCCTCCCCACCCGGCGCATCGCCGAGGACGCCGCGGTGCACGGCATCCGCACCCTGGTCGACGGTGCGCACGCGCCCGGCCTCATCCCGGACGCGGCCATCGCCGGCGGCGGCGACTGGTGGTTCGGCAACCTGCACAAGTGGCCCTGCGCCCCGCGCGGTTCGGCACTGCTGGTCACCCGGGCGCACGACCGCCAGGAGCTGTGGCCGCTGATCGACTCGTGGGGAGCGCCCGAGTCGTTCCCCGGACGCTTCGACACCCAGGGCACGATCGACGCCACCACCTACATCAGCACGCCTGCGGCGATCGACTTCATCGAGCAGGAGATCGGCTGGGCAGCGGCCCGCGAGGCGATGACCGAGATGGCGGATGCCGGGGCGGAGGCGATCGCCGACGCACTGCGCCCGTACAGCGAGACCGACCCGCTGACGCCGCTCCCCTCGCCGGTGCCGTCGATGCGCCTGATCCGGCTCCCCCAGGGTCTGGGCGCCACGCGCGAGGACGCCGATGAGCTGCGCATGCAGCTGCTGGACGAGGTGGGCGTCGAGACGGCGTTCACCAGCTTCCGCGGCGTCGGCTACTACCGCCTGTCGGTGCACCTGTACACCGAGAGCTCCGACTTCGAGGCGTTCGTCGAGCGGTGCGTGCCGCAGCTGCTCCGGCGGGCCGGCATCGGCGTCCGCTCCTCGGCATCCATCTCCTGACAGACGCAACATCCAACACCCCGATTGAGAGGCACAACATGAAGAACAGGATCCTGACGGTCGCCGCGGGCATCGGCACCGTCGCCGCCCTCGCACTGACCGGCTGCTCCTCCGGAGGCACCCCCGCCGCCGACGGCACCGTCACGCTGCAGATGGTCGAGAGCCTGACCAACCCGGCCCGCACGAAGCTGATCCGCTCGATGCTGGACGACTTCCAGAAGGAGAACCCGAAGATCAAGGTCAACCTGGTCTCCCCTCCCACCGAGCAGGCCGATCAGAAGATCCAGCAGATGCTGCAGTCCGGACGCGGAGTCGACGTGCTCGAGGTGCGCGACATCACGGTCGGGCCGTTCGCCAACAACGGCTGGCTGTACGACCTGAAGAGCGACCTGGGCAAGTGGGACGGCTGGGGTGACCTGACCGACAACGCCAAGTCGGCATCGGTCGCCGAGGACGGCAAGACCTACTTCGTGCCGTACGGCTTCTACGGCCTGTCGCTTTTCTACCGCACCGACCTGGTCGAGGCGGCCGGCTTCGACGGTCCGCCGCACAGCTGGAGCGACCTGCTCGAGCAGGCGACCAAGATCCAGGACCCGGGCAAGAACGTCTACGGCTACGCGTTCCGCGGCGGCCAGAACGCGAACAGCAACGTCGTCGCCGCTATCGAGGCGTACACGATCGACGATCTCAACGTCGACGACGCGTTCCTGATGAAGGACGGCACGACGATGTTCGCGGCTCCCGAGGCGCAGCAGGCCGTGGACGACTACTTCGCCCTGTTCAAGAAGGCGTCGCCGCCGTCGGCCGTGTCCTGGGGCTACCCCGAGATGGTCGCGGGCTTCACCAACGGGACCACGGCGTTCCTGCTGCAGGACCCCGAGGTGATCGCCACCGTGCAGGCGTCCTCGCTGAAGGCCGACCAGTGGGACACCGCTCCGCTGCTCGTCGGCCCCAGCGGCAAGGCCGCGCAGCCGCTGGCGGTCGCGGGCTGGGGCGTAGCGCAGAAGAGCGCCAACAAGGAGGCGGCGGTCAAGCTCGTCGAGTACCTCTCCTCGAAGGAGCCGGCGACGAAGTTCGCCCAGGCGAACAGCCTGGTGCCGATCATCGCATCCGCCGCGGATGACGACTTCTACAAGACCGGCCCCTGGAGCAGCTACGTCACGATGACCAAGGACCCCGAGACGTATGTCAACGTGCGTCAGCCCCGCGGCGTCAGCTGGTGGACCGAGTGGATCCAGAAGTCCGATCAGGACGTCCAGAAGGTGCTGCTCGGCAACATGTCCACGAGCGAACTGCTGAAGTCCTGGGACGAGTTCTGGACGGAGAAGTACGCGTCCCAGAAGAAGGGCTGAGTCGTGACGAGCACGCACTCGAAGGGAGGCTCCGTCGGCACGACCGGCGGGGCCTCCCGGCGCCGTCCGTTCCGGTCCCGGCAGGCGCTGACGCTGCTGGCGTTCATGCTCCCTGCGATCGTGTTCGTCTGCTGGTTCACCTACTACCCGATGCTGCAGGGCGCACGGATGGCGTTCCACGACTGGAACCTGTGGGATCTCACCTCCACGCCGTGGGTCGGTTTCGACAACTTCGTCGCGGTGTTCCAGGATCCGCTGTTCCCGACCGTCGCCTGGAACTCGGTGCTGTGGGTGGTGGGCTCGCTCGTCCCGCAGCTGGTGATCGGCTTCCTGATCGCCCTCGCCCTGCGCAGGCGGTTCCGGTTCCGCGGGCTCTACCAGGCGCTCGTGTTCTTCCCGTGGGCGGTGTCGGGGTTCCTGATCGGCATGCTGTTCCGCTGGATGTTCAACGCCGAGTTCGGCGTCGTCAACGACCTGCTCATGAAGGCCGGCCTCATCTCGCAGCCGCTGCCCTGGCTGGCCGACCCGAAGCTCGCGATGCTCGCGGTGATCACCGCCAACATCTGGTACGGCGTGACGTTCTTCGCCATCATGATCCTGGCGGCTCTGCAGTCCGTGCCCGATGAGGTGCTGGAGGCTGCGAGCCTCGACGGTGCCGGCAAGGCCCGCCAGCTGTTCTCGATCATCATCCCGTACATCTCGGTCACGCTGATGCTGACGATCCTGCTGCGGGTGATCTGGATCTTCAACTTCCCGGACATCATCTGGGCGATGACGAACGGCGGCCCTGCCAAGCAGACGCACATCATCACCACCTGGATGATCGACTACACGCAGCAGGGCAACTACGGCATCGCCAGCGCGATCGGGCTGATCGTCGTCGCCATCCTGTTCGTGTTCTGCGCGTTCTACCTGGTCGCGATGAGGAAGGTGCAGCGATGACCTCCACGATGACGTCTCCGATCGATGCGACGCGGCGCCTGACCGTGCCGAACCCGGCATCCGCTCCCCGCGGTCCGCGCAGGGTGACCGTCGGCGGCGTGGTGCGCGTCGTCGGGCTGGCGCTCTGGCTGATCATCACGCTGTTCCCGCTGTACTGGATCGCGCTGACCTCGTTCAAGGCGCCGGGCACGATCAACCGCTACCCGATCGAGTACTGGCCGAGCGAGCCGTCGCTTGCGAACTACGTGAGCCTGTTCCAGGACAGCGCCTTCGGGGTCTTCCTGGGCAACTCCGCACTGGTCGCGCTGACAGCGGGTGCCGTCGCCACGCTGATCGCGCTGCTGAGCGCGTACGTGATCGCCCGGTTCGAGTTCCGCGGCAAGGGCGCGGTGCTGATCGCGTTCCTGCTCACGCAGATGATCCCGGCGTTCATCGCACTGGGACCGCTGTACTCGATGATGAGCGACCTGGGGCTGGTCGACACCAAGCCCGGGCTGATCCTGGTGTACATCGCCATCTGCATCCCGTTCTCGACGGTCATGCTGCGGGGCTTCTTCGAGAACGTGCCGGACGCGCTCGAGGAGGCGGCGATGATCGACGGATGCTCGCGCCTCGGCGCGCTGTTCCGGGTGCTGGTCCCGGTGATGACGCCGGGCATCATCGCCGCGTTCATCTTCAACTTCGTGAACTGCTGGAACGAGCTGTTCCTGTCGGTGGTGCTGATGAACACCGACGAGAACCGGACGGTGCCCTCGGCGCTGAACGGCTTCATCTCCACGTTCAACATCGACTGGGGCTCGATGTCGGCCGCCGCCGTGCTGACGATCCTGCCGACCATGCTGATGTTCGCCCTGGCGAGCCGGTGGATCGTCGCAGGGCTGACGTCGGGCGCCGTCAAGGAGTGACGCCGACTGCCCGGGGCGCTTCGAGCGAAGGGCCCCGGGCAGTCGGATGCCTCAGACCAGGCGCTCCTTCGGAGAGACCGTGTAGGTGTCCTCGGGGTCGTCGAACACCACGCCGGCGAGCGCGGTGTCGATCGCGGTCATCACCTCGGCGTCCAGCTTCACGCCGGAGGCCTTGACGTTGTCGGCGAGCTGCTCGGGGCGCGACGCGCCGACCAGGGCCGCGGCCACGTTCGGGTTCTGCAGCACCCAGGCGATCGCGAGCTGCGGCATCGTCAGGCCCGCCTCGGCCGCGATCGGCTTGAGGTTCTGCACGGCCGCGAGGATGTCGTCCTGCAGGAAGCGCTGGATGAAGTGCGCACCCGAATGCGGGTCGGTGGCGCGGGAGCCGTCCGGCACCGGCTGACCGGGCAGGTACTTGCCGCTGAGCACGCCCTGCGCCATCGGCGACCAGACGATCTGCGAGATCCCCAGCTCCTCCGAGGCCGGCACGACCTTGCCCTCGATCACGCGGTGCAGCATGGAGTACTGCGGCTGGTTCGAGATGAGCTGCACGCCCAGCTCGCGAGCCAGCGCGTGGCCCTCGCGCAGCTGCTCGGCGGTCCACTCCGAGACGCCGATGTACAGCGCCTTGCCCTGGCGGACCACGTCGGCGAAGGCCTGCATGGTCTCCTCGAGCGGGGTCTCGTGGTCGTAGCGGTGCGCCTGGTACAGGTCGACGTACTCCACGCCGAGGCGCTGCAGCGAGCCGTCGATCGAGTCGCGGATGTGCTTGCGGCTCAGGCCGGTGTCGTTGGGGCCCTTCGGGCCGGTCGGGAAGTAGACCTTGGTGAAGATCTCCAGTCCTGCGCGGCGCTGACCTGCGAGCGCCTTGCCGAGCACGACCTCGGCGGCCGTGTTGGCGTAGGTGTCCGCGGTGTCGAACGTGGTGATGCCGGCATCCAGTGCGGCGTGCACGGTGGCGACCGCAGCGTCGTCGCCGACCTGCGAGGCGTGCGTGACCCAGTTGCCGTAGGTGATCTCCGAGACCTTGAGACCGCTGTTGCCGAGATAGCGATAGTTGACCATGGTCCAACGCTATCCCCCTCCCAGCACCACGAGGGCGGGCTCTGTCACACTGTTCCCATGCCCACCCAGCCGCGGCTGCTGTACGTCGAGGACGAGGCCGAGACCGCCGCGATCGTCGTCGAGGTGCTCTCGGACGAGTACCTCGTCGACCATGCGCGCACGGGCGAGCGCGCGCTGGAGCTCGCCCTCGGACAGCGCTACGACGTGATGGTCGTGGACCGGCGCCTCCCCGGCATGACGGGCGCCGAGCTGCTGCAGGCCGTGCGCACCGCGCACATCACGACTCCGGCGATCATGCTCACGGCACTCGGCACGGTGGCCGACCGGGTGAGCGGCCTGGATGCCGGGGCCGACGACTACCTGCTCAAGCCCTTCGACTTCGACGAGCTGCGCGCCCGGCTGCGCGCTCTCCGACGGGGACGCGGACCGGGCACGCGCCGCGAGATCGGCGACTGGCTGTTCTCCACCACCTCGCTGGCGCTCTACGGCCCGGACGGCGGACGCGTGCCGCTCACCCAGGCCGAGGCCGACCTGCTCGAGCTGCTGACCTCCAGCCCCGAGCACGTCTTCTCGCGCGAGGAGATCGTCGCGAGCCTCTTCCCAGGCGGCTCGGCGGGCACCGTCGACGCTTACGTGCACTACATCCGCCGCAAGTCCACTCCCGAGATCATCGACACCGTCCGCGCACGCGGCTATCGCAGCGGGATGCCGCGATGAGCGCCCGCACAGATCACGCCGTCGCCGCCGATCGCGCGCGCGTGCAGCGCTCCGCGCTGCACACCGGCCTCTGGGTCGGCATCGCGTCGGCCGCGGTGGTGACAGCGGTCACCGCGACGATCATCACCGCCCTGCTCACCGCGAGCCGGCCTGGGCCCCGGCCGCACGGCCGACCAGGCGAGCCGCTCGGCGATCGCATCCTCGATCTCGACGACGTGCTGCCGGTCGTGATCGCGATGGGCGTGATCGGGGTGCTGCTGCTGGGTGTCATCGCCTGGTACGCGTCGCGGCGGGCATCCGAGCCGCTCGCCGAGGCCCTCGGGGTGCAGCGCGCCTTCGTCGCGGATGCGAGTCATGAGCTGCGCACTCCGCTCACGACGTTGAACAGCCGCATCCAGCTGGCAGAGCACCGGCTGCGACAGGGCGAGGACGTCGGGCGGGTGCTGGCGGACATGCGCGCGGATGCCGCGGTGATGGATGCCGTGCTCACGGACCTGCTGCTGGCGGCCGAGACCGCCGGGGCCCGGGATTCGGATGCCACGGCCTCGGCGTCGGTGTTCGAAGCCCTGCAGGAGGCCGCCGCCGTGATCGGTCCGCGGGCTGCCGAACGCGGCGTGCGCGTCGACGTGCAGGCGCCCGCCGATCTGCGCGTCGCGGCGGAGCAGACGGCGCTCATGCGCGCCGTGATCGCCCTGCTCGACAACGCGGTGCGATACAGTCCGGACGGCGCGAGCGTGCAGCTGACCGCGACCCCCGCGGGGCGTCGTGCGGAGATCCGGGTGGCCGACCACGGGCCGGGTCTGGGCGACATGGATCCGGAGCGCGTCTTCGAGAGGTTCGCCAGGTCGACGGCGTCCACCGAGCGACGAGGGTTCGGTCTGGGCCTCGCCCTGGTGCGCGACATCGCGAACCGGTTCGGCGGCTCGGTCGAGGTCGAGCGCACCTCCGCTGCGGGCACGACCTTCCTGCTGACGCTCCCGCGCGCCTGACCGCGCGCCGCGCCGGCCGCCACCTGGGAATCGTCGATCCCCTTCCTATGAGAACCCGCAGGATGCCGGATTCTTGGGGCTTTCTTGGCGGTCGAGCGCGACAGTCATCCCATGAGCGAGAACAACGAGAACACTTCTGTCCCCGGTGAGGCCGCCGACGGCGGCGCTCCCGACACGACGCCGACCGCCGAGGCGGCATCGGCCCCGACCCCGGATGCTGCACCCGCGGCGCCCGCCGCGGCACAGGCGCCGCCGGCTCCTCCTGCGCAGGGAGCTCCTGTCGCATCCGGCGCGTCGACCACCCCGATCCTTCCGACGACGCCCGTGGGCCAGGCGGCGCCGTACGCCGCACCGGTGCAGCCCGGAGCGCCCGCAGCCGCGGAACCCGCGAAGCCGTTCTGGAGCCGCACCGGAACGCGCATCGGCGCCGGCGTCGTCGGCGGCGTGGTCATCCTGATGCTCGGCTTCGGCGGCGGCTGGGTGGCACACAGCGTGGTGCGCCCGTTCGGGATGCACGAGCAGGCGTGGGGCGGACCGGGCGGCGACCGGGGCATGCCGCACGACGGCTTCGGCGGCCAGCGCGCACCGCGCGGCGGCCAGGGCTTCGGCGACGGCCAGCGCCCCGGCGGACCGAACGGTTCCGATGACGGCAGCACCGGCGGCAGCGACTCCGACGACACCCCGACCCCCGGAAGCACGCCGGGATCCTGAGCCCCGGGTCGCGGCGGATGCCGCCGGAACCCCCTCCGAAGCGGCATCCGTCGCGACCCGGACCACCGACCGCACCACGACACCTTCGAGGAGGCACCACATGGCCACGATCACCCTGCCGACCGGCTCGACGGCCGCGCACAGCGCCGCGATCCGCCCCAGCGCCGCGGTACGGCGGCGTCGCGCCGAGCTGTGGAGTCTCGGCGCCACGGTCGCCGTCTGGGCCACCTGCCTGTACGTCGTGGTCCTGTGGGTCGCCGGCGGGGGCGTGCAGGCGCTGTTCACCGGCAGGGCCGACCTGCTGAACTCGGCCGGCCGCCTCACTGGGCTGGTCGCCTCGAACCTGCTGCTCCTGCAGGTGCTGCTGATGGCGCGCGTCCCGCTGTTCGAGCGCGGGTTCGGCCGCGACGGGATGACGCGGATGCACCGGCTCGTCGGCTTCTGGTCCTTCGCACTGCTGCTCACGCATATCGTGCTGCAGACGCTCGGCTATGCGGCATCCGCCGGGCTGAACCCGCTCGTGCAGCTGTGGCAGTTCGTCGTGGACTACCCGGGGATGCTGCTGGCGACCGCGGGCACGGCGCTCGTGATCCTCGTCGCGCTCACCTCGATGAAGCGGGCACGGCGCCGGCTGCGCTACGAGTCGTGGCACCTGCTGCACCTGTACGGCTATCTCGGCGCCGGACTCGCCCTGCCGCATCAGCTGTGGACCGGGTCCGACTTCACGGCATCCGCCGCGGCCACCTGGTACTGGTGGGGCCTGTGGATCCTCACGGCCGTCGCGGTGATCGCCTACCGCGTGATCGTGCCGCTGGTGCGCTCCCGCCGGCACCTGCTGCGCGTCGCGAGCGTCACCCGCGACGGCGCCGACGGCGTGACCGTGCGGATGCGCGGCGAGCGCATCGCGCGGCTCGGCGCGCAGCCGGGGCAGTTCTTCATCTGGCGCTTCATGGACGGGCCGGGCTGGACGCGAGGGCACCCCTTCTCGCTCTCCGCCGCGCCGACCGGTGACGAGCTGACCATCTCGGCGCGGCTCGTCGGCGACGGAACGTCGCGACTCGCCGCACTGCGCCCGGGCACCCGGGTGCACGTCGAGGGGCCCTACGGCGGATTCACCGGCGAGCGCAGGCGCGGTCGGCGGATGCTGATGATCGGCGCGGGCGCCGGCGTCGCGCCTCTGGTCTCGCTGCTCGAGGGAGAGCCGTATGCGCCCGGCGAAGCGGTGATCATCACCCGCGACACGACTCCCGAAGCGGCGCTGCGCACGGAGGCGCTGGCCGACTTGGTGCGCGACCGCGGCGTGCAGCACATCGCGCTGCCCGGCCGCCGCGCGCGGTCCGGTGCCTCGTGGCTGCCGGAGTCGCACGCCCGCTGGAACGGCGTCGACGCGCTGCGCCACCTCGCTCCCGACGTGCTCGAGCACGAGGTGTACGTGTGCGGTCCGCCGGACTGGGCGGATGCCGTGCTGCACGACCTGCGCGCGGCCGGCTTCCCGCCGGAGCGCATCCACCGCGAGGCGTTCGCGATCTGAGCATCCTGACACCCGGAACCCGACGACGAGGAGAAGATCATGGAACGACCGATGAAGCGCATCGCGTACGCGGCGCTCGCCACCGTCAGCGGGCTGGTGCTGCTGTTCAGCTACCGCACCTCCACGGGGGCCGAGATCCCGACCGCGAACGCCGCGGCTCCGGCAGCGTCGACCGGCGCCTCGGGCTCGGCTTCCGGGACCGGGTCGAACTCCGGATCGGAATCCGGCACCGGTTCGAACACGGACTCGTCCGATTCGGCGTCCGGCTCGGGATCAGCATCCGGCTCCGACGCGACAGGCGGCACGACCGGGTCCAGCACGACGTCATCCGGTCTTAAGGACGGCACCTTCACCGGCGACGCGGCGAGCACCCGCTACGGCCCGGTGCAGGTGCAGGTCACGGTGAGCGGCGGGAGGATCGCCTCCGTGGACGTCGTCGAGTATCCGAATGAGAACCCTCGCGACCGGCAGATCAATCAGCAGGCCGTGCCGATGCTGATCAGCGAGACCACTTCTGCGCAGTCGGCGCAGATCGACATGATCTCGGGTGCCACCTACACCAGCCGGGGGTATCAGCAGTCCCTGCAGAGCGCCCTCGACCAGGCGACGTCATGACCTCCCGGCACGTGCAGGTGTGCCCCGTGATGGGCACTGTCGCCAGTGCGCACGTGATCGGCGGTGCCGCCGGTGTCGAGCTCGAGGCCGCGATCGAGGGCTGCTTCGGCATGCTGCGCCGCGCAGATCGGGTCTTCTCGATGTACGACTCCGCATCCGATGTGCAGCGCATCGCCCGTGGCGAGCTGCGGATAGCGGATGCCGACCCCTGGGTGGCCGAGGTCGAGGCGGCCTGCGACGGAGCGGAGTTCGAGACGCGCGGCCTGTTCAGCGCGCACCTGGGCGGGGTCTTCGACCCGACCGGGTACGTGAAGGGCTGGGCGACCGAGCGCGCGACTCGTGAGCACCTCCTGCCGCTGCTGAACGTCCCGGGCGTGCAGGCCGTCGGCCTCGATGTCGGCGGCGACCTGCAGGTCTTCACCGCCGAGGAGTCGGACTGGACCTGGAACATCGGCATCGTCGACCCCGCCGATCGCGCTCAGGTGATCGCGACCGTCCCGGTGCGCAACGGCGCCGTGGCGACCTCGGGCACGGCGGAGCGCGGAGCACACATCGTCGATCCCCGCACGGGCGCGGCCGCCACGGGCATCCGCTCGGCGACGGTCATCGCGGAGAGCCTCACCCGTGCGGATGTCTGGGCGACGGCGATCGTCGCCGCGGGCGCCGACCTGGACTGGCTGCCCCGCGCAGCCGGCACCTCGGGCCTGCTCGTCGACGCCGGCGGCGGCATCCGCCGCTGGGTCGAGGGCGTGACTTTCGAGGTGCAGCCCGCCTGATTGCGCCCGCCTGATCCTGACGCTCCAGGTATCAGCATCCGCCGTTTCAGCGCGCCCGATTTCCGCCGATCTTGATACCTGGAGCATCCTTGCGAGCGTGACCCACCGGGGGCGTACCCGGTCAGACGGACACGGACTCGCGGATGTCGGCGCGGGTCAGCGGCACGGTCGGGGTGCCGTCCAGATCGTCCGGCAACCGCGGCGCCCACGGAGGCGACGCTGCCGGGGCCGGGGCCTCCTCCGCCACGATCGCTGCGCGGTCGCGGAAGCCGTCGGCGGTCACGCGGTCGAGCTCGACCTGCTTGCGGATCGCTGCGGTCTTCTCGTACAGCGACGGGTCGCCGTAACTGGTGAGCACCTTCACCAGGACCGGCAGCAGCTCGATCATGAAGAACAGCGCCGCGATCAGCCAGTGCGCCCAGAAGATCGCGGGCTCCTTGTCGGCCAGGCGGTTCAGGCCGGTGATCTGGCTGAGCAGCCCGATCGCCCCGGCGTTCCCCTGCGCGACTGAATCCGCCCGCGCGTTGTATGCGGCGAGCGCGTTCTCGTAGGTCTTCTTCGCCGCCGGCAGCTGGTCCTTCGCCTGCTGGCGGTTGGTCGACTCGGATGCGGTGGTGTTGGCCTTCTCGGCCGTCTCGGCGCTGGACAGGTCGCCGTTGGCGGCGCGCAGCTGCGCGGCCAGGGCGTCGTACGTCTGCTGGGCCTGCGCGAGCTGGGCCTTCGCCGCATCCGAGCTGGAGCCCTGGCCGTGCACGCCGGTGCAGCCGGGAACCGTGCCCGCGCCCTCGCCGGTCAGCTCGCACTGGTACAGCGCACGGGCGGAGTCGATCACCTTCTGCTGCTCGGCCATCTTGCGGGTGAGATCGTCGACGGTGGCCTTGGCGGCGGCAGTCGATGCGGAGCCCTTGTCGGTGCCGGCGACGATGCCGGTCGCGGCCTGGTTCTCGAGCGCGGCGACCCGCTTGGTCGCGGCGTCCAGAGCCTTCTTCTCCGGCCCCTTCTCGAGCGCCTTCTGATCGGACTGCGACTGGGTGATGTTGGTGGACGCCACCTCGCGCGCGATGTCGTTGTGGAACACCTGCAGCACGAGCGGCTCCGCGACGAGGAAGCCGATCAGCGCCGCCATCGCCACACGCGGGACGGCCAGCGCGATCAGCTTGCCGATGCTGCGCGACGACGACATGGTCGCCGTGAGAAAGCGGTCGAGGTTGAAGATGATCGCCGCCCACACGAGCGCCAGCGGCACGGCCAGCCAGATCGCCACCTGCACGCCGGTCGTGAGCGCGAACAGCATCGAGATCGCTGAGACCAGCGCGGTGCCGGCGAGCACGAAGAACATCTGCACGAAGCGGGGCGTCTCCCCCGGGACGCGGTCGAGGATCGGGCCGTCGGCGCCGCCGAGGATCGCGAGCGTGCGCAGGCGGGAACCGGGAACGCGCGGGCGGCGCTCGCGCTTGGGTCGTGGCGAGCGCGGAGGCGTCGGCTCGTCAACCGCGATCGGCTCGGCCGTCGCCGGCTCGGATGCCGCGGTCTCGGCCTCGTCGACGATCACCCGGCTCGGCCGGGAGGGCTCGTCGAAGAACGGGAAGTCCTCGACGTCGAACGACTCGGTCTCCTGCGCGTCCTGCACGATCGGGTTGGGCCGAGTGGAGCGGTCTGACGCGTCGTCGAGGGTGCTCGCGGCGATGCCGGCATCCGTGTCGGGGCCGGACGGCCGGTACTCGCGGGTGAAGTACTCGGGCACCTCGGCGGACGGCGTCGCGTCGTTCGAACCGTCGCCGTCGACCTCGATGCGGTCCTGCGAGCCCATCCGTCCAGGGCGATGCGCGGAGTAAGACATCCCTCCAGGCTAGGAAACCCCGGCTGTGCGACTCCCGGACGAACCCTGCGAACGGCTCCCAGGAAAGGGATGCGGTGTCGTCGACGCCCTGTCAGGCTGGACGCATGAAGACGCTGCTGCTGGCCCGCCACGCGAAGTCGGACTGGGGCCTGCACGGCCTCGCCGATCACGACCGTCCGCTGAACGGCCGAGGTCGTCGTGACGCCCCGGCGATGGCCGCCCGTCTGCTCGACGAGGGGGTCGCGGTCCAGCGCATCGTCTCGAGCACGGCCGTCCGCGCACGCAGCACCGCCGACGAGTACGCCGCGGCCTTCAGCATCCCCGTGATCGAGGAGGACGCACTGTACGCGGCATCCGCCCGCACGATCCTCGAGGTCGCGTCAGCCCTGCCCGACGAGGTCGACGTCGCGATGCTGGTCGGCCACAATCCCGGCATGACGGACGCCGTCGCCGAGCTGACGGGCGCCTTCGTGGAGTTCCCGACCTGCGCCGTCGCGGAGTGCGCCGTCGACGTCGGCTCCTGGCCCGAGCTCATCGAGGGGTCGGGCCGGATGCTGCGCCTCCGGACGCCCGGCGATATGGCCTGAACCTGAGGGCGCTCAGGCCATCGCTGCCGCGGCGGCCTCGTCCTCGGTGGTCGCGACCAGCTGACCGCAGGCGCCGTCGATCTCCTTGCCGCGGGTGTCGCGCAGGGTGGTGGGGATGCCGGCGTCGTTCAGGCGGCGCACGAACTCGTTCTGCACGTCGATGTCGGACGAGGTCCAGATCGAGCCGGGCGTCGGGTTCAGCGGGATCGGGTTCACGTGCACCCAGCCGCGGCCGCGCGCGTTGAGCTTCTCCGCGAGCAGGTCGGCGCGCCAGGCGTGGTCGTTCATGTCCTTGATCAGCGCGTACTCGATCGAGACACGGCGGCCGGTCTTCTCGAAGTACTCGCGCGCGGCATCCAGCGCCTCGTCGACCTTCCAGCGGGAGTTGACCGGGATCAGCTCATCGCGCAGTTGGTCGTCGGGGGCGTGCAGCGAAAGCGCGAACGTGACGGGGATGTTCTCGTCGGCGAGCTTGCGGATCGCCGGCACCAGGCCGACGGTCGACACCGTGATGCCGCGAGCGCTCATGCCCAGGCCGTTCGGCTGCGGCGCGACCATGACGCGCACGGCGTCCATCACGCGCTTGTAGTTGGCCAGCGGCTCGCCCATCCCCATGAACACGATGTTCGAGACGCGCTCCATCGAGTGGTCGTCGCGCTTCTTGCCACCCAGCTCGCCGTTCGCGATGGCGCGGTTGGCGCGCACGATCTGCTCGACGATCTCGGCCGTCGACATGTTGCGGGTCAGGCCCGCCTGGCCGGTGGCGCAGAAGGGGCAGTTCATGCCGCAGCCCGCCTGCGACGACACGCACAGCGTGATACGGCCGGGGTAGCGCATCAGCACCGACTCGACCAGGGCGCCGTCGTGCAGCCGCCAGAGGAACTTGATCGTGTCGCCGCGATCGGTGGTCAGCCGGCGCACCTCGGTCATGAGCGGCGGCAGCATCCCGCCGACGAGCTCCTCGCGCTGCTCCGCGGGAAGGTCGGTCATGTGCGCCGGGTCGGAGGTGTAGTGCGTGAAGTAGTGCGTGGACAGCTGCTTGGCGCGGAACCCGGGCAGCCCGAGCTCCTTCACCTTCGCGATGCGCTCCTCGGGCGTCATGTCGGCCAGGTGCACGGGCGGCTTGCCGCGCTTGGGGCTCGCGAACTGCAGCAGCGGCCGCCCCTCGGCATCCTTCTTCTGCGTCCACCCCTCCGTCGCAGGGCGCACCTGCGTGCGAGCGGGCCCGGTGGTGCGCACGGGCGTGCTGCGGGCAGGCGGGGTCTTGTCGGATGCAGGCATGCATCAAGGGTACGGGGAACGACCCGCGAGAGGGCTGGATGCCCGGTATCCGAGCCTCCGGGCTGGCAGGCTGGTCGGCATGGAACCGTGGATGTGGATCGTGGCCGTCGTCGTCCTGCTGGTGCTCGTGCCGTGGGCCACGAAGGGGATGCGGCCCAAGGCGCCGCAGTCGCCGGTGTCCGTCGCGCCTCGCAGCCTCACACCTGCGGAGTCGGCTGAGATCGACGCCCTGGTCGCCGGCGACCGGAAGATCGCCGCGATCAAGCGGCTGCGCGAGCTGCAGTCCCTGAGTCTGCAGGAGGCGAAGGACGCGATCGACGCCTGGGTTCCGGGAACGGCGTGGAGCACGGATGCCGCGGCATCCGCTCCCCGCCCGACGGATGCCTTGAGCCCCGCCGCCAGGGCCGAGATCGCCGCGCTCATCGCCGATGATCAGAAGATCAGCGCGATCAAGCGCTACCGCGAGGAGACCGGCGTGGGCCTGAAGCAGGCGAAGGACGCGATCGAGAACTGGTGATCCCGACTTGTAATTACAAGTAGTTCCAGCGCACAATGGAGCGACGAACGGAGCCCTCATGACCGACCGCCTCTCCCGCGCCCGCGCCGCCGGCGTCCTCGCCGTGCTGCGCGCCCCCTCCCCCGAATCCGCCCTGGAAGCCGCCGACGCGATCATCCGCGGCGGCATCCCCGGCATCGAGGTCACCTACTCCACACCGGATGCCCCCGCCGTGATCCGCGAGCTGATCGCCCGCCACGGCGACGCGGCGTACATCGGCGCCGGCACGGTCACCACGCCTGAGCAGGCGGCGGCTGCGGCCGAGGCGGGCGCCGAGTTCCTGGTGAGTCCGGGCACGCTCCCCGCCCTCACCCGCGCCATGCTCGACACGGGCACGGTCGTCATGACCGGCGCGCTGACGCCGACCGAGGTCATGTCGGCGCTGGAGCTGGGCGTCGACGTCGTCAAGATCTTCCCGGCATCCCTCGGCGGCCCGTCCTACCTCGGCGCACTGCGCGGCCCGTTCCCCGACGCACCGCTGATGCCCACAGGCGGCGTCAAGCCCGAGAACGTCGCGGACTGGTTCGCGGCCGGCGCCGTCGCCGTCGGCGCCGGCGGCGACCTGGCGAACTCGGCATCCATCACGGCCGGCGACTGGGCCGACCTCGAGGCCCGCGCGACCCGCTTCGCCGCAGCCCTGGCGGCCGTGCGCGCCTGAGGGGCGCGGCAAGCTGGCAAGCCAGGCGCATACGTACCGGAAAACAGAGACGATCTGACGCAGTCACGGCATGTCGACGGCACCTCAGCGCGACACGCCGCAGCCCGTCTCCGTTTTCCGACGGATGCTCCTCCCGCACGGGCGACGGCGGGCGCACCCGAGTCTCACCGTGAAAGACTGAGTCCGACCCGAACAGGAGACCCGGATGCTCGATCTCGCACCGTGGGCTTGGGCGCTCCTCGGCCTCGGCGCCCTCGTCGCGGGGCTGGGCAAGACCGCGATCCCGGGCAGCTCGACCGTGACCGTGGTGCTGGCGGCATCGATCCTCCCGGCGCGCACCTCGACGGCGACCGTGCTGCTGCTCTTCATCGTCGGTGACGTGTTCGCGCTCACGACGTACCGGCGGCACGCCGACCGGCGCACCCTGCTCCGGCTCGCGCCCGCGGTGATCGTCGGCCTGCTGGTCGGCGCCGTCTTCCTCGCGCTGGCCAAGGACGGGATCGTCCGTCGCACGATCGCCGTCATCCTGCTCGCGATGATCGCGATCACCCTGTGGCGGCGATGGCGCTCGCGCACCGAGAAGGCCGGGCGCATCGCCGCCGCCGGCTACGGGACGCTCGCGGGATTCACGACCATGGTCGCCAACTCGGGCGGCCCGGTGATGTCGATGTACTTCCTCGCCACCCGCACGCCCGTGAAGGTGTTCCTGGGCACCTCGGCATGGTTCTTCGCGATCGTGAACCTGACCAAGGTGCCGTTCCTGGCGGGCATCGGCCTGATCACGCCGTCCGTGCTGCTGCTGGACCTGCTGCTCGCGCCCCTGGTCGTGATCGGCGCCCTGATCGGCATCCGCCTGGCGAAGCGGATGCCGCAGCGGCTGTTCGACCGGCTGGTGATCGTGCTCACGATCGCCGGAGCGCTGTACCTGCTGGTCTGAGCGAACTCGGCCCGGGAGGTCCGGGAAGACCTCAGTCCAGGAAGATGTCCGGGAACAGCCGGTCGTCAGGGGTGCCGGGCACGGCGGCGTACTTCGAGAAGTCGGTCACTCCATCCGCCTCGAGCACGTCCTCGACGATGAGCGTCTGGCCCGTGTACGACGCGGCCGGCTTGTTCAGCACCGAGTAGGCGGCGTCCGCGTAGATGTCGGCGGTGCGGCTGGCCGCCATCACGCGGTCCCCGCCGAGCAGGTTCTGCACGGCGGCGGTGGCGATCGTCGTGCGCGGCCAGAGCGTGTTGGCGGCGATGCCGGCATCCGCGAACTCGGCAGCGAGGCCCAGCGTCGCCATCGTCATGCCGTACTTCGCCAGCGTGTAACCGGTGTGGGCTCCCAGCCACTTCGCCGAGATGTTCAGCGGCGGCGACAGCGAGAGGATGTGCGGGTTCGGCGCATCCTTCATCACCGGCACCGCCGCGCGCGAGAGCATGAACGTGCCGCGCACGTTGACGTCCTGCATCAGGTCGTACTTCTTGGCGGCGAGGTCGGCGGAGCGGGAGAGGTCGATCACACTCGCATTGTTGATCACGATGTCGATGCCGCCGAACTCGCCCTGCGTCTTCAGCACGGCCTCGGTGATGTCGTCGTCGCTGCGCACATCGCCGACGATCGGCAGGGCCTTCCCGCCCGCCGCACGGATGGCCTCGGCGGCGGTGTGCACGGTGCCCTCGAGCTTGGGGTGCGGGGTGTCGGTCTTGGCGAGCATCGCGATGTTCGCGCCGTCGGCTGCGGCGCGCAGCGCGATGGCGAGGCCGATGCCGCGGCTGCCGCCCGACATCAGGATGGTCTTTCCTGCGAGGGACATGGGTTCTCCTTCGAGCGTGCGTTCAGGTCGGCGAGGGGTCACTTCGGGGCCATGCGGATGGCGCCGTCCAGGCGGATGGTCTCGCCGTTCAGGTAGCCGTTGGCGACGATGTGCTCCACCAGCGCGGCGTACTCGTCGGGCCTGCCGAGGCGGGACGGGTACGGCACCTGCTGGCCGAGCGAGTCCTGCGCCGCCTGCGGAAGGCCGGCGAGCATCGGGGTCTCCATGATGCCGGGGGCGATCGTGCAGACGCGGATGCCGTAGCGGGCCAGCTCGCGTGCGATCGGCAGGGTCATGGCGTGCACGCCGCCCTTGGACGCGGAGTAGGCGGGCTGGCCGATCTGCCCGTCGAAGGCCGCGACGCTGGCGGTGCTGACGATCACGCCGCGGTCGCCGTCGTCGGTCGGCTCGTTCTGCGCGATGACGGCGGATGCCTGCGAGATCACGTTGAACGTGCCGACGAGATTGATGCGGATGATCCGCTCGAAGGCGTCCAGATCGGCCGGGTTGCCGTCGCGATCGAGCACCTTGGCGGGTGGGGCGATGCCGGCACAGTTGACGACGACGCGCAGCGGTGCGGTCGCCTGAGCGGATGCCACGGCCGCGGCCACCTGCTCGGCACTGGTGACGTCGGCAGGGGCGAACGCGCCGCCGAGCTCTGCGGCGATCTCGGCGCCGGCCGAGTTCGGCAGGTCGATGATCGTGACCTGCGCGCCAGCTGCGGCGAGTCGACGTGCGGTCGCGAGTCCGAGTCCGCTGGCTCCGCCCGTGATGAGCGCGCCCTGTCCCGTGATCTGCATGAGTTCTCCTTCGAACGGCACTGGTTGAATCGAACGGCGGTGCTGACAGAGGTTCACCGGACGGCGGTTCGCACCGACGGTGATTGCGACTGAGTCTCAGCATACGTGGTTCTGAGTCTCCCCACTGGCGGGATCACCGCAGGAGGGGGATGCTGAGCACATGGAACTCCGTCGGAAACGAGCCTACGACAGCGCCTCCGCCGAGGACGGGTTCCGGGTGCTCGTCGATCGGCTGTGGCCGCGGGGCGTCTCGAAGG
Source organism: Microbacterium sp. 22195 (assembly GCF_052056515.1). Lineage (NCBI taxonomy): Bacteria > Bacillati > Actinomycetota > Actinomycetes > Micrococcales > Microbacteriaceae > Microbacterium > Microbacterium sp. 22195. The sequence goes on from NZ_JBQEPE010000004.1 coordinate 69,445, forward strand.
AGCGCGCCGCGATCGATCTGTGGGCCAAGGACGTCGCCCCCAGCACCGCGCTGAGGCACGACTGGCATGCGGCTCCGGACGCCGATTTCGAGGTCAACGCCGATCGCTACCGTGCACAGCTGGCAGGCGAGAGCGCACCGGCGCTGCAGGCCCTGGTCGACGAACTGCGTGGCCGGCCCGTCGTCACGCTCGTGTACGCGGTGGCGAACACCGAGCACAACCACGCCGTCGTGCTCGAAGGCGTCCTGAGGCCGCTGCTGGACTGACCGCTACGCTGGCGACGTGCCCCTGCGTGCCGCCACAGAGCTCGATACCGCTGCGCTGACAGCATCCGTGCCCCTCGCCGAAGCGCGGGCGATCGCACGCGAGGCGGACGCCGCCGGTCCGGCGAGCGCGCGCCGGCCTCGCGCGGCCATCCTGCTGCTGATCGTGGCGATGTTCGGGCTGACGCTGACGCTCTTCGCCCCGATGTCGGTGCGGATGCTGTCCGGTCGGCCTGATGTCGCCGACATCGCGTTCGCGATGATCGGGATCCTCATCCCGCTCGGCATGCTCGCCGTGCCGGTGTGGATCGCCGCACGCTGGCTGGCCGAGGACCGGCGGCGGGTGCGCCTGCGCGGCTTCGCGGCGGCGAACGGCTGGACCTACCGCCTCTGGGCGCCGTCCGGCGGCGCGGTGGGAGCGGCGTTCGAGGCCGGCGGCGACGAGAACCTCTTCGACGTGCTGCGCACCGCCGATCAGGGCGCCGAGTTCGGCCGCTACAAGTCGGTGACGGGCACCGGGCGCAGCCGAACGGTCAAGACCACGGAGTACGTGACCTTCTCGGTCCCGGCCGAGCTGCCGCACATCGTGCTCGACAGCCGCGCCAACGACGGTCCGTTCGGGCGCAGCAACCTGGTGCTGGATCCGGTGCGCGATCAGCGCCTCAAGCTCGAGGGCGACTTCGACCGCTCGTTCCGGATGTACTGCCCGACCGGCTACGAGGCGGATGCCCTGTACCTGCTGCCTCCCGACATCATGCAGTCGCTGCTGACGCATGCCCGCGCGCTGGACGTGGAGCTGATGGGGTCGACCGTGCGGCTCTACGCCCCACAGGGCATCATCACGACCGACGGCGACAGCTGGCGGAGGCTGCTCGACACGGTCGACTCGATCCGCGACATGGCGCGCCAGTGGGCGCAGTGGCGCGATGACAGGCTCATGCCGGAGGACGCGGTCGGATCGTTCCCCGGCGCACGCCCGCTCGGCGTCGCCCGTCAGGGGCGCCGGCTGCGCAATCGCTTCCCCTGGTTCGCGTTCGTCTTCGGGCTCGTCGGACTCGTCGTGTGGCTGATCTCGGTCATCAGCGAGGCCGCCGAGGGCATCGCCGGCTGGCTGGGTGGCTGAGCGCCCGAGCCGCTGACGGGTGAGGATGGATGCATGTCCATTCCCGCAGCGCCCGTCGACGTCCCTGACCGTGTGCGCGACCTGGCAGGTGACGCCGGGCTCGAACCGGTGTGGGCGAACGACATCGGCGGTCTGACCTTCCGCGCGAGCCCCGCCGCCGGGCATCCGTTCTTCATCAAGTGGGGGCCGCGCAACGACGAGTGGAACCTGCGCGACGAGGCCGAGAGGATGCGCTGGGCGGGGCGCTGGATCCGGGTGCCCGAGGTCATCGACCAGGATCAGGATGCCACCCACGAGTGGCTCGTCACCAGGGCGATCGACGGCGACAGCGCGGTGCACCCGCGCTGGGTGGCGCGCCCCGAGATCGCGGTGCGCGCGGTCGGCGAGGGCCTGCGGGCGCTGCACGATGCACTGCCCGTCGACGACTGCCCGTGGGACTGGGCGGTCGAGAGCCGCATCGCGAACGCTGAGCGCCGCGGCATCCGCGTCCCCGAGCGCTTCCATGACGCCCCGCCGATCGACCGCCTCGTGGTCTGCCACGCGGATGCCTGCTGCCCGAACACGCTGATCGGCGACGACGGCCGCTGGCTTGCTCACGTCGACCTCGGCCTGCTCGGCGTGGGCGACCGCTGGGGCGACATCGCGGTCGCCTCGATGAGCACCGAGTGGAACTACGGGCCGGGCTGGGAGGACGCGCTCATCGAGGCGTACGGCCTCGAGCCCGACCGCGAGAGGCTGGCGTACTATCGGGAGCTGTGGAACGCGACCTGATCGGCACGTTCGTCGGCATCCTCTCCGCCCGGGTGAGCCCCGGCCGGACCCGTCAGCTCCAGACGAACCGGAAGACGCCGGATGCCACTGCTGCGGCGATCGCGATCACCATGATGGCCGACCCGCCCAGCACCGCGACCGCGTCGCGTCGATGCAGCCGCGAGGGCCGCGACCAGGTGCGCGGAAGACCGGAGCCGAACCCGCGCGCCTCCATGGCCATCGCCAGCTTGGTGCCGCGACGGACGGCGAAGACCAGCAGCACGAACGCCATCGAGAAGAAGCGGCGCAGCGCACCGTGATCACCCACACCGCGCGCCCGGCGTGCCAGCGCCATCGTGCGCCAGTCGTCCAGGAACAGCCCCAGCATCCTGGTGCCGGCGAGCACGCCCAGCACGAAGCGGCTCGGCAGGTGTGCGACCTGGGCGAGCGCGTCACCGAGCTCGGTGGGGTCGGTGCGTCCGAACAGGAGGATGGTCGGCAGGCCCAGCGCGATCACGCGCAGTGCGACGGCGACGGCCAGTTCGATCGATCCCTCGCTGATCGCGGCGACCCCGAACCGCCAGAACACGTGCCCCTCGGGCTCGGCGTACAGCAGCATGCTCAGCCCCGCGATCGGCGAGAACAGCGCGATGGGCAGCAGCCGGCGCAGCACCGTGCGCACCGGCAGGCCGGTGAGCGGCAGGCACAGCAGCTGCAGCCCGATCGCGACCAGGGCGCTGACCGGGTCGATCGATGCGAACAGCGGAACCGAGAGCAGCAGCGCCAGTACGAGCTTGGTCACCGGGTTGACGCCGTCGAGCCAGGCGGCGCGCGTCGTGCCGGAGAGAGCGGGAGCCGGGGTCTGTGCCCTCACGACGGTCACCTCGTCCCTCCGGATGCCGGGGCGCCGAGGGCGAGTTCCACCCGCTGCCCGCCGAGATGGCGCACGACCGAGTCGTCGTGACTCACCGCGATCACCGTGCGGCCCGCGGCGACCTCCTCCTGCAGCAGCTCGACGATGCCGATCCATCCGCGCCGGTCCTGCCCGAAGGTCGGCTCGTCGAGCACGATCACCTGCGGGGCGGAGGCGAGCACGGTGGCCACCGACAGCCGCCGCTTCTGCCCGCCGCTGAGCGTGAAAGGGTTGGCGAGTGCCAGCGGCGCCAGCTGCAGCCGCTCCAGCAGGTCGTCGGCGATGGCGGTGGCCTCGGCATCCGACTTCTTCAGCGCTCGCGGTCCGACCGCGAGCTCGTCGCGCAGCATGCGGGCGAGGAACTGATGCTCGGGTTCCTGGAACACCGTGCCGATGCGGGTGAGCAGCTCGCGCGAGGTCCAGCGCGACGGGCGCCGGCCGGAGCGCCCGGCCAGATCGGATGCCGAGGACACCGTGCCCTCGAGCTCGGGCAGCAGGCCCGCGAGCGTGAGCGCCAGGGTGGACTTGCCCGCCCCGTTCGGCCCGGTGATGACCGTGGCCGCGCCGCGCGGCACGCTCAGGTCGAGTCCGGTCTGCACGGCGGTGCGCCCATCGCGCGCCACCGCGAGAGATGCGGTCTCGAGCACGGCATCCGCTCCGCTGCCGACAGGTTCCAGAACCGGCAGGGGGATGCCGCGGTCGGGCACCCACACGCCGGCATCCGCCAGCGCCTCGCCGTAGCGGCCGAAGACCTCCGCCGGCGTCCCGTCCGCGAGCAGGCCGCCATCGGCGGCCAGCACGATCACGCGGGTCAGCAGATCCGCCCAGATCTCGGTGCGGTGCTCGACGACGACGAGCGTGGCGCCGGTGGCATCCAGAATCCGGCCGACGCTCTCGCGCACCTCCCGCACGCCCTCGGGGTCGAGGTTGGCGGTCGGCTCGTCCAGCAGCAGCAGCCCCGGCCGCATGGCCAGGACGCCGGCCAGCGCGAGCCGCTGCTTCTGCCCGCCGGAGAGCATCTTGGTCGGCCTGTCCAGCGGGACGTCGAGACCCACCGCCTCGAGCGCCTCCGCCACCCGGCCGGGGATCTGCTCGGCCGGGACGGCGAGGTTCTCGCATCCGAAGGCGACGTCGTCGCCGACCTTGGAGAGCACGACACCGGCATCCGGGTCCTGCAGCACGAGTCCGATCGCGCCGCGGCGGGCCTCCGGCGCTGCGCCGTCGACGAGCAGCGAACCGGTGCGCTCGCCCTCCTCCGCGTCGCCGAGCACGCCGGCGAGACCGGCGAGCAGCGTCGACTTGCCGGCGCCGGAGGCACCGAGCAGCAGCACGCGCTCGCCGGGCTCGATCGTGAAGGTCGCGTTGCTGACCGCGGGAAGACGCCGGCCCGCGTAGCGCCAGCCCCATCCGTTCGCGGTGACGCGAGCCGGAGCCGTCACGCTCAGACCTCCTGGCGCGCTTCCCGGCCGGCGGCGAATCGGCTCAGCGCGCCGGTCGCGGCGAGCGCGCGGACGAGCAGCCAGCCGACCAGGCCTGCCAGCAGCGCGCCCGAGACCGCCAGGGTGCCGAGGTAGATCGCGTTGAACTCGAAGGACTTCAGGAAGTTCGGCGAGGAGCCGTAGAACATCTCGAAGATCCAGGCCGCCGCGCCCGCGCCGACCCCGGCGAGCATCGCCACGGGGAGCGTGAACCGGCGGTAGAGGAACAGGGCGAAGATCAGCTCCGCACCCAGGCCCTGCACGATGCCGGAGAGCACGGTGGAGACACCCCACACGTTGCCGATCAGCATCGAGATGATCGCGGCGACCACCTCGACGACCAGCGCGGCACCGGGCTTGCGGATCACGAGACCGCCGATCACGCCGCCGATCAGCCAGATGCCGACGGCGATCCCGCCGAGGCCCGGGGTGACGGCGTCGGCTGCGCCGAACCAGGCGCCTCCGACGATGTTCCAGCCCCAGAAGATCAGGCCGGTCGCGACGCCGAGAACGGCTGCCACGACGATGTCGACGACGCGCCAGCGCGGCTGCGCGACAGCGGTGACGCCCTGTGCGGCGGATGCGGACATGGATGCACTCATCTGAACTCCTCCCTGCGCCGGCATGATCCGGATCAGGTTCGACGGTCGAAGCGCGGGTCGCTTCCTCTCAGCCCGGCACGCCGGACTCCCGTGGTTGTGCCCTCGATTCTAGTCGGTTCGTTCACGGGGATGGTTGGTAGCGTGTATCGGGTGACTGTCTCCCCCGAGTTCACACGCCCTGCCACGCGCCGTTCGCTGCGCGAGAAGTCGCGCGCGCACGCCGGGCCCGCCTCCGAGCCGGCCGCCGCGTCCGCCGACACGACTCCGGCGGGGACCGCGATCATCACCACCACCCCGTTCAGCGGCGATACTGGCGCTGTGGATGCCATCGATGGGACGCCCACGCCGGAGCAGGACGCTCCGGGACCGGCGGATGCCGCACCCGACGCTGCCGCCGAGCCGACCGCGCTCGCGGACGAGCCCTCCGACCTGCTCGACGACCCGACCGCTCCCGTGCACGTGATCCCCGATGCCGGTGCCGCGCGAGCAGCCGCATCCCCGTCCGGCGATGGCCTCCCGCCTGCGGAAGCACTCGCCGACCCCCGGCTGCTGGGCGCCGAGGACGCCGTCGCGGTTCCGCCCGTCGACGACTCCGCCTCCCCCGCGATCGCCGACCTGTTCGGCGCGCCCGTGCAGCCGGAAGCCCGGGAACTGTTCGATGAGCCTGCTCCCGTGACCGCTGAGGAGCCTTCCCCCCTCTTCCTGAGCGACATCGAGAACGCCCTGGCCGCGGAGGCCGACACCACCGAGGTGTCCGAGCCCGAGGTCGAGGCGCAGCCCGCCCAGGTGACGGCGTGGGCCGATGACCGGCATCCGATCACGGCGCTGACCTGGGTCGATCCGCTGAAGGTCGGGGCGACGCCGTCCGCCGAGCCGGAGACCGCTCCGGCGCTGTTCGCCGGGGCTCGTCTCGCGCCCACGGGGCGACGGCTGCGGCTGGTCCTCCCCCTCGGGGTCATCGGCGCCCTGTGCGCGAGCTACGTCGGCGGCACGCTCCTCGCCCCGCTCGACAACGTCGCACCGGCGGTGCAGAGCGCGACGGTCGAGATCGCCGCGGCACCGGCCGCGATCGTGACCTGGCCCGCCACGGGGAGCGCCGCAGTGGCGGTGCTGGGAATGAACCCGGTGGCGTCCACCACCGACCGGGACCAGATCGCGAGCCTCAGCAAGGTCGCCTCGGTGATGATGGTGCTCGACAAACTGCCCCTGAAGGTGGGCGAGCAGGGACCCAGCTACGCCTTCACCAAGGCGGACCAGCGCGACTTCCTGGACTACCGCCGTTCGAACCAGTCCTCGCTCGATGTGCCCGTCGGCGGCAGCCTGACCGAGTACCAGATGCTCCAGGGTGTGCTGCTGGGGTCGGCGAACAACTACATCGACCGGCTCGCCAGGGAGATCTGGGGCTCGGAGGCCGCCTTCGCCGACGCCGCGGCGAAGTGGCTGCGCGACAACGGCATCGAAGGCATCACGCTGGAGAATCCCTCCGGGTTCAGCAAGTCGAACGTCGCGACTCCCGAGGCGATGCTGCGCCTCAGCGAGCTGGCGATGCGCAACCCGGTCTTCGCGGAGATCGTCGCCACGCGCACGGCCGAGATCCCGGGCGTGGGCACCGTGACCAACACCAACAAGATGCTCGACGATCCCGGCGTGATCGGCATCAAGACCGGAACGCTCGATCACTGGAACCTGCTGACGGCCAAGGAGGTGAAGGTCGGTGACACGACCGTGCGCCTGTTCACCTCGGTGCTCGGGCAGGACAGCAGCAAGGATCGGCTCGCCGTGACCCGGGAACTGCTGGCCGGCATGGAGAAGTCGCTCGCCGATCAGCCGGTGTCGGTGCCGAAGGGCACCGTCGTCGGGAAGGTCACGACCGAGTGGGGCGGCGAGGTGAACCTCGTCACGGACTCCGACGTGCGCGTGGTGCTGTGGAACGGTGCGACCGCCACCGCGACCTCGGATCTCGCACTCGGGTCGAAGACCACGGCCGGGGCGAAGGCCGGCACGCTGAGCGCCAAGGGCCCGGTGAACACGGCGGAGACCACGGTGTCGCTCGCCAAGGAGGTCACCGCCCCGAGCATCTGGTGGCGGCTGACGCACCCGCTCGAGCTGTTCGGCATCGACAAGCAGTAGGTTCCGCCGCCGCAGACACGAGAACGCCCGCCCGGAAGGGGGCGGGCGTTCCGCATGCGTCGGTCAGGGTGCGGCGGCTCAGGTCCGGTCGGACTCGGATGCCGCGGACTCGGCCTCGCGCACGGCCTCGGCCAACTGTGGGGCATCCGCCGCCTCGGCGATCGCCTCCTGGGCGGCATCCTCCTGCGCGGCATCCTCGGCATCACCCGAGACGACGACCGGCGTGCTGCCGGTGAGAGCGTCCTCGGCGTCGATGTCGGATGCCGCCTGCTCGAACTGCGACTGGTACAGGCGCCAGTAGGCGCCCTGCGTGGCGATCAGCTCGTCGTGGGTGCCCTGCTCGACGATGTCGCCGTGCTCCATCACGAGGATGAGGTCGGCGTCGCGGATCGTCGAGAGACGGTGCGCGATCACGAACGAGGTGCGACCCTGACGTAGCGCCGCCATGGCGTGCTGCAGCAGCAGCTCGGTACGGGTGTCGACCGCGCTGGTGGCCTCGTCGAGGATGAGGATCGACGGCTGGGCGACGAACGCGCGGGCGATCGTGATCAGCTGGCGCTCACCCGCCGACACGTTCGACGCGTCCTCGTCGAGCACGGTGTCGTAGCCGTCCGGCAGCGAGTGCACGAACCGGTCGACATAGGTGGCCTTCGCGGCTGCGAGCACCTCGTCGTCGGAGGCCGACGCCTTGCCGTAGCGGATGTTCTCGCGGATGGAGCCCGCGAACAGCCACGGGTCCTGGAGCACCATGCCCGTGCGCGAGCGCAGCTCGTCGCGGCTGACCTCGGCGATGTCCTGCCCGTCGAGCAGGATGCGACCCGAGTTAAGCTCGTAGAACCGCATGATCAGGTTGACCAGCGTGGTCTTGCCCGCACCCGTGGGGCCCACGATCGCGACCGTCTGCCCCGGCTCCACCCGGAACGACAGATCGGTGATCAGCGGACGGTCCTCGGTGTACGAGAACGCGACGTTCTGGAACTCGATGACACCGCCGGTCGCCTCGTCGGGCAGGTCGGGTGCGTCCTCGGCATCCGGGTCCTGCTCGTCCGCGTCCAGGAAATCGAAGACGCGCTCCGCGGAGGCGGTGCCGGACTGCACCACTGCGGCCATGCCGCCCAGCTCGCTGAGCGGCTGGCTGAACTGCTGCGAGTACTGGATGAACGCCTGAACGTCTCCCAGACGCAGGTTGCCGCTGGCGACCATCAGTCCGCCGAGCACCGCGATGCCGACGTACGTGAGGTTCCCGACGAACATCATCGCGGGCATGATGATGCCCGACAGGAACTGCGCCTTGAAGCTGGCCTGGTAGAGCTCCTCGTTCTCGACCTGGAAACGGTCCAGGGCGTCCTGCTCGCGACCGAACACCTTGACGAGGGCGTGGCCGGAGAAGGCCTCCTCGACGCGGGCGTTCAGACGGCCGACCTTGCGCCACTGCGTGCCGAAGGCCTTCTGCGAACGCGGGCCGATCACGCCGAAGATGACGGCCATCAGCGGGAGCGACACGAGGGCGACCAGGGCGAGCTGCCAGGAGATGGAGAACATCATGATCAGCACGCCCACCACGGTGAGCACCGAGGTCAGCGCACCCGACAGCGACTGCTGCATGGTCTGCGTGATGTTGTCGATGTCGTTGGTCACCCGCGAGATCAGCTCACCGCGCTGCACCTTGTCGAAGTACGACAGAGGCAGACGGTTGATCTTGGCCTCGACGTCCTCACGCAGGCGCCACATCGTGCGGACCATGATCACGTTGATCACGTAGCCCTGGATCCAGCTCAGCAGCGCGGAGACCACGTAGATCGCCAGCACGGCCATGATGATCCAGCGCAGCCGCTCGAAGTCGACGCCCGCACCGACCGAGAAGTCCTGCATGGCGCCGACCATGTTCGCGAAGTCGTCCTGCCCTGCGGAGCGCAGCGCCTCGACCACCTGGGCCTTGCTCGTCCCCTCGGGGAATCCGGGGAAGTCACCGAAACCGGTGCCGAGGATGTGGGACACGAAGCCCTCGTAGACGACGTTGGTCGCCTCTCCGAGCACCTTGGGCGCGGCGACCGCGAGCACGACGCCGATGGCGCCGAGGAAGGACACCAGCGCGAACCACACGGCCGAGGGCTTCAGCAACCCGATCATGCGCTTGAAGCTGGGGCCGAAGTTGTCGGCCTTGCCCGGCGCAGGACCGTCGAACATGCCACCGCCCTCGAGGCGGGCCTTCTCGGCGAGCTCGTGCTCCTCGCGCTCGGCCTCGCTCATCTGGGACGGGTCGGGGCCGGCGGCCTTGGCCCGTGCAGCGGCCATGCGCTCGCGCCGAAGCGCCTTGCGGTCGAGCTTCTCGACACCCTCATCGGATCCGGCTTCGGTCTGCGGGCTCATGCGTCCACCCCCAGCTGCGACTCGACGATCTCCTTGTACGTGGCGCTGGTGGCCAGCAGCTCGTCGTGCGTGCCGACGCCGACCATGGTTCCTCCCTCGAGGACGACGATGCGGTCCGCATCCGTGATGGTGGACACGCGCTGCGCGACGACGATCTTGGTCACGTCGGGAAGCTCTCGCCACAGCGCCTGGCGCAGCCGGGCGTCGGTGGTCAGGTCGAGAGCCGAGAACGAGTCGTCGAAGACGAGGATGCGCGGCTGGTGCACGAGCGCCCGCGCGATGGCGAGACGCTGGCGCTGACCGCCCGAGACGTTCGTGCCGCCCTGCGCGATGCGGGAGTTCAGCCCGTCGGGCATCTCCTCCACGAAGTCTCGCCCCTGGGCGATCTCCAGCGCCTTCCACAGGTCCTCGTCCGTCGCGTCCTCACGGCCGTACCGCAGGTTCGACGCGACCGTGCCGCTGAAGAGGAAGGGACGCTGGGGGACCAGCCCGATGCCCTTCCACAGCGCGTCGACATCGGCCTCGCGGACATCGGTGCCGCCGACGAGGGCCGCGCCTCCCGTCACGTCGAAGAGCCTCGGGATCAGGGAGACCAGCGTGGTCTTGCCCGCGCCGGTGGAGCCGACGATCGCAACCGTCTCGCCCGGCTCCGCACGGAAGCTGATCCCGCTCAGCACCGGCGATTCGGCACCGGGGTAGGTGAACTCCACGTTCTCGAAGGCGACCGCCCCGGGGGTGGGGAAATCGGTCACGCCGTGCTCGGGGCGGGTCATGGACGACTTCGCGTCGAGGACCTCGCCGACGCGCTCGGCCGAGACGGCGGCGCGCGGGATCATCATGGCCATGAAGCTGGACATGATCACGCCCATCATGATCTGGCCGATGTACTGCATGAAGGCGAACAGCGTGCCGACCTCGACCGAGCCCGCGTTGACCTCGATGCCGCCGAACCAGATGACGGCGACGACCGTGACGTTGAGGATGAGCATGAACAGCGGGAAGAGCAGCACGAACAGCGAACCGACGTTGCGGCCGACGATCATGATGTCGGTGTTCGCCTCGCGGAACCGCCCCTCCTCGATGCGCTCGCGCACGAAGGCGCGCACGACGCGCACGCCGGTGAGCTGCTCGCGCATGACGCGGTTGACCGTGTCGAGCTTGCCCTGGTAGCTGCGGAACAGCGGGACCATGCGGCCGATGATGATGCCGGCGACGATCAGCAGGGCGGGCACCGAGACGGCGATGAGCCAGCTCAGGCCGACGTTGGTCTGCACGGCCATGATGATGCCGCCGATGGCCAGCAGCGGGGCGGTGACGAACATCGTCGCGCCCATCATGGCGAGCATCTGCACCTGCTGCACATCGTTCGTGTTGCGGGTGATCAGCGAGCCGGCGCCGAACTGCGACACCTCGCGCTCGGAGAAGCCGCTCACGCGTGAGAACACGTCGGCGCGGATGTCACGGCCGACCTGCATGGCGGCGCGCGCGGCGAAGTAGGTCGCCACGATCGACGCGATGATCTGGCCCAGCGAGATCATCAGCATGAACGCGCCGTGCGACCAGATGTAGCCGATGTCGGCCTTGGCGACGCCCTGGTCGATGATGTCCGCGTTCAGGCGCGGCAGATACAGTGACGCCATGGCGCTCGCGAACTGGAAGACCAGCACGCCCACGAGCAGCCATCGGTATTTCGACAGATAACGGAAGAGGATCTTTCCCAGCACAGGCGGACTTCCTTTTGGGATCGGGGCCCGGAGAGGGCCACATGACAGAGTGCCACGAACCGCGGACATTCGTATCCCCCTCAGGGATGACCTTCGCTGAGGGCGAAACCGCCGGCGGGACCGCTCCCATGCGCCCTGTTTTCCTGGATCCGATCGAGAAATCGGTCAGGGTGCCGCGAATAGACTCGCAGGCATGCGAACCGGTTCTGCTGTCCTGCTGGTCTGCGATTATTCGCTGAAGTACCTGGGCGGCGCGCAGACCGCGTTCGTGCGGCAGGCCCAGGCCCTGGCGAGCGAGGGAGTGCCTGTCGTGGTGCTGGCCCCGGATGCCGATGCGCTGACCGCCGACGGCGTCGTGACCGTCGCACCGCCGCGCCGCGGGACGATCCCCGTGCTGGATCTGCCGCTGCTCGGTCGCGCCGGCGACCTGGAGCCGCTGGTCGCCGCGACCGTGCGCCGGCACGACGTGGGCGCGATCGTCGTGCACTCGGAGTTCGCGCTGGCATCCGCCGCCCTCTCCGTCGGGAAGCGGCTCGGCATCCCCGTGCTGCACACGGTGCACACCTTCTTCTGGCGTGCGCCGGCCGCGCTCGCGCCGTTCGCGCCTCTGGTCTCACGGGTGCACAGCGCGCTGACCGGCATCCGCGACGGCGACCGCTACTCCGGCAGCCACCCGCTGAACAACGCCCTGCGCACCATGACGCTGCGCATCGCTCAGCGCGCCGACATCGTCCTCTCCCCCTCGCGTCACCAGGGCGAGGCGCTGCGGCAGGCGGGCGCAGGGCGCGTGGAGGCGTTCTCGAACGTGGCGCAGCCGCTGCAGGCGACCGAGCCCGCGGAGGGCGGTCCGCTGCGACTGCTGTGGGTGGCCCGCTTCGCACCCGAGAAGCGCGTCGAGGTCGCGCTCGACGCCATGCGCGCGGTCGTCGCGCGGGTGGGCGCGGATCGCGTGCACCTCGACGTCGCGGGCGGCACGCACCGGCCGGTGCCCGGCGTGACGTTCCACGGCCCGGTTCCGGGCGAGCGCGTCGCAGAGCTGATGGATGCCGCGGATGCCGCGCTCATCACGTCGCTGGGCTTCGACAACCAGCCGATGGTGGCGCTGGAGGCGTTCGCGCACGGGCGCCCCGTGATCGTGAGCGACCCGGTGCTGGCGACGGAGTTCGGCGACGCCGCGCTGGGCACGTCGACCCCGGATGCCGCAGGACTGGCCGAGCTGATCCTGCGCCTCGAGGCCGATCGCTCGCTGCTGGACGCTCCGCGCGCCGGCGCCCTCGCCTACGCGGGCGACCGGGTCGCCGCGGCGCACGTCGCCAAGCTGCAGGAGCTCATCGCGTCCGTGAGCGACTGACGCTCTCCGCGTTCAGGTCGCAGTTCGTCCCGCTGTCAACATCCGCCGGTCGTACAGGTCGCAGTTCGTCCCGCTGTCGGCGCCGCTTTCCGTGACGAATCGCGACCTGGACGAGAAGTACCAAACGTCGAGCGCCGAGCGCCGAGCGCCGAGCGCCGGATCGAACCTCAGTCGAACAGCGGCACGTCCGGGACGAACTCGCGCGCTCGTGCGCCGGGATCGGCCGGCAGGTCGGCGATCGTGGCCGGGTTCCACTTCGGGTCGCGATCCTTGTCGATCAGCTGGGCGCGGATGCCCTCGACCATGTCGGGCTGCGTGCCGAACCACATGATGCGGCGGTACTCGCCCTCCAGCGCCTCGCGCACGCTGTGCATCCGCCGCGCCTCCCGCACGGCGTCCAGCGTCACGGCCAGCCCGGTCGGGGCGAGCTCCTCCAGCACGGCCAGCGCCGCGGCGGCATCCGGCTCCTCGGATGCCCGCAGGCGCGAGACGATCTCGCCGACCGTGTCCGCCGAGAACGCCTCGTCGATCCAGGTTCGCGCGGCGAGCGCCGGCGACGGCTCGGGCGTCTCGTCGAACAGCAGCACCAGCTCGTTCGGAGTGCCGGGGTCGGCCCGCCATGCCAGTGCCTCGCGCAGCGCGTCGAGGCGCTCGGACGGGACGTAGTGGTCGGCGAAGCCGAGCTGCACGGCATCCGCTCCGGTCATGCTCTGCCCGGTCAGGCCGAAGTACTCCCCCAGCCTGCCCGGCGCACGCCCCAGAAGCCAGGTGCCGCCGACGTCGGGGGTGAAGCCGATGCGCGTCTCGGGCATCGCGAGCTTGGAGCGCTCGGTGACGATCCGCACCGCCGCGTGACCGGCCAGGCCGATGCCACCGCCCATCGTGATGCCGTCGGCGAACGCGACGACGGGCTTCGGGTACTCCGCGATCAGGGCGTTCATCGCGTACTCCGCCCGGAAGAACTCGGCGATGTCGCCCGGATGCCTGCCCACCAGCTGCTCGTAGAGGGCGCGCACGTCGCCGCCCGCGCACAGACCGCGCTCACCCTCGCCGTCGATCAGCACGGTCTCGATGTCCGGGTCGTGCGCCCACGCCTTCAGCGCCTCGGTGATGCGTCCGATCATGTCCTGGTCGAGCGCATTGATGGCCCGCGGACGGTTCAGGGTGATGCGTCCGAGGGAGTTCTCGGTGCGGATGAGGACAGTGGCGGCTTCGGCATCGGTCACGCCGTCAGGCTACTCCGCTTGGCGTTTCGTCCCTATTCGGGGGCCAGGATCGCGGTTTCCGGCAAGGTGAGACCGGGATTCACAGGGTTTTCCGAGAAGATAGGGGGAACTGACTGCAACAGGGGGAGACTGTCATGCCTCAGGGACAGGTGCTCGAGTTCAACCGGGTCACGAAGCGCTTCGGCGACGTGACCGCGGTCGCCGACCTGTCCGTGCGCGTCGAACCCGGCGTCGTCACGGCTTTCCTCGGCCCGAACGGGGCCGGCAAGACGACGTCGCTGCGGATGCTGCTCGGCCAGATCCGCCCGACCTCGGGCACCGCGACGATCGGCGGCTCCGCCTACTCGGAGCTGCGCCAGCCGCTGCGCTCGATCGGCGCCGTCCTCGAAGAGGCCTCGTACCGTCCGCGCCGCACCGCCGCGCGTCAGCTGTCGATCGCCGCGAAGGCGAACGGCATCCCGGCATCCCGCGTCGACGAGGTGCTGCGCCTGGTCGGTCTGCAGGACGACGCCGACACGCGTCTGGGCAGCTACTCGCTCGGCATGCGCCAGCGCCTGGCCGTGGCATCCGCTCTGCTCGGCGACCCGGGCGTGCTCGTGCTCGACGAGCCCGCGAACGGGCTCGACCCCGAGGGCATCCGGTGGATGCGCCTGCTGATGCGTCGCCTCGCCGACGAGGGCCGCACCGTGCTGGTGTCCTCGCACGTGCTCAGCGAGATCGAGCAGGTCGCAGACGATGTGGTGGTGCTGTCGAAGGGTCGCGCGGTGTTCGCCGGCTCGATCGACAAGCTCGCCGATCCGTCCGGCGGCGCCGTGATCGTGGACGCCGAGCACCGCGCGCAACTGATCACCGCGCTCTCGGCGGCCAAGCTGAACTTCGACGTGCTGCGCTCGGGCGTGACCGTGCGGGACTCGGATGCCGCGACCGTGGGCGCCATCACCGCCGCCGCCGGCGTGCCCCTCACGCTGCTGCAGCAGCGCGGCCCCAGCCTGGAGGACGTCTTCCTCGACCTCGTCTACGGTCGCCGCTCGGACAGCCCGCGCCTGGATCAGGTGGCCAACCCGGTCGCGCACGCACCGCAGGATGAGGCGGCTTCCGCGCCCGCAGCCGGTCTCGCGACCGCCGGTGCCGCCGCGGTGGTCGCCGACGGCGGTCTGGTCGCCGCCGCGGGCGTCGGCTACGGCACGGCCCCGGTGGACATCGTCCCCGGTGCGACGGCGGATGCTGACGAGGCCGCCGCGGATGGCACTTCCGAGACGGATGCCGCTGCGAGCGACGCAGCGGATGCCGACGGCGCTGCGGGTGCGTCGGCCGAGGACGCCGCGGTTTCGGAGGCTGAGGACGCCGCCGCGGGTGTGCTGCCCTGGAGCACGCCGGAGTCCACCTCGCCTGCCGAGGTGACCGGCGGCGACGCGGACGAGAGCTCCACCGATGAGGGCGCTGCCGACGGTGCGTCGACGCGGGATGCCGAAGACACCGCCGTGGAGAGCGACGACGAGCCGAACGACGACGGTCACGCCGACGGCCCGGCGGAGGGCGCCGGCACGGACGCCGCGGCGGACGGCGATGAGGCGGACGAGGCCGAGGAGACCGGCCACGAGACCGACGCCGGCGCCGACGGTGGCGTGACGGATGCCGACGAGGCGAAGGCCGCCGAGACGAACGCCGACGAGACGAACGCCGCCGAGACGAACGCCGACGACACGGAAGCCGACGAGGCGATCGCCGCCGAGGCGCATGGGGCCGAGGATGCCGGCCTCGAGACCGACGCCGACGAGGCGAACACCGACGACACGGCCGACGCCCCCGCGGTCTCTGACACGGACACCGAGGACGCCGCTGACGGCGACGAGGACCTGTCGGCCGACGTCCACGATCCCGCGGTCGCCGGCTCCGAGTACACCGAATCCGACGACGCCGACTCCGGTGACTCCGAGTCCGCCGACTCCGGTGACTCCGAGTCCGCCGACGCCCACACCGACGCATCCGCGAGCTCCGAGGACACGGACAGCGACCGCTCCGGCGGTGAGCCCGACGTCCAGGCCGAGACCGGCGACGAGAGCCAGAACGACTCGAGCGACCACGACGACTTCAGCGACGAGGAAGACTCCAGCGCCGAGGACGACTTCGCCGCGCAGGACGGCGGCCAGGCATCCGAGCACGCCGAAGACCAGGCATCCGATGCCGACGGCGAGGCCCCTGCCTCCGAGGACAGCGCGACGGACGAGGCACCGGCCGAGGACGACGCCTCCGCCTCGCTGCGCGACGCGGTGGCGGGCCTCTGGGCGCCGCGCCTCGCGGACACGGCCGACACGGCCGGAGCCGACGCCGACGCCGACGAAGCCCCCGAGCAGCCCGCGGCGCCGGTCGACCCGGCCGACTTCTTCACCGATCCCGATGAGCGTCCCGGCATCCTGCCGAACGCCACCGGCGCCATCTCGATCTCCCCGCTGACCGACCGGACGACGTTCACAGAGCTGATCACCGGCATCCCGGCATCCGCGTCTCTCGGCGACGCCGAGGCGCCCGCACCGGCCACCGAGGCGATCCCGGTGTTCACGCCGCCTCTGTCGCACGACGAGGACGACGACGAGGGCGTCGTGGACGACATCCCCGAGGACGACCCGCGCCTGGCTGCGATGCGCAGCTCGCTCTCCAGCGCCGCCAGCCGCTTCTTCGACGGCCCCGCGCCGGACTACCCCTACGGCGATGTCCCGAGGCCGGACACGGCGGACGACGAGCAGGACGAGGCGTCAGCGGATGCCGATGGGTCGGACGACCACGACGGCGACCAGGGTCACGAGAACCACGAGGGCGACCAGCACCACGGCTGATCGCCGCAGAACGCCCTGAAGGTCGGGGTCAGGCCGGCCGGGGCCGGATGACCGGCCGCTGACGCGGCTTCGTCACGGGCACCGATCCGGTGGCGATCTCGACGACGTCGGCGGGCTCGGAGCTCACCTCGAGGCGCAGCGACTGCATGAGCGCGAGGCCGTGGCGGGTGGTGAGGATCAGCCGCTGGTACTGCTCGTCGCCCTCGAGGTCGATGACCACGCTCGGACGACGCTTGCGGATCAGCACGAAATCCGTCGTGCCGGCGCCCTTCCAGGTGCCTGCGGCCAGGATGCCGGGGATGTAGGTCCCGGGTCCGGGGACGCCGCGCAGCCAGGTCCACGCGTCATCGGTGAGCTGCACGCGGGTGATGTGCTCGCGCTCGACGCGCACGTTCTCGCGGTGGAAGGTCGACGCGCGCTCGATCGGCGACAGGACCACCTCGAGTCGCGTCTGATCCAGCAGGAGCGTCACCATCACCCCAGTCTGCCAGCGCCGCCCTGCAAGATGCCTGCGACTTGCTCACAAGGCGGCAACGATCCGTTGTGCGGATCGACAAACGGGAGAGCGACCGGACGCGCGGAGTCAGGCGGTGGCGGATGCCGCGGCCGCCGCTGCCGCGGGCAGAGCGGCCTCGATCGCGGCGAGCTCCACCTCGTCGTGCGCGGCAGTGAGGAACCACGCCTCGAACACGCTCGGCGGCAGGGCGATGCCCTGCTCGCGCATGGCGTGGAAGAACGGCGCGTACCGGAACGACTCCTGAGCCTGCGCCTCGGCGTAGGTCGTGGGCGCCTCGGCCGAGAAGGCCACGCCGAACAGGTTGCCGGCGCGCGGCACGGCGTGCACGACGCCCGCGTTGGTCAGCGCACGATGGAGAGCATCGGCCAGACGGGATGCCGACGCGTCGATCTTCGCGTACACCTCGGGCGTCGCCAGGCGCAGCGTCGCCAGGCCCGCCGCGACCGAGAGCGGGTTGCCCGACAGCGTGCCGGCCTGGTAGACGGGGCCGACCGGCGCCAGCAGGTCCATGACCTCGGCACGGCCGCCGAGCGCCGCGAGCGGCATCCCGCCGCCGACGACCTTGCCGAAGGTGATGATGTCGGGCAGGTACTGCTCGCCGGACTCCTGCTGCAGGCCCCAGTAGCCGGCGGGGTGCACGCGGAACCCGGTGAGCACCTCGTCCAGGATCATCAGCGCGCCGTGCGCGTGCGCGGTCTCGGCGATCAGCCTGTTGAAGCCGGGCAGCGGGGGGACGACGCCCATGTTCGCGGAGGCCGCCTCGACGATCACCGCGGCGATGCGGTCGCCGTGCTCGGCGAAGACCTCGGCGAGGGCACCCGGGTCGTTGTAGTCGATCACGAGCGTCTGGGCGGCGATCGGAGCGGGCACACCGGCCGAACCGGGCAGCGCGAGCGTCGCGACGCCGGAGCCGGCGGCGGCCAGCAGCCCATCGGAATGCCCGTGGTAGTGACCGGCGAACTTCACCAGCAGGTCGCGTCCGGTGGCGCCGCGGGCCAGGCGGATGGCGGTCATGGTCGCCTCGGTACCGGTGGACACCATGCGCACGTGCTCGACCGGGCGCGCGTCGCCCACCTGCACGCGATCGGCGATCAGCTGCGCGAGCTCGACCTCCCCCTCGGTGGGGGCGCCGAAGGACAGACCGCGGGTCGCGGCCTCCTGCACCGCGCGCACGACCTCGGGGTGCGCGTGGCCGAGCAGCGCCGGCCCCCAGGACGCGACGAGGTCGATGTACTCCGTGCCCGCGGCATCCGTCACCCTGGCACCGTTCGCGGATGCCAGGAACCGGGGCGTCCCGCCCACCGAGCCGTACGCCCGCACCGGCGAGTTCACGCCTCCGGGGATCACCGCGCGGGCGGCATCGAACAGGGTGTCATTGCGGTCGGTCATGGATACAAGCCTACGGATGCCGGCTATGTGCGCGTCCCAGGGCAGCCGTCCGCTCGCCCAGCGCCCGCCTACGGCACAGCGTGGGTCAGAAACGCTCCGGAGAGCGCCGTGTGCGGTGCGTTTTCGATCCGCACTGCGGCATGCGGATGCATTTTCGATCCGGCCCGAGAGCGGCGGACGGACGCTGCCTGTTCGGACGGCCGCCGACCGACGAAAGGCATCCGCCACCTGGACCGCATGGGTCCGGGTCTGCTCAGCGGGTCAGCGCAGCCACTCGGCCGCTTCGACGGCCCAGTAGGTCAGCACGGCGTCGGCACCGGCGCGGCGGATCGAGAGCAGCGACTCCAGGACGGCCGCGCGGCGGTCGATCCAGCCGTTCGCGGCGGCAGCCTCGATCATCGCGTACTCGCCCGAGACCTGGTACGCCCACACGGGCACGTCCACGGCGTCGCGCACCTCGCGCACCATGTCGAGGAACGCCATGGCCGGCTTCACCATCACGATGTCGGCGCCCTCGTCCACGTCGAACAGCGCCTCGCGCACACCCTCGCGGCGATTGCCGGCATCCATCTGGTAGGTGCGGCGGTCACCCTTCAGCTGCGAATCCACGGCCTCGCGGAAGGGACCGTAGAAGGCGCTGGCGTACTTGGCCGAGTAGGCCAGCAGCAGTGTGTCCTGGAAGCCCTCGGTGTCGAGCGCCTCGCGGATCGCGGCGACCTGGCCGTCCATCATGCCGCTCAGGCCGAGCAGCTGCGAGCCGGCCCGCGCCTGCGCGAGAGCCATCGAGCGGTAGCGGTCCAGCGTCGCGTCGTTGTCGACGGCGCCCGAGGGCCCGAGAACCCCGCAGTGCCCGTGGTCGGTGAACTCGTCCAGGCACAGGTCGGTCTGCACGACCAGGGCGTCGCCCACCTCGGCGGCGACCGCAGCGGTCGCGACGTTCAGGATGCCTTCCGGGTCGTCCGCACCCGAGCCGTCGGCGTCGCGAACCTCGGGGATGCCGAACAGCATGACCCCGCCGATGCCGGTCTCGGCGGCGTCCGCCGCCGCGCGCCGCAGCGAATCGAGCGAGTGCTGCACGACGCCGGGCATCGAGCCGATCGCGGCGGGCTCGGACAGGTCCTCTCGGACGAACATCGGCAGCACCAGCTGCTGCGGCGAGAGGGAGGTCTCGCGCACCAGGTTGCGCACCGGAGCGGACTGGCGCAGCCGGCGCAGCCGGGTCTCGGGGAAGCGGCTCATGAGGTGAACTCGTCCGCCGCGAACTCGTCGGCCGCGTGCGGGAGGGTGAAGTGCGACACCGTCTCGATCAGCGCGTCGACGGTCTGCCGGTCGGCGACCACCGAGATCGGCAGACCCGCCTTCTGCGCGTCCTTCGCGGTGCGGGGGCCGATGGCGGCCAGCAGGGTGGAATCGGGGATCTCGGGGAACTGCTCGCGCACCTGGCTCGCGACCGAGCCGCTGGTGATCAGGATCGCGTTGATGCGGCCGTTCTCCACATCGCGGCGGATGCGGTCGGTGACCGGCACTCCCACGGTGCGATACGCGACAACACTGTCGACGTCGTGGCCCGCGTCATTGAGCATGACCGAGAGCACCGGCTTGGCGATCTCGCTGCGCAGCGAGAGGACGCGACGGGGCTCCGGCTCGAGGGCGATCATCTGCTCGGCCATCCCCGCCGCCGAGTTGTCGAGCTCCGGGACGAGCGCGACCTCATAGCCCACCGCGAGCAGGGCAGCCGCGGTGGTCTCGCCGACGGCGGCGATCTTCGTGCGCTTGGGCACCGTGACCCGGTGCGCGAACAGCACGTCCACCGTGGTGGCGCTCGTGACGGTCAGCCAGTCGTAGTGACCCTCCTGCAGCCGCTCGAGTGCGGCATCCAGAGCATCCTGATCCGTGGTGGGGGCGAAGTTGATCAGCGGGGCCACGACGGGCACTGCTCCCTGCACTCGCAGGCTCGCGGCGACACTGTCGCCCCACGGGCCGCCACGCGGCACCAGGACGCGCCAACCGTCCAGCGGCTTGGCCGTTTTCGTTTCGGAAGCAGTCATCAGGATCACTCTCGCGGGAGAAGGTCGGCCGCTCCCTGTTCGAGCAGCCGATGGGCTGCAGACATGCCGATGTCACGGATCGCGCGCATCGGGTCTGCACCATCGGCAGCACTTGCTCCGTTGCCACTGCCGTTCCGACGAATATACCCCCCGTTCAGGGACTCCGTGACGTCGATTCCGATCCGGCCCGTTCCGGCCGGCTCGTACACGACGCTGCGGATGCGGATGCTGTCGCCTGTGACCTGCGCGTGGGCCGCCATAGGCGCCTGGCATCCGGCCTCGAGCCCGGCGAGGATCGCCCGCTCGACCGTCACCGCGATGCGGGTGTCCTCGTCGTCGAGCTCCGCGAGCGCGGCGAGCAGATCGGCCGGGGCATCCGACAGGGTCTCGACGGCCAGCGACCCCTGGCCGGGAGCGGTGGGCCACTCGGCCAGGCCGAGGTGCTCGCGGTGCAGGACGGAGTCCGCACCGAGCCGGCTCAGCCCTGCGGCGGCGAGGATCACGGCATCCAGTTCCCCCGATGCGACCCGCTCCAGTCGCGAGTCGACGTTCCCGCGGATGTCGACGGCCTCCGCGTGCGGCGCGCGGCGACGCACCTGGGCGATGCGGCGCGGGGCGCCGGTGCCGATCCGCGCGCCGGCGGGCAGCTCGTGCAGAGGGGTGCCGTCTCGCGTGATCGCGACATCGCGGGCGTCCTCGCGGACCGGTGTCGCGGCGATGACGAGGCCGTCGGGCTGAGCCGTCGGCAGGTCCTTCAGGGAGTGCACCAGGATGTCGCACTCCCCCGCCACGAGCGCCTCGCGCAGCCGGTTGGCGAACACGCCGGTGCCGCCGATCTCGGAGAGGGATGCCCGGTTGGTGTCGCCCTCCGACACGATCGGCACCAGCTCGACGGGGCGCCCGATGATCTTCGCCAGGGCGTCCGCGACGTGCCCGGACTGCGCCTGCGCGAGCGCGCTGCGCCTTGTTCCGAGACGGATCGGAGCGCCGGGACGGATGGGCGTTCTCACTGCAGCACGTCGGCGATCTCGTCGAGGCGCAGGCGGCGCCCGGTGTAGAAGGGCACCTCCTCCTTCACGAAGCGGCGGGCCTCGGTGTAACGCAGGTCGCGCATCAGGTCGACCAGCTCGGTCGGGTCGTCGGCCTCGAGCGGCAGCAGCCACTCGTAGTCGCCGAGCGCGAAGGCGGCGACGGTGTTGGCGATCACGCCGCGGTGCGCGGCGCCCTTGCGTCCGTGGTCCGCGAGCATCTGCCTGCGGTCGTCCTCGGAGGCGAGGTACCACTCCGGGGTGCGCACGAAGGGGTAGAGGCAGAGCCAGCCCTTCGCCTCGACGCCGCGGAGGAAGCCCGGCACGTGCGCACGGTTGAACTCCGCGTCGCGGTGCACGCCCATCACGTTCCACACGGGCAGCAGCGGGCGGATCAGGTCGGCGCGGCGCAGACGGCGCAGGGCGCGCTGCAGTTCCTCGGCGGTGTCGCCGTGCAGCCAGACCATGAGGTCGGCGTCCGCCTTCAGGCCGCTGACGTCGTAGAAGCCGCGCACCGAGACACCGGATTCCTCGATGTCGGCGACGATGGTCTCCAGCTCGGTGGCCTCGGTCTCCACGACCGGGGCGTCGGGGTTTCGGCGCCAGACGGCCCAGAGGGTGAAGCCTGCAGGGGCGGATTCGGATGGGATGTCTTCACGAACTTCCGGCATGCATCCAGTCTGCCCCTTCCTGAGGGGTGCCGCGTACCTGGAGACCTTAGTCCCCAGCGGGAGACCGCCGCTAGCGGGAGACCGCGCGCGCGATCACCCACACGACGCCGCCGACCACGGCGGCGACGCCGGCGACGGCCGCAGCCGCACCGATCGGGTTGCGCCGGGCGAACGCGCGGGCCTTGAGGATGCCGCGCTCCGACGCCTCCTCGACCCGCCGGGGCACGTTGCCCTTGATCTCGATCGCGGCCAGCGCGGCCTTGAGCTCGGCACGGGCGGATGCCACCGGGTCGACGATCCCGGCGGGAACGGCCGTGCGGGGCAGGGACGCCTTCGGGTCAGAATTCGTCATCGTCGGGCTCCTTCATCAGGCGGACGTCGGTGGCCACGGCCTGGCCCGGGTTCTCCCTCTTCACGACCTTGCGGAAGCGCAGCACGCCCAGCAGGGCGAACACGGCGATGGCCACGAAGAGGAACACGAAGACCGCGAGCGCGGCCAGCCAGGCCGGCCACCACGAGGCCAGGCCGATGATCCCGAAGGCCAGCAGCACGGGGATCGCCCAGAACAGCAGGAACAGCACGATGACGAACCACAGGCTGCCGATCCCGGCGTCCTTCGCCGTGCGCGACACCCACGCCTTGGCGGCGTTGATCTCGGCGGTGACGAGGTTGCGCACCAGCTCGGGCAGGTCTCCGAGCAGCGTCAGCAGGCTGTCGTCGGCGCGATCGCGGTATCCGCGGGTCATGTCACTCCGCCTCTGAGGTCTTCTTCTTCGCCGTGCCGGAGGACTTCGAGGTCGTGCTCTTGGCGGTGGTCTTCGTGGCGGTGGTGCGCTTGGCCTCGGCCGCGGCGTCCTTCGCCGCCTCCGCGACGTCCTCAGCAGCGTCCTTGGCCGCATCCGCGGCCGAGTGCAGCCTCTGCTCGGGCGTGCCCGTGCTGGAGACAGCCTTGACGACCTTCACCGCACCGGTCCACAGCGCTCCCGGCACGGCTGCCGCCTGCGCCTTGGCGAAGTCCTGCGCGCGCGTGACCTGCTTCTGCACCGGGTCGAGGTGCCAGACCTTGAGCCACTGCGTCTTGATCTGCTCATAGCGCTCGCGCCCTGCGCGGGTGCCGAGCACATAACCTACGCCGAGTCCGACGACGAGTCCGATCTTCCCCTTCATGGGAGCCTCCTGACGTTTGTTGCGGCGTCTTCGCCGAAGGCCGAACCGTCTTGCCCCCGAACGATCGTGTTCCAGGGTAGTCGCATATTCCTGATTCGGCATCTACTCTTGCGCGCAGGCGGACGATGGCGTAATGGGGCGTCTTCAGCGGTCCCAGAGCAGCTGGCTGCGCAGTGCGTCGGCCTCGGCCACGGCATCCGGCACGACCTGCGCCAGACCGGTGCCCGACAACCAGGCCCCGACGACGGCCAGCCGCGGGGTCTTCCGCACGGCTTCGCGCACGGCCGTGCGGCGCTCGGCGGCGCCGATGAGCGACGTCGGCTGGGACTGCACGAAGCGTGCGCGGTGCGCAGCGCGCAACTGCTCCGGCCGCAACGGGACGCCGAGCAGAGCGGATGCCTCGGACAGCGCGAGCCGCGCCGCCGCGTCGTCGCCGAGCGAGGCGGTCGCCGCGTCCTCGCCCTGCGTGCCGAACGAGACCCGCACGACATGGCTGCCGTCGGCCGCCCGCCGCAACCAGCCCCACTTGGCGGTGGAGTGCGTGAGCGCCTTGGCCGTGTGGCTGCCCGGAACGGTGAGCACACCGCTGCCGCGCGGGGCGCTGTCGAGCTCGGGAGCATCCAGCAGCAGCGTGACGATCTCGATCTCGGGCGCAGTGCCCGGGTCGCTCAGCCCGGTCACGTGCGGGTCGAGCAGAGTGCGCGCAGAGGGCTCTGCGGTGGCGATGACGACGGCCGTCGCGGTGAGCGGCGCGTCCGGTGCCGAGACGCCATCGGGCCCGGCGGTGGTGTCGAGGGAGCCGTCGCCGACCGGGGCGTCCGCCTCCGCGGCATCCGCGTCCGACTCCTCGAGGGTGACCGTCCAGCCCTCCGGGGCGTGGTCCAGTCGCACCGCGCGCGTGCCGGTGCGCACCTCCGCGCCGAACTTCTCGAGCTCTTCGCGCAGCGCCTCGACGATCCGGCCCATGCCGCCTTCGATGCCCAGCACGGCGGCGCCCGGCGCCTTGCCCGCGCGCTCGCCCTGCAGCGCGAGCACCGCACCGCTCAGCGACCCGACGCGGGTGAGTGCGGCGCTCAGGCCGGGTGCGGCGATCTCGACGTCGACATCCTCGGGCAGGGCGGAGTAGACGCCCGCGGTGACCGGGGCGACCAGTCGGTCGCGCACCCTGGCGCCCATGCGCGCGCTGACGAGTCTGCCGAGGCTCTGCTCGTGGCCGATGGTCAGCGGCGGGCGCAGGCGGTCGAGGTAGGCGCGCCACACGCCGCGCCAGCCGATGATCGCGCGCACGTCCGCCTGGAACGGGTTGGCGGGGATGCCGAGCAGCCCGCCCTTCGGGAGCGGTGCATCGGGGGCATCCGGGATGCCGCTGAGCCAGGCGCCGCCGCCCTCCGGCGGGACGACCGCGTCGGAGAGGCCGAGTTCATCGACCAGTGCGCGCACGTGACCGCCGCGGGTCGCGAAGCTCTCGGCGCCGGCGTCGACGACGATGCCGCCGATTTCGGCCGTGCGGATGCTGCCGCCGAGCTGCTCCTCGGCTTCGAGCAGGGTCACCCGCATCCCGACCTTCGCGCACTCGCGGGCGGCGACGAGCCCGCCGATGCCGCCGCCGACCACCACGACGTGCTGTGCGGCGGCGCGGGCGGCGATGTCGACCGGATACTCGGAGCTCATGCTCCGATTCTTCCATCCGGCCCTATGCGCGCACCCGGCGGCCGGGCAGGAAAGATCCCGCGGACGGCGCCGCGGGTCAGAGTTCGTCGTGGGCGAGACGGACGATGCGGGTGAGCTGGTCGGGGTCGGTCTCGGGCGGGACGCCGTGACCGAGATTGAGGATGTGCCCCTTCGCGCCGCGCCCGCGGGCGATCACGTCGCGGACGTGCGCCTCCAGCACCGGCCACGGCGCCTGCAGCAGAGCGGGGTCGATGTTGCCCTGCACGGCCACGTCGGGTCCGAGCACGGCGATGGCCTCGTCCAGCGGCATCCGCCAGTCGACGCCCACGGCCGAGGCGACGCCGTCCAGGCGCATGTCGCCGAGGAAGGGTCCGGTGCCCACGCCGAAGTGGATGCTCGGCACGCCGATGCCGTCCAGCGCGGCGTGCGAGTGCGGCGCGATGTGCGCGCGGTAGTCGGCAGGGCTGAGGGAACCCGCCCAGGAGTCGAACAGCTGCACGACGGATGCCCCGGCGTCGCGCTGGATCTCGAGGAACCGGCGCGAGATGCGGGAGAGCCAGCCGGCCAGACGATCCCAGGACTCCGGGTCGGCGTGCATCATGGCTCGGGCGCGCAGGTGCTCCTTGGACGGACCGCCCTCGATGAGGTACGCGGCCAGCGTGAACGGGGCGCCCGCGAAGCCGATCAGCGGGGTCTCCCCCAGCTCGGCCGTCACGATGCGCACGGCCTCTGCGATCGCGGTGCCGTCCAGGTCGGCGGGATCGATCGCGGTGATGCGCGCCACGTCGTCGGCGGTGCGCACCGGATTCGCGAACACCGGCCCGCGACCCGGCTCGATCTCCACTTCGACGCCCGCCAGGCGCAGCGGGATCACGATGTCGCTGAAGAACACCGCGGCGTCCACGCCGTGCCGGCGCACCGGCTGCAGGGTGATCTCGGCCGCCAGGTCGGGGGTGAGGCAGGCATCCAGCATCCGCGTGCCGACGCGCAGCTCGCGGTACTCGGGCAGCGAACGGCCCGCCTGACGCATGAACCAGACAGGGGTGCGCTCGACGGACTCGCCCGCGAGCGCGCGCAGCAGATCACTCATGCTCCGATCCTTTCACCGTCAACCTATGCGGATGCTCGGTTAGGCACCCCTCAGATGCCGATCACAGATACCAGGCGTACCCTGGACAGGTGCTGCTCTGCGTCACGGCGAGTCACAAGACCGCCTCCTTCGACCTGCTCGAGCGCCTCAGCCGCCATCCCGATACCGTCGCCCCGACCCTGGTCGAAGCCGGTGCGCAGGGAGCCGTCGTGCTCGCAACCTGCAACCGTTTCGAGGCCTACGTCGAGACCGACGGGCTCGACACGGATGCCGTGCTGGACGTCGTCGCGCAGGCCACTGGCATCCCCTCCGCCGACCTCGACGGCTCGTACCGCGTGGTCGAGGACCGTCGCGTCGCCGAGCACCTCTTCGCCGTGGCATCCGGGCTGGAGTCCGTCGTCTCCGGTGAGGGCGAGATCGCTGGCCAGGTGCGCCGAGCGCTGACCGGCGCCCGCAAGCAGGGCACCACCTCCCCCGCACTGGAGCGGCTCTTCCAGCGCGCCAGCCAGGCGCAGCGCAAGGTCAAGAACGTCACGGCACTGCAGCGCGCCGGCCGCTCGCTCGTGCGCCTGTCGCTGGAGCTCGCGGACAGCCGCATCGCCGACTGGGCCGCCGAACGCGTGCTGCTGGTGGGCACGGGCGCTTACGCCGCCGTCACCCTCGCCACGCTGCGCGAGCGCGGCGCGGTGGACATCTCGGTCTACTCGCCGTCGGGCCGCGCCGAGCTGTTCGCCAAGAAGCACGGCATCCGCGCGGTGCACGCCGACGATTACGCCACGGTCGCGCAGCGCTCCTCTCTGCTGATCACCTGCACCACCGCCACGGAGCCGGTGCTGGGCCCGGCGCACCTGCAGCGCACCACCGACGACGCCTCGACGGGCTCAGCGCCCCAGGGATGCCCCGTCGCGCACGGCTCGCAGCTGGTGATCGACCTGGGGATGCCGCGCAATGTGGACCCCGCGGTCGCACAGCTCGAGGGCGTAGCGCTGCTCGACCTCGAGACGATCCGTCTGCACGCGCCGCTCGAGGAGCTGCAGGCGACGGATGCCGCGCGGGCGATCGTGCACGAGGCGGCCGAGGACTTCCACGCCGTCGGCTCCCGCGCGACCGTCACCCCCGGGGTCGTCGCGCTGCGCACCCACATCTTCGGTCTGCTCGAGGCCGAGATCGAGCGCGCCCGCAACCGCGGCGACGAGAACGGTCTGGTCGAGCAGGCCATGCGTCACCTCGCCGGCGTGCTGCTGCACACCCCGACCACGCGCGCGCACGAGCTCGCGGCCGACGGTCGCGGCGGAGAGTTCCTCAGCGCGCTCGAGACGCTGTACGGCCTGGTTCCGGATGCCGGTGAGGCGACGGAATCCGAGATCGCCTGACGCACGGCATCCGCCCCTCCCGCCGCGTCCGCACCGCCCTCTTCCCGGGTCCGCACTCACCCCGTACGCCTCGCGCGGAGATGTGCGCTTCCCGCGGACGGATTCCCGGATTCTCTCCGCGCGAAGCGCACATCCCCGCGGCAAGTGCACGCCCACCTCATCCGCAGGTGACACTGGATGCATGAGCGACGCACTGGATGACGGACCCTTCTTCCACGGCACCGCGGCGGCCCTGCAGCCCGGAGAGCTGCTGACCGCGGGCTTCCCCTCGAACTACCGGCCCGAGATCACGATGAACCACGTGTACTTCACGGCGCTGCGCGACGGCGCCGGCCTGGCCGCCGAGATCGCCGCTGTGGACGGCGACCCGCACGTGTACCTGGTCGAGCCGACGGGCGAGTTCGAGAACGACCCGAACGTCACCGACAAGAAGTTCCCCGGCAATCCGACCCGCTCGTACCGCACGCGCGAGCCGCTGCGCGTGATCGAGGAGGTGCACGACTGGACGCGTCTCACGCCCGAGGCGCTGCAGGAGTGGCGGGACCGGATCGCCGCGATCGTCGAGACCCGCGGCGAGATCATCAACTGACGTGCCCGCTTCTGAAGGACGATCGACGTTCTGAAGGAGATTCCAGGCCGCAGCATCCTTCAGAACATCTGATCTCCTTCAGAGATCGGGGGTCGGCCTGGGAGACTGGTCGCATGGCCCTTCACATCACCGGAGACACCGCCGCCGACGACCTGCTCACGAACAACCCGCTGGCGCTGCTGGTGGGGATGCTGCTGGATCAGCAGGTCCCGATGGAGACCGCGTTCGCGGGTCCGCTCAAGATCGAGCAGCGCACCGGGGCGGCGGACGCCGCCGCCATCGCCGGGATGGACCCGGATGCCTTCCTCGAGGCATTCAAGCAGACGCCCGCCGTGCACCGCTTCCCGGGTTCCATGGCCGCGCGGGTGCAGACGCTCTGCCAGACCCTGGTCGACGACTGGGGCGGGGATGCCGCGGGGCTCTGGACCGCCGGCGACCCGGACGGCGCCGAGGTCCTCAAGCGCCTGAAGAAGCTGCCCGGGTTCGGGGAGCAGAAGGCGAAGATCTTCCTCGCTCTGCTCGGCAAGCAGTACGGGTTCACCGGAGCCGGCTGGCGCGAGGCATCCGCTCCCTACGGTGAGGACGGCTCGTACCGCAGCGTCGCCGACATCGTCTCGCCCGAGTCGCTGGCCAAGGTGCGCGAGCACAAGAAGGCGATGAAGGTTGCCGCGGTGCGGAGCAATGCGACGAAGGAGCGTTGATGCGTGACGGGGCAAGGTTGAGCGAGCGAAGCGAGTCGAAACCCATGAAGGCCGCCGGATGAGGCCGACCGGCGGCAGCGTCGCCTCCTTCCTCGCCGGTGTCACCCCGGCCAAGCGCCGCCGCGACGCCGAGACCCTGACCGCCCTGCTGCAGGAGGTGTCCGGCCGCGAGCCCGAGCTGTGGGGCACGATCGTCGGCTTCGGCAGCTGCCACTACCGCTACCCCACCGGCACCGAGGGCGACATGCCGCTGCTGGCGTTCGCGCCGCGCAAGGCCGCCTCGACGCTGTACCTGGAGTCCACCGCCGCCCACGCCGACGACCTCGCCCGCCTCGGCCCGCACACCACCGGCGTCGGATGCCTGTACATCAAGGATCTCGAGGAGATCGACCTCGACGTGCTGCGCGGCATCCTCACCGCCTCGCTCCGCTGGGCGGAGAGCGGCGGCGACGAGCACGCCGTGCTCACCGTCACCGGCTGAGCGCTCACTCCCCCGAGCTGTACACGCTCGTGGATCCGGCCACCGGCCTGGCGGCCAGCACCATGGCGAGCACGCCCAGAGCACCGACCGCGCAGATGCCGATGAATCCGGCCAGGCTGATCACCGCGTACAGCGCCTCGGGGCTGTCCGTCAGGACGGGAACGGCCAGCAGGCCCATCGTGAGAAGACGGGTGACCACCACGACGGCGAGTGCCCACAGGGGCGCCCAGTTCCACGGTCGCGGCACGACACCGCTGCGGCCGATCTGCACCACGGCGAGGATCGCCAGCACCAGCGAGACGACCTCCAGTGTGATGACCACCATGCTCGCCAGCTGGACCCGCGCTTCCCCGTCGACCATGTCGCCCATCGGATCCGGCGGCGCGAGCAGTCCATGGATCATCGGCTGCACGAGCAGCCACACCCCGAGCCCCACGAGCACGCCCGTGCCGAGGGGACGGCGAGCCGTGACACTGCCCGGCAGCCCCAGCCCGATCGCGAAGACCACCGTGGCGGCAGCGAAGAGCAGGTCGGGGACGACGCCGACCGGCGCGCCGGGGGCCGACACGACCCAGAGATTCAGCAGGGCGGACGCCGCCAGCAGACCTCCGCCGAGCATCCAGGTGCGTCGACGCGCACGGGCATCGGTCCCGCCGGTGTCAACGTCGATCATGCCGCCAGGCTACAGCCACGTGCACGAGCTTCAGCCGCGCGCGATCCGCTCCGCTTCCTTGGCCGCGACGATCTTGCGCAGGCCGGAGCTGGAGAAGCGGTGGTTGCGGCTGTTGAAGTAGAGCTCGATGCCGGCCTCCTCGCAGTACGAGCGGCCGGTGAAGTCGCGGTTCTCATACTCGTCGCCGACGATGCGCACGTCGAGCTTGAAGGAGCGCAGGATGTCCTCGAGGTCCTGCTCGGTGGAGTACGGGACGATCTCGTCGACGTACTCGCAGCCGCGCAGCTGGATGTAGCGCTCCACGACGGTCTGCGTCGGCGCGTTCTTCTCCGGGCGGTCGAGCGTCGGATCCATCTGCAGGCCGCAAATCAGGTAGTCGCACTGGCGCTTTGCCTCGGCGAGCATCATGATGTGTCCCGCGTGCAGCAGGTCGAAGGTCGAGAAGGTGATGCCCACTCGAGGACCCGGGTTGTAGTCCTGGTGCTTCTTCGTCGTCTCGTCCATGGTCTCCGTCATCGCTTCGCTCCGGTACGCCTGTTCGCCGCGTCCCCACAACACGGCCACAGGGATTCTACCCGGGTGGGCTGACGCCGATCGGCAGCCCGATCGCCGCCTCCACCCGTTCGAACTCCGCCAGGGTCAGCGCGGAGCCGCCGTTCCATGCTCTCTCCGCCATGGCCCGGAGGGGTGCGCGGATGCCGTCGGCGACCTCCGCGACGGTCTGCGCGCCGGGCTCGTCCGACCAGACGGCGAAGCAGGTCCCGCGCAGCGAGTCCGGGTAGGGGTGCGGGATCTCCTGCCTGCCGCCGCCCGGCAGCGCCGGGAACAGTCCCGGGTGCCAGTCCGCCGCCCAGATCCGCTCCGCGGTCGGGTACGTGTAGCCGGCGTGCTCGCCGAGCACGTAGTAGAACAGCCCGTCGTTGACGTTGATCAGCGGATGCCCCGCGGCCACGGCATCCGCCAGCGGACGCATCTGCCGATGCCAGTTCGTCCACCAGGTCAGCTCGATGGCGGCATCCAGCCCCACGACGGAGCCGCGCAGCATGCCGTCGTTCCACGCCCGCGCCCGGAACCCGAGTCCGCGCAGGTGCGCGGCGATGCGGTTCACGAAGGCGGTGAGCAGGTCGAATCCGTTCGCATCGGGGCCGAAGCCCGCATGCGCGGCATCGCGCAGTGCCGGGTAGTCGTCGATGCGGGCGAAGTCGACGAACTCGTCGCCGCCGAGATGCCAGCGGCTGCAGCCCGCGAACACGGGCGCCACGTCGTCGATCAGCCTCTCGGCGAAGGCCACGGCCTGCTCCCGCGTGATGTCCAGCGCATGGTCGGTGCCGGTGATCGCGGCATCCGCCGGTTCCCGTCCCGGCGGCAGCCGCAGATGCGGATGCTGCGCCAGCACCTGCCGCAGATGACCCGGCATGTCCAGCGAGGGGATCACCTCGATGTGCAGGTCGCGAGCGGCGTGGAGGATGCGCGCCGCGTCCGCGCGGGTGATGTGCCCGGCCGACACCACCTCGGGGAACGCGACGGATTCCAGCCGGAACCCCTCGTTCTCGGAGAAGTGCCACTGGAGGGCGTTGATGCCCACGTCGGCCGCGACGTGCAGCAGCGCGATGATCCAATCGGCCGGGTAGTGCTTGCGGGCGGCGTCGAGATGGACACCGCGTTCGCGGACGGCCGGGCTCCCGGAGACGCGTCCCCGTGGCACGCAGCCCTGGGCGCGCAGGTTGTGCAGCAGCTGCCGCGCTGCACGGAATCCGCCGGTCGCCGAGGAGACGCGGATGTCGATGTCGTCTGCGACGTCGATCGCGTAGGCCTCGTCGGATGCGACGGCTCCCCCCGGAGTCGAAGCCGCATCCGACGAGGCGATCGGGGCCTCCGCCGATCGCAGGAGGATGCGCGATCCCGCGCCGGACGGGATGCCCAGGGCGGCGAGCTCGCGCTGCAGGCGGGCCGCCTCGGCGACCAGGCTCTCATCCGCGGCGACCACCTGCACCGTGTCCGGCCGCCAGGCTCCGCTCTCGAGCCGGACGGTCGACGGATGCGGCAGCGCGTACCAGCTGCGTGCCGCATCCGTCGATGTCATCGGAGCACCCTGCGGGTCAGCCGCACGCCGGGACGGCGTACGCACGGTCGACGGTCATGGCGCCGTCGGGGCCGTCCACGTGCACGGTCACCGAGCCGTCGGCGACCGCGCCGCCCTTGGCCTGCTGCACGGCCACGCGCGTCTCGCCGTCCAGGATGCCGCTGAAGGACCGGCTGCCGATCGAGGAGGTCACGGTCGCGCCCAGTGCGGCCGCGTCGGCGCTGTCGATGCGGACCTTGAGCTTGACGTCGCCGCCGGCGCAGGTCGCGTCCGCGGCGACGTCGACGTCGTACCAGGGCGCCTTGTACACGGTCGCGTGACCGGTCAGCGGTGTGGTGAACGACGAGATGTACCCGGAGTGGTCGCCCGCGGTCAGGTTGTACGTCACGTACGCGCCATAGCCCTCGTCGACCGTGCGCTGCGCGTACTTCGCCGCCGTGGACTGCGACGTCGCCGTGAGGTCGATGGCGGCGGCGCCGAACTGCTGCCTCGTCATGCCGGGCACCTGCGGCGGGATCCAGCTGCCGTAGTACGGGTTCCACGAGTAGTCGAGGTCGGCACCCGCGCCGGTGCCCTGCCAGTCGGTGAGGGTGTACGACGGGCCGATGTTGTAGAGCGTGATCAGCTTGTCCGGCCCGAGACGGTCGCGCAGGGCGTCGAGCAGGTAGGCGAACGAGGTGCTGTTCGGCTGCGCGGTGCCGTTCTTGCCGTACTCCGACCACTCGTCGTCGAAGTCGATGCCGTCCAGCCCGTAGGCGTCGACGGCGTCGGCGAGCTGGTCGGCGAACGCCGCCGCGCTCTCGCGCGAGGTGAAGTTCGCGAAGCCCGCGCCCTCGTGGTTGCCGAGCACCGAGAGCAGCACCCTGGTGCCACGCTGCTGCAGCGGGCGGATCTGCGTGTCGGCGTTCTGCAGCGTCTCGGTGACGCGCTCGTTCAGGTGCAGGTAGGCCTGCTGCTTCGTGGTGTCGTAGTTGATGTTGGCGGCGAAGATCATCGCCAGGTCGAACGCCGGCCGGTTCGTGCCCTCGAGCGTGTAGTCGGCCACGTTCGCCATGTCGTTGCTGTTGACCTCGACGTAGACGACCCGCTTGGGGTCGGTCTGCCCGGGCTGGTCCTGCGCGCCGGCCGCCGCCGGGACGGCGAGCCCGGCCGCGACGAGGCTGAGCGCGGCGAGCGCCGCGATCCGCGCGGTCCGCCGCGGGGTGGAGTGATCAGTCATGTTCTGTTCTTCCTTTCGTGCGTCTTCGCAGTTCCGGGGGGAGGGACTCAGGGGGTCGGGTCGTCGAGCGCGAACAGCTCGAGCTGGCGCAGCGCGACGGGCTCGGATGCCAGGGCGCGCAGCATCCGCGCGGTGGCGGGCGCGGTGAACGCGAACGGCGTCGTGCGGTCGGCGGGCAGCGGCTCGCCGTGCGTGGTATCCAGGTCGTGCCAGCGGACGCCGTCGTCGCTCGCCTGCCAGCGCAGGATGCCGGCGGGGGCGCCGGCGGCGGCGGTCACGGTGACGTCGGTGACCGTGACGGGCTCGTCGAACACCCAGCCGGCGGCCTCGCCTGCGGCGAGCGCGACCGCGGAGAGCGGGTCGGATCCGTCGTCGAAGAGGGCGCCGTGGGTGCAGTCCAGCGGGTGTCCGCCGACGCCGGTCAGGTCCGGATGCCAGGGCTCCACCTCCGCGGCACCGCCGGCCCAGAGCGGGCTCGCGGTGGCCTGTGCGGCGTCGGCGGTGAACTCCAGTTCGAGCACGGCATCCGCGTCGCCGGCGAGCGCGTCGACGGCGAGCACGGCACGGTCCAGTGGCGCGCCGTCCAGGGTCGCCGCGACGAGCCACCCGGCATCCGGGGCGGGCCGCCGCGACAGGATCCGCAGCGAGCCGCCCCCGGCGCGGCGGGCGGTGATGTCGTCGAACAGCGGGGCGCCGATGCGCAGCTCACCCGAAGCGAGCTCGAGCGGGTAGAGACCGAGCGCCGCCCACAGCCACCACATGCTCATCTCGCCGTTGTCCTCGTCGCCGGGGAATCCCTGGCCGATCATCGCTCCGGTGAAGAGCCGCCCGGCGAGAGAGCGGACGAGGGCGCCGGCCCGCCAGGGCTGGTCGCCGTGCACATGCATCCAGGGGATGTGGTGCGCCGGCTGGTTCGAGAGCGCGCACATCCCGCTGCGCTGGGCGCGGGCCTCGCGCTGCTCGTGGATCACGGTGCCGTAGCTTCCACCGAAGGCGGGGTCGGCCGTCTCGGGCTCCGCGAACAGCCGGTCGAGATGGGCGCGAAGCCCGGCAGGACCGCCGTGCAGCGCCGCGAGTCCCGGGCCGTCGTGCACGGCCGTGACCGACATCCCCCAGCCGTTGGTCTCGACGTTGTCTCCGCCCCAGACGCGCGGATCGAAGGCCTCGTCGAACCGGCCGCCGCCGTCTCGGCCCCGGAAGAACCCGGATGCGGGATCGAACAGCTGCCGGTACGAGCGGGCGCGGTTGGCGAAGTAGCGGGCGTGCGCGGCGTATCTCGATCTGCCGCTGCGGGCCGCGAGCCTCTCGGCGAACCGTGCGATGCCGGCATCCGACATCGCGTTCTCCAGGCTCCAGCTCATCCCCTCCGGGACGTCGTTCGAGACGTACCCGGTGAAGCGCGCTCTGCCGATGCCCTTGCGTCCCTTGCGGGGATCGTCACTCGGCTCGCAGGCGTCGCGCCAGGCGGTCTCGAACGCGGCGTGCTCGTCGAACGGGACGCCCCACCGCTCGGCATCCGCGAAGATCTGGTCGCTCGAGGTGCCGACCATCGAGTCGACGTAGCCCGGTGCGCTCCACCGCGCCATCCAGCCGCCGCGGTCCGCCTGCTGTCGCAGGCCGTCGAGCATCCGTCCGGTGAGCGGGGCGTCGAAGAGGGCCAGCGCGGGCCACGCGGTGCGGTAGGTGTCCCAGTAGCCGTTGTTCACGAACAGTTCGCCGTCCGCGACCGGCGCGCCCGTGACCTCGTCGCCGTGCGGGTCGGCGGGCGTCGTCGGGTCGGCGAAGCGCAGGCGCGGCTGCTCGAAGGTGCCGGTGTTCTCGGCGGTCGTGTTCGGGTACAGGTGCAGGCGGTAGAGGGCCGAGGCCAGCTGCGCCCGCGACTCGTCGTCGGCGAGGCCGCGATGCACGCGCTCGGCGGGATCGAGCGGCGGGATCTCGACCGCGCCGAGCAGCATGTTCCATTCGTCGCGCAGGGCGTCGCGCAGCTGCGCGAACGAGCGCGTGGCGGGCAGCTCCTCGGCGAGCGACCTGCGGGCCTGATCGACCGAGAGGAACGACTGCGCGATGCGCACCTCGAATCCGCCGGGCGACTGCAGCAGGCCGTCGCTCGCGGTCACGCCGTCACCGAGCACGATGCCCGCGAAGTAGGCGCGCGGGGCGTTGCCCCAGTCCTCGGATCCCTCCGGCGTCCAGCCGTCGAAGGTGCCGTCGCCGTGCATGCTCACCCGCCCGGCGCCGTCGGGCGACCCGATCTCGAAGCCGACGAGTTCATCGGCGTTCTCGGCGCATATCCGGAACGCCCCGCCGTGCGAGGTCGCGGTCATCTCGGCCACGGCGCCGGCGTCGCCGTGCGCGGCGCGCACCCGGGCGCGGTAATGGTGCGGACGGGCGTGCTCGCCCTCCGGTGCGATGCGCAGCGGCTCGCCGTCGCGGATGCCGAGGAACGGCCGCAGCTGCAGCACCCCGCGGTCTCCGATCCACGGGCTCGGCTGATGCGCGAACTGCAGCGCGGCGAGCGGCCGGCCGCGCCGGTCGTCGTGGACGGACCAGCGGTACGGCCAGCGCGTGTCCGCCGTCTGCGTCGCCGGCGTCAGGAAGCAGAAGCCGTGCGGCGCGGCGGTGATGGGGATCGTGTTCCCGCGGGAGAACCGGTCGCCGGAGTGGCTGCCCCGGCGGGTGTCGACCCGATCCACCGGGCTGAGCGCCGGCCCCTCGGCCGCGGTGGGCGGAGCCAGAGCATCCGTCCTGCTGCCCAGCACCACCTCGACGAAGCCCTCCACGGCGCCACCGGCGGCGGGGTCCGTCACCAGGTCCGGTGCGCCCAGCACGACCTCGACGCGCGCCGCGCAGCCGGCCCACGCCGCGAGGGACACCGAGTCGGCGTTCCACTGCTCGGGCATCGACCACGCCGCATCGAACTGCGCCGACGCGGTCAGCGGCACGCCGTACCGGTCGCGGGCATCCGGGTGCTCGCTGAGCCGCTCCTCGGGGCTGCCGGGCCCGCGCTCGAACACGACGTCGATCGTCACGGCGAGCGCGGCATGCGGGGCGAGCGCCGCATCCGGACCGTCGGCGTAGAACGCCCAGTGCAGCACGGCATCCGACGCCACCTCGAACCCGCCCGGCAGCGGCATCCGCTGCACGCCGGCGGCCGGATCGAAGCGGAACGCGTGCACGCGCCCGCCCAGCACCCCGGCCCTGGGCCGGGACGAAGGCGGATCCGCGGGGCCCTCGGCAGGGCTCAGCGTCGCGGAGGTCATCCCTTGACGGCTCCCTCTTGCACGCCCTGGAAGAAGAAGCGCTGCATCACCGAGAAGAGCAGGATGATCGGGATCAGCGCCACCATGGTCCCGGCCGCGATCAGACGCGGGTCGGGCGAGAAGTTGCCGTTCAGGTACGCCATGCCGACCGTGAGCGTGTAGTTGTTCGGGTCGGTGAGCACCATCAGCGGCCACAGGTAGTCGTCCCACTGGCCGATGAAGGTGAAGATCGCCACGACGCTCGCCATGCCGCGCACGTTCGGCCACACGATGTGACGGATCCGCTGCCAGGTGGTGGCGCCGTCGACGGTCGCGGCGTCGAGCACGTCCTGCGGGATCATGCGGCACGCGGTCGCGATCAGCAGCACGTTCATGGCGCCGATCGCGCCGGGAAGGAACACGCCCCACAGCGAGTTCGCGAGGCCCAGGGAGTTGATCGTGAGCAGGTTCGCGGTGACCGTCACCTCGCCCGGCAGCAGCATGGTGGAGACCAGGATGCCGAGGGCGATGAACTTGCCGCGGAACTTCATGCACGCCAGCGCGTAGCCGCCGAACACCGAGAGCACGACGTTGGTGACGACGGCCCCGGTGGCGACCAGCAGCGAGTGCCAGGCGTAGGTGTACACCGGGATCAGATCGGTGACCTTGATGTAGTTCTCGATCGTGGGATCGGTGGGGATGAGGTTCGGCGGGAACGTATAGAGGTCGTCGGCGGGACCCTTGAACGAGGTGGCGAGCTGCCAGACGAACGGGCCGATGAACAGGATCAGCACCAGCGTCAGCAGCGCGTAGCGGCCGATCAGGCCGCCGACGGTGGGCTTCGTGAAGTCGCCTGAGCCCTTGCGGCGGAACCGGCGGTCGGGGCGGATCCGCTGCTCGGCGGGCTGCGGAGCGGATGCCGCCGGACGGTCTTCGATGACGCTCATGCCGGCACCTTCGCCTTCTTCTCGCGGTTCATCAGGGCGATGGCGACCAGCGGGATGAGCGTCAGCAGGAACAGCGCGACGCTGATCGCGGCGGCGTAGCCGAGGTTGCCGCTCAGGCCCGAGCCGACCTGCCGGATCAGCATGACGATCGACATGTTGTAGCCGCCGGGTCCGCCGGTGCCGTTGGAGAGCACGTCCAGCTCGGTGAAGACGCGCATGGCCGAGACGGCGACGAGTACCGAGATCAGCAGCATCGCCCCGCGGACGCTGGGGATGGTGACGCTCACGAAGCGGCGGAAGCTGCCCGCGCCGTCGAGCATGGCGGCCTCGTGCAGGTCCTTGCCCACATTGCCGAGGGCCGCGAGGTACACGACCATGTAGTAGCCGAGGCCCTTCCACACGGTCAGCAGGATGCTGACCGCCAGCATCCACCAGCGATCGACCAGGAACGCGACCGGGTGGTCGGTGACGCCCATCCACTGCAGGCCCTCGTTGATGATGCCGCGGCTGTCGAACAGCCATCCCCAGATCAGCGCGACCACCACGACCGACGCGATCACCGGGAAGTAGTAGGTGGTGCGGAAGAGGGCGATGCCGGGGATGTTCTTCTCCACGAGAAGAGCCAGCAGAAGGGGCAGCACCGTGAGCAGCGGCACGCAGACGATGACGTAGATCAGGCACGTGATCAGCGCGTACCGGAACTGCTCATCGGTCAGCAGCCGCTCGTACTGCGCGAAGCCGACCGACTTGACCGGTTGCAGGGGTCGCGCGTCGGTGAAGCTCAGCACGACCGTGTTCAGGAACGGCCAGAGCGAGAACACCAGCACCCAGATGACGGCGGGCGCCAGGAGCAGCCAGGGGGTGAACCATCTGTGCGATCTCATGGCGCGTACCTCTTCGGGGTGCTGGTGTTCTCGGTCATCGGACTCGGGGTCCGGTCACTTGTCGATGCGGTTGTCGTTGGCGTACTTCACGATCTTGTCGAGCGTGTCCTTCGCCGTCGCGTCGCCGCGGATGGCGAGCGCCATCTGCTGGTTGAGGTAGTCGGTCATCGCACCGGTCCACTGGAACGGGGTCGACTTGGCCTTCGGCAGCGCGTCGAACATGACCTTCATGGCCTTCGCCTGCGCCGGGTCGACGCTGCTCTCGACGGCCTTGACCACGTCCTCCGCACCCGCGGCGGTGCCGGGGGCGAAGCCGACGGCGATCTTGGCGAAGTCCACCTGGTTCTTCTCGTTGGTGACGAACTCCGCGAACGCGAGTGCGGCGGCCTTGTTCTTCGAGTCGGCGGAGACGTTCACGCCCTGCACGAACAGCGGCGGGGTGCCGGGACGCTGAGTGGCGACGGTGTGCTCGAGCAGGGTGGGCGCCTTGGTGCGCAGGTCGCCGGCGAAGCCGGAACCACCGGTCGAGTACGCCACCTTGCCCTGCAGGTACATCTCGGCGTTGCCGCCGTAGCTGCCCGTCAGCGACTCGGGCGGCATGGCGCCGGCCTTGTAGGCGTCCGCGTACTTCTGCACGATCTCGACGGCCTCGGGGGTGTTGAAGACGAAGGTTCCGTCGTCCTTCATGATCGGGATGTCGGCGGCGACGAACGTGTCGAGGCCGGGCATGGACGAGACCAGCTGCACCTTTCCGTTCGACTCCTGAGCGACCTTCTTGGCGAGGTCGAGCCAGCCGTCGGTGGTGGTGGGCAGGTCGGCCTCGGTCACGCCGTAGGGCTGCAGCTGCTCCAGGTTCCACCACGACTCGTCGCTGCCGAGGTACCAGGGCAGACCGTAGGTGCCCTCGACGCCGCTGAACTTGCTGTAGGCCTCCCAGCCACCCTCGTTGTAGACGGTCTTCAGCTCAGGGTCGGCCTTGGCGAGGTCGAGGAGCTTGCCGGCCTTGACCAGCGGGAACGCGATGTCCGGCGGCAGGTTGAGCACGTCGGGCAGGGTGTTCGAGTTGGCCTGGCTGAGGATCTTGTCCTGGTAGCCGTCGCCCGGCTGGTCGATCCAGTCCACCTTGACCTTCGGGTGCTCCTTCTCGAACGCCTTGATGAGCGCCTCGAAGTAGGGCGTGAACTTCTCGTTCTTGAGCGACCAGGTCTGGAACTGGATGCTGCCGCTGAGCTCTCCCGACGTGTCGATCGGGCCGGAGCCGCCGGCATCCGGTGTGCCGCCGCCTCCGGTGCAGGCCGTCAGCGCGAGCACCGTCGCCGCGGTGAGGCCGACGGCGAGAGTCGATCGGATCTTCATGGACGTTCTCCTTCGAAGGGGTCCGGCTGCGCACCCGCTGGGGTTCGCATCCATTACTAAACCGCTATAGTGACCATAGCATTGCACAGGAGAGCGACGACGTCCACCTCGAACGGTGACGCGCTCAGGAAGGCTTCCCCCATGCCAGCACCCACGTCCGCCGACGCACCGCTGCGTTTCGGCGCCAACTACACCCCGTCGAAGGACTGGATGCACTCGTGGCTGTCTCTGGACCTCGACGACGTGCGCCGCGACTTCGAGGGGCTGGCGTCGCTCGGGCTCGACCACGTGCGGATCTTCCCGCTCTGGACCGTGCTGCAGCCGAATCGCACCCTGATCCGCGGGAAGGCGGTCGCGGATGTGCGCGCCGTGGTCGACGTCGCGGCGGAGTTCGGACTGGACGCCGGGGTCGACGTGATCCAGGGCCACCTGTCGAGCTTCGACTTCGTCCCCTCGTGGCTGTTCACCTGGCACGACAAGAACATGTTCACGCATCCGGACGCGCTCAGCGGCCAGGTCGCCCTGGTGGAGACGCTGGGCTCGGCGCTGAACGACGCCGGCAACTTCCTCGGGTTCACGCTCGGCAACGAGACCAACCAGTTCTCCGCCGAGACGCACCCGCATCAGTGGCCGGTCACCGAGGCCGAGGCGGCGAACTGGATCACCTCGCTGCTGGATGCCGCGGAGCGCGCCGCCCCCGGCCGTGATCACCTGCACAGCGAGTACGACGCCGCCTGGTACATGGACGGGCACGGCTTCACCCCCGCGCTCGCCTCGCGCCTGGGAGCGATGACCACCGTGCACTCCTGGATCTTCAACGGCACCGCGCAGCGCTACGGCGGGCGCTCCGCAGCATCCGACCGTCATGCCGAGTACATGATCGAGCTCTCCCGGGCCTTCGCGACCGACCCCGCCAGGCCGATCTGGCTGCAGGAGGTCGGTGCCCCGTCGAACTGCCTGACGCCGGAGGAGACGCCGGGCTTCCTGGAGGCGACCGTGCGCTCCGCCGCCCGGACCGAGAACCTGTGGGGCGTCACCTGGTGGTGCTCGCACGATGTGAGCCAAGAGCTCGCGGACTACCCCGAGCTGGAGTACTCGCTGGGCCTGCTGGAGAACGGCGGGGCTGTGAAGCCGATCGGCCGGCGGTTCGCCGAGATCATCCCCGAGCTGCGTGCACGCGGCGTCGCACCGGCGCGCGCGACCGGCATCGTGGTCGACGTCGATGACGCAGACGTGCCGGTGAGCCGCGCCGCGCTCAGCCCGGGAGGCGCGGTTTTCCAGGCCTGGGTCGACGCGTGCGAGGCGGGCGTGGACGCGGCGTTCGTCACGTCGAAGGATGCCGCGGATGCCGCGGTGCTGGCGTCCCGGGGCATCACCGAGCTGGTTCGCCCCGACCTGTCGACAGGGGTGGGCGTCTACTCGTCCAACAACACCGTCGTCTGAACAGCACGGTCGTCTGAGCGCGGCGCTCAGGAGTGCGGCGGCGCCGTGCTCTCGCGCACCGTGAGCCTCGGCTGCGGCCCGGTGCGGTCCGGCAGCACCTCGGCGGAGTCGAGCTGCTCGATCAGGAAGTCCGCGGCGGTCTCCCCCAGCGTGAAGGTGTCGCGCGTGAGGCAGGTGATCGCCGGCCGGACGAGGCCGGTCACGATCGAGTCGTCGAAGGATGCCAGCGAGAGCCCGGCCGGCACGGCGACGCCCATCTCCTGGGTGATGCGGAGCCCGGCGATCGCCATCATGTCGTTGTCGAACACGACCGCGGTCGGCCGCTCGGCGCGGCTGAGCAGGGTGCGCATGATCGTGGACACCTGCGCGGGCGAGTAGTCGGTCTGGATGACTTCGCCGGCGACGTCCCGCTCGCCCATCCCCGCGAGGACACTGCTGCGCAGCCGGACGTGCTCATGCTCGGCGGGGCCGGAGATGTAGACGATGCTGCGATGGCCCAGGCCCGCCAGGTAGCCGAAGACCGTACGGGCGGCATCCGCGTCGTCCAGCCACAGCGTGGCGTGCATGTCATCCGGGGACGGCTGGCCGCCGATCGTGATCGAGGGCAGCCCGAGCGAGCGCAGCAGCCCGGGGCGCGGGTCGTCGACGCGCGGGTCGAGCACGAGGACGCCGTCGACCTGATTGGACCGGCGCCACCGCCGGTACGTCTCCATCTCCTCGTCCATGCTGGGCACGACGACCAGCTGCAGGCCGATGCGACGGGCGGCGAGCGCGGACTGCACCCCGGCGATCAGGTCGGTGAAGAACGCCTCGGTGCCGAGAGTGCGGGCCGGGCGGTTCACCGCGAAGCCGACGACCCCCGCCCTCGCACCGACCAGCGCGCGGGCGGTGGAACTGGGCCGCCACTGGTGCTCGTCCGCGATCGCCAGGATGCGCTGCCGCGTCTCCTCGCTCACCCCGGGGCGCCCGTTCAGGGCGAAGGACACCGCGCCGGGCGACACTCCCGCCTGTCGCGCGATATCCGCGATGGTGACACGCTTGGACCGTGACATAGACTCACCGTACTAGATCGTTTTAGTATCGGCCGTCCCATTGAACCCCGCAGCCGATCGCCTCATTCTTCCATCTGCAAGGAGCCCCGTGCACGAAGAGACCTCCCTCACCGTCGGCCGCGTGAACCGCGTGCTCACCGAGCGCGTGCGCCCCGCCATCCACTCCTCCCGGGTGCCGCTCGAGATCGCGGCGCACCAGCTGCCCGGCGAGCCGATCACCCCGGCGGAGGGACTCGCGCTCGAGTTCGAGCCGTTCACCGCGGGCAGCATGTGGGGGCCCGCCTGGAGCACCACCTGGTTCCGCGTGCGCGGCTCGGTTCCCGCGGAGTGGTCCGGCAGGCGGGTCGAGGCCCTCATCGACCTCGGCTTCGACATCAACATGCCCGGCTTCCAGTGCGAGGCGCTCGCCTATCGCCCCGACGGCACACCGCTGAAGAGCATCAACCCGCGCAACCAGTGGGTGGCGATCGAGGCCGAGCCGGGCGGCGCCGTGGAGTTCTACCTGGAGGGCGCCGCCAACCCGGTGCTGCTGGACTACCACCCCTTCCTGCCCACCCAGGAGGGCGACATCCGCACCTCCTCCCCCGAGCCGCTGTACCGCGTGCGGCACATGGATCTCGCCGTGTTCGAGGAGGCGGTGTTCGAGCTCGCCCTCGACCTCGAGGTGCTGATCGAGCTGCAGGCGGAGCTCCCCGAGACCAGCCCGCGCCGCATGCGCATCCTGCAGGCCCTCGACGACGCCCTGGACGTGCTCGACCTGCAGCGCATCGTCGAGACCGCTCCCGATGCGCGCGCCCGGCTGGCGGACGTGCTCGCCTCACCGGCGGATGCCAGCGCGCACCGCATCGCCGCGATCGGTCACGCGCACATCGACTCGGCCTGGCTGTGGCCGGTGCGCGAGACCATCCGCAAGGTCGCTCGCACCACCTCGTCGATGACGACGCTGATCGACGAGCAGCCCGACTTCCTCTACGGCATGTCCAGTGCGCAGCAGTACGCCTGGATCAAGGACCACCGCCCCGAGGTGTTCGCGCGCGTGAAGGACGCGGTCGCGGCCGGCCGATTCCTGCCTCTGGGCGGCATGTGGGTCGAGTCCGACACGGTCATGCCCACCGGCGAGTCGCTGGTGCGCCAGTTCTCGCACGGCCAGCGCTTCTTCGAGCGCGAGTTCGGCATCCGCTCCAAGGGGGTGTGGCTGCCCGACAGCTTCGGGTACTCCCCCGCTCTGCCGCAGCTGATGCGCCGGGCCGGCTTCGAGTGGTTCTTCACGCAGAAGATCTCCTGGAACCAGCGCAATGTCTTCCCGCACCACTCGTTCCTGTGGGAGGGCATCGACGGCTCGCGGATGTTCACGCACTTCCCGCCGATGGACACCTACAACTCGCAGCTGAGCGGCTCAGAGGT
Organism: Microbacterium sp. 22195; assembly: GCF_052056515.1. NCBI lineage: Bacteria > Bacillati > Actinomycetota > Actinomycetes > Micrococcales > Microbacteriaceae > Microbacterium > Microbacterium sp. 22195. Next base: position 113,234 of record NZ_JBQEPE010000004.1, read on the forward strand.
CGCGAAGGCCAGCCGGCAGTTCAAGGAGAACCGCAAGGCGACCATGTCGATCGCACCGGTCGGCTGGGGCGACGGCGGCGGCGGCACGACCCGCGAGATGACCGGCAAGGCGGCCCGCATGGCGTCGCTGGAGGGCGCCGCGCAGGTCGAGTGGAAGCATCCGGACGACTTCTTCGACGACGCCAGGGCCGAGCTGACCGACCCCGCCGTGTGGGTCGGCGAGCTGTACCTCGAGCTGCACCGCGGAACGCTCACCAGCCAGCACGCCACCAAAGCCCTGCACCGGTGGGCCGAGCAGGCGCTGATCGAGGCCGAGCTGTGGGCCGCGACCGCGACCGTGCAGCTGGGCGCCGAGTACCCGCATGACGAGCTGGACCGGCTGTGGCAGACCGTGCTGCTGCACGAGTTCCACGACATCCTGCCCGGCACCTCGATCGCGTGGGTGCACCGCGAGGCCGTGGAGGTCCTCTCCGGGGTGCTGGCGGATGCCGAGAAGCTGTCGTCGGAGGCGCGGAAGGCGCTGGCCGGCGAGGGCGACCGCGAGCTGGTGTTCACCCCGACCTCGGTCGGCGGCGGGCGCGCGCTGGGCGCGGGCTTCCTGAGCGAGCGCGGCGAGACCGAGGATGTCGCCCTCACCGAGTCGCCGGACGGCTTCGTGCTCTCCAACGGCCTCGTCACCGTCACCCTCTCGCCCGAGGGCCTGATCACCTCGGCCGTCGACAAGGCCACCGGCCGCGAGGCGATCCCCGCGGGGAAGCCGGCGAACCTGTTCCAACTGCACCAGGACTTCCCGAACATGTGGGACGCGTGGGACATCGACCGGTACTACAAGAACCGGGTCGACGACCTCACCGCGGTCTCGTCGATCTCGGCATCCGTGGTCGACGGCGCCGCCGTCGTGGTGGTCGAGCGCGCGTTCTCCGAGTCGCGGCTGACGCAGACGATCACGCTGCGCCCGGGCTCGCGCACCCTGCTGCTGCAGAACGACATCGACTGGCACGAGACCGAGAAGCTGCTCAAGCTCGCGTTCCCGCTCGACGTGTTCGCCCGCGAGACACTGGCCGAGACGCAGTTCGGCTTCCAGCGCCGCGTCACGCACGTGAACACCAGCTGGGAGGCCGCGAAGTTCGAGACCTCGATGCACCGCTTCGTGCTCGCGCAGGAGGACGACGGCTTCGGCGTCGCGCTCGTGAACGACTCGATCTACGGCTACGACACGTCCCGCGAGGTGGACGGCGACGACGTCACCACCACCGTGCGCCTGTCGCTGCTGCGCGCGCCGCGCTTCCCCGACCCGGACACCGACCACGGCCGGCACGAGATCGAGGTCGGCCTCGTGATCGGCGCGGATGCGGAGATCGCGACGGCCGAGGGCATCCGCCTGAATGCTCCCGCGCACGTGGTGCGCGGCACGAACGAGGTCGAGCCGCTCGTCTCGGCGACCGGCGCCGGGATCGTCGTGTCCAGCGTCAAGCTCGCCGACGACCGCTCGGGAGACGTGATCGTGCGCGTGTACGAGTCGCTCGGACGGCGCACGACCGGCGCGCTGACCGTCGGCTTCGAGCACACCGGCATCCGCGAGGTGAGCCTGATCGAGGACGAGCTGGATGCTCCGCGCACCGGCGGCGAGCTGTCGCTCAAGCCGTTCGAGGTGCGGACGCTCCGCATCGCGCGCGCCTGAGGCGCAGCATCCGCTCTCTCAGACCGCCACCGCCCGCCCCGGATGTCACACTTCCGGGGCGGGCGGTGTCTTCATGCCGACGGCATGAGAGACGTGCCGGCTGAGGAGCAGCGATCATGAACGAGACCCGCATTCCCGCCATCCCGGTGACCGGCCTGTACGGCGCAGTGGTGAAGGCTGCCGCCAGGAAGATGCTCGGCAAGGTGCCCGACTCCCTCGGGGTGATGTGGCAGCACCGCCCGGTGATGATGGACATGATGAGGTTCGGCGGCCGCACCGAGAAGTGGCACGAGCTGGACCGGAGCCTCGGCACGCTGGCCTCCATGGCGTGCGCCGCGACGGTGGGCTGCAGCTTCTGCCTGGATCTGCACTACTTCATGTCGCGCGACCACGGCCTGGCCGAGGAGAAGGCGCGCGAGGTGCCGATCTGGCGCGAATCGACGCGGTTCACCCCGCTGGAGCGCCGCGTGATGGAGTACGCCGAGGCGATGAGCCAGACCCCGCCGGCGGTCACCGACGAGCTCTCCGCCGAGCTGCTCGCCGAGCTCGGCGCGCCCGCCCTGCTGGAGCTGGCCGCGAAGGTCGGATACCTCAACGCCACGGCTCGCATGAACGTCGCCCTCGGCGTCCACTCCGACGGACTCGCGGATGCCTGCGGGCTGGCGCCGCTGGCCACGGCGACCGCCGCGGGGGTAGCGTCGCACTCATGAACGGCTCCCCCGATCCGGCATCCGAGGACCCGTTCGTCGTCCACCGCGGGCTGCTCTTCACCGTCGCCTACGAGATCCTCGGCTCCGCGGCGGATGCCGAGGACGTGCTGCAGGAGTCGTGGCTGCGCTGGGCGGATGTCGACCGCGCACGCGTGCACGATCCGCGGGCGTACCTGGTGCGGATCGTCACGCGGCAGTCGCTGAACCAGCTGCGGACGGTGTCGCGCCGGCGTGAGGAGTACGTGGGGCCGTGGCTGCCCGAGCCGCTGCTGACCTCCCCCGATGTCGCCGACGACGTGGTGCTCGCGGAGAGCGTCTCGCTCGCGATGCTCACCGTGCTCGAGACGCTCACCCCGACCGAGCGCGCGGTGTTCGTGCTGCGGGAGGTGTTCGACGTGCCCTTCGACGAGATCGCGGATGCCGTGGACAAGACCGCGGCCACGGTGCGTCAGATCGCGCACCGGGCACGCGACCATGTCGCCGCCCGCCGCCCGCGCATGGAGGTGGACTCCTCGGAGCACGACCGCGTGGTGCGGCGCTTCATCGCCGCGCTCGATTCCGGCGACATGCAGGGGCTGATGGACGTGCTGGCGCCGGACGTGGTGTCGACCACCGACAGCGGCGGCCTGGTGCGCCACGCCGCCCGTCGCCCGCTCTTCGGCGCGGACAGGGTGGTGGCGTTCCTGCGCGGCAGCATCGCCAAGCTCGACATCGCCTACCGGGTGTCCGCGATGACCGTCAACGGCCGGCTCGCGGCGCGGATCGAGGTCGGCGGCGTGCTGATGGCGGCGGTGAGCTTCGAGGTCGAGGACGGGCGCATCTCCCGGGTGTTCTCGATGGCCAACCCGCGCAAGCTCGAGGCGCTGGGAGCGGAGACCCAGCTGGTGCGGTGACGGGCGAGTGCTGCGCGCGACCAGTGCGCGCAGTCAGCCTCCCACGGCGCTCGCCCGCTCGGCCCGGCGCCCGCGCCACACGGGCACGGCGAAGAACAGCACCAGTGCGAGCACCATCGCGCGCACGATCCACAGTCCGGGCATCCACGTGATCGTGTACGCGCCGGGCAGCCCGAAGAAGGCCAGGATCAGGTTGCCGGGGGCCATCCGCCCGACGCCGTCGGCCTGCACGGATGCCGCAGCGATCAGGATCAGCACGCCGACGGCCAGCCACACCAGCGGCATGATGAGCGCACTCGGCTTGGCCTGCCCGCGGACGATCGCCCTCACCGTGAAGCACAGCGCGACGACGGGCCCCAGCCAGAAGGCCGCCACCAGGGTGCCCAGCAGCATCGCCGCGCCCAGGAGAACCGGCATCCACAACAGCATCCAGGGCGAGTCCTCGCCGATGAAGTAGTCGGGGCTGCGCAGCACGCTCACCGCGAGCGCGGCGAGCACGCCGGCCGGCATGACGCACAGCGGCCACCACAGCCAGCGCCGGTCACCGCCGAACGCCCCGCTCATGCCCGCCCGCGTCGCCACGACGATGCACAGCACCGCCACGCACAGCGCCGGCACCCCGAACAGCATCAGCAGGCCGGAGGCTCCGTCGTAGTCGCTCGGCTCGACGAGCACGAGCATCAATGCGACCAGCACGGACAGTGCGGAGACCAGCGCCGCCGGGCGCATCATCGAGGCACGCGCGCGCGTGCCTTCGGCATCCGATTCCCCCACGCGATCACCCTAGCGCGACACGGTCCTTGCGCTGGGTGAAGGATCCGCGCTTCTTTCGCGAGAATTTCCTCGCAAGAGCGCGATTCTCTATCGGATGCTGGATGGAGACCCCCACGCTAGGAGCACTCATGAACGTCACCGACACCCACGACCTCTTCGACACCGACGCGCTGCTGCACATCGGCCGCCCGTACTGGTTCGACAAGCACCCCTCGCAGGCCGAGGGCGAGGACTTCTGAGCACTCGCCTCTGAGCGCTCGACCGACGAGCGCAGACGAAGGCCCCGATTCCCGCGGGGGGAATCGGGGCCTTCGTGTGTCCGACGTCAGGCGCCGCGCAGGCGCTCGGCGAGGTAGGCGTGCAGGTCGTCCAGCGGCACGCGCTCCTGGCCCATGGTGTCGCGGTCGCGCACCGTCACGGCGTTGTCGTCGAGCGAGTCGAAGTCGACCGTGACGCAGAACGGGGTGCCGACCTCGTCCTGGCGACGGTAGCGGCGGCCGATGGCGCCCGCGTCGTCGAAGTCCACGGTCCACTGACCGCGCAGGCCGTCGGCCACCGAGCGGGCCAGCGGCGAGAGGCGCTCGTTGCGCGACAGCGGCAGCACGGCGACCTTGATCGGCGCCAGACGCGGGTCGAGCTTGAGCACGGTGCGGGTGTCGGTGCCGCCCTTCGCGTTCGGCACCTCCTCCTCCTGGTACGCGTCGACCAGGAACGCCATCATCGCGCGGGTGAGCCCGAACGAGGGCTCGATCACGTACGGGGTGTACCGCTCACCGGACGCCTGGTCGAAGTACGTCAGGCTCTGGCCGGACGCCTCGGTGTGGCTGGACAGGTCGTAGTCGGTGCGGTTGGCGACGCCCATCAGCTCGCCCCACTCCTTGCCCGCGAAGCCGAAGCGGTACTCGACGTCAATGGTGCCGGCGGAGTAGTGCGCGCGGTCCTCCTTCGGCACGTCGAACTGACGGATGTTCTCGGGATCGATGCCCAGATCGATGAACCAGTTCCAGCAGGCCTCGACCCAGTGCTCGAACCACTCCTGCGCCTCGGCCGGCGGCACGAAGTACTCGATCTCCATCTGCTCGAACTCGCGGGTGCGGAAGATGAAGTTGCCGGGGGTGATCTCGTTGCGGAACGCCTTGCCCACCTGGCCGATGCCGAACGGCGGCTTCTTGCGCGAGGCGGTGAGCACGTTCGAGAAGTTCACGAAGATGCCCTGCGCGGTCTCGGGGCGCATGTAGTGCAGGCCCGACTCGTCGTCGACGACGCCGAGGTAGGTCTTCACCAGGCCCGAGAACGCCTTGGGCTCGGTGTACTGGCCCTTGTTGCCGCAGTTGGGGCACGGGATGTCGGCCAGGCCGTTCTCGGCCTTGCGGCCCTTGCGCGCCTCGAAGTCCTCGATCAGGTTGTCGGCGCGGAAGCGCTTGTGGCAGCTGAGGCACTCCACCAGCGGGTCGGTGAAGGTCGCGACGTGGCCGGACGCCTCCCACACGCGCTTGGGGAGGATGATCGACGAGTCCAGGCCCACCATGTCGCCGCGGCCGCGCACGAAGGTCTGCCACCACTGCCGGCGGATGTTCTCCTTCAGCTCGGTGCCGAGGGGGCCGTAGTCCCATGCCGAACGGGAACCGCCGTAGATCTCACCCGCTTGGAACACGAACCCGCGGTGGCGGGCGAGGGCGATGACCTTGTCAAGACGGGACTGTTCGGCCACGGTGGCTCCAATGGTCGCATGCTGCGGGAAACGCCCGTGATCACGGGCATCCCCATTCTATCCGCGCGGTCTGCGCGGCGAATCGACCGGGATGCCGGTTCCCTCTGTCGGATGCCGGTGGCAGGGTGGTGCGCATGGAACAGCGCGTGAGCTTCATCACCCTCGCCGTCGCGGACGTGGACCGCAGCAGGGCGTTCTACGTCGACGGACTCGGCTGGGAGCCGATCTTCGAGGCCGAGGGCGAGGTGCTGATGCTCCCCGTCGCCGACCGGCTGATCCTCTCGCTGTGGAGCGTGGAGGGATTCACCGCCGAGATCGGGGAGCCCCCGGCATCCGGCGTCGCCCCGATCACCCTCGCGCACAACCTCGCGACCGAGACGGAGGTGGATGCCGTGCTGGCCGAGGCCGAGGCGCTGGGCGCCACGGTCTCGCCCGCGACCCGGCGCGACTGGGGCGGGTACTCCGGCTACTTCGCCGACCCCGACGGCTTCCGCTGGGAGATCGCGATCAACCCGGGAGAGACCGGCGCGTTCGTGCTGCCGCCGGCCTGAGGGTCACGCGGTGAACAGGTAGCCGCGGCCGGTCTCGAACCCCGCGAGGCGGCGCCCCTGGGACAGCTGCTCCTCGATGTCGGCGCGCAGGCGCAGGCGCCACTCGTGCGCGGCGGCCGGGTCGGTCTCGCGCATGCCCTCGACGTCGGTCGGAATCTCGACGGTCGCGACCACGGCATCGGATGCCGGAGGCTTGGCGATGTCGGCGAGAGCCCACTCCACGTCCAGCCGGTCGCTCTCGTCTCCCGCGTCTCCGCCGCCGAAGATGCCGTAGCGGTTGACCGTGTATCCGGTCACGCGTGCGCCGAGCACGGTGAGGAAGAAGTGCGCGTTGCGCGCGACCAGCGGGTCGAAGGTCCACGTGATGCGGCCGACCTCGCGGGAGAACGCCCACTGGCGCTGGTGCTCCTTGAGCTCGCGGCCCCACCCGCGTCCGCGGTACTCGGGCAGCAGCGCGGTGATGTGCGAGTGCATGGTGCGCTTGCCCGGCTCGCCGAAGAACGCGATCGAGGCGCCCACCATCCGGTCCTCGCCCTCGGAGTCGTCGAAGAGCCCGACAACGTAGTTGCCCGACTGCTGCAGCGCGCGCAGCGTGCCGGCGTCGATGACGCGGTTGGCGCCGCGGATGGAATCCAGCAGGCCCTGGGCGTCGATGATCAGTTCAACGGTGTCGAGTTCGCGGATGCTTCGCACGATCCCAGTCTGCCCCTCGCGGTGCGGAACGCGAAACGCGGCGGGCCGTGGAGCGGCTCAGCGGTTCGGAAACGCCTGCCCGCCGCCCGCGGCGAGCGCGTCGGCGACGATGCGCAGGTGCTCCGCGGCCATCTCCGCAGGCATGGGTGGGAGCATCTCGTCCCAGAACGCGAGCGCGGCGCCGCGCCCCTGCATCATGCCGGCCGGCCGCGCCAGCGCCCACAGGTGCAGGTGCGCGGAGCCGTCGTTCCAGCGGGCGAAATGGCAGCGGGCGACACCGGGGATGCTCTTGACCGCCTGCGAGATGCGCTGCATCAGCGGGCCGTACGCCGCGAGCACCTCGTGCGGGGCGTCCTCGAGCAGCCAGTGCTCGCGCGGGGAGATCGCCCCGACGAACGGCAGACCGTTGGCGTCCCACCCCGACCGCACCTGCCACAGCTCGTCCTGCCAGATGGTGTGCTCGCTCGGCCTGCAGGACGAGCAGTTCTCGGGCTCGAGCTCGCCGCCGCGCGGCTGCTCGGGAACGAGCATCGGCTCGAGCGGGCGCATCGTGATCTGCTCGAACGCCCACGGCAGGCCCTCGGTGAGTGGAGTGGCGTCCATCCGCTCGCCGATCGGCAGTCGGGCGTGGAAGGCGGTGTCGGCCGGATGCTGCTCGTACTCGGTCATGCGTCCATGCAATCACGGCATCCGAGGCCGGCGATCACACGGCCCGCAGCGCGTCCCGGTCGAGCTCGGCGATCGAGGTGAGCCCCGCGAGGCCGAGCGTGATGTCGAGCTCAGCCAGCACGTTGCGGATCACCTCCCGCACGCCGCGCTCCCCCGCGATCCCGAGACCGTAGGCGTACGGGCGCCCGAGCGCCACGACGTCCGCGCCGAGAGCCAGGGCGATCGCGGCATCCGCCCCGCTGCGGATGCCGGAGTCGAACACCACCGGCATCCGCCCGCCCACCCGCTCGGCGATCTCCGGCAGCACGGCCAGGGTCGGCACGGATCGGTCGATCTGCCGGCCGCCGTGGTTGGACACCCAGACGCCGTCCACCCCGGCATCCGCCGCCCGCTCCGCGTCGTCGGGGTGCACGATCCCCTTCAGGATGATCGGCAGCGAGGTCCACTCGCGCGCCCTGGCGAGGTCGTCCCAGGTGAGGGTGGGTGTGGAGAACACATCGAGGAACGTCTCGACGGCGGTGCGCGGCAGCGGCGAGCGCAGGTTCTCGCGAAGACTGCGGCTCCCGGTCAGGCCGGCGCCCTTGCGGGCGATCGACACACCGGCGGCGATCGTCCTCGGGGTGACGCGGACGCCCGCCTCCGTGGTCCGGTTCGCAGGGCCGGCCGACGCGGCTCCCGCGCGCTCCCGCACCAGCGCCTGGAACACCGGATCCGAGGTGTACTGGGCGATGCCCATCCCGCGGGTGAACGGCAGGTACGCCAGATCGAGGTCGCGGGTGCGCCAGCCGAGCAGGTGGGTGTCGAGCGTGACGACCATCGCCTCGCATCCGGCCGCCTCGGCACGGCCCAGCAGCGACGCGTTCAGCTCATCGGAGGCCGACCAGTACAGCTGGAACAGCCGCGGCGCGCCGGGCGCCGACTGCGCGATGCGCTCGACGGGGAAGGACGCCTGGTTCGAGACCGTGTACGGCACTCCGGCGGACGCCGCGGCCCTGGCGACGGCGAGGTCTGCCTCCGGATGCACGAGCTCCATCACCCCGAGCGGCGCGAGCAGCAGAGGGGTGGGGCGGGTTCGCCCGAGGAACTCCACGGACAGATCGCGGGACGAGACGTCCCGCAGCGACCGGGGCCACACCTGCCAGCGCTCGAACTCGCGACGATTCGCCGCGACAGTCGCCTCGGAACCCGCCCCGCCGGCGATGTAGGCGTATGCCTCCTTCGACAGGGCGGCTTCGGCCTCGGCATCCAGCGCGTCGACGCCGATCGGGACGGCGGGACGATCTCCGCTGATGCCGGCGCGGAAGATGTCGGACTGAGTGCGACGCGAGATGCCTCGCGCCGCAGCCGGGTCGTTCGGAGCCACGTTGCTCATGGCGCCCACCCTAGCCGCCGCGGATCGGCCCGGACAGGGTCGCGGATCGGCCGGCACGTAAGCTGGAGGGATGACTTCTTCGCCGAGCACCACCGAGCCGACGGCCCCGGAGCACGGATTCTTCGGGCAGCCGCGCGCGCTCGCGAACCTGTTCGGCGTCGAGATGTGGGAGCGGTTCAGCTTCTACGGCATGCAGGGCATCCTGCTGATCTACCTGTACTTCAGTGTCGCCAAGGGCGGTCTGGGCATGCCCGAGGCGATCGCCGGCGGCATCGTCGGCGCCTACGGCGGGTCGGTGTACCTGTCCACGATCCTGGGCGCCTGGCTGGCGGATCGCCTGTTCGGCTCGGAACGGGTGCTGTTCTTCAGCGCGGTGGTCATCGTCGCCGGGCACGCCGCCCTCGCCCTCCTCCCCGGTTTCGTGGGGGTGGGCGTCGGCCTGGTGCTGATCGCCCTCGGCTCGGGCGGCCTGAAGGCCAACGCCACCTCGGTGGTCGGCACGCTGTACTCCGAGGAGGACACCCGGCGGGACGCCGGCTTCTCGCTGTTCTACCTGGGCATCAACCTCGGCTCCTTCTTCGGCCCCGTGCTGACCGGTCTGCTGCAGTCGACCGTCGGGTTCCACTGGGGCTTCGGCCTCGCGGCGGTCGGCATGACCGCGGGACTCATCCAGTACAGCTTCGGGCGCCGGAACCTGCCGGCCGCGGCCTCCACTGTGCCCAACCCGCTGCCCGCGCGCCGCTATCCGCTGGTGATCGGCATCGCCGTCGCGGCGATCGCATTGATCGTGGTACTGACGCTCGTCGGCGTGATCCGCCCCGAGAACCTCGCGAACATCGTCATCGTCGGCGCCCTGGTCGCGACGCTCGCGTACTTCACCATCATCCTGTCCAGCCGTCACGTCGACGCGACCGAGCGCTCGCGGGTGTGGGCGTTCGTGCCGCTGTTCATCACGAGCGTGGCGTTCTGGTCCCTGTACCAGCAGCAGTTCACCGTGCTCACGGTGTACTCCGACAAGCGCCTCGACCGCATGATCCTCGGCTGGGAGATGCCGCTGGTGTGGGTGCAGTCGATCAACCCGGTGTTCATCATCGTGCTCTCCGGGGTGTTCGCCGCGCTGTGGACCAAGCTCGGCAAGAGGCAGCCGACCACCCCGATGAAGTTCGCGCTGGGGACGATCGTGATGGGCGGCGCCTTCCTGCTGTTCCTGCCGTTCGCGAACGGTGGCGAGGGCTCCACGCCGCTGCTCGCGATCGTCGGCATCCTACTGGTGTTCACGATCGCCGAGCTGCTGCTCTCGCCGATCGGCCTGTCGGCGGCGACCAAGCTCGCGCCCTCGCACTTCAAGGCGCAGATGGTCGCGCTGTTCTTCCTGTCGATCTCGCTGGGCACGGCCATCTCCGGCTGGCTCGTGCAGTTCTACGACCCGCAGAACGAGGTGCCGTACTTCTCGATCCTCGGTGCGATCGCGGTCGTCGTCGGACTGGGCCTGGCGTTGTCGGCCAAGCCCGTGCTGAAGCTCATGAAGGGCGTCAGCTGACGCGGAGGCCTCGTCAGCCCAGCGTGCGGCCGTCCGGGTCGCCGGGGCGCACCGGGCGCAGGCGGGAGGGCGCCGGCCAGGGCAGCGTGAAGCGCTCGGCGGGTGGACGCTGCATGTCGCCGAAGTCGTCGACCTTGACGACGACGCGTCCGGCGGCCGCCCCCTCCGAAGGCGTCACCTCGACGAACCGCACGCGCAGCGGCTCGGGCGCCTCCCCCTCCAGCATCCAGATGTCGGCGAGCCAGGCCAGCCCGACCCGTTCCAGCGCGGCCTCGGCGTCGAGCCAGTCGACGGGAGCGGATGCCGTGCGGCCGAGCACGTCGATCGCGACCCAGTCCTCGCCCTCGGGGCGGATCCAGCCGAGCAGTTCTCCGTCGTCGCGGCGGTGCGGGGTCCAGTCGTCGGGAAGCATGGTTCGACCGTAGCCGACGAGCCCACGCGCACCAGCGATCTCAGTGCCAACTGAGCCGGGAGATTGGCGCCTGCGGTGATCTCGCCCGGAACCCCGCGCCGAAGGTAGCCGATCCGCGGAGGGCATCGAAGAAGGGCCTCCGGAATAGTCTCGGCTCCGCGCGAGATGCGCCACCCAATCACTCCCGCGTGTACACCACCGGCGTTCGTGATCGAGCGCGTCCGAGAATCGGATCTGCTCAGCGCCGAGAAGGCACCGAGGTCAGACCGCCGACGAGCGGCGAAGCGGGAATGCGCTAGGCAGTCGCGAGCGTGGCGCTCGCCCTCGCGGTGGTGTTCTTCTTGGAGATGATCACAAAGGCGATCACTCCGGCGGCGGCTAGCGCGAGGCCGGTGACGAGGCCCTGGCCGCGCGCGTCATCGAAGTTTCCAGCCAGTTCCGAATGAATCCAGATATCGGGAACCGGGAAGAGCAGGGCGGAAAGGCCAACAATTAGTGAGGAAGAAATCGAGTCAGACAGCATTAGTCCGAAGAATGCCGCCCAGAAACAGAGCAGCGGGACGACCGCAATTGGCACGATGTACCACGTCGCAGGCACCGCCCCGGCCAACTCGAGCAATGTGATGGTTGCTCCACCCAGTCCTGCGACGATCACCAGAATGACCCACCCCACTTGACGCATGTCCAAACGCTAGCTCACGGCACAGCCTGTCACAAGCATGGCTGCATCACGTCGGCAAACGGGCCTTTCTTCGTCGCAGAGAGTGCTTGACGGCTCTCAATTGCGCCTCGTATGGTGGGCGGAATTTCGAGCACTGGGCTCCGAATCGATATATCAGGGGGGGATTAAATGATTCGGTCGTCAATGGGGAAACTGCGCGGATCGGTACTGGCCGTGGTGGGTGTGGCCGCGCTTCTGGCCGCGTTCGCTACACCTGCGGCTGCGGCTGAGCCGGGGGATGGCATCGACGTTCAGCATTCAACTACGGGGGACAGTGGAAGTGGTGCCGTTAGCCCGGCGGGCGACGTAACGACCAAGGCCGCGATCTGCGACATTGGGATCATCTGCGGCTCCATCAAGAACGATGGTGGCCTCACGATCAAGGTCACCACCAAGTACGTCTCGCCGACATCGACGGGAGCGGGCGCCCACACTATGAACGTGCTTCCAGGCGGTCGGGCAACGGCCATGGGGCCGGAGTATGACTGGGATGCATTCTGGGTGCCGAATGGGTACTGCGGTGCCTCCGAAGGGGGCATGTTCTGGAACTCGTACTCGACGATGAACAACATCGGCCGGACGACGGGCTACGGAACATGGAAGAAGGTCGATGACTTCGGGGCTGCGGTCAAGCTTCAGAAGGGCGGATGTCCTCCGAGCTGGCGGTGAGCCGGCCATATACACAACGCAGGAAAATCGCTGGGGGTTTCTAAGACCTCAGTGCGTGTACTCCATGAGATCGGTGCCGAGGATGCGGAACGCGTCGTGCGCGCGCAGCCGGTGGCTGATCGACAGGTCGTCGAAGCACACCGTCAGCGCATAGGCGATGCCCGCCCGCGGGCCTGCGAGCACACCGGCCTCGGCGCGCACGCCGCGGTCTCGGCCGGTCTTGTTGACGAAAAGCAGGCCGTGCGCGTCGTGATCGTGCGCGAACGGATCGAGCCCGGTCGCCGCCGCGACGAGGCTGAGATCCTGGTTCAGGCTCAGCCATTCCGAGACCTGTGCGCTGACCGCCGCGTCGACGACGGACGCGTTCACGAGAGCAGCGAACAGGTGCGCGAACTCCCGGGTGGTCCCGACCGCCACATGCGGGGCGTCGTCGGGGCCGCGCTTGTCGCGGAAGTGGTCGAGCACGGCGCTGCGCGGCATCCCGAGACTCACCATCCGGGCGCGCACCTGCTCGTGCCCGACGGCGTCGAGAAGGGCGTTGGCGGCGTTCGGGTCGCCGGTGGCAGCCGCGAGGACGGCCAGGTCGATCAGCGGCAGCGCCGGCACCCGCAGGTTGCGCCAGAGGCCTGAGCCGGCGACGAACCCCTCGGTGGTGCGGTCGACGATCCGCAGCGGGTCGAGCGTGCCGGCATCCAGCGCCGCGGCGGTCTCGACGAGCACGGGCACGAAGCCGAGGCCCGCGATCGGCAGCGGCACGTGGTCGTCGCCGGCGAGGATCTTGCGGCCGGTGTCGAGGTCGGCGACGTGCACGGAGACCTGGGCCCCGGATGCCGCGAGCTCCTCGAGCGCGCGGAGGGCGGAGCCGAACGAACGGCGGCCGACAGCCGCCCGTCGCGGTGTGCGCCGACCGCCGCGCTGCGATCGATGCGATGCGGTGGCGACCCCATCGGCGGGCACGCGCGGTGTGCCACGCGAGGGGTCAGGTACCGAAGCGGAGGGGGAGCTCACGCAGGATTCCTCACGGGTGGAGTAGGCATCGGTGACCGGAGATCCGTGCGGGGGGAGCGGGATCTTCGACCGACTGGGCTATCGTAACCCCGCCGCCCGGCTGAGCGGACGGCGGGGTCGAAGCATTCACCAGATCGTGACGCGCTGGTCTTCCGGAAGATGCAGGGCGTCCCCCTCGGTCACGTCGAACGCCTCGTAGAACGCGTCGATGTTGCTGAGGATCTGGTTGCAGCGAAACTCGTTCGGCGAGTGCGGGTCGATCGTCAGCAGACGGATCGTCTCGGCGTCACGGCTCTTCTGCTGCCACACCTGCGCCCAGCTCAGCAGCAGGCGCTGGACCCCGGTGTAGCCGTCGATCACCGGCGCCTCGGCGCCGCCCAGCGACAGCTCGTACGCCTTCAGGCCGATGCCGAGGCCGCCCAGGTCGCCGATGTTCTCGCCGATGGTGAGAGCGCCGTTGACATGGTTCTCGTCGCTCAGCCCGACCGGCACCAGCGCGTCGTACTGCGCGATGAGCGCCTTGGTGCGCTCCTCGAACGCCTCGCGGTCGGCATCCGTCCACCAGTCCTGCAGGCGGCCGTCGCCGTCGTAACGGCTTCCCTGGTCGTCGAACCCGTGGCCGATCTCGTGGCCGATGACCGCGCCGATGCCGCCGTAGTTGGCGGCGGCGTCACGGTTCGGGTCGAAGAACGGGTACTGCAGGATCGCCGCCGGGAACACGATCTCGTTCATCAGCGGGTTGTAGTACGCGTTGACCATCTGCGGCGGCATGTGCCATTCGTCGCGATCGATCGGACCGCCGATGCGGGAGACCTGGCGGTCGTGCTCGAAGACGGTGGCGCGACGGGCGTTGCCGATCAGGTCGGAGGCGTCGATCTCGACGGCGGAGTAGTCGCGCCATACGTCGGGGTGACCGATCTTCGGGCGGAAGGTGGCGAGCTTGGCCAGCGCCTTCTCGCGGGTCTCCGCGCTCATCCACTCGAGCTTCTCGATGCTCTGCCGGTAGGCCTCGATGAGGTTGGCGACGAGCTCGTCCATCGCGACCTTGGATGCCGCGGGGAAGTGCCGCTCGACGTAGATCTTGCCGACCGCGTCGCCCAGCGATCCCTCGACCAGCGAGACGCCGCGCTTCCAGCGCTCGCGGATCGACGGGGTGCCGGTGAGCTCGGTGCCGTAGAACGAGAAGTTCTCGTCGATGATGTCGTCGGTGAGGAAGCCGGCCAGCCCGTGCACGACCTTGGCGCGCAGCCATGCCTTCCAGTCGTCCAGGCGCCCCTCGACCAGCAGGCCGCCCAGGCCCTCGAAGAAGCTGGGCTGGTAGACCACCAGCTCGTCGAAGGCGGTGGGGTTGGCCACCGACACGGCGTCCCGCCACGGAGTGAGGTCGACGCCGACCAGCGTCTGGAACTCGTCCCAGGTCCTCAGGTTGTAGGTCTTCACGGCGTCGCGCGAGGCGACGTTGTCCCAGTGGTGCCCGGCGATCTCGTGCTCGAGGCCGAAGGCGCGATCCGCGGTGCCCGCCGCATCCGCGACGCCGGCGAGGGTCAGGATGCGCTCGAGGTGGGCGCGGTACGCGGTGCGGGTGCCCTCGAAGCTGTCCTGGCGGTAGTAGCTCTCGTCGGGCAGCGACAGGCCGGCCTGCAGTGCGAACGGCACGTAGCGCTCGGGGTTGCCGGGGTCGGGCTCGATGAACACGCCGATGAGGGCGGCGACGCCCTCGCGGTCGAATGCGCCGACCGTGGCGAGGAAGGAGCCGATGCTGTCGATCGAGTCGACCTTCGCCAGCTGCTCGTGCAGAGGGGCGAGGCCCAGCGCGGCGATGCGCTCGGTGTCCATGAAGCTGGTGAACAGGTCGCCGACCTTGCGGTTCAGGGTGCCGGGCTCGGCATCCTGCGACTCCTCGATGATCGCGCGCACGTCCTTCTCGGCCTGCTCGGCGAGCAGGTGGAAGGAGCCCCAGCGCGCCTTGTCGGCGGGGATCTCGGCCGACTCCAGCCACGTGCCGTTGACGTGGCGGTAGAGGTCGTCCTGGGGGCGGATGTCGGAGTCGAACTCGCTGATGGCGAGACCCGAGGGCAGAACGTCAGTCATGCGGTCCAGCTTAGGCATCCGCGCGGACATCGAAGAAGACTCGACGCCGGATGCTGCGATGCCCTGCGCTCAGCGCGCGAGACGCGCGACGATCGCGCCCGGCTCCGTCCCCACCAGCGTCTCGCAGGCCTGCGCGAGACGCATCGCGAAGGCCGCGGCGTCGGTGCCGCGCGTGAGCGCGTGAGCGGAGATGCCGTCGATCATGGCGAGGATCTGCCAGGCGACGGCCTCCGGTGCGTCGGTGCGGAAGAGCCCTCCGGCGCGGCCGTCCTCGATGATCCCCGAGATGAAGGCCTGCCACGCGCCCATCTGCTCGTCGATGGCGGCGCCGAGCGCCGCGCTCCCCCGGCCCAGCGACCAGGCGTCCACCCACACCAGCGTGATGTCGTCGTGATCGCTGGCGAGCACCGTCGCGATCATGCGCGCCAGACGGGCCGGCGGATCCTCGACGAGCGCGACCTCGGCCCTCACCTGCTCGAGCTCGGACGCCACGAGCTCCCGGAACGCGCGCGCGACCAGGTCGTCCATGCTGTCGGCGTAGTGCGCGACCAGCCCCGGAGCGACGCCTGCGCGCGCGGCGACGGCCCGCAGCGTCAGCGCCGACAGGCCGTTCTCACGGGCGATGTCGACGGCTGCGCTGTGGATCTCCGCCGAGCGCTCGTGCGGACTCTTGCGCGTGCGGGTTCGGGTTCCGGGCGTTGACATGGTGACTCCAGTGTAGGAACATTGCGTATTGATCATATGATCAATACGGCTCCACCCGACGTCCGCACGATTACAAGGAGGTAATCATGACCCTCACGAGCACCCCGGCGGGACTGCATCGCAACCTCAGGCAGCGGCACGTCGTCTTCATCGGACTGGCCTACATGTCGCCGTTCGCCGTGTTCGACACGTTCGGCATCGTGTCCGAGGCGACGAAGGGCCACGTGCCCATGTCGTACATCATCATCACGATCGCCGTGCTGTTCACCGCGTTCAGCTACGCCAGGATGGTGCGCGTCTACCCGTCCGCGGGCTCCGCCTACACGTACACGCGTCGCACGATCGCCGCTCCGGTGGGATTCCTGGTCGGCTGGGCGTCGCTGCTGGACTACCTGTTCCTGCCGATGATCAACGCGCTGCTGGCGAAGATCTACCTCTCAGCGGAGTTCCCCGGGGTGCCGGACTGGATGTGGATCGTCGGCCTGATCCTGGTGATCACGGTGCTGAACATCATCGGCGTCCGCGTCAGCGCCGTGGCGAACATGATCATGGTGGTGTTCCAGGCGCTCCTGGCGATCGTGTTCGTCGTGCTGACGGTGCGGGCGATCCTCTCCGACAACGCGCTGGCCTTCACGTTCGCACCGTTCTACTCGGTGAGCGCCGACATGGCGAGCCTGGTCGGCGGCGCCTCGGTGCTGGCCCTGGCGTTCCTGGGCTTCGACGCGGTCACCACGCTGTCGGAGGAGACCGTCGACCCGCGTCGCACCGTGCCGCGGGCGATCATGTGGATCGCCGCCCTGGGTGCCGCGTTCTTCGTCTCCGTCACCTACGTGATGCAGACGCTGGTGCCGGATCTGGATGCCCTGAACGCCATCACCCCCGACATCGAGGGCGCTTCGCCGTACATCGCGCTGTTCATCGGCGGCATCCTGTTCCAGACGATCTTCCTGGCGGGAGCGACGGTGTCGGTGGTCTCCTCCGGCCTGGCCTCGCAGCTGAGCGCCTCGCGCCTGTTGTATGCGATGGGCCGCGACGGCATCATCGCCCGCAGGCTGTTCGGCTACGTGCATCCGCGGCTGGGCACGCCCGTGATCAACATCGTGCTGGTGGGCGCGATCGCGCTGACCGCTCTGCAGCTCGATCTGAACGCGGCGACCTCACTGATCAACTTCGGCGCCTTCACGGCGTTCGCGTTCGTCAACCTGTCGGTGATCGCGTTCTGGATCCGCCACCGCCGCACCGAGCACACGCACGGATCGTCGATCGGGTGGACGCTGATCCCGGGCATCGGGTTCCTGATCAACGTGTGGCTGTGGCTGAGCCTGGATCAGCTGGCGATGACCGTCGGCCTGATCTGGTCGGGCATCGGCGCGCTGTACCTGCTGTGGCTGACGCGGGGCTTCCGCCGGCCGACCCCGGACGTGGCGTTCGAGGAGGCCGAGGACCTGCCGACCGGCGTGGTGCGCGTAGGGGCCTGAGCCGGCGGATGCTGCGCTGTCGGCGCAGGCCGGATCAGAAACGCACCGGAGAATGGCTCGGCAGGTGCACGATTGATCCAGTCTGATGCGCCGCGCCCTGCTCAGGTGGCCAGCGCCCCTGTTCGGAACCGCCCCACCGCCGTAAGATGATGCCACGACGTGCGCTCTGCTGGGGATGCGGGCGTCTGCAGGCTGGGGACGCCTGCGGGAATGGGGCCATCGTGCGAGGACTCGCGCATACTCTCGTGCTGACCGGGGCCGCCCGGGCGGAGGACGTCTCCGCCGCGCTCGCGGAGGTCGGCGACGGCGATCAGCTCGCACCGCATCTGGTGCGATCCGGCGCGGTGACGGATGCCCAGGTCGCCGAGGCCGTGGCGCTGGCGACCAACCACCGCTACGTCGATCTGTCGACCTACGACCTGGATCCCGACATCATCGCCCTGGTGCCGGGAAACCTGTGCCGCAGGTACCGCCTGCTCCCGCTGCGGCTGATGCGCGACGAGCTGACGGTCGCGATGCTCGACCCGACCGACATCATCGCGCTCGACGACGTGGCGAGCCTGACCGACCTGCGGGTGACGGCGGTCGTAGCGGCGGCGGATGCTCTGGCGCAGGCCTTCGAGCGCTTCCTGCGCTCGGACGGCGAGCTGACCGACCTGTCCGAGCAGATCGGCGAATCGTCCTCGGCATCCGATGTCGTCTTCACCGAGCATCTCGACGACCAGGATGCCGATGCACCCGTCGTCCGCTTCGTGAACCTGCTGATCACCCAGGCCATCAACGACCGGGCCAGCGACATCCACATCGAGCCGGGCGAGCACCGGCTGACCGTGCGGTTCCGCATCGACGGCGTGCTGCATGAGATGCAGAGCGCCGACCGCAGCATCCAGGACGGCGTGATCTCGCGTCTGAAGATCATGTCGTCGATCGACATCGCCGAGCGGCGCGTGCCGCAGGACGGCCGCATCACGGTGCTGCACGAGGGGCGCTCGGTCGACCTGCGCGTGGCGACCCTGCCGACGGTGTGGGGCGAGAAGATCGTGATGCGCATCCTCGACAACACCGGCCAGGTGATGACGATGGAGGATCTGCGCTTCGCGCCCACGAACCGCGAGCGCTTCCACGAGGCGATAACCCGTCCGCACGGCATGGTGCTGGTGACGGGACCGACCGGATCCGGCAAGTCGACCACGCTGTACACCGCTCTGCGCACGGTGGCGAACCCGCGCGTGAACGTGATCACGGTCGAGGACCCGGTGGAGTACCGCATCCCCGGCATCAACCAGGTGCAGGTGAACCCTCGCGCGGGGCTCACCTTCGCGACCGCGCTGCGGTCGATCCTGCGCTCCGACCCGGATGTGGTGCTGGTCGGCGAGATCCGCGACCGCGAGACCGCGGCGATCTCGGTGGAGGCCGCACTGACCGGCCACCTGGTGCTCTCCACGCTGCACACGAACGACGCTCCGAGCGCTCTGACCCGGCTCACCGAGATCGGCACCGAGCCGTTCCTGGTGGCGACCGCGCTGAGCGCGGTGGTCGCGCAGCGCCTGGCCCGTCGGCTGTGCACGAAGTGCCGCCGGCCGTTCGACGGCGACGCCGAGACGCTGCGCCAGGTGGGCATGCCGGAGGAGATGATCGCGGATGCCCAGGTGCACACCGCCGCCGGATGCTCGGCCTGCTCGAACACGGGCTACCGCGGACGCGTGGCCCTGCACGAGGTGATGACCGTGACCGACGAGATAGAGCAGCGCCTGGTGGCGCGCGCGACCGGAGCCGACCTGCGCGAGCTCGCCCTCGAGCAGGGCATGGTCGCGCTGCGGGACGACGGCTGGGTGAAGGTCGCCGACGGCATCACCACGATCGAAGAGGTGCTGCGCGTCTCGGTGTGAGGCGCTCGACCCGGTCCCGTGGCACCGGTTCGTGAGCGAGCGCAGCGGGACGAAGGATCACCCCTGCTTCGCGATGTCGCCGTACAGCGTGAAGATCGGCAGGTAGAGCGAGATCACCATGCCGCCGATGATCACGCCCAGGCCGACGATCAGCACAGGCTCGATCAGCGAGGACAGCTGCTCGGTGGCGGTCTCCACCTCGTCCTCGTAGAAGTCGGCGATGCTACCCAGCATCTGTGCGAGGGTGCCGGACTCCTCACCGACCGCGACCATCTGCGACACCATCGGCGGGAAGACCCCGGCCTTCGCCAGCGGCACGGCGAACGAGCGACCGCCGCGGATCGACTCCTGGATGTCGCGCACGGTCTGCTCGATCTTCCAGTTGTTCGACGCCTGGCCGACGATCGACAGCGCCTGGATGATCGGAACGCCGGCGTCCAGCATCATCGACAGGTTCCGGCTGAACCGGGCGACGGCCATCTTGGTGATCAGCGGGCCGAAGATCGGCAGCCGCAGCTTGACCGGGTCGACCACGCGCCGGTAGCCGTCGGTGTAGCGGTTGCGCACCCACCAGATCCAGGCGATCACGATCACCACGGCCAGCACCGGGAGGATCCAGATCATGTTGTGCGAGATCGTCACCAGGATCTGCGTGGGCAGCGGCAGCTGCCCGCCGAGCCCCGCGAACATCTTCTCGAACACCGGCACGATGAAGGTCACCATCACCAGCACGCCGATCATGGCGATCACGAGCACGACGGCGGGGTAAGTGGTCGCCGAGCGGATCCTGCCGTGCAGCTCGGCCTGCTTCTGGTAGTTCTCGGCGATCGAGTCGAGGGCGGCGCCCAGGAATCCGCCGGACTCGCCGACGCGGACGATCGAGACCATCAGCGGGGGGAAGATCAGCGGATGCCGCTGCAGGGACGCCGACAGCGAGGAACCGCTCTCGACATCGGCCGACACCGTGGTCAGCACCGCCTTGAGGCGCTTGTCCGAGGTCTGATCGGCGAGCACGTTCAGGGTGCGCATCAGCGGCAGACCGGCGTTGATCAGGGCCGACATCTGCCGCGCGAAGATCGCGAGCGTCTTCGCGGAGATGCCGCGGTTCAAGCTGGGCAGGGTGATCTCCCGGCGCAGGCCGGTCTTCTCCACCAGCGCGACCTGCACGGGCATGAGGCCCTGCGCCCTGAGCTTGGCGGTGACGGCGCTGTCGCTGGTGGCATCCATCGTGCCCTTGACCGTCTGCGTGGTGGCGGGATCGATCGCCTGGTACTGCCATTCCTGCATGGTGGCCATCAGGAACCCCACTCCTCGAGCTGCTGCTCGACCGCGTAGTGCGACCAGGATTCGGCATCCAGATCGGTCGGCCGCACGAACACGCCGTCCAGGGATGCCGGGTCGGTGGCGAAGGTGCGGGCCACGGCGGCCGAGATCGCGCCCTCCCCCACCAGGCGCCGCAGATCCTGGTCGAGGGTGTGCATGCCGTCGGTGGCGCCGGCCTGCATGGCCGTGTACAGCTGGGCGACCTGGCCCTCGCGGATGAGGTTCGCGACGGCCGGGTTGTTGATGAGCACCTCGGTGGCGATGGTGCGGCCGTTCGACTGCGCGCGCGGCAGCAGCGTCTGGCTGATGATGCCCTGCAGCGTGTCGCCCAGCTGGGTGCGGATCTGGTGCTGCTGGTCGGCCGGGAACACGTCGACGATGCGGTTGACCGACTTCGCGGCGCCCTGCGTGTGCAGGGTGGAGAGCACAAGGTGCCCGGTCTCCGCGGCGGAGAGGGCCGTCATGATCGACTCCGGGTCGCGCAGCTCGCCGACCAGGATCACGTCGGGGTCCTGCCGCAGCACGCGGCGCAGCGCCTCGGCGAACGAGTTCGTGTCACTGCCCACCTCGCGCTGGTGGATGAGCGCGCGGCGGCTGGTGTGGTGGAACTCGATCGGATCCTCGATGGTGACGATGTGCACCGGG
The DNA here is from genome assembly GCF_052056515.1 of Microbacterium sp. 22195. Classification (NCBI taxonomy): domain Bacteria; kingdom Bacillati; phylum Actinomycetota; class Actinomycetes; order Micrococcales; family Microbacteriaceae; genus Microbacterium; species Microbacterium sp. 22195. The sequence continues at coordinate 134,769 of NZ_JBQEPE010000004.1, forward strand.
CGGATGCTGTTGATGATGTCGACCATGGCGGTGAGCGTGGTCGACTTGCCCGACCCGGTGGGGCCGGTGAGCAGCACCAGACCGCGCGGGCGCAGGGCCAGGTCGCGGGCGATGGCGGGCGCCCCGAGCTCTTCGAGCGTGAAGACCCGGTCGGGGATGAAGCGCAGGGCCATGGCGATGGCGCCGAGCTGACGGAACACGTTCACGCGGAATCGGCCGATGCCCTCCGCCGCGTGGGCGAGGTCGACCTCGTGGTGCCGTTCGAAGTCGGCGCGCTGGCCGGTGTTCATCAGTCCGAAGGCGGCGTCGCGCACCCAGTCCTCGCCGACGGCGTCCGGATGCCCGGGGATGCCGACCAGGTCGCCGTCGACGCGCATCAGCGGGACGGCGTCGGCGGTGATGTGCACATCGGATGCGCCGGAGCGGGCGCCGATGCGGAGCAGCTCGGTGAGGGTGGTCATCTCACTCGCCTCCGCTGCTCTGCAGGAAGGCGATCGCGGTGATCTGCATCTCGAACGCGCCGCCCGACTCGGTGGTGGTCGCCGTGTCGATCGCGATGGCGCGGGGGCCCGCGCGCAGCCCGTCGAGGAAGGCGAACGTGCTGGCGATGTCCGGGGCCGAGACGCGGATGCTGAGCTGCACCTGCTGCCGGGTGGACGCCGTAGGAGCGGGGGCGCCCTTCGCCGGGGTCGCCCCGCTCGCAGCATCCGTCGCCGCGGCGTTCGCGTTCGCCTGCCCGGCCGTGTCCTTGGCCGCGTCGATCGGCGTCCCGGTCGTCGGGGTCGGGGTCGGCGCCGGAGCGGGTGCCGCTGCCGCGGCATCCTTCGATCCGGTGCGGGTGGTGAAGGTCTCGAGGTCGCCGCGGCTGGCATCCGTCACGGTCACCCCGGCATCGGTCGCGGCGCGGGAGATGCGCTCGAACACCTGGTTGAGGAGCTGCTGCTCGGGGATCTGCCCGCGCAGCTGCGCGACGGCGCCCTGGATGTCGGCCAGGTGCGCCTTCTGCGCGGTGAGGGAGGCGATCTGCGACTCGAACCCGGCGTTGGTCGCGGCGACCTGCTCGCGCTGGCTGTCGGCGGAGACCACGCCGCCGATGAGCGGGACGACGCCCACGAGCACGGCGGCGACGATCACGGCCGCCGAGATGAGCGCCCCGATGAGGGTGATCAGCTGCTTGGTCATCACTTCTTCCCCTCTGCGGCGAAACGTCCGGTGTAGATGCGCTGGTCGAACGAGACGTCGATCGTGTAGGTGTAGTGGCCGTCCTGCGTGGTGCTCTCGACCATCGCGTTCGCGTCGCTGAGCATGACGGCGCCGACCGTGCGCAGCCGCTCGGCGATCGCCGCGATGTCGAGGGTGTTGGGGCTGTCGAGCGTGACCGTGCCGGTCAGCCCCACGGCCGCCTTCGCAGCGTCGTCGCTGAGCTTGGTCGCCGCGGGGGCGCCGGGGGTGAGCTCGAACCCGATCAGCGTGACGCCGCCGGGAAGGGCGGACTCGACGGAGGAGCGCACGTCCTGCCAGACGATGTCGGAGCCCATCGCCTCGGCGAGGTAGGCGCGCAGGTCGCGGTCCGCGGCGAGCGCGCCGCTGACATCGGAGAGCGCGCCGATCTGCTGCACGAGGGTCGTGGTGCGGTTCTGCTCGGCGACGAGCTGCTGCTGCGCGAGCTGGTTCCACAGCCATGCGCCGGCGACGAGCGCCGCCGAGAGGACCACGGCGGCGATGCCGACCCAGATCCAGCGGCCGGCGAGGGTCTCGCGCTCACGTCGGGCGACCTCGGAGGGCGGCAGCAGATTGACTCGGGGGATGCCGAGTGTCGAGGCGGGTGCGGTGCGGGACATCAGCTGTCCTTTCCGAAGGCCAGGCCGGCGGTGCCCACCAGGTTCATGGCGAGGTCGCCGACCGGTGCGGCATCCTTGACCGCCGCGACGTCGGTGAGGGAGATGACCCGCACGGGGGCGTCGGCGCGCTCCGCGAGGCCGGTGTGGATGCCTTCGACGGCGGCGCCCCCGCCGGTCAGCAGCACCTGCTGGATCGCGGTGGCGCCGGGGCGGTTCAGATAGAAGGAGAGCGTGCTGCGCAGGCGGGCGATGAGGTCGGCGACCGGCCGCCCGCCGACGTCGGCGCGCAGCGCGCCGCGCGGCACGATGCCGGCGGCGCCGACGGCATCCTCCAGGTTGTGCAGCCGTGCCGGGTCGACCGTGTTGGCGATGTCGGTCACGGTCGAGATCGGGCGGCCGTCGTCGGTGATCGACAGGAGGGCCGAGCGGCGGCGGACCGCAGCCGTCTCGAGGTCGGCGGGGAGGATGCGGACGAACTCGGGGATGCCGTCGCGCATGATCACCACCTGCGTGGTGTGGTCGCCGACGTGGACGACCGCGACGGTGCCCTCGGGGGCGGTGACGCGGGCGGCGCGGGCGAGTCCGAAGGCGGTGAGGTCGACGCTCTGCACGCGGATCTTGGTGCGGGTGAACGCGGCGATGAGCTGCTCGACGGTCTCGGCGACGGCGGCGACCAGCAGACCGTGCAGCTGATCGCCCTGCTGCGTCGTCGGGTAGTAGTCGAGCACCGCCTGATTGACGGGGACCGGAAGCAGGTCCTGGACCTGGAACGGCAGCGCCCGCCGCAGCACGTCGGGCGGCATCACCGCGGTGCTGTACTCGCGCACGAGCACGCGGCGACTCGCGATGCCCAGGGTGACGGAGCGGCTCTTGATGCGCGCACCCGTCCAGAGCTGGCGCAGCGCGACGGCCACGGCGCCCTCGTCGACGATCTCGGAGTCCTTGGCGGCATCCGGTGGCAGCGCCACCTCGCCGTACGCGAGCACACGCGGCGATCTGCCGGTGCTCACCTCGACGGCCCGCACGCTCTCCTCGGTGATCTCCACACCGACACTCGTGCTGCTCATTCCCCTTCTCCCCTTCTCGAGCCCCTCAGCTCATGAGTCCCAGATACCAGCGGCCCACCGGCTCGCCCACGACGATCCCCACCCACGCGCCCGCGATGATCCACGGGCCGAAGGGGATGGCCGATCTTCGCTTCGCACGTCGGGTCAGCAGCAGGATGCCGCCGAAGATCCCGCCGAGCAGGAAGGCCGCGAAGGCGCCGAACGCGAGGGCTCCCCAGCCGAACCATCCCAGCACCGTGCCGACCAGGCCGGCCAGCTTCACGTCGCCGCCGCCCATGCCGCGGGGGCTGATCAGGCGGACGATGAGGTAGAAGAGGAAGAGTGCCGCGCCGCCGATGAGCGCGCGGAGGAACGGCCACCAGTCGATGCCGGCGGTCGCTGAGCCTGTCGAAGCGTCGCCGCTCACCGGTTCGAACCCCGCGAGCAGTGTGGTGATGAGCAGCAGCACGACGATGGCCGCCCATCCTGGCAGCACGATCGCATCGGGAAGTCGCTTGACGTCGAGGTCGATGAGCGTGAGCGCCACGCTGAGCGCGGCGAAGACCTCGAGCATGATCAGGGTGCCCCAGAACTCCCCCGATCCGAACCACAGCGGTCCGTCGACCGGTCGAAGATCGAACGGCCGGCCGAGGGTCACGCCCACCGCCACCAGCGCGAAGAAGACGGCTGTCAGGGCTTCGACGATCGGATAGCGCGGCGAGATGCTCCGCCCGCAGCTCGCGCACCTGCCCCGCAGTGCGAACCACGAGACGACCGGAACGTTCTGATACCAGCGGATGCCCGTGTCGCACCGCGGGCACCGGCTCTCCCGCACGAGCGGGATCCCCGCCGGAACGCGATACGCGACCACGTTCAGGAACGATCCGATCGCGAGCCCGAACAGGATCGCGAAGACCGTGATGAAGAGGATGGCGGGGGTCATGGGTTGGGCACCTCACGCTGCACGACCCGCGCGCCCAGCTTCTGCACCAGGGTCGTGTCTCCTCCGACACCGTCATCGCCCTTGATCGTGCAGCCGAGCTTCTCGAGCGCACCCGGCCACGACATGGTGGCGCAGGTGTAGGAGGAACCGGCGTGGAAGTTGGTGGTGTCGTTCGAGTAGAGCTGGCCGGAGAAGCTGGCCGTCACGGTGCCTGTCAGACCGCACGGCGAGTAGACCATCACCTTGAGGTTGCTGCTGACGACTGCGGATGTGCCGAAGCTGTCGTTCTGATTGCCGTTGCCGCAGGTCGGCTTCGGGAAGCCGTCGGCATCGACGTCGGTCAGGCTGGCGTCGGAGTGCACGAGGAAAAGCTGATGCGCGCCGTCGCTCGTGGTTCCGGCGAGATCGACCAGCATCCGCTGCCCGGGCGGCACGATGATCGTCACGTCACGGGTGAGCTTCGCACTGGAGGTCAGCTTGATGTCGAGCGCTTTCGTGCAGCCGGTGAAGTCGAGGACGAGGGGCGTGGTTCCTGCACCGACAAGTCCCGTCACGTACGGCGATGCCGTGCCCGAGTTCTGGAGTTTGGAGCAGTCACCCGGCGTGATGGTCCCCCAGCCCGACGTGTTGTTCAGGTCGAGCCATTTCGTCGCCTGGAGCAGCCAGTCCAGCGGCGGGATGAAGGTCGGTGCGGGCCCGCTGCCGCTTCTGGTTCCCGTGGTCCACGCCGTCGTGTCGACGTTTGCGGCGACGGACGATGTCACGGTGCCTCCGACAGTGGCATGACCACCACCACCTGCGACGAGGTCGATCCGCTCCTTCGCCGAGATCCGGCCGTCGATCGACGGATTCCCGTTGGAGCTGAAGTTCACGAAGCTGTTCGTCGTGATGTCGCCGTGCGCGCCGGTCCGGGGATTCGCCGATACCTTCCAGCTGCTGGAGTTGCTCGATACCGACTTGGCAGCCCAGATGTCGCCCTTGATCGTGCAGTTGTTGCTCATCGAGACCGTGCCCGAGAGCACGTACAGGTCGCCGTCGAGCGTGCCGTCGACCGTGCACGACCAGTTGCCGTTCCGCAGCACCATGTCGCCCGTGTAATGAGAAACACCCTGGGAGACGTTGCCGGAGAAGTAGGTGACGACACCGCCGGGCACACTGCTGAACGACGCCGACCAGCGATACACCGCCTGGATCGTCGTCCTGTCGCCGTTCGGGCCCGTCCCAGTCGATTCGATGAGGACGTACGCGGTGTCGGCGGTCGGGCAGGTCGGAGTCAGACCCGTCGTGCTGATCTGGCCGTCAGAGGCCACTGGGTATGCGTTCGCGACGTACTCGGGCGATGCGGACGAAGCCGTCATCCTGCTGTCGGAAGCGCAGCCGTCCGCGATCTGGGACACGACGGCATCCCGCCCCGACTCGGCCGCGATGAAGGCCTGGGTGCTGCTGCGGTTGTCGGCGTTCGCGCTGATCGTGAACATCACCGCCGCAGCGACCGTCGCCGCGATGATGAAGCCGACGAGCATCACGACGACGACCGCCACGAGGATCGCGCCGCGCTCCTCGCTCCCCGCGGTGCGCCGCGCCCACGCCTGCAACCTGCGTTTGATCACCAGCATGTGTTCGCGCCTCCCGTCGAGGGGAACCGACGCGCTGCCGACCCCGTGATGGTCACCGGCGCAGCATCCGTCTTGATGTTGAAGGAGAACGAGACGCGATCCCCGCCACTGGCGAAGTACACGCCGCTGCCGCCTGTTGCGACGCCTCCCACTTCATGCCAGGGCTTCGGCCAGGAGGAGGTGAGCGCTCCCGGCAGCGCCGATGCGCTCGAAGTCATGTACAGCGCATCGTCCGAAGAGCCCGACGGCGCCGTGATCCAGAACGCCTGGCACTGCTTGGCCCCGGCGAGGCTGGTCTGCACGCGAAGCATCCGGCCGCCGTCCGTCACGTCGAACGCCTGAGCGTTGCGCATCGCGCGCTCGATGCTCTGCCCGTACAGCTGACCGCTGTTGGTCGCCTCGGTGGTGGTGGTCACGGTGTCCTGCGCTTTGACGGAGTTGATGAAGATCATGCCGATCACGACCCCCAGCACGCCGATGAGGAGCACCACGATGATCAGCTCGATGAGCGAGAGCCCGTCGTCATCCTGGAGGTTCATGGCACGAACACCTTGCCGTGCACGCTCGCGATGCTCTTGCCGTCGAGCATCGCCTCGAGCGGAAGGTCGATGAGGTTTCCCGGGGTGCAGCTGAGCGCCTGCCCGTCCTTCAGCCGCACCGTGATCGATCCGTTGCGCCCGTCCGGCTTCGCCACCGCGGCGAGATCGAGCTCGTGCTGGATGTCCGTGCAGGTGGGCTTCTCATATCCCCGGATCTGCTCGACGACCGCGTTCACCTGCCGGGTGGCCGTGGCGACGCTCGACTGCTCGGCCGAGTAGCGGATACCGTTCCACAGCGCAGGCAGCAGCGCCATGGCGATGATGGCCAGGAGCACCATTGCGATGATGACCTCGACCAGGCCGAAGCCGTCATCCGCTCGGGAATGCGGAGACATGAGAAGTCCTCGAAGAGGTTGCCGAAGCGGAGGCCCAAGAAGAACCTCCGCTTCAGTCAGAATTGGGGTCCTCGTTTAGGGCGCTGCGGGCGCAGTGCATCCAGGGCCCGATGTAGCGTCAGTCAGCCCGGTGGCCTTGCCGGTGACGCAAAACGTGTCGAGTTCCTTGCCAGCGGTCGCCGTCACGGTCAATGCAAGCCCAGCGGGCGCGTTTGCCTCCGAGGTGAAGTTCGTAAAGCTTGGGGCAACGACCGGCGTTTTCGCGTAACCGGTAGCTGCCTGCGTTGCAGCATTCGCGGTGATGGTGTCGAGTGCCGACTGCTTCGCCTGCTGCTGAATTCCGTTAAACACAGGAATCGCAATCGCGACCAGGATGCCCAGAATCACGACGACGACGATCAGCTCGATGAGCGAGAAGCCGGCATCCTTGCCCTGCTCCTGCCGCTCAGCCTTCTTTGCCTCGATGAGGCGGTGGATAGTGCCCATGACAGAGTTCCCTCCGGGACGGCGGGTAGGGGAAAACCCTCTGTGCGCCGGCGCGCCCCAGCAGCGCCTGTCGAATACCGTCAGTCCCGGTCCCCAGAGTTCGGAGCCGCCGCCATCCCAGTATTGAGCGGCTCCTTGAGCACATATTGGACCCACAGCATCCGCTCCGCAAGACCCAAAAGTCACGGTCGGGTCACGTGCGCGAGCTGGATCGAGTCCAGCATCCATCCGACACTGTGGGAGCGCACCCATCCGCGTCATCGCGGGGAGCCGAAGACGTGGCCTGGGTGATCCTGCGACCGCGCCGAGGGACGAGAGGAGGACGTCCCGCTCAGCTCGTCGTCATGGGCTGAGCCGGTCGCCCGTCACTCGGAGCGCCGCCACCATCCGCGACGACGTCGCGGCTCCGCATCCATCTGCTCCGCAGCATCCGCGACCGCCCGCGCGACGGTGCGACGCTCCCGCCATGCCGCCACCTCGGCATCGACGTCGCGGGTCTTGGTGACGACCGGCGGACCACCGAGCAGCTGGCGGCGCGCCTCGATGACACGGCGATTGAAGTCCTCGAGCACGCTGCGGACGTCCTCCTCACGTCCGAGCCGGTCGAGTTCGTCGTCGAGTCCGCGGTCCTCGACCCGCAGCATCAGCGCCGGCGGGCCGAGACCCGAGAGGTTCTCGGTCTCGATCTTCCTGCGGATCCACCAGTCCGGATCGTGATGCGTGCCGAGGCCCTCGATCGGCTTGCCGGCACCAGGCAGATCATCGAACACGCCCTGCCGGATCGCGAGCTGGATCGCCGTCTCGACGAACTCCGACTTGTTCTGCGCGTTCAGCACCATCGGCGCCTCGGCGGGCGGCTCGGGCTCTGGCTGCTCCCCCGCGTCCCGTTGCGCTCGATAGCGGGCGGCATTGCTCATCGCGTCGGACATCGGATCACCTCCGGTGCTTCCAGGGTATGCGACCGCCGTGTCGGGAGGCGCGGATAGCGTTCGAAGCGCGCTGACGAGCGACCGTTCTTCTTCGTATTTATATTCGGAATTCACGTCATGATTTTGAATCTTTTCTCGAAGAAATGCTTGACACCGTTGGCCACTGTCCGTATCGTTGAGGTATGTCAGCTCCCCTGGTCAACCTGCACGAGGCCGTGTCGGTCCTCGACGCGGTATGGGCGGATGCTGACGATGATGACCGGTTGGCTCGAGCCGATCTGATGGCCTTGAACGCGGCGATCGGGTCGGCTCGACGGGCCTTGGACGCCTTGCAGGCACGGGTCGCGGCCGGCATCGCGCATGAGTCGCGTGCGGAGCTGGGCGCGGAGTCGCTGGCGAAGCAGGCCGGGTTCCGGACGCCCGCGGCTCTGATCGCCGCGACGACCGGCGTCTCGACAGGGGACGCCGCGCGGTTGGTGAAAGTCGGGGAGGCAGTGGCGCCCCGGGTGGATCTGGTCGGCGAGCGGATGCCGGCGAAGTACCCCGCTGTCGAGACGGCGCTGTCCGCCGGTGCTGTGGGGGCGGCCGGGGCTGCGGTGATCGTGGAGTTCCTGGACCGCGCGCGCATCGGACGCGACCGAGACGTCGTCGCGGACGTGGAGGCGCGGCTCGTGGAACGCGCGGTCGGGCTGTCACTGGATGACGTGCGCCGGCTCGTCAAGCGCGCCGAGATCCTGCTGGAGCAGGACAGACTCGAAGCACGCGAAGAGGAGCGCCGGGCGTCCCGGTCGCTGACGTTCTTCGAGCGCGACGGGATGCTGCACCTCAGCCTTGTCACCGACGTGGAGTCCGGCGCACCGATCCGCACCGCGATCGACGGATACGTCACCGCCCAGTTCCAGGCCCGCAAAGACGCCGAGGCCGCGGCGGTCGCCGCGCGCCGTGCGGATGCTCAGGACGCCGGGACTGATGCCCACGGCGCGGCAGGTACGCCTCGCTCTGGCGGCTTCGCGAATGCGGATGCCGACGGTGTGGACGAGGACCGGCGGACGGTCGCGATGATGCGCGCCGACGCGCTCGCCCTGTTCTGCGGGCATGTGCTCGGCTGCGACACATCTGTTCCCGTGGCAGGCGCGACCGTGATCGTGCGCGTCAACCTCGACGACCTCGAGAGCGGCGCCGGATATGGCACCATCGACGGGACCGACCAGCCCCTGTCGGTGACTGCGATCCGGCGGATGGCAGCCTCCGGCGGCGTCATCCCCTGCGTGCTGGACGGCGCCGGAGAGATCCTCGACCTCGGGCGCGAGAACCGCCTGTTCACGAGAGCGCAGAAGCTCGCCCTCGTCGAACGCGACGGCGGGTGCGCACGGTGCGGGCTCCCGCCTCACATGACCAAGGCCCACCACCTGAAGTGGTGGAAGCGGGATGCGGGGCCGACCGACCTGTCCAACGGGGTCCTGCTCTGCGAGTCCTGCCACCACCGCATCCACGACAACGGGTGGGACATCAGAATCGACAACCCACCCGGAGACCACGCGGGCACGGGCGACACCGCCGGCACGCGGCGAAGGCGAGGGACCGGAGTCAACGTGCACGGGAAGGTCTGGTTCATTCCACCCGCCCACATCGACCCCACCCGCACTCCGCAGCTCGGCGGGCGCGCCCGCTACGACATCGCGGCCTGAGCGTGTGGCCAGCTGGGCATATCGCTGGCTTGAGCACCTGACCCTCCGACGACGGTGCACAGGCCGACGGCGACAGACCCATGCTCGCGCCGGGCTGCGACGAAGCGCACCGCGGATCGGCAGCGCCGATCGCACGGATGCATGCGGGGTGAGCGGCGCACAACAGCAGTACCGGCGCGCCCACAGACATCACCGCCTGACCACGCGCCCAGCGATCCCGGGACCGGCGACCGGCAAGCGGCACCAGCGAACGGCGATCCCCGGGACCGGCGACCCGCGACCGGACCGGCGACCGGACCGGCAGCGGAGCTCCGGCTGGAGACGCCCCTCCGTCCGTACGCCCTAGGCTCGTGAGGTGGCATCCCCCGCATCCGCTCCCCCGTCGCTGAACCGCGAGATCCTGCTCCTCGCGGTACCGGCGCTGGGAGCACTCGTCGCCGAGCCGCTGTTCCTCATCCTCGACGCGGCGATGGTCGGCCACCTCGGCACCACCCCGCTCGCGGGCCTCGGAATCGCCAGCGCCGTCCTGCAGACCATCGTCGGCCTGATGATCTTCCTCGCCTACTCGACCACCCCTGCCGTAGCCCGCCGATTCGGCGCCGGCCGCCCCGGCGACGCCGTCTCCGTCGGCATCGACGGCATGTGGCTCGCCCTCGGCCTCGGCGCCGTCCTCGCGATCGTCGGCGCCCTCACCACCCCCTGGCTGGTCAGCCTGTTCGGCGCTGCTGACGCCGTCGCCGTCGAAGCCCGCACCTACCTGACGATCTCCATGTGGGGCCTGCCCGCCATGCTCATCGTCTACGCCGCCACCGGCCTGCTCCGCGGCATGCAGGACACCGTCACCCCGCTCTGGATCGCCGGCCTCGGCTTCGGCGCCAACGCCCTGCTGAACTGGATCTTCATCTACGGCTTCGGCTGGGGAATCGCCGGCTCCGCGTTCGGCACCGTCACCGCGCAATGGGGGATGGTCGCCGCCTACGTGCTCGTCATCCGCCGCCTCGCCATCCGGCACGGCGCCTCGATGAAGGCGCAGAGCGAAGGCATCCGAGGCACCGCCCGCTCCGGCGGCTGGCTGTTCCTGCGCACCGTCAGCCTGCGCATCGCTCTGCTCGCCACCGTCGCCATCGCGACCGGCATCGGCACGCAGGAGCTCGCCGGCTGGCAGATCGCGTTCACGATCTTCTCCACGGCGGCCTTCGCACTCGACGCGCTCGCGATCGCCGCACAGGCCCTGATCGGCAAGAGCCTCGGCTCCGGCGACCTCACCCAGGTGCATCGCGTGCTGCGCCGCACCACCGCCTGGGGCGCGTGGTTCGGCGTCCTCGTCGGCGCGCTCATCGCGGCACTCTCCGGAGTGCTGGGGATCGTCTTCACCGGGGATGCCGCGATCGCCGCCCTCGTGCAGCCGGCGCTGATCGTGCTCGCCGTCGCCCAGCCCGTCGCCGGCATCGTCTTCGTGCTGGACGGCGTGCTGATGGGCGCGAACGATGCCCGCTACCTCGCCATCGCGGGCGGGCTGAACCTCATCCCGTTCCTGCCCGCACTGTGGATCATCTCCGCCACCGGCATCGACGGCGCCGTCGGCCTGCTCTGGCTGGCCGTCGCGTTCTTCGGCGTCTACCTGCTCGCCCGCCTCGGCACACTCGGCTGGCGTGTCCGCACCGACCAGTGGACCAAAGCCGTCGCCTGAGCAGGACCCGGATGCCGGGCATGCACCGGGATGCCGATCCCTGCTCGGCTACCTGCGCGATCAACGCGTGAGATGGAAGTGAGCCGGCCACCAGGACCCAGCTGAGCAGCCTGGACGTGAGTGTACTGATCTGCGCGTCAATGTCGCGGACCAGCCCGAGGTCACCGGCCGCTGCCGTTGATTCGACCTGGATCCGCCCAGGGGCCGGTCACTGTGACGGCACCAAGCGATCACCGCGGCACCAAGCGAACGCTGCGCCGCCAAACGAGCGCCGAGCCACCATGCGATTCACTCCAAATCACATGGTGGCTCGACGAAAGGATGGTGGCTCGCCGACGCGACCCGCGACCCCGCGACCCGAGAGCCGCGACCCGAGAGCCGCGACCCGAGAGCCGAGAGCCGAGAGCCGAGAGCCGAGAGCCGAGACCCGAGTCAGGCGACCTCGCCCGCCGCCACCGTCTCCGCCAGCATGTGCACGCGCGGCAGGTAATGGGCGCCGTAGAAGTCCGCGGAGACCAGGCGGGCGGCATCCGCCTCATCGACGGAAGCGTGCGCGAGCACGGCGACGACGGCGAGCCCGTGCATCCAGCCACCGGAGAGCGTGCCGAGCAGCATCAGGTAGGGCACGCTCACACCGTACGCGTCGCGGGTCTGGCCGAAGCCGACCACGGATGCCGTCGCCGCACGCGCCGAGGCGACGGCGCGCTCCAGACGGTCGGCCGTGCGCGCCGCGACCGGGTTGTCGAGGCCGCGCAGATCGGCGACCGTCGACGCGATCGATTCGAACAGCTGCTCGGCCGTCGCGCCGCCGTCGCGGATCACCTTGCGGCCGATCAGGTCGTTGGACTGGATCGCCGTCGTACCCTCGTAGATCGGCATGATGCGCGCGTCGCGGTAGTGCTGCGCGACGCCGGTCTCCTCGATGAAGCCCATGCCGCCGTGCACCTGGATCGCGTCGCTGGTCAGCGCCACGGCATCCTCCGTCGCCCACCCCTTCAGGATCGGCACGAAGAACTCGGCGAGCGCGCCCGTCCCGTCAGCGTCCGCGCGGTCGAACAGGTCACCCAGGTACACGCCCAGCGCGCGCATCGCGAACAGACGGCTCTGCATCGACAGCAGCAGGCGGCGCACATCCGGATGCCCGGCGATCGGCGTACCCGCGGGGCGGTCGAGCACCGCCCCCTGCAGACGCGAATCCGCGTACGCGACAGCCTGCTGATAGGCGCGGTCCGAGATCCCGGTCGCCTGGAACCCCATCCCCGCGCGCGCGGAGTTCATCATCACGAACATGCCGGCGAGCCCGCCGCCGACCTCGCCGACGAGATACCCCGTGGCGTCCTCGTAGGCCAGCACGCAGGTCGGGCTGCCGTGGATGCCGAGCTTGTGCTCGACGGCCACCGTCGTGACCGCATTGCGCTCGCCCGGGTCACCGGCGGCATCGGGCAGGAACTTGGGCACCACGAACAGCGACAGCCCCCTGGCCCCGGCGGGGGCGTCGGGCGTGCGCGCGAGCACCAGGTGCACGATGTTCTCGGCCACGTCGTGGTCGCCCCAGGTGATGAAGATCTTCTGGCCGCTGACGCCCCACGAGCCGTCGGCGCGCGGCGTCGCCATCGTGCGGATCGCGCCCAGATCGGTTCCGGCGTCGGGCTCCGTGAGGTTCATCGTGCCGGTCCAGGTGCCGGCCACGAGCTTGGTCAGGTACGTCTCGCGCAGCTCGTCGGATGCCGCGGCATCCAGCGCGTGGATCTGGCCCGCCGTCAGCAGCCAGCACAGCGCGAACGCCGCGTTGGAGCCGTTCCAGATCTCGCCGAGCCCCGCACGGATCGAGCCGGGCAGCCCGTCACCGCCGGCGGACTCGGGCGCCTCGGCGCTGACCCATCCCGCCTCGACGAACGCCTGATACGCCTCGGCGAAACCGGCCGGCAGGTGCACCTGGCCGTCTTCGAGGCGCGCGCCCACGCGATCGCCGACGGTCTCGAGCGGAGCCAGGATGGATGCCGCGAACTCGCCCGCACCCGCGATGATCTCGGTGGCGTCCTCGGCGCTGAACGCGCCACCCGTGCCGCGCGCGACCAGGTCGAGGCCGAACGCCTCGCCGAACAGGAAGCGGTAATCGTCGACCGGCGGGGTGTAGTCGGATGCCATGGCGGACTCCAATCCGTTTGAGACTGAGCGTCAGTTTACGCGGAACTGCGTCTCAATGGAACGAGGTGTTCCCCTCCGACCCCGGTGAACCCCTCCGCAACGCGAAGCGCATCGTCCCCCAGGCATGCACCAGCGCGTCGATCGTCCCTTTCAGACGTCGACGCGCTGATGCCTCGGCAGCCGCCGCAGTGGTTCAGCCGGCCGCCGCAGGTGGTTCAGCCGGCCGCCACCGCCTGGACGGGGCGCCCCGGCTGCGGACGCTCGACCCGGCGATGCATCGCGTAGCCCCACGTGGCGAGCGCGAGCAGCGGACCCCAGAGCCAGAACGGGAGCATGAGCGCCATCTCCAGCACCCCGGCGACCACCTTCGGACCCGTCGCGGCCATCACCAGGAAGTCGATCCCGCCGAACGTGAACAGCACCGCGACCAGGCTCGCCGGCACGACCGCCAGCCCGACGGGCACCCGGCGTCCGCCCAGACCGGCCATCCAGCGTGGGAACCGCTCGCCCCACGGCCGCACCAGACCGAGCGTGAGCACGCCGCCGGTCAGCATCCCGAGGCCGAGCACCAGCCCCAGCAGCCGCATCGACGGATCGGCGTCGAGCACTTCGGCGTTGGGTGCGAACAGCGGCCACGGCGTGAGCCAGCTGGCACGGGCGATCACGTACGGCGCCGCGCACAGCGCCGCCGCGACCGTGATCGCGACCCGGTGACGGACCACCCAGGCGGCGAACCCGTTGCGCGAGGCTCCGGCGTCGAGCATCGTCCACAGCACGATCGCCGCGGCCGCGCCGATGTGTGCGACGGAGACGAGCATGGCAGGGATGGCGGCGACGAACCCGCCGGAGACCGAGGCGAACAGCGCCGGCGCGTCGAAGCCGAGCACGGCCACCGCCACGACGGCGGCGATGAACCCGGCGACGATGACGCCGATCACCGGATGGCGCAGCACCAGCAGCACGACGGCCACGACGATCCCGCCGAGCACGGAGAAAGCGAAGAGATAGCCGGCCAGCGGGATGATCCCTCCCGGTGCGGTGAGCGCGACCAGCACGCCCGCCAGCACCGCGGCGACCCGCTGCGGCCAGGCGCTTCGCGAAGCGCCGCGCGAGGCGGATGCCAGCGCCACCACGACCACGGCGACCACGGCCAGACCGCCGGTCAGCCCGGCGGCCTGCTCGGCCACGACACCGGCCAGCGTGCCGATGACGCCCGGATCGAGGTCGTCGAGAGGGCCGAGCGCGCCGGGCAGCAGCAGCCGCAGCAGGCTGACGACGGCGACGGATGCCGCGGCGACGGCAGCCACTGCGAGGACAGGGATGCGGAGTCGAGTGTTCATGACTCCATGCTCGAGAACCGGCGAGACCGTGCCATCGCCCGCGCGGGGCATCCGCTCACCCCTGCGGGTGATCCTGCCGGGAGACGGCGAACACGGCAGACCGCACCGCAGTGCATGCGGGACCGTCCGCAGCAGACGACGCGGCGTGCACGACGACGAGCGTTGCGACGGGCAGCGCTGCAGCCGGCCAGATGAGCACGCCGTCAGGAACCGGGCCTCAGCACGCCGTTCTCGTACGCCCAGATCACGACGTGCACGCGATCCGGCAGCCCGAGCTTCGCCAGCACCGCCTTCACGTGCGTCTTGACGGTGTTCTCGGAGAGGAACAGCCGCTGCGCGATCTGCTCGTTCGACGCCCCCGTCGCGAGGGCGCGCGCCACGTCCTGCTCGCGCGCGCTGAGCACGTCGAGCGCCTCGGATGCCACGGCGGGGGCGCCTCCGCGCACGAATCCGAGCAGCGCCCGCGTGGCGCTCTCCGACATGGCCGAGTTGCCCGCGGCGACCGCAATCACCGCATCCGCGAGCTCGGCCGGCGAGACGTCCTTGGTGAGGAACCCGCTCGCGCCCGCACGGATCGCCTCGTACACGTACTCGTCGAGGTCGAACGTGGTCAGCACGATCACGCGCGCACCGGGCCGCATCCGCAGGACCTCGCGCGTCGCCGCGATGCCGTCGATCCCGGGCATCCGGATGTCCATCAGCACCACGTCGACGCCATGCGCGCGCACATGCTCGATCGCCTCGGCTCCCCCTGCCACGGCGACGACCGAGGCGATGCGCTCGTCACGGCCGAGCGTCAGCGCGATCGCGTCGCGGAACAGCTCCTGGTCGTCGACGATCAGCACGCGCACGCTCATCGGGATGCCCTTCGGTCGGGTTCGGTCAGCGGGATCCGCGCGGTCAGCGCCCACCCGCGGGACGGCACCGGACCGGCGGTCAGCGTGCCGCCCACCGACTCGAGGCGCTCGGCGAGTCCGATCAGCCCCGCCCCGGTGCCGAGATCCGCGTCCGCGGGACCGGCGCCGCCGTCGTCGGTCACGGTCGCCCGCAGCTCGGCATCCGCCCACTCCAGCACCACGTCGATCCGCACCGGATGCCGGGCATGACGCACCGCATTGGTGAGGCCCTCCTGCACCACGCGATGCACGGCGACCACGGCCGGCGCCGGCAGCGGCAGACGCGCGCCGCGCTCCTCCAGGGCGACCTCGCAGACCGGACTGCGGACGGCGTCGACCAGCGCCTGCAGATCGTCGAGGGTGGGAGCGGGCGCCCTGGCGGCATCCGGATCCGTGCGCACGACCGATCGCATCCCGCGCAGCGCTTCCCGTCCCGTGTCGGCGACGGTCGCGAGCGCCGCGTCCGCACGTACGGGGTCGTCGCGCAGCAGCGCGCGGGCGACATCAGCCTGCGCGATCATCACCGTCATGGAGTGCGCGACCACATCGTGCAGGTCGCGGCTGATCCGCATCCGCTCGTCGTCGATCGCCTGACGCACCCGCGCCTGCGTGCGCTCCTCGGCCTGCGTACGGCGAGCGCGCAGCAGCAGACCCACCGCAGCGGCAGCCGTGACGGCGGCGGCGAGACCCGCGAAGGCGCCCATCCGCAGTCCGGCATCCGCCGGTGTGCCCGCGACGAACTCGAGGGTCGTGAGCGCGATCAGCCCCGCCCCGAGGATGCCGCTCCCCCAGGCGGCCAGCATCCATGGCCGCGGCGACCGCGACGCGACCTGGCCCAGGCACAGCAGATAGCCGACCCCCGAAGGGTAGAGCGCCGCCGAGACGGCGACGGCCGGCGGCAGCACGGCGAGCGCCGCCATGACCGCGGTGGCGCCGGCGAAGCCCGCCAACGGATGCCGCACGGCGAGCAGCGGCGCGGCCAGCAGCAGCGCGAGCAGCGCGGCGACCGCCACGGTCGAGGTGGCGTCGGCCGGCACGTCCAGCTGCACCAGCGCGGCGATGCTGGCGGGGAGCAGCAGCACGATCGCACCGACCGCGATCAGCACGTCGGGACGCAGCCAGAACGCCCACCCGGAGGGGCGGGCCGCGGCGGCGGACGACGTCGACATCGCCCTCATGCTCTCACGCGCCCTGCGTGAGCGGATCACCCGCGCGGGTGAGGTCCGCCCTGCGCCGTCGCGGGCTAGCGCCGGTGCGCGATCACGACTGCCGGGCGTACCGGCGGCACCACTCGTACATCACGACGGCCGCCGCCGCGCTCGCGTTGATCGATCGGGTGGACCCGTACTGGGTGATCTCGATGTGCCCGGATGCCGCGGCGAGCGCCTCCTCGGAGAGCCCGGGGCCCTCCTGGCCGAACAGCAGCACGCAGCGCTCCGGAAGCTCGGCCCGGTCGACGGGGACGGCGTCGCCCACGTTGTCGACCGCGATGATCGGGATGCCCTCACCGGCAGCCCAGGCGGCGAAGGACTCCACGTCCGGGTGGTGCACGACGTGCTGGTAGCGGTCGGTGACCATCGCGCCTCGCTTGTTCCAGCGGCGACGGCCGATGATGTGCACGGTGTCGGCGAGGAACGCATTCGCGCTGCGCACGATCGAGCCGATGTTCATGTCGTGCTGCCAGTTCTCGATGGCGACGTGGAACGGATGCCGCCGCAGATCCAGGTCGGCGACGATGGCATCCATCCGCCAGTACCGGTACCGGTCGATCACGTTACGGGTGTCGCCGTGCTCCAGCAGCTCGGGGTCGTACCAGTCCTCGACGGGCCACTCCCCCTGCCACGGGCCGACGCCGTGCGTCGTGCGCTCGGGAGTCGGGTCGGGGGCCTGTTCTTCCACTCCGCCAGGTTATCGGGCAGCATCCCGGTCGCGGTTCGCCAGCGGAACCGGGCTGGTCCGGTCGCCCAGGTCGCAGTCCATCCCGGAATGCGCGCGCCAGAGCAGGACCAACTGCGACCCGGGCATCCGGAATGCCGTGGAAGCGACACCGAACGCGACCCGACCCTCAGACTTTTAGGTGCACCGAAAAACGCATATGATTTCGGTATGCCTAAATCAGCGCGGATCGAGGAGCCCGGGGTCGACCAGGAGATGCCCCGACGGGGCATCCGCGTGCCGTGGACTGGCCTGAGCCTGCTCGGACCTGCGCTCGTCGCCGGCGTCGCGTACCTCGACCCGGGGAACGTCGCCAGCAACATGACCGCCGGCGCGCGCTACGGCTACCTCCTGGTCTGGGTCGTGCTGGCGGGCAACGTGATGGCCTGGCTGATCCAGTACCTGTCGGCCAAGCTCGGCGTCGTCACCGGCAGGAGCCTGCCCGAGGTTCTCGGCACCCGCATCCGCAACCCGTGGGCGCGTCGCGCCTACTGGCTGCAGGCCGAGCTCGTGGCGATGGCCACCGACATCGCCGAGGTGCTCGGCGGCGCCGTCGCACTGAACCTGCTGTTCGGCATCCCCCTGCTGCTGGGCGGAGTGATCACGGGAACCGTCTCGATCGTGCTGCTGGCCGTGCACTCGCGCCGCGGCGCCCGGCACTTCGAGTTCGTCATCATCGGCCTCATGGCCCTGATCGTGGTCGGCTTCGTCGCGGGCCTGGTCGTCGCCCCGCCGGACCCGGCGGGAGTCGTCGGCGGGATGCTGCCCCGCTTCGCGGACAGCGGCTCCGTGCTGCTGGCGGCATCCATCCTGGGTGCGACGATCATGCCGCACGCGATCTACGCGCACAGCGCCCTGGCCAGGGACCGATTCGGGGCGGCGGGCGACGCCTCGACGGGCTCAGCGACCCAGGCAGTCGTCGGCTCGGTGACGCAGGACGCGGGCTCGGCCATGCGCGCGCGGGGGAGCCACAGCATCCGGACCCTTCTCACCGCCACCCGCTGGGACGTCACGATCGCGATGCTCATCGCCGGCTCCGTGAACCTCGCCATCCTCCTGGTGGCCGCCGCCAACCTGGCGGGCGTCGAGGGCACGGACTCCCTCGAGGGCGCGCACGCGGCGATCACCGCGAACCTCGGCCCGCTCATCGGCACCCTGTTCGCGGTCGGGCTGCTCGCGTCTGGCCTCGCCTCCACGTCGGTGGGCGCCTATGCGGGCGCCGAGATCATGCACGGACTGCTCACCGTGCGCATCCCGCTGCTCGCACGCCGACTCGTCACGCTGATCCCGGCGCTGGTCATCCTCGGCATCGGCTTCGACCCCACGCTCGCGCTGGTGCTCAGCCAGGTCGTGCTCTCGTTCGGCATCCCGTTCGCGCTGATCCCGCTGGTCGCGCTCACCGCCCAGCGGCGCACGCTCGGCGAGCACGCCAACCGCCGCCTGACGACGCTGCTCGGCATTCTGTTCTCGGTGCTGATCATCGTCCTGAACGCGGTGCTGCTGTGGTTGGTGGCGACCGGCTGATCCGTCCCGCGGCCGGCCGACGCGCACTCGCTCCCGTCGCACAGGCTCGTGCGACGGGAGCGAGACGCCTCAGGCGGAGGTCAGCCGATCAGCGGTCGCCGAAGGTCGCCGTCCACTGCGATGCGGCGCCGTCAGCGATGCGGTACCAGGCATCCGGAACCGCGACCACCGACACCTCGCCGGTGGCGCGCACCTTGGCGTTCGCCGCGTCGGCCTTCACGCCGTTCACGTAGAACGTGACGCCGGTGACGCGAGGCAGCTGCACCTCGTCATGCGCGGCGCCCGGCCTGTCCTTGAAAACCGGAGCCGCAGGCGTGACCGGCGCAGTCGGCACCGGAGCCTTCGCCCAGTCGATGTCGCTGGCGAGGTAGAACGACGTGTACGCGGGCTGGTTGTACACCGTCTGCTGCCGCGCGGTCTCGACGCGGTACTGCACGTCCTGCATCAGCGTCGCCAGCTTGTGCGAGGTCGGCTCGGTGGTCGTGTAGAAGCGCAGCGCGCTGGAGTCGGCGGTGCGCACCAGCAGCTCCTCACGCCAGTCACCGAGCACATCGGCGACGAGCGACGGGTTGCCCTTCGTGCCGTTGTTGGTCAGCGTGCCGTCCGCGGTCAGCAGTCGGCCGCGCGTCCAGTCGTCGATGGTCGGCGTCTGGGTGCCGCTGCCGTTGACGATCTGCGTGGTCAGGTCGCCGGCCCAGCGGATGGACATGTTGGTGCCGGGAGTCGCCGTCGAGAGGATCTCGCCCTTGGCGCTCAGCAGGCCGCTGGCATCCGTGCCTCCGGGCATGCTCGACCACACCTCGATGCCCGGCACATCGGGCCGCACATCGCCGATCATCGCCCGGCCGGTGTCCTTGCCGGAGTACGCGCCGAACAGGGCCTCGCCGGTCGCGGCGTCGCGCAGCACCGAGCCGTACGGCGCGTACGCGCCGCCCTCGTGCGCCGTCCAGATCTCCAGGCCGTCACGACTCGGATCGATGTCGGTCACGTGCATGGCGTCGCCGTGGCCGAGACGGACGTCCGCTCCGGGATCGGCGCTGCCCTCGGGGAGGACGTCGTGCGAGCTGTACAGCAGGCCGCCGTCGTCGTCGATCGTCGCGGAGCCGTAGACGAGCTCCTGCCTTCCGTCGGAGTCGACATCGGCCAGGCTCAGCGAATGATCGCCCTGGGTCGTGATGCCGCCAAAGACCGGGTCGGTGCCGTCCCGCCCGTGCGGGGAGTCGTTGAAGGGGTTCGTCATGGGCACCTGACCGCTGTCGACCTGCCACCGCTGGGTGAGGCGCTTGCCGTCCCAGCAGAGCGCGGTGATCGTGGTGCGCGTGTAGTAGCCGCGGGCGAAGACGGCCGAAGGATGCTGTCCGTCGAAGTAGCCGACACCCGAGAGGAAGCGATCGACGCGGTTGGCCGGCTCGATGCGGGCCATCGCGTAGTCGCCCCAGAGCAGACCGTCGTCCCCGCGCTCGGTGGGATACGCGATGGTCTGCAGCTCCTTGCCTGTCGCGCTGTCGAAGACGCTCAGGTACTCCGGGCCGTCCACGATGAAGCCCTCGAACTCGCGCAGCAGGTTCTTGGCGCTGCGGCTCGGCGCGTAGACGTCGATGAACGTGTCGGCGAGCTCCTCGGCATCCGAACGGCTGAGCGGGTACTCGTGCGTGACAGGCATCCCCCACGCCTCCTCGAGCGTCGCGGGCCACTGACCGGAGACGACCTCGGGGCGCGAGCTCCAGCCGAGGAACATGTCGACGAGGTGCTGCTCGTAGTCGGCGGCGCTGAGACGGTAGTCGTCGGTGTTGGAGTACCCCGCCTTCACGTCGCTCTTGGGCATGGTGATGTACCGCTCGGAGGCGATCGAGCCGTCGGCGGCGTAGCGGATCGTCTTGGTCCCGGGCGCGGTCTTCAGCATGGTCTCGGCCTTGCCGTCGCCGTCGAAGTCGTAGACGAGGAACTGCGTGTAGTGCGCTCCGGCGCGGATGTTCACGCCCAGGTCGAGCCGGTTCAGCAGGGTGCCGTCGAGTTCGTAGGTGTCGAGATAGACGCTGCCGGTGTACCCGCGCTGGGACACGTCCTTGGAGTTGGACGGGTCCCATTTCACGACGTACTCGTACTGCCCGTCGCCGTCGACGTCGCCGACCGACACGTCGTTGGCGGAGTAGGTGTACGACTCGCCCTTGGGCGTGACGCCGTCGGCCGGCTTCTGCAGCGGGAGGTCGTGGTGCCCCTGCGCCCAGGCGGTGACGGCTTCGGATGCCGCCAGCTCGACGCCGTTCACGACGGGCGCGACGGTGTACTTCGAGGATGCTGTTCCGTCGGCATCCGCGTAGTTCGTGCTGTCGGTGACGACGGCGACCCGCTCGCCGTCACGGTAGACGGCGAAGTCGGGTCCGGCTTGACCGGTGTCGGTCGTGCCGGCGACCTCCGATGCGAGCAGACGCCAGCTGAGGAAGACGCCGTCGCTCGTCGAGACGGCCACGAGGCCGCGGTCGAGCGTCTCCAGCTGCGGTGCGCTGGATCGCGCCTGCGGGGCCGCGGTGGGGGTGGATGCCGACGCCGACTGCACGCCGCCGGCGAGCAGGCATCCGACCGCCACCACGGCCAGCGACGTGCGGAAGGGAAGGGATCTGGGATTCATCATTGAAACTCCTCTGGGCTGGGCCGCGTTGGATAGCGCTTTCCACGCGAGCCCGAAACTACCGCTCCAGGCGTCGGGGATCAAGAGATTTGAGACGATTCATTACATCGATGTACAAAGGTCGACGTCAGCGTGCCCGAACGTCCCGGGTAGGCTCGGACCCATGCCCTCCGCCCCCGCCAAGAAGCACCGCGACGACTCCCAGGCCCGTCGCGCGATGCGGCTGTGCACCTGGTTCGCGCTGATCGCCGGTGCGCTGGGCGTGGTGCTCATCGCCTGGCCGCGCCTGCTGCCCGCCGGCGGCCCATGGGTGCAGCTGGTGCTCGGCGCTATGACCCTGTTCCTCGCGTTCCGCGCCCGGGCGATCGGCACGAGGGGCGTGAACGACTACGACGGCCGTCTGTCTCTGCTGGCCGCCATGGCCGGCTTCGCGATCATGTTCTTCGCCGGGAGCGCCGCCTTCGGCGTGCTCGCGGCGCTGGGAGGCTGACATGCCCTCCCCCGCGTTCGACGACTACCTGAAGACGGTCTACGCGCACACCGAGTGGCAGGATGCCCCGATCACGCCCTCGCAGCTCGCGACGGCGCTCGGCATCGCCCCCTCGAGCGTGACCGAGATGGTCAAGAAGCTCGCCGCCGCCGGACTCGTCTCGCACCAGCCGTACGGCGCGGTGCGGCTGACGGATGCCGGGCGCGAGCGCGCCCTGCAGATGCTGCGCCGCCACCGCCTCATCGAGACCTGGCTCGTGCGCGAGTTCGGCTACGCCTGGCACGAGGTGCACGACGAGGCCGAGGTGCTCGAGCACACCATCAGCGACCGGCTGCTCGAGGGCATCGACCAGCGACTGGGCCGCCCGCGCTTCGACCCGCACGGCGACGCGATCCCGGACGCCGAGGGCCGGATCGAGCGGGAGCCCTTCGTGCTGCTCGCCGACGCCGTCGACGGCCACTCCGGTCGCGTGCTCCGGGTGAGCGACCGCGACCCCGAGCTGCTGCAGGCGCTCGAGGACGCCGGCGTCGCCGTAGGAGTGGAGCTCACGGCGTCCGCCGAGGGCATCCGCGTCGACGGCACCGCCACCGCGCTCCCCGACGGCGCCGTCGAAGCGATCTGGCTCACGGCCTGACGCGACGCACCGTCAGGGCCGGGCATCCTGAGGGCCAGGTCACCGTCGCGCCGCAGCGACCTCAGGCCGGAGCGCCCTCCGGCACGGGGTGCGCGGCGAGCCAGGTGCGTGCGGGGTCGAAGGCGTCTCGCACGCGCCTCATCCGCTCGATCGTGTCGGGTGCGTACGCGGTGCTCGTGTCGGTGATGCGGTCGAGGAAGTTCAGGTACGGCGTGCCGTGAGCCCAGCCGCGCATCGCGTCGGCGATGGCGCCGACCCGCGCGGCCGCCGCAGGGATGAGCTCCGGCACCGGCACGAGGTCCACCGCGAACAGCGCGTACTCTCCCGCGAAGCCGGGCACAGCGGCATCCGCCGTCTCGGCGAGCGCGCCGCCCAGATGCCGCAGCTCGGCGAACAGCGGCGCATCGCGGGCATCCGGTCCGGCCGCCTCGAGCAGGGCCGCGAGCGCCGCGTCGTCGAGCTCGCCGAGCATCACGTGATCGCCGACCGCGGGCGATGGGACGGGCGGGTCCATGTGCACGTCGACCAGCCCCGCCGCCGGCATCCGCGCGAACGTGTCCAGCTCGGGGCCGAGCGCGCGCAGCGGTGCGAGGAGGGCGGAGGATCGCGCCTCGTCGGCGAGGACGGCGCCGTCGATCACGACCACCGCGCGGCCGCTCAGGAACGGAGGCAGCTCGGGGATCGGCGGGAACCGCATCAGCCGCAGACTGGTCGTCGCGCAGCGGTCCAGGTCGTGCGTCCAGTCGCGCCAGGCCTGCAGCACGGCGGGCGCCGCCGACATGTCCCACAGCATCATGCCGGCGTGCACCTCGGCGACCGGCAGCAGCTCGATCTCCATGGCGACGACCGCTCCGAAGCTGCCGCCACCGCCGCGCAGCGCCCAGAAGAGCTCGGGCTCGGAGTCCGCGGAGGCCCGCACCAGGTCGCCGTCCGCGGTGATCATCTCGAACGCGCGCACGTGATGCGCGGCCAGCCCGTGCTCGCGTGCGTAGAACGACAGCCCGCCGCCGAGCACGTACCCCGACACCGACACGTCCGGCGAGCTCCCGTGCCGCGCCGCGAGCCCGTGCAGCGCGGACGCGTCGACCACGTCCCGCCAGATCGTGCCGCCGACCACGCGGGCCACCCTGCGCTCGGCGTCGATCGAGACGCCCGTCAGGCGATGCAGGCGCAGCAGCACGGCATCCGACAGACCCCGCTCCGCGAGCGGCATCGCACCGTGCCCGCTCGCCTGCGGGGCGATGCGCAGCCCGAGCGCCGCGACGGCGCCCACGATGCGCGCCGCGTCGGCGATCGTCGTCGGTTCCGCGACGGCGATCGGATGCTGGTCCGCAGCCAGGTTCCAGGGGGTGCGGGCCTCGTCGTATCCGGGGTCGCCGGGCAGCATCAGCCCCGCGATCGCGCGCAGCGCGGCCGGGTCCAGGGCAGGCGTGAGGATGGTCATGGCTCGAGTGTGCGCCGCATCCGCATCCCGCGGCATCCCGGAGAACACGGAGATCCTGCTCCCACAGCATCCGCCGAGTCGCACCGCCTAGGCTGGTCGCATCGAGAGAGGACGCCGATGACTCAGCAGGACATGCTCTTCCTGGTCATGCTCGTCATCGGCCTGACCGGCCTGACCGTGCTGACCCTGCAGCTGCTCAAGCGCCCCAAGCGCGATCAGAAGGGCGAGTGGTACGAGGGCCCCTGGGACGACGACGATCGTCCGAGAGGCCCCCACAACGGCTGAACCGACGGGTCAGGACTTGACCGACCCGCTCATCAGTCCGCCGACGAAGTACTTGCCGAGCAGGATGTACACGAGCAGCGTCGGGATCGACGCGATCAGCGCGCCCGCCATAGACGCGCCGTAGTTCGACAGCTGCGCGCCCTGCGACAGGTTCACCAGCGACAGCGAGACCGGCCCCTGATTGGCATCCGAGAGGAACAGTGCGAACAGGTAGTCGTTCCACGCCGAGGTGAACTGCCAGATGATCGTCACGACGAACCCGGGCAGCGACAGCGGCAGGATGATGCGCCAGTACGAGCCGAGCATGCCGGCTCCGTCCATGCGGGACGCCTCCATGAGCTCCTCGGGCACGCCCTCGTAGTAGTTGCGGAAGATGAGGGTGCAGATCGGCAGACCGTAGATGATGTGCACGAACAGCAGCGTGACGATGCTCGACGGCAGCCCCAGCGAGGTCTTCATCTGCACCAGCGGCACCATGATCGCCTGATACGGGATGAACATGCCGAACAGGATCAGCGTGAACACCACGTTCGCGTAGGGGAACTTCCACCGCGAGAGCACGAAGCCGTTCATCGAGCCGAGCATGGCCGAGACGAGGGCCGCGGGGATCGCGAGCAGGAAGGTGCGTCCGAGCGGCGCGGCCAGCGCCTCCCACGCGGTGGCCCAGTTGCCGAACCCGGTGGCACCGTCGCCGTCGGCCTGCCACGGCCAGCGCGACGGCCACGCCCACGAGGTGACGGCGCTCACGTCGGACGGCGGCTTCAGGCTGGTGACCACCAGCACGTACACCGGCATCAGCACGATGACGATGAAGAGCAGGAGCAGCACGTACTTGGTGGTGCGGCCGATCCGCGCGCGGGTGCGATGCGCGGTCGGGATGCTGCCGGCGGTGGTGGTGCGGCGCTCGATTCCGGTTGCGACGGTCACTTGCGTGCCCTCCTCTCGGCGCGGGCCGTGGAGATCAGGTACGGCACGATGAAGATGCACACCAGCAGCAGCAGGACGGTGGCGATGGCGGATGCCTTGCCGTACTCGCCGCCGGTCAGCGCGGTCCACATGTAGGTGGCCGGGACCTCGGTGATGTACACCGGACCGGTGACGGCCATGATCAGGTCGAAGACCTTCAGCGACATGTGCGCGACGATCACGAGCGCCGACAGGGCGACCGGATGCAGCTGCGGGAAGATCACGTGGCGGTAGAGTTTCCACTCGCTGGCGCCGTCCATCCGGGCGGCCTCGCGCAGCTCCTCGGGGATGCCGCGGAAGCCGGAGAGGAACAGCGCCATCACGTAGCCGGAGAGCTGCCAGATGGCGGGCATCGCCATGGCGGCCATGCCCCACAGCGGCTGGTTGTACCAGTCGTTCTGCAGACCGCCGAGCCCGACGGACTCGAGCAGGCGGTTCAGCCCCGAGGCGCGGTCGCCCTGTGCGGAGCTGAGCAGCCACCGCCAGACGACACCGGATGCCACGAACGAGACGGCCATCGGGAACAGGTAGACCGAGCGGAACACGCCCTCGGCCGTGACGCCCTTGTCCAGCATCCAGGCCCAGAGGAACCCGAAGAGCATGGTCCCGACCATGAAGAACACCGTGAAGATGCCGAGGTTGGCCAGGGAGTGCAGGAACCGCGGTTCGGTCAGAAGGTCGGTGAAGTTCTGCAGACCGACGAACTCGGATGCCGACAGGGCGGAGTCCTTGGTCATGGCCGTGTAGAAGTTCTGGCCGATCATCACGTAGACGAAGATGCCCAGCAGCACGATCGTCGGCGAGATCAGCAGCAGCGGCGGCCCCCAGTTGCGGATGCCCTTGCGCATCGGCGCCCTCCTTCAGACGGGGATGCGAGCGGGGCGGCGCCGGTGCGCCGCCCCGCTCGGAGGATGGATGTTACTTGCCGAGGCCCTTGGTCTGCGCCTGGACGAGAGCGTCCTGCAGAGCCTTGCCGTCCTTGGTGGAGACGAACTGCCCGATCGCGGAGGTGATGTCGTTCAGCCAGGAGACCTTCACGGCCGCGCCGTGCGCCAGCGAGCTGACCACGGTGTCCTTGGCGAACGAGGCCATCGCTCCCTGCTGGTACTCGGGGTAGTCGGCCGCGACCGCGTCGGTGCGCGCCGGGATCGAGCCCTTGGCGAGGTTGAACGCCTTCTGCCCCTCGGCGGAGCTGATCGTCTTCAGCCAGTTCTTCGCACCGCCGGCGTGCGGAGCACCGACCGGGAGGGTGAAGGAGTCGGCGAGGAAGTCGAACGTGCCGTCGGTGCCGGGCGTCGGCCAGGTGGTGTAGTCGGTGCCGTAGGTCTTGTTCTTGGCGTCGAACTCGGCCAGGGCCCAGTCGCCCATCACGTTGTACGCGGCGGTGCCGTCGATGACCATGTCGGTCGCGACCGGCCAGTCCTGACCGGTGCCGTCGGTGTTCGCGTACGAGAGCAGCGAGGTGTAGTCCTCGATCGCCTTGGTGACCTTGGCGTCGTCGAACTTGGTCTTGCCGTCCCACAGGCCCGTGTAGCCGTCGGCGCCGAGGTCTGCGAGCAGCACGTTCTCGAACAGCTGCACCTGGGTCCAGTCCGTCGCCACTGAGAGCGGGGTCTCGACGCCGGCATCCTTGAGCTTCTTCATGTCGGCGAGCCAGGCGTCGATGTCGGCGGGCGCCGTCTTCGGGTCGATGCCGGCCTTGGTCAGCACCTCGTTGTTGACCCACACGACGTTGGCGCGGTGGATGTTGCTGGGCACCGAGTAGATCTTGCCGTCGACGGTCAGGCGGTCGAGCAGCGTCTTCGGGAAGACGTCGTTGAGGCCGTTGTCCTTGTAGAAGGAGCTGAGGTCCTCGATCTTCTTCGCCTCGATGTAGTCGGTGAGCTCGGCACCGGCGTGCGCCTGGAACGAGTCCGGCGGGTTGTTGGCCTTCAGACGCGAGGCGAGGGCGTTCTTCGCGTTCGAACCCGCGCCGCCGGCGACCGCCGCGTTGACGAACTTCGTCTTCGGGAACTGCTCGCCGAAGACCTTGACGAGCGCGTCCAGGCCCGTCTTCTCGGAGCCGGATGCCCACCAGGTGAACACCTCGACCTGGCTGGCATCGTCGGAGCCGCCGCCCTTGCCGCCGCTGTCGCCGGGGCTGCCGGAGCAGCCTGCCAGAACGAGAGCCGCGACACCGAGACCCGCTACTGCTGCGAGCGCTTTGCGCATGTGATCCTCCATCGGATGAAGACGGCCTGCTGTGCGCGGGCCTTCTGTCATCGAATCTGAAAACGTTGCCAAACGCAACGGGGGTCGGGTCACAACCCGGTAACGGCGACCGGCGGCGTCTCGCCCGAACCGCGCTCGACCATCCGCGTGCCCAGCACGATGCGGCGGTCCGGGCCGACGAGACCCGCGATCCGGTCGAACAGCAGGTCGGCGGCGGCCTCGCCGATCGCCCACGGGTCCTGCGCGACGGTCGTCACCGGCGGACTCATCAGCTCGGCCAGCTCGAAGTCGTCGAAGCCGACCAGAGCTGGATGCGCGTCGAGCAGCCGCAGCGCCTTGAGAACCGCCTTGGTGGTGCGGCTGTTGGTGGTGAACAGCGCGGTGGGCGGGTCGTCCAGAGAGGCGAGCTCGCTCAGCGCCTCGACGCACGCGTCGACGTCGTCGTCGACCGCGACGATCAGCTCGGGTCGCACCGGCAGCCCGGCATCCCGGATGCCCTGCCGGAACCCGGCCTGCCTCCGCTCGGAGGTGTAGCGGCCGGAGATGTGCGCGAGGCAGGCGATGCTGCGGTGCCCGGCCTGCACGAGGTGGGCCACAGCATCCGCTGCGCCGCGCTCGTTGTCCACCACGATCAGGTCGGCGTGCAGGCCCTGCGGCGGCCGGTCGACGAACACGATCTTCGTGCCCGCAGCCTTCTCGGCAGCGAGGAACGAGACGTCGACCTCCTCGTGCGCGACGACGATCAGGCCGTCCAGCCGGCGACTCAGCATCCGCCGCAGCACCCGCTCCCCCTCGATCGGGTCGTCACCGCCGGAGGCGACCAGCACGAGCAGGTCGCGCTCCTGCGCACGCTGCTCGATCGTGAAGACGAGCTCGGAGTAGAACGGGTCGGAGATCCGCGTCACGACCACCCCGATCGTGCGCGTCGACCCGGTGCGCAGGGTGTGCGCGAAGTCGTTGCGACTGTATCCGAGCTCGGCGATGGCGCGCTCGACCGCCTTCGACTT
The DNA here is from genome assembly GCF_052056515.1 of Microbacterium sp. 22195. Taxonomy (NCBI): domain Bacteria; kingdom Bacillati; phylum Actinomycetota; class Actinomycetes; order Micrococcales; family Microbacteriaceae; genus Microbacterium; species Microbacterium sp. 22195. Next base: position 163,451 of record NZ_JBQEPE010000004.1, read on the forward strand.
GGCCCGGCTGACGCCGCCCTTGCCCGCGACGACGCGCGACACGGTCGACAGCCCGACACCCGCGCGGGACGCGACATCCTTCATGGTCGGGCGGCCCGCGGCATCCGCGCTCTCGTCGCTTGACTTCGCCATACGGAGAACAATCCCATGAAAACGTTGCCAAGTCCATGTCGGCGGCGCGGCCTAGGCTGGGCCCACAGCGACACGGAGGTGCGGATGGGCGTTCTCGACGAGGGCGAGCAGGTGACGGCGGCGGATGCCACGGCCTGGCGCGACTGGCTGGAGGCCAACCACGCCACCGCGTCAGGTGTGTGGCTGCTGAACGTGCGCGGATCGGCGGCGAGCGGCATCGACTACGAGGACGCGGTGCGGCACGCCCTGTGCTTCGGGTGGATCGACGGCCCGGTGCGCACCTTCGCCGAGAACTCGGTCGGCCAGTGGTTCTCACCGCGCCGGAAGGGCAGCGGCTGGGCCGCGACCAACAAGGCCCGGCTCGCGGAGCTGGAGGCCGCCGGCCTGCTGGCGCCCGCCGGCATCCGCGTGATCGAGGCGGCCAAGGCCGACGGGTCATGGACCGTGCTCGACGGTCCCGAGGCCGGCATCGAGCCGCCCGAGCTCACCGCCGCCCTGGACGCCGTCCCCGAAGCGCGCGCGGCCTGGGACGGCTTCCCCAAGTCGGTGAAGAAGCAGGGGCTCACGCTGATCGCGACCGCCAAGCGCGCCGAGACGCGTGACGCGCGGATCGCGAAGATCGTGGCGGATGCCGCGGTGGGCAAGCGCCCCTGATCACGCGGAGCCCCGCTTGCCCTGTGGCCGCGTGCCGACGGCACGCTTTGCAGGACGACACGCCGGATGACGGACGTTCTCGCTGGATTCGTCCGTGATCTAGCGTGTCGGCCCCGTTCTGTGCGGGAGCGGATGCCGGGACGGGGTTACTGCGGGTCGAGGCCCAGGTCGTCCAGGTCGAACGCGGCGAGCCACTGCAGGCCCTCGGCCTCGATGGCGGCCCGTGCCCCGGTCTTGCGGTCGACGATCACGGCGACGGCGAGCACCTCGGCGCCCTCGCGGCGCAGCACCTCGACGGCCTTGAGCGCCGACTGGCCGGTGGTGGAGGTGTCCTCCAGCACGATGACGCGCTTGCCCTCGACGCTCGCGCCCTCCACCTGGCGGCCGCGGCCGTGGTCCTTGGGCTCCTTGCGCACGACGAACGCGTCCAGCGGGCGGTCGGTGCCCACCGAGGCGTGCATCACGGAGTTCGCGATCGGGTCGGCGCCGAGCGTGAGACCGCCCACCGCGGAGACGTCGTGGTCCTTGATCAGGTCGAGCATGATGCGCCCGATCGCGGGAGCCGCGCGGTGGTCGAGGGTGAGCTTGCGCATGTCGACGTAGTACGTCGCCTTCTTGCCGCTGGAGAGCGTGAAGTCGCCGTGGAACACCGCCTCGGCGGTGATGAGGTCGAGCAGGGCCTGGCGGTCGGCGGCGAGATCAGTCACGGGTCCAGTGTATTCGGGGCTGGTTCCGCCGCGTGTGCGCGATTAGCGTGGCATCCGGAGGTCTCATGTTCTCGTACGATCCCTACGCCGCCCTCGCCGAGCTGCGCCCCGTGCCGCCGCTCGAGCTGACCAGTCCCGAGCTCGAGGCGGGCGGCGCGATGCCCCTGTTCGCCTGGTCTTCCAGCCGGGGCGGTGAGGACCGGCATCCCACCCTGGAATGGTCGCAGCCGCCGGCCGGCACGAAGAGCTTCGCGATCTCGTGCTTCGATCCGGACGCGCCGACGGGCTCCGGCTTCTGGCACTGGGCCGCGTTCGATCTGCCCGCAGACCTGCGCCGTCTCGAGGCCGGCGACGGCGATGCCGCGTCCCTGCCCGCGGGCGCGAAGGTGATGCCGAACGAGGCGCGCCTGGAGCGCTACATCGGCTCCGCACCGCCGGCGGGCACCGGCGTGCACCGCTACTTCTTCGTGATCGACGCCCTGGATGTCGAGAACCTCGACCTCGACGGCGACGAGACACCGGCGACGCTCGGATTCAACCGGCACTTCCACACGCTCGCGCGCGGCATCATGATCGGCACCGCCGACCCGGCCGAGCGCTGAGGGCGCGGCCGGGTCGGGGCGAGTGACGTCGGAGACCCCGAATAGGCTGGACGCATGCGTCTGGCCACCTGGAACATCAACTCGATCCGCACGCGTGTGGGGCGCGCCGTCGACTTCGCGGTCCGCGAGGACATCGACGTGCTCGCGTTCCAGGAGATCAAGTGCAAGCCCGAGCAGTTCCCCTACGCGCCGTTCGAGGAGGCCGGGTACCACGTCGAGGTGCACGGTCTGAACCAGTGGAACGGCGTCGCGATCGCGAGCCGTGAGCCGATCACCGAGGTGTCCACCGCGTTCGCGGGCATGCCAGGCTTCGCGAAGGGTCACGAGGGGCCGGATGCCCCGCTCGAGGCGCGTGCGCTGGGCGTGACGGTCGGCGGCGTGCGGGTGTGGAGCCTGTATGTGCCCAACGGACGCTCGCTGGACGACCCGCACCTGGCGTACAAGCTGCACTGGCTCGACGCGCTGCGCACCGCGACCGCCGCCGAGATCGCCGCGAACCCGAGCCGCCCGCTGGCCCTCGTCGGTGACTTCAACATCATCCCGTTCGACCACGACAACGGCGACCCCGACATCGTGGTCGGCCGTTCCACGCACGTCTCGCCCGAGGAGCGCGCGGCGTTCTTCGCGCTGGAGTCGGCCGGCCTGACCGATGTCGTCCGCCCGCTCATCCCGGAGGGCTTCACGTACTGGGACTACCAGCGGCTCAAGTTCCCCCGCAACGAGGGCATCCGCATCGACTTCGTGCTCGGCTCCGACGCCTTCGCGAGCGCGGTGACCGGAGCATCCATCCACCGCGACGAGCGCAAGGGCGAGCAGCCCAGCGACCACGTGCCGGTGGTGGTCGAGCTCGACCTCGGCGGGCCGGAGGAGGACGACGACCTGCCGATGATCTTCGCGTGAGCATCCGCCTGATCGCGACCGATCTCGACGGCACTCTGCTGGGCGACGACGGCGGGGTCTCGCCTCGCACGCGTGCGGCGCTGGATGCGGCGCGGGATGCCGGGATCGCGACGATCCCGGTGACCGCGCGTCAGCCGATCGGGCTGCGGCCGATCGCCGCGCAGGCCGGCTTCACCGACTGGGCGCTGTGCGGCAACGGCGCGTACGGCGTGCACCTGACCACCGGTGAGCACCTGTTCGCCGAGGAGATCCCGCCTGCCGTGCAGCAGGAGCTCGCCGAGGCGCTGAACAGCGTGCTGCCCGGCCTCGTCTACGCGAGCGTGCGGGATGCCGGCGAGGGCTTCGTCGCGCAGGAGGGCTACGCCGCCCTCGCGCAGGCCAGCGACCACAAGCGCGCTCCCGAGACGATGGGCGGCGTGCCGCTGGCCGACGTGCTGGCCGCGCCGAGTCTGAAGCTCGTGATCCGGCATCCGTCGGTCTCGATCCCCGACATCTACGCCGCGCTGCAGTCGCTGGGCCTGACCGGCTTCGAGGCCACGCTGTCGGGGGCGCCCTTCGTCGAGGTGATGGCGCAGGGTGTGACCAAGGCGACCGGCGTCGCACAGGTGTGCGCGCGGCTCGGCATCGACCGCAGTGAGGTGCTGGCCTTCGGCGACGCGCTGAACGACCTCGAGATGCTGCGCTGGGCGGGCCGCGGCGTCGCCGTCGGCAACGCGATCGACGTGGTGCGGGACGCCGCCGACGAGGTGGCGCCGTCGAACGCCGACGACGGCGTCGCGCAGGTGATCGAGCGGATGCTGGCGGGCTGACGCCCGGCTACTCCCCCGCGGTCACCAGCGGTCGCAGAGCGAGTGCGCCGTTGCTGGACGAGAACTGCCCGCGCGGACGGCATGATGGTGAGTAGGTCGCCGGCCTGTTCCTGCGCGGCCGCCGACATCTCCCGGCGCATGGGCGCCCCCGCTTCCGCACGGAGGTCATTCGCATGACGACGCAGTCCGAATACCCGCAGCCCCCGCTGAGCCTGACCAAGGGGCTCGGTCCCGCTCTGGCGCACGACGACCCGGCGCAGCTCATCGGCAGCTCGCTGTTCGCCGCCGACCGGGACTTCCCGCAGCTCACGCTGAACGGGCCCGCCATCGCGCACAACGTCAGCGCCATGATGGACTACGTCCGCGACCGCGGGGTGTCCATCGCCCCGCACGGCAAGACCGCCATGTCGCCGCAGCTCGCTCAGCAGCAGCTCGACGCCGGCGCGTGGGGCATCACCGCCGCGACGCCCTTCCAGCTGCGCGTGTACCGCGCCGCCGGCTTGCCCCGGCTGCTGCTGGCCAATCAGCTCGTCGAGCCGGGCGCGATCGCCTGGATCCGCGGCGAGCTCGACGCCGACCCCGACTTCGAGTGCCTCGTCTACGCGGACTCCATCGCGGGCCTGGACCTGCTCGCCGATCCGACGGCTGCGGACGGGGACCGCCCGCTCTCCGTGTTGCTCGAGGCGGGCAACCCCGGCGGCCGCACCGGCGCCCGCGACGAGGATGCACTGCGCGCGCTGGCGGAGCACGCGGCCCGCACCCCCGGCATCCGCGTCGTCGGCATCGCGACGTACGAGGGCACGCTCGGCGGCGACACCCCGGAGGAGAGCGCCGCCCGGGTGGTCGCCTTCGCCGAGCATCTCGGTCAGATCGTGGGGCGCCTCGAGGAGGCGCAGCTGGTCCCCGGGGACTGCACGGTGTCGATCGGGGGCAGCGCGTACTTCGACGCCGCGGTCGACGGGCTGATCTCGGGCGGCATCGCCGCGCACCGGATCCTGCTGCGCAGCGGCGCCTACCTCACGCATGACGACGGGTTCTACTCCCGGCTGACACCGCTCGCCCGCGGCAACACCGCCGCGCCCGCGCTGCGCCCCGCGATCACCGTGTGGGCGCCGGTGCTCAGCATCCCCGAGCCCGGTCTCGCGATCGTGCTCTGCGGGCGGCGCGACGTCGGCTTCGATCAGGGGCTGCCCGTGGTGCACGGATCCCGCGGCCGGGACGGCTCCAATCGCCGCCCGTTCAACGGCACGATCACGCAGCTCGCCGATCAGCACGCCTTCATCGCGTTCGATCCGGACGGCGAGGCACCGCGCGTCGGCGACCTCGTGGAGCTGGGGATCTCCCACCCCTGCACCACGCTCGACCGCTGGGGTCTGGTCCCGCTCGTCGACGACGAGGCGCGCATCGTCGACCTGATCCGGATGCACTTCGCATGACCGCCTCCGCTCCCGACCTCGTCACCATGGGCGAGTCCATGGGACTCTTCTTCGCCCCGCTGGGAATGCCGCTCGTGTCGGGCCCCGCGTTCCATCTCTCCTTCGGCGGTGCGGAGTCGAACGTCGCGATCGGCCTCGCCCGGCTCGGGCACGACGCCCTGTGGGTCGGCCGCCTCGGCGACGACGAGATCGGCCGATACATCGAGCGGGAGCTGCGCGCCGAAGGCGTGCGCACCCGCGGGCTGACCGGTCCGACGCACACCGGCATGATGGTGCGCGCGCAGCGCGGGTTCGGGCGCAGCTCCGTCCAGTACGCACGCCTCGGCAGCGCGGGCGCGCAGCTGGCCGTCGAGGACCTTCCGCTGGATGAGATCCGCAGCGCGCGGATCCTGCACCTGACCGGGATCACCGCCGCACTCGGCGAGGGCCCGCACCGGGCACTGGTCGCGGCCGCGCATGCCGCCCACGACGCCGGCGTCCTGGTGAGCCTGGACCTCAACTACCGCGCGACGCTGTGGAGCGCAGAGGAGGCCGGCCCCGCGCTGCGCGAGCTCACCGAGCTCTCGCACCTGGTGTTCGCCACCGCCGATGAGGCGCAGGTGCTGCTGGGCGACGCGCACGACGGCGGGGACGATGCGGCGTACGCCCGTCGCATCGCCGCGCTCGGCCCGGCCGAGGTGGTCGTCAAGCGCGGAGCCGACGGCGCCCTGTCACTGGTGGACGGCGAGGTCTTCGAGCAGAACGTCACCGCCGTCGTCGAACGCGACCCTGTGGGAGCCGGCGACGCCTTCGCCGCGGGCTACCTGCACGGCGTGCTGGTCGATTCCGCGCCGCAGATCCGGCTCGACTTCGCCGGCCGCGTGGCCGCGCACTCCGTCACCCTCCCCGGAGACTGGGAGGGCCTCCCCCGGCTCGCAGATCTGGATGTCGGCGGACCCGACATCCTGCGCTGACCCGAGCCGTCCCCGACGACCGCCACCCGACCGCAACCCCGAACCGCAACCGATCCGATCCGATCCGATCCGCAAGGAGCAGACATGTCCGACACCACCGTCATCCGCACCGACGAGGCCCCCGCCCCCGCGCACGTCTTCTCCCAGGGCCTGCGCAAGGGCAACATGCTGCAGGTCTCAGGACAGGGCCCGATGGACCCCGTCACCAACAAGTACATCGCCGAGGGCGACGTGCACGCGCAGACCATCCGCACACTCGAGAACATCCGCGCCATCCTCGAGGCGGGCGACGCCTCGGTCGAGGACGTGATCATGTTCCGCGTGTACCTGACCTCGCAGGACCTGTTCCCCGCGATGAACGAGGCGTACGGCGAGTTCGTCCAGAAGCACGTGCCCAGTGGCATGCTGCCGTGCCGCACCACCGTGTTCGTCGGCCTCCCCCACCCGGAGATGCTCGTCGAGATCGACGCGCTGGCCGTGCTCTGACGGGCTGACGCGCGCGCCGGTCACGACCCCATCGTGCCGGTGCGCACCTCACCCGGCAGCGGCGCGTAGCGCAGCGAGAGGGTGCCGCCGTCGCCGGACTCCGCACTCAGCAGCCGCATGTTCGAGGGCGCCGCACCGTCGGGGAACACCTTCCGGCCTCGGCCGAGCACGACCGGGTACACCCACAGCTGCAGCTCGTCGTAGAGCTGTTCGGCGAGCAGGGTCTGCACCAGGTCGATGCTGCCGATCACGTGCACGTCCTGATGCTTCTCCCGCAGCGCCGCGATCTCCGACGCCAGATCGGCACCGATCCGCGTCGAGCCCTGCCAGTCCAGCCGGATGTCGGCGTCCCGCGAGGCGACGTACTTCGGGACCCGGTCGAACAGCTGCCCGATGAACCCCTCCGGGCCGGTGGTGTGCTGCGGCCAGTAGCCGGCGAAGATGTCGTAGGTGCGTCGGCCGAGCAGCAGCGCGTCGAGGGTCTCCATGCCCTTGGTCACGCTCGCCCCGACGGCCTCGCTGGGATAGCCGGCCTGCCAGCCGCCATAGGGGAAGCCGTCTCTGGTGTCCTCCTCCGCCCCGCCCGGCGCCTGCGCGACGCCGTCCAGGGTGGTGAACAGATCGATGATGACGCGTCCGGTCATGATGCTCTCCTCGTTCGATGGTTCGATTCTTGAGATGTCCGGTCTCACCCGGGTCCTGCATGCATGGGGCCCGGTGCGACGCTACGCCGCGACGGGGTCGATGCGGAAGGTCTCCGCGAAGGATTCGAGCGCGCCGGCATCGCCGCGTGCGATGTGCACGAGGTCCGATGCCAGCGCCTCCCGGGCGGTGACCCGTCCGCCGATGAGGTGCCGGATGCCGGGGCCGGCGACCAGCACGGCATCCGGATCCGAGTCGGGCATCCGCCCGCCGACCGGCGGCGCGGGCGGCGCGAGCTGCGCGACGGCCAGCTCCCCCGCAGCCACGGTGACGCGCAGGGCCACGTCGCCGACATGCAGCTCGACGTCGAGGTCGCGAGCCGACGCCTCGCGGAACGACGTGCGCAGCGCCATCGTCAGCGAGTCCGGAGTGACGACGTCGTCCTCGCCGGGGTCACCCATCGCCTGGAACCCCCAGCGCCCGAGCGCCAGCACGATCGGCTCGAGCGCCCGCCCGTAGTCCGTGAGCTCGTACACCAGGCCGCAGTTGTGCAGCGGCACGCGCCTGACGACGCCGCCCTCCTGCAGCTCCTTCAGCCGGGTGGAGAGGATGTTCGTGGGAATGCGTGGCAGCCCCTGCTTCAGGTCGGTGTAGCGGCGGGGACCCACGAGCAGATCGCGGACGATGAGCAGCGCCCACCGCTCACCGATCAGCTCGACGGCCGTCGTGACTCCGCAGTACTGGCCGTAGCTGCGCGCCGCCATGTCAGGATGCGGCGCCCTGCTCCGCCATGTAGGCCTCCGGGCCCTTCTCGGCCGCCTCGGGGACCATGTACAGGAAGCCGAGCGAGTTGCCGTCCGGGTCGTCGATGTCGCGCGAGTACATGAAACCGTAGTCCTGTGCGGGCTTGGGCTCGGTGCCGCCCGCCGCGAGAGCCTTGTCGACGATCGCGTCGACCTCCTCGCGCGAGTCGCAGGTGAACGACGACGAGACCTGCAGGGTCTGCTGCGGGTCCGCGATCGGCTTGTCGGTGAAGGTCGCGAAGAACTCGCGCGTCAGCACCATGAAGTAGATGTCCTCGCTCCACACCACGCAGGCGGCGTTCTCGTCGGTGAACTGCGGGTTGATCTCGCAGCCGAGCGCCGTGTAGAACGCCTTGGCGCGCTCGAGGTCGGAGGTGGGCAGGTTGACGAAGATCTTGGTCATGATGACTCCCTTGTCGATGGCGGCCCGGCAGTCGCCGGCCCCGATGACCTCGATACTTGCAAAAAGCAACCTTGCTTGTCAATAGCAAGTTCGGATCAGCTGCGCCGGCGCATCCCGACCAGCGCCAGCGCTCCGGCCCCGGCGGTGAGCGCCGCGACCACGATCAGTCCGACACCGGGGACGGATGCCGTGCCCACCGCGCCTGCGACGAGCGGACCGCCCGCATCGCCCAGCTCACGGCCGAGCTCAGCGGAGCCCATGGTGCGCCCCATCCGCTCCTCCGGGGTCGAGGCCGCGAGATGCGAGAACGCCACGGGCGTGGCGAGGCCGACGCCCGCGCCCACCAGCAGCGCGGTGGTGAGCAGTGCGACGATCAGCAGCATCCCGGCCTGCATCGTTCCGGATGCCAGCGCGACCCCTCCCGCGACGCCGATGCCGACCGCGATGAGCGCCAGGCCGCCGATGGCGCCGAGGCGCACCGAGACTCGGCCGCGATCGTGCCAGGCGCCGGTCAGCGGCTGGACGATGCTGGACACGATCGCGAGCACCGTGACCAGCGCCATGCTGGCGACCGTGCCGAAACCGGCCTGTCTGGCGAGCAGCGGCAGGAAGCCGACGGCCACGGCGAGCGCGCCGGTGGTCGCGGCGAGCACGAGCGTCGGCACCAGGAAGCCGGGCGCGGCGAGCTCTCGGCCGAGATCCGCGAGCGTGACCCGCTTGCGCGGGAGCACCGGCACGGCCGGCACGGAGAAGCGCACCCAGGCGGCGGCAGCGAGCCCCAGTGCTGCGAGCGCCCAGAACAGCGCGGGCAGGCCCGCCCACACCACGAGCACGGCGCCGATCAGCGGACCGAGCGCGTAGCCGAGGCTCTTCCAGGAGCCGTACCTGCCGAAGTACGCGCCCCGGGAGGCTCCGTCGGTGAGGCGGGCGACCGCGGCCGACGACGCCGGGGAGAAGGCGGATGCCGCGGCCCCCTGTCCGAAGCGGGCCACGATCAGGCCGACCGTGCCGGGGACGAGCGCGCCGACCGCCGAGAAGGCGGCGAACGCCAGCAGGCCCGCCACGATCACCGGACGCACGCCGATGCGGTCGCTGAGCGCCCCGAACACCGGCTTGAGCAGCACCTCGGCGAGGTCGTACAGCGCGAGCGTGAACCCGAAGGCCAGCAGAGTCCAGCCGATGTCCTCGGTCTCGGCGCCGAGCGCTGCGGCGATGCCGTGGGCGCCGAACGCCGTCGTGAAGCCGGCGAGGTACAGGGGCGCGAGGCGCGGTCGCGTGACGGTCACGCTCGATTCTCGCACCCCGGACTTCCCGGAACCCAAGGACCACCCAGGTATCAACTTCTGCTGTTTCAACCCGCCACATAACAGCAGAAGTTGATACCTGGAGCGTCCTGACGCCAGACCACGCGACCGCCCGCATCCGCCGCACGGCGGATGTGCGGCCTCCGCGCTCCGCCTACGGTGGGAGGATGCCGGACTCCCCCTTCACGCGCACGCCGACCGAGCGCGACCTGCGCCAGGATCTGCTGCTCGCGGGCGTCATGCTGGTCGGCGGCGTGATCAGCGCAGGGCTCTCCACGGTCGCCGGACTCTACGGCAAGACTCAGGCGCCGATGTGGACCGCGCTCATCCTGGTGCTCGCCGTCTCCGCTCCCCTCGCGCTGCGCCGTCGCCGCCCCGCCGCGGTCGCGGTGTTCGTGGCGCTGGCGATGTTCGTGGGCGTGACGCTGCGGGTGCCGGAGATGTACGTCACGAACATCTCGATGTTCATCGCGCTGTACACGGTCGGGGCCTGGATGAACGACCGCCGGGCCGCGACGCTGGTGCGCATCGGCATCATCGCCGGCATGTTCATCTGGCTGCTGTTCGTGATGTATCGCGACGCGATCGACGAGGCCGGCAAGGCCGACATGGCGGCGGGGCTGTTCTCTCCCTATATCGCGATGATGATGCTCCAGCTGCTGCTGAACGTGCTGTACTTCGGCGGCGCGTACTACTTCGGCGAGCGCTCCTGGCAGGCGGCTGCGCAGCGGCACACGCTCGAGGGGCGCACCCGCGAGCTCGAGGCCGAGCGCGAGGTCACCGCCGCGCAGGCCGTGGCGCTCGACCGGGTGCGCATCGCCCGCGAGCTGCACGACGTGGTCGCCCATCACGTGTCCGTGATGGGCGTGCAGGCGGGCGCGGCCCGACTGGTCGCCGAGCAGGACCCGGCGGAGGCGAAGCGGATGCTGGCCGGCATCGAGGACGCCTCCCGTGAGGCCATCCGCGACTTCCGGCAGCTGCTGGAGACGCTGCGCGCTCCCGGCGACGCCCTCGGCGACGAGGCGCCCTCGACGTTCGGCCTCGAGGACATCGAGCGGCTCGCGCAGTCCTCGAGCGATGCCGGGCTGCCCACCGACTACGCGGTGATCGGCGAGCCGGTCCCCGTCTCGAGCACGGTCGGCGTGAACCTGTACCGCATCGCGCAGGAGGCACTCACCAACGCCCGCCGTCATGCCGGCGTCGGGGCGACGGCCGACGTGCGGGTGCGGTACGAACCGGATGCCGTGGAGCTCGAAGTCGTGAACACCGGCCGCGCGATCGGCGCACTGCGCCCGGGCCTCGGCCAGCTGGGCATGCGCGAGCGCGCCCTGGCATCCGGCGGCACGATCGAGCTGCTCCCCCGCCCGCAGGGCGGGTTCCGGGTGCGCGCGAGCGTGCCGCTCACGAAGACCGAGGAGTCCACCCGATGATCCGCGTGCTGCTCGTGGACGACCATGCGATGCTGCGGGCCGGATTCCGCACGATCCTCGGCACGCAGCCCGACATCGAGGTGGTGGGCGAGGCGGGCACGGGAGCGGATGCCGTGGCTCTCGCCGCACAGCTCATGCCGGACGTCATCACGATGGACGTGCAGATGCCCGACATGGACGGCATCGAGGCCACCCGGCGCATCGTCGCGGACCCGGCGATCACCGCGTCCGTCGCGATCGTGACCACCTTCGACCGCGACGAGTACCTGTTCCAGGCCCTGGACGCCGGCGCCGGCGGGTTCCTGCTGAAGAACGCCGGCCCTGAGGAGCTGATCACGGCGGTCCGCGCGCTGGCCGCCGGCGACGGCATCCTCGCGCCCGAGGTGACGCGCCGCGTGCTGGCGCGGTTCGCAGCCGCGTCGCCGCCGGTTCCGGTGGCGCAGGAGACGCCGCCCCGGACCCCCAGCGCCGTCTCCGTGCTGGCCGAGCCGCTCACGGAGCGCGAGAGCGAGGTGCTGGCGCTGATGGCGGATGCCCGCAGCAACGCCGAGATCGCCACCGCGCTGTTCATCGGCGAGGCGACGGTGAAGACGCATGTCTCGCGCGTGCTGCAGAAGCTCGGCGCCCGCGACCGGGTGCAGGCGATCGTGCTCGCGCACCGGCACGGGCTGACCTGACAGCCGAAGCATCCGATCGTCGCGACCTTCAGAAAGCCCGAAGACACCGGATGCCCCGGGCCGCGAGGCACCGGGGCATCCGATCGTCGCGCATTCCGGCGCGGCTGGAAGGTCAGGCGTGCTTGCGAGCGGCCTCGACGCGGGCGATCAGCGTCAGGAACGACTGCAGGTAGAAGCCGAGGAACTCCTTGGTGCTCTCGACCGTGACGTTGCCGTCGGCGTCGATGAGACCCGGGGTGAGCTGGATGAAGCCCTCGGGCTGACCCATGGTCACGGCGTTGTAGTGGCCGAGGATGGCGCGCAGGTGCTGCTGAGCGGCCGCGGTGGCGATGCCGCCGCCCGAGGCGCCGATGACGGCGACGGGCTTGCCGTCGAAGGAGGCCTGGCCGTAGGGGCGGGCCGACCAGTCGAGGGCGTTCTTCAGCACGCCGGGGATGGAGCGGCTGTACTCGGGGGTGACGATCAGGACGCCGTCGACGTCGGCGATGGCCTGCTTGAAGTCGAGGGCGACCTGCGGGAAGGAGCCGTCGAGGTCGGGCGAGTAGAACGGAAGGTCCTTGATCGCGATCTCGCGGAACTCGACGCCCTCGGGGGCGAGCTTCGCCAGGGCCTCGGCCAGCGTGCGGTTGATGGAGGTGCTGGAGATGCTGCCGACGATGTAGCCGATGGTGGTCATTGGGGATCCTTCTCGAAAGATGCAGGGGTACGGCGGGGTTCAACCCGCCGCGCGTCGACTCTATTCCGCCGCATATAAAAATCCTCTGAGAGCAGCCGCTACCCTCGGATCATCCCGCCCGATGAGGAGCCGATGACCGCCACCGCCCGCCGCCCCCTGTCGCGTCCCGTCACCGCAGGCATCGTGACCGCCCTCGTCGGCTTCACGAGCTCGTTCGCCGTCGTGCTCACCGGCCTGGACGCCGTCGGCGCCAGCCCGGCGCAGGCGGCGAGCGGGCTGCTCGCGCTGAGCCTGACCATGGGCGCGGCCTGCATCGTGCTCGCCTGGCGGTATCGGATGCCGATCACCGCGGCCTGGTCGACGCCCGGCGCCGCGCTGCTCGCGGCGAGCAGCGCGGTCGAGGGCGGCTGGAGCGCCGCGGTCGGGGCGTTCCTCGTGGTCGCGGCACTGATCCTGCTGACCGCGCTCGTGCCGAGGCTCGGGACCCTCATCGCCGCCATTCCGCCGTCCATCGCGCAGGCGATGCTCGCGGGCGTGCTGCTGCCGCTGTGCCTCGCGCCCGTCACGGGCCTGGTCGCGAACCCGTGGGGCGTGATCCCGGTGGTGGTCACCTGGCTGCTGTTCGCCCGCCTCGCGCCGCGGTGGGCCGTGCCGGCCGCGTTCGTCACGGCGACCGTCGTCGTCGTGATCGGCATCGCCCGCACGGGCACCACGGTGGACCCGGCGGTGCTGCTGCCCGCGTTCCAGTTGACCGCGCCGACCTTCACGATCGGGTCGATCGTGGGCATCGCGCTGCCGCTGTTCATCGTCACGATGGCCTCGCAGAACGTGCCCGGGATCGCCGTGATGCGCAGCTTCGGCTACGAGGTGCCCTGGCGGCCCGCGATGCTCGTCACCGGCATCGGCTCGGCACTCGGGGCGCCGGCCGGAGGTCACGCCATCAATCTCGCCGCCATCAGTGCGGCGCTGGCCGCGGCACCGGATGCCGAACCCGACCCCGCGCGACGGTGGATCGCCGGCGTCTCCACCGGGGTGTCGTACCTCGTGCTCGGCGGGCTGTCGGCGGTGTTCGCGGCGCTCGTGCTCCTCGCGCCCGCCGCGGTCATCCCCGCCGTGGCGGGTCTCGCCCTGTTCGGCGCCTTCGGCTCGGCCGTGCAGCAGGCCATCGACGACCCGGGCGAGCGGATGCCCGCCGTGATCACGTTCCTGGTGGCGGCGTCCGGCATCGCGCTCCTCGGCATCAGCGCGGCGTTCTGGGCGCTGATCGCCGGGCTCGTCGTGCGCGGCGTGCTGCATGCGGGCCGGCGCTGAGCCGGATGCGGACTCCGTCCCGGGGATGATCGCGCGAATCCGCCGCAGGGGGGATGCCCCGGACCGGGCCCGGTTCGTAGCGTGGAGGCATGCGACGTACTGAGCGAACGGAGAGAGACGAAGTGACAGGCGAACTGCATCTGCAGGGCATCACCAAGAGCTACGGCTCGCGGACCGTGCTCGATGACATCCGATTCGATGTGGCGCCGGGCCGGCTGACCGGCTTCGTCGGCGGCAACGGAGCCGGCAAGACGACCACCATGCGCATCATCCTGGGCGTGCTGGCCTCGGACGGCGGCACGGTCACTCTCGACGGCGCGCCCGTCACCACGGCCGACCGCCGGCGGTTCGGGTACATGCCCGAGGAGCGCGGCCTGTACCCGAAGATGAAGGTGCTCGAGCAGGTGGTCTACCTCGCCCGGCTGCACGGCTTCGGCAAGGCGGATGCCACGGTGCGCGCCACCGCGCTGCTGCACGAGCTCGGGCTCGGCGAGCGCCTGAACGACCTGATCGAGTCGCTGTCGCTGGGCAACCAGCAGCGCGCGCAGATCGCCGCCGCGCTCGTGCACGACCCCGAGGTGCTCATCCTCGACGAGCCCTTCTCGGGGCTGGACCCGCTCGCGGTCGACGTGGTCGCCGACGTGCTGCAGCGCCGTGCAGCGCAGGGCGCCTCCATCCTGTTCTCCTCACACCAGCTCGACGTCGTCGAGCGACTGTGCGACGACCTGATCATCATCGCCGGGGGCACGATCCGCGCCGCCGGCACCCGCGAGCAGCTGCGTGCCCAGCACTCCACGCTGCGCTACCAGCTCGACTCCGCGGGAGACGCGGGCTGGCTGCGCGGCGAGCCGGGCGTCACGGTCATCGACTTCGAGGGCGGATCGGCGCTGTTCGACGTCGACACCCCCGACACCGCCCAGCGCGTGCTGCGCGAGGCGGTCGGCCGCGGCGAGGTCTCGAACTTCGCCCCCCAGCATCCGTCCCTCGCCCAGATCTTCAAGGAGGTCATCCGATGAGCACTCCGACGAACTCAACCCCTCAGGTCCCGGTGAACAGGAACACCTCGTCCCTGGTCTGGCTGGTCGCCGAGCGCGAGATCGGCTCCAAGCTGCGCAGCAAGGCCTTCCTGATCTCCACCGGCATCCTGCTGCTGGTCGCGCTGGCCGGCGTGCTGATCGGCGGGTTCTCCAGCAAGTCGCCGACGCCCGACGCCATCGCCGCGACCTCGCAGACCGCGAAGGTCGTCGAGGCGCTGCCGAACGTGAAGGTGACCGAGGTCGCCGACCGCGCAGCAGCCGAGAGGCTCGTGCGCGACGACGAGGTCACCGCAGCAGTGCTGCCCGGCGAGGGACCGACCGGGGTCGTCATCCTCGCCAAGAAGGACGCGCCGACGAGCCTCGTCATGTCGCTGTCCATCTCGCCGAAGGTCGAGATCCTCGAACCCGCCGCGACGAACTCGCTGGTGCGCTACCTCGTGGCGATCGGCTTCGGCGTGGTGTTCCTGATGGCGGCGTCCACGTTCGGGGCGACAATCGCGCAGAGCGTGGTGGAGGAGAAGCAGACCCGCGTCGTCGAGCTGCTGATCTCGGCCATCCCCACCCGCGTGCTGCTGGCGGGCAAGGTGCTCGGCAACACCATCCTGGCGATGGCGCAGATCGTGCTGCTCGCCGCGATAGCCGTGATCGGCCTGATCGTCACGGGGCAGAACCAGCTGCTCGCGGGCATCGGGGCACCGGTGCTGTGGTTCGCGGTCTTCTTCCTGTTCGGCTTCATCCTGCTCGCGTCGCTCTACTCGGGCGCCGCCGCCATGGTGTCCAGGCAGGAGGACATCGGCTCGACCACGATGCCGCTGATGATGCTGGTCATGGCGCCGTACATCCTGGTGATCGTCTTCAACGACAACCCGCTGGTGATGACGATCCTGTCGTACATCCCGTTCTCGGCCCCGGTGGCGATGCCGGTGCGTCTGTTCGTCGGCGAGGCGCAGTGGTGGGAGCCGCTGCTGAGCCTGGCGCTGCTGCTGGCCGCGTGCGTGGGCGCGATCCTGATCGGCGCGAAGATCTACGAGAACTCGCTGCTGCGCATGGGCGCCAGGGTCAAGCTCGGGGAGGCACTGCGCGGCTGACCCTTCGTCTCGCTCCGCTCGCTCAGGGGCCGGGTTCCAGCTCCGGTTCCGGTCCCTGAGCGAGGAGCGCAGCGACGAGACGAAGGGATGCGGGAATATGCACGCGCATAGACTGGTTGTGCCAGCAGGACGATGAGGTCCGACAGCATCCGCACCACCTGAAAGGCCTCATCCAGATGAGCACTCCTGTCCTCGACCGCACCGCCCAGACCGAGCACCCCGTCCTCGACGTGCTCGCCGATCGCTGGAGCCCGCGCGCGTTCGACGCCGAGACCCCGATCGACGAGGCCAAGCTCGCCTCCGCCCTCGAGGCCGCCCGCTGGTCGCCCAGCGCCAACAACATGCAGCCCTGGCGCTTCATCGTCGCTCGCCGCGGCAGTGCGCTGCACGAGGGCATCCACGCCGCCCTGATGGGTTTCAACCAGGCCTGGGCCGGAAACGCGGCCGTGCTGATCGTGGCCGTCGCCGAGACCGCCACCGAGGACGGCACCCCGATCACCCACGCCGTCTACGACCTCGGCCAGTCGATCGCGCACCTCTCCGTGCAGGCGCACTACGACGGCCTGCTCGTGCACCAGATGAGCGGCTTCCTGCCCGAGCAGATCCGTGAGCTCGCGGGCCTGGACGAGCGCTTCGCCCCGATGACCGTCATCGCCCTGGGCGAGCTCGGCGACATCGACGCCCTGCCCGAGGTGCTCGCGCAGCGCGAGACCGCGCCGCGCGTGCGCCGCCCGATCGGCGACACGGTGCTGCTCAGCGCCTGACCCGCTTCCGGGCACGCCCCGGACCAGGAGGATCGCCGAGAACAGGATGCTCTGCACAGCATCCTGTCTGTTCTCGGCGATCCTTCTGCTTTCGGCGCGACGATGCACCCCGCATCACCGCGGCCGGTGCTCCGTCGTCATCAGGGCATCCGCCGCCCGCACCAGAGCCAGATGCGAGAACGCCTGCGGGGTGTTCCCGACCTGGCGCTCCCGCACCGGGTCGTACTCCTCCGACAGCATCCCGACGTCGTTCCGCAGCGCGCACAGCCGGTCCATCAGCTCCTGCGCCTCGTCGTCGCGGCCGGTCACTGCATACTGCTCCACCAGCCAGAACGAGCAGGCCAGAAACGGGCTCTCGTCCCCCGCGAGACCGTCGACGCCCGTGCCGGTGCGATACCGGTGCAGGAGTCCGTCGTGCATGAGCGTCTGCTCGATGCGCTCGACGGTCTTCAGCATCCGCGGATCGTCCGGCGCGCAGAACCCCACCTGCGGGAGCAGCAGCAGCGACGCGTCCACCTCGCCGCTGCCGTAGTACTGGGTGAAGTACCCGTCGGTCACGCCGCCGCGGTCGATCTCGGAGCGCAGCCGTTCGCGCAGCTCGCGCCAGCGCTGCACCGGTCCATCCAGGCCGAACTCCTCCACCGCCCGCACACCGCGGTCGAACGCGGCCCACATCATCACGCGGGAGTGCGTGAACATGTGCGGGTCGCCGCGGATCTCCCACAGCCCCTGATCCGGCCGGTCGAGCTGCTCGGCGGCGAAGCGCAGCAGCTGCCGCTCGAGCGGCCAGGAGAACTTCGAATCCTCCAGTCCCGCCGAGCGCGCGGCCGACAGCGTCACCAGCACCTCGCCCACCACATCGGCCTGGTACTGCGCCGCGGCGCCGTTGCCGATGCGCACCGGCGTGGATGCCGCGAAGCCGGGCAGCCAGCCGACCTCGCGCTCGGTCAGGTCGCGCTCGCCGGCCAGTCCGTACATGATCTGCAGGTCGGCCGGGTCGCCCGCGACCGCTCGCAGCAGCCACTCGCGCCACCTGTCGGCGAGAGCGAGGAAGCCGTGGTCGAGCAGCGCCTCCAGCGTGAGCGCGGCATCCCGCAGCCACACGTAGCGATAGTCCCAGTTGCGCTCGCCGCCGAAGTCCTCGGGCAGTGACGTCGTCGCCGCCGCCGCGATGCCGCCGGTCTCGTGGTTGGTGAGCGCGCGCAGGATCAGCAGCGATCGCACGACCACGTCATGGTGCCGGCCGTCGTGCTCGATCGTGTCGGCCCAGCCCTGCCACCAGGCCTTCGTGCGCTCCAGCTCGGCGTCGACGTCGAGCGGCTCCGGCACGTCCAGGTGCGACGGGAACCACGTCAGCTGCATGTCCCGCACCTCCCCGGCCGCGACCGTGAGGTCGCCCCGGTGCTCGTGATCGGCGGCCTTCACCGCCGCGCCGCGCAGCGCGAGAGCATCCGGACCCGCCATCGCCACCAGCCGCGGGTGGTGGGCGCTTCCGGTCTGCCGCACCCACGGCATCGCCCGCGCGTAGTCGAAGCGGATGCTGATCCGCTGCTCCAGGTGCATCGTGCCCTGCACGCCGACGACACGGCGGACGAGGTCGGTGCGGCGGATGTCGACGGCGGCGTCCGGATCGATGGGCATGAAGTCGTGCACCTCCACCACGGCATCCGCGCTCTCCCACCGCGTGATCAGCACGAAGGTGTCCTCGTCGTAGCGGCGCGTGACCGTGGCATCCGGATCGGCGGGGCGCAGCGACCACCTGCCGTGCGAGTCGTCTCCGAGAAGCCCGCCGAACGTGCTGGCGGAGTCCAGACGCGGAAGGCAGAGCCAGTCGATGCTCCCCTCCCTCGAGACCAGCGCCGCGGTGCGGCAGTTGCTCAGCAGTGCATAGTCCTCGATCCGCATGGCCACGCCCGGCAGTCTCGCACTCGCGCCATGCCGAATCCAGCCCCTTGCTTTCAGGGGACGTGGGACTAGCGTCGATCTCATGCCGACCACCACGCTCTACATCCTCGGCGCCTCCGGCGACCTCACCTCCCGTCTTCTGCTGCCGTCGCTGGCGTCGCTGCTGTGCAAGGAGCCGAAGCGCCGCGTCGCGCTGCGCGGTTCGGGCACGGAGGACTGGGATGCCGGCACCTGGCGCTCCGCCGTCGAGAAGGCGTTCGCCGATTCGCCGCAGGCGCTGGAGCACGTCGACATCGCCGACTACGTGAAGGCGGACGTGACGGATGCCGACGACGTCGCCTCGCTGGTGAAGGGCCTCGGCCCCTCGACGGTGCTCTACTTCGCACTGCCGCCGGCCGTCACCGCGGCCGCGATCGACGCCATGGAGGGGCTCACCCTGCCGGAGGGCACCATCCTGGCGATGGAGAAGCCGTTCGGCGAGGACGAGGCCTCCGCTCGCGAGCTGAACAGCAAGCTGCTGGCGCTGGTGCCCGAGCAGCAGATCTTCCGCGTGGACCACTTCCTGGGCAGGTCGACGCTGCTGAACTTACTGGGCGTGCGCCTGGCGAACCGCATCTGGGAGCCGGTGTGGCGCGCCGAGCACGTGCAGCAGGTGCTGATCCGCTTCGACGAGAGCGTGGCTCTCGAGGGCAGGGCCAGGTACTACGACAAGGCCGGCGCCATGATCGACATGATCCAGAGCCACCTGCTGCAGGTGATGGCCCTGGTGGCGATGGATCCGCCCTCCACCCTCGGCGAGCGCGACCTGCGCGATGCGAAGGCGGCCGTGCTGCGCGCCACGCACGTGATGGGCGATGACCCGGCGACGGCGTCGCGACGCGCCCAGTACACCGCGGGCACGCAGGGCGATCGCGAGCTGCCCTCCTACCGCGACGAGGAGGGTGTCGACCCGGACCGGCAGACCGAGACGCTGGCCGAGGTCACCTTCGAGATCGCCAGCGACCGCTGGGCGGGCGTGCCGTTCGTGCTCCGCTCCGGCAAGGCCCTGGACCGCAAGCACTCCGAGATCGTGGTGACCTTCAAGCCCGTGCGGCACGTGCCGCCGGGGCTGAACGGCACCCCGGTCGACGGCGGCAGGCTGACGTTCTCGCTCGGTCCCGACGAGATGCACCTGCGGCTTCACGTCACCGGCGGCGACGATCCGTTCGCCCTGCGGCACGAGGACCTGGTCGCCGACCTCGGCGAAGGCCAGCAGCGGTCCTACGAGGAGGTCCTGGACGAACTGCTGGACGGCGACGTGGCGCTGTCGGTGCGTGCCGACGAGGCCGAGGAGTGCTGGCGGATCATCCAGCCGATCCGGGATGCGTGGGCGGCGAAGGCCGTGCCCCTCGAGGAGTATCCCGCCGGTTCGACCGGCCCGGATGCCTGGGCGACCTCGCACGAGTCCTGACGGACGGCGGATCGTCCCATCCACCGCGGCGGCACTGACGGAATGAGCGCATCCGTGCTCCTCGGATGACGGACGCCCCTACGATCGGCTCCATGACAGCGCTTCCGCGCCGAACCCGCGCCGGTTACGCGCTGGGCGGCATCGCCTCGGGCACCTACGGCACCGTGCCGGGGCTGATCCTGATGCCTTTCCTCACCGACCTGCTCGGCGTGCAGGCGGCGATCGCCGGCATGATCGTCTTCGCGCCGAAGGCGTGGGACTTCTTCCTCAACCCGCTCGCGGGCCGCATCAGCGATCGGTCACGGAATCCGCGTGACCGGCGGCGGCCGTTCATCCTGCGCGCCGGCATCCTGCTCGCCATCGCCTTCCTGGTGATGTTCTTCGGGCCCACGGCTCCGCCGGTGGCCGCGGCGCTGTGGGTGCTGCTGCTGTTCCTGACCACCGCCACCGTCTACGCGTTCTTCCAGGTGCCGTTCCTGGCGATGTCGGCCGAGATCACGGATGACTACGACGAGCGCACCCGGCTGATCACCTGGCGGGTGATCGTGTTCACGCTCGCGATCCTGGTGTCGGGCGCCACGGCCCCGCTGCTCGTGGAGACGTTCGGCGGTGCGACCGGATACCGCGTCATGGCGGGAGCGATGGCCGTGCTCATCCTGATCGGCGCGGTCGGCGTGTGGTGGGGAACGCGCGGTGTGCCGCTGACCCGGAGCGAGACGGCCGGCGGGCGGCTCTTCGAGCAGCTCGGCGTGGTGCTGCGCAACCGCGATGCGCGGATGCTGATCCTCAGCTTCGTGCTGCAGGCCGTCGCGATCGGGATGGTGCTCGGCGGGGTCGTCTACGTGGCCCGCCACGTGACGCACGATCCCGGCATCGCCACCCTCGCGTTCGTCTGCTTCGTCGCACCAGCGGTGGTGCTCACGCCGGCGTGGTCGGCGCTGGCGCGTCGCATCGGCAAGCGGCGCGGTTTCGCGGTCGCCACAGTCGTCGAGACCGTCGGCTTCATCGGGCTGCTCGGCGCGCGCAGCGGGGAGGCGGTGCCCCTGCTGATTGCGGCGGGCATCGTGGGCGTCGGCTACGCCGGCGGGCAGCTCTTCCCTCTGGCGATGCTGCCCGACCTGGCCGCCGACGATGCGAAGCGCAGCGGCACCAACCGGATCGGGATGATCTCGGGCGTCTGGTCCGGCTTCGAACTGCTCGGCTACGCGCTGGGACCGGCGCTGCTGGGACTGGTGCTCAGCGTGGGCGGGTACGTCGCGTCGACCGGCGACGGCGTCGCGCAGTCCGGCACCGCGCAGTGGGCGATCGTGCTGGGCGTGTCGGCGATCCCCGCGGTCCTGTGCGCGATCAGTCTCATCCCGCTGTCGCGCTACCGCCTGGACGATGCGATGCGCGCGGCGGCCTGAGGGATGCGCGCGGCGGCCTGAGGCTGCGGCGCGTTCACCAGGTCAGCGGCACGCGTCCGCGGGTGCGCCCCGCCGCGTCGAGCAGGTGCCCGTTGCGCTTGATCCCGCGCAGCACCGTCCATCGGTCGACTACCTCGATGCCCTCACCCCAGTCGCGCTCGATGCCGGTCAGAGCCGTCAGAGTGCGGGCGCGCACGCACACGAACAGCGGCGCGGGGCCCACCAGCACGCCCACCCGGTGGGTCTGCGCCGTGTGCTGGGCCCGCACGGCGGCGTCGTCGACGTCATCGGCCCTCGCCCACAGCACGGCTCCGCGCCGGTAGCCGGCCGCGGGCATGGCCACGTCGCAGCCGAGGCGCAGGAGGCCTGCGGCGATGGAGCGGTCGACCGTGCGCCGTGCCGTGGCCTCCGAGACGCCGAGCGCTCGCGCGAGCGTCGCTGCGGGCATCCGCGGGTCGGCGTCCAGCGCATCCGCCACCTCTGCGACCACCTCGGGTCGCGGAGCCCTGCTGCCGTCGTCGTCCCGCCGCTGGCGCATGACGCGCTGCTGGCTGCGGGAGAGCACCGCGAGCCGCCAGGAGGAGTCCTCGGCCGCGATGGAGGCGGCCACGTCCATCCGCAGCACGGTGGCACCGGCCTCCTCGAGCTCGCGCACCCGGTCGCCGAGCACGGCCAGGCCGCTCGATGCGGCGACGAGCACGAGGAACCCCGCGGACGTGTCATCGATCCCCAGGGCCCAGGGCATGCCGGCGATCCGCTCGATGACCTGGTCGTCGGCGCTGCGGTCGAGCAGCACCATCGCCACGTCGGTCGTCGTCGACCAGCGCTCCGGCGTCGGCCACCCGGTGAGCCAGGCCAGCGACTCCTCGCTCATCGCCTGCCAGTGCCTCGCGACCGTGGCGGCATCCGCGCCGACCGTCGCGGCGATCTTCGTCCACGGCGCCCTGGCGTCGATCTGCAGGGCGTGCACGATGGCGAGGTCGAGTTCGCCCAGCGACTCCGTCTCAGGGGTGTCCATGCGACGAATCGTATGCATTCCTCCGCCTCTGATGATGGATCCGGCTCAGCAGGTCGAGGATCCTCGCGTTCTGCATAGTCTCGGCACATGAGCATGACGCGCGAATCGATGTCGGCGACGATCGCGGACCTCGTCGGGATGGCTCCGCGCGCCACGGGCACCTCCGGCGGACGGGCGGCGGCCGAGTACGTCGAGCACCGGTTCGCCGCCGCGGGACTGCAGACTCAGGTGCTCGAGGTGCCGTCGTACTCCTGGCGGGCCGTGCAGTGCGGCATCCGCGTCGACGACGCCGAGATCTCCTGCGCACCGGTCCTGCACTCCGGGCTCGCGGCGCACGACTGGACGGGAGACGCGGAGCACCGGATCGACGCGCCCGTCGTCGACATCGGCGCCGACCGGGTGCGCCGGCACGACGTGCGCGGCGCGATCGTGCTGTTCGACCTGACCTTCGACATGACCGTCGCCCATTCGCTGCCGCTCACGATGTACCTGCACGACCCGGGTCGGCGCGTGCTGCGTCGAGAGGTGCTCGGCAGCCGCAATCCGTACGTCACCTCACTCGCCCGGACCATGCGGGATGCCGCGGCGGCGGGTGCCGTCGGCGTGATCGGCGTGCTGCGCGACTACCCCGACTCGCGGAACTACCACAACGAGTACTACCGCCGGACGCTGTTCCCCCTGCCCGGCGCCTGGGTCACACGGGCCGAGGGCGCGCGGCTGCGCGACCTGCTGCGAGCCGGCGGATCGCGCGCGCACCTGACGCTGGACGTCGAACGCCGCGAGGTCACCTCGCGCAGCGTGATCGGGGTGCTGCCCGGGCGGACGACCGATGCGGTCATGATCCAGTCGCACCACGACTCGATCGGCCCCGGCGCCGTGGAGGACGCCTCGGGCACGGCCGAGGTGATCGCCCTGGCCGAGCACTACGGCGCGGCGGCGAGCACGGGCGCCGTCCGCGAGAAGACCCTGCTGTTCGTCACCTTCGACACGCACTTCACCGGCTATCAGGCGCACCGCGCGTTCGCCGCGCAGCACGTGCTCTCGCGCGACGCCCCCTGGAACATCGTGCTGAACGCGACGATCGAGCACATCGGGCTGCGAGCCGTGGAGGGCGCGGACGGGGGCTTCGCGTCGACGGGTGAGACCGAGCCGCGCGGGATCTTCGTGAACGTGAACCCCGCGTTCACCGCACGCATCGCCCGCGCGGTGCGGCGTCACCGCCTGCACGGCACGAGCCTGATGGGCGCGGGGCCGCTGGAGTTCTTCGCCGGCGGCATCCCGACCGACGCCTCCTTCACCTTCGTCTCCGGGGTGCCGACGATCAGCCTGATCTCCGGCCCGCTGTACCTGTACGACGACGCCGACACGATCGACCGCATCGACGTCGAGCAGCTGGAGCCCGTGGCGCGCTTCTTCGCCGACCTCGTCGACGATGCGGATCGGCGCGACGGACGGCTGCTCGGGTGGATTCCGGCGCGGATCAGGCGGATGCTGCCGCGGGGGCGCTGGTGATCGGCCGGGCGGTCTCGTTCCCCGCCCGGAGCATCGACGGGGCGGAGCAGGCGCAGACCGGCATCCTGCATCTGCCGGCGTCTCCCGCGCCGGCCGGCGGGTATCCGATCGTGGTCTTCGGGCACATGACCACGGGCGGCGCCGCCTCGGCCGCGCCGAGCACGGGCGGACCGGGGCATCCCGAATGGCGGCGGATGTCGCAGGGCGACGTGCTCTGCCAGTCGCTCGTGGACCGCGGCGTCGCAGTGCTGCGCCCCGACTACGAGGGCATCGGCGGACCGGGCATCCACCCCTACCTGATCGGCGTCTCGCTCGCGGAGTCGATGCGGGCGATGATGCGCGCCCGCCGCACGTTCGACGAGCGCCTCGGCGACACCTGGATCGCCGCGGGGCATTCCGAGGGCGCGGTCGCCGCGCTGCACGCGTCGGCGCTTCCCGAGCCGGATCCCCGCTCCCGGCTGGCGGGGACGGCCGCGTTCGCGCCGGTGACGCGGATGGATCTCAGCATCCGCTGGGCGACCCGGGTCGCCGCGCGCTTTCCCGGCTCCGGTGTCGTGTCCGCCCTCATCGCGCTCATGGTGCGCGGGGCGGCCACCACCGACGAGCGGATGCAGGCGCTCATCGCGGCCGAGGGCCTGAGCCCGGCGGCGAAGGCGCGATGGGCGGACCTGGATCGTCTGTGCCTGACCGAACTGGCGGCGCCGGGGTCCTGGGGCGCTCTGGCCCCGGGGCGGATCGGCGGACGCGATGGCGCCGAGCTGTTCGGGAGGCTCTTCGCGTCGTTCCGCGAGAACGAGGTCGGCGCGCTGTCGGGCTTCCGCGCCCCGGTGCGGATCGACGCGGCCCGTTTCGACGAGGTCGCGCCGTCACCGCTGTCGGCCGCGCTGCTGCGCCGCTACAGGAACGCAGGAGCCGACCTCACGGCGCGGTGGTGGCCGACGCACCATTCGGGTGTGATGCACGCCGGGCAGGCGCCGGCGCAGGCGGCCGACTGGATCGTCGACCGCCTGCGCTGAGCCGGTGTCCTCCGGATGCCGGGGATCAGGCCTGACTCGTGAGGGCGAGGCCGCTGCCGTCGGCGGCCACGTCCACGCGGACGGTGTCCCCGTCGTGCACACTGCCGGAGAGCAGCGCGGTCGCGAGGCGGTTCTGCACTTCGGTCTGGATGAGGCGGCGCAGCGGACGGGCGCCGAACACCGGGTCGTAGCCGCGCTCGGCGAGCCAGGACCGGGCATCCGGGGTGACCGCCAGCGTGAGCCGGCGATCGCCGAGGCGCCGCTGCAGGGCATCCACCGACAGCTCCACGATCTGCGCCAGGTCGTCCTGCGACAGCGCCGAGAACATCACGATGTCGTCGAGGCGGTTCAGGAACTCGGGGCGGAACGACTGCCGCACCAGCGCCATCACGGCCTCGCGCTTGTCGTCGGGCGACATGACGGGGTCGATCAGGATCGGCGAGCCGATGTTGCTGGTCAGGATCAGGATCACGTTCGAGAAGTCGACCGTGCGACCCTGCCCGTCGGTGAGCCGGCCGTCGTCAAGCACCTGCAGCAGCACGTCGAACACCTCGGGGTGCGCCTTCTCGACCTCGTCGAGCAGCACCACCGAGTACGGCCGCCGGCGCACGGCCTCGGTCAGCTGACCGCCCTGCTCGTAGCCGACGTATCCCGGAGGGGCGCCGACCAGCCGCGAGACCGAGTGCTTCTCGCCGTACTCCGACATGTCGATGCGCACCATGGCGTGCTCGTCATCGAAGAGGAACTCGGCGAGCGCCTTGGCCAGCTCGGTCTTGCCGACGCCGGTCGGACCGAGGAACAGGAAGGACCCGGTGGGGCGACCGGGGTCGCTGATGCCTGCGCGCGAGCGCCGCACGGCATCCGACACGGCCTTCACGGCGTCCTTCTGACCGATCAGGCGCCTGCCCAGCTCGCTCTCCAGGTGCAGCAGCTTCTCGCTCTCGCCCTGCAGCAGCCGGCCGACGGGGATGCCGGTCCACGCGGCGATCACGGCGGCGATGTCCTCGTCGGTGACCTGCTCGTTGACCATCCGGCCCTCGTCCGAGACGGCGGCCTCGGTCTGCTCGGCCTCGGCGATGTCGCGCTCCAGGCGCTTGATCGTCTCGTACTCGAGCTTGGACGCCTTGGTGTAGTCGGCGTTGCGCATGGCGAGGTCGCGCTGCGTGATGGCGTCGTCGAGCTGCTTCTTCAGCTCGCCCACGCGGTTCAGCCCCGAGCGCTCCCGCGCCCAGCGCTCCTCGAGGGCGGCGAGCTCCTTCTCGAGGCCGACCAGCTGCTCGCGCAGCGTGGCCAGGCGCTCCTTGGAGGCGGCGTCCTTCTCGCGCTTGAGGGCGAGCTCCTCGAGCTTCATCCGGTCGACCTGACGCTTGAGCTCGTCGATCTCGACCGGCGAGGAGTCGATCTCCATCTTCAGCCGCGACATGGCCTCGTCGATCAGGTCGATGGCCTTGTCGGGCAGCTGCCGGCTGGGCAGGTAGCGGTTGGAGAGCGCTGCGGATGCCACGAGCGCGCTGTCCGAGATGGTCACCCCGTGGTGCGCCTCGTAGCGTCCCTTCAGCCCGCGCAGGATCGCGATGGTGTCGCCCACCGAGGGCTCGCCGACGTACACCTGCTGGAAGCGGCGCTCCAGAGCGGCATCCTTCTCGATGAACTCGCGGTACTCGTTGAGCGTGGTCGCGCCGATCATGCGCAGCTCGCCGCGGGCGAGCATCGGCTTGAGCATGTTGGATGCAGCGACCGACCCCTCCCCGCCGCCGGCTCCCATGAGCACGTGCAGCTCGTCGATGAACGTGATGACCCGGCCGTCGGATTCGGTGATCTCCTTGAGCACGCTCTTCAGGCGCTCCTCGAACTGGCCGCGGTACATGGCACCGGCCACGAGGGCGGAGATGTCGAGGCTCACCAGTTCCTTGTCCTTGAGGGATTCGGCGACGTCTCCCGCGACGATGCGCTGAGCGAGCCCTTCGACCACGGCGGTCTTGCCGACGCCGGGCTCCCCGATCAGGACGGGGTTGTTCTTGGTGCGCCGGGTGAGCACCTGGCTCACACGGCGGATCTCGCTGTCACGGCCGATCACCGGATCGAGCTTGCCCTGGCGGGCGCGATCCGTGAGGTTGATGCCGAACTGCTCGAGCGCGCTCTGCTGCTCTTCGTTGTTCTGTGCGGGGTTGGTCATTCGTTCCTCCTGAGGAGCCTCTCCTTCAAAGTTGAGTGGTGATGACTCAAGTTTAGCCACACATTCCTTTCCAGGCAAAGCCTTCTCTCTTTGCCATACGCGCGTATAGTGATGGTCATACACTCGTATGGAGGAATCATGTCGAAGATCATCGGACTCGTCGGGATGCTCGCCCCGCTCGCCGCCCTGGCCGTGCTGATCGTGCACCGCCGCCGCGCGCCCCTTCCGGCCGCGATCGGCATGGCCGGCGCGGCGCTCGCGAGCCTCGGCACCGTCGCGGAGTTCCTCAGCGAGCGGGCCGCGTGGCTCGGGAGCGACGGGATGGAGGGTGTGCTCGAACGTCTGGAGGGATGGGGGCTGCTCCGCTTCGGACTGGTGGCGGGCGGTCTCGTCCTGCTGCTCGTCGCCGTGTGCGTCGGCCCCGGGCGTGCCGTTCCCCGGTTCCCTCTCGCTCTCGGGGGCGCGACCGCCGCCGCCCTCGGCATCGCGATGCGTCTCATGCCCCTCGACCTCGGCGACCTCGAGGGCGCCACGCGCTTCTTCGCCGTGATGGCACTCGACACCCTGCAGTTCGGGCTGCTCGGCGCCGGAATCCTGCTGGTGGCGATCGCGGTCGTCAGTGGCCGTGATGCCGGCCCGGAGCCGCTGCACGGCGTGATCCGCATCGCGCGGAGGGCGTACGACGAACTGCGGCGCCCGCGTGCCGAACAGCCTCCCGGCCGGCGCGACGACGCTCGTCGGTAGCATCGAAGGATGTCCCGCGAGAGCATGCTCGATCACGTCGTCGACGTCATCGCCGCCGACGGGATGGCGGGGCTCAGCATCCGCACCGTCGCCGCCCGAGCCGGCGTCGCGATCGGCACAGTGCAGCACTGGTTCCCCACCAAGCAGGCCATGCTGCTGGCGGCGATGGACCGCACCGCCCAGATCGCAGCGGAGGCATCGGCCGCACGGCTCTCGCTGACCGATCCCGCCGACCGGGTGCGCGCCGTCGCCGAGCTGCTCGTCCCCGCCGACCCCTCCAGTCCCGTCTCCCGCGTCTGGATCGCGTTCGCCGCGCATGCGGTGGCGGATGCCGAGGTGCGCGCCCGCTACGAGCAGCTCTGGGCCCGGACCCACGCCGGAGTCGTCGGGCTGCTGGCATCCGCGGCCCCGAGCGCTGCGGCATCAGCCCTGGACGACGCGGCCGGCGAACTGCTGGCCCTGGCCGACGGCCTGACCATCGCCGTGCTCGACGAGCCCGGCCGGATGCCGCCGGCACGCGCCGGGGCGCTCATCCGCCGCCGGGTCGACGCGATCCTCGCCGAACTCGGCGGCTGAGCTCAGCCGAGATTCGCGGCGATCACGTCCCAGATGTCGTCGGCGACGGCGCGCTTGGAGCCCGACGCCTTTGCCAGCACCGCGCCTCCCTCACCGATGACCTGCACGGCGTTCTCGGAGGCCTCGAAGCCGCGCTCCCAGCCCACCTCGTTCACGACCAGGAGGTCCACGCCCTTCCGCTCGCGCTTGCGGCGGGCACGGGCGATCATCTCCTCGCCGTCCTGGGGGGTCTCCGCGGCGAACGCCACGACGATCTGACCCGGATGCCGGCGGGCGGCGAGGCCCGCGACGATGTCCTCGTTCTGCACCAGTTCGATGCTCTCCAGCAGGCCGGACTCCTTGGTGAGCTTGCCGTCGGCGACCTCGGCCGGGCGATAGTCGGCGACCGCGGCGGCCATCACGATCACGGCGGCGTCCTCGGCCGCCCGGCGCATCGCGTCGCCGAGTTCGACGGCGGTTCCGGCGCGCTCGATGCGGATGAGCGGATGCTGCGCGGCATCCGCCATCACCGCACCGTCGATGTGCGCGGCGACCAGTACGACGTCGGCGCCGCGGTCGGCCGCGGCGAGCGCCAGCGCGACGCCCTGCCTGCCGCTGGAGCGGTTGCCGAGGAAGCGCACCGGGTCGAGCGGCTCGCGGGTCCCGCCGGCCGAGACGACGACGCGCAGGCCATCGAGGTCGCGGTCGCCGATCAGCGCGAGCGCCCGCTCCGCGATCTGCTCGGGCTCCAGCATCCGCCCCAGCCCCGAGTCGCCGCCGGTGAGCTCGCCCTCGGCGGGGCCGAGGATCGCGACCCCGCGCTCGCGCAGGGTGTCGATGTTGGCCTGGGTGGCGGGATGCCGCCACATCTCGGTGTGCATGGCGGGAGCGATCGCGACGGGCGCGGTGGTGGCGAGAAGTGTGGTGCCGAGTAGGTCGTCGGCCAGGCCCGCGGTCATCTTGGCGATCGTGTTGGCGGTCGCCGGCGCCACGATCACCAGCTCGGCGGCCTGGCCGAGCGCGACGTGCCGCACCTTCGCGACGTCCTCGTGCACGCTCGTGGTCACCGGGTTGCGGCTGATCGCCTCCCAGGTGGGCAGGCCGACGAAGCGCAGCGCGTCCTCGGTGGGGATGACGGTCACGTCGTGCCCGTCCTTGATCAGCAGGCGCACCAGGTGCACCGCCTTGTATGCGGCGATGCCGCCGGTGACTCCCACGACGATGTTCACCCCTCGATTCTGCCCCAGCGCGTGCACGCGGCGGGGCCGGGCGTGCAGAACCGCGGAGAAGTGCAGCATCGCGGATGCCGCGGAGCGAAAGCATCCGAAGTTCTGCACATCTCCGGAGTTGTGCCGCGGAGCCCGGCGTCTGCGGCCGCCCTAGACTCGTGCACGTGTGCACCGTGGTGATCGATGTGGCGGATGCCGGGGCCCGGCTGCTGGCCGTGCGGGACGAGGATCCGCAGCGTGCGTGGGACGACCTGGGCGAATGGTGGCCTGACGCGTACCCCGGCGTCATCGGCATCCACGACCGCCGTGCGGGCGGCGCCTGGCTGGCGCTCGACCCGAGGACGCATCGGCTGGCCGTGCTGCTGAACCGCGCCGACGTGCTGAAGCTGCCGGAATCCGAGGTGCTGTCACGCGGCTCGCTCGCGCTGGAGTCGGTGGCCGGCCGATCCCCCGAGGCACCGCTGCGGATGCACGGGTTCAACCTGCTCGAGGTGACGCCGACCGGCTCGCGGGTGCTGCACTGGGACGGCGACACGCTGCGCGAGACACCGGTGACGCATGGTGTGCACATGATCGCGCACGACGACCTGGACGACCCGCGCACCGCCCGCATCGAGGCCTGGCTGCCGAGCTTCGCGGAGGCCAGGCCGGATCACGAGGCCAGCCCGAACGATGAGAACTGGGCGGATCGCTGGGTGGAGCTGCTCGCACGCAGCGCCGAGCTGTCTCCTGAGGACGACCGGGCGATCATCCGCGACAACAACGCGCACGGCTACCCCACCGAGTCGCTGCTGTACTGCACGGCCGAGGTGTCGGCGGAAGCCGCGAGCGTGCGCTCGCACGTGCTGGCCGAGCCGGGCCACTGGGGCTGACCGCTGCACTCTCGCGCCCAGGTCGCGATTCGTCCCGGAATCGACGACGGATAGAGGGACCAACTGCGACCTGGACCTCGAAAGCCGGTCGATGGCGTGACCGACTGCGACCCGGGGCTGCCAGGACCAGACGCCCAGGACCGGCTCAGGCCGGCACGGGCTCGGGCATCCGCTCGTCGCGGCAGGAGAACCGCGCGCGGTACGCGGTGGGCGTGGTGTCGAGCACGCGGGCGAAGTTCTGCCGCAGCACGGCGGCCGACCCGAAGCCGCACTCCTCGGCGATGCGGTCCAGTCCGAGGTCGGTGCGCTCCAGCATCCGCTGAGCGTGGATCACCCGCTGCCGGGTGAGCCAGGATGCCGGGGTCGCGCCGAACTCGGCCTTGAACCGGCGCGCGAAGGTGCGCGCCGACATGTGCGCGTGTCCCGCGAGCTGATCGATCGAGAGCTCATCGCGGATGTTCTGCACGGCCCAGTCGGCGACGGATGCCAGTGATCCGCTCGCCACCACCGGGAGGGGGCGGTCGACGTACTGCGCCTGGCCGCCGTCGCGCTGGGGCGGCACCACCATGCGGCGGGCGATGCGCCCGGCCATCTCGGCGCCGAGCTCGATGCGCAGCAGGTGCAGGCAGGCGTCGATGCCCGCCGCGGTCCCGGCGCTCGTGATGATGCGCCCGTCCTGCACGAAGAGCACGTCGGGGTCCACGTCGATCCGCGGGTACATGTCGGCCAGGACGTGCGCGTACATCCAGTGGGTCGTCGCGCGGCGCCCGTCGAGCACCCCCGCGGCGGCGAGTACGAACGATCCGCTGCACACGCTCATCACCCACGCGTCGCGGGCGACGGCGTCCCGGGCCAGATCGATCAGCCGGGGGTCCATGGAACCCCAGTACTCCCGCGGCATCGGGCAGAAGATCACCAGGTCGGCCTCGTACGCGAAGGAGAGGTCGTTCTCGACCTCGATGGAGAAGCCGATCTTGGAGCGCACGAGGCCGGGATCGGGGGCGACCACGCGGAAGTCGAAGTTCGGCACCCCGTCATCCGAGCGGTCCAGGCCGAAGGCCTCGCACGCCACCCCGAACTCGAAGGGCGCGAAGCCGTTGTCGATCACGCAGGCGACGGTCTTCATGGGTCCTCCTCGATCACACGCGATGTGGCAGTAATCCTACGCTCGCTGTCTTCACTGCCACTCGTGACAGTTTAACGCTGACCATAGCATTTCTGCCATGTTCATCGTCATCGTCCTCTCAGCCCTGGCCCTGTGGGCCGTCATCGCCACGATCGTCGAGCTGCGCCGCGACGGATTCCGCCGCACGCCGACCGACTGGAACCGCGTCGCGGAGAGCGAGCGCACGGCACGCGGGGAGTCAAGACCCGCGCATCTCTGACCGCGCGCCCCGTAGTCTCTTGCGCATGAGCGATCCGCAGCAGCCTCAACAGCCCGCACAGCCCAACCAGCCGCCGTACGGGCAGCCGGGGCCCGTGCAGTCCCCGTACGCGCAGCCCGCCGCGAGCCAGGGCTATCCCGCACCCGCGGGCTACCCGCAGACAGCGGGCCCGCAGTCCGGCTACGGCGTCGCCCCGGCATCCGGCCCCGGCTCGCTCGGCCGCACGGCGTTCATCATCGCCCTGATCACGGCCGCACTGGGACTGCTGTTCGTGATCATGTCGCCGATCGTCATCGCCGGCATGCGCGGACAGTACGGCCTCTACGAGGTCATCTCCCTCGCCCGCTCGGTGCTGGGCCTCGCCCTCGGGGCGACCGCCCTCATCCTGGGCGTCATCGCCGCGCGTCGCGGTTCCCAGCCGGTGCTGGCCGGCATCGCGATCGGCGTCGGCGGCGTCGAGGCGCTGGGAGTGGTGTTCTCGCTGCTCTCGAACCTCTTGTACGGCGTGCTGCTATGACCCCGCGGGCGTGTCGCGCAGCGTCCTGAGCTTCCTCTTCGTCAGCCGGCTGGAGATGAACAGCCACGCCCACACGAGGAACGCGAGCGCCCCGATCACTGCGCCCCAGATGCTCGCGCCGCTGAAGCCATAGGCCTCGGTGTCCATGATGCGGTCGGCGGCATGCACGGATCCCGACGCCCCCGTCTGGATCCACAGCGTCAGCAGGTTGGGCGTCGCCAGCAGCACGGCGAGCACCACCAGGACGACCTTCACCCACGCGGGCGAACGGTAGGCGAGCAGCAGCAGCACCATCAGCGGCACGAGCGTGAAGCAGAACCCCACGATCAGCCCCACCAGGATCGCCCGCCCGGCGTCGTTCTGGGCGAAGTCCCCGATGAAGCGGGACCAGCCCACCGGCACGAAGTTCACGATCAGCACCACGGCGATGGCCGCGACGACGATCCCGATCCCGCCCAGGATCAGCACGCGCTTCCACTTGATCGCCTTGAACGCGTCCGCCCACAGGGCCAGTCGCTCGCGGAACGTCGGTCGCGCGGCCCCCGCCGTCACGGCATCCGGCTGCGATCCCGGCGCTCCGGCACCGGATGCCGCCCCCTGCGGCTCCTGCACTGCCTCGGACATGCCCATCCCCCGATTCCGCCGTCGTCGGCGACGGCACGACCTATCGTAGGCGCGAGGCCATCGTCGGCGCAGACATCGCGAAGGCGGACCGTCGCGGACTCACTCCGGAAGCGGCTCGTCCCGGTACAGCGCCTCGAACGTGTCGAGCGTGCGGTTGATGTCGTGCACGGCCACGCCGTCGAGCGAGGCCTGCTGCATCCGCTCGTACTCCTCGGGCGCGGCCGTCAGGACGCGAGTGAGCTTGTCGACGAGGTCGTCGACGTTCCCCGGCTCGAACAGGTAGCCGTTCTCGCCGTCGTGCACGAGGTGCGGGAGAGCGACCGCGTTCGCGCCGACCACGGGGAGGGCGGATGCCATGGCCTCCATGGTCACGATCGACTGCAGCTCGGCGATCGATGCGATCGCGAACAGGGATGCCCGGGAGTACAGCTCGCGCAGCTGCTCGTCGGTGACGCGGCCGTGGAAGGTGACGCGATCGCTCAGCCCGAGCTGGGCGGTCAGCGCCTCGAGCGCCTTGCGCTGGTCGCCGCCGCCGGCGATGTCGAAGTGCACGTCGAGAGCGGGGTCGAGCTTCGCGAGCGCGTGCAGCACGACATCGACCTTCTTCTCGCCGGTGAGGCGCCCGACGAACAGGATGCGGTTCTGCTCGCGCGGGCCGATCACTGGCGTGTAGTTGCGGCGGTCGATGCCGCAGCTGATCGGGACCACGCCCTTGATGTCGATCGTGTGCTCAAGGAAGTCCGCGGCCTTGCGCGTGGGCGTGGTGACCGCACGGGTCATGTCGAAGGTGCGCTTGGCGTCGTCCCAGGCCAGCTTGAGGATGGGCCGGTTGAGGAAGTCCGGCATGGTGGTGTGGTCGAGGATGTTCTCGGCCATCACATGGTTGGTGGCGATCACCGGGATGCCGCGCTGGTGGGCGATGCGGGTGAGCCCGCGTCCGATCACGATGTGCGACTGGATGTGCACGACATCCGGCTGCACCTCGTCGAGCACCTTGCGGGCGTAGTGCTTGGAGCGCCACGGCCAGACGAACCGCAGCCAGTCGTGCGGCAGCCAGCGCACGGCGGGGAGCCGGTGCATGGTCAGCGGCTCGCCCTCGATGATCTCGGTGTGGGTTGCGGAGCGACGGTAGGCGGTGTTCGGCGCCACGACGTGCACGTCGTGGCCGCGCTGCACGAGGCCTGCGGCGAGCCGCTCGGCGAAGCGGGCGGCACCGTTGATGTCGGGCGCGAAGGTGTCGGCGCCGATGAGGATCTTCAGAGGACGTCCGGGAGTCAAGGAAGGATGCTGCCTATCTGTAGCTCAGGGTCGCGGCGTCGTGCGCCGGCCCGCTCGGGCGCAGTAACTCTACCCGAGCGGGCTGAGCCGGAGAGGGAGGCCCGGCCGCTCCCAGCGGATGCCGTGCCATCGGCCCTACGGTGGTGGCATGCGCCTGATCTCCTCCGCCGACCCGTCGCTGTGGATCCCCGTCACCGGTTCGCTCGGCTTCACCGGCCGACGGCACCGCAAGGCCGCGATCCGGATGCTGATGGCGCAGGCCAACACGGCGATGGGGCGCGACGGCCGCCCGGGCTCCCGGGTGGGGGCGTGGCTGGCGAGCCAGGCCATCCCGCTGGCGATGCGCAAGGCCGACGGCCGGGTGCTCGCCTGGACGTGGAAGGCCGAACCCGAGCTGGTCGTGGCGATGGCGAACGTGCAGGAGCTCACCCCGCAGCTGCGCACCATGCGGGCGATGATGCCCATCGAGTACGACGACACCGAGAGCTTCCCGACCCCGCTCGGGGTGGGCGAGAAGCTGCTCATGCCGATGCCCGCGAACCCGGCGTCGCCGCCGTCGGCGACCTACACCTGGGACACGGGCACGCACCTGATCACGCTCACCGCGGTGTGCAGCGACCGTGAGCGGTTCGGCACGCTGGAGAAGCAGCTGGACGACCTGGCCCGCAGCATCCGCATCGCCGCCGACCTGACCGGCGGCGAGTCGAACGTCCTGCAGCTCCCGCCCGCCTGACTCACCCCCGGGAGTACTCCGCGATCACGACGCCCGACTCGAAGCGGGTCACCGCATCGGGCATCATGCCGGTCGGGGCGTAGGAGCGGTCGCCGAACAGCCGGACGCCGTCGCCGAGCAGCACCGGGCTGATCTTCAGCACCAGGTGGTCGATCTCGTCGATGAGCGCGCCGGCGAGCGACCCTCCGCCGCAGAGCCAGATCCCGGAGCCCGGCTCGGCCTTCAGCTCGCGCACGACCTCGACGGGGTCGCGATCGGTGAACTCGACGGCCTCGGCGCCCTCCGGGGCGTCGTGCGAGCGGGTGAAGACCACCTGCCGCAGGTGGGAGTACGGGTCCGGGAGCATGGGCAGGCCGACCGCGTAGGTGTTCCAGCCCATCACGACGGTGTCGAAGGGGCTGCCGTCGGCCGGCACGCCGGCACGATCGGCGAGCACCGTCGGAACGGTGCCGCGGTACTTCTCGCCGATCACGTCCATGTGGTCGCCTTCGGCGAGGAACCGGTCGAACTCTCCGTTCGGCCCGGCGATGAAGCCGTCCACGGAGACGGCGACGAAGTAGGTGAGTTCTCGCATCTGATTCCAATCACGACATGTGCAGTGGTTTGAGACTACAACAGGTGAAGTGGTTGCGCTAGTCTCGGATCATGGCGAAGAACGAGGCACGACGCAACGCGCTGGCCGATGCGGGCATCACCGTGCTGGCCAGGGAGGGCTCGCGCGGGCTCACGCACCGCGCGATCGACGCCGAGGCCGGCGTGCCGCTCGGCACCACGTCGAACTACTTCCGCAGTCGCGAGAAGCTCATCGCCGGGCTCGTCGAGCGCATCGGCATCCGCCTCTCCCCCACTCCGGAGGACCTCGCGGCCCGGGCATCCGACGCCCCGACCCGCGAACTGTTCGCCGACTACGTGCGCGACATCGTCCGGCGGCTCACCACGCACCGCGATGTGACCCTGGCGCTGTTCGAGCTGCGGCTCGAGGTGGCGCGGCGGCCCGAGCTGGCCCCCCCGATGCGGGAGTGGCAGCATCAGGCGCTGGACGGAGACGTCGCGTTCAACGAGGCCGCCGGGCTTCCCGGAGGACGCCGCGAGATCACCCTCTTCCACTACGCGATCGACGGCCTGGTCTTCGACCGGCTCACCTCCCCCATCGACCCCGGCACCTCCACCGACGACATCGTGGACGACCTGGTCGCGGGACTGCTGCGCTGACCGGATCGGGCACCACGAAGAACCCGCCCCCTGCGCGGACGCGGGAGGCGGGTTCTCGACGGCGGATGCCGTGGGTCAGATCGTGACGTCGCCCACCAGGTTGACCTTGATGCCCAGGCCGTCGAACATGGCGGCCTTCGCGATCAGCGCCTTGTCGGCCGTCTCGGCGTCGGGCGCGTAGACCAGCTGCGCGTGGTTCGCCTTGTGACGGGCCATGAACTGGTCTCGGCTCTGGCCGTGCAGCACGACGTGCGCGATCGGCCACTCCGGGTTGGTCGCGTCCTTGCGCCGCTGCGTCTCGGCCTCGGGGAGCTCCACGACGGACGCCCGGAAGATGTCGGCCTGCAGGATCCCGTCGGCGATGAACACCCGCGAGAGCACGACCTCGCCGGGCTTGGAGACGCCGTTGATGGTGGCGCCGCCAGCCGGGAAGAACACGTGGCCCTGACGCCAGCCCTCGGCCTTGTCCCAGCCGCCCAGGTGCGAGGCGGGCACGGAGCCGGAGATCTCGTAGACCCAGACGAACTCGCCGTCGTGCTCCTCGCCCCAGCGCACGTCGTGCAGGGTGTTGTCCGGCACCAGGCCCATCGCGCGCCACACCCGGTCGGTGATCAGCGCATCGACCGCCACGCCCTCATCGGCCTCGTTGAAGTGCGGGAAGGCGCGGCCCTCGTGCAGCACGCGGGAGCCGTCGCGCGAGGTCACCGGCGGGCGCTCGGTGGAGTTCAGGATGCCCTCGGCGAGGTCGGAGGCCGGCACCAGGTCCTTCAGCCCCTGCTGGTACTGGATGCCGACGGCGTCGAGGCCGAAGTCGTCGGCGATGCGGAGGGCGGCGATGTACATCTTCAGCTGCCACTGCACCTGCTCGCGGGTGAGCTCGGTGGCCGCGTCCTCGCCGTACTTGAACGTCATGCCGTGGTCGACCAGCCAGTCGTAGGCGGCGTCGGCCTCGGCCTCGGTCACCTCGAGCATCTCGGCGTACAGCGCCGACTGCGAGAGGCGCTCCTTGTAGATGCCGATGGTGTTGAGCAGCTCATCGTCGAAGATCGCGTTGTACATGCCCATGCAGCCCTCGTCGAACACGCCGATGATGGCCTTGTCGGCGAGCAGCTCGGCGGCGAGCGCCTGACCCAGCTGCTTCTCGGCGGAGTCCGGGAGCGCGGGCAGGGCGCGCACGTGCGAGGCGTCGTGCGTGATGCGGCCGGTCTCGGTCCACTCGCGGATGCCGCCGGTGAACCAGTCGTCGGTGAAGTCCACCGACCAGGTGGTGGCGTACTCCTTGCCCATCTTGGTGAGGCCCGCGTTCAGGCCGAGCAGGCCCACGAGGCCCGGCCAGTCACCGGCGAAGTTGGCGACGGTGAGGATCGGACCGCGGTGGGTGCGCAGGCCCGCGAGGACGTGGTGCGAGTACTGCCAGTTGGCGATGGCGACGACGAGCGGGGCGTCGACCGGAATGCTCTTGAACACCTCCATGCCCATGCGCTGGCTGGAGATGAAGCCGTGCCCGGTGGCGGGGTCGACGCCGAAGGGCCGGATGACCGACCAGCCGAGGCCCTCGAGCACGCCGGTCACACCGGTCTCGAGCTCGACCTGGGTCGGCCAGCCGGCGACGTTCGCGGACTCGCGCAGGTCGCCGGAGGTGATCAGGTAGGCGGTCTTGGGCGCCGCCTCGGGGCGGGCGACCGGGGTGGGGAGGGTGTAGCTCATGGGATTCTCCGTTGTGGGTGTGAGGTTCAGTTGAGAGTGAGGGTGCGGGTCTCGCCCGCATCGAGATGGATGCCGCGACCGGCGACCTCGCCGCGGAGCCGCAGCTCGTCGAGGTCGAGCACGCCACCGTGGAGCCGCAGGGTGATCGCGTCCTCGCCGATCTCGACGCCGCCCCATCCGGTCCCGGTGGTGAACAGGAAGCGGGCGTCCCCCGGCAGCGCCGGATCGAACGAGAGCGTGCGCGCGCCGGCATCCCACTGCGCGCCGCTGGCGCCGATCAGCAGGCCCCAGGAAGCGAGCGAGCGGGCGTAGTGGTTCCCGCACTCGATCTCGTTCCACGGGTTGCGGTGCGCCCCGTCGTAGCGCGCCCGCAGCGTGCGCTCGATGCGCAGCGCTTCGTCGTACCGCCCGGCGAAGAGCAGCGAGACCGCGACCTGGTGCTCGATGCCCGTCCACACCTCGTCCGCGTAGACGAACGGGAGGGCGGGGCGTCCGCCTTCGGGCCAGGATGCCAGCAGCAGGCCGCCCTCATCGTTCAGCGCGTACACCCGCTGGGTGCTCTCGTGGTCGCGCAGGTCGCTGCGGTGGTTGTGCCGGACGATCGCGTCCAGTGCGGAGCGCACATGAGCTTCGGGCAGCAGGTACCCGAGACCGCCCAGGAAGGCGTGGAACTGGCCGAGCAGCTGATCCGACAGCACGCCGTCGCCGTACTGGTAGCGGTGGGCATCGACGTCATCGATCACCTGCCGGTAATACCGGCCGTTCCAGAGCACGCTCTCGATCGCGGCCGCGACGTGGTCGGCCCGCAGCGCCCATTCCTGCGCGCGCGCCGTGTCGCCGAGATGCTCCGCCATGCGGATGCCGGCGCGCAGCGCGGCGAGATGGATGACGTTCGAGAGCGGCTCGACACCATGGAACTCGATGTCGTAGGTGTTGTGCATCTCGCCGTCGAGCAGCCCGTCGCCGTCGTGATCCCATTCGCGGGCGGCATAGTCGAGGGTCCGCGCCGCGGCGGGCCACAGCTCCCGGAGGAAGTCGTC
Organism: Microbacterium sp. 22195; assembly: GCF_052056515.1. Classification (NCBI taxonomy): domain Bacteria; kingdom Bacillati; phylum Actinomycetota; class Actinomycetes; order Micrococcales; family Microbacteriaceae; genus Microbacterium; species Microbacterium sp. 22195. The sequence continues at coordinate 202,644 of NZ_JBQEPE010000004.1, forward strand.
GTCGCCGGAGAAGCGCCACTCCCGGTGCAGGCGCAGGAAGGTGCCGAGCTGTCCGTCGACGGCGGGGCCGATGAACCAGCGGGGCGCCCCGAAGATCCTGTTGCCGCGGAACTTCTGCGCTCCGCACTCATCGGTCTCGAGCAGGTACTCCGCGCGGCGGGCGCTGCGCTCCAGGCCGGGGAAGAGCCAGGCCGCGGTCTGCGCGTACGACCAGACGTGGGTGCAGGTGCCCTCGCAGGAGCCGCCGTGGTCGAACGATCCCTCCCAGGCCGCGAAGACGGGCCCGTCACCCAACTCGGGCGTGGGCGATTCCAGCACGAAGCAGGTGGTCGAGCGGAGCGCGGCGACGTTGGCGCCGACCGCGTCCGCGAGCACGGGGTCGAGGCTCCCGCCGTAGAGCGTCTCGACGAAGGCGTCGGTCGCGCCCTCCAGAGCCGGCAGGTCCCGGTGCAGCTGCGCGGCCGCAGCCCAGGCATCCGGCCAGAGCGCCGCGTAGTGGTTGCGCACGACGGGGCCGAGCTCCTCGCGCAGGTCGCGCGTCCCGGACTCCAGAGCATCGTCAAAAATGATGTGGCCATGCCATCCCCGCCGGCGGTTGGGGAAGCTCCAGGCGAGCACGAACTCGAAGTCCCGCTCTTCGCCGGGTGCGAGCGTGTGCACGATGCCGAGCGATCCGGTGCGCACACGAGGCAGCTTGGCGAGCATCTGCTCCTCGGTGAGCGCCGGCGCGTCCGGATCCGCATCCCGCTCGGCGAACAGCCCGCGCGGCTTGTCCTCCAGGGTCAGCCGCGGCTCGGGCGCGAGCAGGCCGTCGTCGGCGAGGTCGTCCCAGAACAGCCGCGCGCCGTCGGGCCAGTAGCTGGTGACCCACTGCGGCTTGGCGGTCGTCGACGAGTCGGTCGTCGTCAGACTCATGGTCCCGTACCCGGGGTCGTCGTGATCCAGGTCGATGTCGAAGTCGAGACCGCGGATGCCGTCGCTCTCGCGCCAGCGCACCGACTGCGTACCGCGCATGCCCCAGGGCGCATCCGGCCCGGGCGTCCCCCGGCCGGCCGTGTGGCTCATGCTGCCGACCACAGTGACGGCCACCGGTGCGTCGCCGGGATTGGCGACCCGGTACCGCAGCACGGCGGCGGGGATCCCCGAGGCGTCGGCGTCGAGCGGCACGAGCGGGGTGAAGGCGTGCAGCGACACGGTCACGGGCAGCGTCGCGTCCGTGAAGTCGATGTCGACGACGGGGTACTCGCCGTGCAGGTCGGCGGACTCCAGCCGCGGCAGGCCGGCGAGCTCGTCGAACCCGTAGCCCGCGTCCCGGTCGTGCCTGCCGTCGCTCCGCGCCTCGAGCACTCGGGTGACTGCGGGGCCGCCCTGCGGGGCGGCATGGATCGCGAAGAACGATCGCGGATTGAGCCGCCCCTTGTCGGGCAGGTTCTCGAACTCCCAGTCGCGCAGCTCCCCGCGCGCACCGAGGGACACGTTGCCCGTGCCGATCCCGCCGAGCGGGAACGCCACGCTCTCCGCGGTGTGCGGGATCGGGCGGGCGCGGCGGCTCATCGGTCGCCGTCCCGGTGGGCCTCGTCCCGGTGCGCCGCGCCCCGCTGCGACTCCGCGAGCTCATGAACGACCTCGGCGGTGCCCGCGTAGAGGCGAAGGTAGCGGTCGAACAGCTCGTCGTAGGCCGCACGGCTGCCCGGGTCCGGCTCGATGCGATCCACGACCGGATTCCAGTCCTCGATGCGCGGCGCGGCGCCGGCGGGCGCGACGGCGGTGGCGGCGAGGAACGCGGCGCCGTAGCTCGCGCCGATCGTCGTGGCCGGCACCTCCTGCACGAGCCCGGTGGCGTCCGAGACGATCTGCAGCCAGAGCCGCCCCTGCGTGCCTCCGCCGACGGCGACGATGCGGCGGATGTCCGCCCCCGCCTCGCGCATGGTCTCCACGTTGTGACGAACCCCCAGCGCGGTGGCCTCGAGAGCGGCGCGGTACAGGTCGCCGCGCCCGTGACGGAGGGTGAGCCCGGCGATCACGCCGCGGGCGTCGGGATCCTGGATGGGAGTGCGCTCGCCCGCGAAGTACGGCAGGAGCAGCAGGCCCCGCGCGCCGACGCCGGAGTCGGCAGCCTCGGCGAGCAGCTGCGGGTAGTCGGCATCCGTCAGATCCTTGAGCCAGGCGGTGAGCGCCCCCGACGTCGACATGCCGCCGGCGAGGTTCCTGGTGCCCTCGAAGGCCCCGGCGGTCGTCCACATCGACGGCGTGCGCAGCGTCTCGGCGACGGTCGCCACCAGGAACATCGTGGTGCCGTACATCAGCATCAGGTCGCCGATGCCGTGCGCCCCCGCGCTGACCGCCTCGGTCCAGGCGTCGATCGTGCCGGTGATCACCGGTGTCCCCTCGGGGATGCCGGTGAGGGCGGATGCCTCGGCCGTGACCGCGCCCGCGATGTCCCCGGCCCAGGTCAGCGGGGGCGCCTCGATGCGGGCGGCGTAGGCGTCCCACCAGGGCGCGTGCCAGCGCTCGCCCTCCACGTCGTAGAGCGGCGAGACCTGGCTGGCGGACTGGTGGTCGAGCACGTAGGCGCCGGTCAGCCTGCGCGCGAGCCAGGAGGCGGGCATGAACAGCCGCCTCGCCCGAGCCCAGGCATCCGGCTCCTCCTCCGCGACCCAGGCGATCTTCGCGCCGCCGGCCTGCGAGGTGAGCGACGAGCCCCCGACACGGGTGATCTCGTCCTCGCCGAGCTCGGCGGTGAGGCGGGCGATCTGCGCGGTGGCGCGCGTGTCGACGCCGTAGAGGATGGCGGGGCGCACCGGCTCGTCGTCCTCGTCGGCGAGGAGGACGCAGGGGCCCATCCCGCTGACGCCGACGCCCACGACCTCGGCGTCCGGGACCGAGCCGAGCAGCTCCTGCGAGATGGCGACGAACTCGTCCCACCAGATGCGGCCGTCCATCTCCACCCAGCCGGTACGGGGGCGATCGACGTCGTGCGCACGCGTCGCAGTGGCGAGGATCGACCCGTCCTCGGCCGCCAGCACGCCCTTGCTGCTGGATGTGCCGATGTCGACCCCGAGGGTGCAGCGCATGTGGTCCTCCTCGGCCGATGCTGTGTTCTCCCGCGACCTCAGCGTAAGCGAAATCGATTTCATGACGCAACCGGATGACGGACGCATCGCCGAGGAACGGGCCGGGAATCCGGCGCCTCGCGCTCCCGAGCGTCAGCGCGAGGCGCTGGCGGCGCGCACTTCGTTGCGCAGCACGATCGTGCGCGCGGGCTGCTGATCGCCGCGGATGCGCTCGAGCAGCATGCGTGCGGCGGTGACGCCCATGTGCCGCGCCGGCAGGCGCACGACGGTGACCGCGCTGGGCGACAGCGTGGTGAACGGAAGACCGCCGATCACGGCGACCCCGATCGCCGGAGGCGTCAGCGCGTGCTCGGTGAGCACCTGGATCGCGCCCACCCCGATCAGGTTGTTGCCCGCCACGACCGCATCGGGTGGCTCGGGCAGCGCGAGCAGTCGCTCCATGGCATCACGACCGCCGTCGACGCGGAACGACGAGAAGGTGAGCAGGTCGACGGGGGGCTCGATGCCGGCCGCGCGGTGCGCGACCCGCCACCCCTCGGCACGGTCGCTCGAGGTCTCGATGTGCTCCGGGCCGCCGATGTACGCCACTCGCCGATGGGTCTTGAGCAGGTGCTCGGTCGCCATGCGCCCGGCGTCGCGGTTCGCCATCACGACTCCGTCGATGTCGTAGCCGGTGCTGCGGTCCACCGCCACGACCGGCCTTCCGGTCGCGAGGATCTCGTCGAGACTCGTGTGATCGGATGCCGCGGCCAGGATCACCCCCGACATGTTCTCGGCCATCGCGATGCGCAGATAGGTCGACTCCTTGTCGACCTGGGAGTCGCTGTTGCAGAGCACCACCGAGTAGCCGGCTTCGCTGGCGACGTCCTCGACGCCGCGGGCCATCTCGGTGAAGTAGGGGTTCTCGATGTCCGGGATCACCAGGGCGATCACCTCGGAGCTCTGCCGGCGCAGCGTGCGGGCGGCACGGTTCGGCGTGAAGTTCAGCTGCTCGGCGGCATGGCGCACCGCGGTGGTCTTCGCCTCGGAGACCCCCACCCCGTTGAAGACGCGCGAGACCGTCGCCGGTGACACGCCGGCGAGCTGCGCGACGTCATAGATCGTGGCCACGTGTCTCCTCGCATGAAACTCCTGTGACGACAGGTTAGCGTGTTGAAATCGATTGCAACAGACGCGGCGAATAGGTACTGTGACGGAACACCCACACGCCGACACGAGGAAGTGCACGCATGCCCGATCTCAACTCCATCGCCGCCCTGCGACAGGTGCAGACGCGTTCGATCTCACCGGAGAACTTCGACGGCGCGGCCGGAGGCGGCGGACGAGCCACCGAGGGCACCGGCGCGGACTGCGCCCGGGACCTCGGCCCCGGCTGGAAGATCTCGCCCAGCGTCGACATCAAGGCCGGCGAGACCTTCGAGCTCGCCTCGATCGCCGGAGCGGGGAAGATCACGCACATCTGGATCACGACGCACACCGACAACTGGCGCACCCTGATCCTGCGGGCGTTCTGGGACGGCGCGGAGGAACCCGCCGTCGAGGTGCCGTACGGCGACTTCTTCTGCAACGGCTGGGGTGTCTTCGCGCAGGTGAACTCGCAGGCCATCGCGGCCAACCCGCACGGCGGCTTCAACTCCTACTGGCCGATGCCGTTCCGCGACGGTGCGCGTCTCACGATCGAGAACACCTCGGTCGTCGACGTGCGGGTCTACTACCAGGTGACCTACGAGATCGGCGGCGACCACTCGAACGACGCCTACTTCCACGCGCAGTGGCGGCGCTCCAACCCGCTGGAGGAGCTGACGCCGCACGTGCTCCTGGAGGGCATCGAGGGAGAGGGACACTACGTCGGCACCTACATCGCCTGGGGCGTCAACTCCAACGGATGGTGGGGCGAGGGCGAGATCAAGTTCTACCTCGACGACGACACCGACCACCCGACGATCTGCGGCACCGGCACCGAGGACTACTTCGGCGGCGCCTGGAACTTCGACATCCCGGGCAAGGGCTACACCGAGTTCTCCACGCCCTACCTCGGCATGCCGCAGGTGATCCGCCCTGACGGGCTGTACGTGTCGCAGCAGCGCTTCGGCATGTACCGCTGGCACCTGCAGGACCCGATCCACTTCGCCACGGGCATCCCGAAGGTCGACATCCAGGCGCTCGGCTGGCGCAGCGGATGGCGCTACCTCCCGCTGCGCGACGACATCGCATCGACCGCGATGTTCTACCTCGACCGCCCGACCGCGCGACGCCCGAAGAGCCCGTCGGCGGACGACATGGAGGTCCACCTAGGAACGGCTCCCGTTCCCGACCTCGGCGCGACTCCTCCGAGGGTGTGACATGACGCACGCGACATACCCCTCGCTGTCCGGCCGGCTCGTGGTCGTCACCGGCGGCGGGCGCGGCATCGGGCTGCAGACCGTGCGGCGGTTCCTGGAGCAGGGCTCCCGCGTCGTGGTGCTCGACCTCGCGATGACCGTCGACGACGTGGACGTCGAGTTCGTGAAGGCGGACGTGACGGATGCCGCTGCCGTCGCAGCCGCGGCATCCGACATCGCCGACCGATTCGGCACCCCGGATGTCGTGCTCAACGCCGCCGGCATCGTGCGCTCGTCGAGCGCGGAGGAGATGTCGGTCGACGACTGGCGGCAGGTGGTCGACATCGACCTGTCCGGCACGTTCTACGTGTGTCAGGCGTTCGGCCGGCTCATGCTCGAGGCCGGACGCGGGTCGATCGTGAACATCGCGTCGATGAGCGGCATCATCAGCAACTTCCCGCAGAAGCAGTCCAGCTACAACGCGGCGAAGGCCGGCGTCATCCACCTGACGAAGACCCTCGCGGGCGAGTGGGCCGCCCGCGGCGTGCGGGTGAACTCGGTCTCGCCCGGCTACATCGGCACGGATCTGACCGGAGCGCTGCTGGAGCGCGAGCCCGAACTGGGCGTCGTCTGGCGGGAGCGGACGCCGATGGGAAGGCTCGGGACCCCTGACGAGGTCGCCTCGGTGATCCTGTTCCTCGCCTCCGACGAGTCGAGCTTCATGACCGGCTCCGACGTGGTCGCCGACGGCGGGTACACGGTCTGGTGACATGAACGGGCGGCCGGCTTCGATCGCGATCCTCGCAGTGAGCGCCGTGCTGCTGGCCGGATGCTCCGCGGCATCCGCTCCGATCGAGGCCGTGACCGTCGCGGATGCGCCGACGGCGATCGGCGTCTCCGACGGGGACCTGTGGCCCAGCTGCTGGTCGGATGACGGTGCGCTGTATGCCGCGAACGGCGACGGCTCGGGGTTCGGCAGCACGTTCGGCGACATCGTGATGAACCGGATCACCGGGACCCCGGCATCCGATGATCTGGCGGGCGAGGGGCTCGCGACCGGCGACGCTCTCGGCCAGGTCTGGACGGATGCAGAGGGGTACACGCGCAAGCCGACCGGGATGCTGTGCACAGCCGGCACGCTGTACCTGGCCGTGCAGGATCTCTCACCCGACTTCGACGCCGCCCCGAACGCGACGATCGCGCGCAGCGACGACCACGGCAGGACCTGGTCCTGGGACACGAGCGCGCCCATGTTCGGGGGCGGGGTGTTCACCACCGTCTGGTTCGCCGACTACGGGATGGATGCCGAGCGCCGGCCCGAGAAGGACTACGTCTACGCCTTCGGGATCGACGGCAACTGGCGCGACTCGTTCACCGATGTCGTGCCGGATCCGACCGAGCTGTTCCTGGCCCGGGTGCCGATCGCCTCGGTTCAGGATCGCGCGAGCTGGGAGTTCTTCGCCGGCGAGCCGGGCGCCGCAGAGGCCACCTGGACGAGCGACATCGCTGCGAAGAAGGCCGTCCTGGTGGACGACCGGCGCACCGCCCACGGGATGAGCGTGATCTCGCAGGGCGGGGTCACGTACCTGCCGAAGCGCGGCCGCTACCTCTACACGTCGTGGACCGAGTACACGTTCGAGTTCTACGAGGCACCTCAGCCCTGGGGGCCGTGGACGCCCGTGCTCTCGGAGGACTTCGGCACGTACCCGTGGCAGGCGGATCGCATCGGCGGCTACGCCACGACCGTGCCGTCGAAGTTCGTCTCGGATGACGAGAAGACCGCGTGGGTGCAGTCCAACGTCTGCCCCTGCGCCCCCGCGGGCGTGACCTCGTACTGGTTCGGGCTCAGGCAGATGACGCTCCCGGACTGAGCGTCCGAGTCCGCTGAGACGTCGCCGCACGGCGACCTGAGAAAGGAGAGGCAATGACGCCCCTGAAGAGAATCGTGGCGGGTGCCGCCGCGGCATCCCTCGCGACCGTCGCGTTCGCGGTGGCCGCAGCACCGCCACCGGCGGAGGCGACCACGGCGCGCACGCCGGCGACCGTCGTCGAGAAGCTGACCGGACCTGATGCTCCGAACAACACCTGGGGCCGCTGGGACATCAAGGCGACCGACCTCGGCATCATGTGGGACGACGGCGCGGGGCATGTGCTCACGGCGTTCGGCGACACGTTCGGCAACGCGTGGACGGGACCGGGCGGCGGTGCGCCGCCCAACGGCAACTGGCGCAGCAACGTGCTCGTGCGCTCCAGCGACGGCGATCTCGCCGACGGGATGCTGTTCGACTGGGCGGCCCAGGGGCCGCAGGGCGTCGCACGCGAGATCATCCCGTCGAAGAAGATCAACGGCGTGGAGATGACGACGATCCCCACGACCGGAATCTCGGTCGGCAAGCGGCAGTACCTCGGCTTCATGTCGGTGAAGCAGTGGGGCCCGCCGGGGGTGTGGGACACGAACTTCGCCGGCATCGCCTACTCGGACGACGGCGGGGGCACCTGGAAGGTGTCGGACACGCGGTGGGAGAACGCCGACGGACACGACCCGTTCCAGATGCAGGCGTGGGTGCAGAAGGGCGGCACGATCTACGTCTTCGGCACGCAGAACGGGCGCAACGGCCCGGCATCCGTGGCCAAGGTGCCCGCGTCGAAACTGCTGGACAAGTCGGCCTTCCGATACTGGGACGGCACGGACTGGAGCAAGAAGGAGTCCGACGCCGTTCCGGTGATGGATGCTCCGATGAGCGAGATGTCGGTGCAGTACGACGCGTACAGCAAGCGGTTCCTGATGATGACGCTTTCAGGCGAGGACATCATCATGCGCACCGCGACCGCCCCGGAGGGCCCGTGGACTCCCGCGCAGACCGTGGCGAGCTCCACCGACTACCCCGCGCTGTACGGCGGGTACTTCCACCCGTGGAACAAGGACGGCGAGATCTACTTCACGATGTCGCAGTGGAACCCGTACAACGTCTACCTGATGCGCCTGCGCATCGACCGCGACGGGAACATCATCGACCCGAACCTGGTCACCGACGCGAGCTTCGAGCGCTCCACGACGCTCGGCGACGGCACCAACGGGACGTGGGCGGCGAAACCGAACTCGGGCATCGACAACGCTCCGGCCGCCGGCTTCACCGGGGATCACCGCGCGTTCGTCCGGTACAACAGCGGATGGCGGGACATCTGGCAGGACGTGCCCGTCGAACGCGGTGCGAAGTACCGGCTCACCGGGTTCCTGCGCACCTCGGTGAACAGCGACAACGGGTTCTTCGGCGCCCGGACGCTGGACGGCGTACCGATCGGCGAGATCAACTTCCACTCCGTCGGCGCGTGGACGCGGTTCACCGTCGAGTTCGACGCGGGCGACCGCGACGCCGTGCAGGTCTTCGGCGGCGTGTGGACCAACAGCGGCGACATCTGGATGCAGCTGGACGACGTCTCACTGACGAAGGTGCCCTGAGCATGACACGGTGGGAGGGCCTGCACGGGCCCTCCCACCGCACCCGTGACGTGAAAGGAGCAGATCATGGCGATGACGCACGCGTTCCATGTGGTGACAGACCGACCGATGCATGTAGGCCAGCAGATCGTCTTCGATGAGGACAATCGCAGCGGAGTCTGGCGGCGTGTACATGAACGCGCAGCCGAGGTCGTTCAGATCTACGCGGACGCTGCAACCAGTCCACTGCCTTCGCTCGATCATCACCTCGCCGTCGCATTCCGTGAGCTCGCTTTGGAGGAGGTACGAGCCGAGGAGTTCCCGGAGTATCCGTCGAGGCTCAGCAGCCTCTACGTATCGGGGACGCTGGCGGATGCCGAGGGCTGGTGCTCACTCTTCATCGAGTGGGGCCGGCCGACATATCAGATCGTGCGTCTCAAGGTCGTCGGTCGATGGTTCAGCGGCGACGCGCGGAATTGCTTCGCGGGCACCGTTGATCGAGCCGCGAATCTGGAACTCGCCAGAAGGTACTGGTCGAAAGGTGAGTACGACGGCGACGGTGAACCAATCATGGAGACGCTCGTCGACGGGAGTATCGAAGTCGTGGAGATCATCCGCACGGTGAACGCGAACGTCCCCACATCCCGATCGGAGATGAACAATGAGGATGAGTGACTCCAAGCCCACCCGGGGATTGATCCTGAACGGGGCATCGGGCGTCGGAAAGTCGCGCACGCTTCAGGAACTCGGTGCATTGCTCGGCGAGAAGGCCGTCGCGCATGCGCTCGTCGATCTCGACTTCCTCACGCTGTCGTGGCCGCGACCGCACGACGACCCCTGGGGCGGCAGGATCGCGCGTGCGAACCTGGCCGCGGTGTCGGTGAACTACCGACGCAGCGGCATCGACCGCGTCGTGGTCGCCCACGTGTTCACCGACCGGGCGCATCTGGACGGCTGTCGGGAAGCGCTCGGAGCCGCCTCCGCCTCCGAGGCACCGCTGATCCGGCTTCGAGCGTCGCGCGACGTCGTCGAGCAGCGGCTCCGAGCCCGGCACGCCACGGAGACTGCGTGGGAGCTCGACGGGTTTCTCGCCGGGCACGACGCTCTCACCCACGCTCTCGATGCGGCGGATCTAGACGATCACATCATCGACGTCGACGGCCTGGACCCGCGAGCGGTCGCCGAGCGCGTCATCGAAGCCGCCGGGTGGTGACCGCATGACAGACGTCGAGGTGGCGGATGCAAAGTCCGCCGATGTTGCCGGCCTCGCCGATGCGTTCCGCGACTGGCCCAAGCCAGCCGCGCTCTTCGAGCACTACCTCGATGAGCGGCGAGCCGGCCGGATCGACGTGCTGGTTGCGCGACGAGACGAGAATCCGGCCGGATACTGTCTGATCGTCTGGGAATCCGCGTATCCGCCATTCCGAGAAGCGGGCATCCCGGAGATCTCCGACCTCAACGTCCTGCACGCGCACCGCGGTGCCGGGCTCGGTCGCCTGCTGCTCGACGAGGCGGAGAGACGCATCGCGACGAGAGCGGGCGCCGCCGGCCTTCGCGTGGGTCTGTACGCCGATTACGGCATCGCTCAGCAGATGTACGCGCGCCGAGGGTATCTGCCCGATGGCCGCGGCGTCAGCATCGACGGAGAACCCGTGCCGCCGGGCACCATGATCACGCTCGACGACGAACCGGTCCTCGCACTCACCAGGACGCTGAGATGACGCCGACGGTCCCCCGCCACTGGCCCGCACCGCCGGGAGGGTGGCCGGAGTGGCTGTGGCGCGTGGAGTACGACGGCGCGCGACATCCGGGCTCGGCCGACATCGGAACGGTGGCCGAGGGAGCGAACTGCCAGCTGTACGCCTACGCGGTCCTCGACCTCTTCGGCCGACGACCGAAACCCCATCGCTCCAGCGAGCTGTGGGCCGACCCGTCCTATGATCATCCGCAACGGGAGGGCGCCGAGCCGCTGGACCTTGTGCTGTTCAACGACACCGACACCGCCTGGGGCGCGCACGTCGCCCTTGAGATGGGGCCGGACGAGCTTCTCCACCTGTGCTCATCGGAGAAGACGCCCGTCGTATGGCCCTTCGGCCGCTTCGCGGCAGACCCCCGATACCGGCACCTGATCGGGGTGGTTCGGATGCGCCGGGCCGGCTCGGCCTGATCCGGCCCGACGCACGTGACGTCGCTGTCAGGCCAGCCCCTGCACCCGGAACTGCTCGGAGTGATAGACGCTGCTGTTGCCGGTGTTCCATTGACTCACGCTCAGATGCAGGTCGCCCAGGGTGGAGCCGGGGATGATGTAGCCGCCGTAGAGCTGCGCGACGTGCGTGGCATCCTCGAATCCCCAGCTTCCGCCCCAGAGCAGAGTCGTCTTCGCGGCCGTGTAGAGGTTGTCGGTCGGCGTGTTCAGCACCATCGCGTCGATCCGGTAGTCGGCCGCGTTGAACCACGTGAGGATCCACTTGCCGCCCAGCGGTCGCAGGCACATCTCGCCGAACTTGCCTGGCAGCACCTCGGTGGCCGGGTTGCCCCACCCCCACGCCCCGTTCGCGAATCCCCACGGCTGATAGGCGGACAACTGCGTCATCTGGCTCGATGCCACGCGGTACAGCACGATTCCCTTGTCGCGCTGGAACCCCGTCCCGTAGATGTAGACGTACCCGTCGTTGCCCAGGCCCCAGGTGATGCACTGGAAGCGCCCGCCCGCCATGTCCGCCGGGAACTTCAGCCCGGTGTGGAACCAAGTGGCTCCGCTGTCGTCGGATGCCCACAGCTCGGTCCATCGCACCATGCCGAATTCGGGACCGTTGACGATCGCATGCAGGTACATCCGCGATCCGATGGTGATGACATCCGAGGGGATGACCGTCTTGAAGTAGGCGTCATGCGGGTAGTACCAGAGCTGCGGGGCCACGCCGGTCGTCGCCGTCCCGGCGCCGGCGCATCCGTTGAACGTCACGCCCGCTGCCAGATTCGTCGTCGACGAGTACAGGGCCACGGGTGAGCGCCAGTTCGCACCGCCGACGTGGTCGGCCCAGGTGTCGCCGAACACGAACAGCAGGCGCCCGTCGGGGGTGCGCGCTGGGATGCCCAGGTCGGTCGCCCCGACGCCGTACTGCACGCTCGTCTGGGTACCCGCCAGCACCTTCATCCGCGTGACGGTCAGCGGCCCGGCCGCCGACGCGGCCGGTGCGGCCGTGATGCCGACGGCGGATGCCGCGCCCACCGCCCCCGCAGCGAGGGCGCCCTGCAGCAGTGCGCGACGACTCATCCATGGTTGACGGTACTGCTCGGTCATGCTCGACTCCTTCGTCGTGAGGTCGGCTTCAACGGCCTCGTGGTTCGGCCGACTCGACGTCGGCCAGGTTCTCCCTCGCCCATGCCTCGATCCGTTCGGCGACCTCTCCGGCCGAGAGCGCATCGGTGTCCAGCACCGTCACCGGCCAGCGCGGATCGTCGCCGCTCAGCGTCTCCCAGCGCGGCCAGTCCATCGGCACCGGCGTGTCCACGCGGATGACCTCCGGTGCATGCTGCGGATCCTCCGAGTGGCGTCGGAACCACTGCCCGAACCGCAGGTGGTGCACCAGCGAGTCGGCGGGTTCGCCCCGCCCGATCAGGCGCGCCTCCTGCACCTGTGGTGACGCCGCCAGCACGCAGATCGCGATGCCGTCGAGCTGCTCGGCGGACGGCACGGCGAGCAGCTCACCGGGCGGCACCTGGCCGAACAGCAGCACGTGCTCTCCCCGCGACTGGGCCTCGAGGGCGAAGCGGACCCAGCGCTCGGTGGCGTCGTGACGCCAGGCCGTGTCCGCCCCTTCGGGCACGCCGATCGAGTCGAACTCGACGCAGACCACGGGAGTCCCGAAAGTCGACCTCGCGCAGCAGGTCGAGGGCGGTCGACTTGCCGGTACCGCTCGCGCCCGTCACCGACAGCAGCATCCTGGTCCTCCGCTCATTTGAGTCCGGCCATCTTGATGTTCCCGATGATCTGGCGCTGGAAGATGAGGAAGAGGATCACGACCGGAGCCGCGGCGAGGACCGAGCCCGCCATCAGCAGGCCGAGTTCGGTGCTGCGCTCGGAGCGGAACGTCGCGAGGTACTGCTGCACCACGAATCGCTCAGGGGTCGTGATCGTCATGATCGGCCACACGTAGGAGTTCCAGTAGGCCAGGAAGGCGGTGATCCCCATCACGACGAACGGCGGCTTCGACAGCGGCAGGAAGATGCGCCAGAAGATCTGGAAGCGACCGCATCCGTCGAGCATGGCCGCCTCCTCCAGGCTGGCCGGGATGTTCAGGTAGAACTGCCGGATGAAGAACACCGCTCCCGCGCTCGCGGCCCCCGGGATCACGAGCACCGCGAGCGTGTCGAGCATCGACAGGCGTGTGACCACGATGAAGCTCGTCAGCAGGATCGTCATGCCCGGGATGAACATGGTCGTGATCACCGCGACCCACAGCGTGCGCTGGAACCGGAAGTTGAGGCGCGCGAACGCGTACGCCGCGAGCGAGTTGACGGTCAGGCTCAGCACCGTGAAGAGCACGGCGCCGAGGAACGTCCACAGCATCGTCCGCGAGAACGTCGGGTCGGCGAGGATCTGCGCGTAGTTCTGCCAGCGCCACACCTCGGGGAAGAACTGGAACGGCGTCGAGACGACCTCGGTCTTGGACTTGAAGCCCGCGATCACCATCCAGGCGAGCGGGAAGAGCGCGGCCACGAGGAAGATCAGGCCGACGACGACCTTTCCGGCCAGCGCGAGCCAGCCGCTCGACGTCCGCGGCAGCCTGGATCGGCCGGAGGGCTCCTTGCCCGCGAGCACGATACGGGTGGTCTCACCCTGCATGACGGCCATCAGTCGACCAGCCTCTCGGAGTTGACGAACTTGAACACGAGGGCCGAGACGGAGCCCAGCACGACGAACAGCAGCAGTGCGGCGGCGATCGAGTAGCCGACGTTGATGTCGTTCCGGAAGTGGTTGAAGATGAACAGGTTCGGCAGCGTGGTCGAGTCGAGCGGCCCGCCGCCGGTCATGACGAGGGGCAGCTCGAACTGCTGGATCGCCGCGACGAAGCCGGTCACGAGCAGGTAGAGGAAGACGTTCTTCATCTGCGGGATGGTGATGTAGAAGGTCTTCTGCCACCAGCCGGCGCCCTCCATCGCCGCCGCCTCGTAGTACTCGGTCGGGATGTCGACCATCGCGGCGACCATGATGAGCGAGGTCAATCCCATGCCCAGCCAGACGGCCGGGATCGCGATCGCCAGGAGCGCCCAGGCGGGATCGCCGATCCAGGCGATCGGATCGATGCCGAAGGTGCCGAGGAAGGCGTTGAGCAGACCGCCGGAGTAGTCGTAGATCAGCACGAAGATGATCGACGTGATCACACCCGAGATGATGGTCGGGATGTAGATGCTGACCTTGAGGATGCTGGCGAAGCGGCGCGACACCGCGACGACCAGGCTGGAGAACAGGTAGGCGAGCACGAGCATCGGCGGCACCGTCATCAGCACGAACACGAAGCCGCGGCCGATCGTCGCGATGAACAGCGGGTCGCTCAGCACGTCGGTGAAGTTCTTGAACCCCACGAAGACGGGCTCCTTGTAGAAGCTCCAGTCCTGGAAGGACAGGAATCCCGCGTAGAAGGCCGGCCAGATCACGAAGATCCCCAGCAGGATCAGCACCGGCGCGAGCATCAGCAGCGCGAGTTTGGTGTCCCGGTAGCGGTAGCGGTCATGGCGCTGACGCTGTTGGCGCCGCACGCCCCTCTCAGCGATGGTCATCGGTGGTCCCGTCCTGTCGGCATGGTTCCGGGAGCCGGCTCCAGTCGGCCGGCTCCCGGATCTCGGATGTCAGTTCTTCGGCGCCTTCTCGGGCAGCTTCTCGCGATCGATCACGGTCTGGATCGCCTTCTCGGCGGTCGCGATCGCGGCATCCGGAGTGGCAGCGCCCTTCATCACCGACTCCATCGCGGTGCCGACGGCGAGGGACACGTCCCACGGGTAGGTCGGCTCGGGGATGGCGGTCGGGGCGATGTCGTCGACGACGACCTTCGACCAGGGCGCCTTCGCAGCGGCCTCGTCCTTGGCGACGGCATCCTGCACCGACTTGCGGACCGGCACCTTGGTGAACTGGGTCTGCACGAAGAACGGCACGAGGTTGGCGGTGTCACCGGCGAGCGCCCACTCCAGGAACTTGCCCGCGGCCTCGGGGTTCTTGCTCTTCGCGTCGATCACCCACTTGAAGTTGCCGAGCGTGGTCGCCGTGCGGTCGTCGGCGCCGGAGGCGTTCGGGAACGCGCCGACGCCGGTGTTGGTCAGCATGTCCTTGTAGTCGGAGCCGATCTGCGACATCATCCACGAGCCGGACACCTTGAAGGCGACCTTCTTCTCGCCGAAGTCCTTGCCGCCCACGTACGCGTCGAGCGCCTGCTTGGCCATGTAGCCCTTGTCCCAGAGCTCCTTGTACTTCAGCATCAGGCTCTTGTAGCCGTCGTTGTTGATGTCGGGCTTGGTCCAGTCGTCGGTCAGCGCGGTGTGACCGGAGAAGTTGTACTGCTGTCCGACCGTGGACCAGGCGAAGGTCACGGCGTCGGATGCCGGGGAGATGCAGTACGTGCCCTTCGCGAGCGTCGGCTGGATCTTGGCGCAGTCCGCGAGCAGCTCGTCCCAGGTGGCGGGACCGGCCTCGGCGTCGACGCCGGCCTTGGTCAGCATCTCCTTGTTCCAGAACAGCACGGTCTGCGCCTCGAGCAGCAGCGGATACGCGTAGTATTTGCCGCCGATCTCGGAGACGGGCTTCGCCGCATCGATGATCTCGTCCAGCTTGGACTGATCGACGACCTTGTTGAGCTCGTAGAGCTGACCGGCATTGACGGCGTCCTGGATGCTGCCGGAGTGCGTGTAGATGTCGGGAGCCTTGCCCGCGGCCTGCGCCGCCTTCATCTTCTGGTCCCACGCATCGGCCGGCACCTCGGTGTCGACGACCTTGATCTTGTCCTGCGAGGCGTTGAACTTCTTGACGATGTCCTTGTACCAGGCGTTCTCCACCGGGGTGAAGGTGCGGTGCCAGAACTGCACCGTGGTGGCGCCGCCGCTGCCGCCGTCGCCGTCGCCGGCTCCCTGGCCGGGAGTGCTCGACCCGCAGCCGGCGAGAAGGCCGACCGCTGTGACCGCACCGAGGGCGGAGAGGATCATCCGCCTCTTGCGAGAAGTGTTGATTGCCATTGGTTCCTCCTCAGGAACACGAATCGTCGTCGAATCGGGGCTGTGTTCGGCTGGTGCCGAGGGACACGGGCGGGCGAACGGGCCGCGCCGACCGGGTAGAGGTCACGTTAGACGAAATCGATTTCAAGCACAAGGGATCTCACTCACGGTGCTCTGCGATCAAGTCGGGCGGAGAACCAGAAGACGTTGTACGGGCCCCAGAGAGACATGGCGAAGTACACGGTGCGCCCGTCGGCGGAGGTGTACCGCGGATTCAGATAGGGCGAGTAGAGGCCCGGGTAGTCGCTCGCCGATGCCAGCTCGATCGGCTCACCCCAGGGACCCCAGGGCGTCGCCCCCTCGCGGATGTAGGCGTTCCCCGCGTCCGAATAGGTCATGATCCAGCGGTCGAGATAGCGGGACCACATGACCGAGAGCTCGCCGATCGTGCCCTCGAGGACGGTCACCGCATCCGCCATGTCGGCGCTCCAGTGCGGGGTCGCGCCGTCGGCGCCGGCGAAGTACTCGTAGCCCGACTGCGACTCGACGGCGCTGCGCTCCGACCGGACGCGCATGAGCTGGACGCCGCCGAACCGGCCGGAGCGGATGCCCCAGATGTACACGTAGTCGCTGCCGCCGTCCATGACGTGCGCCGTGGCGAACTGGACGAAGTTCGAGTCGCCCGGCCAGCGCACCCCGGGGACCGGATGCCAGCTCTCCCCGCCGTCGGAGGAGGTGATCAGCGCGGAGTGGTTCGCATCCCAGGCGCCGGGGTCGCCCCAGTGGGACACGGACATGTACGAGACGTACATGTCGTCGCCGACGGTGAATCCGTAGGTGGGGATCTTCGTCACCTCCCCGCCGATGTCGTTCGAGTCGTGGTCCCCCTCGATGAGCGCCGCGGCCAGACCTACGTCATCCACGTGCCAGCCGTCGAACGTGATCCCGTCGGTCGGATCGTCATCGGTGGTCCACGCCGCGACGTTCGAGCGCCAGAACCCGCCCTGACCGCCGATCGAATCCGGATCCCGCTCGCCGAACGTGTCCCCGAACAGGAAGAAGGTCTTCTCGCCGACATTGACCATCGATCCGAGGTCGGTGCCCGCCACGCCGACCGCGGCGGTGTCGTTCATGGCACCGGGTCCGGTGAGCTGCGCGATCTCCGTGACATCGGAGACCCCCGCGAGCACGAACGGCTTGTCGGGGTTCGGGTCCACCGCGGTCGGGCCGCTCGCAGAGCATGCGCCGAGGGCGAGCGCGGATGCCGCGACGGCGACCGTCGCGAGCGTGCGCCGAGGTGACGTGGGATGGCTCATGATCCTCCTTGATCTGGCCACACTCTACTGAAATCGATACCATTGCGAAATCGATTTCAATGCAGAAGGAGACCTGATGAGCTCGGCTGAGCGCTTCACGGAAGCGGAACCGGCGACTGCGGACGGCATCTGGCTGCGGCCCACCGGGGCCGCGGCCGCCGAGCCGCGCTGGGGGCATACGGACGGCATGCAGATCGGCATCCATCCGACCCCGGGCCCGCGGGGGCTGCTGCGGGTGTTCACGCCGTACCTGGATCACCCGCGCGAGCGGCTCGTGAACTTCATCGCTGTGGAGCCCATCCCGCGAGGTGAGGACCGGCGGGGATATTCCGAGCTGGAGCCGAGTTCGCTCGACCCCGGTGAGAACGGCAAACGGTTCTGGTCCGGTGACGAGCCCGACGGGCTCGCCGCACCGAGGGATCCGCTCGCACCGAGCCGCGGCGTGGTCGAGACGATCGACGGCGTCGAGACGCTGACGGTGTGGATCGGGGTGGAGCGGTTCGACAACGGGGCGGACGTGCGGGTGCGCGTGCGATTCCGCGCGGACCGCCCGCGCGAGGTGGAGGTCGCCGGGTTCGAGAACGAGGGGTCAGTACCGCTGCAGCGCCTGGTGCTCACTGCGACCATGGGCAACTGGGCGCGACTGCGCCGGCTCGAGCTGGCCGACCGGACCGTCACCCCGGCCGAGCTCTGGCCCGGATTCGAGGGGACCGGATTCACCGAGCACGGGCGGTTCGGACTGTCCGAGCTGCGCCGGGAGGGGCGGACGGCGGTGGTCAGCGCGATCGGCGATGAGGAGGATCCGTGGTCGGTCGCTTATGCCGACGACACGGCGGAGCACTGGCGGTTCGTGGGCCTGCGGTCCCGACAGACCTGGCGCGTCGATGACCCGCACCCCGAGCTCGAGGTGCTCGTCAATGCTCGCTGGTCGTACTGGGCGAGCGCCTCGGAGATACCGGGCGGTCCGGCGTTCGAGAACTTCGAGATATCCGAGCCCTTCCGCCAGGGGGCCGGCTTCCGATTCGCCGTCGAGCCCCTGGACTGACGCCGGCGCGAGATCCCGCCCGACATGAGAGACCACCCCGCGCATGTTCTCTCATGCGCGGGGTGGTCTCTCGAGGTGTCGAGCCGACTCAGGCGTACGCGGCCACCACGCGCGCGACGGCCTCGCGCTCGGCATCCGTCGGCTCGTCCAGCGCCATCCGGCAATAGGAGTCCGCGACGCCGAGCACGCGGTAGCCCTCCTTCATGCGCGCCATGTCTCCTCCGATCAGGGCGACGACCTCGTCGACGGCTGACTGCGCGGCGGTGATCGCCGAGGCGTCCCCGGAGCGGCCGGCATCCGCCAGCGCACGGAACGGCTGGGGCGTGACGGAGGAGACGCCCGAGACGACTCCCTGCGCGCCGGCGTCGACCGCGGCGATGAGGTCGCGGTCGGCTCCCGTGTAGAGCTCGAAGTCCGCCGGCACGGCGGCGCGATAGGCGGCCAGCTCGTCGAGCGACAGCTCGCTGACCTTCGCGCCGACCACGTTCGGAAGCCCCGCGAGCCGCACCAGCAGCTCGGGCGAGACCTGGTTCCCGCTGCGTGCCGGGTAGATGTACACGTACAGGCGCCCGTCGCCCACGGCATCCGACACCTGCCGGAAGTAGTCGAACACCGCGTCGTCGGAGGAGCGCAGGTAGTACGGCGTCAGCGCCGCGAACTCGGTCGCGCCCAGCTCCCCGGCGATGCGGGTGAGTCGCACGGCCTCGAAGGCGCTGGGGCGTCCGACGTGCACGACGACCCGCATCCGGTCCTTCAGCTCATCCAGTGCCGCCGAGACGAGGGCGGTGAACTCATCGACGTCGACGGCGGGGAACTCGCCGGTCGTGCCGAGCACGAACGCGCCCTCGTTGCCGGACTTCCCGACGTAGCGGAAGATCGCGCGCGACCCCTCCAGATCGAGCGATCCATCGCGCCCGAAGGCCGTGGGGATCGCGGTGAGGATGTCGTAGCGGGTCACTTCTCGTTCTCCTTGTCGGTGCGGCGCGCACGACGCGCGCCCTTCTTCTCGATGTTGCGAACGGTGGACGTGAGCAGTTCGGGGTCCTGCGCGAGCTCCTCGCGGGCGTGCGCGATCTGCTCGACGCTGGACGCCGGCAGGATCGACTCCTCGAGCGACGCACGCTGCTCGCGCGGCTTGCGGGCGGCACGGATCGCCGGCAGGGCGATCGAGAGCACCGCGAGCACCAGCAGCGCGATCGCGATGGGGCTGACCACCGAGAAGAACGGCTTGGTCGGCAGGATCGCCATCGTGCGGGCGAGGTTCTCCTCCGCGAGCGGGCCCAGCAGCAGGCCGAGGACGACGGGGCCCGCAGGCACCTGCATCCGCTTGAGCAGCACGCCGACCACGCCGAAGACGAGCATCGTGATCACGGTCGACAGGCTGTTGGAGGTGGCGTAGGTGCCGATGATGCAGAAGATCAGGATGCCGCTCCACAGGTACTGCTGCGGCACGTCGAGCAGCTTGACCATGCCCTTCATGCGCACCAGGCTCAGGCCGAGCGAGAGCAGCGTGGCGAGGAGCATGATGCCGACGATGGAGACGACGAGGTCGGGACGGTTGGTGAAGAGCGTCGGGCCCGGGGTGATTCCCCAGATGATCATCGAGCCGATCATGACCGCCATGACCGAGTCGCCCGGGATGCCCAGCGCCATGGTCGTGGTGAGCGAACCGCCGAGCGTCGCGCTGGAGGCGGTGTCGGATGCCGCGACGCCCTCGATCGAGCCCTTGCCGAAGCGCTCCGGATGCTTGGATGCACGGCGCGCCTGCTCCCAGCCGATGAGCCCGGCGATGTCGCCGCCGGCCGCGGGGATCAGGCCGACGCCGAGACCCACCCCACCAGAGATCGCGGTGGCGCGACCGGTCTGCTTCATCTCGCCCCAGGTCGGCCACCAGCGGCCGAGGCTCGAGATCGGACGCACCCGGTTCTTGCGATGGGTCAGCAACTGGTCGAACAGCTCCGCGATGCCGAACAGGCCGATGATCACGGCGATGAAGTTCACGCCCTCCACCAGCTCCAGTGAGCCGAAGGTGAAGCGCTGGTCGGCCGTGGCGGCGTAGGTCCCCACCGTGCCCAGCATCAGACCGAAGAGACCGGCGAGGATGCCCTTCACCATCGACTTGGACGAGATGCCGATCATGATGGCGATGCCGAAGATCACCAGCGCGAACAGCTCGGGCGAGCGGAAGTAGTCTCGGGCGAAGCTGGCGATGGGGACGGCGGCGACCGAGAACAGCACGAGGGATGCCAGGATGCCGATCGCGGACACGATCGCGGAGACCGTCAGGGCGAGTCCCGCCTTGCCCTGCTTGGCCATCGGATACCCGTCGAGGGTGGTGGCGATGGAGGCCGGCGTACCCGGGGTGTTGATCAGGATGGACGGCACGCGGTCGCCGAAGTTGGCGGCGACGTAGATGGTGAGCATCACGGCCAGGCCCTGCACGGGCTCGAGCGTCATGGTGAAGCCCGCCGCGAGGGCGACGGCCATGGTGGCCGTGATGCCGGGGAAGGCGCCGACCATGAAGCCGAGCACGAGACCCACGCCCATGTTCAGCAGGATCTGGATGTCCAGCAGGGCGTTCAGGCCCTCGGCGAAAGCGTTCACAGGGGAATCCTCAGCAGCATGCCGAACACGACGTAGACGAACGCCGTGACCGCGACGGTGTAGATGATCAGGCTCAGCCAGCGGCGGTGGCCGTAGACGAGCATCAGGGAGGCCATCAGCAGGCCCGCGGCGATCGGGAAGATCTCGATGCGGTAGCCCAGCAGCACCACCGACCCCAGCGACCAGAGCGCGACGAAGGCGCAGGCGATCGCCAGCGTGGCGGCCATGCGCAGGACGCCGCCGGGCTGGATGCGCTCGACGTCCTCGCGACTCGACGCCTGCCGGGTGATCGCGATGACGAGCAGGATGACGGCGACGGCGACGGCCGCGACTCCGAGCACGGTCGGCCAGAACCGGGCATCCATCTGCCCGGCCGCGGCCTCGCGGCGCAGCGGGATCTGCGTGGCCAGGAACAGGTAGCCCGCGGCGAACGCGAGGGAGACGACGGCGAAGGCGATCTCGAGCCCGTGCGACGGCGTCGCGCTCTGGTACTCATCCTCGACGGGGGTGTCGGTGGTCGACATGGGTGTCCTCTCGAGAGGCCGGGACCGGGTGCGTGGACCCGGCCCCGGGATGCTCAGCCCAGCAGGTCCTTGAACAGGGTGAACTGGTCCTTCACGAACGAGGTCCACTCGGCCGAATCGCGGTACACGACCAGGTTTCCGGCCTCCGTCTGGAACTTCTGGTAGCCGTCGGACTCGACGGCCTTCTTCACGGCTTCCTCGAGGGTCTTGTGCACGTCGTCCGGCAGGCCCTTGGCGGTGTAGATGCCGCCCCAGCCGCCGAACTCGACCTTCTCGCCGATGGCCTCCTCGACGGTGGGGACGTCCTTCGCGTCGGGGTGGCGCTCGTCGTGCATGACGGCCAGGATCTTCACGGCGTCGCCCTGTGCGAGGGCCTCGCCGAGACCCGAGACCGCGGCGACCGTCTCGCCGGATGCCGCAGCGCCGACGGCGGTGGCGCCGCCGTCGTAGGGGACGGGAGAGAACTGGGCGCCGGTGGCGTCGGCGAGGCCGACGGTCGCGGCCTCCCAGATCGAGCCGGCACCGGAGTTCGCGACCGTCACCGCACCGGACTTCGCCTTGGCGACGAGCGCTTCGAGCGAGTCGATGCCGCTGTTCGCGCCGACGGTGATCACGCCCGGCGCGAGCATGATCTGGCCGAGCAGGTCGTAGTTCTCGGGCAGCACCTTGGCGCCCTGGGTGGTGTTGAGCATCGCGATCTCGACGGGCGCGAAGCCGATGACGTAGCCGTCGGCCTTCTGGCTGCCGACGTACTCCATGGCGAGGGCGCCGGCAGCGCCGGGCATGTTCTCGGGGACGACGCTCACGTCGAGGATCTTCTCGAGCTCGGTGGCGAGGGCACGCGAGGAGAGGTCGGAGCCGCCACCCGGGTTCGCCTGGATGATCAGGCGGATGTCCTTCTCGGGGAAGGCCGACTCGGCACCTCCCTCTTCGACCTTGGTGCAGCCCGCCAGGACGAGCGCGGTTGCGGTGACGGCGACGATGGCTGCGGCCGCTCGGGACATGCGGATGCGGGGCATCTTTGCTCCTCGGTGCTGGTCGACCGTGTTGTCGACGCTGGCGAGCGTAGCAGTGTTCACTGTTAACAGTCAACACCGAGACGGCTCCCGCGCAGACAGCGGGGCCGGATCAGGACGTCTGCTGCGGGAGCTCGCTGAGCATGCGGTCGCGGGCGCCGTCCAGGTGCGCCGTGAGCACCTCGGCCGCGCGCACGGCGTCGCCGCTGCGCATGACGTCCATCAGCACGACGTGGTCGCTCGCGGAGTCGTGCAGATCGTCGTCGTGGTTGATCGTGACGTCGAGCAGAGCCGTGAACGTCGGCAGGTACTGCTTCCAGGCGCCCTCGAGGCGGGCGTGGTCCGCGAGCACGTAGATCTGCGAGTGGAAGTCGAGGTCGGCCTCCACGAAGGCGGCGTGGTCGCCGGCATCCGCGGCTTCCGCCATCCGCTGCACGGCATCCCCCATCGTCCGCCAGCGGGCGTCGTCCGACACGCGGATCGCCCGCGACAGCGCGAGCTGCTCGAGCGCACCGCGCAGACTGTAGAGCTCATCGACGTCGTCGCCGGTCAGCCCGACGACGAAGACGCCCCGCGGCCGCTGGATGCGAACCAGCTTCTCGAAGCTGAGCTGGGTGAGAGCGTCGCGCACCGGTCCGCGGCTGACGTCGAACTCCTCGGCGAGCGCCTCCTCGGTGATCCGCTCCCCCGGGGCCAGCACCCCTCGGACGATGCGCTGGCGCAGCACGTTCGCGATCTGCGCACCCAGAGACTCGCCCCTTCTGACTGTGTCGGACACCGGCACTCCCCTTGTTGACTGTTGACAGGGTACATCCTCCGCCAACGGGTCTAGGATCGACGAGGATCCTTCCCCGAGCACCAGGAAGCGAGGTGGTTCATCATGTCGAGTGACAGTCATAGTCGCAGACACGTCATCCCCTCCGCTTCCGCACCGCTCGGCTGAGCGGCGGCGTCTGCTGCGACGCGCGCCACGGCGTTCTCATGACCCCGCTCAGTGCGGCGGTGCCTTCCTAAGGCACGCCCATGACTCCTACCCAGATTCAGACCGTCTCCGAGGCCGCCGACGAGATCCGTCGCCTCATCGCGCAGGGTGACCTGCCCGGCGCGTCCGCCGTACTCACCCCGCTCGCCGTTCCCGAGGTCGTCGAGCTCGTCGACCGGCTCCCCATCGACGATGCCGCGATCGTGTACCGCCTGCTCGCCAAGACCCGCGCCCTCGAAGTGTTCGAGGCCCTCTCCCCCGGCACGCGCGGCGACCTGGTGCAGGCGCTGCGCAACGTCGAGATCACCGCGCTGTTCGCCGAGATGGATCCGGACGACCGCGTCTGGCTGCTCGACGAGCTGCCGGCGTCGGTGGCACCCCAGCTGCTGCGCGGTCTCACCCGGCAGGAGCGCGACCTCACCTCCGGGATGCTCGGCTACCCGCAGGACTCCATCGGGCGCCGCATGAGCCCGGAGTTCGTGACGACGCACCCGCAGCTGACCGTCCGTGAGACGTTCACGCGCATCCGCGCCGCGCTCGACAGCGCCGAGACCGTGTACACCGTGCCGGTGACCGACGCCCGCCGCGTGGTGGGGGTCGTCAGTCTGCGCGATCTGATGTCGGCGGATGAGGATGCCGTGATCGCCGACGTGATGAGCGAGCCGCACGTCGCCGAGGTGACGGAGGACGCCGAGACCGCTGCCCGCCGCGCCACCGACTACAGCCTGCTGGCCCTTCCGATCGTGGACGGCGAGCAGCGGCTGGTGGGCATCCTTACCATCGACGACGCGGCGCGCATCCTCAAGCAGGAGGAGAGCGAGGATGCCGCGCGCCAGGGCGGCGTGGAGCCGCTGCGCCGCTCGTACCTGGGGACGCCCATCCGTCAGCTGGTGCGCTCGCGCGTGGTGTGGCTGCTGGTGCTCGCGGTCGGCGCGACGCTGACCGTGCAGGTGCTGGACACCTTCGAGGCGACGCTCGCGCAGATGACGGTGCTCGCGCTGTTCGTGCCGCTGCTGATCGGCACCGGCGGCAACACGGGCAACCAGGCCGCGACCACGGTGACGCGGTCGCTCGCACTGGGTGAAGTGACGCCTCGCGACGTGCTGCGGGTGCTCTCCCGCGAGATCAGGGTCGGATTCTGCCTGGGGCTGCTGCTCGGGGCGCTCGGCTTCGTGATCGCGGGCCTGGTCTACGAATGGCACGTCGGCCTGGTGATCGGCCTCACCCTGGTCGCGGTCTGCACGGTCGCGGCATCCGTCGGCGGGATGATGCCCCTGGCAGCCCGTGCGATCCGCGTCGACCCGGCCGTGTTCTCCAACCCGTTCATCACGACGTTCGTCGACGCGACCGGGCTGGTCATCTACTTCCTGATCGCGAAGACCGTGCTGGGCCTGTGAGGCTCAGCACGGTCCGCTCGTCGGATCAGCTGTAGGTCTCGAGCACTCGGCGAGTGGGTCAGCTGACGTCCAGGTGGCAGTTCGTCCCGTTGTGACAGCGGCCCCACGCGTTCAGGTCGCAGTTCGTCCCGGTATCGCGTGCTGATAGCGGGACGAATCGCGACCTGGAGGAAGGTGGAATGCCGGTAACGGGACAAATCGCGACCTGGAAGGGAATCGTAGTGTCGCCTCGACCGCGGCGGTTCTCAGGCTCCGCCGCGCGGAGCCTCGTCGTCGGCATCCGCGTCGTCCTCGGGCGCCGGGACCGGCCGTGGACGCCACAGCACAACCTCGGTGGAGCGGCGGATGCGCCGGCCGGATGCCAGCGAGACGATCGACCCGGTCGCCCCGGCGGCGAAGACGCGAACGCCGGGGCGGCTCTCCCGTTCGGCGCGCAGAGCGCCCTCGAGCTCGGTGACGCGGGAGCGCAGCATCCGCACCTCGTCCTCCAGGTCGAGCAGCCGGGCGATCGCCGGGAGACTCATCCCCTCGCTCGACAGCTGCGCGACTTCGCGGAGCTGCTCGATGTCGCGCATCGAGTAGCGCCGCGAGCCGCCGCGCGTGCGGCCGGGCACCACCAGGCCGATGCGGTCGTACTGCCGCAGCGTCTGGGGGTGCATGCCGGCCAGCTCGGCGGCGACTGCGATCGCGAAGACAGGGGATTCGGCATCCATGTCAGGCCTTGGCCTTCGCCATCATCTCGGCCCGCGGGTTCTCGGTGGGCTCGAGCTCGTGGAAGCGCTGCAGCGCTTCGCGCGCGGCGTCGTCGAGGTGCGTCGGCACGGCCACCTGCAACTCCGCGAGCAGGTCGCCCGTGCCCTTCTTCGCCGACGCGATGCCCCTGCCCTTGACGCGCAGCACGCGCCCGGAGGGCGTGCCCGGGGCGACCCGCAGCTTGACCGTCTCGCCGCCCAGTGTGGGCACCTCGATGGTCGCGCCGAGCGTCGCCTCGGTGAACGTGACGGGCACGGTCAGCCGCAGGTTCAGTCCCTCGCGGGTGAACACCGGATGCGGGCGCACCGTGACCTGAACGACGATGTCGCCGGGCTCCCCGCCGTCGGGCGAGGGGCGGCCTCGGCCGCGCAGACGGATCTTCTGACCGTCTGCGACGCCCGCGGGCACCTTGATCTTGAACGGCTTGCCGTCCTCGGCCTGCAGGGTGATGGTCTCGCCCTGCGCGGCGGTGACGAAGTCCAGGGTGGTGCGGGCCGTGACGTCGGCGCCCTTCTGCGGGCCGCCGAAGCCACGGAATCCGCCCGACGACTGCCCGAACCGGCCACTGCCGAAGGAGCCGCCGCCCTGGTTGAACATCGAGAAGATGTCGTCGAAGTCGGCCTGACGGCCGCCGCCCTGCCCGAACCGGCTGAACACGTCCTCGAAGCCGCCCGCGCCACCGCCGCCGGGCGCGGTGAAACGCGCCCCCGAGCCCATCGCGCGGATCTCGTCGTACTCGCGACGCTGCTCGGCATCGCTGAGCACGCTGTACGCCTCGCTGATCTCCTTGAACTTCGCCTCGGCCGCCGCATCACCCGGGTTGGAGTCCGGGTGGTACTTGCGCGCGAGCTTGCGGTACGTCTTCTTCAGTTCCGCGTCGGAGATGTCCTTCGAGACGCCGAGCGTCTTGTAGAAGTCCTTGTCGAACCAATCCTGGCTGGCCATCGATCACCTACTCCGCAGGGACGGCGACGACGACCTTCGCCGGGCGCAGCTCGACATCGCCCAGCCGGTAGCCGACCTCGACGACCTCGAGGATGGTCGAGGTGGTGGCACCGGGGGTGGGCTGCTGGAAGATCGCCTCGTGCTGCTGCGGGTCGAACTCGTCGCCCTTCTCGCCGTAAGCGACGACGCCGAGCTTCTCGACCACGCCGCGCAGCTTCTCGGAGATCACGGCGAAGGGAGAGCCCTCCTCCAGATCGCCGTGCTGCTGCGCGCGGTCGAGGTCGTCCAGCACGGGGAGAAGGCCCTTGGCCACCTCGCCCTTGGCGCGGGCGATCTCGACGTGGCGCTGCTCCTCGGTGCGGCGCCGGTAGTTGGCGTACTCCGCGGTCAGCCGCTTCAGGTCGTTGAGCAAGGCGTGCTCGGCGTCCACGATGCCGGCATCCGAACCGTCCTCGCTGGACGCCTCAGGCGTCTGCTCGGCGTTCAGGATGTCGTCGACCGTGAAGTCGTCGTCCGAGCCCTCGGCCGCGGAGGCCTCGGCGGAGTCCTGGTTCACCTGCGGCTCGGGGCCGGATGCCGCAGCATCCGACCCCGCACCCTCAGGCTGAACCTCGTCGTTCTCGTCGAAGTTCTTGTCCGTCATGGTTACTTGCTCTCGTCCTCGTCGTCCACGACCTCGGCGTCCACCACGTCCTCGTCGGACCCGGCGTCAGCGGAGGCGCCTGCGTCACCAGCGGCAGCGCCGGATGCGGCATCCGCCTGGGACTGAGCGTAGATGGCCTCGCCCAGCTTGCCCTGCGACGCGTTGAGCTTGTCGAACGCGGCCTTGACCGCGTCGTCGTCCTCACCGGCGAGAGCCGTCTTCAGAGCGTCGACGTCGCCCTGCACTTCGGACTTGACGTCCTCGGGCAGCTTGTCCTCGTTCTCCTTGATGAGCTTCTCGATCGAGTACGCGAGCGACTCGGCCTGGTTGCGCTGCTCCAGGGCCTCGGCGCGCTTCTTGTCCTCGGCGGCGTGCTCCTCGGCCTCGCGCACCATGCGCTCGATGTCGTCCTTCGACAGCGACGAGCCGCCGGTGATGGTCATCGACTGCTCCTTGCCGGTGCCCTTGTCCTTAGCGGACACGTGCACGATGCCGTTGGCGTCGATGTCGAAGGTGACCTCGATCTGCGGGATGCCGCGGGGAGCCGGGGCGATGCCGGTCAGCTCGAAGGTGCCGAGCGGCTTGTTGTCGCGGGTGAACTCGCGCTCGCCCTGGAAGACCTGGATCGCGACCGACGGCTGGTTGTCGTCGGCGGTGGTGAAGGTCTCGCTGCGCTTGGTCGGGATGGCCGTGTTGCGGTCGATGAGCTTGGTCATGCGGCCGCCCTTGGTCTCGATGCCGAGGCTCAGCGGGGTGACGTCGATCAGCAGGACGTCCTTGCGCTCGCCCTTCAGGACACCGGCCTGCAGGGCGGCGCCGACGGCGACGACCTCGTCCGGGTTGACGCCCTTGTTGGCCTCCTTGCCGGTCTCGCGCTTGACGAGCTCGGCGACGGCCGGCATACGGGTCGAACCGCCGACCAGCACGATGTGGTCGATGTCGCCGACCTTGATGTTCGCCTCGCGGATGACATCCTCGAACGGCTTCTTGGTGCGGTCGAGCAGGTCCTTGGTGAGGTCCTCGAACTTGGCGCGGGTCAGCGTCTCGGAGAGCGAGACGGGGCCCGACTCGGTAAGCGACAGGTACGGCAGGTTGACCGAGGTGCTGGTCGAGCTCGACAGCTCCTTCTTGGCCTGCTCCGCAGCCTCCTTCAGACGCTGCAGGGCGATCTTGTCACCCGAGACGTCGACGCCCGTCGAGTCCTTGAACTGCTTGATCAGGTAGTCGACGACGCGCTGGTCCCAGTCGTCACCGCCGAGCCGGTTGTCACCGGCGGTGGCGCGCACCTGGATGGTGGAGAAGTCGTCGTCCTTGCCCACCTCGAGGAGGGAGACGTCGAAGGTACCGCCACCGAGGTCGAAGACGAGGATGAGCTCGTCCTCCTTGCCCTTGTCCAGGCCGTAGGCCAGAGCAGCGGCGGTGGGCTCGTTGATGATGCGCAGCACGTTCAGACCGGAGATCTCGCCGGCCTCCTTGGTGGCCTGGCGCTCGGCGTCGTTGAAGTACGCGGGGACGGTGATGACGGCATCCGTCACGGTGTCACCGAGGTACGCCTCGGCGTCGCGCTTGAGCTTCATCAGGATGCGCGCGGAGATCTCCTGCGGCGTCCACTTCTTGCCGTCCACGTCGAACGACCAGTCGGTGCCCATGTGGCGCTTGACCGACGAGATGGTGCGGTCGACGTTGGTGACGGCCTGGCGCTTGGCGGTCTCGCCGACCAGCACCTCGCCGTCCTTGGTGAATGCGACCACCGAGGGGGTGGTGCGGAAGCCCTCGGCGTTAGCGATGACCTTGGGCTCGCCGCCCTCGAGGACGCTGACGACGGAGTTGGTGGTTCCGAGGTCGATTCCGACAGCACGTGCCATGTGATTCTCCTTGTGTGTTGAAGCGGTGAAGTTGAGTGAGTTCCGGGGCGACCCAGAAAACCTGAGTCGCGATGACTCAAGTGTAACGGCGACGTCGGATGCTGTCAAGAAAGTTGATAGAGGTCGACTCAGGTTTGGGTCATGACCCTCCGCTCAATGCGTCAGCGACCGCCCACGCGGTCGAGCAGCCTGTTGAGCGTCGCGGGCGTCCGCTCCAGGGGCACGGCATCGATGACATCCGCCGCGAAGCGGGACTTGCGGCCGGCTGCGGTGCCCGCGAACCGGTGCAGCTGCTCCTCGATGCTGCGCACGCGCTGCGCCGGCTGCCGCTGGAACCGGCGGAACCGCGCCAGTTCCCGGGCGTCGAGCGTCTCGAGCACGAGGTCGGCTCCGGCTGCCCGGATGACCTCGTCCTCCAGGTCTCGCTCGCATCCGAAGAAGCCCAGCGCATCCAACTGGTCGGTCTCGGGGATGCCGGGCGCAGGACCCGCGAGATCGCCGGCCGGCCCCGACTCGTCGAGCATCCCGAGGCCCGCGAGGACCCGCCACACGTATCGACGCTCCGCCGCGTCGTACAGCCCGAGGACTCGAGTCGACGCGCCCCGCAGTGCGGTCAGCGCCTTGCGCAGGTTCGTGATGCCGTCGAGCTCCCGCAGTTCCACCCCGTCGAGCGGGTCAGCCCCCGCCAGCGACTCCGCGCGGCGACGCGCGAGGGCCTCGACGGCGAGCCGATCGCTCCGGCCCTCGACCAGCACGACGATGAGTGCCGCAGACCCCGCTTCAGCGCCCGGCATGGCGAGACGTCCGTCGATTCAGCGCAGCGCGTCGATGGCAGCGGCATCCAGGGTCAGCACGACCTCCTGATAGGACGCGATCATGCTGAGCACCTCCTCGCGATGCCCCTCTCGCCAGACCGCGCTGCCGTAGAACCGGTCCTCCTGCTCGTCGCGGTGCGCGAGCGAGTCGAAGGCGCGCATCAGCACGTACGAGACGTCGTCGTGCTCGCTGGGTGCAGAGCGCACGACGCGGATGCCGGCGTCAGTGAGCTGCGGCATGACCTTGGTGCGGAAGAGGTCGTGGAAGCGCTCGCGCGTGCCGGGTTCGAGCACGTAGGAGCGGATCTCGAGAACGGGCATGGTGACTCCGATCGTGAGGGCCGGTAGGCGCTGGCCATCCTCGCACGCACGGGGCGGCGGCGCGAGGGTGCCGCGCCTCAGCCCGAGGAGTGATCACTTCCCGCCGGGAGGACCGATCAGCAGCAGGATGCTGAAGATCGCGGCGACCGCGACGAGGATCAGCAGCGCCAGCACCCACGG
The DNA here is from genome assembly GCF_052056515.1 of Microbacterium sp. 22195. NCBI lineage: Bacteria > Bacillati > Actinomycetota > Actinomycetes > Micrococcales > Microbacteriaceae > Microbacterium > Microbacterium sp. 22195. Next base: position 233,090 of record NZ_JBQEPE010000004.1, read on the forward strand.
GCGGTGCAGGAACCAGCGCATGGTGCGGTCGTACCAGGTGCGGTCGCGCGGGTCGTCGGTCTCGGTGAGTCGCCAGTCGCCCTCGAGGCGCCGGCTGCGGTGCAGCCAGATCTCGGCGGGGATGGTCGCGTAGGGGACGATCGCGCTGGCGATCGCAGTGATCGCCACGCCGACGTGCCAGCGCTGATGGAAGGCCAGGAGCACGGCCGTCGCGCCGTAGGAGAGGAAGACGAAGCCGTGGATCCCCCCGGCGATCGTCACCAGCACCGGCGCTGCGCCGACGGCACGGGCGATGAGCGCGCCGATCAGCAGGGTCCAGGTGATCGCCTCGGCGATCGCGAGCGCGCGGAACAGACGGGCAGGACTGCGGAACATGGATCTCCTCGGGTCGATCTGCTTCCACGCTAGGCGACCGTTGCCTTCCGTCCCCTGGAATTCCGGCCCTGAGGGGCCCTGGAACAGGAAGATCATCCGAAAGGTGGAGATCGTGGCGCATCCAGGACGTCAGAGCTGCTCGACCGCTCGTTCTTCGGCTCTGATCTCCGTGCGCATCACCCAGCGCCACTTGGCGATCCGCCGGTCGCGGACGAAGCCGAACTGGGTGTACAGCTCTTCAGGGCCGGTGTGCAGGTACGCCCCGCGCTGCGGCTTGCGATCGGCGGTCTGCTCGGGATATGCCTCGACCACACCGCCTCCCGCCTTCCGGATCTCCTCCAGCGCCGCAGCCACCGCCGCCCGCGCCACGCCCTGCTCTCGCCGTTTCGACGCGGTGAAGATGCAGCCGATGCGCCACGCTGGCGCGGGTGCGCCGGCGGCCTCGTACGCGCGCAGGTTCTGGATGTTCGGCAGCTCGGCGGGTGAGCCGAACTGACACCACCCCACGCAGTCGGTCCCCTCGTACACCAGGATCTGGTGCACGGTGCCGGCCCGGACGTGCGCCTGCTTCGCCGCCCGATTGACCTCGGCGGTCTGGCCCGGCCGGCCGACGCCTTCGGGGTGGAAGCCCATGCACCAGCATCCGCCCCACACGCCGTTGCTGGCCTCGACCAGTGCTGCGAAGTCGGGCCAGGTCCGGGCATCCAGCAGTCGGGTGGTGAACCGATCCTCCATCGCGCGCCCTCCGATCCGTGCGACCAGACTGACACGCCCTCGCGCGCTCGGCCAGAGTGACGTACGATCGACGACAGTGCACCGGGAAGCGCCCGGAGGATGCGAGCGGAAGGAGCCCACGATGAACACCGTCATTGTCGCGCCCACCGCCACCGACATCCTCATCCTCGAGGCCGCCCGCTCCTGATCCGCGGGTGGCCTCCCGTCCGGAGCCACTCCCGTGAACAATCAGATCCCCGCGTCCTTCGACGCCTCCCCCTTCGACGTCACCCTCGCCTTCGCCGACACCGTGCTGCAGGAGAACCAGCGCTGGTCGACCTGGCCGGCGACCATGCCCACCGAACGCGGACCGCTGCCCCGCCCTGATTGGGTGGTGACCAGTGCCGCCGCGGTCGACACCGAGCTCGGCATCCTCAAGACCGGCAAGGAGGCCGACGTGTTCCTCATCGAGCGGTCCGTCCCCGACGACCCCGCTCAGAGCACGCTGCTGGCGGCCAAGCGCTACCGCGACAGCGACCACCGCAGCTTCCAGCGCTCGTCGGCGTACACCGAGGGGCGGCGCACTCAGAACACCCGCGACGCCCGCGCCCTGGCCAAGAAGTCGGCGCACGGCCGCGAGGTCGCCGCCGCGCAATGGTCGTTCGCGGAGTTCGCCGCGCTCAGCCGGATGCACGAGCTGGGCGCACCGGTGCCGTATCCGGTGCAGGTGGACGGCACCGAGATCCTGATGGAGTTCCTCGGCGACGGCCAGGCCGCGGCGCCACGGCTCGCGCAGGTGCGATCGGATGCCGTGGATCTCGCCGACCTGTTCGAGCAGATCGTGGATCTCATGCGCATCTTCGCCGCCGCCGGCTTCGCGCACGGCGACCTCTCCGCCTACAACCTGCTAGTGCACGAGGGGCGCGTGCGCGTGATCGATCTGCCGCAGATCGTGGACACCGTCGCGAACCCGCAGGGCCTGGACCTGCTGCACCGCGACTGCGTGAACATCTGCGGCTGGTTCACGCGGCGTCGGCTCGAGCGCGACCCGGAGGAGCTGTTCGCGGAGCTGCTCGCGGCGTCGTTCGGGTGAGGACGCCGCCTGAGGATGCCCGAGCACGGCATCCCGCACGGCGCGCCGTCACCGGCCGTTCACCGGTGACGGCCAGACTTCGAAGCATGAGCGACGATCACTCCGCGGCGGGTACACCCATCAACACCGCCGCGATGACCGCATTCGGGCGCGAGCACGACGACGTGGCGCCCGCCTCCCGCAAGAAGGTCATCTCGTGGGCGATGTGGGACTGGGCTCTGCAGCCGTTCAACACCGTCGTCCTCACCTTCGTCTGGATCGCGCTGTACCTGACCTCGCGGATGTTCCTGGACCCCGACGTCCGCGCCTCGGGGCTGCTCGCCAACGGCAGCTACATGAACTGCAACAAGTCGGAGTATCTCGGCTCCGCGTACTGCAGCGAGCTCACCGACCTCTCGGAGTGGTGGGGCTGGGCGAACTTCGCAGCCGGCATCGTGATCCTGGTGCTTGCACCGGTGTTGGGCCAGCAGGCCGACGCGCGGGGCAACAAGAAGAAGTGGGTGATCGGGGCGACGATCGGCGTCGCGCTGCTGCAGTTCGCACTGTTCTTCGTGGAGGCCGACCCGAAGTTCTTCTGGTTCGGCGCCTTCGCGGTGGCGATCGCGGCCGTGATCAGCGAGATCGGCAACGTCAGCTATTACGCGATGCTGTCCGAGGTCTCCACGCCCAAGAACGTCGGCCGCATCTCGGGGCTGGGCTGGGGCCTGGGCTACATCGGCGGTGTCGTCGCGCTGATCGTCTGCATCCCCGTGCTGTTCCTGATCGGGCAGGACCAGCCCCTCGCCTTCAAGCTGGTCGCGGTGATCTGCGCGGTGTGGACCATCGTGTTCTCGATCCCGCTGTTCCGCAATGTGCCCGAGTCGCCCGCGTACGCGAGCTCCGAGAAGGTGGGATTCTTCCGCTCCTACGTCGTGCTGGCGAGGAACATCGTGAAGCTGTTCCGGGACAACCGCCCGACGTTCTGGTTCATGCTGTCGGCCGCCGTCTACCGCGACGGGCTGGCCGGCGTGTTCGCCTTCGGCGCCGTGCTCGCGGCGCAGGGCTTCGGCTTCTCGTTCCTGGAGGTGATCGTGTTCGGCCTCGCCGCGAACCTCGTCGCGGGGGTCTCGACGCTGCTGGCCGGCCGCATCGACGACGCGATCGGACCTCGGCGTCTGATCGTGATCGCGCTCTCCGGCCTGGTCGTCATGGCTTTCGTCGTCTTCGCGCTCAAGGACTACGGGACCATCGTCTTCTGGATCTGCGGCCTGCTGCTGTGCGCCTTCGTCGGCCCCACCCAGGCCGCGAGCCGCAGCCTGCTCACGCGGCTCGCTCCGCCGAGCCAGCAGGGCGAGATCTTCGGTCTGTATGCCACGACCGGTCGCGTCGCCTCGTTCCTGTCGCCGCTCGCCTGGTCGCTGTTCCTCGCCTGGTTCGGCGGGATCGTGTACGGCGTGCTGGGCATCGGGCTGATCCTGCTCATCGGCCTGGTGCTGCTGCTGTTCGTGCGCTTCCCGAAGGACGTCGGGGTCTGAGCCCCCGCGGCGCCCTCCGTCAGACCGGCAGCGCGGTCAGGGCCGATGCATCCGCCCCGGCCTGCAGCAGGAGATCGCGCATGCCCCGGGCCGCGAGCGTGTAGGGACGCTCGCTGCCGTAGAGCAGCGAGCGTGCGTTGGCCTGCTCGTACAGGGCGGGCAGCGCGAACGCCAGCTGCTCGATCCCCTCGTCATCCAGGTCCAGCGATCCGTCTCCAGCGGCCGCACGCACCTGGATCTCGAGGTACCCGTACCACTGCTCGATCGCCGAGCGGACGGCATCGCGCACCGGCCCGGGCTTGGAGTCGTAGTCCGCTGAGATCGCGGCGAAGAAGCATCCTCCGGCGAAGACGCGGCTTCGGGAGTACTCGATCACATTGCTCATCAGCGCCACCAGGCGCGGAAGCCCGCGGGGCCGGCTGCGCGCGGGCTCGACGACCACCGAGACGAACACGGCGCGGCCGGCATCGACGGTGGCGAGCTGCAGCCCCTCCTTGTTCTGGAAGAGCCCGGCGATGCTGCTCTTGCTGCGCCCGGATGCCTCGGCGAGGCGCCCGATGCTCAGCCCGTCCAGCCCCTCCACCGAGGCGAGGTCGGTCGCGTGCGCGAGCACCGTGTGACGAGAGGCGTCACCGCGCAGGCGCCGCCCATCTGCGACCTGCTGCTCGGTGACCGGATCGGACATACCCCTAGTCTACGAACGATCGTTCGGATACTCTATGTACGATCGTTCGTATAGTCAGGAGTTCGGCATGACTTCGTTGAGAGACGCCCTCGTGAGCAGCATCCGCCGGATCGACGCCGTGTCGCCCGGCCTCACCGGCCGCGTCGCGAACGTCGCGTTCTTCGCCACGACCCGGCAGATGCGCGTGCGCGACGGCGATCGCGCCACCCATGACACGGCGCGCCGCGAGACCATCCGGGTCAGCGGAGCGGATGTCGCGACCTACCACTGGGGATCAGGCGCGCGCGCCGCTCTGCTCATGCACGGCTGGGACGGGCGCGCCTCCCAGTTCGCGACGCTGGTGCGCGACCTGGTCGCCGAGGGGTGGCGCGTCGTGTCCTTCGACGCGCCCGCGCACGGCGACTCCTCGGGGAAGCGCACCGACGCCAGGGACTGGGTCGCCGCAGCCCAGCAGCTCGCCGCGTCCGAGGGTCCTTTCGAACTCGTCATCGGGCACTCCTTCGGCGGGTTCGCATCCCTCGCGGCGGTGCGGGAGGGCGTGCAGGCGCGGCGAGTGATCACCATCTCGGCGGCGGGCTCCATCCAGGCGTTCCACGACGAGTTCGAGCGGATGCTGCGCCTGTCACCTCGCGCGAGCGAGGCGTTCGAGCGCGCCTTTCATCGCCGGCTCGGCATCTCTCGCGAGGAGGGGGTCGCCCGCTTCGACTCCGTCACGCATCCGCTGCCAGCGGATGCGGAGCTGCTCATCGTGCACGATGAGGACGATCCCCGCGTCACGATCGAGAACGCGCGCGCCCTGCATCGGGCGCACGGCGAACGGGCTCGCCTTCTGGTGACTCAGGGACTCGGCCACAATCGCATCCTCGGGGCCGATCGCGTGCTCGACGCTGTGATCGCCTTCGCCGCGGACGGACCGCACGGCTTCGATCAGGCGGATGCGAGCGAGCAGCGCGGGGTGCGCGGCGCCTGAGTCAGGACCCCCAGTTGTCGGCGAGCTTCGTCAGCAGCCGGGCGAGTTCTGCGCTCTCCTCGTCGGTGAAGGCGGCGAGCGCGCGGCCGAGCGCTTCGCGCCGTTCACCGCGCATGCCACGGAACATCCGCGTGCCCTCGTCGGTGAGGGCGATGCGGGTGCGCCGGGCGTCCTCCGGGTCGGCCTCGCGGCGGACCCAGCCGCGATCGACGCCCTGCTGCACCAGCCGTGAAGCGCGCGGCTGATCGACGCCGATCGCCTCGGCGAGGCCGCTCACGCTGAGCGGCTCGGATGCCTGCGCCAGTGCATCCAGCATCCGCAGCACGGCCGGGGCACCGCCGTGACGCATCCCGACGTCCCCCGCCCACGGGCCGCGCCCATGCGGGCGCATGCCGTGCGGACCGTGTTCACGTCCGCCACGGTCGTGCGGATGCTGGTGCGGACCGCGCCGCCCGCGGAGACGCGCCAGTGCCGCGGCGATGGCGTCGGCGGGATCCGGTTGCGCGTCGTTCATGCATCCGATTTTACATGCGACTTGACATGCATTGACATTGCATGTCACACTGCATGTACATGCAACATGACATACAAAGGATTCCCATGAACACCACTGATGACAACACCCGCCCCTTCGGCTACTGGATCACCGCGGTCGACCGCCTGATGCGCGCCGAATTCGCCACCGTCTTCGAGGACGAGGGCATCACCCGCCGAGACTGGCGGATGCTGAACCGCATCGACGGCACGGTCCCCGACGACCGTCCCGTCCATCCGCGCAAGGTGCACCGGCTCCTCGAGCTCGGCTGGGTCGAGCGCACCCGCGAGGGCTTCGGCCTGACCGACGCCGGCACCCTGGCCAAGCAGCGCCTGGGCACCGCCGTCGACGAGCTGCGCGCCCGCGTCGCCGGAGCCGTCTCCGCCGAGGAGTACGCGACCATGACGGCCGCCCTCGAGAAGATCGCCCGTGAGTTCGGCTGGGAAGAGGGTAAGCGCCTCCCCCGCCGCGCCGGGCACGGTCACGGCCCCGCCTCCCGGTTCGGGCACCGCCATGGCTTCCCCGGCCATGGCCACGGCCACGGCTTCGGTCGCGGGCGCCACTCCGGTGAGTACGGCTTCGACCGCGGCCACGGCTTCGGTGAGCACGGGTCAGAGAACCACCACGGCTCCGAGCACCGACACGGCTTCGAGCACCACACCGAGGGCCACCGCCACCGCGAGATGGGCCGAGGCTTCGCCCACGGCCACCACCGTCACGGCGCCCCGGCCACTCACATCCACATCCACACGCACGGCTGAGCCGTGTCCCACACTCGAAAGCATCCGAGCCCTGCGGTCCGGGTGCTTTTGGTCGTTCCGCAGACCTCACCGACGCTCACGGATACGGCAGACTTGCCGGATGACGGGCGACGATGTGCACGCGAGTCTCGCCGAGGCGATCGCCTGGTGGCGGATCGGAGACGCGGACGGCCGACGCGTCCTGACCGACGCCGCAACGGAAGCACTCGTCGCCGGGGCGGAAAGCGAAGCCCTCGCAGAGTTGGCCGGCATCCCCGGAGACGAGAGCCCGTTCGCCGTGGATGCTCTCGTCGCAAGGGTGATTGCGGAACTGGGCCTGGACCGCGCACTGAGCGCGGATCAGGAGATGCTCGGCGTGCGACGCCTGGCCAGAGCCATGCTGACGGGCGAGATCGGTGAGCGAGATCTGACACGCTGGGTCCACACGCGGTTCCACCACGAGAGCTCCTCCGACCTCGTGAACCGGCTCGCCGCGTTGGACGACGATCTGGACATCGCGCAGGACGGCATCATCGGCTCGGTGGTGGAGGTCCACGCCCGCATCCGCGAAGTCGCATCGATGCTTGTCAACGGCCCGAACGCCGACTGACGGCACGGAATAGTCGCGCGCGCACGCAGGTTGCCCTGTTCATGAGCAGTCCTGTCCTGAGCATCCTGCCCACGCCGTCGCCGTCGAGCGACGCGCTGGAACGGGTGCTCGGCGAGGTCGCGATCAGCATCCGCTCGCAGCATCGCATCCTGCCCGATGCCGACCAGGCCGTCGTCCTCGACGGCCTCTCTCTCGTGTACGTGCTGCGCGGCGGCATCGGGACACCGACGGATGCCGGGCTCCCCGACGATCTTCGCGCCGGTGATGCGCTGCTCGTCGCCGACCGCTCGCTGACTCTGCGCATCCCGGCGGGTTCCGGTGTGCTCGTTTCGCGGCTCGCGTGGGCCGACAGCGCCGCGCACCTGGGCGCGCTGCTGCCCGACACCGCCTGGATCCGGCGCTTCGACGAGCTCGAGCCCGCGGCGGCGGCACTCGCCCACCATATGGGCGGCGACGCGCCGTCCGTCTGCGAGCGCAGCGGCGACCTGGTCATCTGCCGGATGATGGCGACCACGCTGCTGCAGTCCGTGATCCGCGCGTGGTCGAGCGTCGGATGCGCCCCGCAGGGCTGGCCGTCGCGGTCGAACGACCCGTTCCTGGATCGCGTGGTCAGTGCGATCGACGCCGACCCCGGCCGTGAGTGGAGCGTCGAGCAGATGGCATCCGTCAGCGCCCTCTCACGCACCGTCTTCGCGGAGCGCTTCCGCCTCGCCTTCGGCATCTCCCCCGCGCAGTACGTCGCTGAGGTGCGGATGCGCGCGGCCCGCGCCCTGCTCATCGACGGCCGTGGCGTGAGCGAAGTCTCCCGTGAGCTCGGCTACGGCTCCGACGAGGGCTTCAGCCGCGCTTTCCGACGCCACACCGGCATGACGCCCTCGGCATTCCGCATGCGCGGCGCCCTGGCATCCGCCTGATCCACCACCCCGCTCGTACGCCGTGTCCCAGAAGCGGCGGGTGCTGCCGCATCCTGGCCGCCCCTTCTGAGACACGGCTCGCAGCGTGTCCCAGAAGGGGCCCGTCCGGCCGGCGCGCACCCGCCTCTTCTGGGACACGCCCCCGACGCGGCCCCCTCCACCGCGGCCCCTCAGGCGCGGCGTCCTACCGGGTCAGCGCCCGCGGCGGCCGGAGATCCCGAACAGCACCGCCCCCACGGTCAGCATCGCGGCGCCCACGGCGTACGCGAGCTCGATGCCGATGGCATCCACCAGCATCCCGCCGACACCCGCGGCGAGCATGATCGCGGCCTGGAACCCCACCACCACGAGTCCGCCGCCCGCCTCCAGGCGATCGGGCATCCGGTGCCCCACCCAGGTGTTCACGATCAGCAGCCACGAGGCGAAGACGAAGCCCCATACGAACGCGACGACCCCGACGGTCCACAGCGACCCGGCGCCCAGGATGATCACGAGCACCGCCACGGCGATCACCAGCGGAGTGACCACCGCCAGCACTCGATAGGTGCGGTCGATCCCCGCGCCGATCACGAGGTTGCCGATGAACCCGCCGATGCCGAACACCGCCAGCAGCACGATGATCGTGCCCTCGTCGATCGCGACGCCGTCGGCCTGCACCCGCTCCAGCGCGAGCCGGATGTAGGTGTACGCCAGCGCGTGCCCGAAGATCACCAGCACATGCCCCACGACCCCGAGTCCGATGCCCGGCCGACGCAGCGTCTCGACGAGCACCGAGATGCGCGCGGCGTTCTCGGCGGGGACCGACGGCAGCAGAGTGCGCAGGCCGATCGCGAGCAGCGCGGTGGCACCCGCGGCGATCCCGAACACGCCGCGCCAGTCGAGCAGCTCGCTGAGCATCACGCCCACCGGAACACCGGCGACAGTCGCCAGCGACGTGCCGGCCGACGTGAACATCACCGCGCGCCCCAGCCGCTCAGGCCCGGCGATACGAGCGGCCACCGTGATCGACATGGTCCAGAAGCCAGAGAGCGCGGCACCCAGCAGCACGCGCGCCACGAGCATGAGCACCAGGCTGGGCGCGATCGCGACAACCAGGTTCGAGATCGCGGCGAGCACCGCCATCCACACCAGCAGGGTGCGCCGGTCCAGCCTCGGAAGCGCCAGCCCGATCGTGGGTGCGACGATCAGCCCCGCGAGCGCGGTGACCGTGACCAGCTGCCCCGCCTGTCCGGGCGTCACGCCCAGCTCGGCCGCGATCTCGGTGAGCACGCCGTTGGGCAGGAACTCGGCGCTGACGAGCAGGAAGCTCATCGCCATCATCGTCAGCAGCGCGGCGTACGGCATGCGCCGCACCGTCTCGGTGACGGTCGGCAGGGGTGCGGTGGTGGTCATGGTTCCAGCGTTCCCGAAGAGCGGATGCCGCACCCGACCACACGTCCGGAGCATCCGACCGATCGTCCGGGACGTCCGGGAGCGCTCAGCGCAGCAGCGTGGAGATCAGCACCACGGCGCCGATCAGCAGCGCCCCGAGGACACCGTAGATCGCAATCGTCAGACCGCGATACCCGCCGGATGTCGCACCCGAGGGCGGCGGCACCACGGCCGGGTCGGGATCCGGCGCGGTCAGCCGGGGATCGGGTGCGGGTGCCGACGGAGAGCGGAGAGAATCGGATGCTGCGCGTCGGGTGGCCCGCGTGACCGATGGCGCGCCTTCAGGAACCCGTGTTCCGGATCCGGCCGGGTAGTCGCGATCGGAACGCCACGCTTGGCGCGCCACCGGTGGGTCGTCCGGCGGAGGCGGCGGGATCACCGGCTCGGTCAGGAACGACTCCGGCAGCACGGGGTCCGGGATCACCGGCTCCTGCTGATCCAGCTCCGGGACATCGGCATCCGGGATCTCGAGGTCGGGGACGACCGTCTCGGCGTCCGGGATCTCCGGATCGGGAACCTCGGCGCCCGCCACCGAGGCACCCGCACCCTGCAGCTCCGGCACATCCGCATCCGGAACCGGCGCGCCCGTCGCCTCAGTTCCCGGCTCCGTCAACCCACCGGCACCGGAACCATCCCCCGACGGCGGTGCCGCACCCTCGGCTCCACCTGCCTTCGCGGCGTCCGGCTCCTGCGCGCCCTCGTCGGGATCTGCCATGTCAGCCTCCGATCGCTCCCGCATCGGTCGTGCCCACGTCGGTGCGGTGGAAGTTCAGGAACGAACGGGATGCCGTGGGTCCCCGCTGCCCCTGATAGCGGTTGCCGTACGGGCCTGAGCCGTACGCGTTCTCTGCCGGCGAGGTGAGCCGGAAGAAGCAGAACTGGCCGATCTTCATGCCCGGCCACAGCTTGATCGGCAGGGTCGCCACGTTCGCGAGCTCCAGGGTCACGTGCCCGGTGAACCCGGGGTCGACGAAGCCGGCCGTCGAATGCGTGATCAGGCCCAGCCGGCCGAGCGACGACTTGCCCTCGAGTCGTGCGGCGACGTCGTCGGGCAGCGAGACCTGCTCGAAGGTCGCCCCGAGCGCGAACTCCCCGGGGTGCAGGATGAACGGCTCATCCGGGTCGACCTCGATCATGCGGGTCAGCTCGGGCTGCTCCACCGAGGGGTCGATGAACGGGTACTTGTGGTTGTCGAACAGCCGGAAGTACCGGTCCAGGCGCACGTCCACGCTCGACGGCTGCACCATCTCCTCGTCGTACGGGGACAGCCCGATGCGGCCCGATGCGAGTTCTGCCTTGATGTCGCGGTCGCTGAGAAGCACGTCTTCAGCGTAACGGTGCTGTTGCCGGACCGCAGAGCTGTGTCCGAACGCTGGCATCCGTGTTACCCGGCCGTGGATCGGGCGTTGCGCGCGCCTCCGTAGCTTGAGTCCTACGAGCTTCCCCCCACCGCTCGGCACACCACCTCAACGAGAAGGAATCCCTGATGAACGACAGCATCACCGCTCAGAACGAGACCCCGACCCGCTCGCGCAAGCGCCTGATCGTGCCGCTCGCGGGCCTGCTCATCGCCGCCGCGGTCACGGTCGGATCCGGCGCCGACTTCGTCGCCAACTCCGTCAACTCGGCCAACGCGTTCAGCACCGGCACCCTGACGCAGAGCAACTCCAAGTCGGGCACCGCGATCTTCAACGCCGCGAACCTCAAGCCGGGCGACACGCTCAACGGCACCGTGACCATCACCAACTCGGGCAGCCTGCCTGCCGACTTCGCACTCACCGAGAACGCCACCAACGGCTTCGTCACCAAGGCCGACCTGGGCCTCGTGATCACCCGCGCCGGCTCCGCGACGCCCGTGTGGTCCGGCACCTTCGGCGACCTGACCGCCGCCGGCCCGCTGAAGCTCGGCACCTTCGCTCCCGGCGAGGCCCGCGACTACACCTTCAGCACCACGCTCGTGCAGTCCGCGAGCAACGCCGAGCAGGGCAAGACCGCCTCGGCCACGTACACCTGGAACTCGACGCAGACCGCTGCGAGCACGACCAACCAGTGACCAGTGATCGGGGCGCAACCCCCCGCGCCCCGATCACTCTGAAACCGGTCACCCGAAGACCGGAAGAGAGGACGAGCATGAGCGCCACGCAGAGGACACGACGATTCGCGAACTCGCTGATCACGATCGTCGCGATCATCGCGATGGGGATCGTGGCGCTCATGCTCGTCCCCGGCCTGCTCGGTCTGGACCGCTACGTCATCACGGGCGGGTCCATGTCGGGCACCTTCGAGCGAGGCACCCTGGTCTTCGAACGACAGGTGCCCGTCTCGGAGCTGAAGGTCGGCGACGTCATCACCTACCTGCCGCCAGCCGATTCCGGAGTCTCCGAGCTGGTGACCCACCGCATCGAGTCGATCACACGGGACGCGTCGGCTCCCGGCGGCCGCGTCTTCCACACCAAGGGCGACGCGAACGCGAGCGCCGACCCCTGGACGTTCACGCTCGCCGCGCACACGCAGCCCCGCGTCGTGGGCTGGGCACCCGCCATCGGCTGGGTGTTCATCGCCCTGTCGATGCCGTTCGTGCGGATGCTGGTCATCGGCGTTCCCGCCGCGTTCATCGCCCTGCTGTTCCTGCGTGACCTCATGAGGGGGCTGCGAGGGAACCGGCCGCGACGGCGAGACGCAGCATCCGAGCCGGCGACCACCACGGCATCCACCGCCGTGGTCCTCGAGACCACCGCCACGTCGTGACGAACTGCTGCCGACAGGCAGCCCGGGCACGACAGAACAGTCCCGACGCGATCGCGTCGGGACTGTGTCCGCGTTGAGGCACGCCTGTAGCCGGGCTGTAACCGGCCGCCTCGTAGCGTCGTGAGTACGACATGGAAGGAGAGCAGCGATGATCGGCACCGCACTGCGCAACACGGCCCTGGCCGCGCTGGCGTGCATCCTCATCGCCGCGTCCGCATTGAGCGGCGCGCAGTTCTCCTCGGCCATGTACACGGCGCAGTCGGCGAACGGCGCGAGCACGGCATCCGCCGCGGCGGACTGGACCCCGCCGACCGTCGGCATCGTCGACCCCGGCACCCCGCTCAAGGGCGCCGTGACGATCACCGCGACCGCGTCCGACGGCGAGACCGGCGTCGCGAGCGTCGTGCTGCAGAAGCAGGTCACCGGTTCCGGCACCTGGGTCACGCTCTGCACCACCACCACCGCGCCCTACAGCTGCGCCTGGAACACCGTCGCCGACGCCGACGGCTCCTACGACCTGCGCGCGATCGCGACCGACCGCGCAGGCTACTCGACGACCTCCGCCTCGGTGCGCCTGCTCGTCAGCAACGCCTTCGGCATCATCATGACCGACCCGGGCGACGCGCTGCGCGGCAGCGTCTCCCTGGTGGCGACCCTGCAGAACGCGAACCTGCTCGGGCTGTACAACATCCGCTTCGAGTACTCCGCCGGCGGCACGGGCGCCTGGACCCAGATCGCCGGATGCCTCAGCATCCTGGGGTCCGCCAACTGCACCCAGACGTGGTCGACGACCGGCGTGGCCAGCGGCAGCTACGACCTCCGAGCGGTCGCGAGCCCCGTACTGAACCCCTCGGCCGTGGTCTACTCGGCCGTCTTCAGCGACGTGATCGTCGACAACACCCGGCCGGCCGTGACGATGACCGACCCGGGCTCGCCGCTCAGCGGCACGGTCACCCTCGCCGCATCCGCGTCCGACGCCGACTCCGGCATGGCCACGGTCGCCATCCAGTACGCACCGAACGGCAGCTCCACCTGGACCACGGCGTGCACGCTCACCGGCGCCCCGTACTCCTGCCGGTTCAGCACCACCGCGCTCGCCCGCGGCGCCTACTCCTTCCGCGCCATCGCGACCGACGTCGCCGGCAACACCACCACCTCCGCCAGCGTCACCAACCGCCAGGTCGACAACACGATCTCCTCGGTGTCGCTGGCCGACCCGGGCGCCTACCTCGGGGGCACGGCGTCGCTCACGGTCGACGCCAACTCGACCGCCGGCGTCACCTCGGTGACCACCCAGTACGCTCCCACCGGCACCTCCACCTGGACGACGATCTGCGCCACGTCCCAGTCGCCGTACACCTGCACCTGGGACACCACCTCGCTGCCCGACGGCCTGTACGACCTGCGCGCGGTGCTCGTCGACGGCACGGGCAAGCTCACGATCTCCACGCTGGTGACCGGCCGGCGCATCGACAACACCCCCGTGCGCGGCGCCGACGTGCAGACCGCGAACACCACCGGCATCGCCGGGCGACTGGACGCCGGCGACACGATCACGTACACCTTCAGCAAGCAGATGACGCTCGGCAGCATCCTGCCCGGCTGGAGCGGGGCCGCGACCCCGGTGACCCTGCGGCTGCGCGACGGCGGCCTGATGGGCACCGGCAATGCCGGCGACACGATCGACGTGCTGGCCGGGAGCACGCCTGTGGCGCTCGGCACGGTGAACCTGCGCGGCGACTACGTGAAGTCAGGCAAGACGTCGACGTCGAACGCGACCATGGTGGCCACCACCGCCACGGTGAACGGATCGCCCGTGACCGTCGTCACCGTCACCGTCGGGTCGCTGATCAGCGGCGGTGCTCTGCGAACGGTGACCACCGCCTCCACCATGATCTGGTCGCCTTCGGGTTCGGCCACCGACCTCTCGGGCGCAGCATGCTCGACCGCACCGGTCTCCGAGACCGGCGCCGCGGACAGGGAGTTCTGATGATGCACACCGGCATATCGGATGACGACGACCTTGATAGCCTCGACCACGTGGGACGACACATCCTGGTCGTGGAGGACGACGACGGCATCGCGGTACCGCTGATGCGCACGCTCGACCGTGAGGGATACGTGGTCGAACGGGTTGCCGAGGGTGCGGCCGCTCTCGAGCGCGCGGGCGATGACGTCGATCTGGTCGTGCTCGATCTGGGACTGCCCGACATGGACGGCCTGGACGTGTGCCGGCGCCTCCGCGAGCAGGACTTCGCGGGAGGCATCGTCATCCTCACGGCGCGCGACGGCGAGCTGGACCGCGTGGTCGGCCTGGATGTCGGAGCGGACGACTACATCGCCAAGCCGTTCGCGCTGGCCGAGTTGCTCGCGCGGCTGCGCGCGCTGCTGCGTCGAGCGGGTGCGGTCGCGAAGGAGGAGCCGACGGATGCCGTGCGCGCCGCGCCCCAGGCATCCGCTCTGCTGGTGGACGTCGAGTCCCGCCGCGCCACGACGGCTGGGCGGGAGGTGCCGCTGAGCACCAAGGAGTTCGATCTGCTCGCCCAGCTCGACGCGCGCCGGGGAGCCGTCGTCACGCGCGAGCGGCTGATGGACGAGGTGTGGGACGAGAACTGGTTCGGCTCGACGAAGACCCTCGACGTGACGATCGCCCGGCTGCGGCAGAAGCTGGAGGAATCCGGCGCCGACGTGCGGATCACCACGCTGCGCGGGGTGGGCTTCCGTCTCGACGAGGCCGCGCCGGATGCGTAGACGGCTGATCGTCGCCTTCGTCAGCATGGCGGTGATGATCATCGCCCTGTACGGCGTCCCGCGCGCCGTCATGACGGCGGAGCTCGTGCAGTCCTCCCAGGCTCAGCGCGTCGATCGGATGGCCGTTCTGCTCTCGGCGCTGGTGTCCGAGCGCGAGCGCGTCGGCCCTGTGACGCCCGACCTGTTCGAGTCGCTGCTGCGCCCGGAGGACGGCGTCACCTATGTCGACGCCGACGGCGACACGGTGCGGTTCGGCGCGAGTGCGGACGCCGACGATCTGCGGAAGACCGTGGACGTGAAGGGCGGCGGCACCCTCACGGTGACGCGCTCGGGCAGCTACGTCACGCAGCTGGTCAGCGACGCGGTGACGCCCGTCATCCTGATCGGCGTCGTGCTGCTCTTCGTCTCGGTGCTCGGCGCGATCCTGCTCGGGCGCAACCTCTCGCGACCGTTCGTCAAGCTCGCCGGCACCGCGCGCGATCTCGGCGCCGGTGGCCTGAGCTCGGAGCCCGAGAAGTACCGCTTCCCCGAGGCGGCGGCCATCGACCGGGCGCTGCGCGACAGCGCCGACACACTCGAGCGCCGTATCCGCCGCGAGCACGAGTTCGCCGCCAACGCCTCGCACCAGCTGCGCACCCCGATCACGGCCGTGCGGCTGGAGCTGGAGGACCTGTCACTGTGGGGCGAGACCCCGCCGGTCGTGCGCGCGCAGCTCGAACACGCCGTGCAGGAGATCGACCGGCTCGCCGACGCCATCACGCAGCTGCTGGCGCTGGCCCGCGGCGAGGCGGCCGCGGAATCCGCAACTGCGCCACTCGAGCAGACGATCCGCGGCGCGGCGGAGCGGTGGCGGCAGCAGGCGAACGCGACCGGGCGCAGCATCCGCACGGACGCCCTCGACGAGGCGCTCGGATCGGCGCCCGCGGCGGCATCGCAGATCCTCGACGTCCTGCTGCACAACGCCATCAAGCACGGCCGCGGCACCATCACGATCACCGCCGTGCGGCGCGCCGAGTACGTCACCGTGCAGGTGGCCGACGAGGGCCCGCGGCCCAGCGGGAACTCGATCTTCCAGCGCCGGCCGGAGCAGCGCACCGCCACCTCCGGTGAGGGCATCGGCCTGGCGCTCTCGGCGGAACTCGCGGAGTCGCTCGGCGGGCACCTGCTGCTCGAGGGCGACGAGACCACCCGTTTCTCGCTGATCCTCCCGGCACGCGGCTGACCACGGGCTGGCGGCCCGCGCGGAGCCCGGCGCCATGTCCCAGTCCCGCGAGCACGGTGGCTCAGGCCGTGCCGGCGAGCCCCCACTCATAGGCCAGGATCACGACGTGCACGCGGTCGCGGGCATCCAGCTTCGCCAGCACCCGCCCGACATGCGTCTTCACGGTCGACTCGCTGAGGAAGAGGCGCTCGGCGATCTCGATGTTGCTCAGGCCCTGCGCGATGGCGTGGAACACGTCCCGCTCGCGCTCGGTGAGCTCGGCGAGAGGATCGGATGCCGCCGGCCGAGCGGCCTCACCGAGGTGCGGGGCGAGCTGATCGAGCAGCGCCCGCGTCGCCCGGGGAGCCAGGGCGCCGTCGCCGCGGTGCACGGCGCGGACGGCGGCGACCAGCTCGGTGCGCTCGGCATCCTTCAGCAGGAACCCGCTGGCCCCGGCGCGGATCGCACCGAACGCGTACTCGTCCAGGTCGAACGTCGTCAGCACGAGCACCCGGACCGACGGATGCCGCTGCACGATCTCCGCGGTCGCGGCGATGCCGTCGATACCCGGCATGCGCACGTCCATCAGCACCACGTCGGGCCCTGCTCCATCACGGCACAGCGCGGCGGTCTGCGCAAGAGCCGCGGCGCCGTCGCCGGCCTCGCCGACCACGAGGATGTCGGGCTCGGCCTCGAGCACCAGGCGGAAGCCGATGCGGATGAGCGCCTGGTCGTCCACGAGCAGCACGCGGATCGGGTCGGTCATGATTCCTCCTGCGAGATCTCCTGGATCTCCGAGTCCGCCGAAGGACTGGGGGCGATGTGCGGCAGCTCGGCGCGCAGCATCCATCGCCCTCCCCCGGCCGGAGCGGAGACGAGGATGCCGCCGAGCAGCGCGGCGCGCTCCGCGAGTCCGCGGAGACCGAAGCCGCCCTCGGCAGCGGCATCCGCGGCGCCGTCGTTGACGATCTCGACGACGATCGGGGCGGCGTCGTAGTCGATGCGCACGTCGATGGCGTGCGTCGTCGGGGCGTGCCGCATGGCGTTGGTGACGCCCTCCTGCACGATGCGGCCGATCGCGAACCGCAGGGCGGGCGCGGTGTCGGGTTCGCCTTTGACGGCGAGGGATGCGGTGAAGCCTGCGGTCCGGGCGGCGGCGACGGTGTCGGCGGGGCTCGCGGGCTCGAGCGGGGCGAGCGGGGCATCCGCATCGCCGTCGCGCAGCACGCCCAGCATGGAGCGCATCTCGGCGAGCGCGTTGCGGGCCGTGGCGGCGGCGGCCGCCGAGGCATCCCTCGCCCGATCCCGATCGGGGGTCGCGGCGGCGCCCTCCGAGAGCGCCACGACGACGGTCAGCGAGTGCGACACGATGTCGTGCATCTCGCGGGCGATGCGCTCGCGCTCGGCGGCGGCGGCCAGCTGGGCCTGCTGATCCCGCTCGACCAGCAGCTGGCGCGAGCGGTCGATGATCGCCTCCACGTAGCGCTTGCGGTTGCCGACGTTGATGCCGATCAGGGCCGCGATCAGGCCGGGCACGGCGACGGACAGCGCCGTGTTGACCGCGGTCTGCAGGTCGATGCCGCCGAAGCCGAGCCAGGCGAAGGCCAGACCGGTGACGACGAGGGTGCCGGCACCCAGGCCGATCCACGCGGCCCGCACCGAGCGGTACACCGCGAGCGCGTACAGCGCGAGGGCGAACAGCGGTGCGCCCGCCGACCGCATGACGAACAGCAGTGTCACATCGGTGGCGATCGCCGCGACCAGGACAGCGACCGGCCAGCGGCGCCGCCACACCAGCAGCACACAGGATCCGATCACCATCAGCACCGCGAACACCACCTCGCCGGGCGGTGCCGGTGGCGTCCCGGGAGCGGGGATCGTGCTGGTGCCCACCGAGACGAGCAGGCAGAGCACGGCGATGAGGATGTCGGCGAACAGCGGATGCCGCGCCCAGAACCGCCGGATCACGCCGGGCGGACGCGGCAGCCGCAGCTCCTCGTCCCGGGGGACGGCGGAGCTGCGGCTGGGGGTCACGCTGTCGACTCTACGTGCGCGGGTCACACATCCCGTCCGCGCACAACGGCCCAGGCTGCCAGCAGGGCGGCGGCGGGCCATGCGGCCAGCGTCACCCAGCCCTCGGGCACGGTGAGCGCGGCGCCGTCGAACGGCAGGATCACGTTCTGCGTGGCGGCGGCCGGGAGGTAGCGGCCCAGGTTCGTGATCCACTCCACGTCGTGCAGCCACATCCCGAGCATCGAGACGATGATCGGCAGCACGAACAGGATGCCGACGGTCACGGCGATCGCACCGGCGCCGGAGCGCAGCAGGAAGCCGAGGCCGACGCCGAGCAGGGCGAACAGGGCCATGGTCGCGGACGCCGCGAGGATCGGCACGATCGTCTTGGACGGGTCGGACCAGTCCAGGGCGATGTCCTTGGAGGCGGCGAGCGGGCTGATGCCCACAGCTGCGATCCCGAAGATGATCAGCGACACGACGAACATGAAGGCGCCGAGCACGACGGCCTTGGCGGCGAGCACCGAGCCGCGCACCGGATCGGCCGTGAAGGTGGAGCGGATCATGCCCGTGGAGTACTCGCCGGTCACGGAGATGACGCCGAGGATACCGGCGAGCATCATCGTGAACTGCACGGGCGAGACGACGGCCATCACCATGTTGTCGACCGGGGCCGACATCGCGGAGGTCGCGATGAACGCGATGCCGATGGTGATCGCCGCGACGATCACGACCGACCACCACGTGCCGCGGACGGTGACCAGCTTGATGAACTCGCTGCGCAGCTGGCGCACGAAGCTCAGCCGGCCTGCAGGAGCGGGGATGTGGGTGGCGCGAGCCTGGATCGCGGTCATGCGAGTGCTCCTTCGAGCGGGGCGTCCGTGTGCGGGACGGCGCGGGTGCGGTATTCGACGGAGTCGCCGGTGAGGGCGAGGTAGGCGTCCTCCAGCGAGCCGCTGGTCGGGGTGAGCTCGTGCACCGGGATGCCGCGCTCGGCGGCGATGTCGCCGATGCGGGAGGCGGGCAGTCCGGTCACGTCGAGCGTGAACGGATCGGCGGTGACGATCTCGACGTCGCGCCCGGCGACGGCATCCGCCAGTTCCGCTGCCCTCGGGCTGCGGACGTGAACGCGGGCGGTGGTCCAGGCGCGCACGAGGTCGGGCAGGGCGGCGTCGGCGAGCACCTTGCCGCGGCCGAGCACGATCACGTGGTCGGCGGTCTGCGCCATCTCGCTCATCAGGTGGCTGGAGAGCAGCACGGTGCGTCCCTCGGATGCCGCGTGGCGGACGAACTCGCGAACCCAGCGCACGCCCTCGGGGTCGAGGCCGTTGACCGGCTCGTCGAGGATCAGCGTGTGCGGGTCGCCGAGCAGGGCCGCCGCGATGCCGAGGCGCTGGCCCATCCCGAGCGAGAAGCCGCCGGCGCGCTTGCGGGCGACCGAGCCGATGCCGGTGATGTCGATCACCTCGTCGACACGCGAGTTCGGGATGCCGTGGGTGGCTGCCATCGCACGCAGGTGGTTGCGGGCGCTTCTTCCGGTGTGGACCGCCTTGGCGTCCAGCAGCACGCCCACCTCGGTGAGCGGTGCCCTGAGTCTGCGGTAGTCCTGTCCGTTGATGGTCACCCGGCCCGTCGTGGGCCGGTCCAGGCCCACGATCATGCGCATGGTGGTGGACTTGCCTGCGCCGTTCGGCCCCAGGAATCCCGTGACGCTCCCCGGCCGCACCGTGAAGGACACGTCGTCCACGGCGACCTTGTCTCCGTACCTCTTCCCGAGGCCCTCTGCTGTGATCATGCCTTCGACGCTATTTCGGCGGATGCCGCCGCCGCGTCCGCCTGCGGGATGAACCTGTGCGGGGGTCTGTGGCACTTTGGTGCCACGGACCCGGCATCCGCCGCTTGCGCGCCGTCGCAACTGCGCAGATCTGCACACCTCCGCAGAGTTTCCGGCGATCGGATGCTGAGGCATGCGGATCTGCGCGGTTGTGCCACGCCGGCCGCGCGGCATCCGGTCGTCAAGTGAGCGCAGCGAGACGAAACGGGACGCGTCAGAGGTTTGTTATGCTGGCCAGGCGCCGCAAGGCGTGCGGGGCTGTAGTTCAATGGCAGAACTTCTGCTTCCCAAGCAGACAGCGCGGGTTCGATTCCCGTCAGCCCCTCCACCAAGATCCGACACAAGCGGGCTCACCCTCACCATGCAAGGATCACCTGGATAGCGGTGAGAACTGCGATCATCAAGACCAGAATCGCGAAGCTCCGCTGCAGAAGCACCGGGTTGACTTTGTGTGCCAACCGGGCAGTGAGGAAGGCGCCGATCATGCTGGGGACCGTGAACGCGACCGCGACGGCCCAGTTCGGATCCGCCGCGCCGGCGTGCGCGATCAGGCCGGCGAGAGTATTGATCAACGCAACTGCCAGCGACGTCCCAACGGCGATGCCGATCGGAATGTCGAGGAGAAGCACGAGAGCCGGGACCGTGATGAAGCCGCCGCCGATTCCGAATATTCCGGTCAGGAAGCCGACGAACGCACCGATGAGGAGAGCTCGGAGCACCCAATATCGCGGCCTCTCGCTGCTCGGCTGAGACGGGCGCGGACGAAGCATCTGCACGCCAGCGGCGACCATCAACGCGGCGAAAGCCAGGAGCAGGATGTTCTGTGGGATGAGCTTCCCCACAGCAGTGCCGGCGAAAGCCGCAGGGATGCCTGTCACGACCACGAACAGAACGACTTGCCAATTGACCAGGCGCTGTCTTATCCGCGGTGCGAGCGCTGCAATTGGGGCAACGGCGCCCATCACAAGCGAAGTCGAGATCGCCTGGTCAAGCGGCAGCCCAATCAGATAGACCAGGGCAGGGACGGTGATGATCGCGCCACCGGCACCGGCGAAACCGGTGAGGAGCCCGATCGCGAGCCCGAGCACTATGACGCCGATAATCATGCAACCTCCGAAAGCTGACGCCGCAAGTGGCGAGAGCACAATTATACCGACCGTGCGCACGGTTTGTATAGAGTACACTTGCTCGTCCCCGAGCAGGCCTTGACGGCGCCGAAGATTACCTCTTGCACTGCCGCAAGCCGGGGGCTATTGTCATACCGACCGAGCGCACGGTTTGTACCCGACATCTATCATTCTCAACGAGGAGACCCTCATGGCAATCCGTAAGTCAGCCGCAGCTCAGACCGGGCTGTCGGCCGTCGCGTTCGCAAAGCCGGACCCACTCATCCCCGCGCCCACTGAGAAGGCGAAGTTCCGCGTCATCGCAACGATGGTGCTCGCTCGTCTCGGGATCATGACCGCGTTGTCGGCCCCGCTCACTGCCGGCCTGGTGCTCAAGCTCCAGTCGCTCGTCTCCCCAGAAGCCGTGGTGGGCACGCTGGGTCTTGTGACGTCGATCGGGGCGCTCGGGGCACTGGTCTTCGACCCGATCTTCGGGCGGCTCAGCGACCGCACCACCGGACGTTTCGGACGGCGCCGACCATGGATGATCTTCGGAGCGCTGGCGCTCGCGATCGCCCTGGTTGCGATGTCGATGTCGACTTCCGTCGTCATGCTGGGCGTCTTCTGGGTGCTCGGGCAGATCCTGGGCAATGCGGCGGTTTCCGCTCATACTGCCACGATCGCCGATCAGCTTCCGCCCTCTCAGCGCGGCAAGGTGAGCGGTGCGGTGGGCATTGCGCAACAGGCGGCAAGCTATGTCGCGGCCTTCACAGCGGCTGCCGTCGCACCGAACCTGCTTCTGCTGTTCATGATTCCCGGAATCATCGGCTTCGTGCTGGTCACGCTGTATGCCGTGGCCCTCCCCGACAAGCAACTCCCCCACCGGCCGGAGTCCGAGTCCGGGTGGTCGACGGTGTGGAAGACCTTCTGGGTGAGCCCCAGGAAGCACCCCGACTTCGCCTGGGCCTGGGGTTCGAGGTTCCTGCTCGTGCTCGCCAACTTCATGTTCACCACGTTCCGGCTGCTGTGGATCCAGCACGATCTCGGGCTGACGCCGGTGGAGGCGACCAAGGTCATGGCTACGGGCGTGCTCTGCTACACCGTGTCTCTGATCGTCGCCGGACAGCTTGCCGGCTGGCTTTCTGACCGCATCAAGCGCCGCAAGGTCTTCATCATCGCCTCAGCGATTCTGTTCGGGCTCGGCATGTTCGCACTGAGCTTCGCAACCGACCCGATGCACTTCTACCTGGCCGAGATCGTGCTCGGCATCGGCTTCGGCACCTACGTCTCCGTCGACCTGGCTCTGGTGATCGATGTCCTGCCCAACCCGGACGAGGCCGCCAAGGACCTCGGGGTGTTCAACATCGCAATGACAGCACCCCAGGTACTGGCACCCGGCGTCGCAGCATGGCTGATCGGCGCCGGAGGCGGGCAGAACTACTCGGTGATGCTTGTCGGCGCGACGATCTTCGCCATCGTCGGTGCAGTCCTGATCCTGCCGGTGAAATCGGTGCGATAGCACCGTCGGGCCTGACGGGAGTGCCCTTTCCCGTCAGGCCTCCCACACCGGTGACGACAACGAGCTTTGGAAAGAGATATGACCGCCTACAGCGAAGGCCACGAAGCCGAGAGCTTCATCGAGACAACGATCGCGTCCATGACGCTTGAGGCGAAGGTGCGCCTCCTGTCCGGCGCCGACTCGTTCTCCCTCCATCCGGACGAACAGATCGGGTTGGACGGCGTCGTTCTCTCCGACGGACCGACCGGCGTTCGGGGTCCGATCGTTGTCGGCGGTCGAATCGGCTGCCTTCTACCCAATGCCAGCCTGCTGGCCCAGTCCTGGAACCTCGAGATGCTCACGGAGGTCGGCGGCGTCCTCGCTGAGGAAGCCATCGATCAGCAGACGCATGTGGTTCTCGGCCCGACGATCAACCTGCACCGTTCACCCTTGGGCGGTCGACTCTTCGAGGCCTTCAGCGAGGACCCACTACTGACCGGCCACCTCGCCGTCGCCTATGTGCGAGGCATTCAAGACCACGGGATCGCTGCCACCCCGAAGCACTTCCTCGGGAACGAGTCCGAGACACAGCGGACGACCGTGAACGCCGTGATCGACGACGTCGGGCTGCGGGAGGCTTACCTTCTGCCCTTCGAGATCGTGGTGCAAGATGCCGAACCTTGGGCGCTGATGGCTGCATACAACCGGATCAACGGACTGCCGTCAACTGAACAAGATCCGCTGATTAATGGCGTGGTCAAGGGCGAATGGGCGTACGACGGTCTCATCATGTCTGACTGGTTGGCGACTCAGAACACGGTGGAAAGCGCGAACGGCGGCCTCGACCTCGTCATGCCCGGACCTGACACCCCCTGGACTCAGTCCCTGGTGAGCAGCGTGGAATCCGGCCTGGTGCCATCACAGGTCATTGACGACCATGTTCGCCGGCTTCTTCGCCTCGCTGCGCGCGTCGGCGCTTTTCAGTCCAAGCGAACATGGCACCAGGCCCTCCCGAAGCCCTCCTCCCTGAGGCGGCGAGAGCAATTGCAGCGGTTTGCCGCGGAGAGCATGGTCGTCCTCAAGAACGACGGCGCGGTGCTCCCCTTGCGGTCGGACCAGACCATCGCTCTGATCGGACGCCATGCCATCGACACGATCGCTCAGGGCGGTGGGTCCGCGCAGGTGAGGCCGCCTCATGTCGTCTCCGTAGCTGAGGGGCTGTCAAGAGTCGTCGATCCGGCGCTTCTGACAGTGACCGATGGCGTTGAGACCCGGAACACACTCCCCGCTGCAGACCCCACACAGCTGCGCGACCCTGAAACGGGCATTCCGGGGGTCCGAATCCGTGCCTACGACCAGACGGGCGAGCTCGTGGAGAGTCGCCACTGTGATCTCGCCGAGCTCGAAGACAGCCAGGACGGATGGTTGCAGGACGCCGAGCGGATCGAGCTCGAAGCGGCAGTTCAGCTTTCCGAGCCGACTCGGATGCGACTGGGCGCCAGAGGCCCCGGCGAGTGGACCGTAACCGCGCCGGATCACCGGGAAGAGTTCGAGATCACGTATCACGAGGGCCCCGGCGGCGGGTTCTTCCGCCCGAAGAGCCACGCAACCTCGGTCATGCTCTCCCCCGGGGACGTCGTCACCGCCACAGTCCGTCGCGGTGCGCTGCCGCGTATTCTCGGCCTGGTGCTCACCACGGCTCCACGGCCCGCTGCCGCCACTATCGCCAATGCAGTGCGCGCCGCTCGGGACGCGGAACTGTCCATCGTCGTCGTCGGCTTCACCCCCGACCAGGAGACAGAAGGCCTGGACAAGACAACACTCGCGCTACCGGGCGATCAGGATGCACTCGTCGCCGCTGTCGCTGGTGCAGCGAAGAAGACCGTCGTCGTCGTCAACGCGGCTACCCCTGTCTTGATGCCTTGGTTGGACCTGGTCGATGCCGTCCTCTTTGCGGGCCTGCCCGGGCAGGAAGCGGGTGACGCGGTCGCAGCAGCACTGACGGGACAATGCCTGCCCGAAGGACGACTGGTGACGACCTTCCCCGCGCATGACGGTGAAGGTCCCGCCTGGAACGTCATCCCCAAGCGCGGGGACCTCGAGTACATCGAAAGCTCAACCGTCGGGTACCGCGGTTGGCATGGCTCAAGCACTGAGCCCGCCTTCTGGTTCGGACATGGGCTCGGCTACACCGAGTGGGAGTACACGAACGCAGAGCCCCTTCGCACCTCAGACGGCAAGGTCGGCGCGCGCATGAGAGTGCGCAACGCCGGCGCTCACCCTGGACGCGAAACGGTCCAGGTGTACGCGCGTCCGCTGGACGTCGTGGGACCGATTCGCCTGGCAGGGTGGTCCCAAGTTGAACTCGCTCCGGGAGACGACGCTGTCGTCGAAGTCCATTGCGATCCACGTGTCCTGCGTCGATGGGACGTAGAGGCCGCTGGGTGGACACCGATGACCGATGTGGAGCTCGTCATCGCCAGAGGCTTGGGAGACGTTCGAGCTACGATTTCCGTACCCCTATCGACAGGACAGCACTGACCGGGCATGCACGAGTAATTCAGGAGTATCAGAGTGTCGTTTCCTTCGCAGTATGCATCCGAAGTCCGGAAACGCCGTCCCCGTCAGGCGGCGGAGCAGACCCGCGAACAAGCCATCCGTGCCGCCGTCGCACAGATCGCCGAGGTCGGATTCCACAAGATGACGCTCGCCGATGTCGCGAAGCGGACCGGTATCTCCCAGTCCGGTCTTCTTCATCACTTTCCCTCGCGCGCTGCGCTGCTGGCCGCAGTCCTCGAGCAGCGTGAGCAGGACGACCGGGAGTTCCTCTTCGGCGACGGTCAGGTTCCGTTGGGTTGGGATGCCTTCGAAGCGCTCGTCTCGCTGGCTGCCCGTAACACAACCAGGCCCGACTGGGTCGCCGTGTTCGTCCGGGTGGCTGCCGAGGCGACCGAAGAGGACCACCCCGGGCATGACTGGCTTGTCGCGCACTACGACGGTGCACGTCGGTGGCTCACCGACGCGGTCGAGTCGGGCATCGCCTCCGGCGAGTTCTCGCCGGAGGCACCGACAGCACTGATAGTAGGCAACACGATCGCTGTTCAAGACGGCATCCAGCAGCAATGGCTCCTGGCCCCGAACACGGTGCCACTCGTACAGCACCTGCGCCAGCACGTCGACGACCTCAGGGCGGCGTGGGGGACACACCCGTCGCACGAAGTGCAGATTCGGTGACTCAAGCCGTCGGGAACCGGCGGTTCGGGATTTCAGTGCATCTTCTGCACCAGCGCCGCCATCTGCACTGAAGGGTAAGATCAACGCCATGGATGAAGCGGACCTGCCGGAATGCGGCGTGGCTCGATTCCTTCTGCTCTTCGAGGGCCCGTGGGCGACTCTGATCGTGCGCGAGCTGATGCACGGCGAGCAGCGCTTCGGCGAATTGCGTGATGCGCTGCCGGGGATCAGCGCCCACACACTGACCAATCGGCTAAGACAGTTCGAGGCGCGCGGCATCGTCACCCGTACGGCGTTCGCCGAGATCCCGCCTCGCGTCGTCTACGCACTGACAGACCTCGGATGGAGTCTGCGACCCGTGCTCGATGCGATGTACGCCTGGGGAATTGAAGCACCCCTGTCTGCATTCGTTTCCGCTGACCAGCGGGGTTGATTCCGACCACACGAACCGTCGGCTCGAGCTGAATCGTCGAGCGCACGACGTCGCGCCTGTGCCCCACCGAGTGCAATGGGGCACAAGCGCGATCACCGTCGTGTCAGATACCCAGATCCGCCAACCACTGCGAGACCGGACGAGGGGCAAGCTCCAGAAGCGCCTGGGCGTTGTTCTCGCCGATCACGTTGCCGTCCGTGGCGTTCAGCGCCTGGTAGAGGCCGACCACCGGAGCGGCGGCCGGACCGAACATCGGCGCGATGAGCGCTCCGAAGGCCGTCGGCGAGATGCCCTCATACCCGACGGCCTTGCCCAGCCCCGTCGAGAACGCTCCCGCGAGATCCGCACCTACCAGCCCGGGACGATGACCGACCGCGACCGTCCCCGTCACCGAAGCGTCCAGCAGCAGTCGCACCACGACGTCGGCGACATCAAGATGGGAGCTCCACGAAACAGGGAAGCTTTCGGGCAGCGGATAGCGAAGCACGCCCTCTCCTCGAGCCGGCCCCAGGACGACGGGGAGCAGGAGGTTCTCCAGGTACAAGCGCGGAGCCACGACTGCCGTCGACACCCCCGTCGCGGTCACGGAATCGATCAGCGTCATGATCGCGCTGTCAGGGGCAGCCTGGAGCGGCGACTCCGGGGCGTCAACGATCTGCCCGCTCGTTGAGATCACGACCCGCGCGGGCCGCGCCTCGGCAACAGCCGCAGCGATCGCCGCGGCCTGCCCGCGCCCATCCGCGGGCGCGCCCATGGGGAGGTGGACGAACACACCGTCAGCGCCGCGATACGCCTCAGCAAGAGCAGCCGCATCAGAAAGATCAACAGCAACGGACGCTGCAGCCGCAGGAAGTCCGGAGGGATCGCGTACGGCCGCAACCGCCTCATGTCCGGCCTGCTGGAGGAGGTTGAGCACTGGGGAGCCCTGTGCGCCGGTGGCGCCGTGAATGATGTAGGTCATGAAACCATTAGTGCATAATATGCACCGGTTACGTCAAGTGCACTAATGCATGTGCACGTCATCCGCTTCGCGGACTCGCCATGGCCGGGCGTTCTTCCCTCAGTGCGGGAACGCCGCCAGCTTCACGCCGAATCCGATGAGCACCGTGCCGGTGATCCGGTCGATGATGCGTACCGCGCGCTGCCTACCCACCCAACGCGAGACGACGGCCGTCGCGAGGATGATCACGGCGAACCAGATGATCGACAACAGCGCGTGCACGGCGGCCAGCGCAACGCCCATCAGGGCGGGCGACGTGCCTGCGGGGATGAACTGCGGGATCGTCGCCAGGTAGAAGACGCCCACCTTGGGGTTGAGCAGGTTGGTGCCGAAGCCAACCAGCCAGGCCCGGCCGAGCGAGTCCGTGGTGCGCATCGCGGGGAGGTCGTGCGCGGCGGCATCCGCTCCCCGCCGGAACGACTTGCATATCAGCGAGCCGCCCAGCCAGAGCATGTACCCGGCGCCGGCGAGCGTGAGCACGCGGTAGGCGAGCTCGGATGCCGCGAGCAGGGCGGATGCCCCGATCGCCGCCGCCACGCCCCAGACCAGCGCACCGCAGCAGATGCCGATCGCAGTGGCGAACCCGTAGCGGTGGCCGCGGGTCAGGGCGCCGCGCAGCACGAGCGAGGTGTCGATGCCGGGGACGATCGTCAGCAGGGCCGCCACCACCGCGAAGGCGAAGAGCGGCTGCACCTGGATCACGGATCGATCCTAGTTCTGGCGCGGCGACCGCGCCGCCGGTATAGCGTTGGCCCATGTCGTACGTCGTCGATTTCACCACCGTGTCCACCGCCGGGCTGGAGTCCTCTCCTGTCGCGGACGCACTCGCCGGTCTCCGCGCGAACGAGGCGCGCTACTTCCGCAACAAGTACGAGATCGACTTCACGACCGAGCCGGCAGAGGGCACCGACACCCTGACGTGGGTGACGAAGGTGCTCGCCGACGAGCGCGGCATCGTCATCTCCTCCCCCGCGCTCGAGGTCGCCGAGCCGCCGGTTCCCGGCATCCGCTGGGCGTACGTCTTCTACGAATCGGGCCTGGCGATCAACGTGCTCTACGAGCTGGCCGAAGGCGGCAAGCGCGCCGTGGGCTTCAAGCTGTCGGACGGCATGGAGGTGCCCGACGAACTGGGCGCATTCAAGTTCGCGCGGCAGAAGTCCAAGCTCGCCGGGACCATCCGCGGCTCGTACTTCGTGATCAAGGGCGAGTACTGAGCGGCTGCGACGCTACTCCGGCATCACCCAGAACGACGCGTCCCCTGGGCGCAGCGCGACGTGCTCGGTCGAGACGAGCCGTGCCCCGGATGCCGCGGTGAACCCCGCCCCGAAGTCGGCCATCAGCCGGCGATGAGCCCAGGTGAACGCCGGGCGGACGATGGGCGAGAGCCATCGCATCCACGGCTTCGACAGCTCGACGAGCCACAGGAAGCGGATGGTCGCCTCGTCCCCCGCCACCTCGGCGACCGCCCTGCCGCGGCCGACCAGATCGCCCGATGCCTCGGCATCCACCGATCGCTGCGGTTCGATCCCGGCGATGCGTATCACGTACCGCAGGCGGTAGCCGAGCGGTGAGCGCAGCGTGTGCCGGTATTCGGATCCCACGGCGGGCGATCCTCGGTGTTCCGGCGCCGCGGACACCGCCTCGGAGCGCTCGAGGCATCCCCACCAGAGGCCCCAGTCCTCGACATCGCTGAGCACCTGCCAGACCCGCTCCGGATCGCCGACGACTCGGAACATGCTGACGAAGTGGTATCGGGCGCTCATGGTCTCAGAGGAATGCCGACCCGCCCGGGCTCTCGAACCCGCGCAGGCGCGCGTAGTCGTCCAGGGAGCGCAGAGCCGCCCAGGCCACCACGGCGCTGGAGCGCGGCCGGTCCGCTGACGGCGTGTTCGTGACCACGGCCCGCACCTCACCGAGCGCGCCCACCGCGCGGATCTCATGGCGGGTCTGCGCGGCATCCGGATCGGCCACGATCCGCGCGGTCGCGAAGTCCCAGGCATCCGCAGCGAGCGCGAGTGAGGCGGCGACGTTGGCGGATGCCGGAAAGCGCTGCGCCACGTCACCGGCGGGCCCGTCCGCCAGGACGAGCTCGGTGGTGCGGCTGCGCAGATCGGCCTTCAGCGCCTCGGGCATCCACGGCTGGATCAGGGATGCCGGCAGCTTGCGGCTCTCGATGGACACCTCGCTCAACGCTCCCGCGGCGCGCAGGGCGCGCACCTGATCGAGCCCTCCGATCGCGCCCGTGCAGACGATCAGCCGGCCCGTCGCCGAGCCGAGGAGTCGCTCGCGAAGCGCAGCATCCGCCAGCGCGCCGACCGACAGCAGGATCACGTCGATCCCGGCATCCAGCAGTCCGGGCACGCGTTCGCGCACGGCCTGCTGGGTCGCCGCCTCGACGATGACGTCGACGTCCGCGGCATCCGGCAGCGCGGAGTGCCGCCCGAACGACCCGACCACGCGGTACGGGCGCGAGTCGTGCACGACGGCCCGCAGCACGGAGTTGATGTGCCCGTCGCCGAGGAACCCGACCCGCAGCTCAGTCATGCCTCGACCCTACGTCGTCAGGCCGATCCCGCGCGAAGGTGCACTCATCGTCGCCAGCCATGGCGACCGCGGCCGGCCGCGCCGGTCAGTGGGTGGTCGTGATGCCGACGGAGTCGTGCACCATCACAGCCGCGACACGGGCACCCGCGCCGGCGGCGACCATGAGCTGCTGCGGTCCCGGTGCGGCGATATCGCCCGCGGCATAGACGCCCGGTCGGGACGTACGACCGGAACGATCGACGATCAGGTGCCCCCGTTCGTCGGCATCGGGAGCGATCCCCCGCAGATATCCGAGGTCGGCATCCCACTGCGGCTGCACGAAGCCGCCATCGACCGTGTGCTCGCCGCCGTCCGCCAGGCGGATGCCGGTGATCATGCCCTTCTCACCCTGCAGCTCGACGATCGGCGAGCGCTGGACGTCGACGCCCAGCGCGACCAGCTCCGCCTCTTCATCCGCGGTGATCACGTCGGACCCGTGCGTGAACACGGTCAGCTGTGCTGTCCAGCGCGCGATCAGCCGCGCCCGGGAGGCGAGATCATCGCTCTCTCCGATCAGCGCCAGCCGCCGATCGCGCAGATCCCAGGCGTCGCACGCGACGCAGCTGAAGAGGCTCACGCCGTAGAAGCCGCGCAGGTTCGGAACGTCCGGCAGGTGCTCACGCAGCCCTGTCGCGAGGAGCACCATCCTGGCGGTGACCTGCTCGGCCGGCTCGCGGCGACCCGCCAGGGCCTCGAACCCCGCAGCGCCCTCCGCGATGCCGAACACCCGCTGCCGCGTGCGCACCTCGACATTCGGATAGCTCGCGAGCTCCTCGCGGGCTATCCGGCGCAGCTCGTGCGGCGGTACGCCGTCTCGTGTGAGGAAGCCGTGCGAGACCAGCGTCGCCGCATTGCGCGGACGATCGGCGTCGACCAGCAGCACGCGCATCAGTGCGCGCCCCAGGTTGAGCGCGGCGGAGAGCCCGGCGGGACCGCCGCCGACGATGAGCACGTCGTACTCGTCAGTCATGGCCGCCCGCCTGCGGAGGGAGCGCGGCGATGAGCGGAGGGTCGAAGGCGAACGGCCCCGAGCTCGCCGCACCTCCCGGCGAGCCGATCTCGTCGAAGAACGACACGTTCGCGGCGTAGTAGTCCTGCCACTCATCCGGGATGTCGTCCTGATAGTAGATGGCCTCCACAGGGCACACCGGTTCGCAGGCACCGCAGTCGACGCACTCGTCGGGGTGGATGTACAACGACCGCTCGCCCTCGTAGATGCAGTCCACGGGACACTCGTCGATGCAGGCGCGGTCCTTCACATCCACGCACGGCAGCGCGATGACGTAGGTCATCGCGCGAGCGCCTCATCGCGCGACAGGGCGACCTGCTCCTCGCGGGGGACGACCTTGACGCGCTCTCGAGTGTGCTGGTGGGTCTCGCCGAGCTGCCGCTCGTGGGCGTCCAGCGCCAGCCAGCCGTCCCACGTGGTGTACTCGGTGCCTCGCTCGTCGAGCAGGTCGAGGATGTCGGCAGCCGGACGGATCGACGACAGCAGTCCCGCTTCGGCATCCGCCACGAGGTTCGTCACCGTCTCCAGCGCGTCCGACTTCGTGTGCCCGATCAGGCCGACGGGACCGCGCTTGATCCACCCGGTCGCGTACAGCCCCGGCTCCCCGTCGACGCGCCCGGCCTCGTTCGGCACCACGCCCCGCCCCTCGTCGAAGGGTGCGCCGGCGACCCGGGTGCCGTAGTAGCCGACGGCGCGGTAGACCGCCTGCACGTCGTAGTCACGGTGGTCACCCGTGCGCTCCAGTGTGCCGTCCTCACCGGCGCGCGTGCGCTCGAAGCGGATGCCCTCCACCCGCCCGTCTCCGAGGATCTCCACCGGCGCGTGCCAGAAGTGCAGATGCAGACGCCGGGATGCCTCGCCCACGGGACGCTCGCGCCACCCGCTCAGAATGCGCAGCATGACCTTCAGTTGGTTGGTCGACGCGGATGCCGGGTCCACGCCGTCGAAGTCCTCGTCGTGCAGAACGATGTCGACGTCGCGCACCTCACCCAGCTCGCGCAACTCGATCGGCGTGAACTTGATGTCGGCGGGACCGCGCCGGCCGAACACGTGCACATCGGTGACGGCGGATGCCTCCAGGCCCGCCAGCACGTTGTCGGGCACCTCCGTGGTGCGCAGATCCTCCGCGTGCTTCGCGAGCATGCGCGCGACGTCGAGCGCGACGTTGCCGTTGCCGATCACCGCGACGGACGTCGCCTCCAGACGCCAGGTGCGGGCGACGTCGGGATGACCGTCGAACCAGGCCACGAAGTCCGCTGCGCCATGTGAACCGGGCAGGTCCACGCCACGGACATCCAGCGCGGCGTCGCGGATGGCGCCGGTGGCGAGGATGACGGCCTCGTAGCGCTCGCGCAGCTCGTCGAGCGCCAGGTCCTTCCCCACCTCGACGTTCCCGATGAACCGGATGGTGCGGCGATCGGCGCCCTCGGGCTGCGCATCCAGCATGTCGTGGAGCGAGTTGACGATGCCCTTGATGCGCGGGTGATCGGGAGCGACCCCGTATCGGATCAGCCCGTACGGCGCGGGGAGCGACTCGAACAGATCGATCTCGACGCGCCCGGAGCGCTCGGCGACGGCGTTCGCAAGCAGATTGCCGGCGTAGATGCCTGCCGGGCCCGCCCCGACGATCGCGACGCGCAGGTTCAGAGGAGAGGTCATGGTGTTCTTTCGTACTCAGATCGTCGAGAGGGTGAGCAGCGCATCGGTCCAGTCGTTCGCGGGCGTCAGGGCCCCGACATCCTGGGTCGATGAACCTGCCGCCGCGAGTCGCACCACGTCACCGACGATGACGACGGCAGGCGAGCGCACCTGGCGTGCTGCGGCGAGGTGGGCGATCGTGGCGAGGGTGCCGATGGTGACGCGCTGGCGCTCCCCGTAGCCGTCTTCGACGATCGCCACCGGGCAGTCGTCACTGCGCTCGCCGGCGGCGAGCACATGAGCTGAATGGCCGAGGGTGTTCACCCCCATCAGCAGCACCACGGTGTGGTCGGGCCCACCGGGCACCTGCGAGAGCTGATCGTGCGCACTGATGACGCTGAACGAATCGGCGACTCCGCGATGCGTCACCGGGATGCCTGCGGCGGCCGGCACCGACACTGCGCTGGTCACGCCGGGAACGACGACGACCGGCACTCCAGCCGCCTCGCAGTGCAGCTGCTCCTCGCGCCCGCGCCCGAGCACGTACGGGTCTCCGCCCTTCAGCCTCACGACGTTGCGGCCGGCCAGCGCCTCCTGCACGAGGAGGGCGTTGATTCCCTCCTGCGGAACGCGGTGATGGCCCGGCAGCTTGCCGACGTCGACGACCTCGGCACCGAGCGCGACCCCCTCCGCGGCGAGCTGCTCCAGCACGGCTCGGGCGCCGAGCCGGTCGGCGACGATGACGTCCGCCTCCTGCAGCGCGCGCAGGCCGCGCAGGGTGAGCAGCCCGGCATCCCCTGGACCCGCCCCGACGAGCGTGACGCGACCGGTCACCGGGCACCTCCCAGCAGAAGCCCTCTGCTGCGCAGCATCCGCCGCTCGAGGGGTCCGAAGACGACCAGTTCGATCAGGATCCCGATGGCGAGGATCAGGATGATCGTGCCCAGCACGGCCGCCAGGTCGGCGAGCTCACGCGACTGGTCGAGCATCGAGCCGAGCCCGAAGCCGATCGATCCTCCGGTGGCGATGATCTCGGCGGCCATCAGCGACCGCCAGGAGAACGCCCAGCCCTGCTTGAGGCCGGCGATGTAACCGGGCAGGGATGCGGGCAGCACCACCTCGGTGGCCAGTTGCCGGCGGCTGGCGCCGAGCACCGTGCCCACCCGGCGCAGCTGCGGCGGCACCTGGTCGATGCCGGAGAGCAGACCGTTCACGATCGAGGGGATCGCCCCCATCAGGATCACGAAGTAGACGGTCGCGTCCGACAACCCGAACCAGATGATCGCCGCGGGCACCCAGGCCACCGACGGCAGCACCTGCAGGCCTGAGATCAGGGGGCCGGCGGCACGCCGCAGCGGCTTCCACTCCGCCAGCAGCAGCCCCAGCGGCGTGCCGACGACGATGGCGATGAGGAAGCCGATCACACCGCGTTCGAGGCTGGTCGCGACGGCCTCCTGCAGCCGGCCGGATGCCCAGGCGTCGCCGAGCGCGGCCGCGACCTGCCCAGGGCTGGGCGCCTTGTCGGGGCGGGGTTCGGCGATCACGACGTAGAGCTGCCAGACGACGAGCAGCGCGACCAGCAGGACGACGGGCGGCAGCGTCTTCGACAGGGCGTCGCGCACGGGTGCACGACGCTCGACGGCGTCGGACTGGAGCCGGTCGAGGCCGGCGGAGAGCGTGTCGAGGTCGGCTGCCGGAGCTCCCTCGGCGACATCAAGCGGCATTGCGGGCGATCTCCTTCCGCAGCTCGGCGGTGATCTCGGCGGCGAGCGCCGCCACCTCGGGCGACTCGATCCGGCGGCCGACGGTGTTCCGGAGGCGCCATTCGCCCGCTATCCGGCCGGGGCGGCTGGAGAGCAGCACGACACGCTGGCCGAGACGGGCTGCCTCGCGCACGTTGTGCGTGACGAACACGATGGTGCGGCCGGTCGCGCGCCAGACGCGCTCCAGCTCCTCATGCAGCAGGTCGCGGGTGATGGCGTCGAGCGCGGCGAAGGGCTCATCCATCAGCAGCACGGATCGGTCCTGCGCGAGGGCCCGAGCGAGCGCGACGCGCTGCCGCATCCCGCCGGAGAGCTCGTGCGGCCGCTTGTCGGCGGCCTCAGCCAGGTTCACGGTGGCGAGCAGACGCTCGGCCTCCGGCCGGCGCTCGCCCCGTGGCACGCCGCGCAAGCGCAGCGCCAGCTCGACGTTCCTCCGCGCGGTGAGCCATGGCATCAGAGCGGACTCCTGGAACATCACGGCGGCTCCACCCTCCGGCGCGGTGATCTCGCCGGAGGTGAGCGGTTCGAGGCCGGCGATGAGGTTGAGCAGCGTCGACTTGCCGCAGCCGGATGCCCCGAGCAGGCACACGAATTCGCCCGGCGCGATGTCCAGCGAGATATCTTCGAGCACCACGGGGCCGGCGCCGTATCGCTTGACGACGTGGGAGAGCCGCACCGCGGGCGCCTGCGGCAGCCCGGCGTGCGTCGTCGAGTCCGCCAGGGCGTTCCGATCGATGCCCGTCGACAGTTCCAGGACTTCAGCCTCGAGGCTCAGGGCCCCGACCACTGCCCGTTCGGTGAGCGCGCCCATCAGTCCTCCCCGAGTCCGGCGGCCGAGACGGGTTCACGGCCGTCCTTCTCGAGCAGTGCGTTCAGCGCCCGCAGATCGAACAGCCCGTCGATCGAGCCCTTCTTCTGCGTACCGGCGGCGAGGCCGTTCTTCACGAGCGTCTCGAAGGTCTCGGCGTGCGGGTCGACCGTGAACCTGACGTTCTGCAGTGCGCGCGTCAGCACCTGCTCAGAGAGACCCTTGCCCTTGGCCTCCTTCAGGGCCCCGTTGATGACCGCCGGTGCCTCGGCCGCGTTGTCGTCGAACCACTGCACCGCGGCGACATGCCCCTCGAGGAGCTCGTCGACGATCTTCGGATGCTCCGCAGCGAAGTCCTCGCGTACCAGCAGCACGGTGGTCGGGAAGTTCCCGCCCTTCCAGAGGTCCTTCTCATCGACGAGCACGTGCGCACCCGCGTCGATCACGAGCCTCGACACCCACGGTTCGGGCAGCCAGGCCCCGTCGACCTGGCCGTCCTGGAACAGCGTGAGCGTCTGGGCGTTCTCGGTCGGCGTGATGGTGACGTCGCCGCCACCCGAGGTGGAGGTCTTCAAGCCCTCCTCGGCGAGCCAGCTGCGCAGCGCGACGTCCTGCGTGTTGCCGAGCTGCGGGGTCGCGATGTTCCTGCCCCTGAGGTCGTCGACCGTCTTGATGTCGTCGTTCACGACCAGCGCCGCGCCACCCGAGGTCGCACCGGCGACGATGGCGGCCGACCGCCCGCCGGACTGGATGAACGTGTTGATCGCGGGGTTCGGTCCGATGTACGTCGCATCGATCGCTCCGGCTGAGAGCGCCTCGATGGCGGCGGGACCCGCGTTGAACACCTCGGTCCTGAGCTTCACGTCGCCGAGCGCGTCCTGGAAGAGCCCCTCCGACACGCCGACCAGCGCCGGCGCGTGCGTCACGTTGGCGAAGTAGCCCAGGCGCACCTCGGCGAGGTCATCCTTCTTCGCGGCGCCGGAATCGGCGGATGCCGAGGCGCAGCCGGTGAGCATCATCGCGACCAGTCCAAGGGCGGTCAGAGCGGTGGTCCTGCGGGTGGTCTTCACGGTTTCGCCTCCTCAGCGTTCGGTTGCCGTGTCCTGCGACGGCTCGGGATCGGTGGGTTCAGTCGACGACGGTCGCGGCGGCCAGCGTCGCCCCGTCGCCCGGGTGGATCAGCACGAGCGAACCGCCGGCGCGATCGGCCGTGTACGGCACGAGCGGCAGGTCGGCGGCGAATCGCAGCCGCACCCGGCCGATCTCGTTGACGGCGAGCACCGCTGCCGGCTCGTGCGCCAGCGTCTCGAGATCCCGTCGGTCCAGCACCTCGACGATGAGCGCCTGCACGGTCGCGGTGCCGTGCTTGGCGAGCACCTTAGATCCGGCGATCACCTCGCGCGCATCCAGCTGGAACAGCTCGACGACGGCCTCCCGTCGGCCTGCGGGCAGCGTTCCGGCCGCCACGATGACGGCGCCGCGCGCGACATCCAGCTGATGTGCGAGCGTCACGGCGACCGACTGCGTCGCGACCGCCGCCTCCGCGCGCTCCCCCGCGACGAGGATGCCGGTGACGATGGTCGTGTGCCCGCCAGGGAACACCTCGACCCGGTCGCCGACCGCCAACTGACCCGACGAGATGCGCCCGGCGAAGCCGCGGAAGTCGCGGTAGCGCTCGGGAGCGCGGATCTCGGGCGAAAGCCCGCCCTGCGGCCGCAGCACGAGCTGAACCGGCAGGCGCAGAGGGGATGTCGCGGCGTCGGACTCACCCGCGCCGGGGAGCGTCTCCAGCAGCCCGATCAGGGTGTCGCCGTCGTACCAGGGCGTGCGCTCGGAGCGCTCCACGATGTTGTCGCCCTCGAGGGCCGAGACCGGCAGCACGTGCGCATCGCGCAGTCCCAGCTGATCGGCGACGGCCAGCGCCTCGCGCTCGATGTCGCGGAAGCCGTCTTCATCGAAGCCGATCAGGTCGATCTTGTTCACGGCGATGATAACGTGCGGCACGCGCAGCAGCGAGACCACGGCGAGATGCCTGCGGGTCTGCTCGACGATGCCGTTGCGCGCATCGACGAGCACCACCACGGCGTCGGCGGTCGCCGAACCCGTGACCATGTTGCGCGTGTACTGCACGTGCCCGGGGCAGTCGGCCAGGATGAAGCTGCGCCGATCGGTCGCGAAGTAGCGGTATGCGACATCGATCGTGATGCCCTGCTCGCGCTCGGCGCGGAGGCCATCGGTGAGCAGCGCGAAGTCGAAGTCGCCGTGCGCGAAGCCACGCTGCCTGCTGACCGCCTGCACCTGCTCGAGCTGATCCGCGAGGATCGCCTTCGCATCGTGCAGCAGCCGGCCGACCAGCGTCGACTTGCCGTCGTCCACCGATCCGGCGGTGGCGAACCGGAACAGGGTGCCCTTCGACGGGCTCAGGGGCCCGGCCTCATGGGTCGCTGAACCGGGCCCACGCGCCCCCGAGGCTCCGGGCAGCGCGGAGCGATGCTCGGAGTGGGGCGTGGGGAGCGAAGCGTATTCGGTGATGGTCATCAGAAGTACCCGTCCTTCTTGCGGTCCTCCATGGCGGCCTCGCTGATGCGGTCGTCCGCCCTGGTCGCGCCGCGCTCGGTGATGGTCGACCGGGCGACCTCGGCGACGACGGAGGCCGCGTCCGCGGCATCCGATTCCACTGCGCCCGTGCAGCTCATGTCGCCGACCGTGCGGTAGCGCACCACGCGGCGCTCGACCTTCTCGCCGGTGCGGGGCTGCGAGACCTCGCCGACCGCGCGCCACATGCCGTCACGGCGGAAGACCTCGCGCTCGTGCGCGAAGTACAGCGGCGGCAGCGGGATGCGCTCGCGCTCGATGTAGCTCCACACGTCGAGCTCGGTCCAGTTCGAGATCGGGAAGGCCCGCACGTGCTGTCCGGGCAGGTGCCTGCCGTTGTAAAGGCTCCACAGCTCCGGGCGCTGATTGCGGGGATCCCACTGCCCGAACTCGTCGCGCAGCGAGATGATCCGCTCCTTGGCCCTGGCCTTGTCCTCGTCGCGGCGGGCGCCGCCGAACACCGCATCATGGCGCCAGTTCGCGATCGCGTCGAGCAGCGGCTGGGTCTGCAGCGGGTTCCGGGTGCCGTCCGGACGCTCGGAGAGGCGTCCGTCGTCGATGTAGTCCTGCACCCGAGCGACCTCGAGGCGAACGCCGAGGCGGCGCACCGTCTCGTCACGAAAGGCGATCACCTCGGGGAAGTTGTGCCCCGTGTCCACGTGCAGCACGGGGAACGGCACCCGGCCGGGCGCGAACGCCTTCGCTGCCAGATGCAGCACCAGCACCGAGTCCTTGCCGCCCGAGAACAGCAGCACCGGGCGCTCGAACTCGGCCACCACCTCGCGGATGATGTGGATCGCCTCGGCCTCGAGCACGTCGAGTGCGGACAGCGAATCGATCGTGGGAGTGCTCATACGTGAAGCCCGCATTCTGTCTTCGCCTGCCCGGCCCATCGGCCGGAACGGGGGTCTTTGCCGGGGGCGACCGGCCTGGTGCACGGCTGGCAGCCGATCGACGGGTATCCGAAGCCGACCAGCAGGTTCACCGGCGCCCTGTGCTCGGCGGCGTAGGCCAGCACGTCGTCGAGGCTCCACGCCGCGAGGGGATTCACCTTGACCAGTCCGTTGCGCTCGTCGAAGGTCACCAGCGGTGTGTTCGTGCGCGTGGGCGCCTCGTCGCGGCGGACCCCGGTGAACCACACCTCGTACCCGCCGAGAGCCTGCTGCAGCGGCGCGACCTTGCGGCGCGCGCAGCACAGGGCCGCATCCCGCTCGAACAGTTTCGCGCCGAACTCGGCGTCCTGTTCGGCGACGGTCTGCTCGGGAGCGACGTCGACGATGCGCACGTCGAGCGCCCTGGCGACCTCGTCGCGCGTCGCGTAGGTCTCGGTGAAGTGGTAGCCGGTGTCGAGGAAGAGCACGTCGACGCCGGGCAGCTGCTCGGCGATGAGGTGCGGCAGCGCGGCATCCGCCATCGAGCAGGCGACGGCGGCCGCCTCCGCACCGAAATTGCGCGCGGCCCACGCGACGACCTCGGCGGCGGATGCCTCGTGGTCGGTCAGGCTGCCGAGCTCGGCATCGCCCTGCTCGGCGATCGCGGCGAGCTGCTCGCGGCCGCGCCTGGTCCGCACGCGGGGAGCGAGGCTGACGCTCATTGCAGCGCCTCTTCATCGGCCCGGTGCGCCCACTGCGCGAAGCTCTCGCCCTCCTCGCGATCCGCGAGGTAACGGCGGATGACCCGCTCGGCGTAGTCGGCGATGCCGTCTGCCGGCACCTTCAGGCCGCGCACCGTGCGGCCGAGACCGGCCTCGTCCCGGCCCACTCCGGCGAGACCGCCGCCGAGGTGCACCTGGTATCCGGGCACCTGCTCGCCGTCGATCGTCACCAGCTGGCCCTTCAGCCCGATGTCGGCGACCTGGATGCGAGCGCAGGAGTTCGGGCATCCGTTCACGTGCAGCGTGATCGGGCGGCCGATCTCGGGCTCGAGCGCGCCGAGGCGCTCCTCGAGCTGCCGGATGGCGCGTGCGGCGTTGGCCTTGGTCTCGACGATCGCGAGCTTGCAGTACTCGATGCCCGTGCAGGCGATGGTCCCCCGCCGGAAAAGGCTGGGGCGCGACGACAGGCCGATCGTGTCGAGGCCGGCGACGAGCCCGTCGACCTCGTCCGCCGGGACGTCCAGCACGAGCAGCTTCTGATGCGGGGTCGTCCGGATGCGGCGCGAGCCGTGCACCTCGGCGAGGTCGGCCAGCGCCGTGAGGGTCGTGCCCGACACCCGTCCGACCAGCGGAGCGGCGCCGACGTAGAAGCGTCCGTCCTTCTGCCGGTGGACTCCGACGTGGTCGCCGATCGTCGTCGGCGTGGGCGCCGCGGGACCGTCCGGCAGCGGGGAGGCGAGGTACTCGTTCTCGAGCACCTCACGGAACCTCTCCACACCCCAGTCGGCGAGCAGGAACTTCAGCCGCGCCTTGTTGCGCAGCCGGCGGTAGCCGTAGTCGCGGAAGATCTGCGTGACTCCGTGCCACACCTCCCCCACGCGCTCAGGGGCGACGAAGGCGCCGAGGCGCTCCCCCAGCCGCGGCACCGCGGCGAGCGCTCCGCCGACCCAGATGTCGTAGCCGAGGCCGAACTCGGGGTGCTCGACGGCGACGAACGCGCAGTCGTTGATCTCGTGCACGACGTCCTGGCTGGGATGCCCGGTGATCGCGGTCTTGTACTTGCGGGGCAGGTTCGCGAGCGTCGGATCGCCGATGAAGCGATCCGCGATCTCGCGGATCTGCGGCGTCGGGTCGATGAGCTCATCGGCGGCGATGCCGGCGACAGGCGAGCCGAGGATGACGCGCGGCACATCGCCGCAGGCCTCAGTGGTGCTCAGACCCACCGCCTCGAGGCGGCGCCAGATCTCCGGCACGTCCTCGACCTGCACCCAGTGCAGCTGCACGTTCTGGCGGTCGGTGAGGTCGGCGCTGTCCCTGGCGAACTCCGTGGAGATGCCGCCGATCACGCGGAGCTGCTCGGTGGTCAGCTGCCCGCCGTCGATGCGGACACGCAGCATGAAGTACTCGTCCTCGAGCTCGTGCGGCTCGAGCTGTGCGGTGCGCCCGCCGTCGATGCCGGGCTTGCGCTGCGTGTAGAGCCCCCACCAGCGGAACCGGCCGTGCAGGTCGGTCGGATCGATCGAGGCGAAGCCCCCCTTGGCGTAGACCTGCTCGATGCGCTCCCGGACGTTGAGGCCTCCGTCGGCGAGCTTGAACTCCTCGTTGGCGTTGAGGGGCTCGTTGCCGTCGATCGCCCACTGTCCGTGCGGCTTGGACGGTGCGCGCGAGGTGCGCGTCCTCGCCCCGCGCACGGGCGCCTGCTGTTCGACCGTCATGATCTCGCTCCTGTACCTGATGCGGCGAGGTCTCGCCACGTGAGGACACGCTAAACAGCTGGATCGCGGCGGCAAACCATCGGCCGACATCTTGCGTCGACGGCCGTCACTTCCCGCAACGAAATGAAAGAAGAGCGGGTCGAGGGCGGATCTGTGCTATCCGCGCGCGTGATGGAGATGTGCGGCGGCGGTGCGGAAGCGGTCCAGGACCAGCTCCACGAGCTCGGCCGGCACCGCGGCGCCGTCCAGCAGCGGAGCCGAGATCGGACGCCCGTCCGCGCGCTTCACGGCGAGATCGAAGAAGTACCCGCGCGCGAGCAGGTAGGTGGACACCACGGCATCCGGATGCTGCGTGAGCAGCGCCCCGAGCTCGGGTTCACGCGCCGCCAGATAGCCGATCCGCACCGGACGCCGCAGCCGCGCGGCGAGCAGCTGCGCCATCCCGTCGGCGTCGGTCGCGGAGCGGTCGTCGCGGGAACCGGCGACGGCGAGGACGATCTCGTCCCCCATCGGGAGACGGCGGGCCAGCACCTCCGCGAGACGCGCATCGGGACCGAGGGGGTCGGCGACCACGGCATCCGGCCGACCCGCCACGATCCCGTGCAGGTCGTGGAAGACGTGGAAGCCGCTCGAGAGCAGCAGCGGCAGGACGACGACCGGCCCATCGATCGCGGCGAGCGCACCGTCGGCATCCGGTTCCTGCACGTCGACGAAGGCCTCGTGTACCTCGAGCTCCGGGGCGGCCGCGCGAACCGCGTCGACCAGCGCCCGCACGTCGGCGGCGCCCCTCGCGTCCGACGTGCCGTGCGAGACGGCGAGCAGCGCGGGCTGGTGCATCTCCGGATTCTAACCGCGCTCCGGGCCGGGCGGCTGACGAACGGCCACCTCGATCAGCTCACGGCTGGTCGGCGTCAGGTCGCGCGTCCCGCCGCGCCACAGGGCGGTGATGGGGCGCAGCAGCGGAGCATCCGCCAGCGGCACCTCTACCAGCCTCCCGAGCCGGATGTCGTCGGCGACCGCCCTCCGGGAGAGCACCGCCGGGCCGAGCCCCTCCGCCACCGCGGAGCGCACGGCGGCCGAGCTCGACAGCACCGCGACCGGATCGGCGGGTTCCCGGTACAGACGTGAGCGCACCTCGTCCTCCCACGCCTGACGAGTGCCGCTGCCGGATTCGCGCGCGACCAGGGGCGCGTCCGCGACATCCTCCAGCATCACCCGCCGCGTGGCCCAGGCATGCCCAGGGGCGACGACCAGCGCCAGTTCATCGGTGCAGATCGTGGTGTGCGCGAGCCCGGGCGGGATGACTGGCGACTCGATCACGCCCAGCTCGGCTCGGCCGTCGCGCACCAGCTGCACGACCTCGGCGCTGTTCGCCGTCAGGAGCCGCACGGCCGTCGGGGTCCGTCCGTCGCGCACGTGACGCTCGCGCAGCG
Source organism: Microbacterium sp. 22195 (assembly GCF_052056515.1). Classification (NCBI taxonomy): domain Bacteria; kingdom Bacillati; phylum Actinomycetota; class Actinomycetes; order Micrococcales; family Microbacteriaceae; genus Microbacterium; species Microbacterium sp. 22195. The sequence continues at coordinate 275,627 of NZ_JBQEPE010000004.1, forward strand.
CGACCAGCCACCGCGGAATCATGTGGGCGGCGACCGTCTGACTGGCCGCGACGACGAGTTCACGGCGACGCACATCGCGCAGGGTCTCGGCGCCGGCGCGGAACCGCTCGACGCCGGCGAGAACATCGGCGGCCCAGGAGGCGACGGCCTCGCCGTCGGCGGTGGGCGCGACGCCCCGCGGCGTGCGCAGGAACAGCTCGAGACCCAGCATCCGCTCCACAGCCCTCAGCCGAGCGGATGCCGATTGCTGCGACACCCCGCACTGCCGCGCCGCCGCCGAGATGGAGCCGGTGCGCACGGCCGCGTCGAGCAGCTGGAGCGCACCGAGATCGGGGACGTCACGCATCCCGCCATGCTACAACTCCAGCCTGTACCCCTATCGGAACGTGCCGTCTACCACGCATCAGCCCGGCGGCCGAAGGTGGAATGGTGCAGTTCTCCCCCGTGCAGACCCTCCCCACCCGGCTCGCCCGACGCGGCATCGATGTGTTCCCCGGCGTTCTCCTCACAGCGGCCATCGCCCTCGTCTCCACGGGCATCGGCACGATCTGGCCGGTGCTCGGCTCGGCGGTGCCGGCGATCGTCATCGGGGTGCTGCTGTCGGTGCTGCGGCCGCGGATCATGGCGGGGCGTGAGAAGGCGGATGCCCGCATCCAGCCCGGCATCGCCTACTCCGGCAAGTTCCTGCTGCAGCTCGCCGTGGTCGTGCTGGGCGTGCAGCTGTCGATCGGCTCGATCGCGAAGGTCGGCCTGGAGTCGCTGCCGATCATGCTCACCACCCTCACCGCGTGTCTCGTGGGCGCGTGGCTGCTGGGGCGGATGCTGGGCACCGAGCGGCGGCTGACCACCCTGATCGGCGTGGGTACCGGCATCTGCGGGGCATCCGCGATCGCCGCCGTCTCGCCGGTGATCGGCGCGGCGAGCGCCGAGATCGCCTACGCCGTCTCGACGATCTTCCTGTTCAACATCCTCGCGGTGCTGATCTTCCCGCTCATCGGCCACGCGCTGAACCTCGACCCGCACACGTTCGGTCTGTTCGCGGGCACCGCGGTCAACGACACCAGCTCGGTGGTCGCGGCGGCGGGAGTGTTCGCCACCTCGGCACTGGGCTATGCGGTGGTCGTCAAGCTCGTGCGCACCCTCATGATCATCCCGATCAGCGTCGGCCTGTCGGTCATGGAGGCGCGCCGCAGCGCGGACGGCCAGAGGCTGACCGGCCGGCGCATCGCGAAGCTCGTCCCATGGTTCCTGATCGGGTTCGTCGTCGTGGCGCTGATCAACTCCACGGGCCTGATCCCCGACGCCCCGCGCCAGGCGCTCGTGCACGCGAGCGTGTTCCTGATCGCGATGGCTCTGGCCGGCATCGGCCTGTCCACCGACATCCCGGCGCTGCGCCGCGCCGGCTGGCGTCCGCTGGCGCTCGGCGGGATGCTGTGGGTGCTGGTGACCCTCACCGCCCTGGCGACCATCGCCGCGACCGCGGCCCTGCGCGGCTGAACGCTCTCCCGCGTACCGGCGTCACGCCCGCAGTGCGTCGCGCACCGCGATCGCACGGCGCATGTCGGCCATGATCGGATCGAAGAAGCGCTCCCGATAGCGCGCCTCGCTCACCGCGGAGAACACGAACGGAAGCGTCGCGATCACCGAGAGCAGAGCGGCGGCCTTCAGCAGATTCACCGTGATCGGCAGCGTCGCCGACGCCACCTCGATGCGCACGACCTCCAACGGCATCGAAGCCGACCCGGCTCCCACCCACAGCTCGACCACACCGTACGGGATCGCGATCGCACCGATCACCACCAGCAGCATCCAGAGCAGTGCGGCGAAGAAGACCGCCTGCAGCACCTGCGCCACCGCCATGACGAGGAGCAGGTTGATCCGCTGGGCGCGGTGCAGGGGACGATGCGGAGTGCTCTCCCGCATCCAGCCCTCGGCCGGCGTGCCGACGACGAGCGCCAGCCGGTGCTCGTGACCCTGCACGTGCATGTCGTCGTCGAGCTCCTTGGCGCACACGCTCAGCACGACCACCACCGCGAGGGCGCCGACGACGAGGGCCACCGTCCAGATCGACCGCCAGCCGAGAGCGGATGCCATCTGCCACACCTCGCCCGAGAAGAACGCGAAGACCACGAGCATCAGGATCACCGGGAGCGCGATCGACGCCATGTAGCCGATCGCCGAGACGTTGCGCACCGCCAGACGCGAAGCCCAGGTGAGCAGGGCGCCTCCGCCCATGCCTGTGAAGAGCACGCAGCCCAGCACCAGCGCCAGCGCCGACAGCACCGGTCCGACCGTGGCATCCGGCGTCATCAGGTATCCGCCGACGATCAGCCCGGCCAGGCACAGCACGATGGCGGCCGTCGCCACGGTCGTGCCGACCGGGGGTCGCAGCCGGCGCAGCAGCCCCCGCAGGAGGGCGTAGGCGGTCCAGGCGATCGCCAGCGCGATGCCGATCAGCACGAGCACGCTCGCGAAGATCGCCCACTCGTCGGTGCCGAAGAACTCGACCGCGACCTCGATCGCATCGTCGACGAGGTCCTGCAGCAGGAAGCGCGCGACGGTCACCGACGCGATCAGCGGTGCGACCCGCCGCGGCAGGTCGGTGAACCATCTGCGCAGCGGGACGAAGGTCGGCAGCCCCATCAGGCGGAACCACAGATCGGCGCCGCGCTGGTCCGCGCGAGTGCGCGGCGGCGTGCTCACAGCCACCCCTTGCGCTTGAACACCAGGTACAGCCCGCCTCCGAACGCGACCATCGCGGCGATCGCCAGCGGATAGCCGAACGTCCAGTGCAGCTCGGGCATCACGCGGAAGTTCATGCCGTAGATCGCGCCGATCAGGGTGGGCGCGAAGAGGATCGCCGCCCAGCTGGAGATCCTCTTCATCTGGTCGCCCTGACGGATGCTCTCCTCCGTCATGCGCTTCATCTCGTCGTTCTGCCGTCGGGCGACGATCGTGGATGCCACGGTCAGGGCGTTGTCGAGGATCGACCGGAAGCTCGCGGAGCGCTCGGCGACGCGGATCGCGTGGTCGTGCACATCCCTCAGGTAGCGCTGCAGCTCCTCATCGGCGGCGTACTTCACGCCGCCCCGCAGCAGCGCCTCGACCATCGAGGTCAGCGGCTGGACAGCGCGCTGGAAGTCGATCACCTCGCGACCCAGTTCGTAGATGCGCTGCGTCGCGTCGACGTCCTCGACGAACAGCTGGCTCTCGATCTCGTCGATGTCGTTCTCGAGCCCGGCGAGCACGGGTGCGTACTGGTCCACGACCTCATCGAGGATCGCGTACAGCACGGCCTCCGGTCCGCGGGCCAGCAGCTCCGGGTCGGACTCGAGGCGATGCCGCACCCTGCCGAGGTCGGGCGCTTCGGCATGACGCACGGTGACCACGAAGTCGGGACCGACGAAGACGTGCACCTCGCCGAACTCCACCTCCTCCTCGGCGTCCAGGTAGCGGGCCGGACGCAGCACGACGAACAGGTGCTCGCCGTAGCGCTCGATCTTGGGCCGCTGGTGGCCGACCAGGGCGTCCTCGACCGCCAGCTCGTGCAGTCCGAACTCGTTCGCGACCGAGGCCAGCTCGTCGCCGTCGGGTCGGTACAGCCCGATCCAGCCCATCCCGCCGCGGGAGCGCATCAGCTCGAACGTCTCGTCCAGGCTGGCCGGGTTCTCCGTGCGGACCCCGTCCACATAGATCCCGTTGTCGATGATCGCCATGCGGTTCCTCCCGGCCCGACCGTATCAGCAGCACCCGCTTCCCGTTCCGGTATGAGAAAGTGTCGCCCGGATGGCCTCCGGGCGACACTTTCCCATACGGGAGCGAGCGGGAATCAGCGCTTCCGGCGGGCGGCGATCACGATGACGACGATCACGGCGATCAGCAGCACGACGCCCAGGCCGATCAGCAGCGGCCACGGCGCGGACTCCGTCTCCGCGGGCTCGGCGGGCGGCTGGGTGCTCGCGGGCGTCATGGGCTGTGCGCTCTCGGAGGGCGCAGCGCTCGGCGTCGGCGCCTCGGCCGCGGCGATCGAGAACGAGTACTCGCCGGACGTCGGGTGGCCGTCGCTGGAGACGACCTTCCAGGTCACGTCGTACGCCCCGTTGGGCATGTCCTTCTTCAGCGGGACCGTGACCGTGTCGGCGGTGACCACCGGAGCGCCGGCCACCCAGTCCTCGCCTGCCGAGTCGACCACGGTCATCGCCGTGCCGCTGTTGTCGGAGAGCGCCAGCAGGTTGTTCGAGAACGTGAGCACGACCTGGTCGGGCGCGGTGGTGAGCTGCTCGTCGGCGGCGGGCGTGCTCGACACGATCTGGTCGTGAGCGGATGCCGGGGCGGCGACGGCCAGGACGGCGGCGACGGCCACGGCGGCCCCCACCAGTGCGGTGCGGATGCGGAACATGGGAAACCTTTCTTCGGATGCCGCTGAGCGGCGTCTGCGTCTGTGATGGCGCGGGTGAGCGCCGGATGCCGCGAGCGCGGCGGATGCACGCCGGAACCGCACAGGGCGGAAGGCGGCGGCATCGGATGTCAGACCAGACGCGGAGGCCCCCGTCGGCGCAGAGCGCCCAGATGCACCTCGCGCACGCGCGGAGCGGTGAGCACGGCCCATCGACGCCGAACCGGCGTCACGGTGCGCACCGCGTCGACCGCCGGCACGGCGCGGGCGAGCCAGGTCCCCACGGTGCGTGCGACCGTCAGCAGTGCACGGACGATCAGCTCGCCCCTGTGCAGCACCGCGATCGTCAGAGCGGCCGCAGCAGCGTGCGCGAGCCACATCGCCGCATCCTGCGGCAGCAGCACCGGAGCGCCGCCCGTGAACGACAGCGGCACCACGCCGTGCACGTGGGGGCTGAGGCCGCCCCGCGGCGTGATGCTGCCCAGCACGAAGAGCACGTGGAAGAGCAGCTGGGACACGATCACCGATGCGCTCAGCCTCAGCAGCGACAGCCGATGCCCGGCCAGCAGCGTGCACGCCGTCAGCGACAGCAGCCACGGCACGGCGATGCCCAGCATCCCGGGCATGTCGCCGCCGACCCAGACGTGCGAGGCCAGTGCGACGAACGTCGCGAGCGTGGCGCCGACGAACCCGCGCAGCAGCGGGACTCTACGTGAGGGGCGCACCCCTCCATCTTTTCACGCCCCTAGCGAGGGCTGCGGACCGGTGCGCCAGCACAACCCTTCACGCCCCCAGCGAGGGCGTCAAGCGCCGAGCCACCACCCGAATCGTGGTGATCCGGATGGTGGCTCGGGGATTCCGTGGTGGCTCGTGGCCGAGGGGTCAGCCGGCCTTGCAGATCGCGCCGTCGGTGATGGCCTTCGCATACTGCTCGGCGGTGAACGGCAGGCCGAAGTCCGGGGCGGTCTCGCCCTTGGCGGCGGGCGCCTTCGAGGCGATCGCGGCGAGCTCCCACGCCAGGTAGGCGGCGAAGGCTCCGCCGGCGCTGGAATCGTTCAGGGTGACAGCCACGGTGAAGCCGGTCGCAGGGTCGGAGTACGCGGCGGTCGCGTAACCGGGGACCCAGCCGTGCTGACCGACCATCGAGCCCACGAGGTACGCGCCGCCGGTGGCCTGGAACCAGGCCGGCGCGTCCGCTGCGGCCGGCAGCGGCTTCTCGAACCGGCCGGGCTTGGCATCCTTGTCGCGCAGCGCCTGGCGCGCCTCGGCCTGCGCGTAGCGGCCCAGGTCCTCGATCGTGGAGACCGCGCCGGAATCGGTGAAGCCGATGCTCGACGAGCTCTTGGTGATGTCGACCGGCGCGGCGCAGTTGTACCCGCCACCCTCCGCGGGCGGCAGGTACGCGCCCTTCAGCGCCGGTGCCGGCTCGGGCTCCGCCGACGCCGGAGACGGCAGCGACGTCGACTCGAGGCCCAGCGGGGTCGTCACGTACTTCTTGATGAGCTGCGAGGCGGTCAGGCCCGACTCGCGCTCGAGGGCGAGTCCGAGCATGAGGTAGTTCGCGTCGGAGTCGCGGTACGCCGTGTGCGCCGGACCGCGCTGCTGGCCGAGGCCGAAGCTCGCCAGCTGCAGCGGCGCCCACTGGCGATCAGGGGTGTTCAGCCAGTACGGCTTCGCCGTCTCCGCCGAGGAGCCGACGCCGCTGGTGCCGTTGCACAGGTCGAGCAGGGTGATGTCGCCCAGGTCCGCGACGCCGGAGACGTACTTCGGCACCTTGGCGTCGAGCTTGATGTCACCGGCATCCGCCATGCCGTACAGCACGTCGCAGGTCATCATGCGGGTCACCGCGGCGATGCGGAACGACATGTCCTTGGTGACCTTGGTCTTGTTGCCGGCTGCCTGGGTGCCGAGACCCGTCACCCACTGCCCGCTCCACGGCACCCACACGCCCACGATCGCCCCGGATGAGCCGGTGGCCGTCATGGCCTGCTGCACTGCGGTCTGCAGCTGCGCGGTCATGTCGTCGGGGAGCGAGCCCGCAGCCTGCTTCGGCGGCGTGTAGGTGAGCTCGGGCTGCGAGGATCCCGTGCACCCGGTGAGAGCGAGAGCGAGGGCGACGGCGCCGACGACGGCGGCACGCAGGCGGCGCGACGAACGAAGATGCATGTATCGACTCTCCCGGGGTTGGACCCTCCGAGTCTAGAGTGCGGATGCTGGGAGCACGCCGCTCAGGCCTTCGCGACCTGCTCGGTCTGCCTGGCCTCCCACGCCTCCCGCATGAAGCGGCGCACGTCCTCGTCCACCTGGATGTCGCGCGGACGCAGCGGCCGGGACAGGTACAGGCCGTCGAGCGAGGTGAGCCGCGACAGAGCCACATAGGTCTGGCCGGGCGCGAACGCCCCCGATCCCAGGTCGACGATCGCCCGGTCGTAGGTCTTGCCCTGCGACTTGTGGATCGTCACCGCCCAGGCCAGTCGCAGCGGGAACTGCGTGAACTCGGCGACCACCTCGCGGGAGAGCGTCTTGGTGCCCGGGTTGTAGGCGTACCGCAGCCTCTCCCAGACGGCGGGCTCGACGTCGAACTCGTCGCCGTCGATGTCCACCCGCACGGTGCCGCCGAGGATGCGGGTGACCGTGCCGATCGAGCCGTTCACCCAGCGCGGCGGCTCGCCCTGCATGCCCACGTCGTTGCGCAGGAACATCACCTGCGCGCCGACCTTGAGCTTCAGCTCGGCATCCGCCGGGTAGTTGCCCTCCCCACGACCGAAATCGCCGCTGACCTCGGCGTGCGCGGTCTGCTCCCGGCCGGCGAGAGCGGCGAGATGGCGGCTGTTGATGCTGTTGACGATGTCGTTGCGGGTCGCGAGAGTGATGATCGGCGGCTCCCCCGGCTCGGGGTCGGGAGGCGTGCGCGCCCCGCGCTCGTTCAGCACGTCAGCGATGTCCTTGGTCACCCGGCCGTACCGCACGGCGTTCAGCATCGACTTGAATCCGTCGTCGGACTGCCGGTGGATCTGCACCAGCTCGTGCACGTGCAGCTTCGCGCCGTGCTCGCCGATGTCCAGCATCCCGCCGCCGTCTCCGGCGAGCCCGCCGGTCCAGACCTTCGCGTCGAAGAACCAGAACGACCGGTAGTGGTCCTGGATGTAGCGCAGCTCGTCGCCCCGCGGCGGCACGGGCGCCAGCTGGTAGGGGTCTCCGAACATGACCACCTGCACGCCGCCGAACGGGATGCCGCGCTTGCCACGCGCCTGCCGCAGAGATCGGTCGATCGCGTCCATCAGGTCGGCGTTCACCATCGAGATCTCATCGATCACGAGCGTCTGGATGGCGTTGAGGATGCGGCGGGTGGCATCCGACTGCTCGATCTCGCTCTCGGCGATCAACCCGATCGGCAGGCGGAACAGCGAGTGGATCGTCTGACCCTCGACGTTCAGGGCGGCCACGCCCGTCGGCGCGCAGATCGCGATCTGCTTCTGGGTGTTCCAGGCGAAGTGCTGCAGCAGGGTCGATTTGCCCGTGCCGGCCCGGCCCGTGATGAACACGTGCTCGTCGGTGTCCTCGATCAGACGGAACAGCGCCTGCTGTTCATCGGAGAGGGTCACGGACACGCACCCCATGTTAAGTCCTCTGTGTCGCCGCTCGGCTCCGTCCCAGCCCCCGCTCCCTAGACTTGTCGGCATGATGCAGGGTCGGGGGGTGTCACGGCGACGTTCTGCGCTCCGCACCGACCTGACGATCCTCGGGGTCGTGGGGGTGCTGCTCATCGCTGCGCTCGGCGCCGGGGGCATGTCGCTGTACCAGCAGGTGTACAGCCCGTCCGCGTTCGTGCAGCGCTATCTGGACCTGCTCGCCTCCGGCCGTGCGGCCGACGCGCTTCAGGTGCCGGGCGTCTCGGTGGACCTGTCCATCAAGAAGGACACCGACATCCATGCCACAGCATCCGAGGCACTGCTGCGCACCGCCGCCCTCGCGCAGCTGACCGACTACACGGTCACGTCAGAGACGCAGAAGGGCGGCGTCTACCGCGTCTCGACCGCGTACCGCGCGGGCGGCGTGCGCGGCACCTCCACCTACCGGGTGGTGCAGGACGGCTGGGTGGGCGTGGTGCCGAACTGGCGGTTCGAGCGCAGCCCGATCGCCGAGGTCGAGCTCACCGTGCGCGGCGCGGACGTCTTCAAGGTGAACGGCTTCGAGCTGGACCGCCGTCAGGTGTCGGACAAGGGCGCGGGCGCTTCGCCGCTCGACCCGCTGCATCTGCTGGTCTTCACTCCCGGGGCGTACTCGGTGACCGTCGACACGCCGATCGCCGCGACGCCCGGAGTGCGCGTGCTCGCGGACAAGGCGCTCGCGCACACGCCGGTCGACGTGCAGGCGCAGCCGACCGCCAAGTTCACCGAGCTCGTGCAGCAGCGCGTCGGGGAGTTCCTCACCGCCTGCGCCACCCAGCAGGTGCTGCTGCCGACCGCCTGCCCGTTCGGGCTCGAGGTCTCCAACCGCCTCGCGGACGGCTCGCTGCCCAAGTGGTCCATCACCCAGCAGCCCGTGGTGACCGTGGTTCCCGACGGCGCGAACTGGAAGATCCCCCCGACGGATGCCGTCGCGCACATCGACGTCTCGATCAAGTCGGTCTTCGACGGCTCGGTGCGCAAGGTGTCCGAGGACGTGCCGTTCCAGATCGACGGCACGATCAGCATCCAACCCGACGGCACCGCCTCCATCCGGGTCGGCTCCCCGAACATCGACCCCGAGTAGCAGCGCCGTGGCCGCAGCGGATCAGGACCGCGATGCGGCGCGACGGTCCTGCTCGGCCAGCTTCGAGAGCCGGGCGTTGTACTCCGCCAGCTCGGCGTCCCCGTCGCGGTCGGCCGCCCGATCGCTGCGGCGCTGCAGCCTGTCATCCGATCGCGACCACTGGATCGCCACGGTGATCGCGAGGATCAGCGTCGGGATCTCGCCCACCGACCAGGCGATGCCGCCGCCGATGTACTGATCCTCCATGGGAGTCGGGCCCCAGGTGCGGCCCATCGAGCCGAACCACTCGGCGACCATGAGCCCGTTCTGCATCATCAGCGCCATGCCGAAGAACGCGTGCATGGCCATCACGGCGATCAGGGTGATCAGGCGCCCCGCGTGCGGCAGACGGTACGGCACCGGGTCGACGCCGACCAGCGACATCACGAACAGGTAGCCGGAGATGAGGAAGTGGATGACCATCCACTCGTGCCCGAGATGGTCGTACAGCGACCAGCGCACCAGGTCGGTGAAGTAGAAGGCCCACAGCGAGATGATGAAGATCGCCGCCGCGACGATCGGATGCGTGATCACCCGGGAGTACGGCGAGTGCACCGCCCACATGATCCACTCGCGAGCGCCGCGCGTGCCGTCCTCGCGCCTGTGGATCGCGCGCAGCGCCAGCGTGATCGGCGCGCCGCTGACCAGCAGCAGCGGGATCGCCATGCTCAGCACCATGTGGCCGGCCATGTGCACGCTGAACAGGTACTCCTGGTACGCGTTGAGCGGGCCCGAGGTGACCCAGAGCAGCAGGAGCATCCCCGACAGCCAGAAGATCGTGCGGTGCACGGGCCACGCGTCCCCGCGCCGGCGCAGGCGGACGACGCCGGCGATGTAGAAGAACACGGCGAAGCCGATCACGACGGCCCAGAGCACGTCGATGTCGTAGGAGGTGAACCAGCGGTCGAGGGTCAGCTCCGGAGGCAGGGGCGAATCGGTGAGCCGCTGCGCGGCGGTCGGATTGGCGGGAGACTGCTCGCCGACCGGCGGAGGCGTGCGTGCCAGCGCGGCGGCGGCGCCGGATGCCAGGCCCATCAGCAGCAGCTCGCCCAGGATGAGCGTCCAGAACGACCGCTTCTCGTCCGCGCCGCTGAGCCGGGGGATGAGCCGGCGGCGGTACCAGGCGCCGAACAGGCCCAGGCACAGCAGCAGGATCGCCTTGCCGAGCACGATCAGGCCGTAGGGCGAGAACAGCTCGCTCCAGCTGCCGAGCGCGACGACCGTGCGGGCGATGCCCGAGACGGCGACGACGATGAAGGCGATCAGCGCGATCGAGGAGTACCGCTCGACGAGGACCGGCAGATCCAGGGCATCCGCCTTCTTCGCCTTCCCGCTCGTCCGGTTCGTGGCGCTGCGCAGGATCACGAGCAGGATGATGCCGCCGACCCAGGCGGCGGCTCCGAGGGTGTGCAGCAGGATCGCGTTGACCGCGACGTTGTGCCCCTCCACGTCGCCGGAGTGACCCTGCGTCGCGAGCGGGAGGAAGGATGCCGCGGCGAGCCCGGCGGTCATGAGCGTGCCTGTCCAGCTGCGCCAGCCGAAGGCCAGAAGCGTGATCACGGCCCCCATCAGCACGGTGATCAGCCAGGCCTGACCGAGCGGAAGCGTGAGCAGGAACGTGCCGAGCTGCTCGCCGAAGGTGCGGTCGGCGGAGAGCTTGGGGTTGAACGCGGCGAGCAGCGTCATCCCGGCGGCGATCGCCGAGCTGACGGTGAAGACCGCTGCTCCCACGGATGCCGTGTCCAGGGCGATGTCATAGGGACGCGAACCGCTCCGCAGCGCGAACAGCGCGAGCACCAGGCAGCCCAGCATGGCGGCACCCGCGAGATTGGCGACCAGCTTGACGGCCGGCAGCCCCCACATCACGATGGGCCCCGGGTCCAGGAGCTTGGGCGGCACCGCGCCGCCGCCGACGACGAGCGCCGCGATCAGGCCGAACGCCGCGCCGGCGAGGAGGATCGCGAGGCCGACGAGACGGTACGACTTCACCCCTCCAGCCTACGGCGGTTGCCTGTGACCGCGGATCCGAGACCGCACGTGCGGAACGCGGGAGAGCACGGGCCCGCTCGCGCGGGTCGGCACTCGCCGGGCACGCAGAAGGCCGCCCCCGGAGGGACGGCCTTCGTGGCGGTGCGGTCTTACTTGACGGCAGCCTTCAGCTTGGAGCCGGCGGTCACCTTGACGCGCTTGCCAGCGGGGATCTTGATCTCGGCGCCGGTCTGCGGGTTGCGGCCGGTGCGGGCGGCGGTGGCCACCTGCTCGAACGAGATCCAGCCCGGGATCGAGACCTTGCTGCCCTTGGCGACAGCGTCGGAGACGGTGCCGAACAGCGAGTCGAGGACGCGCGAAACAGTGGCCTGGCTCTCGCCGGTGGCGGAAGCGATGCTCGCGACGAGCTCGGTCTTGGTGATGGACTTGTCAGCCATGTCATCCTCCAGCGACGACGGTCCGTCGCATCGTGTTGATTTCGGAGTTCCCCCCGTCGGTCGATCGACCGCCTCGAATGTATCAACCACAACCGACAAAACCGCGTCATTTCGCGGGTTTTGGCATGTTTCTCGGCGTTTCCATTCACTTCAGTCACATCAGTCACAGGTGTGGCGGCGTCACGACCAGACCGGGCACGGACTCCGGGTACGCGAAAGGGGCGAGGATCCGAAGATCCTCGCCCCTTCCCGCGGGTGTTACCAGCTCGACTTGGTGATGCCGGGCAGCTCGCCACGGTGGGCCATGTCACGGAAGCGGACACGCGAGATGCCGAACTTCGTGAGGACACCACGGGGGCGGCCGTCGATGGCGTCACGCGAACGCACGCGAACCGGCGACGCGTTGCGCGGCAGCTTCTGCAGGCCGACGCGAGCGGCCTCGCGGGCCTCGTCGGTGGCGTTCGGGTCGACCAGGGTCTTCTTCAGCTCGGCACGACGCTCCGCGTAGCGGGCGACGATGACCTTGCGCTGCTCGTTCTTGGCGATCTTGCTCTTCTTGGCCATGTCTTAACGCTCCTCTCGGAATTCGACGTGCTTGCGGACCACCGGGTCGTACTTCTTCAGCACGAGGCGGTCGGGGGTGTTGCGACGGTTCTTCTTGGTCACGTAGGTGTAACCGGTGCCTGCCGTCGAACGCAGCTTGATGATCGGACGGATGTCCTGAGCCTTCTTGGCCATTAGAGCTTCACACCCTTCGCCTGGAGGTCCGCGACAACCTTCTCGATGCCACGGGCGTCGATCACCTTGATGCCCTTGGCGGACACGTTCAGCGTGATCTTGCGACCGAGCGACGGAACGAAGTAGGTCTTCTTCTGCACGTTCGGGTCGAAGCGGCGCTTCGTCCGGCGGTGCGAGTGCGAGACGTTGTGACCGAAGCCGGGAACAGCACCGGTCACCTGGCACACTGCTGCCATGTTGTGACTCCTTCTATACCGTGAGGCCGGACGGCCTCACCCAAGATCCCTTGTCTGCATCCCACCCTCGAACACGGCCACAGGGCCGGGATGAAGGAGTGGGACACGAACTGCGCACAGGAGTGTGCACAGACAAGGAGTCAGCTTACCAGAACCGGATCACTTCTCCGAACCGGCGACCATGCCCTTGATGAAGTACTTCTGCAGCACGAGGTAGACGATCAGCACCGGCAAGGCGGAGAGCAGCGATGCCGCGGCCGCGGCACCCACGTCGCTCGACGTGGTGGAGAAGAACGTCGCGGTCGCGGGCGCAATCGTGCGCATCTCCGGGCTGCGCATCAGGTAGACGCTCAGTGCGTAGTCGTTCCACACATTCACGCTGGTGAGGATCACGACCGTGGCGGTGACGGGCTTGAGCATCGGCACCACCACGCGGAACAGCACCTGCACGGCGTTCGCGCCGTCGACCGACGCCGCCTCCTCGATCGAGATCGGCAGCCCGCGCATGAACGCGGTGTACAGGAAGATCGCCAGCGGCAGCTGGGTGGCCGTCATCACCAGGATCGTGCCCCAGTAGGTGTTGATGGCGTGCCACTGGCTCATCATCGAGTACAGCGGCACGAGGATCGACAGCGGCGGGATCATGATGAGCCCCACCACACCTGCCAGCACGAGCCGGTTGCCGATCGTGGGGCGCCGGGCCAGCGGGTAGGCGGCGAGCGCGCCGAGCACGCACACCAGCACGGTGGCGCCGAGAGTGACGATCGCGCTGTTGCCGATCGCTCGCAGGATGCCGCCCTGCTCGATCGCGGTGGCGAAGTTCTGCCAGTGGATGCCGGTGAACGGCGGCAGCCACTGCGAGGACAGGTCGCTGCGCGCCTTCATCGCCGAGGTGACGGTGATGTAGAACGGCAGCAGCTGCAGCAGCACCGCGAGCAGCACACCGGCACCGATCGCGAGTCGCGCCGGCCAGGGCGAGCGCGGAGCGGATGTCGCACGCCGGGCGTCGCCGGTCACCACGGATGCCGTGCTCGTCGCGCTCACAGCTGCTCCAGCCTTCGCCGGTTCAGCGCGGTGTTCAGCACGAGGGTGAACACCGCGATGATCAGGAACAGCACCACGCCCATCGCGGAGGCGTAGCCGGCGCGCTGACTGCCGAAGTACATCTTGGCGATCAGCGTCGACACCGAGTTCGTGGAGTATCCGGGCCCGCCGGCGGTGAGCACCTGGATCACGTCGAACAGCTTCATGCCGCCGATCAGATTGAGCACGATGCTCGTCGCGAACGCGGGCTGCAGCATCGGGAGCGTGATGCTGCGGAACGACTGCGCGGCGCCGGCGCCGTCGAGTCGCGCGGCCTCGTAGTACATGGTGGGGATCGACTGCAGGCCCGCGAGGTAGATCACCATCGAGATCCCGACGAACTGCAGCGAGTTCACCACCACGATCAGCGCGATCGCCGTGCCGGAATCGCTGAGCCACGCGGTGCGCTCACCGCCGAGCGCGATGACCAGGTCGTTGAGCCCGCCGCCGTTGTAGGCGAGGAACAGGTAGTACATCGTGCCCATCACGATCGGCGACACGAGCACGGGCAGGTAGATGATCGCCCGGGCGACGCCGCGCCCCCGCACATGCCGATCCAAGGCGAGCGCGAGTCCCAGTCCGATCACCTGCTGCAGCACGGTCGATCCGACCCCGTACAGGAAGGTGTTCCCGAGCGCGGTGCGGAAGTTGGGATCCTCGAACAGCCGCAGGTAGTTCGTCGCGCCCACGAAGGACCGGTCGGGCGAGTATCCGTCCCAGTTCGTCAGCGACAGCAGCACGCCGTTCAGCAGGGGCCAGAGCATGAACACGCCGAGCACGGCGAGCGCAGGCAGGTACAGCAGGTTGAGGCCGCGGCTCGCGAAACGGGGGACCAACCCCTCGGTCCCCCGTTTCGGCCTGTGCACCGTCCTGACGGTGGTCGTCATCCGCGCAGCGAGTCGTAGCTCGACTTCATCTGCTTCACGGCATCCGCCGGAGTCATCTGGCCGGTGAGCACGCCGTCGGTCGTGGTGACCATGGTGTCCCAGATGCCGTTGGGCAGGTAGACGCGGTCGAAGTACGGCTTGAGCGGCACGGTGCCCGGCTTGACGAACTGGTCGTAGCTGGCGGTGAGGATGCCGAGGTCGCTCTTCGCGTTCGTGAGGCCCGGGATGCCGCCGATCGAACTGGCGAGCTCGGAGAGGTTGTCGGGCTGGGCGAGGTAGGCGAGGTAGTCCAGGGCCTGCTTCTTGTTCGGGGAGGTCTTGGAGACCCCGTACGCCCGACCTTCACCGCCGACCAGGAACGGCTTGCCGTCCTCGGAGGGGATGGGCATGTAGCCCAGGTCGGCCTTCGGGTCGAAGCCCAGCGCGGTGGCGACCAGGTAGTTCTGCACGAACACGAAGCCGGTCTTGCCCTCGGCGAGCGCACGCCCGAGGTCGTCGGTGGTGGCCGAGGAGTAGTCGGGGTTGATCCAGCCGTCCTTCTGCCAGGTGGACAGGTGCTCGAGGATGCGGGTGTACCCGGATTCGTCGAAGGTGCCGTCCTTGAACCCGTCCAGCGCCTTCTCGCTGAAGTCCCCCGAGCCGATGAAGTCGGTGATGTTCCCGGCGAACCAGCTGTCCTTGCCTGAGGACGAGACGGGGGTGACCCCGGCGTCCTTCAGCGTCTTCAGCGCCGTCTCGAAGGCGGTCCAGTCCGTGAGCGTCGCCGGGTCGATGCCGGCGTCCTTCAGCACGGTGCGGTTGTAGACGATGCCGGCGACGTCGGTGTCGATCGGCAGCGCGAAGAACTGCCCGTCGGAGTTCTGCATCGCCGGCGCCAGGGCCTTGTTGAAGTCCTTCGCCCAGGGCTGACCGTCCAGCGGCTCGAGGAACTTGCTGTACCGCAGCAGCGACCAGCCGTGCGTGGCCCAGATGTCGGGGATGTCGTTCGACGAGAGCCGCACCTTGATGTCGTCCTCGTAGGTGTCGGTGGACGGGACCAGCTCGATCGTGACACCCGGATTGTCCTTCTCGTAAGCGTCGGTGATCTTCTTCAGCACCTTCAGGGACGGGTCGGTCGCGCCGAAGTTGGTCTGCATCTCGATCTTGACGCCACCCCCGGTGCCGCCGGAATCGCCGGAGCATCCGCTCAGGGCGAGAGCCGCGGTCGTGGCGACCGCCGCACCCGCAAGGAGCCGCTTCGAACTCAGGGATGTCTTCATATCTGGTCCTCACTATCCTCGGCGTCGCTGTCGATGGCGGAAAAAACTGATGCGCTTTCGCCCTGTTCGTGATACGTTACCCGCGTAGATCACTGGGGTATAGGGGGTCTCGGAACCGTTCTGAGGGGCACGATTCCGGGGCCTCCTTTCATGTTGACACCCGTAGACCCTCGATGGAAGACTCGGGCGCATGGCGTTCACCTTGGGGATCGTCGGGGCGGGCCAGTTCGCAGGCCAGTTCGCGACGCTCTTCCACCATCATCCCGGCGTGTCCGCGGTGCACATCACCGACGTGATCCCCGCACGCGCCGATGAGCTCGTGCACGCCGCGGGCCTGGCCGGCACCTTCGCCTCCTTCGAGGAGATGATCGCCTCCCCCGCGGTCGACGCCGTCGCCATCTTCACGCAGCGCTGGACGCACGGGCCGCTCGTCGTCCAGGCGCTGCGCGCGGGCAAGCACGTCTACTCGGCGGTGCCGATGGCGATCTCGGCCGACGAGATCGCCGCCATCATCGACGCGGTCCGCGAGACCGGGCTGACCTACATGATGGGCGAGACCAGCTACTACAACCCGTCCACCGTGTTCGCCCGCCAGAAGCTCGCCGAGGGCGCTTTCGGGCGGCTCTTCTACGGCGAGGGCGACTACGTCCATGACATGGATCTCGGCTTCTACGAGGCGTACCAGTACTCGGGCGGCGAGAACTGGAAGGCCACAGCCAGCTACCCGCCGCTGCTGTACCCCACCCACTCGATCGGCGGGGTGCTCGGCGCCTGGCCCACCTACGCCACGGCGGTCTCGGCCATCGGCGTCGTGGATCAGCGCGGCGACGGGGTGTTCGACCGCGCGGTGAGCCAGTTCGACAACGACTTCTCCAACGCGACCGCGCTGTTCGAGCTCGCCGCCGGCGGATCGATGCGCGTCAACGAGTTCCGCCGCGTCGGCTACCCCTCGCACCTGCGCGAGTCGCGGTTCCGCTGGTTCGGCACCGAGGGCTCGTTCGAGCAACTGGCGCTCACCACGGTGTGGCAGGACAAGACCGGCGTGGAGGACATCTCGCACCTCATCGACACGCACGCGTCCGTGGCGCACGACGATCCGTCACTCGCGCACGTGGCTCCCGCACTGCGCGATGCGTTCGTGTCCGGCTACGCCGCGATCCACGAGGCCGAGCGCGCCCGCATCCCCGCGGAGCTCATCCCCTTGCACAACGGACACGAGGGCAGTCACCATTTCCTCGTGGACGATTTCGTGCGGGCCGTGAACGAGAGCACACTGCCGCCGGTGAACGCCTGGCAGGCGGCGAGATTCACCCTTCCCGGAGTGATCGCGCACGAGTCCGCTCGTCGCGGCGGGGAGCGCCTCGCGATCCCCGACATGGGAGACCCGGATGCCCGCTGAGCGCCGTTCGCGCTCGGTGACCCGCGCCGATGTGGCGCGCTACGCCGGGGTGAGCACGGCGGTCGTCAGCTACGTGCTCAACGACGGCCCGAAGGCCGTCGCCCCGCTCACGAAAGAACGCGTGCTCGACGCCGTGCGCGTGCTGGGCTACCGCCCGAACGCCGCCGCCCGCGCGCTGTCGATGGGCTCCGCCGACATGTTCGGCCTGCTCGTGCACGACAACCGCAGCCCGTTCTTCGCCGAGCTCTGCCATGCCCTCGACCAGGCGACGGCGGATGCCGGCCGATCGCTGCTGATCGTGAACTCCGACCGCACGCAGACCTCCACGTCCGAGCAGATCCGCGACCTGGTGTCGCGGCAGATCGGCGGGCTGATCATCGCCGACGTGCTCACCGCGGGCGAGCAGTCGCTGGTGGAGTCGCTCGGCATCCCGGCCGTCGTGATCGGGCAGTTCGGCGAGACCGACGGCCTGCACAGCGTCGGCGTGGACTTCTCGGTGGGCGCCCGCGAGGCGACCGAGCACCTCATCGGCCACGGCTACCGCGAGATCGCGTTCGCCGGCAGCGCGGCCCGGTACGACGCACGCGAGCGCGGCTGGCGCGAGGCGCTCATCTCCGCGCACCTCCCGCTGGGTCCGCTCGTGCACACCCCGTTCACGTACCACGGCGGGTACGACGCGGCGGTGGAGCTGCTCGAGGGGGCGGTACGGCCCCGTGCGGTGCTGGCGGCATCCGATCAGATCGCGATCGGCATGCTCGCCGCCTTCGGCGAGCGCGGCATCCGCGTGCCCGACGACATCGCGATCGTGTCCTTCGACGGCACCGTGGTCGCCGACTTCGTGTGGCCGCGGCTCACCACGGCGGTGCAGCCGCTGGAGCAGATGGCGGATGCCGCGGTGCGACTGCTCCTGGAGCCGGATGCCGTGCGCGATCACCGCGCGTTCCGCACGCGGCTGCGCATCCGCGAATCCTGCGGCTGCACGGCATCCGCCTGACCCCCGCGCGCGAACGCGACCGCGTCCGAGCGCGGCTCAGGCCACGGGATCGCCGAGCTCGTCCCGCAGAGCGGCGGCCTCGGCCGCACCGCGTCCCCACCGGAACGGTGACACGGTCGGGTCGCCCGTGATCCAGAAGCGCCAGGGGAACGCGCTGGTCCCCGCGACGCCGGCCACACCGACGCGAGGGCCGGCGGACACGTCCGACAGGGGTTCGTCGAGCAGCAGCAGCCGCGCCACGGCCCCGTTCAGTTCGGCACCGGACACGAAGTCGATGCCGTCGTGCAGCGCGTGCCGCAGGCCGACGGCCTGGCCCAGCCGCCCCGGGCCGCGGGCGAGGTCGCGCAGCGCCGTCCGCCCGAGCGGCGTCTCGACGCCGCGGCGCGCAGCGGCGGCATCCGTCCCTTCGACCACTTCCCCGGCGCGCAGCAGCACACCTCCCGCCTCGCCCTCCGGGCCGCAGACGACGTTGACGCAGGAGTGGATGCCGTGGCTGAGGTACACGTAGAGGTGCCCCGGTTCGCCCCACATCGTGGCGTTGCGCGCGGTCGGTCCCATCCGCGCGTGCGAGCCGGGATCGGGCACGGCGCCGGTGCCCTTGCCGTGGTACGCCTCGACCTCGGTGATCCGCAGCCGGGTCTCGACGCCGTCGACGGCGGTGATCAGGTGCGCGCCGAGCAGCCGCGGGGCCACGTCCACAGGCAGGTCGACCAGCTCGGCGCGATCGGCGAGATGCGTCATGTCACCTCCTCTGCGGTCGGTGCTGCGGGTGCTCACGGGTGGGGCGCCTGCGCGCACCAGGAGATGTCGAAGCCGTTCAGCGTGGGCAGCTCCCGCTTGCCGTCGAGGTCGATCAGCTGCGTGTGCAGCGTCCCCGGCAGGGGCAGCAGCAGCTCGTCGTAGGGGTTGCTCGGCAGGTCGGGGGCGACCACGACGGCCGCGTACTGCCCGCTGGGCGACACGCAGGTCTGCACGATGGCATCCGAGCCGCTGACCTCGGCGACGACCTTCGCGGCGCCCTTGTCGTCGACACGCACGACGGCCTGGCCGGTGGGCATGCCGCCCTCATCGCGCTGGGTGACGTGACGCACCGTGCCGCCGGGGAACGGCACGATCGCGTCGGCATCGCCGTAGTCCGGTGTGGAGGCCGGCAGCGGCGTCTCCGATCCGTCCGTCAGGTCGACCTGCATGATGGTCCCGTCGGCGCGCTCGACGATGGCCGTGTAGGTGCCGCGGCTCACGCCGAGGATGCTGGCGGCGACGCCCATGGACTTCACGGCGCCGTCGGAGCGGACATCCTGCAGGCCCAGGGCGCCGTCGAAGTCGACGAAAAGCAGCGACGAGGTGTCCGGCACGAACTGCCACTCGGCGACGCTGGCCTCCTTGCCGCCCACCTCCACGATGCGGGGCTTCCCGGCGCCGTTCAACGACTGCGTGACCAGCACACTCGCCCGCCCGGAGGTCTCGGTCAGGTCGCGGTCGGAGTAGCTGTAGCCGACGTAACCACCGCGGTCGGAGAGCTGCACCGAGGACACGTAGCCGACGCCGGGGAGCTTCAGCTCGCGCTGATGCGAGCCGTCGAGATCCATGACCATCAGGCGCGAGCCGCCCTTCTCCTCGACGGCCACGACCAGGCTGTTCCCGCTGACGCGGTAGTCGTCGATGCGCGGGTGCTCGAACACCGGCCTCGCCCGCTCGCCGGTGAGGTCGGTGCTGAAGATCTTGTCGTCCTTGCCGCCGGGCGCACGCTGCAGCAGCAGGATGCGGGAAGCCGGAGTGCGGAACGTCGTCGCCAGGTCGGACGCCGGTCCGCCTCCCGCGCCGACGACGCCGGACACCTTCACGGAGTACGTGGTGTCGTCGTTCAGCGCCGTGGTGAAGCGGATGCCGATGCTGCGCCCCGCCGCGTCGACCGTGAACGGGACAGCGGGCGTGACGCTGACCTGCTTCGCGTCGAGCGAGTCGACCCGCTGGTTCAGCGTGAGGGTGAGGCGGCTGCCCGAGGTCTGGATCGCCTGTGCGGCGTTCACGGACGTCGACGAGATCCGCGGACCCTGGGTGAGGCTGACGACACCGAGCGCCGCCACCACCAGCGCGAGCACACCGAGCACGGAGAACAGCGCCAGGGCGAAGCGTCGACTGCGGGGCTCAGCCGCGGCGCGAGTCGATGCGGGCTCGGGAGCGAGCTCCGTGTGCGTCGAGCGGCGGCCTCGGACGGGTCCAGGCACGCCGGGCTCCCGGGGACCGGGCTCGGGTACGGCGAGGCCGGTCGTGATGGGCGAGGTGGGAGCGGGGATCGCCGGGAGCGGATGCCGGTCGGCGGGCGCGTCCGGCGCGGTGTCAGGATCGGGGGCCGACACGCCGGATTCCGGACGGATCCCGCGAATCGGTCCGACATCTGGCGTGTCGGCCCCCGGAGTGTGACCGGAAGGGGCGTCAGCGGACGCGGGCGTCGGATGCGGATGCGGGTGCTGCGGCTCGGGATGCTGCGCGGCGGGTGCCGGTGCCACGGGGCGCGGTGCGGCCCCGGGAGCGGTGACCGGATGCCGGATGGTGGGCGGCGCAGCCGGGGGTGCAGCGGTCAGCTCCTCCGCACGGGCTGCCGGGGCCTCCGCCTCAGCCTCGTTGGGCTCGGCCGCGCGAGTGGCCTCAGGCTCCTCAGCGCCCTTCGTCTCGCTGCGCTCGCTCAGGACCCGCGGATCGGCTTCCGCCGCGGCGCGCAGCGCACGCAGCTGCGCCCGGGTGAGCGGAGCCTCGCCGTCAGTACTCATAGGGGTCCTTCGGCTCGGCGACCTTCTTCACCGACGTCGGCTCGATGCGCAGCGTGCCGTCGGCCTCCGCTCGCACGGTGCCCGTGACCTCGATCCACTGCCCGGTCGAGTACTTGCCCGCGACACCGCCGACGGGGACGGTGGCGGGCTGCGCGTCGATCACGCAGTGCGTGATGATCATGCGGGTGAGACCGGCTTCTCCGCCCTTACCCGGCGTGACGAAGCCGGTCAGGGTCACGGAGGCGCCGTCGTACTCCTCCGGGCGGGTCGAGGTGGCGAAGGCGCTCGCCCAGTCGCCGACGCCGAACGTCGTGGTGTCCGCGACGCCCAGCGTCACGTCATCCGCACCCGCGAAGAGCACCGGATTCTCCCCCGCCCGCGACACCGCGAGCTGGGCGGAGAGGGATGCCGGCGGCAGGAGCAGCGCGGCGAGCACGACCGCCGAGGACACGATGCCGCCGGCGACCACGCCCGCCGTCTGCAGCGCGCGGCGGCGATGCGCCGCAGCATCCGGGCCGGAGGTTCCGTGAGTGTGGTCGTGGTCGCCCTCCACGCCGAGCGGCAGGGTGCACGACCAGACCGCGACCGCGAGCATCACGATCGCCGCAAGGCACGCGAACCACACGGTGTCGGGGCTGATGTACATCGTCAGCCGGCCGACGACGGCGAGTCCGAGCGTCACGACCGCGACGACGGTCGCGAGGCCCAGCCCCAGCCAGCGGGAGGCCAGGGCGTGCAGGCGACGGGGCTCGTCCACGTGATCAGCCAAAGACGTTCACCCCGATCCCGATGGCGCAGGCGCTGAGCACGACCAGGCCCACGAGTCCGGCCAGCACGCGCGCGACGAAGGTCGTGCGCAGCAGGGCGAGCATCTTCACGTCGACCAGCGGCCCGACGAGCAGGAACGCGATGATCGCCCCCGACGAGAACGTCGACGCGAACGACAGCGCGAAGAACGCGTCGACGTTCGAGCAGATCGCCACGGTCATCGCGAGCGCCACCATGGCCAGGATCGACAGCACGGGATTCGATCCGATCGCCAGCAGCACGTCGCGAGGGACGAGCACCTGCACGGCCCCGGCCAGCGCCGAGCCGATCACGAGCGCCGGCATGACGGCGCGCAGCTCGACCAGGAACTGGATCAGGCTGCGCCGCGTCGGCGAACCGGGCTCGTGCACCACCTGCTCGCAGGTCTCCACGAACCGCTCCGTGAGCAGGGCCTGCGGGTCGGGGTGGCGGCTGTAGATCCAGCCGATCAGGTTCGCGATCAGGTAGCCGCCCACCAGTCGCGCGATCAGGATGCCGCCGTCCCAGCCGAACGCCGCGTGCGTGGTGAGGATCACGATGGGGTTCACGATGGGAGCCGCCACGAGGAAGGTCAGCGCCTCGGCCGGCGCGAGACCGCGCATCATCAGGCCACGGGCGAACGGCACGTTGCCGCACTCGCACACCGGGATGAACATGCCCAGCAGCGACAGCACGGCGCGACGCACCCAGGCGTTCTGCGGCAGCCAGCGCTGCACGGCGTCCGCGGGCAGCCACACCTGCACCACGATCGACAGCACCACGCCGAGGATCACCCACGGCAGCGCCTCGATCAGCACGCTGAGCGTGAGGGTGAGCCCGTCCTGAGCACGATCGGGCAGTGCCTTCGCGAACAGGTTCGGCACGAAGACGTCGATGAGCACCAGCACCGCGAGGATGCCGACCCCGATCCCGATCGCCTGCCCCGTGGGGATGCGCCGGGGCGGATGCCGATGGGCGTGCACCGCACCGGTGGATGCCGTCTGCGGCATCCGGGACGGGGCTGAGGTCACTCGCCCGCTCCCGATGGCTCTGTCTCGCTCGCGAGCCGGGCCGCGCATTCGGCGCACAGGCCGAAGATGTCGACGACGTGCTCGGCCTGCGTGAAGCCGTACGCCGCGGCGGTGCGCTGCGCCCACTGCTCGACGTCCTTGGCCTCGATCTCGACCGCGCGTCCGCACGAGCGGCAGATCAGGTGGTGGTGATGCCCCTGGGTCGAGCAGGCGCGGTACAGCGCCTCTCCCTCGGGGCTCTGCAGGGAGTCCGCCTCACCGGATGCGGCGAGCCCGGCGAGCGCCCGGTACACGGTGGCCAGGCCGATGCCGGTGTTGGCCTGTCGCAGATCGGCGTGCAGGGTCTGTGCGCTCACGAAACCGCGCGCGTCGGTGAGCGCATCGCGCACGCGCTCCCGCTGCCAGGTGTTCCGCTGAGCCATGCCTCGAGTCTAGGACGGGCGCCTGTGAACCGCTCCGGGACGATCGCCCGGATGCCTGTCTCAGAAGGGGCGGGTGCTGAAGCCGCGCACCTGCCCGTTCTGGGACACGCAGGCAGCCATGTGCCACTACGAGCGGGTGACGACTCGCCGCACCCGCCGCTTCTGGGACACGCGGCTGCGCAGCGCGCGGCGGTCAGGCGCGGGCGGTCTCGTCCTCTTCGAGCTCGACGTCGGCCTCGGCCTCGGCCTCGTCGGAGCCGTCCTCGTCGGTCGCCTCGTCCTCGACCAGGGCGTCGAACTCCGCCTCCAGGGCGTCGTCGCGCTCGGCATCCGCCTCGACCTCGGCGACCTCGGGCGCTACGGCCTCAGGCGCGGGAGCGGATGCCGGCTTCGCCAGCACGCCCTCGGGGCGGATCAGCTCGCGCACCTCGGCCATGAAGCTGTTCAGCTGCTGCTGCTGCCAGCGCAGCTGGCGGGTGCGGTCCTCGGCATCCCGCAGTGCGGCGGTGGCGTGGCCGGTGACCGAATCGATGATCTTCTGCGCCTTGGCGCGGGCGCGGTCGAGGGTCTCGCGCGCCTTCACCTGCGCCTCGGCCTCGATGGCCTGCGCCTGGCTGCGCATCAGGCGCTCGTAGTCCTCGGCCTTCGCCGAGATGCGCTGCGCGTGCTCGAGCGACGCGGCCACCTGCTCGTTGGCGTCGGTGGTGATGCGCTCGGCGTGCGCGACGGCCTGGTTGTGCAGCACCAGGAACTCCTGCTGCGCGTCGTCCTGACGGCGGGTGAGGGTCTCCTCGAACTCCAGCACGCGCGCGTTCATCTCGCGGACCTCGCGCTCGGCATCCGATCGCTGGTCGGTGGTCTCGCGGGTGACCATGGCGCGCAGCGCGGCCGCGCCCTTCTCGGCCTCGGTGCGCACGGTCGCGGCCTCGCGCTCCGCCTGCGTGACCTTCTCGGCCGCGTGCGAGGACTCGCGCTCGAGGCGCGCCTGGTGCGCGGTCAGCTCGGTGTCGATCTTCAGCCGCACCTGGTCCGCGTCGTGCTCGGCCTGCGCGGTGATGCGGGCGACATCGGCGGCGAGCTCGGCCCGCTTCGACTCGGCCTCCTCACGCGCCGCCTGCAGCAGGCGCTCGGCCTGGGTGGCGGCGTTGTGGATCAGCACGCTCGCCTGGTCTTCGGCCACGCGCAGCACGGCCTCGAACTGCTGACGGCTCTGCGGCTCGTCGGCGCCCTTGGGCCCGTCGCTCAGCTCGGTCGCGAGGGTGCTCACCTGCGCGGCGGCGTCCTCTGCCTGCGCCCTGGCAGCGGCGAGCTCGTCCTCCAGCCGGGCCAGGCGGGCGTCGTTGCCGGCGACGGCGTCGGCGAGCGCACGCGCGTGGTCGGCGCGCAGCGCCTCGAGGGCATCGCGGTGGCGGGCATCCGCGGTCTCCCGGTCGGCGCTGAGGCGCGCGACCTGGTCGCGCAGGGTCGCGAGGGCGGCGTCCACCTCGGCCTTGTCGTAGCCGCGGAAGGCCTGCGTGAACGACGCATGCTCCTTGCCGGGGGCGGACGTCAGCAGCTGGTCGAAGAAGTCGCCGCTCTGCGCGTTGTCGGACTCGTGCGTCTCGGTCACCGGACGTCACCCTTTCTGAAGCAGTCGTTCCCCCGCGTCAATGATGGCATCCCGCACCCCCTCCTTTCGTCGAGAGCACGGGACCTCGCCGAGCGCACGGGAACCTCGCGCGAACGAGCCGTGCACTGGGCGAGATGTCGTGCAGTCGACGCCGCGGTGGGGCCGGGCGGCGTCAGGACAGCTGCGTCAGGAGCGGATGCCGGAGATGATCGCGTCGACGGCGGATGCCGCCAGGCGGCGCTGCTCGGATGCCGGCAGAGCGGCCAGCGGACCGTGCAGGCAGAGCTCGGCGAACCCGTGCACGGTGGCCCAGCACGACCAGGCTGCGGAGGTCGCGGTGTCCGCGGCGACCTCGCCCGCCTCCACCAGGTCGGAGAGCGCGTCGGCGAGAGCCCGGAACGCGGGGGTCGCGGCCACGTCGCCCGGCCCGAGCCGACGGCCGCCGAAGAACGCGACCGAGAACCACCCCGGCTCGGCCAGCGCGAAGTCGATGTATGCCAGGCCGACCGTGCGCAGGCGCGCCGAGGCATCGGCATCCGTCGATCGGGTCATGCCCTCGGCCACGCGGGCGAGGACTGCGTCGGCCACCGCCTCGCGGAGCGCATCCAGATTCGGGAAGTGCCGGTAGGCGGCGTTCGGCGAGACACCGGCGCGACGGGTGACCTCGCGCAGGGTGAGCGCCTCGAGGCCGCCGTCGCGGGTCAGCTCGAGCCCGGCGTCGACCAGTGCGACTGCAAGGTCGCCGTGATGATAGGCCAACCCCTTGTCCTCTCGCCGACGGATGTGTACGGTGTGAACATATCAGATGTGGACACCGTGAACATAGGAGTGATCATGACCGCACTGCCCCCTGTCGTCGATGAGCCGACGTGGCGCGAGGCGCTGGCCGAGCTGCGCGTGCGCGAGAAGGCCGCCACCCGCGAGCTCGACGCCATCGCCGCGGCCCGCCGCCGCCTGCCCGCCGTGAAGCTGCCCGAGTACCGGCTGACCGCCGAGGACGGCTCGACCGTCACGCTCGCCGAGGTGTTCGACGGCAGGAGCCAGCTGGTCACCTATCACCACATGTGGAGCGACGGGAACCGCTGGCAGTGCCCCGGATGCACCGGCGCCACGGCATCCTGGACCCGCCCGGACCTGCTCTCGGAACTGGACGTGCGGTTCGTGATCGTCACGAACGGGCCGATGGACGAGGTGCTCGCCTACAAGAAGCGCGTCGGGAACCAGATGACGTGGTTCTCCTCCGCCGGCAGCACCTTCGGCGCCGACGTCGACGCGGGTCCGGGCGAGGGCTTCGCCTACAACGTGTTCCTGCGCGACGGCGACGACGTCTACCGCACCTGGACCACGACCGGGCGCGGAGCCGAGCAGTTCATGCTGTCGTTCGCGATCGCGGACGTGCTGCCCTACGGACGTCAGGAGGAGTGGCAGGACGTGCCCGAGGGCTGGCCCCAGGAGGAGACGTACAAGCGATGGCTCTCCTCGAAGGACGTCGCCGCGATGTACGGCGACCCGGACGCCTGAGTCCGCACCCGCGCCCGCACCCGCGTCAGGCCAGACGCCGCACGCGGGTGCGGAGGCGCTGCGCTCCCCAGCATCCGAGATAGATGAGGAACGAGATCGTCGTGATGTAGGGACTGACCGGCAGGCTTCCCGCCAGCGCGAGCAGGATGCCGCCCACCGCCGACACGAATCCGAACAGCGCAGCCAGCAGCGGCACGGCCACCGGCCCCGCCGACACGCGCATGGCGGCGGCCGCGGGCGTGACGAGCAGCGCCAGCACGAGCAGCGCCCCGATGATGTGCACGCTCACGGCCACGATCAGCCCGAGCAGCACCATGAACAGCAGGCTGACCGCGCGCACCGGCACGCCGCGCGCGGCGGCGGACTCCGGATCGAGGGAGTCGAAGCGCAGCGGATGCCACATCAGCAGCAGGCCCGCGAGCACCGCGAGGCTGATGCCGATCAGCCAGCCCAGATCGGGACTGGAGACCGCGACGATCTGCCCGGTGAGCAGTCCGAAGCGATTGGCCGTGCGCCCCTGCACCAGAGAGAGGAACAGGATGCCCAGGCCGAGCCCGAAGGGCATGAGCACGCCCACGATCGAGTTGCGGTCGCGGGCACGGGAACCGAGGATCCCGATGAGCATGGCCGCCACGAGCGCCCCGCCTATCGACCCCAGCACGACGCTCCCGCCGAACAGCAGGGCCGCCGCGGCGCCCGCGAACGACAGCTCGCTCACGCCGTGCACCGCGAAGGCCAGGTCCCGCTGCATGACGAAGACGCCGACCAGCCCGCCGACGATGCCGAGCACGGCGCCGGCGATCAGGGAGTTGGTCAGGAGCACGAGCAGGTCGCCGTAGTCCTGGAACGAGAAGATGTCGCCCCAGTCGAGCATCGGGATCATGCCGCACCTCCCGAGACGGGCTCTTCGTGGTCATGGTCGTGATGCGGCTCGGCATCCGGCACGCCGACCACCACGAGCCGCCCGCCCGTGCGCATCACGAACACCGGTGTGCCGTACAGCGCGCTGAGCACGCTGGTCTGCAGCACCTCGTCGGGCGTGCCCAGCACGAACCGGCCGCCCGCGATGTAGAGGATGCGGTCGACCAGGCCGAGGATGGGATTGACGTCGTGCGTGACGAACAGCACGGCGGCTCCGTGCTCGCGGCGCTGCCTGTCGATGATCTCGGTGATGCCGCGCTGGTTGGCCAGGTCGAGGTTCGACAGCGGCTCGTCGCACAGCAGCAGCATGGGCTGATCGGCGAGCGCCTGCCCGACCCGCAGCCGCTGCTGCTCACCGCCCGAGAGCAGGCCCACCCGGCGATCGGCGTAGTGCGCGGCGCCCACGCCCTCGAGCAGGGCGTCGACGCGCGCGCGGTCGTCGCGGCGAGGAATGGGAAGCCCGAACCGCGTTCCCGTCACGCCCAGCGCGATCAGGTCCCGCGCCCGCATGCTCGTGTCGGGGGGAAGCGGACGCTGCTGGGGCACGTAGCCGATGCGGGAGTCACCCCGCCGCACCGGCGTCCCGCCGACGCGGATGCTCCCGGCCGACAGCGACTGGAGACCCAGGATGCTGCGCAGCAGGGTGGTCTTGCCGGAACCGGACGGGCCGAGGACGGCGATGAACTCCCCCGGGTTCACCTCCAGCTCGAGCCCCGCCCACAGCTCCCGGCCACCGCGATGCAGCGCGGCGGCCGAGATGCCGAGTACGGGTGCTCCCGGTGCGGCCGCGCCCGAGGCGTCGGCGGCTGCGGAAGCGCGGCTCATCGGTGGAGAGCGGCGGCGAGGTCCGTGATCGCGGCGTGCATCCACTCAGCGTACGTCTGATCCGACTTCAGCAGCTCGCTGAAGGTCAGCACGGGCACGCCGGCGTCCTTCGCGGCCTGCTCGACCTTGTCGGTCTCGCCGCCACCGGTCTGCGCGTTCGCCAGCACGGCCTTGACCTCTCCGGAGGAGATGAGACGCGTGGTCTCGAGCAGGATGGCCGGCGGCACGTCGTTGCCCTCCTCCACAGCGGATGCGAAGCCCTCCGGAGTCACATCGTCGAGCCCTGCGGCCGCCGCCAGCAGCCCGGGCAGCGGCTCGGTCATCACGACCTTCGTGCCCTCGAGCTCGGCGTGCAGCCCCTCCAGCTGGGTCTCGAAGCCGGTGAGCTCGCCGATGAACTTCTCCGAGGCCGCCTCGTAGTCGGCCTTGCCTGCCGCATCGAGCTTCACGAGGTCGGCGGTCACCTGCTCCACGACGTGGGTGATGGTGTGCACGTCGAACCAGACGTGCTCGTTGAAGCCCTCGATGTGATCGTGACCGGCGTGGTCGTCATCCGCGTCGGCGTGGTCGTCGTGCTCGTCGTGCGCGTCGCCCGTGGGCTCCGGCGTCGATGCGTCCTCATGCTCGTGGGGGTCGCCCGGGTAGTCGTGGGAGAACTCCGCCGCGACGATGACCGGGGCGTCGGAGCCCTCGCGCAGGGTCTCCATGAACGAGTCGTAGCCGCCGCCGTTCTCGATGATGAGGTCGGCCTTCTGCACGGCGAGCCGGTCGCGGGCGGTGGCCTCGTAGGAGTGCGGGTCCTTGGCCGCGTCATCGATCAGGCTGGTGACCTCAGCCCGGTCACCGGCGATCTGCCGCACGATGTCGCCGTAGACGTTGGTCGAGGCGACCACCTGAACCCGGCCATCGCCGGTCCCGCCGTCCTTCGATCCGTCGGCGGGACCGGCCGCGCAACCGGCGAGGACGAGCAGGGATGAGGCGGCGAGCGCCGCGGAGACCAGGATCTTTCGCATGCCCTCATGCTAATCGTTAATGAGAACCATTATCAACTTGAGGTGGTCGGGGACTTATTTTCCAGCCTGTCGCACTTTGATTCTTGCTGTCAGAATCAAAGTCAGCTCCCCCGAAGCAGCCCCCGATGATCAGAGGAGATCGCCATGGCAGACGTCCCGCACGTGCTTCTCGCCCACGCGCATCCCGACGACGAGAGCTGCGCGACCGGCGGCACCATCGCCCGCCTCGTCGCCGAAGGACACGGCGTCACCGTGGTCACATCGACCCAGGGCGAGCAGGGCCGGATCGCCGTCCCCGAGTTGCAGCACCTGTATGTCGACGAGGACGATCAGCTCGGCCCGGAGCGCGCGCGAGAGCTCAGCGACGCCATGACCGCGCTCGGCGTCACGGATCACCGCTACCTGGGCGGGGCGGGCCGCTTCCGCGACTCCGGGCGCATGGGCATCCCCGCGAACGACCGGCCCGATGCCTTCTGGCAGGCGGACCTCGACGAGGCGGGCCTTCTCATGGCGGAGATCATCCGCGAGACCAGGCCGACCGCCGTGATCACCTACGACCCGAACGGCGGTTACGGGCACCCCGATCACATCCAGACCCACCGCGTCGCCATGCGGGGCATCGAGCTCGCCGCCGACCCCGCCGCCCGATCCGTCCTTCCGGTGTGGGACGTGCCGTTCGTCTACTGGACGGCCGTTCCGCGCGAGCTGATCGTGGCGGACCTGACCGAACTCGCCGGGCACGCCGCGGAGCTCGGGCTCTGGGTCGACCCCGACCCCGCCGAGTACCCCGACGGCGTGCACGACGACGACGAGATCGACGTCGAGTTCGACGTCTCCGCGCAGCTCGCCGCGAAGACCGCCGCACTCGCCTGCCACCGGACCCAGCTCACCGTCAAGGGCGACTACTGGGTGCTGGCCTCGGGCCGAGGCATGCGCATCCAGGATCGCGAGTGGTTCATCCGCGTGAAGGGCGGGCGGCGCCGAACCCCCGGATACGAGACCGAGCTGCTCCCTGAGCAGCCGACCACGGAACCGGAGGCCCGCTGATGCCCCGCTCCACCCTCGCCCTCGACGACCGCAGCACGCAGCGCGCGCGGGTGGTCGGCGCGCTGCACGAGCAGCGCAAGAGCCGCTCCGACCTGGTCGAGCAGTTCGGAGTGAGCTCCTCGCTGATCACCCGGCTCGTGCGAGGGCTGATCGATGACGGCATCCTGCGCGAGGTCGGCGCTCAGGCCCAGGCGATCGGGCGCCCGCCCGTGCGTCTGGAGGTCGTCCGCGACCACGGCGCCCTGCTGGCGGTGTCGTGCACGGCCGAGGGGCTGCGGGCCCGCTGCGTCAACCTCCACGGCGGCATCATCGCGGAGACCAGCGCCGATCCGATCGCGGGGGTGGTGAGCCCGGAGTCGATCATCGAGACGGTCGCGCAGCTGATCGCTCGCACGCCGCGCGTGCTCGGCATCGGCGTCGCCGTCCCGGGCGTCGTCGACGCGGAGACCGGGAACGTCAGCGCCGCCCCCGACCTCGGCTGGAGCGAGGAGGTCCCGCTGCGCACCATGCTGCGGGAGCGGTTCGGCGTGGTCGTCACGATCGACAACGACGTGAACCTCATGATGGCCTCGGAGCGGCGCACCCTGGACGGTCGCGCGGCCCGCAACGCCGTCTACCTCTATCTCGGCGCCCGGGGAATCGGTGCCGGCATCATCGCCGCGGGGCGCCTGATCGAGGGCGACCACGGCGCGGCCGGCGAGATCGGCCTGTCGCCGCTGAGCGCGAACGACCGCACAGACTTCGAGGACACCACCTCCACCCTCGCCATCGCGGCACGGCTGGAGGCCGCGGGGCACACCGGATCCGAGCCCGCGGTGGATCGACTGCTCGCGCTCGCGGATGCCGGCGACCCCGCCGCCGTGCGCATCCGCGCCGACGTGCTGACGGCGTTCTCGCACGCGATCGCCGTGATCACGGCCCTGCTCGACCCGCACGTCATCCTCCTGGGCGGCCATGCCCGGGCGTTCCGCGAGGCGGAGCACCGCGAGATGCTCGAGCCGCTGCGCGGCGAGCTCCCGTTCCTCCCGGACGTCCGATCCGCCCACCCGAAACCGGATGCCATCCTCGACGCCGCGCTCAACCGCTGCTGGCAGCAGCTCCTGGCCGGAGGTCTATGAGCATCCATCCCACCCGCACCGATCACCATCCATCCCGCGGCACCCGCCGCATCACTTCGACGAGGAAGAACATGAAGGCACACATCACACGCCGCCGTCTGGCGGCAGTCACCGCGATCGCCACCGCCGGAGCCCTGCTGCTGAGCGGTTGCGCCGGCGACGTCGCCCCGCCCAAGAGCGAGGCGCCCACCGACGGCGGCTCGAAGGTCACGCCCAGCGAGAGCCTGACGATCTACACGGGTCGCGACAAGGACGAGGTCGCCTGGGTCGTCTCGGAGTTCGAGAAGGCCAACCCCGACTACGCGGGCAAGGTCACCACGGTGATCGCCGGCGCCCAGGACAACCTCGACCGCATGCGCGCCGAGGCAGGCAACCCGCAGGCCGGCTTCCTCTGGGGAGGCACGCAGCAGCAGTTCGAGCAGGCGGCGAAGGAGGGCCTGCTGGCCGCCTACGAGCCGAAGAACGGCGACGCGGTCGACGCGAAGTACAAGGACCCGAAGAACCAGTGGATCGCCGAGATGCTGCTGCCCGAGGTCATCATCTACAACTCCGACCTGCTGGACGAGAAGTCCGCGCCGCAGGACTGGGCCGACCTCGCCGAGCCGGAGTGGAAGGACAAGATCGTGATCCGCGACGTCATGCCCTCGGGCACGATGCGCACGATCTACGCCTCGATGGTCTACTCGGCGTTCGCTAAGGACAGCAAGCCCGACGCCGGCTACGACCTGCTGAAGAAGATCGACGCGAACACGGTGTCCTACGCCGCGACCCCGGATGACATGTACACCCAGCTCGACCAGGGCACCGGCCAGGTCACCGTCTGGAACATGCAGGACGCCCTGATCCAGCCGCTGAAGAACAACCGGCCGTGGGGCTACGTCATGCCGAAGTCGGGCGCTCCGGTGCTGGTCGACGGCGTCGGCATCATCAAGAACGAGAAGCAGCAGGCCGCCGCCCAGGCGTTCATGGACTTCCTGATGGAGCCCAAGATGCAGGCCAAGCTCGCCACGGACTACTACCAGATCCCCGCGATGGACATCCCCTCGGCCGACCAGCCGGACTGGATGAAGGACTTCAAGCTCAAGGAGATGAAGATCGACTGGGCCGTGTTCGCGGAGCACCAGGACGAGTGGATGACGTACTGGGCCGACAACATCAAGGACAAGGGCTGATCTGACGCATGGTCTCGGTCACACTGCACCAGCTCCGCAAGTCGTTCGCCCGCTCGGGCACCGTCGTCGACGGCATCGACCTGACGATCGCCGACGGGGAGTTCTTCACCCTGCTCGGGCCGTCGGGATGCGGCAAGTCGACGACGCTGCGGATGATCGCCGGGTTCGAGGAGCCCGACGACGGCACGATCCACTTCGACGACCGCGACGTGACGTACGCGCCGGCGAACAAGCGCGACGTGGGTCTGGTCTTCCAGAACTACGCGCTGTTCCCGCACATGTCCGTCACCCGCAACGTCGGATTCGGACTCGACGTGCGCAAGGTGCAGAAGGCCGAGGCCTCGCGTCGCATCAGCGACGTTCTGGCACAGGTGGGGCTGTCCGCTCAGGCGGGCGCCCGCGTCGACGAGCTCTCGGGCGGGCAGCAGCAGCGCGTCGCGCTCGCCCGGGCGCTCGTCTTCCGGCCTCAGCTGCTGCTGCTGGACGAGCCGATGTCCAACCTCGACGCCAAGCTGCGTCTCGAGATGCGCGGGGCGCTGCGCGACCTGCACGCCGAGACCGGGATCACCTCGGTCTACGTCACGCACGACCAGGCGGAGGCGCTCGCGATGTCGACCCGCATCGCCGTGATGAACACCGCGGTGGTGCACCAGGTCGGAACGCCCGACGAGGTGTACAGCCGTCCTCGGACCGCGTTCGTCGCTGGGTTCCTCGGGCGCAACAACCTCCTGCCCGCGACCGTCCGCCGAGTGGACGGCGGGCGCGCCTCTCTCGAGCTCTCCGACGGCAGCGCGCTGGAGGTGCTCGTCGAGAACGCGGCGCCAGGGGTCTCCTTCGAGCCCGGCTCCGCCCTGATCGCCACGGTCCGCGCGGAGAGCCTGCGCCCGGCGGCATCCGGAGAGACGGCCAACGTCGTCTCCGGCACGGTCGCCGACATCGACTTCGTCGGGTACTCGCTGTCCTGCGAGCTCGACACGCCGCTCGGCCGCATCAAGGTCGACCTGACCGGCACCCACGCCCGGCCGCAGCGCGGCGACGCCCTGCGCGTCGTGCTGCCGGCGGATGCCGCGTACTGCGTCCCGGCGGAGCAGTGATGACGACGCTGACGAACGCGCAGCGGGTCACCGGCCCGTCGAAGCGCCCGCCGTGGATCCGGCGCCGCTGGTCCACCGTGCTCACGCTCATCCTGCTGATGGTCGTGCTGCTCGGCTATGTGATCGGGCCCATGATCGCCACCGCCCGGCGCAGCGTCTCCCAGGACAAGGCCGCGGTGCTGGGCTTCTCGTTCAAGGCGTGGAGCGACTTCTTCGCGAATCCCACGCAGACGTCCGCCATCGGCGGGTCGATCGTGCTGTCCCTGCTGTCCGTGCTGTGCGCGGGCCTGCTCGGAACCCTGGTGGCGATCCTGCTCACGCGGTGGGAGTTCCCCGGCCGCCGCGTCTGCCAGGTGCTGGCGCTGCTGCCGATCGCGCTGCCGCCGCTGATGGGCGTGTGGTCGTTCAAGCTGCTCTTCGGCGTCGGCGGACGCATCCCGTTCGCCATGCAGGAGTGGTTCGGCATGGACCAGAAGATGTTCTGGCTGCAGGGACTCGCCGGCGTCCTCATCGTGCACGCCATGACGATGTACCCCTACTTCTTCCTCACCGTCTCCGCGGCGCTCTCGAACGCCGACGCGTCCCTGGAGGAGGCGGCCGAGTCGATGGGCGCGGGCAGGGCCCGGGTGTGGGCCAAGGTCGTGCTGCCGATGCTCACCCCGGCGCTGGTCGCCGGGTCGCTGATCACCTTCATGTCGGCGATGTCGTCGTACACGGCCCCGCTGCTGTTCCAGTACACCGACGTGATGACGCAGCAGATCGTGATCGCGAAGACCAACGGCGACATGCGCCTGGCATCGATCATCTCCACCACGCTCGCGATCATCTCCATCGTGTTCCTCGCGATCATCCGCTCGTACGAGCAGCGCAAGGTCTACCGCACGCAGTCCAAGGGCGGCGGACGCAAGCGCTCGACGGTCACCTCCGCCCCGGTGAAGGTGCTGCTGTTCGTCATCGCCGTGCCCACGACCGTGTTCCTGGTGCTGCCGATCATCATGATCGCGGTGCTCTCGTTCACCGCGAAGGGCGGCTGGCTGCGCAGCGTGCTGCCCACGGGCTACACCCTCGAGTGGTGGGCGCAGCTCTTCGACGGCGCCGAGTTCTGGCGACCGGTGACCAACTCCCTGCTGATGAGCGTGATCGCCGTCGGCGGCGCGATGATCCTCGGCGCGGGTGCCGCCTACGTGATGAGCCGCATGCACTTCCGCGGCAAGCTCGCGCTGGACATCGCGATCATGCTCCCCTGGGCGCTGCCCGGCACCGTCGTCGCGATCAACCTGATCACCGCGTTCTCCAGCCCCTCGCCGTTCGCGTTCGGCCAGGTGCTCGTGGGCACGTTCGCCATCCTTCCGCTGGCCTACTTCGTGAGGTTCAACCCGCTGATCTTCCGTTCCACGTTCGCGTCGTTCTCGCAGCTGGACCCGAACATCGAGGATGCCGCGCGCAGCCTCGGCGCCAGCTGGTGGTACGCCTTCCGGAGGGTCGTGCTGCCGCTGATCTCACGCGGCATCATGGCCGGCGCGCTGCTCGCGTTCGTCGACGGCGTGGGCGAGTTCGTCGCCAGCATCCTGATCTACACGCCGGCCTGGGTCCCCCTGTCGATCGCGATCAACAACGAGAACTACCAGGGCAACATCGGCACCGGATCGGTGTACGGCATGATCCAGGTGCTCCTGGTGCTCGGCGTGCTGATCGTCACCCGCCGCATGGAGGCGAAGCAGGCCCTCGCCCCTGCCCTCTGACACATCCCCCGGATGCCGGCGACACGTCGGCGACCGTCCATCTGAGAGAGAAGAAGAATGAACCGCGACGAGATCATCCAGCGCGATGGAGACACCTTCCCCGGCGAGAGCTACACCACTGCCGTGCTCCGTCCCGCCTACGACCAGGCGAAGCGGATGCTGCTGCCGTCGATGATCGAGATCCACCGTGCGCATCTGGTGATGCTGCACGAGGCGGGGATCCTGAACGACGCGGATGCCGCGGTGATCGCGCGCTCGATCGACGAGCTCGACCTCGACGCGCTGGCCGCGAGCGAGTACACCGGTCAGTTCGAGGACCTGTTCTTCACCGTCGAGCACGAGATGATGCGCATCGGCGGCGAGGTGACCGGCAGCCTGCACACGGCCCGCAGTCGCAACGACATGGGCATGACGCTGTACCGCATGGTCATGCGCCGCCAGCTGCTGCGGGTGCTGGATGCCGCGGGCGAGCTGTACGAGACGCTCGTGCGCCTGGGTGCGGAGCACTCCGACACGCTGTCGCTGGAGCACACCCACACCCAGCCCGCGCAGCCGTCGATCCTGGGGCATCGCTTCCTCGCGATCGCGGACGTGCTGGGCCGCGACATCCGTCGCGTCGAGCAGGCCTACGAGAGCCTGGACCACTCCCCCATGGGCGGTGCCGCGCTCACCGGCACGGGCTTCGGGATCGACCGCGAGCACATGGCGCGTCTGCTCGGCTTCCGCGGCCTGGTCGAGAACTCGTACGATGCGGTCGCCGCGACCGACTACATCGCGCATTCGGCGATCGCCCTGCAGCTCATGGCCATCGACACGGGCCGCAGCTGCGTCGACTTCCTGACGTGGTGCACGGCCGAGTTCGGGCTCTACCGGGTGGCCGCCCCCTACGTGCAGATCTCGTCGATCATGCCGCAGAAGCGGAATCCCGTCTCGATCGAGCACTCGCGGTCGCTGCTGTCGGCCGCGTCCGCGAGCGCCGCGACGGTCCTGACGATGATGCACAACACTCCCTTCGGTGACATCGTCGACACGGAGGACGACCTGCAGCCGTACGCGTGGCGCGCCGTTGACACGCTCACCGACGTGCTGCAGCTGCTCACCGGAGTGCTCGGCACCATCCAGGTGAACACGGCGGTGATGCGCGAGCGCGCCCTGGCCTCCTTCGCGAACGCGACGGAGCTGGCCGACACGCTGGTGCGCGACGGCGGCCTGACGTTCACGCAGGCGCACACGATCGTCTCCCGCATCGTGCGCGAGGCGGATGCCGCCGGCATCACCGACATCCGCTCGATCGACCCGGCCCGCGTGCACGAGGTGACGACCGAGGTGGCCGGACGCGACGTCTCGCTCACGCCCGAGGACCTGGCGCGCGCGCTCGACGCGGACAACTTCGTCGCCGTGCGCACGTCGACCGGAGGTGCCGCTCCGAGCGAGGTGGCCCGGATGGCAGCGGCACGCCAGGAGACCGCACAGGAGTTCCGCCGGTGGCGTTCGGACGTCCGCGCGCACCTCGACGCCGTGTCCGATGACCTCGTCGCGGCGGCGTCCGAGCTTCGAGCGTGACCGCGGAGGGTCCGGGCATGAACGTCCTCGGGATGGACTTCGGCGGCACGAAGGTGGCGCTTCGGGTGGAGACCTCGGAGGGGCGATCCGACGAGGCCCGCCTGCGGATCGCACGGGGCGAGCAGGCGCACAGCGTGCTCGATCGCGCCTTCGACTGCGCCCGCGCGCTGGCGGAGCGCCATGGGCCGATCGGGGCGATCGGCGTCTCCACGCCCGGCATCGTGTTCGAGGATCGTGTCGAGCTCGCGCCGAACGTGATCGGCTGGTCCGATCTCGAGCTGGGCACGCGGCTGCGCGACGAGTTCGGAGTCACCGCACTCACGATCGAGAACGACGTGAAGGCGGCCGCCCTCGCAGAATGCCGTGAGGGTCGCCTGCAGGGCGTGGACGTGGGCATGTACGTCAATCTCGGCACCGGCATCGCGATCGCCCCCGTCATCGGCGGAGCCGTTCTGCGCGGCGCGCACGGCGCCGCGGGCGAGGTGGGCTACGGCATCGTGGGTCCGGTGCGCGACCGGGGCAGGCCGACGCTCACCCTGGAGGAGTTCGCCGGGGGTCTCGGACTGGACGGGCGCGTGGCGGCCTCCCCCGAGGTCACGGCCACCGACACGGCCGGTCTCGTCGCCGAGGCCGCGCACTCCGACGCCGCAGCGCGGATGTGGGCGGAGGCGGTGGACGAGATCGCCAGGCATCTCGTCACGGCGGCTCTGACCGTCGACCCGTCGCGGATCGCCGTCGGCGGCGGGATGACCCGGGCGGGCGGTGCGCTGCTCGAGCCGCTGACCGAGTGCCTCGTCAGGGCGCTCCCGTACCCGCCCGAGCTCGTGCTGTCGGACTTCGGTCCCGATGCCTCGCTGCGCGGCGCCGTGATGCTGGCGCGAGAGGGCCACCGCCCGCGTTAGACCCGCGATCAGGACTTATTTTCCGCCGTTGACGGCCCGCCCGCCGACCAGTGGAATGGGAGCAACACTTATTTCTGTTCAGAAAATAAGTGTTGCTCCCCCTCTCATCGACGGCATGGAGCGCCACATCGAGGTGCGCCCGTGTGAAAGGTCTGGTCCCCCAATGAACGATCTTCAGGAAGTCTCCGGCTTCTCTCTGACGCGTCGGAACCTGTTCAAGGCGGGAGGCGCCTTCGGCATCGCCGCCGCCTTCACCGGCGCGCAGGTCTCGGGTCTCACCGCCGCGGAGCAGGCGCTCGCGGACGCCCCGCGCGATGCCGTCAAGCTCAACGTGCTCTTCATCGGCGCCCACCCGGACGACGAGGCGGGGAACCTCGGCGTCTTCGGCCAGTGGAACGAATACCTGGGCATGAAGGCCGGCGTCATCACCGTGACCCGCGGCGAGGGCGGCGGCAACGCGGTCGGCCTCGAGGAGGGACCGCCCCTCGGCATGATGCGCGAGGCCGAGGAGCGCAAGGCGGTCGGCTACGCCGGTATCGAGAACGTGTTCAATCTGGATGGTCTCGACTTCTACTACACCGCGAGCGCGCCGCTGTCGTACCAGGTGTGGGACGGCGCCGCGGTGCTCAGCCGCATCGTGCGCGTCGTGCGCGCCACGCGCCCCGACGTCATCGTGACGATGAACCCGTCGGCGGTCGAGGGCAACCACGGCAACCACCAGCAGGCGGCCATGTTCGCGGTCGAGGCCTACCTCGCGGCGGGCGACCCGCAGCGCTATCCGGAGCACTTCGCCGAGGGCTTCGAGCCGTGGCAGCCGCGCCGCATCCTGCGCGCGGGCGCCAACGGCTCGGGCGCGGCGGGCGAGGGCGGCGTCGCCGCGGGCTACACCCCGACCGTGGCCTCCGACGTCGTGTTCGGCTGCTGGAACGGCACTCCCAGCCAGCGCAACGGCAAGCGCTGGTCCGAGATGCTCGACCTCGCCCGGTGGGCGTACGTGACGCAGGGCTGGGCCGAGTTCGCGCCGGGAACGACCGATCCCGCGAAGATCTCGAACTCGTGGTTCACGGTCATCCACTCCCGCTCCCCGCTCGCCGACCCGCGCTCCGGCGGAGACGCGGCGCTGCGCGGCGCCGCCCTGCCGATCGACGGCGGGCTCCCGTTCGGCACGCTGATCGATGTGCGCCCCGCGCGGTTCGAGGTCGTCGCCGGAGAGGACGTCGAGATCCAGGTGACGGTGACCGCCCCTGCCGATGCGAAGCTCCCCGCCGGGCGGCTCGCGCTCGGCGCTCCCACCGGATGGTCCGCCGGCGGCGCGGTCGACGTGCCGGCGCTGAACCGGGGCCGGTCGCACCGGGCGACGTTCCGGCTCACGGCCGGATCGGATGCCGTCGCCGGCACGCAGGTGCGGGTGGATGCCACGCTCACCGCGGGCGGGGCCAGCGGCACCACCTTCGCGCAGCTGCGCGTCGCGGGAGCCGTGGAGGCGACGATCCGTCCGCTCGAGGAGATCCAGAAGTTCCGCTCCTGGACCGCCGGACTGGGGATGAAGCACCTCGACGTGCTGGTCCCCGAGCTGTTCCCCGTGGGTCAGGGCCGGACGCGGACGCTCGAGGTGATCGTCGAGAACTTCTCCGCGCAGAGCCGCTCCGGCTCGGTCTCGCTGACGCTGCCCGCAGGCTTCGCCGCCTCGCCGGCGCAGCAGTCGTACTCGGGCCTCGCCGCCGGCGCGACCACCACCGTCAGTTTCGAGGTCACCAACACCGACACCTCGATCCCCACCGCCAACCGCGCCCCCAACAAGGGCAGCTGGCCGGTGACGGTGACCGCGACGAGCGAGGCCGGCAGCGCCGAGCGCGCCGTCACCATGAACCTCGTGCCCACCTACGCCGTGCAGCGCACGGCATCCGCTCCGGTGATCGACGCCGTCCGGCGCGAAGGCGAGTACCCCGGCGAGGCGATCCCCGTCGACACGATCTGGGACGGCAGCCCGATGGGCGGCAAGAACCCGACGATCAGCGCGAAGACGTGGATCACGCACGACGACGCGAACTTCTACCTGTTCATCTCGGTCCTCGACGACATCCGCGGGACGATCCTCCCTGCTTCCGACAACAAGCGCCAGCGGCGCACGGACTCCGTCGAGATCTACATCGACCCTCGCGGCACGGCGGGCAACACGGCGCAGACCTTCATCGCCGGCATCATGCCGTCGATGGACTCGATGACGGGCGCGCCCGGAGTCGGCCGCGACCGCGACAACTGGCAGGGCGAGGCCGCCGTCACCGCGCCGGGGATGCAGGTCCAGGTGAAGATGGCCTCCACCACGGCCGAGTACACCGGCTACGACATGGAGGTGAAGATCCCGTTCGCGGTGCTCCCCGACAACCTCGACCCGCAGCACGTCGGCTTCAATGTCGTGATCAACGACTCGGACACCCAGAACAAGGCCGCGCAGAACCGTGTCGGCTGGTCGACGTTCCCGGGCATGCGCGCCGACCCGTGGCGCTGGGGCATCATCACCCTCGACGGCGTGCAGGATGCCGGGTCGAAGCCGAAGAAGCCGATCCTGCCCGACACCGCGGCCCGCTCGGTCGGCTCACCGCAGTCCATCCTGCAGTCCGCCGTCGATCAGGTCCCCCTCGGAGGCTTCTCGCCGACCGACCACCCGCTCAAGGTGCTGAAGTCGTCGATCGCGGCCGGCATCGTCACCGTCGCACTGCAGACGCCCCGCGCCGGCACGGCCCGGGTGTTCCTGTGGGACGGCGAGCAGGTCGTCGGCAGCGCTGAGGCGCAGGTGAAGTCGGGCCGGGCGGAGCTGCGCTTCGGAGCCCGCACGGCCGCCACCGGCAACGGGGACAGCCTGGTGGGCACCAAGGCGTCGCCGGTGCTGGCTGTCTCGTTCGAGTCGGGCAGCGGCGTGTACGCGGCCAAGGCCCCGCTGGGCGGCCGCTCGGTCTGAGGCCTGCTCGCAGAGAGGTGCGCCGCTTCCCGGA
>NZ_JBQEPE010000005.1:0-131844 GCF_052056515.1 Microbacterium sp. 22195
TTTGGGGGGTGTCGGAAGGGAGAACTGGGTTTACTGGCGGGGGGCCGCGCCCCCCGCGCCGGTGAAGGGCGTGCCCGCGTGGCTCAGACCACCAGCCCGAGCAGCAGGACGCCGAGGAGGCCGACCACCGAGACCGCGCACTCCATGAGGCTCCAGGTCTTGAAGGTCTGACCGACCGTGAGGCCGAAGTACTCCTTCACCAGCCAGAAGCCGGCGTCGTTCACGTGCGAGAGGAACACCGAGCCCGCGCCGATCGCGAGCACCATCAGTGCGAGGTGCGTGCCGCTGAGGTCGCCGGCCAGGGGCGCCATGATGCCCGCCGCGGTGATCGTGGCCACGGTCGCCGAACCGGTCGCCAGGCGGATGACCACCGCGACCAGCCAGCCGGCCAGCAGCAGCGGCATCCCGGAGCTCGCGATCCCGCCGCCGATGACCTGGCCGACTCCCGAGTCGACGAGCGTCTGCTTGAAGCCGCCGCCCGCGCCCACGATCAGCAGGATCGAGGCGATGGGGGCGAACGAGTCGCCCGTGATCTTCGCGACCTCGCCCATGGAGCGTCCGAGGGCCGTGCCGAGCACGATCATGGCGTACAGCGAGGTGATCAACAGGGCCTGCAGCGGCGTGCCGATCCAGACCAGGATCTGCCCGAACAGGCTGCTGTCCAGCCCTGCGGAGGTGACGACCGTCATCAGCAGCATCAGCACGACCGGCAGCAGCACGACGGAGAGCGCCACGCCGAACGCGGGGCGCTTGCCCTCGCGCTCGGTGACCGGGGCGAGCAGCTTGTCGGATGCCAGCACCGGCACCCAG
Organism: Microbacterium sp. 22195; assembly: GCF_052056515.1. NCBI lineage: Bacteria > Bacillati > Actinomycetota > Actinomycetes > Micrococcales > Microbacteriaceae > Microbacterium > Microbacterium sp. 22195. The sequence goes on from NZ_JBQEPE010000005.1 coordinate 811, forward strand.
CGGGCCATGGGCTTCGCGAGCACGGGGCCGGCGATGATGACGGTGGGCACCGCGACCAGCAGGCCCAGGCCCAGGGTGAGACCGAGGTCGGCCTTGAGAGCGTCGATCGCGATCAGCGGACCGGGGTGCGGCGGCACGAAGCCGTGCAGCGCGGACAGACCCGCCAGCGCGGGGATGCCGATCAGGATCACGGGGAGCTTGGCGCGCTTGGCGGCGAGCATGACGATCGGGATCAGCAGCACCACGCCGACCTCGAAGAACAGCGGGATTCCGACGATGAACGCGGCGAGCGCCATGGCCCAGCCCAGGCGCTTGAGGGGTGTCTTGGACAGGATCGTGTCCACGATCTCGTCCGCGCCGCCGGACTCGGTGAGGAAGCGTCCGATGACGGCGCCGAGCACGATCAGCACGCCGACGCCGCCGACCGTGGAGCCGAGCCCGGCGGAGAAGGACGTGAACGCGTGCTCGAAGCCCATGTTCGCGGCGACCGCCATGACGGCGGCGCCGAGCATCAGGGAGAAGAACGGGTGCATCTTCACCCAGACGATCAGCACGACGATCAGTGCGATCGAGACGACCGCCGCGATGATCAGCTGAGCGGTGCCCGCCGCGGGCTTGACGGGATCCGCGGCCAGCACCCCGTTCAGGAGTGGTGCCGCGTGTGCGAGCAGTTGCATTCTCGGACTCCTTCGCTGCGTCGGGGCGGGGCCGTCCCGGAACGTAGCGCACACGATACTCCCAGGTAGGATCGGCGACGAGAACGACTCACACGCGCGAGAGGCGAATTCAATGGCCGAAGAACCGATCCCGACGACGCAGGCCATCGCCCTGGTATCCGCACCGGCGCCCTATGTGCTCGCGATCGACATCGGCTCGGGTTCGACACGCGGATGCCTCTACGACGCGTACGCCCGTCCGATCAAGAAGCATCTGGTCAAGGCCGAGCACGCCTTCATCGAGGCGGCGGACGGCACGGCGGAGGTCGACGCCGACCAGATCGTCCGCGAGGTCGGCGAGGTCATCGACGGCGCGCTGAAGGGCATCGACCCCGGGCTGGTCAAGGCGGTCGTCATGGACACGTTCGCCTCGTCGCTGGTGTGCGTGGATGCCGACGGCGACGCCCTCACCGCCTGCATCACCTACGCCGACTCGCGGTCGTCGGAGCATCTCGCGAAGCTGCGATCGCAGCTCGACGAGGATGAGGTGCACCAGCGCACCGGCACCCGGCTGCACACCAGCTACCACCTGCCGCGGCTGCTGTGGCTGCAGGACGAGTTCCCGGAGGTGTTCGCCAAGACGGCGAAGTTCCTCTCGCTCGGCGAGTACGTGTACGCGAAGCTCGCCGGCATCGAGGGCGCCGCGACCTCGACGATGGCATGGGCGGGCATCCTCAACCGCCACACCTGCGAGCTCGACGAGGAGCTGCTGGCCGCCGTGGGTGTCGACCGCAGCCGGTTCGCGCCCGTGGTCGACCCCTCAGAGCCGATCACCGACGTCTCCCCCGAGGCGCTGCGGCGCTGGCCGGCGCTCGAGGGCGCGGCCTGGTTCCCCGCCGTCCCCGACGGCTACGCCTCGAACATCGGCGTCGGGGCGAGCACGCCGTCCGTGGCGGCCATGTCCGCCGCCACGTCGGGCGCGATCCGGGTGATCGTCGACGGCACGCCGGACGTGCTCCCCACGGGTCTGTGGGCGTACCGCGTGTCGAAGACGCAGTCCATCGTCGGCGGTGCGCTCAACGATGTCGGCCGGGTCACGCTGTGGCTGCAGTCGACACTGGCCCCGCTGACCTACGAGCAGATCGACGAGGTGTTCCGCGCGGCTCCCGCCGAGGGCACCCCGCTCGTGCTGCCCTTCCTTACCGGCGAGCGCGCGACGGGCTGGGCGGGCGACGCGCGCGCCGTGCTCACCGGCGTCTCCTCGGCCTCCGGTCCGCGCGAGCTGTGGCGCGGAGCCGTCGAGGGGATCGCGATCTCCTATGCGCGGGTCTTCGAACAGCTGCTCGAGGTCGCCCCCGGCATCCGGAGCGTCATCGCGTCCGGCGGCGTCACCAGCGCCTATCCCGGCTTCATGCATCCGGTGGCGCAGGCTCTCGGATTCCCGGTGGAGGTGGTCCAGGTCAAGCGCGTGACCATGCGCGGCGCCGCCGCGCTGGCGCTGTCGGTCCTCCAGGCGGAGCATCCGCTCGCCACGATCCCGCAGACGAGCCTCACCGAGCCGGATGCCGCGCAGCGCGACTACTACGACGACCTGCGCCGGCGGTTCGAGAACGTGTACGACGGCGTGATCGCGAAGTGATCGCCGGGTGACACGAAGAGGGCGGGCATCCGATCGGATGCCCGCCCTCTCGCTCCCCTCCGGAGATGTGGACGTCGGTGAGCTCAGAGGCTCGGCGCGTTCCCCTGATCAAACTTTCCGCCGGCGCGCTGCATCGCGATGACCTCGGTCACGGTCGAGCCGTCGTGGATACGAGGATCGCCACCACCGGCATCCGGCGTGTAGCCCTTCAGCTTCGGCGAGTGCCGCGTGCGGATCTCCAGCCACTTCGCGACGCCCGACAGGATCAGGCACATCGCGATGTAGATCGCACCGATGACGAACGCGGACTGCAGGATCGGCCGGCCCTGCTGCGAGCTGAGCAGCTTGGCGTAGTACAGCAGCTCGGGGTAGGTGATGATGAAGCCGAGCGCGGTGTCCTTCAGCGTGACCACCAGCTGCGCCACGATCACCGGCAGCATGGCGCGGATGGCCTGCGGCAGCAGGATCAGCGCCATCACGCCGCTCTTGCGCAGGCCGATCGCGTAGCCGGCCTCCTTCTGGCCCTTGGGAAGCGACTCGATGCCGGCGCGGAGCGCCTCGGCGAGCACGGAGCCGTTGTAGACCATCAGTCCCAGCACGACAGCCCAGTACGGGTCCATCCGGACGCCGAGCACGGGAAGTCCGTAGTACAGCAGCATCATGAAGACCAGCACCGGGACGGCGCGGAAGAGCTCGGTGAGCACGGTGACCGGCACGCGCACCCAGGCGTGCTCGGACAGGCGCCCGATCGCCAGCAGGAAACCCAGCGCCAGGCTGAGGACGGCGGCCAGGGCGAACGCGCCGAGGGTCTGCCCGAGTGCCTTGAGGATGCTCATCCACACATTGGTGAAGGTGAAGACGTACCACTTGTCGGCGGTGAACTGCCCGGTGGCCGCCATGCGGTAGACCACGAAGCCGATCACCGCTGCGACCACCACGACGGTGACGACGGCGAGGATGCGGTTGCGGGCGATCGCCCGGGGGCCCGGGACGTCGTAGAGCACGGAACTCATCGCACGATCCTCCACTTGTTCTCGAGATGCCGCTGGATGGTGCTCATGACCATCACCAGGATGACGAAGACCACCGCGACCCAGAGCAGCACCTCCATCGGGTTGCCAGGGCGGTCGGGTGCGTCGTTGATGGTGGCGCGGAGGGCGGCGAGCTCGGCGATGGAGAAGCCGGCCGCCACCGTGGTGTTCTTCAGCAGGGCGATGAACACGCTCATCATCGGCGGGACCACCGTGCGGAAGGCCTGCGGCAGGATGACCAGCGTCATCACCTGCCCGAACGGCAGGCCGATCGCGCGGGCCGCCTCGGCCTGGCCGACAGGGACGGTGCTGATGCCCGCGCGCAGGACCTCGGCGACGTAGGTCGCCGTGTAGATGCCGATCGCGAGGATGCCCAGCACGGTGTTCGACAGGTCGGGCAGACCCAGCTGCGGGTAGCCGAACACGAAGAAGAAGAAGACCAGCGTCAGCGGGGTGTTCCGGATGAGGTTCACGTACACGGTGCCGACGGCGCGGGCGATGGGCACCGGCGAGACGCGCATCGCGCCGACGATGATGCCCAGGATCAGCGCGATGATGCCGCCGACGAAGAACACCAGCAGGGTGTTCCCGATCGCCTCACCCCACAGGTCGAGGTTGCCGAAGATGACGTCCATGCCACCCTTCCTTCGTGACGATGCCTTCGTGTCGATGGGCGACCCCGTGGTGCCGGGGCCGCCCATCGCTGATGGACAGCAGCCGGGTCAGTCGACCTTGGGCTGCTCGACCTTGATGCCGGACTTCCCGAGGTTCTTGTCGAAGATCTTCTGCCAGGTGTCGTGGCCGTCGGTGAAGAGCGTGTTGATGTGCTGCTGCAGCGCCGTGTCGCCCTTCTTCAGGCCCACGCCGTAGCGCTCCTCGGTGAACAGACCGCCGGTGACCTTCAGCTCGTCCGGGTACTGGGCCGCGAAGCCGATCAGAATGGCCTGGTCGGTGGTCACGGCGTCGACCTTCTTGTCGAGCAGGTCCTGCACGCAGGCGGAGTACAGGTCGTACTCCTGCGTCTTGATCTGCGGGAAGTTGGCCTTGATGTTCTGGATCGGCGTGGAGCCGGTCGCGGAGCACACCGTCTTGCCGTTGAAGTCCTCGAGCTTGTCGGCGTCGGGGTCTCCCTTGCGGATCAGCAGGCCCTGGCCCGTGACGAAGTACGGACCGGCGAAGTCGATCTGCGTCTTGCGCTTGTCGGTGATCGAGTAGGTGCCGACGTAGTAGTCGATGTCGCCGTTCACGATCGACTGCTCGCGGTTGACCGAGGCGATCGGCTTGAACGTGATCTGCTTCTCGTCGAAGCCGAGCGATGCGGCGATCCAGCGCGCGATGTCGACGTCGAAACCGGTGCGCTCGCCCGTGGTGGCGTCGAGGTAGCCGAGACCGGGCTGGTCCTCCTTGACGCCGATGACCACGCCGTCGCGCTTCTTCATGGCGTCGAACGTGGGGCTGCCGTCGAGCTTGACGTCCTTGGCGACCTCGAACAGCGGCTTGTCCCCGCCACCGCCGTTGTCGCCGCCGCCGCCCGGGTTGGACGGGCTTCCGCTGTTGCAGCCGGTCAGCGCGAGCAGCGCCGCGGCGACGATGCCGATTCCTGCGAGTGCCTTCGTGCGTCGCATGGTGTTCTCCTTCGTGTGCTGTGGGTGCGCGGGATCTCCGCGCGGGAAGGTCAGTGAGTGAGGAGCTTGGACAGGAAGTCCTTGGCGCGGTCGCTCTTCGGGTGCGTGAAGAACTCCTCGGGCGTCGCCTCCTCGACGATCTGCCCGTCGGCCATGAAGACCACGCGGTTGGCGGCCTTCCGGGCGAAGCCCATCTCGTGGGTGACGACGATCATCGTCATCCCCTCCTTGGCGAGGCCGACCATGACGTCCAGGACCTCGTTGATCATCTCCGGGTCGAGCGCGCTGGTGGGCTCGTCGAAGAGCATCACCTTCGGATGCATGGCCAGGGCGCGGGCGATCGCGACGCGCTGCTGCTGACCACCGGACAGCTGCGCGGGGAGCTTCGACGCCTGCTGGGCGACGCCCACGCGCTCCAGGAGCGCCATCGCCTCCTTCTCGGCATCCGCCTTCTTCAGCCCGCGCACCTTGATCGGGCCGAGCGTGACGTTCTCGAGGATCGTCAGATGCGCGAACAGGTTGAACGACTGGAACACCATGCCGACCTCGGCACGGAGGTTCGCCAGCCCCTTGCCCTCGGCGGGGAGCGGCTTGCCGTCGATGCGGATCGACCCGCTGGTGATGGTCTCCAGGCGGTTGATCGTGCGGCACAGCGTCGACTTGCCGGAGCCGGACGGACCGATGATGACGACCACCTCGCCCTTGTCGACGGTGAGGTTGATGTCCTTCAGCGCGTGGAACTCGCCGTAGTGCTTCTGGACGCCCTCGACGACGACCAGCGATTCGGCTGTGCTCATTGTGCCTCCCATGGGACCGACCGGTCGAAGGGAGCACAGGTGGAATCAGGGCTCCCCATCGAATCCGCTGACCCGTTCAGACTATGCACGGATGCGCGGACGGACCAGTCCCTTGAGTGTTTCTTGAGTGTGGTGCAGAATCAGCGCCGCGAGTCGCGGTAGTACTCCGCCGCTCCCGGATGCAGCTCGATCGGATCGGTGAAGATCGCGAGCCGCCGGTCCAGCAGCGCGGCGGCCGGCACGCTGCGGGCGACCTCCGCACGCGCCGAGAAGAGCTCGGCGAGCACGTCGCGCACCAGCGCGTCGGGGACGTCGGCGGAGGTGACCAGATAGTTCGGCACCGTCATCGCGACGGTGGACTCGTCGCTGCCGTACGTGCCGACCGGGAACTCCGCCGATCGGTAGACGCCGGCATGCGCGGCATCCGCTCTCTCCACCACGTCGGGGCCGATCGACAGCAGACGGATCGGCAGGCGCCCCGCCAGCCTCTCGATGCCGGGGGTGGGCAGGCCTCCCACCCAGAAGAACGCGTCGATGCGTCCGTCGGTGAGCGCCGCGATCGAGGCGTCCAGCCCCATCCCGACATCCCGCACCCTCCCGGCCGGCACCTGCGACGCCTCCAGCACCCGGCGCGCGACCACGCTCACGCCCGACCCGGTGCCGCCGAGGGAGACCGTGCGGCCGGCGAGCTCGGAGATGCTCCGGATGCCGGAGTCGGCACGTACGACGACGTGGACGTACTCGTCGTACAGCCGGGCCGCCGCACGGATCGGAAGGGCCCTGTCGAAATCGCCCGTGCCCGCCACGGCATCCGCGATCGCGTCGCTCTGCGCGAAGCCGAGTTGCGCCTGCCCCGCGCCGACCAGATGCAGATTGTCCACCGAGCCGTTGGTCTCGATCACCTGCGCGTCGACGTCGAGGTCCCTCCGCAGCACCTCCGCGAGCTGCGTGCCGTAGTCGTAGTAGACGCCGGTCACGCTGCCGCCGGCGATGCGCAGCGGATGCTCGGTCCACGACGGCCGCGAAGGCGCGCACCCCGCGACGCCGAGCACGATGAGCGCCGCCGCGACGACGGCCAGCATCCGTCCCGCCCTCTTCGCTCCGTTGCTCATCTCTCCCCCGGAGCGGGAAGGTCGAAGGACACGCTCAGGCCGCCGCCGTCCGGTGACTCGACGGTCAGCCGGCCGCCCACAGAGCGCAGCAGATCCATCGCGATCGCGAGCCCGAGCCCCGACCCGGGGACGTTCTGGTTGCGGGCACTGCGCCAGAACCGGTCTGCGGCTTGCTCGAGCTCGTCGGCGTCCAGCCCCGGTCCGTGGTCGCGCACCGAGATGCGGGCGCCCTCCTCCGTCGCCACGGCGGCCAGTTCGATCAGGCCGCCGTCCGGAGAGAACTTCACGGCGTTGTCGATCACCGCATCCAGGGCGCTCTCCACGATCGCCTCGTCGACGCGGGACCGCACGTCCTGCGCCTCGTGCACGCCGAAGCGGATGCCGCGACGTGCGGCGACCTCGCGCCAGGCCTCGCCCCGCCGGGCGACCAGCGCCGTGAGGTCGACGTCCTCGAAGTCTGATGCGCGCACGGCGCCGCGGGCGAAGCCGAGCAGGGTGTCGAGGATCCGCGTCATCCGCTGCCCCTCCTCGCGGATCTTCTCCACGTCGGCCGCACCGGCCGTGCCGAGGTCGGCGGCGAGCACCTCCACCCGCAGCAGCAACGCGTTCAGCGGATTGCGCAGCTCGTGCGAGGCGTTCAGGGCGAACTCCTGCTGACGGGCGACGACCCGCTCGATCTCGTCGGCCATCCGGTTGAACATCAGGATCATGCGATGCAGCTCGGCGGGCCCCGTGTCATCCGCGATCCGCGCCTCCATGTCACCGCGCTCCATCGCCTCCATCGCCCGGTCCAGACGTCGCACCGGGCGCAGCACCCAGCCCGCCAGCCGGAACACCACGAGCAGGCCCACCGCGATCACGAGGGCGGCGACGGCCGTGATCAGCAGCCACTGCCGCCCGATCTCGGCACGGGGCACGTCCACGCTCGCCGACATGACGACCGCCCCGATCACGTCGCCGCCGTCGAACACCGGCTCCACCAGCGACAGGTCGGAGAACTGCCAGGGCAGCGCGTTCTGCGGCAGCTCGCCCCGGCGGCCCGACAGTGCCAGCTTGATCTGCGCCTCGATCTCGGGACTGTCGAACACCGGCTGCGCGGTGGACGGCGCCCAGGGCCGACCGGCGCGATCCACGATCACGACGCGGGTGCCGTACAGCTCCCGATAGCGCTGCGCCTCGCCGTCGAACACCTCCGCGCTGCCCGAGAGCAGCGCCTGGCGGGCTGTGGTCGTGAAGTAGCTGAGATCGCCCAGCTGCTCGGCATAGAACTCCTGCTGCACGCTGCGCGCCGCGCTCCACGCGTACGCTCCCCCGAGCACCATCAGCACGAGCACCAGCGGTACGAGGAAGACGACGATCAGCCTGCGGCGCACGGTCAGGCCTCCAGGCGGTACCCGACGCCGCGGACGGTCTCGATCAGAGACGCCCGCCCGATCTTGCGGCGGATCGAGGCGACGTGCACCTCCAGCGAGCGCGCGAAGCTCTGCCAGTCGGTGTTCCACACCTCGCGGATGAGCCGGTCGCGGGGCACGGCGACCCCCGGATAGCGCGCGAGCACGGCGATGATGTCGAACTCCTTGCGCGTCAGCTCCACCGGGGTGCCGCCGACGAGCACCCGTCGGGCGACCAGGTCGATGCTCACGTCGCTCACCTCGATCAGCGACCGGTCGCCCGACGCCGGATGGTGGGAGTCCAGCGGGTGCAGCCGGCGCGTGACCGCCTCGATGCGGGCGAGGAGCTCCCGCACGTCGTAGGGCTTGACGACGAAGTCGTCGGCACCGGCGCGCAGGCCGCGGATGCGCTCCTGCACGTCGCTGCGCGCGGTCGCGATGATCACGGGCACCCCGCTCTGCGCACGGATGCGGCGGCAGACGTCGATGCCGTCCATGTCGGGCAGCCCCAGATCCAGCAGCACGACCTCGGTGTCGGAGCCGAGCAGCCCGAGCGCCTGGGCGCCGTCGACGGCTCGGACGGTCGCATAGCCCGAGCGGTTCAGGAACGCCTGCAGCGCCTCGGCGACACGATCGTCGTCCTCGACGATCAGGATGCGCATCGGCTCATCCGGCCACGCGCTGCGCGAAGGCGCTCTCGTACAGGCACACGCTGGCCGCGGTCGCGAGATTCAACGACTCGGCCCGGCCGTAGATCGGCAGCTTCAGGGCCCGGTCGGCGAGGTCGAGCATGTCGTCCTCGAGCCCGCGCGCCTCGTTCCCGAACAGCCATGCCGTGGGACGCTCCAGCACGCCCTCGGCGCGCGCGGCGAGGAGGTCATCGCCCTTCACGTCGGCGGCGAGCACCTGGAGGCCCGCGTCGTGGGCGCGCGAGACGACGTCGTTCAGATCGCCGCCCACCGAGAACGGCAGATGGAACAGCGAACCGGTGGTCGAGCGGACCACCTTCGGGTTGTACGGGTCGACGGTGCGGCCAGTCAGCACCACGGCATCCGCTCCCGCGGCATCCGCGGCACGGATGATCGTGCCCAGGTTGCCGGGATCGCGCACCTCCTCGCAGATCGCGATAAGCCGCGGCCCCGCCGCGAAGATGTCGCGCACCGAGGTGGGCGTCTGCCGCGCGACAGCGACGATGCCCTGCGGCGTGACCGTGTCAGCCATCGCCGCGAGCACCTGCTCGGTGACGTACTCGACGTCGATGCCGTGCTCCGACGCCAGCGTCCGGACATCGGAGTGCTTCTCCCACGCCGACGGCGTGGAGTACAGCTCGACGATCGCGCCGGGGAGGTAGTTCAGCGCTTCGCGGACCGACTGCGGTCCCTCCAGCAGGAAGAGTCCCGTCTCGGTCCTGGCGCTGCGCTTGGTCAGCTTGGCGACGGCACGGACTCGGGGAGAGCGGGGGTTCTCGAGCACGGGCCCATTCTATCGGGGGCCGGGATGCGGAAACGGGCGCCTCCCCGCAGGGAGACGCCCGTTCTCAGGATCGTTCAGATCAGGCAGCGGCCTTCGGAGCGTTGACGTCCGAGGGAAGCGCCTTCTTGGCGACGTCCACCAGCGTGGCGAACGCGGCGGCGTCGGTGACGGCCAGCTCGGCCAGCATGCGACGGTCGACCTGCACGCCCGCGAGGCCGAGGCCCTGCATGAAGCGGTTGTAGGTGATGCCGTTCTGGCGGGCAGCGGCGTTGATGCGCTGGATCCACAGACGACGGAAGTCGCCCTTGCGCTTGCGACGGTCGCGGTACGCGTAGACGAGGGAGTGGGTGACCTGCTCCTTCGCCTTGCGGTACAGACGCGAACGCTGACCGCGGTAGCCCGAGGCGCGCTCGAGGATGACGCGACGCTTCTTGTGCGCGTTGACCGCGCGCTTGACTCTAGCCATTTTCCTGTGTTCCTATTCCTGCGTTCGGGCGCTCAGCCGCGGCCGAGAAGCTTGTTGGCGACCTTGGTGTCGGCCTTGGAGAGGACCTGGTCCTGGTTCAGGCGACGGGTCTGGCGGCTCGACTTGTGCTCGAGGTTGTGGCGCATGCCGGCCTGCTGCTTCTTCAGCTTTCCGCTGCCGGTGATCTTGAAGCGCTTCTTCGCACCCGAGTGGGTCTTCTGCTTCGGCATCTTCTCTTCCTTCGTGTGGCGCCCTGGCGGGCGACGGTGGGTTACCCGCCAGGAGCGGGAGCTGTGGGGCGGCTTACGCCGCGGTCTCGTCCGTGGGCTCGGCGGATGCCGCGCCCGTGCCGTTCTTCGCCTCGCGGGCCGCCTGCTTGTTGGCGGTGCGCACGGCGTTCTGCTCGGCCTTGGCCTCGGACTTGTTCTTCAGCGGAGCGACGACCATGACCATGTTGCGACCGTCGATCGTGGGGTTCGACTCCACGGTGCCGAACTCGGCGACGTCCTCGGCGAACTTGCGCAGCAGACGCACGCCCTGCTCGGGACGCGACTGCTCGCGACCGCGGAACAGGATCATGGCCTTGACCTTGTCGCCGGACTTCAGGAAGCCCTCGGCGCGCTTGAGCTTGGTCGTGTAGTCGTGAGCCTCGATCTTCAGGCGGAAGCGGACCTCCTTGAGGATGGTGTTCGCCTGGTTGCGGCGTGCTTCCTTCGCCTTCTGCGCGGCCTCGTACTTGAACTTGCCGTAGTCCATGATCTTGACCACGGGCGGCTTGGAATTCGGGGCGACCTCGACCAGGTCGAGATCTGCCTCCTGGGCCAGACGCAGCGCTGCCTCGATGCGGACAACACCGATCTGCTCACCCGCGGGGCCGACGAGGCGGACCTCGGGGACGCGGATGCGCTCATTGGTACGGGGATCGCTGATGCGGAGCTCCTTAGACGTGGTTTCGGCCATCCGGATGCTGTCTGCATCCTGAGCGAAATCGGAGTCTCCCCACCCGCCGACGCATTCAGAAGCACCGGCTTGTGACACCCTTTCCACCGGAGTCCGGCGGGGTGTGGAACCCGGTAGCCTTGAACGGCAAGCGCGGGTGGGAATGAATCCTCTTTCGTATCGGAGCGAAAAGCTCCGAAGCCCGCAGAAGTCTACCAGAAAGCATCCCGAAGTGACGATTCCTGCTGAGCACGCCGATGACCGCCACGAGCGCTGGGCGGAGCAGGAGCAAGCCGCAGCCGCCGCGACGCGCGACATCGCCGACGTTCCGGCCGTCGAGGTGATCACCACGACCGCCGTGCATCTGATGAGCGCGGCCGCCGTGAAGCTGGGACTCGCGGACGACCCGGATGCGCAGCTCGACCTCGACGAGGCCCGCAAGCTCATCAACGCACTGGCCGGCCTGATCACCGCCGGCGCCCCCGAGATCAGCAGCGCGCACGCGAGCCCGCTGCGCGACGGACTGCGCTCCCTTCAGCTCGCCTTCCGCGAGGCCTCCCCCATCCAGGACCCGATCGGCAAGGGTCCGGGCGAGAAGTGGACCGGGCCGGTCACCTGAGTCCTCGTTGTTGTCGGAGGTCGGGAGGTTCCCTGCGCTCGCAGAACGGGTGACCCCTCCCGCTTCGCGGGTCCCTCCCCGATGCTCGCTCCGGGAACCTCCCGACCTCCTCGGCGCGCGTCCCGTGTGACTCCGGAATGAGGTGGGGAGGATGAGCGCTTCGCGCGGGAATGTGCGCTTCGCGCGGACGGAATCCGCGTGTTCATCCGCGGATGGCGTACAAGTCCGCGGCAGGTGTACACGAGGGGATGCTCGTCAGGGGCGCAACCCGATCGGATCTGCAGTCGAGGGGCCGCCGCATCGCTCGGTCGAGTGAGTCCAGACGATGTGATGGTCGGACTCCTTCAGCACGGTGCCGTCGGCATCCGTGACTCTGAGAGTCACGTCCTCAGGCAGGCCGTCGAGGAACGAGAAACCCCAGATGCCCTCGTCCTGGCTGGACATCATCCGGGTGCTCTCGGGACCCGCCTCACCGGGTGCAGGCGCGCACAGCCCCAGCACCTCGAGCAGTCCGCGCATGCCACGACCACAGCGGCATCAAGTCTCAGCCCCGACACAACCCCGCAGATCTGCACGGTTCCGCAGATCTACAAAGGATTCCTGCGGAGTTGTGCAGATCTGCGCGGCTACGCGGCGAGAAGTCTGCCGAGAGCAGGATGCTGTCAGCCGGCGGAGCGGGTGAGCTTCACGGTCAGCGAGTCGACCAGCACCGCCATGCGGTCGTCGGCCGCCCAGCGCTGTGCGAGCCGCGCCAGCACGGCGTCCAGGGTCTCGCGGTCCAGGCCGTCGATCAGCTCGAGCGTCACGATCAGCTCCGGGCCGCGCATCCGGGCATCCGGATCCCCCGGCGCGACCGAGACGTCGATCACGGCCAGCTCGTGCGCGATGCTCTCGCGGAGCGCCGTGAAGACCTCGGGCGAGAGGAAGCTCGGCTCCCAGGGCTGGCCCTGCGCGATCGCCCACACCGCGGGGCGCCGGAACACGAACTCGGTGTCGGATGCCGGATCCAGCACGATCAGGTCGGTCTCCTCGCCTGCGGCCGACAGCGCCACGCGCGCCGCCTCCACCGGGATGGGGCGGGCCTGGGCATCCCACCGGCGCATGGTGTCGACCGAGGAGAACGCGGGCTGGACCCGGCGTCCGTCGGGCGCCGCGACCGTGACGATCGACAGCTCCTGCGTCTTGTCGACCTTCAGGCCCGTCGGGCCGATGCCCTCGTCGCCCTTCTCGGCGACCAGTGGCACGAGCACGCGCGCGGGCCGGAACGCGTCGACGACCTCCGTCTGCGTTCCGGTGCCGGCGCGGAAGCGCAGCAGCGCGTCCAGCAGCGCGGGGTCGGCGGAGCCGTCATCCGCGGCGCGGGCGTTCGGCTCGAAGCTCCGGCCGGCCCAGGGCACGCCGGCGGAATCAGCTCGGTTCGCCCCGTGATCGCAGGCGTCGTCAGAGGCCGGCGACATCCAGCGCCTCTGCCAGCGTGAACTGCCCGGCGTAGAGCGCCTTGCCGACGATGGCACCCTCGACGCCGAGCGGCACGAGCTCGCGGAGAGCCGCGATGTCGTCGAGGTTCGAGACCCCGCCGGAGGCGATCACCGGCTTGGGCGTGCGCGAGGTGATCTCGCGCAGCAGCTCCAGGTTCGGGCCGCGCAGCGTGCCGTCCTTTGTCACGTCGGTGACGACGTAGCGGCTGCAGCCCGCCTCCTCGAGGCGCTCCAGCACCTCCCAGATGTCGCCGCCGTCCTTCGTCCAGCCGCGTGCGGCCAGCGTGGTGCCGCGCACGTCGAGACCGACGGCGACCGCCTCGCCGTACCGGCTGATGACGTCGGCCGCCCACTCGGGGTTCTCGAGCGCCGCGGTGCCGAGGTTGATGCGGTTCGCGCCGGACTCGAGCGCCGCCTCGAGGCTGGCGTCGTCGCGGATGCCGCCGGAGAGCTCGATGTTCACACCGCGGTACTGCTTGATGACCTTGCGCAGGATGGGCGCGTTGCTGCCCCGCCCGAAGGCCGCGTCCAGGTCCACGAGGTGGATCCACTGCGCGCCCTGGTCGACCCACTCGCCTGCGGCGTCGATCGGGTCGCCGTAGCTGGTCTCCGTGCCCGCCTCACCCTGGGTGAGACGCACCGCCTTCCCTCCCGCGACGTCGACTGCGGGCAGCAGGATCAGCGAGGGGGACTGTGCGAAGTCGTTCATGACGTCCTTGGTTCGAGGATGGCCGCGACGTGCGGACACGAGAGAAGACACTAGTCCGCGCCTGTGCGCGGTTCAACATGAGCGGCGTCGGGTGACGCTCAGCCGAGCGATTCCACCCAGTTGCGCAGCATCCGGATGCCCGCGTCCCCGGACTTCTCCGGGTGGAACTGGGTAGCCGACAGCGGGCCGTTCTCCACGGCCGCGAGGAATCTCTCGCCGTGGGTCGCCCAGGTCAGCGCGGGCTGCGGGAACGGCGGCTCGACCTGGATCCCCCAGGTCTTCGCGGCGAAGGAGTGCACGAAGTAGAAGCGCTCCTGCTCGAGGCCGCGGAACAGCACGCTGCCCTCGCCCGCCTCGACCGTGTTCCAGCCCATGTGCGGCAGCACCGGAGCATCCAGCTCGGCGACCGTGCCCGGCCACTCCCCCAGACCCTCGGTGTTCAGCCCGCGTTCGACACCGCGCTCGAACATCACCTGCATCCCGACGCAGACGCCGAGCACCGGCCGGCCGCCCGCGAGCCGGCGGTCGATGATCTCGTCACCGCCGTGCCTGCGCAGCGCGTCGACCACGGCCGAGAACGCGCCGACGCCCGGCACGAACAGCCCGTCGGCCTCGAGCGCACGATCCCGGTCGCCGGTGAGCTCGACGTCCGCACCAGCGGCGGCCAGGGCCTTGACCGCCGAGTGGACGTTGCCGGACTCGTAGTCGAAGACGACGACGCGAGGACCGGTGCTCACAGCGCGCCCTTGGTGGAGGGGACGCCGTCGACGAGCGGGTCGAGGGCCTTGGCCTGGCGGAACGCGCGTGCGAACGCCTTGAACTCCGCCTCGGCGATGTGGTGGGGGTCGCGGCCGCCGACCACGCGCACGTGCACGGTGAGGCCGCCGTTGAAGGTGATGGCCTCGAAGACATGCCGCACGAGCGAGCCGGTGAAGTGCCCGCCGATGAGGTGCATCTCGAAACCGGCGGGCTCGCCCTCGTGGACGAGGAAGGGGCGACCCGAGATGTCCACGACGGCCTGAGCGAGGGCCTCGTCGAGGGGCACGAGCGCGTCGCCGTACCGCGAGATGCCGGACTTGTCGCCGAGCGCCTCGCGGATCGCCTGGCCGAGCACGATGGAGACGTCCTCGACCGTGTGGTGGGCGTCGATGTGCGTGTCCCCGGTCGCGCGCACCGTGAGGTCGGTGAGCGAGTGCTTCGCGAAGGCCGTGAGCATGTGGTCGAAGAACGGCACGGAGGTGCTGATGTCGCTCCGGCCGGTGCCGTCGAGGTTCAGCTCGACCTCGACCGTCGACTCGGACGTGCTGCGGGTGCGGCGGGCGGTGCGGGGCGCGGTCATGCTGGTGATCCTATCGATGCGAGTGCGTCCAGGAAGGCGGTGGTCTCGGCCTCTGTGCCGGCCGTGACCCGCAGGTGGCCGGGGATCCCGACGTCGCGGATCAGCACGCCGCGGTCGTAGAGCGCCTGCCACACGGCCTTGGGGTCGTCGATCCCACCGAAGAGCACGAAGTTCGACCAGGACGGGTGCGGCGCATAGCCGAGCGCCTCGAGGGTCGCGGAGATCCGGTCGCGCTGCTCGACGATCTCGTCGACCATGCGCAGCATCGTCGCGGAGTTGCGCAGCGCTGCCGTCGCGGCCGCCTGGGTCAGGGCGCTCAGGTGGTACGGCAGGCGCACCAGGCGCAGCGCGTCGATGAAGGCGGGGTCGGCCGCCAGGTATCCGACTCGCGCGCCCGCGAAGGCGAACGCCTTGCTCATGGTGCGGGAGATCGCCAGCCGCGGACGGCCGGGAAGCAGGGAGAGAGCGGATGCCGCGTCCTTCGGCGCGAACTCGTGATACGCCTCGTCGACGACCACGATGCCGCGTGCGGCCTCGTACACGGCTTCGACCACGTCCAGCCCGAGCGGCGTTCCGGTGGGGTTGTTCGGCGAGCACAGCAGCACGACGTCGGGGTCGGATGCTGCGACCTGGGCTGCCGCGTCCTCCGGCGCGATGCTGTAGTCGTCCTCGCGCGTGCCGGCGATCCAGCCGGCACCGGTCCCCTGCGTGATCAGCGGATACATCGAGTAGGTCGGCGCGAAGCCGAAGGCCGTGCGGCCCGGCCCGGCGAACGCCTGCATGATGTGCTGCAGCACCTCATTGGAGCCGTTTCCCGCCCAGATCTGGTCGGCGGTCAGCTCGTGGCCGAGATAGGCGGCGAAGGCCTCACGCAGCTGGGTGAACTCGCGGTCGGGGTAGCGGTTGACGTCGCTGAGCGCCAGGGCGATGTCGTCGAGGATGTCGCCGACCACCGACTCCGGCACCGGATGCGTGTTCTCGTTCACGTTCAGCGCCACGGGCAGAGGAGCCTGCGGGGCGCCGTAGGGGGTGAGCCCGCGCAGATCGTCGCGGAGAGGCAGCTCGTCGAGAGAGGTCACTCTTCCCATGGTAGAGCGCGGAATCCGGGCCAGTTCCCGGATGACGATCAGTGCGAGTACTGCGTCGGGATGGCGATCTCGGAACCGGCCTGGATCGCACCGCTGCTGAGGTTGTTCAGACTCATGATGTCGTCGATCACGTCACGCGGGTCGACGCCGGGCGCGATCTCCGACGCGATCGACCACAGGGTGTCGCCCGGGAGCACCGTCACGGTCTCGAAGGAGACCCCGGCGTTCTGCTCACCCGAGGCGAGTGCCGAACCGCCCGCCAGCACCGAGAACGCGATGCCCGCGACGAGAGGGGCAGCGGCGACCGCCGCCAGCACACGACGACCGCGCACCGTGAGGCGGAGCTTCGTCGAGCGCACCGCACGCGTGGAGGCACCTGCGGAGGCGCGAAGGATCGCGGGGCTCTGGATGCTGATGGTGCTCATGTGAGGCTCCTCTTCTTCTTCCCGCCGATCGGCGGGACCGGTACAGCTTTCGCATCCGGCATCCGGCCGGGGACGCCGGATGCGAAGCTGTGTTCCGAATCTATCTTCGATATCGAACATCTGTCAAGAATTCTTCGAAACCCGTCCGAGAATGTCGCCGACACGCTCGAACAGATCTTCCGTTTTCCGCGATATCTCGGATACGGTTTCGATATGGACAGCACACCACTGGCCACCGACATTCGAACCGGAAGCCCGCGATGACGCGGATCCAGCCCGGTCCGGCCCGCTGAGAAGGAGCACCGATGAGCGAGAACGCCACCCCCGCATCCGAGGCTCCGCGCACGCGTCGCCGCAAGAGCCTCAGCGCGAAGCAGATCGCGATCCTCGAGGTCATCCAGACCTCCATCGCCCGGTACGGCTATCCGCCGAGCATGCGCGAGATCGGTGACGCCGTCGGGCTCAAGTCGCTCTCCAGCGTCACCCACCAGCTGGGCCAGCTCGAGCTCAGCGGCTACCTCCGCCGTGATCCCGGCAAGACCCGCGCCATGGAGGTGCTGATCGATCTCCCCGGCACGAGCACGGAGAATCCCGCCGATTCCGCTCCCGCCGTCGGAGACGCGGCCCTGGTCCCCCTGGTCGGCCAGATCGCGGCCGGCATCCCGATCACCGCGGAGCAGCAGGTCGAGGAGATCTTCCCGCTCCCCCGCCAGCTCGTCGGCAAGGGCGAGCTGTTCATGCTCAAGGTCAACGGCGAGTCCATGATCGACGCCGCCATCTGCGACGGGGACTGGGTGGTGGTGCGCACGCAGAGCAACGCCGAGAACGGCGAGATCGTCGCGGCCATGATCGACGGCGAGGCGACGGTCAAGACCTTCCGCCGGCGGGACGGCCACACCTGGCTGCTCCCCCGCAACTCGGCGTTCGAGCCGATCCTCGGCGACGAGGCCGTGGTGCTCGGCAAGGTCGTGGCGGTGCTGCGCGCCGTCTGATCGGCTATCCCCGCCGCACGCTCAGCAGGACTCCGTCCGCGATCCGGTACGGCGCGCCGGCGACCAGCGCGCCCGCCGAGCGTCGCAGGCGGGAGAACTCCGCGCGCACGGTGACCTGATGGTCGACGTCGCCGTGCAGGCGACGGCTGAGGTCGGCGGCCGTGACGCCGGCGGGACCGGCATCCGAGAGCAGGGCGAGCATGTCGGCGTGCCGCGGCGTGAGCGGCACGCGCCAGGTGGATGCGTCGGCCCGCACCTCGATGCACGCCTGCGCGCCCCTGAGGTCGAGCACCGCCACCACAGAGGTGTCCGCCGCGGGTCTGATCAGCCAGCCCTCCGGCAGGCGCTCGGGCACGCACACACCCAGTCCGGGCACGGCGAGGGTGCGATCCGCGTGCGGGACCTCGATCCGGTCGCGGGCGGACAGCCCCTGCTGCGCGGCGACCCAGCCGTGGTCGTCGACGACCAGCGCCGGTCCCTGCACGCCGGCCAGCAGAGGCTGCGCGGCCCTGCGCAGACGGTCCAGCCGCATGCTGTGCCGGCGCCAGAGCGATGCCTCGGCGATCCTCGCCGCCGCCGACACCAGCGCGCGGATGGCGGGATGCAGCGTCAGCGCGGGGCCGCTGACGTCCACGACGCCGAGCAGCGTCCCGTCGATCGGGTCGTGGATCGGCTCGGCGGTGCAGTACCAGGGCACCTGCGCGTTCTCGTAGTGTTCGGCCGAGAACAGCTGCACGGGCGCATCCTCGACGAGCGCGGTGCCGATCGCGTTGGTCCCCACGATGCTCTCCGTCCATCGCGCACCGTCCACGAAGCCGAGCCGATCGGCGTGCAGCTTCACCCTCGGCGCGCCGCTGCGCCACAGCACCACACCGTCGGCGTCCGTCACGACGACGAGATACGACGAGGCGTCGGCGGCGGCGAGCAGAGGGGCGCGCAGCTCGTCGATCACGTCGGACAGCCGCGAACGACGCCGCAGATCCTCCAGCGCCGAGGCTGCCATCGGCTCGACGCGGCGCACGGCATCGGCATCCACGCCCAGGCTCATCGTGCGGCGCCACGACCGCGCGACCACCTCCCGCGGGTCGTGCGGAGGCGCACTGCCGGAGAGCACAGCATCGTGCACGCGCACGAGACGGCGGGCGAGGTCTGCGAGATCAGGCGACGTTGCCATGGCGGGGAGCGTATCCCGGGCCACGTTGCAACACCGTGCAACGCTTCACGGCGCGAGCGCAGCCGAGTGCACTGTACGCATGACCCAACTCGATGAGCGGTCGGCGACGATGCCGACCATGACCGCATCCGACGATCCGGCCCGCACCTGGCTGGCGGCCTTCGAGGATGCCCTGCTCGCCCGCGATGTCGCGCGCGCCGCCGGGCTCTTTGCGGCGACCAGCTTCTGGCGCGATCTGATCGCCTTCTCCTGGAACATCACCACGGTCGAGAACCCCGCGGGCGTCGCCGACCTCCTCACCGCCACGCTCGAGGGCACCGCCCCGCACGGCTTCCGATTCACCGAGGAGCCCGAGACCGCCGACGGAGTGACGTCCGCCTGGTTCGAGTTCGAGACCGCGGTGGGCCGTGGCCGGGGTCTCGTCCGGATCGTCTACGAGGACGGCCCGAAGGCGTGGACGCTGCTGACCACCATGTACGAGCTCAAGGGCCACGAGGAGCCCCTGCGCGAGCGCCGCCCGAAGGGCGCCGAGCACGGGGCGCGACGCGACCGCGTGTCGTGGCTGGAGCGCCGCCAGGCCGAGGAGGCGTCGCTGGGCACCGAGACCCAGCCCTACGCGCTCGTGATCGGCGGCGGACAGGGCGGCATCGCGCTCGGCGCCAGGCTGCGCCAGCTCGGCGTCCCTGCGCTCGTGATCGACCGGCACCCGCGTCCTGGAGATCAGTGGCGCGGGCGCTACAAGTCGCTCTGCCTGCACGACCCGGTCTGGTACGACCACCTGCCGTACATCAAGTTCCCCGAGAACTGGCCCGTCTTCGCCCCGAAGGACAAGGTCGGCGACTGGCTGGAGTCCTACGTGAAGGTCATGGAGGTGCCGTACTGGTCGAACACGACCGCGACCTCAGCGGCCTTCGACGAGGCATCCGGCACCTGGACCGTCGAGATCGAGCGCGACGGGGCCCCGCTGACCCTGCATCCGACCCAGCTGGTCTTCGCGACGGGCATGTCGGGCAAGCCGAACGTGCCTGTCTTCCCCGGCCAGGACGTGTTCCGCGGCGAGCAGCAGCACTCGTCCCAGCATCCCGGCCCCGACGCCTACAGCGGCAGGAAGGTCGTCGTGATCGGGAGCAACAACTCGGCCTTCGACATCTGCGGGGCGCTGTGGGAGCACGGTGCGGACGTGACGATGGTGCAGCGCTCCTCGACGCACATCGTCAAGAGCGACACCCTGATGGACATCGGCCTCGGCGATCTGTACTCCGAGCGCGCTCTCGCCGCCGGCGTCACCACCGAGAAGGCCGACCTCATCTTCGCGTCGCTGCCCTACCGGATCATGCACGAGTTCCAGATCCCGCTGTACGACAAGATGCGCGAGCGCGACAAGGACTTCTACGACCGGATGACGGCGGCCGGATTCGACCTCGACTGGGGAGACGACGGCTCAGGCCTGTTCCTGAAGTACCTGCGGCGCGGCTCCGGCTACTACATCGACGTGGGCTCCGCCGAGCTGGTGGCCGACGGTGAGGTCAAGCTTGCGCACGGCGACGTCGACCACCTCACCGAGGATGCCGTGGTGCTGAAGGACGGCACCGTGCTCCCGGCGGACCTGGTCGTCTACGCCACCGGCTACGGCTCGATGAACGGCTGGGTGGCCGATCTCATCAGTCAGGATGTCGCCGACACCGTGGGAAAGTGCTGGGGGCTCGGCTCGGACACGACCAAGGATCCCGGCCCCTGGGAGGGCGAGCAGCGCAACATGTGGAAGCCGACGCAGCAGCCGAACCTCTGGTTCCACGGCGGCAATCTGCACCAGTCGCGGCACTACTCGCTGTACCTGGCGCTGCAGCTGAAGGCCAGGCACGCCGGCATCGACACCCCGGTGTACGGCCTGCAGCAGGTGCACCACCTGCGCTGAAGACCCGGATGGGCCCCGCTCCTCCGAGGAGCGGGGCCCATCCGTACCAGTGATCCCGCGGGGCTTGCACGGCCCCTGCGGGGATCCGGCTCAGGCCGGGACGACGACGTCCTCGCGGACGCGACGCGTCGCCTCGACGATGTTGCGCAGCGAGGCGACGGTCTCGTCGTAGCCGCGGGTCTTCAGACCGCAGTCCGGGTTGACCCAGAGCTGACGCAGCGGCAGCTCGTCGACCGCGCGGCGCAGCAGCGACTCGATCTCGTCGACGCTCGGCACGCGCGGCGAGTGGATGTCGTAGACGCCCGGGCCCACGCCGTGGTCGAAGCCGTACTCGGCGATGTCGGCGACGACCTCCATGCGGCTGCGAGCGGCCTCGATCGAGGTGACGTCGGCGTCCAGCGCGCGGATCGCGTCGATCACGACGCCGAACTCCGAGTAGCAGAGGTGCGTGTGCACCTGAGTGGCCGCCGCAGCGCCACCGGTGGCCAGGCGGAAGGAGTTCACGGACCAGTCCAGGTAGGCGGGCTGGTCGGCCTTCTTCAGCGGCAGCAGCTCCCGGAGGGCCGGCTCGTCGACCTGGATGATCGCGATGCCCGCGGCCTCGAGGTCAGTGATCTCGTCACGCAGGGCGAGAGCGACCTGGTTGGCGGTCTCCCCGAGCGGCTGGTCGTCGCGCACGAACGACCAGGCCAGGATCGTGACGGGACCGGTGAGCATGCCCTTGACGTGCTTGGCGCTCAGCGACTGGGCGTACGACGCCCAGGAGACGGTGATCGGCGCCGGACGCGACACGTCGCCCCACAGGATCGACGGGCGCGTGGCGCGTGAGCCGTAGGACTGCACCCAGCCGTTCTCGGTCACCGCGAAGCCGTCCAGGTTCTCGGCGAAGTACTGCACCATGTCGTTGCGCTCGGCCTCGCCGTGCACGAGCACGTCCAGCCCCAGGTCCTCCTGCAGCGCGACCACGCGGTCGATCTCCGCCTTGAGGAACGCCTCGTAGTCGTCCTGGGGCACCTCGCCGCGGCCGAACTGCGCGCGGGCGCGGCGGATGTCGGCGGTCTGCGGGAACGAGCCGATGGTGGTCAGCGGCAGCGCGGGCAGGTCCAGCGCCAGCTGGGCGGCCTCGCGGTCCGCGTAGGAGTCGCGGGAGAAGTCGGCCTCCGAGAGGGCGCGGGCGCGCACGGCGCCGTCACGCACGCCGGGGGCGTCGCGCCGGTCGGCGAGGGCGGCGGATGCCGCGTCCAGCTCCTCCGCGATCGCCTCGCGGCCCTCGGCGAGGCCGCGGGCGAGGGTGACGACCTGTCCGACCTTCTGGTCGGCGAAGGCGAGCCACGACACCAGGCGCGCGTCGAGCTTGGACTCGTCCTGCACGTCGTGCGGCACGTGCAGCAGCGAGGTGGAGGTGGATGCCGAGACGGATGCCGCGCCGAGCTCGCGCAGCGCCTCGAGCTTGGCGAAGGCGCCGGCCAGGTCCCCGCGCCAGATGTTGTGGCCGTCGATCACCCCGCCCACGATCGTCTTGCCCGCGAGGTCGGGCAGGGATGCCGGAACGGCACCGCGCACGAGGTCGATGGCGATCGCCTCGACGGGCGCCGCGGCGAGCACGGCGAGCGTCTCGTCGAGCGATGCGTAGGGAGCCGCCACGACGATCGACGGACGCTCGGTCGAGCCGCCGAGAGCCGCGAGCGCGCGCTGCGCGGCATCCGCCAGCTGGGCGGTCGTGGCCGGCAGCGACTCGCTGACCAGGGCCGGCTCGTCGAGCTGCACCCACTCGGCGCCGGCGGCCTTCAGCTTGGCGAGCAGCTCGGCGTACACGGCGACGACGTCGTCCAGGCGCGAGAGCGGGTCGAAGCCCTCGGGAGCGGCATCCGACGCCTTGGCCAGCGCGAGCAGCGTGACCGGGCCGACGATGACCGGGCGGGTGCGGAAGCCGGCCTCGGCCGCCTCGACGACCTCGCGGACCAGCCGGTCGCTGGAGAACGAGAACACGGTCTCCGGGCCGATCTCCGGCACCAGGTAGTGGTAGTTCGAGTCGAACCACTTGGTCATCTCGGCGGGGGCGCGGTCGCCCTCGCCACGGGCGACGGTGAAGTAGGCGGGCAGGCCGATGCTGCCGTCCTCGTCGCGCAGGTCCTCGAAGCGGGCCGGGATGGCGCCGACGGTGACGGCGGCGTCGAGCACCTGGTCGTAGAAGGACGAGGACTCCGGGATCGACGAGTCATCGCGGCCGAGTCCGAGCTCGGCGAGGCGCTCGCGGTTCGCGGCGCGCAGCTCTGCGGCGGCGGTCTCGAGCTGCTTCTCGTCGATGCGCCCGGCCCAGAACGCCTCGACGGCCTTCTTCAGCTCGCGGCGGCGTCCGATCCGGGGGTAGCCGAGGATCGTCCCGGCGGGGAAAGCGGTCATGGTGTTTCCTTTACTTCGTGGCTGGCGAAAGACATCGGTCGGCCAGGATGCCGGCCTGGGCGAGGACGTCCAGCACGGTCTCGTGCTGGTTGAAGGCGTAGAGATGCACACCCGGCGCGCCGCCCGCGACGACCTCCCGGGCGAGATCGGATGCCCAGTCGATGCCGATCTGGCGGCGTCCCTCCGCGGTGGGCTCGACCTCGAGCGCGATCGACAGCTCACCGGGCAGCTCCTCCCCGGTGAGCTCGAGCACGCGGGCGAGACGGCTCGGCGAGGTGATCGGCATGATGCCGGGCAGGATGGGGATCGTCACGCCCGCACGCCGCGCGCGCTCGACGAACGCGAGGTAGTGGTCGGGGTGGAAGAACAGCTGCGTGATGGCGAGCGTGGCGCCCGCCGCCTGCTTCGCGAGCAGCGCGTCGACGTGCTGGCTGCTGTAGGCGGAGCGCGGATGCCCGTTGGGGAAAGCCGCCACGGCGATGTTCACCCTGCGGCGCGGAGCGACGCGCACGGCACCCGGGTTCCCGGGCACGGGCGACTCCTCGTAGGGCGCCCGCTCGGCCTGCACCCGGTCGATCAGCTGCACCAGCTGCGCGGAGCTCTCCAGGTCGCCGAGGAACGACTCGCCCTCGCCCAGGCCCGCAGGCGGGTCGCCGCGCAGCGCGAGGAAGCTGAGGATGCCGGCATCCAGGAACTCGCGGATGAGCCGGGCCGCCCCCGCGTAGGTGTTGCCGACGCAGGTGAGGTGCGCGAGCGGCTCGACGTCGGTGCGGGTGCGGATGTAGCGCAGCACCTCCAGAGACCGCCCGCCGGTCGATCCCCCGGCGCCGTAGGTGACCGACAGGAAGTCGGGGCCGGCCTCGGCCAGCCGGTCGATCGTGTCGTGCAGCGCCTGCGCACTGGCGGTGGACCGCGGCGGGTACAGCTCGAAGGAGAACGGCACGCGATTCATGGCTGTCTCCTCACTGTTCCGGACGGGGCTGTTCCAGCACGGTAGAACGGCGACGCGGCCTGGTGCACACTGTGTGACGCCATGTGTCAGCGCCGGACACATGACGTCATCTGGATAGGCTCGAGCCATGACTCTGCCCTACGGTTCCTGGCCCTCGCCGTTCTCCGCCGCCGACGTCTCCTCGTCCGCGCCGCGGATCGACGGAGCACGCTTCGTGGGCGAGGAGATCTGGTGGGGCGAGTCGGTGCCCTCGCAGGGCGGACGGGTCACCGTCCGCAGCTCCTCGGGCGCCGAGGTCCTTCCCGAGCCGTGGAACGCGCGCTCCCGCGTGCACGAGTACGGCGGCGGGGCGTGGACCGCGGATGCCGACGGCACGCTGTACTTCGTGAACGCGGGCGACCAGCGCGTGTACCGGATGCCGCACGGCGGCGTCCCCGAGCCGCTGACAGCGCCCGGCCCGCAGCACGGCGGACTGTCGCTGCAGCAGGGACGGCTGTTCGCCGTGCGCGAGGATCTGCGCGGCGAGCAGCACTGGCGCGGCATCGCGGAGATCCCGACTGACGGATCGGCCGCCGACGACGACTCCCCCGCCTGGGTGTCCACGTACGGCTCGGGGTTCTACGCCCACCCGTCCCTGTCGCCGGACGGCACACGCCTGGCCTACGTGCAGTGGACGGAGCACCGGATGCCGTGGGAGCAGGCCGTCGTCTCGGTCGTGCACCTCGGATCGGGATCCGACACGACGATTCCCGCCCGCGCCGCTCTGCAGCCCGAGTGGCTCACCGACGACGAGCTGCTGTACGCCGACGACGCCACCGGACGGTGGAACCTGCACCTCGCGCGGCTCGGGGCGGACACGCCGCCGCCTGCGCCGACGCCGCCCGCCACGACGGAGACGTACGCCCTGGCCGACGCCGACACAGGTGGCGGACTGTGGGTGCTCGGCAACCGCTGGTACGGCGTCCTGGAGGACGGGCGGATCGTCGCGGTGCGCACGAACGGCGCCGACGAGATCGTCCTGATCGACCCGGACTCGGGCGAGGTCCGCCCGATCGACATCCCCGTGACCGGCGAGGCGAGCATCGACGACGTGTCTGGTTCCCGGGTGCTGATCTCGGGCGCGGGCGCCGGCGTGGACCGCGGGCTGTGGCGCGTGGACCTGGAGTCCGGCGAGACGACGGCGATCCGCGGGGGCGACCCGGTCGACTCCAGGTGGTTCCCCGTGGCCCGCCCGGTCACGTTCGAAGGCGCGCACGGCCCCGTGCACGCCTTCGACTACCGCCCGACGAACCCGGATGCGGCCGCCCCGGCGGACGAGCGGCCCCCGTACATCGTCATGGTGCACGGCGGGCCCACCGCGCACGTCTCGGGTGCGGCATCCGCGGCCTACGCCTACTGGACCAGCCGCGGCATCGGCGTGCTCGACGTGAACTACGGCGGCTCCACCGGCTACGGCCGCGCCTACCGCGAGCGGCTGGACGGGCAGTGGGGCGTGGTCGACGTGAACGACGTGATCGCCGCGGCGCGCGGGCTCGCCGATGCCGGACTCGCCGACCCCGCCCGCATCGCGATCAAGGGCGGCTCCGCCGGCGGCTGGACGGTGCTCTGCGCGCTGGTCCGCGGAGGCGCGTTCGGCGCGGGCGTCAGCCGGTACGGCGTCGCGGACCTGCGGATGCTGGCATCCGACACCCACGACTTCGAGAAGTTCTACCTGAACGGCCTGGTCGGCCCGCTCCCCGAGGCCGAGGACGTGTACATCGAGAGGTCGCCGCTCAGCCATGCGGAGCGCATCGACGTCCCCGTTCTGCTGCTGCAGGGTGCGGATGACAAGGTCGTGCCGCCCTCGCAGTCCGAGGCGATCCGCGACGCCCTGGCGGCGCGCGGCATCCCGCACGAGTACCTGCTGTTCGAGGGCGAGGGGCACGGCTTCCGCCGGGCGGAGACCATCGTCACGGCGCTGGAGGCGGAGCTGCGGTTCCTCGGCGAGACGTTCGGATTCTCGCCGGCCTGAGCGCAGCATCCGCACCTCGGCCCTGGGACCCTCCACTGGAGCCCGTCGAAGCGGCTAGCGTGATGGTCATGACGACGATGTCCACCCCGCAGCCCTGGCGAACCAACACGGTCGACGGCGTCCTGCGACGCACCGCCTCCCGCACTCCCGGCGCGATCGCCCTCCGCTTCGAAGGACGGGAGTGGACCTATCGCGATCTCGACGACGCGGTCACACGGGCCGCGGCGGGCCTGCGCGACCGCGGCCTCGCCGCCGGCGAGCGCGTGGTCACCTACGGCACGAACTCGGATGCCTATGTCATCGCGTTCCTCGCCATCGCGCGCGCGGGGCTAGTGCACGTCCCGGTCAACTACGCGCTGCACGGGGCCGAGCTCGCCTATCTGATCGCCCAGTCCGGAGCGAGAGCGGCGCTGGTCGACCCGCAGCTGCGCGAGCACTTCGACGCCGTCCGCACCGACACCGATGTCGAGATCGTCGTCGCTCTGCGCGACGAGGAGGACTCCTTCCTCGCGCGTGCGAGCGCCGGGGATGCCGTGGAGCTCCCCGCGGACGTGGACGGCGAGAGCCTGGTGCAGCTGCTCTACACATCCGGCACCACATCGCAGCCGAAGGGAGCGATGCTGACGCACTCGGCTCTCGTCGCCGAGTACTCGGCGGTGATCGTCGCGCTGGACCTCGCACCCGACGACGCGCCGCTGATCTGCATGCCGCTGTACCACTCGGCGGCCATGCACGTGTTCATGCTCCCCTATCTCGCCATCGGCGCGACCGTGCGGCTGCTCCCCGCGCCTGACATCCCCCGGATCCTCCGCACCGTCTCCGAGGAGAGGATCGGGTCGCTGTTCCTGGCTCCGACCGTGTGGGTTCCGCTCGCGAACCACCCCGACCTGGACGCCGCGGATCTCTCCTCGCTCGCCAAGGCGCAGTACGGTGCGTCGATCATGCCGGTCACCGTGTTGAACCGCCTGCGCGAGCGGTATCCGGCACTGGGCTTCTACAACTGCTTCGGACAGTCCGAGATCGGCCCGCTGGCGACCGTGCTCCGCCCGGAGGAGCACGAGGAGCGGCCCGCATCGGCGGGCCGCGCCATCCTGTTCGTCGAGACCCGTGTCGTCGACGAGAACGGGCAGGACGTGCCGGACGGCGTTCCCGGCGAGGTGCTGTACCGCTCACCGCAGCTGGCGCTGGGCTACTGGGACAAGCCCGAGGAGACCGCGGAGGCGTTCCGCGACGGCTGGTTCCACTCCGGTGACCTCGTGGTCCGTGACGAGGCCGGGTACCTGACGGTGGTCGACCGCATCAAGGACGCGATTAACACCGGCGGGATCATGGTCGCGTCCCGCGAGGTGGAGGATGCGATCTACACGCACCCCGCGGTGGCCGAGGTCGCGGTGATCGGCGTCCCCGACGAGCGGTGGATCGAGGCGATCGTCGCATGCGTGGTGCTCAAGCCGGATGCCGCGGTCGCGGAGGATGAGCTCATCGCGCATGTGAAGGATCGGCTCGCCTCGTTCAAGGTTCCGAAGGCCGTGCGGTTCATCGACGCGCTCCCCCGCAACCAGAGCGGGAAGATCCTCAAGCGGGAGCTGCGCGACGCGTAGCCCGGGGATCGGCGATCTCCGAGGTCATTCCCCCATGCGGTTTCGGGTGCGCATGGCGCGCTCGGCCTCGCGGGTGTCCTGGCGCTCGCGCAGGGTCTGGCGCTTGTCGTACTCGCGCTTGCCCTTCGCGAGAGCGATCTCGACCTTGGCCCGGCCGTCCGAGAAGTACAGCCGGAGCGGGATCAGCGTGTAGCCGCCGGCCGAGACGGCGTGCTCGAGCTTGTGGATCTCGTCGCGGTGCAGCAGCAGCTTGCGGATGCGCTTGGCCGAGTGGTTGGTCCAGTGCCCCTGGGAGTACTCCGGGATGTGCACGGCGTCGAGGAACGCCTCGCCGCCCTTGATGTACGCGTAGCCGTCGCTGAGGTTCGCGCGCCCCTGACGCAGCGACTTGACCTCGGTGCCGGTGAGCACGAGGCCCGCTTCGTACGACTTCTCGAGGTTGTAGTCGTGACGTGCGCGACGGTTGGTCGCGACGACCTTCTCACCGCGTTCCCTGGGCATGTTCTTCTCCTGACGATGGGACAGCCCACCAGCATATACCGGGTCAGGTGCGCAGCCAGCGACGGATCGCGAAGCCGGCAGACAGGGCCGACAGCAGGATGCCGATCCCGATCAGCACCGGGACGACGAACGCGGCCTGCTCCATGCCGACCAGGGGACGCATGAAGGGCACGCGGTCCGCGAGATAGCCCTCCACGCCGAAGTGGACGCCTGCGAGCACGGCCGCGCTGGCGAAGACCGAGCCGAGGAACGCGGCGAAGACACCCTCCAGCACGAACGGCGTCTGGATGGATCCGTTGGACGCGCCGACCAGACGCATGATCCCGATCTCCTTGCGCCTGGCATAGGCCGACAACCGGATGGTGGTGGCGATGAGCAGCACGGCCGCGATGAGCATGAGCACGGCAACGCCCACGGCGATGTACGTCGCGACCGTGAGGGCCGAGAACAGCGGGTCCAGCAGCTTGCGCTGGTCCTTGACCGCATCGACGCCGGCCTCGCCCGAGAACGCCTCCGTGATCACCTCGGACTGCTGAGGATCCTTCATCGTGACGCGGAAGTCCACCGAGGTGTTCTGCACGCCGATGACGCTGGCCTGCTCCTCGCCGAGCTGCGCCACGATGTCGTCGTACGCGTCCTCCTTGGACTGGAAGCGCACCGAGCTGATCAGCGGGGCGAGCGCGTCGCCCTCCAGGGCTTGCTTGACCTTGTCGATCTGCTCCTGGGTGGCCTCGCCGCCGACGCACGTCGACGAGGTCGACAGGGGCGAGCACATGTAGACCGTCACCTCGGCCTTCTCGCCCCAGTAGGCGCGCATCGTGCTGATCTGCGTCTGCATGAGGATGGCGGCGCCGACGAAGGTGAGCGACACGAAGGTGACGAGCACCACCGAGATGACCATGGAGAGGTTGCGACGCAGGCCTAGCAGGGCCTCGCCGACGATGAGTCCGAAGTTCATGAGGTCGGACCCACTTCCTCGTCGCCGCCGTCCGAGAGGCCGAGGCGATCGGCGACCCCCAGTTCGTCGACCTTCACGTCGGGGATGACGATCGGATTCGTGCGCGGGGTCGCCGCGGCATAGGGGTTC
This sequence comes from Microbacterium sp. 22195, assembly GCF_052056515.1. Taxonomy (NCBI): domain Bacteria; kingdom Bacillati; phylum Actinomycetota; class Actinomycetes; order Micrococcales; family Microbacteriaceae; genus Microbacterium; species Microbacterium sp. 22195. Next base: position 30,234 of record NZ_JBQEPE010000005.1, read on the forward strand.
TCCTCCGGCGGAGCGGGCGGCACGACGTCCTCACGCTCGGCGGCGGGCGTCTCGGGCGCGCGCGTAGCAGCGGCATCCGGGGTGATGACGGGCGTCGCGACGGTCTGCCGCTGCACCTCCTGCACGGCGGTGAGCGCGGCCGCCGCGGCAGCGCCGGGGATCGATTCGGGCCGCAGGCGAGGGATGCTCGAGGTGTCGCCGTAGCCGCCGCCGAGCTCGTCGCGCACCATGACGCCCTCCTTGAGCTCGATCACGCGACGCTGCATCTGGTCGACGAACGCGGCCTCGTGGGTGGCCATCAGCACGGTGGTGCCGCCGGCGTTGATGCGCGCCAGCAGCTGCATGATGTCGACGGAGGTCGCGGGGTCCAGGTTTCCGGTCGGCTCGTCGGCGAGCAGCACCTTGGGACGGTTCACGATCGCGCGCGCGATCGCCACGCGCTGCTGCTCACCGCCGGAGAGCTCGTGCGGCATCCGCTTGGCCTTGCCGTCCAGCCCGACCAGCGCGAGCGCCTCGGGCACGGCCTGCTGGATGAAGCCGCGCGAGGTGCCGATCACCTGCAGCGAGAACGCGACGTTCTGGTAGACGGTCTTCGACGGCAGCAGCCGGAAGTCCTGGAACACCGAGCCGATGTGGCGACGGAAGTAGGGGACCTTGCGATTGGCGAGCGAGCGCAGATCGCGCCCGAGCACGGCGACGCGGCCCGTGGTGGGCACGTCCTCGCGGAGGATGAGTCGCAGGCAGCTCGACTTGCCGGAGCCGGAGGCGCCGACGAGGAACACGAACTCGCCGGCCTCGACATTGAAGTCGACATCGGAGAGGGCGGGGCGTTTGGTGCCGCGATAGCGCTTGGTGACGTTCTCGAACCGGATCATGGCCTTTCGAGCCTAAGCGCGGCCCGCCGTGGTCGGTTCAGCGACACTCGCCTGCGCTCAGTCCTCTTCCTTGCGCTTGCGCCAGCGGATGCCCGCCGAGATGAAGTCGTCGAGGTCTCCGTCGAACACGCTGGCCGGGTTGCCCGACTCGTGGCCGGTGCGCAGGTCCTTGACCAGCTGCTGGCCGTAGAGGAAGTAGGAGCGCATCTGGTCGCCCCAGCTGGCGGTGATGTTGCCCGCGAGCTCCTTCTTCTTCGCCGCTTCCTCCTCCTTCTGCAGCAGCAGCAGGCGGGTCTGCAGCACGCGCATGGCCGCGGCGCGGTTCTGGATCTGCGACTTCTCGTTCTGCATCGAGACGACGATGCCGGTGGGGAGGTGCGTGATGCGCACGGCGGAGTCGGTGGTGTTGACCGACTGGCCGCCGGGGCCGGAGGAGCGGAAGACGTCGACGCGGATGTCGCCCTCGGGGATGTCGACCTCGGTGGCCTCCTCCATCAGCGGGATGACCTCGACCGCGGCGAACGAGGTCTGGCGCTTGTCGGCGGAGCCGAACGGGCTGATGCGGGCCAGGCGGTGCGTGCCGGCCTCGACCGACAGGGTGCCGAAGGCGTAGGGGGCGGTGACCTCGAAGGTCGTCGACTTGATGCCGGCGCCCTCGGCGTAGGAGGTGTCCATCACCTTGACGGGGTATCCGTGCTGCTCGGCCCAGCGCAGGTACATGCGCATGAGCATCTCGGCGAAGTCGGTGGCGTCGTCGCCGCCGGCGCCCGAGCGGATCGTGATGATCGCGTTGCGGTCGTCGTACTCGCCGTCCAGCAGGGTCTGCACCTCGAGCTGGTTGATCGTCTCGGTCAGCGCGGCGAGCTCCTTGCGAGCCTCCTCGGCGGAGTCCTCGTCCTGCATCTCGTTGGCGAGCTCGACCAGCACGTCGAGATCGTCGAGGCGGCGCTCGACCTCGGTGACGCGCTTGAGGTCGGCCTGCTTGTGGCTGAGGGCGCTGGTGACCTTCTGCGCCTTCTCGGGGTCGTCCCAGAGGTCGGGCGCGCCGGCCTCTTCACTGAGCCGCGCGATGTCGGCGTTGAGGGAATCGACGTCGACGACCTCGCGGATGTCGCCGAAGGTGTGTCGCAGGGCCTGGATGTCGGCGGAGAGATCGAGTTCGAACATGGCACCCCAGCCTATCGCGCCGCGCGCATGATTCCGCGCCGCGCGGGCTAGCGTGAAGGGGTGAGTGACAGCGCAGGCAGCATCATCAGGCGGTTCGGACCCATGGTCTACATCCCCACGGTGCTGTTCGCGCTCGGCGAGGGGGCCGTGATCCCGCTGATCCCGGTGTTCGCCACCGAGCTCGGAGCCGATGTCCCGCTGGCAGCGCTCGTCGCCGCGATGCTCGTGGTCGGGCAGCTGTGCGGCAACCTTCCGGCAGGCTGGCTGGTGACGAAGATCGGCGAGCGGCTCACCATGGTCTACGCGGGCGTCGCCGCGATCCTCGCCGGAATCGGGATGCTCTGGGCGCCCTCACTGGGCTGGCTGACCGCCGCGGTGTTCCTGCTCGGCTTCTGCGCGGCGTCGTTCGGACTGGCGCGTCATGCGTTCATGACCACGCGGGTGCCGATCCGGTTCCGCGCCCGGATGCTGTCGCTGCTGGGCGGATGCTTCCGGTTCGGCGTGTTCGTGGGTCCGTTCGTGGCGGCGGGTCTGATCCAGCTCACGCGCACCGAGCACTCCACGGTGTGGTTCCTGCTGGGCTGCGTGGCCGTGCTGGTGGTGCTGGTGCTGTTCGGCCCCGATCCGGAGCGCACGATGCCCGCGCTGCTGAAGCCCACGGGCGCCGCGATCGCGGAGGACACCGGCGAGGTCGTCACGGGCTCGATCCCGGTGCGCGACCAGCGCGGCGTGTTCCGCACGATGTGGTTCTACCGCGGCGTGCTGTCGCGGCTCGGGATCTCGGCGGCCTGCCTGTCGGCGGTGCGCTCGGCGCGGCAGGTGGTCCTGCCGCTGTGGGGTGTCTCGCTCGGCCTCGACGCGACGACCATCGCCCTGGTCGTCGGCGTGTCCGGCGCGATCGACTTCGCCCTGTTCTACGCGAGCGGCCAGGTGATGGACCGGTTCGGGCGGATCTGGGCGGCGATGCCGGCGCTGCTGCTGATGGGCCTGGGCTTCACGGCCCTGTCGTTCACGCACGACCTGGACTCGGCACTGCTCTGGTACGGCCTGCTGGCCGCGGTGCTGGGTGTCGGGAACGGGCTCTCCAGCGGCATCCTGCTCACCTTCGGCGCGGACCTGGCCCCCGAGCGCGATCCTGCGACATTCCTGGGGTCGTGGCGGACGCTGACGGATGCCGGCGGCGCCCTGGCGCCGGTGCTGGTCTCGGCGATCACCGCGGCGGCGACGCTGTCGCTGGCCACCGGGCTGATGGGGGTGGTGGCGCTGGTCGGCGCGGCCGGCTTCCTGCGCTGGACGCCGAGGTACCTGCCGCGGCCTGAGCGGGACTGAGACTCAGCGCAGCGCGGTGCGGGTCGTGGCGGTGGCCTCGATAGGCACGCCGTCAGGCACGAACGGGGAGATCAGAGGCGGATGCCACACGGTGGCGACCGTGACCCGTGCAGAGACGCCGTCGGGCGTGCCGGCCGACACGAGCCGCGTCTCCGGCGAGACCGCGGTGACCACGGCATCCGCCTGCTCGCGCACCTTCTCGTCCGTGAGCTCGGCGCGCACGCTCCCCTCGGTCGCCTCGAGCGTGAAGCCGTCGGCGCCGGCGAGCGAAGCGGCGTCGGCGAGCGAGTCGAGCCGTTTCTGCGCGATGTACAGGTCGGTGGCGCAGACGCACGCGAAGACCACGGCGACGGCCAGCAGCATGTAGCCGAGGATCAGCGGCAGGATGCTGCCGTCCTCGTCATCGGCGAGCGCGCGGAGCCGGGCGATCATCCGCTCCCCCACAGCCGGGAGATCTTCTGCGCGGACTCCGCCTGCACGGGGATCGCGGCGATCCGGTCCAGCCCGAACAGGGGCGGCATGAACGGGAGGCTCACCCGCGTGGTGACGGTGACGATCACCGTGCTGCCCGCGGCGGGACAGGTGGCCGTCGCGGGCCGGCAGGCGATCCCGACCTCGACGGTGTCCTCGTCCATGCCGTACTCGCGGATCACGCTCTGCAGCACGGCTTCTCCGCGTGCGCCGGCGGTGGCAGCGTCCGGTGCCTGCCCGATGACGCGGGCGGTGTGGCGGGCCGCGGCCTCCGCGCCCAGGGTCTGCTCCTGGATGGCGCCCAGCATGAGGACGAGATAGACCAGCGGCACCAGCAGGAGCACGCCCACCGTGATGAACTCCAGTGCTGCGGAGCCGGTCTCATCCGACAGGATCCCCTGCTCGGCGGAGCCGCTCCGGGTGCCGGTGTGGCTCCGCTCAGTCGTCGCCGAACGATTCCACGGGTGCACGCGCTTCCACCTCCATCCCATAGGGCACGCCGATCAGGCCGAGCACCGGCAGTGAGGTGCGCACGCGGATCACGACGCTCTCGTGGCCCAGGCTCCGGTCCTGGCCGACCGACACGTCCCCGGCGTAGTCGCCGCCGACGGCACGGGTGATCACGGTGCGCGTGCGCTCCGCCCCCTCGTCCAGGGTGGTGTCCGCCAGCGCGGCGTAGTGCGCGCCCTCGACGGCCGCGTCGTGCACGACGTTGCGCACGTAGACGGCGAACGCGACCTGCAGCACCGAAAGGACCAGCGCGGTCAGCAGCGCACCGACGAGCACGAACTCGACGGGGCTGGAGCCGCGCTCGTCGGCGAGCGCTGCGGAGGGTCGCATGGGCGTCAGATGCCGGAGACGCGGGCGATCGCCTGCTGGAAGAGGTCGACGAGCGCCGGCCCCGCGACCGCCCAGATCACCACGACCAGCGCGGCGGTCATCAAGGTCACCAGCACCCAGCCCGGAACATCCCCGGTCTCGTCCTCGGCGAGCGTCCTGCCTGCGGTGAACCATCTCCTGAGCGTCGTCATGTCTGCTCCTCGTTCGTGTCTGTCTCGTGTCGGTCGTTGGTCGTGAGGCTCAGCCGAGGCCGAGCCGGAGGATGAAGAGGCCGGGGTAGATCGCGAAGAGGACGCTCAGCGGCAGGATCAGGAAGACCAGCGGCAGGAGCATCAGGATCTCCTTGTGGCCGGCCTGCTCGATGAGCACGCGCTTGGCCTCGTCTCTGGCGTCCGCGGCCTGGGAGTGCAGCACGGCGGCCAGCGGCGCACCATGCTCGAGCGCAGCGATGATCTGGTCGACCGCCCGCGTCAGGCCGGGCAGCTGCAGCCGGGTGGCGGTCTCGCCCAGCGCGTCGGCCAGTGGCGAACCGGTGTGCACCGCCAGCACGGCGTGCCGCAGCTCCTCGGTGAGCTCACCGGTGCCGATCCCGGACACTCGCCGCAGTGCATCCAGCAGCGACTCCCCCGCCGAGAGGCACAGCGCGAGGAACTCCAGGGTGGTGGGCAGTTCGTCGGCCAGCCGCGCCCGACGCGATCTCGCCCGTGCGGTTAGCTGCATGTCGTACGCGACAGCGACGCCGGCCGCGGAGAGCAGCGGCAGCAGAACGGCGGGCGGCGTCATGCGGCCGGCGACGGCGATCAGCACGACCAGCAGGGAGCCGGCGACGAGCCCGGCCACGCCACACGCCAGCTGACGTCCGCGGAAGGCAGCGGGGCTGAGCGGGGAACCGGCCTGTGCGAGGCGGAGCGCCAGCGCGTCGCCGCCGCCCAGCATCCGTTCGAACGCCGACTTCACGCGCTCCCACACCGTGCGACCGTGCACCGGCAGCATCCCGACGCGCGGCAGGATGCCGGAGGGCATGACCTCGTCGGGAACCACGTCACGCAGGTAGGGCGCGATGCGGCGGTCGAGCGGCAGGGCGCCCCAGCGCGGCAGCGCCGACAGCACGCCGAGCACGCCCAGCGCGAAGGCGCCGCCCAGCAGCACGGCGAGCGCGAGGTCGGTCACGGCACTCACCCGAACCACCTCGCAGGCTCGGCGAGGCGGCCGATGCGCAGCATGATCCGGTAGGCGACGAGCGAAACCGCAGCGCCCACGACGATGACGATCACGCCTTCCGTGCTGGCGTACGCCTCCCGTCCCTCCGGGCGCGACACCAGCAGCCCGAGGATCACCCACGGCGCGACCGCGCCGAGCACTGCGGCTCCGCGGATCCACGACTGCCGGGCCTCCACCTCGCCGCGCAGCGCGGCGTCCGCCCGCACCGACGAGGAGAGAGCCCGCAGCACTCCGGTCAGCTCGGTGCCACCCACCTGCCTGGCCATCCGCAGCGTCTCGATGATGCGGTCGGCGATGGGATCGGCGAGCGTGACCTTCAGCCGATCGAGGCTGGTCTCGAAACGCCCGGTCGCGCGCAGATCGCGGGCGAAGACCGCGAACGCGGGACGCACGGCCGAGGGCGCGGAATCGGCGAGGCTCGCCACGGCGTCGGGCAGGGACAGCCCGACGCGGATCGCCGCCACCAGCAGGTCGCAGACATCCGGCCACAGCTGTCTGCGCGCCTTGCGCAGACGAAGACGGCGGCCGCGCAGATACAGGACAGGAGCGGAGCCGGCCGCGAGCCCGGCCAGGAGCGCGAGCACCGGCAGACCGGTGAACAGCCATGCCAGTGCCGCTGCGACCAGCCCGACCCCGACCATCGTCACGACGAGTGTGCGCGTCGAGGTGCGCGAGAATCCTGCCTCCTCCAGCAGCCGTCGCAGCCGGCCGCGCTGCACCGCCCGCGGCGCCCGCTCCCGTGGCGGCCACAGCCACGGCGACGCGCACAGCAGCAGCCCGGCCCCGAGCACCGCACCGATCAGCAGCGTCATCTGGGCCCTTCCGCGCCATGGACCGGAACGGTCAGGATGCGACCGTCCGCGACCTGGCCGGTCGGCGAGACGACCTCGACGACGCGCCGCGACCCGTCGGGCTCCCGCCGGCAGTGCACCACGTACGAGATCGAGGTGGCCAGCGCCGGCGCGATGAACGCCCGATCGATGTTGCGCCCCGCGAGCAGCGGCAGGAGGGCGAGCTTCTCGAGTGCCTCGTCCGCGGAATTGGCGTGGATGGTTCCCGCCGACGGCACGCCGGTGTTCAAAGCCAGCACGAGATCGAGTGCCTCCGCATCGCGCACCTCGCCCACCACGATCCGGTCGGGGCGCATGCGCAGCGCCTCCTTGACGAGTCGCCGAAGCGTGATCTCGCCGGTGCCCTCCAGGCTCGCCTGCCGGCCCTGCAGCGCCACCACGTCGGGCCCCTCGACGGCCAGCTCGAAGGTCTCCTCCACCGTGATGATCCGCTGGCTGTCGGCGACGGATGCCAGCAGGGCGCCCAGCAGGGTCGTCTTGCCCGCGTGCGTGGCGCCGGAGACGATGATGCTCCGCCCCTCGAGCAGCGCTCCCCGGAGCAGTTCGGCGATGTGCGCCGGCACCGACCCCTGCGCGACCAGCGACTCCAGGGTGCGGTGCTGCGGCAGGAACTTCCTGATGTTCACCGCCCAGGAGCCGCGCACCACGTCCGCGATCGCCACGTGCAGACGGGAGCCGTCCGGCAGGGAGGCGTCGACGAAGGGCTGGCTGATGTCCACGCGACGGCCGGTGGACTGCAGCATCCGCTCCACGAGATCGCGGACGATGGCGTCCGTCAGCCGCAGATCCAGTCGCTCGGTCGCGCCGTCCCGCGCGACGAAGATGCGGTCGGGGCCGTTCAGCCAGATCTCCTCGATCTCCGGATCGTCCAGCAGGGGCTGCAGAGCTCCGAATCCGGAGACGGACGCCAGCACGTCCCGGATCAGCGCCGCCTCATCGTCGATGATCGCCTCGCCGCGCTGCAGGGCCAGGTCGTTGTGGCGCCGCACCTCGGTCTGCGCGATGTGCCTGGCCTCGTCCGGATGCGACGAGGGGTCGGTGTGCTCGAGGCGCAGGCGCCGCCGGACTCGCTCGGCGACGACCAGGGACGGATGACTCACGCGGGCATCATGACAGAATCCGCGAAACCCGCGTCAAAGTTATCCACAGCCCCACGGCTCGGCAGATGTACGGGAACCCGTAACCCTCCATCAGTAGACTTGCTGACGCGCGGGAGTGGTGGAATCGGTAGACACGCAGGATTTAGGTTCCTGTGCCCCTGGGCGTGTGGGTTCAAGTCCCATCTCCCGCACGCATCCCCTGTTCCATCCCCTGTTCCATCCGCCGCTGCACGACCGACGGGAACCTCTCTTGCTTCACTCGCTCATCCAGGCGCCGACAGCGCTGATCCCCTGGCTCGACCCGGCACACATCATCTCCGTCGCAGGTCCCTGGGCGCTGCTGGTCGTGTGCTTCATCATCTTCGCCGAGACGGGCCTCCTCATCGGCTTCCTGCTCCCCGGCGACACGCTGCTGATCATCGCGGGGCTGCTGACGCACACCAACAACGTGTTCGGCGTGAACATCTGGGTGGTGACGCTGCTGATCGCCCTCGCCGCGTTCGTGGGCGGCGAGGTCGGCTATCTCATCGGCCACAAGGGCGGCCCGGCGATCTTCGAGCGCAAGGAATCGGGGCTCTTCAGCCGCAAGAACGTCGAGCGCACCAACGCGTTCTTCGAGCGCTTCGGCGGCATCACGGTCATCCTGGCCCGCTTCGTACCGATCGTGCGCACGTTCGCGCCCGTCGCCGCGGGCGTGGGGCACATGCCCTGGAAGCGCTACTCCCTGTACAACCTGATCGGCGCGCTGCTGTGGGGCTTCGGGCTCACGATGGTGGGCTACCTGATCGCGTACATCCCGTGGATCCGCGACCTCGTCGTCGAGTACATCGACCTGATCCTGCTCGCCGCCGTCGCCGGCACCGCGGTGCTGACGCTGTGGCACTACCTCAGCGAGCGCCGCAAGGTGAAGAAGGAGGTGCGGGAGGGCGAGGCGTCCGCTCCCGCGACCACCGCGCTGCAGCTGGACCCCGAGGTCTTCGACCGCGCCCCCGACCTGGACGGCGACGGCAAGCACTGATCCCCGAGAAGGCGGGCTGACGGCGTCGCTCGCGACGGCGTCAGCCCGCCTTCTTGCGCCCGCCTGACTTCCCGGACTTCTCGGTGTCCTTCTTCCCGGCATCGTTCTTCCCACCGGCGCGTTCCGCCTTGGAGCGCTCGACGCTGGCGCGCAGCGCCTCCATCAGGTCGATGACCTCGCCACCGTCGCCCTCGCCCTCCTCGGCGAAGGTCTCGGCCGCGTCGAAGGTCTCGCCGGCCTTGATCTTCGCGTCGATGAGCGTGCGCAGCTCCTTCTGGTACTCGTCCACGAACGACTCCGGCTCGAAGTCGCTGGAGTAGCTGTCGACCAGCGATGCCGAGAGCTCGAGCTCCTTGTCGCTGATCTTCACGTCCTCGTCCAGCGACGGGAATGCCGCCTCGCGCACCTCGTCCGCCCACAGCAGCGTCTGCAGCACGAGCACGTCCCCCCGCACCCGCAGGGCGGCCAGGCGGGTCTTCTGCCGCAGCGTGAACCGCACGATCGCCGTGCGGTCGGTCTGCTCGAGGGTGCGGCGCAGCAGCACATAGGCCTTGGGCGACTTGGAGTCCGGTTCGAGGTAGTAGGCGCGGTCGAGGGTCAGCAGGTCGATCTGCTCGGTGGGCACGAACTCCACCACGTCGATCTCACGGCTCCTCTCGGCCGGCAGGGCGTCGAGGTCCTTCTTGGTGAGCACGACGGTCTGCCCGTCGTCGTCGACGTAGGCCCGGTCGATGTCCGCGTAGGGCACGGTCTCGCCGTCGATCTCGCACACGCGCTGGTAGCGGATGCGACCGCCGTCCTCCGCGTGCACCTGGTGCAGCGAGATGTCGTGATCCTCGGTCGCCGAATAGACCTTCACCGGCACGTTCACCAGGCCGAAGGTCACTGCGCCCTTCCAGATGCTCCTCATCACACAAGTATCACCAGTCACAGTGGTTCCGGCCAGGGGCTTGCGCCGCCCGGCTAATCTGTCCCCATGGCAGCGAGCGGGCAGGTCGTGCAGATCGACGGCCGACGCCTGCGCGTCACCAACCTCGACAAGGTCGTGTATCCGGAGACCGGCACCACCAAGGGCGAGATCCTCGCCTACGTCTCGCGGGTCGCGCCGGTCATGCTGCCGCACGTGCGCGGACGGCCGGTCACCCGCAAGCGCTGGGTCGACGGGGTGGGCACGACGGATGCCCCGGCCGAGAGCTTCTTCACGAAGCAGCTCGAGCAGGGGGCGCCCGACTGGGTCAGGCGGATGCCGATCGAGCACTCCGACGGGCCCAAGGAGTATCCGCTCGCCGACGACACCGCGACCCTGGTCTGGTTCGCGCAGATCGCCGCGCTGGAGCTGCACGTGCCTCAGTGGCGGTTCACGCACTCCGGCGGCCGCGGCAGGCCCGACCGACTGGTGCTGGACCTCGACCCCGGCCCCGGCGTGGGTCTCGCGGAGTGCGCGGAGGTGGCGCGGATCGCCCGCGGCATCCTCTCCGGCATGGGGCTGGAGCCGATGCCGGTGACCAGCGGCAGCAAGGGCATCCACCTGTACGCCCGTCTGCCCACTTCCGATGACGGCACCGGACTGCAGAGCAGCGACGAGGTGTCCGCCGTCGCGAAGGAGCTCGCCCGGCTCATCGAGGCGGATCATCCCGACCTCGCCACGCGAACCATGGCGAAGTCCGCGCGCAGGGGGAAGGTCTTCATCGACTGGAGCCAGAACAGCGCCTCCAAGACGACCATCGCACCCTATTCGCTGCGCGGGCGCGCCCGCCCGTGGGTCGCCGCCCCGCGCACCTGGGAGGAACTGGACGATCCCGGGCTCCGCCAGCTGGAGTTCGAAGAGGTCCTGGAGCGGGTGGATGCCGGGATCGATCCGCTCGCGGCCCTCGCACCGCCCAGCACGGCACTCACCTCCTATCTCGCCAAGCGGGATGCTGCGAAGACGCCGGAGCCGATGCCGACCACGGCCGTCGCCGGTGCCTCCGGCGCCCCGCGTTTCGTGATCCAGGAGCACCACGCGAGCCGCCTGCACTACGACCTGCGCATCGAGCGCGACGGCGTGCTGATCAGCTGGGCGGTGCCCAAGGGCGTTCCGGAGACGCCGGATCGCAATCACCTGGCGGTGATGACCGAGCCGCACCCGCTGGAGTACCTCACCTTCGAGGGCGAGATCCCGCGCGGGGAGTACGGCGCCGGTTCCATGACCGTGTGGGACACCGGCACCGTGGCGCTGGAGAAGTGGCGCGACGACGAGGTGATCGGCACGTTCACCGGGCAGGCGGGCGGGCGTCTGGGATCGGCGGGGCTCGCTCTCATCCGCACCGAGGGCGAGGGCGAGAAGTCGCAGTGGCTGCTGCACCGGATGAAGGACGGCGGCGGTTCCCCGCCTGCACCGGAAAGGCGACGAAGAGACCCCTCGCCTGAACGCCGCCGTCGTCTCCCCACGCGAGACGCCGCCATCCCCGCGGAAGCACCCGCGTCAGAAGAAGGCCCCATCCGGCCGATGCTGTCGGAGACGGGCTCCCCCGGCCTCGCCCGCGGCTACGACTGGGCCGAGATCAAATGGGACGGCGTCCGCGCGATCGGGACCTGGGCAGACGGCAGGCTCACGCTCCGCGCCCGCAGCGGCACGGACATCACCGCGCGCTATCCGGAGCTGACCGCCGACGGCGCGCCGCACCTGCCGGCATCCGATGCGGTGATCGACGGCGAGATCGTCGCGTTCGACGCGCAGGGCCGGCCGAGCTTCACCCGCCTGCAGAACCGGATGCACCTGACGCGCGGCCGCGAGATCGAGCGGGAGGTGGTGCGCACGCCGGTGGTGTACCTGCTGTTCGACCTGATGCGCCTGGACGGCCACGACCTCACCCGCCTGCCGCTGCGGCAGCGGCGCGAGCTGCTGGAGCAGCTGGCATCCGATCTCGATGCGCCGGTGCAGGTGCCGCCCGTGTTCGATGACCTCGACGCAGCCATGGAGATGAGCGGAAGATACGGACTGGAGGGCGTCGTCGCGAAGGATCCGGAGTCCGCCTACCGCTCGGGCGCCCGGTCGTCGTCGTGGCTGAAGCTCAAGCACACCCGCACGCAGGAGGTGGTGATCGTCGGCATCCGTCCCGGTCAGGGCAACCGGCGCGACGGCATCGGCTCGCTGCTGCTCGCCGTGCCGGACGAGAACGGTGATCTGCGGTACGTCGGCCGGGTCGGCACCGGCTTCACGGATCGGATGCTGACCGACCTGAACGCACGTCTGGACCTGCTGCGCACGAGCACTCCGGGCCTGGACGGCGTGCCCGCACCGGACGCATCCGATGCCGAGTGGGTGCGGCCCGAACTGGTCGGCGAGGTCGAGTTCGCGAACTGGTCGCCCAGTGGCATCCTGCGGCACTCGCGCTGGCGCGGACTGCGCCCGGACAAGTCCCCCGAAGAGGTGCGCCGGGAGTCCTGATCAGGCGTGCGTGGCCTCGCAGTCATCGTGTCCGGCCGGCTCTAGCTGGAACGTGGAGTGCTCCACGTCGAAGTGGTCGGCGAGGCACGACTGCAGCCTGGTGAGCAGATCCGCAGAACGCCCCTGCGCGTAGACGGACGAGGCGACGCTCACGTGCGCGGTGAACACCGGGGCGCCGCGGGTGAGCTGCCAGACATGCACGTCGTGCACGTCGACGACTCCCTCGTACCCCTTCAGGTGCGTGCGGATGTCGTCCACCGACATACCCTTGGGCGCGGATTCGGCGAGCACCGAGAAGACCTCGCGCAGCAGCGAGATCGCGCGGGGCACGATCATCGCGGCGATCACGAGGGAGGCGATCGCGTCAGCGGGCATCCAGCCCGTGGTGACGATCACGATCGCCGCGATGATGACCATCACCGAGCCGATCAGGTCGCCCATGACCTCCAGGTACGCCCCGCGGACGTTGATGCTCTTCTCCTGCGCACGGCTGAGCAGCCACATCGAGGTGCCGTTGGCCAGCATGCCGACGACGGCGACGGTGAGCATGACGGGACCAGCCACCTCCACCTCGCCCGGGTTGAGCAGGCGGTTCACGCCGCCGACGGCGACGCTCACGGTCAGCACGATGAGGATGATGGCGTTGATGAGCGCGGCGAACACCTCGGCGCGCTGGTAGCCGAAGGTGCGCCGGTCATCCGCGGGCCGCGCGGCGACCGCCGTCGCGATGAGCGCGATCACGAGCGCCGAGGAGTCCGTGAACATGTGCGCGGCATCGGCCAGCAGCGCGAGAGACCCCGACAGGATGGCCCCGACGATCTGCACCACCATGATGGTGGCGGTCAGGCCGAGCGAGACGGCGAGCAGGCGCCGATGACCGGCGTCGCGGATGCCGCCCGGGGCGGGTGCGTGATCGTGCATGCCTCCAGGCTAGGCCGGGAAGACGCCGGTCAGCGCCGATTCCGCCTAGTCGGGAATGGGGATGATTCTCAATAGCCCCTAGAGCGCCGCGAGAAGCGGGATCAGCGCCTGGAACGCGCGGGCGCGGTGCGACTGGGACTGCTTCTCAGCATCCGTGAACTCGCCGACGGTGCGCTCGGATGCGGGGTCCTGACCGTCCGGGATGAAGATCGGGTCGTAACCGAATCCGCCGGGGCCGGCGGGGCGGTGCGCCAGGCGGCCGGGCCAGATGCCCTGCACCGTGCGCTCCGTGCCGTCGGCGGTCACCAGCGCGATCGTCGAGTGGAACTGCGCTGCGCGATGCGGGTCGGCGATGTCGTGCAGCTGATCCAGCAGCAGTTCGAGGTTGGCCGTGGCGTCCTTCTTCTGCCCCGCCCAGTACGCCGAGAACACGCCCGGAGAACCGCCGAGGACGTCGACGCAGATGCCGGAGTCGTCGGCGAGCGCCGGCAGCCCGGTGTGCTCAGCGGCCGCACGCGCCTTGATCAGCGCGTTCTCGGCGAACGTCACGCCGTCCTCGACGGGCTCGGGGCCGTCGTAGCCGATCACCTCGAGGTCGGGACGGGTGGCGGCGACGATCTGCTGGAACTCGGCGACCTTGTGGGGGTTGTGCGTTGCGAGGACGACCTTCATCGCTCCGCCGCCAGCGAAGCCAGCTGGTGCTCCCCGAGCGAGGCGCAACCGTTCACGCCGAGCTCCAGCAGGGCGTCCAGCTCGCGCTTGTCGAAGGGCGCGCCCTCGGCGGTGCCCTGCACCTCGACGAACAGGCCGCGGCCGGTGACGACCACGTTCATGTCGGTCTCCGCGCGCACGTCCTCGACGTATGCCAGATCGAGCATGGGCTCGCCGTCGATGATCCCGACCGAGACCGCGGCCACCGAGTCCAGCAGCGGCGTCGCGTTCTTCCCGATGAACTTCTTCTCGCGGCCCCACTCGATGGCGTCGGCCAGGGCGACGTAGGCGCCGGTGATCGCGGCGGTGCGGGTGCCGCCGTCGGCCTGCAGCACGTCGCAGTCGATCACGATCGTGTTCTCGCCGAGCGCCTTCGTGTCGACGACGGCGCGCAGCGCGCGGCCGATCAGGCGGGAGATCTCGTGCGTGCGACCGCCGATGCGGCCCTTCACGCTCTCACGGTCGTTGCGCGAGTTGGTGGCCCGCGGCAGCATCGCGTACTCGGCGGTGACCCAGCCCTTGCCCTTGCCGGTCAGCCAGCGCGGCACGCCGTTCGTGAACGACGCCGTGCACAGCACCTTGGTGCCGCCGAAGCTGACGAGCGCCGAGCCCTCGGCGTGCGCGGACCAGCCGCGCTCGATCGTCACCTCTCGGAGCTGGTCGGTGCTGCGGCCGTCTGCGCGGACGATGTCTGACATGGTGTCCTCTCGGAAGGGGTTCGGGAGTTCAGGGCCGCAGCGCGTCGGCGCCGTCGACGCCGGACAGGTCCGGCAGGGTGATCACGCCGGTCTGCACGAGCTGCACGTCGCGCACCTCGTGGCCCATGAGCCGGTTGGCGAGCACGGTGAAGTCCTCGGTCGAGTCGCCGGTCGCCTCGTAGGTGTAGGTGGGAACGGCGTCCGCGGGGGCGAGCTGGTCGTGTCGCACCAGCTGCCGGTAGACGTCCGCGGCGGTCTCGTCGTCACTGGAGACCAGCGAGACCCCGTCCCCCATCACGTAGCTGATCGCGCCGCGCAGGAACGGGTAGTGCGTGCAGCCGAGCACGAGCGTGTCGACCTCGGCGTCCCGCAGCGGCGCCAGGTAGTCCTCGGCGACCGCGAGCACCTCGGGAGTGCCGGTGATGCCGGCCTCCACGAACTCGACGAAGCGCGGGCAGGCGGCCGTGAACACCTCGAGGCGCTCATTGACCTCGAGCATGTCCTGGTAGGCGCGCGATCCGATCGTGCCGACCGTGCCGATCACGCCGATGCGGCCGTTGCGGGTGGTCGAGACCGCGCGTCGCACGGCCGGGCCGATCACCTCGACGACGGGCACGTCGTACCGCTCCCGCGCGTCGCGGAGCATGGCCGCGGATGCCGTGTTGCAGGCGATCACGAGCATCTTCACGCCCTGGTCCACCAGCGTGTCGAGTACCTCGAGGCTGTACCGGCGGACGTCGGCGATCGGCTTCGGCCCGTACGGCGAGTGCGCCGTGTCGCCGATGTAGACGAGCGACTCCTGGGGCAGCTGGGCGCGGATGGCCCTGGCGACCGTCAGCCCGCCGACTCCGGAGTCGAAGATGCCGATGGGCGCGTCGTTCATGATCCCCAAGCCTACTCGGCGTCCTCAGCACCCCGGGTCGTGGACGAGGTCGCGGCGAGTGCCTGACGCAGGTTCCCGCCGGCGGCGTCCAGCGCACGGCGCATGGTCTCGGCATCCGCTCCCGTCTCCACGATGCCGATCGCCAGCTTCACGGAGCCGTCGGCGGATGCCAGTGCCGCAGCGGCTGCCTCGGGGGTGACGCCGGTGGCGTGCATGACGGTGCGCTCGGCGCGGGCACGCAGCTTCTCGTTCGTGGACTGCACGTCGACCATGAGGTTGCCGTAGACCTTGCCGGACTGCACCATCGCGAGCGTGGAGAGCGTGTTGATGACGAGCTTCTGCGCGGTGCCCGCCTTCAGCCGCGTGGAGCCGGCCACCACCTCGGGCCCGACGACGACCTCGATGGGCGCGTCGGCATGCTTCGAGATCTCGGAGTCGCGGTTGCAGGCCAGGCTCACCGTGAAGGCGCCCTGCTCGCGTGCGGCGCGCAGCGCGCCGACGACGTAGGGGGTGCGGCCGGATGCCGAGATCCCGACGATGGCGTCGTCGGGACCGAGCTCGCGTCCCGCCTGCTCCCCCGCGTCGATGTCGTCCTCGGCGTTCTCCACGGCGTTGCGCAGCGCGTGCTCCCCGCCTGCGATCAGGCCGGTCACCAGCGAGGGGTCGGTGCCGAAGGTGGGCGGGATCTCGCTGGCATCCAGCACGCCCATCCGCCCCGCGGTGCCGGCGCCGATGTACACCAGGCGGCCGCCGCGGTGCAGGCGCCCGACGATGCCGTCCACGGCGCGCGCGATGCTCTCCCGCTCGGACGCGACCGCCTGCGCCGCGACGACGCCCTGCTCCGCCATGAGGGCGACCTGATCCGAGGTGCCGAGCAGGTCGAGCTGGGCGAACGCGGGATCGACGCGCTCGGTCGAGAGCGTCTCGAGGGTGGATCGCAGCTGTTCGCGGTCGGACATCTCGTCCTTCTTCCTGTTCGGGTCTGTGATGGTGCGGCTTCGGGTTCAGTGGGAGACGAGCAGCGCTCGTCGGGCGGCTCGCGCCGCGAGCAGGCTCGCTGCGGATGCCGTGATGACGGTTCCCGCGTCCGCGACGGGGAGCCCGACGTTGACGGCCACGACGGCGGGGATCGTGCCACGGATGCGGTCGAGCGCGACCCGCTGCGGAGACCCGACGTCGATGCGGTCGACGAGCGCGACGCTCTGTCCGGCACCGGCCGAGCGCACAGCCGCGTCGATGTCGTCGTCCGCGGCCCGCTCAGCGTCCATCCGGATGATCTCGCCGCCTGCGGCGAGCGCCAGGGCGACGTGCGAGGCGGCGCTGTCGACGGCGAGGCTGGATGCCCGGCGCAGGTCGATCACCGTCGTGGGCGCGTCATCGAACGCGGTGAACGCACCGTCCACGCGCAGCGCTCGGTCGGCGATCGCGTCACCGTGGAAGGGCACCTCGGCGGCCGGACCGCGGTCCCGCACCGCCGCGGCCATCGCGGCCACCCGCCGCGCGGCCTCCTCGACCCGCTCGCGCGGCAGCTCGCCGGAGCGCAGGGCGGCCACCACGGCATCCCGCGCCTCGCGGTAGTCGCGTTGGTCCTGGTCGGCCAGCATCGCGTCGCCGGGGTTCGTGGGGTTGCCGATGCAGAGCAGGTCCGCGCCCGCGGCGAGCGCGCGCACGGCCCCGCCGCCGATGCCGACGCTCTCGCGGATCGCGGCCATGTCGAGCGCATCGGTCACGATCACACCGTCGAAACCGGTCGCGCGCAGTCGTCCGAGCACCAGGGGGTTGAGGGTGGCCGGCGCATCACCCCACTGCGGTGCTGCGATGTGCGCGGTCATGATCGACAGCACCCCGGCATCCGCTGCGGCGGTGAAGGGCGGTAGGTGAACCCGCTCGATCTCGTCCTGGTCGAGAGTGATCCGGGGCAGGTCGTGGTGCGAGTCGGTGTGGGTGTCGCCGTGTCCCGGGTAGTGCTTGGCGCAGGCGGCGACGCCCGCGGCCTGGATGCCGGTGACTGCCGCGGCCACGTGCCGCGAGACCAGCGAGGTGTCCGATCCGAAGGCGCGCACGCCGATCACCGGGTTGCGGGGGTCGGTGTTGACGTCGGCGACGGGGGCGATCACGACGTCGGCGCCGATCGCGGCCACGCGGCGCCCGATCTCGTAGCCGGTGGCGCGCGTCGCCTCCACATCGTCCAGCGCGCCCAGTTCGGCGGCGCCGGGGATCGTGGACCCGGTGGTCGTCTCCAGCCGTGTGACGCTGCCGCCCTCCTCGTCGATGCCGATCAGGGCGTGCGGGGCGATGCGGTGGATCTCGGCGCTCAGCGCCGCGATGTCGCCGCCGAGGTTCTGCGCGAAGTAGACGACACCGGCGAGTCCGTCACGGAGAGCATCCGCGAGCCAGCCGGGTACCTCGCGGCCGAGGAATCCGGGCCAGAGCACGGAGTTGGCGAGTCGTTCGATCTCACGTCGTTCGGAGTCATCGGGCACGGACATCAGTATCCCCGATTCGAAGGCGCGGCACAGCGCGCGGAATCCGTCACCGGGCAGGCTGCGACAGCGCGCGCCGCATACACTGAGCGGATGAGCTCCGCGTTCCTCACCGACCGCTACGAACTGACCATGCTCGCCGCCTCGCTCCGCGACGGCACGGCGAGCCGGCCCTCCGTCTTCGAGCTGTTCTCCCGCCGGCTCTCCGGCGGACGCCGCTTCGGCGTCGTCGCCGGCACCGGACGGCTGCTCTCTCTGCTGCGCGAGTTCCGCTTCGAGGAGGACGAGCTGCGGTATCTGCGCGACAACGACGTGGTGGACGCCGCTGCGGTCGAGTACCTGGAGGACTACCGGTTCACCGGGACGATCCTCGGCTACCGCGAGGGCGAGCTGTACTTCCCGGGCTCCCCCATCCTCACCGTGGAGGGCACCTTCGCGGATGCCGTGGTGCTGGAGACGCTGGCGCTGAGCGTGCTCAACCACGACTCGGCGGTCGCGACGGCCGCCTCCCGGATGAGCATCGCCGCCGGTGAGCGTCCGCTCGCCGAGATGGGCTCGCGTCGTGCCGCCGAGCATTCCGCGGTCGCCGCCGCGCGTGCGGCCTACATCGCCGGCTTCGGCGCGACGAGCAACCTCGAGGCGGGCCGCCGGTGGGGCATCCCGACCATGGGCACGGCCGCGCACTCCTGGACGCTGCTGCACGACAGTGAGGAGGACGCGTTCCGCGCCCAGGTGGAGAGCCTGGGGGCGAGCACCACCCTGCTGGTGGACACCTATGACATCCGCACCGGGGTCGAGACCGCGATCCGCGTGGCCGGCACGGGCCTCGGCGGGGTGCGCCTGGATTCCGGCGACCTTCCGATCGTCGCGGGTGAGGTGCGGGCCCAGCTGGACGAGCTCGGCGCCACCGAGACGAAGATCACGGTCACCAGCGATCTGGACGAGTACGCGATCGCGGCCCTGGCCGCCTCACCCGTGGATGCGTACGGTGTGGGCACCTCCGTGGTCACCGGCTCCGGCTATCCGACCGCCGGAATGGTCTACAAGCTCGTCGCGCGTCAGGACGCCGCAGGCGGCTGGGTGGCCGTGGCCAAGGCATCCGCCGACAAGGGTTCGAAGGGCGGGCGGAAGGCCGCGTTCCGGACGCTGGAGGACGGCGTCGCCGTCGCCGAGACGATCTCCGTCGCCGACGGATTCGAGCGGGTCGACACGGCGGCATCCCACCCGGATGCCCGCGCCCTGCAGGTCGTGCTCGTCGAGAACGGCGAGATCGACAGCGCGTACGAGGGGCACGACGGCACTGCCTCCGCCCGAGAGCATCACCTGCGCGTGCGCGAGGAGCTGCCGGTGCGCGCCCTCGCGCTCAGCAAGTCGGACCCTGCGATCCCGACCCACTTTGTTGATGCCCCGGAGGGGCCGATCGGTTCCTGAGCGACGAGTCGAAGGGCGTCGACGTCGACTAGAACGGTCGTCGTCTAGAACTGCATGCTCTCGTAGATCTCCTTGCAGGTCGGGCAGATCGGGAACTTCTCGGGGTCGCGCCCCGGGGTCCACTTCTTGCCGCAGAGCGCACGCACCGGCTTGCCGGTGATGGCCGACTCGAGGATCTTGTCCTTCTTCACGTAGTGCGAGAAGCGCTCATGGTCGCCGGGCTCGAGGTTCTCCTCGCGGAGGAGCTCTTCGAGTTCGCGATCAAGTGTTGCCACGCCACCCTGATCGGGGCTGTCCAGCGGAGTACTCATGCGCCGATTCTAGCCGTGATGATCCGCCCGGGGCCCGGTTCCCGGGGGCTCAGGTGGTCTCGGCGAACTCCATCAGGCGCGCGCCGCTGCGCTCGAAGATCGCGCCGCCGATCGCCGCACCGCCGAACAGGACGAGCACACCCGTGATGACGCCGGTCCAGAACGTCGCCGGTGCGTGCCGGTCGCCGTCCACGACGGTCAGCACGAACAGCCACAGCGTGGGGATGCTGAAGACGAGCGCCCCGACGAACGTGCCGGCGGCTCCCCACGACCCGTGCGAGGACGAGCGCTGCGGCTGCTGGAACGGGCTGTCCCCCGGACGCGACACCGCATACGGCGCGATGACCGAGGCGATGCTCGACATGCCGAGCCCGGTGAGCAGAAGCGCTGCGGCCACTCCGATGAGCGGCAGGAGCAGCTCCCACTTCCCGACGAATGCGAGGGTCACGGACACGGCGATCGCCAGCACGGGGATCGACACCAGCAGCACGGGCACGAGCCGTCCGAGCCGGTCGGGCAGTCCCCGGACGCCGCTTGCGATGTGGACCCACAGCGCGGTGGAGTCGTACGCGACGTCGTTGTGCGGCAGCCAGCCGAAGAACAGCGCCATGAGCGGCACGGGCACGAGCGCGGCGGCCCACGGCGGGACGCCGGCCACCATGAGCGGGAACACCGTGAGCACTCCGGCGATCGGCACGATGAGGATGTTCACGATGTAGCGGCGATCGCGCATCCAGTAGACCAGGCTGCGGGCGGCGACGGCGCCGAAGGCGTTGGCCGGCAGCACCGAGAACCATCCGAGGCCCGAGCGCTCGCGCGCCGCGTACGGACGCTCGGTGGTCGTCAGCATCCGCCGGACGAGATACGCCCAGAGCGCCAGGATGCCGGCCAGCGTCGCCACGGCGATGAGGCCGCTGCCCCACGCGGCTCCGACCTCGCCGGCTGCGACGTGGAACAGGAACGCCTGCGGGGCGGCCAGCGGCGTGAAGCCCACAGCCGCGGTCACGGCGGCGACCCCGTCGGGCACATGGCCGTTCCACTCCATCGACGAGACGTACGCGGCGACCGGGAACGCGACGACGATGATGGGGATCCAGAAGAGCACCGTGAGCTCGCGGGAGCGTCGCTCGGGCAGCGCGATGGCGCTGATCGCCATGCCGATGCGGGCGATCAGCGCGGTGGAGATCACACCGACGAGTCCTGCCAGCACCGCCACCGGCCACGCGATGCGTCCGACCGTGATCGAGACGGCGACGAAGAACGCATGGACGACGAGGAGCGCTGTGCTCGGGACGCTGACCAGGGACGCGAGCGCCAGGATCCACGGCATCCGCTTCTCGTCCACGCCGAAGGGCGCGAAGCGTCGCGGGTCCAGCTGGTCCTGTGTGCCGGTGAGCATCGGGCCCAGGAAGAAGGCGAGGAACGCCGCGGCGGCGCTGAACACGATGATCGCGCGCGCGGTGGGCAGCGGTGCGCTGCCCAGGCCGAGCACGGCCAGGCACACGGCGACGGTGATCGCAGCCGTGACCAGCACCGCGAGCACGCTGCGCACGAGTCGTTCGCCGCGCAGAGCGCCCGCGACAAGCGCCAGCCTCAGTCGGAGAACGTGTGCAACCACTCCAGCCCCTCCACTTCGCCGCCCGTGCCGGAGAGCTCGACGAAGCGCGCGGCGAGCGTCTGGCCCGCGCGCACCTCGTCCACGGTCCCCTCGGCGAGCACCTCGCCGCCGACGATCACCGCGACGCGCGTGCACACCTGCTCCACCAGGTCCATGCCGTGGCTGGAGAGGATGACCGTGCCGCCGTGGGCGACGTAGGAGCGCAGGATGTCGAGGATCACGCTCGACGAGACCGGGTCGACGGCCTCGAACGGCTCGTCGAGCACGAGCACACGCGGCGAGTGGATCAGGGCGCCCGCGAGCATGAGCTTCTTGGTCATGCCGGCCGAGTAGTCGGAGACCACGCGACTCAGCGCCTCGCTCAGGTCGAACGCGCGCGCCAGGTCGGCGACGCGCTTCTCGATGACCGCACGCTGCAGACCCCGCAGCTGGCCGTAGTAGTGCAGCAGCTGGCGGCCGGTGAGGCGGTCGAACGTGCGCAGCCGGTCCGGCAGAACGCCCATCACGCGCTTCGCGCCGAGCGGGTTCGCCTTCTGGTCGATGCCGCTGATGTGCACCGTGCCGGCGTCGGGACGCAGCAGCCCCGCGATGATCGACAGCGTCGTGGTCTTACCCGCGCCGTTCGGCCCCACCAGTCCGTAGAACGATCCGGCGGGCACGGTCAGGTCGATGCCGTCGACGGCGTTCGCGTCGCCGAAGCGCTTGACCAGGCCACGGATGAGGATCGCCTCCGCGCCGGTGGCCGGAGCGGACGCAGGGCGCGGAGCGCGGGTGGCCGCCGGCGTCGCCTCGGGCTCGGCAGGCTGCTCGGCAGCGGACGCGGGGACCGGCTCGGCGAGTTCGGCGTCCGGCACGACGAGTTCGGCGTCCGGCACGACGACTGCGGACGCCGCCGCCGGCTCGGCCGGGACCTCGTCGCCGGGCGCCGCATCGACCGGCGGCGACTCGACAGAGGCGGGCGACGGCTTCGTGATGGCGTCGGGTGCCGCCGCGGAGGCGGCGGGCGCGGCCGCGTCGACATCGACCGCCGCCGGCTCGGACGCTGCGGGAGAGGCCTGGGCAGCGGCGGCGGGATCGGACGCTGCAGGCACGGAATCGGATGCCACGGCGGGCGCGGATGCTTCCGCAGCGGGAGTGTCCGCCGGAGTGCGGGGCGCCCGGGCCTCCGTGGCGGCCGATCCGCTGTTCGAGGCGGCGGTCTGGCGGCGAGCGGGCGCCTCAGCGGCATCCGCTGCCTGTCCGCCGGAGGAGGGCAGAGCCGGGATGTAGGCGATCGGGGCCTCCGCGGTCGGCTCGGCCTGCGATGCCGCGGGAGACGTCACGACGTCGTCGGCAGGTGCGGGCGCGGCCGCCGCTGTCTTCGAGGTGGCCGCGCGGGATGCCGTGGTGGAGCGTGCCGAGGCCTTGGAGCCGGCCGTCTTCGCCGTGGTCTTCTTCGCCGCCGACGCAATCGTCCTCTTCGGCGTGGTCGTCTTCGTCGTGGCCGTCTTCGTCGCGGTCGTCTTCGCAGTGGGGGGCTTCGCGGCGTCCGTCTTCGTCGCGGTCGTCGCCTTCGCCGCCGTGCTGCTCCTCGTCGTCGCGGATGCCCGCGTCGTCGTGGTCTTCTTCGCAGCGGCCGCCGTCTTCTCCGCGGCGGTCTTCGCCGCGGCGGCCTTCGTGGTCGCCCGCGCGGACGCGGTGGCGGCAGTGGCCTTCTTCACCGCAGCGGTCTTCGCCGCCGCCGTCGCGGCAGTGCGCTTCGTGGCAGCGGTCTTCGCGGCAGCCGTGCTCGTGGCCGCCTTCTTCACAGCAGCGGTCTTCGCCGCCGTCGCCGCCGCCGTGGACTTCGCGGCATTGGACCTGGATGCGGTGGTCCGGGTCGTGGACGTCCGGGCGCGCGGGCTCTTCGCCGCGGCATCCGCAGTGCCGTCGACGGATTCGGCATCCGCCTTCTTCGCGGCGGTCTTCCGGGGCGTCGCGGCACGCTTCGCCGGCGTGCGCGCTGGCTTCTTCGCGGCGGCGGGGGCAGCGGCGGCGTCCGCGCTTCCCGGCTGGGAGGTGTCGTCGCGGTCGGCCCCGGAGTCGAGAGAAGCTGTCACGCGTACTACGGTATCAAGCGGCAGGCAATGTTCCCGGAGCGAGGGTCATGGTCGGAAACCGCAGAATTCGGCCGCACGGAACCCTGAGTGTTACGTGTGCGAACCATCACGAAACAGCAACGGCGACCACAGCGACCCGGGTCTTCCCAGGTGCGATCAGTAGCATGTTCCTGGCACGAAGAGGTGTCCCGTCGATGAATCGACAGTGAACACAAGTTCTTTTTAGGAGAAACCGTGACTCTTCAGACCGTCATCCTTGCAGCAGGCATGGGCTCGCGCCTCGGTCGCGCGCTGCCCAAGCCGCTCACCGAGCTCAGCGACGGCCGCACGATCATGCAGCAGCAGCACGACAACATCCGCGCTGCGTTCGGACGCGACGCCCGCATCACCACCGTCGTCGGCTACCGCGCCGAGACGATCATCGAGGCGTTCCCGTCCGCGAACTACGTGCACAACGAGCGCTACGACGTGACCAACACCTCCAAGAGCCTGCTGCGCGCACTGAGCGCGACCGGCAAGGGCGGCGTGCTCTGGATGAACGGCGACGTGGTCTTCGACCCGCGCATCCTCGGCCGTGCGATCGAGTACATCGAGCGCGACCAGTCGTTCGTCACCGTCAACACCTCCAAGGTGAGCGACGAGGAGGTCAAGTACACCGTGACCGCCGAGGGCTTCATCAAGGAGCTGTCGAAGACGGTCAAGGGCGGTCTCGGCGAGGCCGTGGGCATCAACTACATCTCGTCCGCCGACAAGAAGGCGTTCATGCGCCAGCTGCAGCGCGTCGAGGACCAGGACTACTTCGAGCGCGGCCTCGAGCTGTCGATCGCCGAGGACGGCCTGCTGCTCGAGCCGATGGACGTCTCCGACCTGTACGCGGTCGAGGTCGACTTCGCCGAGGACCTGGAGCGCGCGAACCTCTTCGTGTGATCTCCGGGTCGCCGAGGCTGTCGAAGCACTGAAAGCCCCGCCCTGTCAAGGGGCGGGGCTTTTCGGCGTTCTCGCGGATGCCGCGCATAGGATCGCCCCATGCCAGAGAAGGTCCACAAGCTCCACATCCTGGACGAGCCCGCGCTCGCTCCGGCGCCGCCGAGCGTCGCCGACGAGCGCTCGTTCTCGGCGCGCGGCCTCGACCGCGTCCTCTCGGTGCAGCGCCCGCTCGTCGTCGCGCACATCCGCAGCATCCGTCTTCGGCATCCGGATGCGACGCCGCAGGAGATCGTGCGTATCCTCGAGACCCGCTATCTCGCCGCCGTGACCACCGGCGGCGCCGCGGTCGGCGCGACTGCGGTGATCCCCGGCATCGGCACGGGAATCACACTGGCGCTGTCCGGAGTCGAGACGGTCGGGTTCATGGAGTCGACGGCGCTGTTCGCTCAGTCGGTCGCCGAGGTGCATGGCATCGCGATCCAGGATCCGGAGCGCGCCCGCGCACTGGTCATGGCGCTGATGCTCGGCAAGGAGGGCGTCGACCTGATCGGGCAGCTGACCCGCCAGGCGTCGGGCAAGGGCGACACGCGCGCGGCCTACTGGGGCGAACTGGTCACGAAGTCCTTGCCCCGAGCCGCGGTCGGCCCGATCGTGGACAGGCTGAAGTCGGCTTTCATCCGGCAGTTCGCCACGCGCGGCGGTGCGTCGTTCGTCGGCAAGGCGCTGCCGTTCGGTGTGGGCGCCGTGGTGGGAGGCACGGGGAACCATCTGCTCGGCAGGCGGGTGCTGAGCACGTCGCGGCGCGCCTTCGGCGCCGCTCCCCCGTGGCTGCCGCCGGAGCTGGAGCCGGCATCCGGGAGCGAACGGCTCGAACGGCGGATGATGCACGGCGCGCGTCTGGTCGGTGCGGGCGTCGCGACAGGCGCCGCCGGCCTCGCGTCGAAGACGGCCGAGCTCGCGTCCAGGACGGCGGAGGCGGCCTCGAAGTCGGCAGGGGCCGTAAAGAAGATCACCCGCAGGCGCGGGAAGGCGGATGCTGCGCCGCCCAGCGATCCCTCGCCGGAGGATTCGCCCTCCACAACGACCGACTGATCGCGGCTTCTGCACAGTCAGGGCGGGCGTCTCACCGTCCCTGCCTGTGGCGTCCGTCACCGTTCCTACCGTGGCGGGATGCTGCATTCCATCGACATCTCCCAGCCCCCGCCGCCGACCGCATACTGCGTGCCCTGGGTGGTGACGCGCGGCGATCGCATGCATCCGGTCGTGATGAACGCCGGCAAGGAGGCGGTGGACTTCGTGAAGGTCCTTCGCAGCGATGCGCAGGACGGACGGCTGGTCGACCTGTGGGGCCAGGTGCTGCCCACCGAGACCATCGAGCTGTGCCTGTGCGATTCGAACCTGGACGACGTCGTGATCACGATCGCCTGGTTCCGCCAGCGCGACGGGCTGGAGTACGTGTGGCGTTTCGTGGTGTGAACACGTACGGGTTCCCGGTCGTGGAGCGCGCAGAGTGAGACGAAACGATCCGGGCCGGCAGACCCCCGCGCCCGGTCGCTGAGCGCCGGAGTGAGACGAAACGCCCAGACAGCCAAAAATCCCGATCATGAGATCAAAAGAGTTCTCCACACTCCTTCCATTCTTCGTACTTTTGTTCTAAACTGTATGGATGACAAGCACTCCCACTCACCGGACGGATCAGCAGGCGTCTCTGCTGGCCGAGTGGGTGGAGGTGCGCCGTCAGATCAACGCCCTCGAAGC
The DNA here is from genome assembly GCF_052056515.1 of Microbacterium sp. 22195. NCBI lineage: Bacteria > Bacillati > Actinomycetota > Actinomycetes > Micrococcales > Microbacteriaceae > Microbacterium > Microbacterium sp. 22195. Next base: position 56,355 of record NZ_JBQEPE010000005.1, read on the forward strand.
ACGTGCGGCCGCTCTTCTGGGTGACCGGCTGGCGCTGATGGATGCCGATGTGGCCGAGACTCCGTTGCACCGGAATGCGATCGAGCGGTCGATGATCGCCGAGTACACAGCGGCCGGGCGGATGGCGAAGGGCGGCGTGGAGCACGCGTTCGCGAACGCTCGCACCCTCCGTGACTCGTTCCCCGCGGTGCGGGAGTCGTTCGAGGCCGGGGAGATCGCCCCGGCGCATGTGCGGGAGATCCTGACCGCGGCATCGCCCGTGCAGCAGGCGATCAGCGACGGGGAGGCTCACGCCCAGCTGCTCGAGCTGTTCGAGGCGGCGGCTTTGGAGTTCGCAGAGGTGGAGGCCCCGGCCCGCACCCGGGCGCATGTCCGTGAGTTCGCTGCGGCCCTGGCCCCACGCACCATCACGGAACGGCATGCGGATGCGCTTGCCGAGCAATGCGTGAGCGTCCGCGCTGTCACGGACGAACTGAGCCTGCTGACGGCGTTGATGCCCACCCACCGGGCTGAGGCCATCATGGATCGCCTCACAGCCATGGCCCGACAGCAGAGGCAGCAGGATCGGGAGCCAACCCTCCCGATGGACGAGCAGTTCGAGGCCGAAGCCGACCGGTCCGTGGAAGTCATCACCGCAGGCGGCACGTTCACCGTCGACCCGTTCGCGTGGAACGGCCCTGTCGAAGACGACCCCACCGACACCCCGGAGGCCGTCGACGCATATCTGGAGATGATGGACCGTGCCATCGCACAAGGCCCCGTCCCGGTGCTGATCCCCGAAGACCCCCGCGGAATCGACCGGATCCGCACCGAACTCCTCACCGACCTGCTCCTGACCGCGAACCCCGGCGACATCCTCGGAGACGGGGCGGAGAGCATCACCGCCCACATCCAGGTCACCGTGGCCGCCAGCACCCTGGCCGGTGCGGACGAGAACCCCGCACAGCTCGACGGAGTCGGCGCCCTCCACCCCGACACCGCCCGCGCGCTCGCGGGAAAGGCGACCTCCTGGACGCGCCTGTTCCTCGACACCGACGGGATGGTCACCGCGACCGACACCTACCAGCCCACCGCCGGGATGAAGAGGTTCCTGCAAGCTCGAGACCAGCACTGCCGCTTCCCCGGCTGCCGCCAGCCCGTCCACCGCACGCAACTCGATCACACCCACGACTGGGCACTCGGCGGTCAGACCTCGATCGACAACCTCGCGCATCTCTGTCTCACCCACCATGCCCTCAAGCACCCCAGCATCCCCGACAGACACCGCTGGACCGTGAGACAGCTCCCCGACTGGACCCTCGAATGGACCAGCCCCAACGGCAGCCTCCATCGCGACCGACCTCCTCGCCGCGTCATGTTCGTTCCATCGGACCCGGCACCGGCATCGTTCGACTGGAACGCTCCCATCCACGGCGACCCCTCCTTCTGACTCCGGAGCACGAGCACGTCCCGCGCCTGCCTGTGGATAACTTCTGCGGGCGCCGTGCGATCCGGGTTACCGTGGCCGGGTGACTCTCGCCGCCTCCACCGTCCGCGCGCTCGGCGCTTTGTCCGCTGGGCTGCTCACCCTCGGGATGCTGTCGGCCTGCACTCCTGCTCCGGAGCCCGACCCGAACCCCACCAAGACGGCGCTGTTCACATCGGACGAGGAGGCGTTCAAGGCGGCGGAGGAGACGTATCGGGCGTACATGGATGCCGTGAACAAGGCGGATTACGCAGACCCGGCGACGTTCGAGGCTGTGTACGCATGGAATACGGGAACTGCATTGAGCTCGGAGAAGAAGGCTCTTACCCTCTACCACGCGGAGAACCTGACGCGCGTTGGAGACGTCACTTTCGACAAGTTCTCGCCGCTTTCCACCTCGGATAACGACGTAGTTGTGCAGCTCTGCCTTGACGCGTCGAATGTCGACCTCATCAGAGCTGATGGCCAATCAGCAGTACCTGATGGACGCATTCCGCGGGCAGCCCGAAAGGTGACTTTCACACGCGCAGCGACGTCCACACAACTGCGCATCGCGTCAAACCACGAGGCGGAGGACGGGTTCTCGTGTTAAGAGGTGGACTGATCGCCATCGCCGCTCTCACGATCGTGCTGCTTACAGCACCGACGGCCGTTGCTGACTCTGACGAAGAAATCGGCGGCGCTAGCGCATTTGTCTCGACCGATCCCAAGACGGGATCGGTCGGAATCGTAGCCACCAAGAGTGAACCAGCCGGCGGCGGCCATCACGCGACAAGAGCCGACGCCCACACCAATCCCAAAGGTGAGGTGAAACCGCCACCACCACGGAAGCCGACTCCCTTCGAACAGTGCAACACCAACTGGAACCTCATGGTCCGTTGCATCGACGCTGTCAAGAAGGGCGAACCGCTGCCGGAACCGACTCCAGGAGAGCCCGGTCAGCCTGGCATCACGATCACCGACCTCGCATCCTTCTCCCCCGCGCCGGGCACCCTCACCGGCGAACCCGACAACCTCGGCGTCGCGGGACTGCCCACCAACTTCACCACCGACGCGGCCGCGCACACCCGCACCGGCACGCTCTTCGGCTATGCGGTCACGGCTCGGTTCACCCCGGCATCATTCGTCTTCCGCTACGGCGACGGACAGACCCGCACCACCACGACCGCAGGAAAGACCTGGGACGCACTGGGCCTGCCCCAGTTCACGCCCACCGACACCAGCCACACTTACGCGGAGCGCGGCATCTACCAGGCATCCGTCGACACGGTCTACACCGCAGAGATCGACCTCGGCACCGGATACTTCCCGATCAGCGGAACGCTCACCATCCCCGGCCCGCCGCAGGACATCCAGATCTACGAGGCGCGCACCGCCCTCGTCGCGCACACCTGCGACGAGGATCCGACCGCCGAAGGCTGCCCGACCCGCTGAGCACACCCGCTTGGCGCACGCCTGACACGCCCGGCCCGTTTGTGAGGGCGACTGCGCATTGACAACCCTCCAGTCCGAGGGACAGTCTCGCTTCACAGCGAATCTTCAGCTACATCGCTGCCGAAGGGAACGAGCATGAGTGCACTCACCGAAACACCACGCATCTCCCGGTTGGCGCTCCTGGTCGGCATCGCCGCGGCCACCGTCGGCATCATCTACGGCTACGACTCCTCCAATATCGGCGGAGCACTGCTCTACCTGCGCAAGGACTTCGGCCTCGACGCCGCCGCCGAGGGCTGGGTCACCAGCACCGTCGTGTTCGGCGAGATCGCCGGCGCCCTGTTCGGCGGAGCACTCGCCAACCGCATCGGCCGCAAACCGACCATGGTGCTCGTCGCCGCCACCTTCACGCTCTTCTCACTGCTCAGCGGCATCGCTCCGACGCTCGTGGTGCTGGTCATCGTCCGCATCCTGCTCGGCGTCACCATCGGCATCTCGGTCGTCGTCGTCCCGGTGTTCGTCGCGGAGTCCGCCCCGACACGCAACCGCGGCGCCTTCCTCGTGCTGTACCAGGTCGCCACCGTCGCCGGAATCATCCTCGGCTACCTGATCGCGATGGCCCTCGCCCCCACCCACAGCTGGCGCTGGATGCTGGGACTCGCCGCGATCCCCGGCCTCGTGATCACCGTGCTCCTGCTCCGTCTCCCCGACACCGCCCGCTGGTACGTCATGATGGGCCGGCACGCCGAGGCCAGGAAGGCCCTCGTCGCGATCGAGGGCCCCACCGTCGACGTCGACAAGGAGATCGAGGTCATCACCGCCGGCTTCGCCACCAGCACCACCTCCTCGTGGCGAGATCTGCTTCGCGGCCCGTTCCTGCGCGCCACGATCTTCGTCGTCGGCCTCGGCTTCTTCGTGCAGATCACCGGCATCAACGCGATCGTCTACTACAGCCCCGCCATCTTCGAGTCGATGGGCTACACCGACGACGTCACCAAGCTGGGCCTCTCCGCCCTCGTGCAGGTCGCCGGCCTGATCGCCGTATTCATCTCGCTCATGGTGATCGACCGGATGGGCCGCCGGCCCGTGCTGCTGATCGGCATCGCGACCATGATCATCGCCAACATCCTGCTCATCGGCGTCTTCGCGGTCGGCGGCGGCCGGTTCGACGGGGCCCTGACCACGCTCGGCTTCATCGGACTGGTGCTGTTCACCGCCGGCTTCACGTTCGGCTTCGGATCTCTCGTCTGGGTCTACGCCGGCGAGGCGATGCCCGCCCACCTGCGCTCCCTCGGCGCGAGCGTCATGCTCACCGCCGACCTCGTCGCGAACGTGATCGTGGGCCTCGCCTTCCGCCCGATCCTCGAGCAGAGCGGCATGGTCGCCTTCCTCATCCTCGGCATCATGGCCGTGGCCGCCTTCGTGTTCGTGATGAAGCTCGCCCCCGAGACGAAGGGGCGTCCGCTCGAGGACATCACCCAGTTCTGGGAGAACGGCGGCAGTTGGACGGCGAGGAAGTGATCCGGATGCCGCAGATCAGAGCGCATCGCCAAAGGATCGCCGGACCCGTTGTGGCCGGCATCCAACGAGACGACGAAGCCCACCGATAGGGTGGAATCCGTGACGGAAAAGCCTGACCTCTCGACCACTGCCGCGAAGATCGCCAACCTCCGCGCGCGCTTCAACGACGCAGTCGTCGAGCCGGAGAAGATCGCCCAGCAGAAGCAGCACGCCAAGGGCAAGATGACCGCCCGCGAGCGCATCGAGATGCTCGTCGACAACGGCAGCTTCGTCGAGTTCGACGAGTACGTGCGACACCGCACCACCGCCTTCGGCATGGACAGGAACCGCCCCTACGGCGACTCCGTGGTCACCGGCATCGGAACGATCCACGGCCGGACCGTCGCGGTCTACTCGCAGGACTTCACCACCTTCGGCGGCTCGCTCGGCGAGGTCTCCGGCGACAAGATCATCAAGATCATGGAGTTCGCCCTCACCAGCGGGATGCCCGTGGTCGGCATCCTCGACTCCGGCGGAGCCCGCATCCAGGAGGGTGTGCTGGCCCTCAGCAAGTACGGCGAGATCTTCAAGATGAACACCCGCTCCTCGGGCGTCATCCCCCAGATCTCCATCATCATGGGACCGGCCGCCGGTGGCGCCGTGTACGGCCCCGCCCTTACCGACTTCGTCATCATGGTCGACAAGACCAGCCAGATGTTCGTCACCGGCCCCGACGTCATCAAGACCGTCACCGGCGAGGACGTCGGCATGGAGGAGCTCGGCGGCGCCTACACGCACAACACCCGCTCCGGTGTCGCGCACTACCTCGCCTCCGACGAGGACGACGCGATCGACTACGCGCGCACCCTGCTGAGCTTCCTCCCCGACAACAACATGGCCGAGCTCCCGGCGTACGCCTCGGAGTTCGAGTGGGAGACCACGGATGCCGATCAGCGCCTGAACACGATCATCCCGGACTCCCCCAACCAGCCGTACAACATCCACACGGTCATCGATCACGTGGTCGACAACGGCGAGTTCCTCGAGGTGCAGCCCCTTTTCGCGCCGAACATCGTGATCGGCTTCGGCCGCGTCGAGGGCCGCTCGGTGGGCATCATCGCCAACCAGCCGTCGCAGATGGCCGGCACCCTGAACATCGAGGCCGGCGAGAAGGCCAGCCGCTTCGTGCGCTTCTGCGACGCCTTCTCCATCCCCATCGTCACCCTCGTCGACGTGCCCGGCTACCTGCCCGGCACCGACCAGGAGTGGACCGGCGTGATCCGCCGCGGTGCCAAGCTCATCTACGCCTACGCCGAGGCCACCGTGCCCCTGGTCACGGTCATCCTGCGCAAGGCGTACGGCGGCGCGTACATCGTGATGGGCTCCAAGCAGCTCGGCGCCGACGTGAACCTCGCCTGGCCCACCGCCGAGATCGCCGTCATGGGCGGCCAGGGCGCCGTCAACATCCTCTACCGCGGTGAGATCAAGAAGGCCGAGGAGGCGGGTGAGGACGTCGCCGCCGTGCGCAGCCGCCTCGCCGCCGAGTACACCTACGGCGTCACCAGCCCGTTCCTCGCAGCCGAGCGCGGCGAGATCGACGGCATCATCGAGCCGGCGAACACCCGCGTCTCGATCGCGAAGGCGCTGCGCGCACTCAAGGGCAAGCGCGCCGAGCTGCCCGCGAAGAAGCACGGCAACATCCCGCTGTGACCGGCGAGCCATCATGACCGAGCACGAAGACGCCCCCCGCATCGAGATCATCCGCGGGAACCCCACCGAGGAGGAGCTGGCAGCTCTGCTCGCTGTGGTCAGCGACGCCTACACGCGCGAGACCGACGAGGCCGTCGCCGACGAGCCGCACGTGTCCGTGTGGGAGCGTACGCAGCGCGGACTCCGCAGACCCCTACGTCGGGATATCCCCTGGGGCCGTTTCTCTGGCTGAACAGCTAAAGGGGATATGGACTTTCGTCGAAAAGCGGCCGAATTTGTCCCCCGAAATACCTACAGACAGAGTTATTGCCAGCCGCCAGACTTATATCAACGCTTCGCGTTAGGCGGCTGCTCCGCCCCAGGGTAGGCAGACGCAGTACCGCCCCCAGCGGACAGTTTTCGGGTAGCTGTTCCGCACTGGCGAGGGGCGGGCGGCTTCGCCGCCCCTCGCCCACTCTCTTCGAAAGTCGTGTCCCGCCGGAGTCCAGCCGGCGGGATCTCGCTTTTCAGCCTGTGCGTCAGTCCGCGGTGCGGCGGATCTCATGCCACAGGTCGACGGCATCGTCGTCGTGCGCGCCACCGGCCGCACGCCCCACCACCGTCACGGCGATCACGTCGTCGCGTCCCGCGCGGATGATCACCCGGTTCGAACGCACGCTCGCCAGCACGCTCGCGAGCTCATCGCGGATCTCGTTGCGGCGCTCCTCATCCACGCCGTCGAGTCCGCCCTCGTCGAACACGGTCACGACGGTCCCGTTCCTGCGGGCATCCGAGATCGCCTGCCGCACGGCGTCGTTGAGCAGCACGGCCCCGCGCAGCTCGTCCCGCATCGTGCCCTCCGCTAGCCGGGCCTCCAGCCTCTCCTCCGGGGTCAGCTCGCCATGCGCGGCCACGGTCCGCGAGAGCACGGGCCCGGCGATCGCGAGTGCCCGCTGCGCGCGCACCCGACGCTCCCGCTGCCGGACGAGCTGCGTCGCATGCCACGCGGACACCGCCCGCTGCACGTCCGCCAGGCGCTCCGTGTCCCGGACGGCGCGATCCCAGAAGAGCACCAGCAGCTGCGCCACCACCACCCAGGTGATCGACCCCACGAGCCCGAGCTCGAAGGCGTTGCCGATGCCCAGGTAGGCGGATGCCGCGGTGATCAGGATGCCCAGCGACACCCAGCCCACGATCGGATTCCGCCGCACCACGCACACCACGGCGAGCAGCCCGATCGCGCCGATGTACCAGGTCGCGAAGGGGGCGCTGCGCATCTCGCGCTCCAGCGCGATGCTCGCGAACGCCGGCACCACGGCGCTCGCGACCAGCGCGAACACGGCCGCCCCCACCGGCATCCGCACGGACCCCGCCGACGACGCGAGCACGGCGGTCAGCACCGCCGCGAGGTACAGCCCGATGGCCGCGACCATCAGCAGCGGCGCGGTGGGCTGCTCGATCCACCAGATCGCCCGCGCGGCGAAGTACAGCGCGAACCCCAGGGCGAGCGCAGTGGTCATGCTGCGAACGGTGCGTCTCATGACGGCTCCCTGCTCATGACGGCTCCCAGCTCAGCTCGACGACGGTGCCGCGGTCGTCCGACGTGATCCGTGAGGACCCGGCGACGGCCGCCATGCGCGCGATGATCGAGGCGCGGATGCCCAGGCGGTCCTCGCCGATGGCATCCGGATCGAACCCCGGCCCGGTGTCCTGCACCGTGAGCGTCAGCCGATCGGCATCCGCCGACTCCGCCACCACATGCAGCCCGCGACCGCCCGCGTGGATCAGGGCGTTGCCGATCGCCTGCCGCGCCGCCAGCACCATCGCGCGTGCCGCCTTTCCGGGGATCTCCGCCGAAACACCGCGCTCCTCGACCACGGCATCCGCCCCCTGCTCGGACAGGGTCCGACGCAGCTCCGCGACGATCTGGGCGCGGTTCACCGGCTCGTCACTGCCCTCCTGGGCGATCGACGCCTCGGTGTTGGCCAGCCGGGTCAGCGCCTCGCGCGCCATCGCGACCGCGAGCGTGCGCTCCCGGTCGCTCGATGCCCGTTCGGCGGCGATCAGCGCAGCCAGCACGCTGTCGTGCATCAGCGCCGCCATCGCGACCCGTTCCTCCTCGGACGCGGATGCCGCCGCCGCGCCCGCATACGTCTCCACGGCCATGTCGCGCGCGTCGTCGACGCCGGTCGCCACCTGCCGGAACATCCATGCCAGCGACACGATCACCATGCCGAGGATGATCGTGAACGACACGTCGAATCCGGTGGTGATCCAGAAGCCCTGCGTGAAGTCGCCCTGGGCGAGCCGAACGTAGCCGTACACGAGCGGCACGCCGAGCGCCCAGGCGAACTGGAGCCGCACGGGGAACGCGAGCATCGCCGCGACCACGCAGATGTTCACCAGGAAGAAGATCCAGGGCTGCGCGGCAGGCTCCTGGATGGAGCGATCCACCACCGCGGGCCACAGCATCAGCGACAAAGCGTAAGCCACCGCGAACGTCCCGCACGCCTGCTTGACCCATCGTCCGGTCACGCAGGCGATGATCATCCACAGCAGCGGCAGGAACACCAGCAGCATGATCGCCAGGTGCGGGCCGTCCAGCCGGATCAGACGGGTCACGGCGCCGAGCAGCGCCTGGATGCCGAGCGCGGTCGAGCCGATCGCCCCGACGATGGCGAGGATGCGCTCCATGCGCTGACCGGTGAACCGCTCCAGCCCGATGCCCACCTCGCCGGGGCTCGGGAGGCTGTTCCAGGCGTCCCGGATGCTGCGGGCTTCAGCCGGCACTCGTCAGGCCCTCCGGCGCGACGATGCCGTCCTCCATCGCCCGGCGCAGCAGATCGACCTTGGTGGGCGCAGGGCGCCCGACCTCGACGTACTTCACCCGGATGCGGGTGATGTTCTCCTTCGCGGTCGAGTAGGCCACGCCCAGCCGCTCCGCGACCGCCTTGAGCGGCAGCCCCGTCGCGTACAGGCGCAGCACCTCGCGCTCACGGGTGGACAGCTGGGCATCGGCGAACTCGCGGTCGCCGTCCACGGCGCTGGCCCATTCGACGTTGTTCAGCGCCTCTCCCCGTGCGACGGTGCGGATCGCGTCGAGCACGTCGTCCAGCGCGGACGACTTGCTGACCACGCCCGCCGCTCCCGCGACGAGCGCCTCCCGGACGGACGCCGGACGGTCGGCGACGCTGTGGATGACAACGCTCGCGCCGTCGGCCACCAGCGTCGCGACGTTCTCGGTGACGGTCGTGCCGTCGCCGAGCGTGAGATCCAGCACCACCACGTCGGCGGGCCGGGCGCCGGACGCCGCACGCCAGGCGAGGTACTCCCGGACGGTGGCTCCGGAGAAGACGACGTCCTGCTCGCCGTCACGCAGACAGGCGGCCTCGAGTCCCAGACGAACCGACTCGTGGTCGTCGATGAGGGCGACGGTGCTCATGCCGCCAGCCTACCCAGTGCGCGGGACGCGCCCGATATTCCGCGGTGCCTCAGCGCGAGAGCAGTGCGACGGCCTCGAAGTGGTGCGAGTGCGGGAACAGGTCGAACGCCTGCAGCGAGGTCACGTCCCAGCCCAGCCCGCGGAACGTGCCGAGATCCCTCGCCAGAGCGACCGGATCGCAGGCCACGTAGACGACGACCTCGGGGTCGAGGGCGTGGATGGACTCGACGACCCCGCGTCCGGCGCCGGCGCGAGGCGGATCGAGCACCACGGCGCCCGCCCTGGTGCCCTCGGGCAGACCGGTCAGGAAGCGGTCCACCCTGGCGGTCACGGCCTGCGCGTCGAACGCCGCGAGGTTCTGCTGCGCGTGCTCGGTGGCGCGGCGGTCGGACTCGACGGTGACGATGTCGCTCGCGCCCTGCTCCCCCAGCGTCGCGGCGAACAGCCCGACGCCTCCGTACAGGTCGAAGTGCGTGGCATCCGCGTCGACGCGGCCGGCGAGCGCATCGCCGACGGCCTGGTGCAGCGTGTCGGCGGCGTGCGGATGCACTTGCCAGAACCCGCCGGCGTCCACCGCGAACCGGCGTCCGCCCGCCGTCTCGTAGACGCTCTCCTGCTTGCCGCGTCGACCGCCCTCGGGACGGGGCAGCACGCGCACGCGGCCGTCGCCCGGCTCGACGAGGTCCACGCGTCCGGGCTTCTGCGCCCGGAGCGCGAAGGCGGCGTCGGCCACCGCAGGGCGGGCGAGCGGCAGCGTCGCCACGTCGATCACGCGGTGGCTGCGCGCCGCGTACGGGCCGACACGGCCGTCGGCGTCGACATGCAGGGAGACGCGCGTGCGCCAGCCGGTGCCGTCACCCGCGTCCACGGCCCGCACCTCGGGGGCCTCGATCCCGGCGCCCGCGAACTTGTCCAGTGCCTCCTGCAGCACCTGCCGCTTGAGCACGCGCTGGTGGTCGAGGGCGATGTGCCCGAGGTCCGCGCCGCCGACCCTGTCCTCGGGCGCGCGCGACACGTCGGCCTCCGCCCACACGTGCGCGCGGCGGTGCGGCGAGGCATCGAGCACCTCCAGCGTCTCGGCGCGCCAGAAGGAGTCCTTGCTCGCATCCGTGATCTGAGCCCGCACCCGCTCGCCGGGGACGGCGTCGGGAACGAACACGACCCGCCCCTCGTGCCGGGCGATGAAGGTGCCGCCGTGCGCGATTCCGGTGATGTCGAGGTCGAGCGTGGGCTGCGAGGAGGTCATCGTTCCAGGATCCCACACCGCGAGCGCCCTATCGTGGGAGCATGCGCGTCTGCCTGGCATCCACGTCCCCCGCCCGACTCATGCTCCTGCGGCAGGCCGGCATCGAACCGCTCATCTTCTCCCCCGAGGTCGACGAGGACGCCGTGGGCGCCGCGGCCGAGGCGGAGCGCGGTGCGCCGCTGGCTCCGGCGGAGCTCGTGCTGCTGCTGGCCAGGGCCAAGGCCGCGGACGTCGCGCACAGGCTTCCGGCGCAGCATCCGGACTTCGACGGGATCGTGATCGGCGGCGACTCGATGTTCGCGCTCGGCGGCCAGGTCTACGGCAAGCCGTACACGCCGGAGGCCGCCCGGGAGCGCTGGCGGCTGATGCGCGGCGCCACCGGTGTGCTGCACTCCGGCCACTCCGTCTTCCGGGTCTCGCCCGGCACCGCCCCCGTCGAGGCCACCGCCGTCGCCGAGGCGGGCGTCACGTTCGCCGACGACCTGACGGATGCGGAGATCGACGCCTACATCGCCACCGGCGAGCCACTGCTGGTCGCGGGGGCGTTCACGGTCGACAGCCTGGGCGGCGCCTTCATCACCCGGGTGGACGGCGACCCGTCCACGGTGGTCGGCATGTCGCTGTCCACCCTGCGACGCCTCGCAGCAGAGCTCGGCGTGACCTGGACGGACCTCTGGAGCGCCTCCGTAGGTTCCTGATGACAGTTCCCACGATATCTTGTCGAGAGTCGTCAAAAAAACCGGCGGAACCCCCGCTAGGCTGAAACCCATGCCTGATATCGCCAAGGTCCTCATCGCAAACCGCGGCGAGATCGCCGTACGCATCGTCCGCGCCGCCCGCGACTCCGGGATCTCCTCCGTCGCCGTGTACGCCGACCAGGATCGCGACGCCATGCACGCGCGTCTCGCCGACGAGGCCTACGCGCTCGACGGTTCGACCAGCGCCGAGACGTACCTGCAGATCGACAAGATCCTGTCCGTCGCGCGCCGCTCGGGCGCGGATGCCGTGCACCCCGGCTACGGGTTCCTGGCCGAGAACGCCGAGTTCGCGCGCGCCGTCATCGGTGCGGGCATGATCTGGATCGGACCGTCGCCCGAGGCGATCGAGGCCCTCGGCGACAAGGTGACCGCGCGTCACGTCGCCGAGAAGGTCGGAGCGCCCCTCGCCCCCGGCACCCCCGGACCGGTCGAGACCGCCGACGAGGTCGTCGCCTTCGCCGAGAAGGTGGGCCTGCCCATCGCGATCAAGGCCGCCTACGGCGGCGGCGGACGCGGCCTCAAGGTCGCCCGCGAGCTCGGCGAGGTCGCCGAGCTGTTCGAGTCCGCCACCCGCGAGGCGGTCGCGGCGTTCGGCCGTGGCGAGTGCTTCGTGGAGAAGTACCTCGACAAGCCGCGCCACGTCGAGACGCAGTGCCTGGCGGATGCCGAGGGCAACGTCGTCGTGATCTCCACCCGCGACTGCTCGCTGCAGCGCCGGCACCAGAAGCTCGTCGAGGAGGCGCCCGCGCCGTTCCTGACCGACGAGCAGAACGAGCAGCTGTACGCCGCGTCGAAGGCCATCCTCAAGGAGGTCGGCTATGTGGGCGCAGGCACCTGCGAGTTCCTCATCGGCGCCGACGGCACCGTGTCCTTCCTCGAGGTGAACACCCGCCTGCAGGTGGAGCACCCCGTCTCCGAGGAGGTCACCGGCATCGACCTCGTGCGCGAGCAGTTCCGCATCGCGGCAGGCGGCACCATCGACTACGACGACCCCACCCCGCAGGGCCACTCCTTCGAGTTCCGCATCAACGGCGAGGACCCGGGCCGCGGCTTCCTGCCCCAGCCGGGCCCCATCAAGGTGTTCAAGACCTTCGGCGGCCCCGGCGTGCGCCTGGACTCCGGCGTCACCGCGGGCGACACCGTCTCCGGCGCGTTCGACTCCCTGCTGGCCAAGCTGATCGTCACCGGACGCGACCGCGCCGAGGCGCTGGAGCGCGCCCGCCGCACGCTCGACGAGTTCGAGGTCGCCGGCATGCCGACCGCGCTGCCGTTCCACCGCAAGGTGGTGCGCGACCCGGCCTTCACCGCCGAGAACGGCGAGTTCGGCGTGTACACCCGCTGGATCGAGACCGAGTTCGTCAACGACATCCCGGCCTGGGACGGTGAGCTGGAGGACCCGGCCGCCGCGCCCGGTCGTCACACCGTCGTCGTCGAGGTCGGCGGACGCCGCCTCGAGGTGAGCCTGCCCGACCATGTGACCGCACCGGTCTCCGGCACCGCCGGCCGCCCCGCCGCCGTTCCGCCGTCCCGCCGGACGCACGCCAGCACCGCCAGCGCGGGTGCCTCGGGCGACGCCGTGAAGTCGCCCATGCAGGCCACGATCGTGAAGGTCGCGGTCGAGGAGGGCCAGCACGTCGTCAAGGGCGACCTGGTCGTGGTGCTCGAGGCCATGAAGATGGAGCAGCCGCTGCAGGCGCACAAGGACGGCGTGATCGGCAACATCGACGCCGCCGCCGGGACCACGGTCTCCGCCGGGCACCAGCTGCTCACGATCAGCTGATCGCACGCTCTCACGCGAAAGGCGCGTCCCCGAGGGGGCGCGCCTTTCGCGTATGAGGGCGGGGCCGGTCAGCCGATGTTCACGAGGTGCATCGCGCGGGTCGCATCCGTGATGCTCGACGACAGCGACGGGTAGGCCGCGAACACGCGCGACACCTGGTCCACGTTCAGACGGCGCTCCACCGCGACGGCCAGCGGGAAGATCAGCTCGGATGCCTTGGGCGCGACGACGACGGCGCCGATGACGGTGCCCGAGCCCTTGCGGGCGATCACCTTCACGAAGCCGTCCTTGATGCCCATCATCTTCGCGCGGGGGTTAGCCGCCAGCGGCAGCTTGTAGGCGATGCCGTCGGCGGCGCCGTTCTCGATGTCCTGCTCCGAGAAGCCGACCGTGGCGATCTCGGGCGCGGTGAAGATGTTCGCGGTGATCTTGCGCTGCTCCAGCGGGATGACGATGTCGCCGAGGGCGTGGAAGACCGCCGTGCGCCCCTGCATGGAGGCGACGGATGCCAGCGGGAAGAAGTTCGTGCAGTCGCCGGCCGCGTAGATGTTCGACACCGAGGTGCGCGCCACCCGGTTGACCCGGATGTGCCCCGACTCGGTCAGCTCGACTCCGGCCTCCTCCAGCCCGATGCCCCGGGTGTTGGGGATCGACCCGACGGCCATCAGGCAGTGGCTGCCCTCGACCGTGCGCCCGTCGGAGAGCGTGACGAGCACGCCGTCCTCGGTGCGCTCCACCTTGTCGGCGCGAGACTTCGACAGCACCTGCATGCCGCCGCGCTTGAAGACCTTCTCCAGCACCTTCGCGGCGTCGCCGTCCTCACCGGGTAGCACCTGGTCGCGGCTCGAGATGAGCGTGACCTCGGCGCCGAGGTTCATGTAGGCCGAGGCGAACTCGGCGCCCGTGACGCCGGAGCCCACCACGATCAGGTGCTCGGGCAGAGCCTTCATGTCGTAGAGCTGGGTCCAGGTGAGGATGCGCTCCCCGTCGGGCTTCGCGGAATCGAGCTCGCGCGGCGATGCGCCCACCGAGACGACGATGGTGTCGGCCTCGATGCGATCGAAGTCCGTGCCTCCGGGCCCGGTGGCCACGACGATCGCGTTCGGGCCCTCCAGGCGGCCGTGGCCGGAGAGGATGCGCACGCCGGCCTCGAGCAGCGTGGCGCGCATGTCCTCGGACTGCTGTCCGGCCAGCGCCACCAGGCGCTTGTTGACGGCGGCGAGATTGATGGCGATCTCGGGCTTGAGCGGCTTGCCGTGCGCACCCTTCGCGTAGAACTGCACGCCCAGGTCGCTGGCCTCGGAGATCGCGACGGCGGCGTCCGCGGTGGCGATCAGGCTCTTCGACGGGACGACATCCGTCAGCACGGCGGAACCGCCCACCCCGACCCGCTCCACGAGCGTCACATCCGCGCCCAGCTGGGCGGCGGCGAGTGCTGCCTCATATCCGCCGGGGCCGCCACCGAGGACGGCCACGCTCTGCTGATTCGCGAAGGAAGTCTGAGACATGGACTCCATTCTTCCGTACCTGCAGTCGGCTCGGCGACGGTCCGGACTCGTGCACGTCCTCCGTACTGGCAGTGCGCCCCGCACATTCCTAGAGTGGACTCATGCAAGACACTCTCACGCACCCCCTCGACGCGCCCGACGCGAAGCCGTTCGAGGTCGCCGCCCAGGCCGCGGAAGACATCGCGCGGCTGACCGGGGTCGATCACCACGACATCGCGCTGACCCTCGGCTCCGGCTGGGGCAAGGCCGCCGAGCTCATCGGCGAGACCGTCGCGACGATCCCCGCCACCGAGGTCACCGGGTTCTCCAAGCCGGCTCTCGAGGGTCATGTGGGCACGCTGCGCAGCATCCGCACCGCCTCCGGGAAGAACGTGCTCGTGATCGGCGCGCGCACCCACTACTACGAGGGCCACGGCGTGCGCCGCGTGGTGCACTCGGTGCGCACCGCGGCCGCCACGGGCGCCAAGATCATGGTGCTCACCAACGGCGCCGGCGGCGTGCGCGAGACCTGGAAGCCGGGTCAGCCCGTGCTGATCAGCGACCACATCAACCTCACAGCCGACTCCCCGCTGGAGGGCGCGACCTTCATCGACCTGACTGATCTGTACGCGAAGCGCCTTCGCGACATCGCGCGCAGCATCGACCCGACCCTCGATGAGGGCGTCTACACCCAGTTCCGCGGTCCGCACTACGAGACCCCGGCCGAGGTGCAGATGGCGAAGACCATCGGCGGCCACATCGTCGGCATGTCCACCGCGCTCGAGGCGATCGCCGCCCGTGAGGCGGGCATGGAGATCCTCGGCTTCTCGCTGATCACGAACCTGGCCGCCGGCATCCAGAAGACGCCCCTCAGCCACGCCGAGGTCATCGAGGCCGGTCAGCAGGCCGAGCCGGTCATCTCCGCGCTCCTCGCCCGCGTGATCGAGGCGCTGTGAGCGCCGCCGAGCGCCTCGGCCAGGCGCGCGCCTGGCTGCGTCAGGACCCGGATGCCGAGACCCGCGATGAGCTGGCCGGCATCATCACCCGGGCCGCCGCCGGCGACACGCTCGCGGCCGCCGACCTCGAGGACCGTTTCTCGACCCGGCTGGCATTCGGCACGGCCGGCCTGCGCGGCGCCCTCGGCGCCGGCAGCAACCGCATGAACCGGGTGCTGATCGCCCAGGCCGCGGCCGGCTTCGCCGGGTATCTGCTGCAGCGGTCCGGCGCGGACGACGCACGCCCCACGGTCGTGATCGGCTACGACGGCCGCCGCAACTCGCGCCGCTTCGCGGTGGACTCCGCGGAGCTGTTCGCCGGTGCAGGCCTCCGCGCGATCCTGCTGCCCCGGCTGCTGCCGACGCCCGTGCTCGCGTTCGCCGTGCGCCACCTCGGCGCGGACGCCGGCGTGATGGTGACCGCCAGCCACAACCCGCCGAACGACAACGGCTACAAGGTCTACCTGGGCGGCTCGGATGCCGGCTCGCAGATCGTCTCCCCCGCGGATGCCGAGATCGCCGCGCACATCCAGCGTGTGGCGGATGCCGGCGACGTGGGCCTGCTGCCGCGCTCGGACGCGTACGAGGTGGCGGGCGAGGACGTCGTGGACGCCTACGTCGCCGCGACCGCGGCCGTCGCGCACGCCCCGTTCGGCGTGCAGGAGATGCGCTGGGTGTACACCGCGATGCACGGCGTGGGCTGGGAGACCTTCTCGCGCGTCGTGAAGGCGGCCGGCTACCCGGCGCCGCGCGTCGTCGAGGAGCAGCGCGACCCCGACCCGACGTTCCGCACGGTGTCCTTCCCGAACCCCGAGGAGCCGGGCGCGATGGACCTCTCCTTCGCCCGGGCCCGTGCGGTGGACGCCGAGCTCATCATCGCCAACGATCCGGACGCCGACCGCCTCGCGGTGGCGATCCCCGACGAGGGCGCCGAGGGCGGCTGGCGCCGCCTGACCGGCAACGAGGTCGGACTTCTGCTGGGCTGGCGCGCGGCGAAGGCTGCGCAGAGCACGCCCGGCGCGTCCCTGGCCTGCTCGCTGGTGTCCTCCCCCGGTCTCGGTGCGATCGCCGACGCGTACGGCCTGGACTTCCATGAGACGCTCACCGGCTTCAAGTGGATCTCCCGCGCGCCCGGCATGGTGTTCGGCTTCGAGGAGGCCCTCGGCTACCTGGTGAACCCGGGCACCGTGCGCGACAAGGACGGCATCTCCGCCGCCGTCGCGCTGCTGGGTCTCGCCGCCGACGCCCGCGTGCGCGGCGTCACGATCGCCGGTCTGCTCGAGGAGCTGGGCTCCGAGATCGGCCACTTCGCCAGCGGGCAGGTGTCCGTGCGCGTGGACGACCTGTCGATCATCGCGAACACCATGACGTCCCTGCGGGCCCAGCCTCCGGCATCCTTCGGCACCAGGGCCGTCGCGACCGCCGACGACCTCTCGCGCGGCGGAGCGGGTGTTCCCGCCGGCGACGTGCTGCGCTACCGCCTCGCCGACGGCTCCCGCGTGGTGGTCCGGCCCAGCGGCACCGAGCCCAAGCTGAAGATCTACATCGACGCCAGGGCCGGCTCCGCCTCCGAAGCGTCCGCCGCCGTGGCGGAGCTGGAGGCCGCGGTGCGGGAGCTGCTCGCGGAGCGGGGATGACCGTCCTGCGCAGGCGGGTCGTGGTCGGCGTCGACGACGGCGCCCACGCGCGCCCGGTCGCCGAGCTCGCCCGCCTGGCGCAGTCGCACCTCTCCCCGGTCCGGGTCACGACCCGCTCCGGGGAGACCGCCGACCTGACCAGCGTGCTGGCCGTGATGGATCTGGCGATCGCCTCCGGGGACGAGATCACCTTCGAGGTGGCGGACTCCCCGGAGGCGCCGGCGCTGCTCGACGCGCTGGAGGCCGTGCTCAGCCGTCGATGACGGCGACGAGCTCGTCGAGGAACGCGTCGAATCCGGTCGCGCGCCGCACGATGCGCTGCACGCTCTCCCGTTCGCTGAACACCTCGACGAGCTGTTCGAAGACGGTCTGGAACGCGTCCCTGTCGTCCTCGCTGAAGGCGGCGAGCGCGACGACCTGCACCCGCCCCGCTCCCCACGCGACCGAGCCGTCGGCGATTCCGATCGCGATGGCCGTGCGGCGCGCGGTCATCTGCAGCGCATGCGGGACGGCCAGCGCGTCCGTGAACGCCGTCGACGACATCCGCTCCCGCTCGATCGTGCCCGAGATGTAGTCCTCGCCGATCAGGCCCGCCGAGGTGAGCATCCCGCCCAGCATCCGGATGATCGTCTCCTCGCCGGCGTCCGGCACCGGGGAGAGGAACGCGTCCGCGGAGAAGTACCGCTGCAGCTCCTCCCTCAGGCGGCTGAGCCGGCGCGCCCGGCGGATGCGGGCGGCGGCCTGCTGCACGCGCTCGATGTCCGCCTCCGCGAGGAACGGCGTGATGCGCACCACCCGTTCATCCGTCCCCGCCGCGGGGATCGTGCTGAGCACCAGGTCGGTGTCGATGGCCGACCAGTCGGGGTCCATGCTGGTGTCCACTCGGACCACCTCGATCAGCCTCCCCAGTGAGCGATCCACGCTGGAGTGCAGCAGCTCCTGCAGCTCGCGGTAGCCCGGGCAGACGATCGTGGCGGTGAGGATGGTGTCCGCGGCCCGGCTGCGCTCCAGCCGGCCGCCGACGTGCATCGCGATGTACGCGATCTCGTCCTCCTGCAGGGGCACGCCCAGCCTGTCGTGCAGTCCGCTGGCGATGGACACCGCCACGTCGAAGATCATCGGGTAGGACGACTTCAGCGACTGCGTGAGCGGGTTGCGCGTCCAGGCGCTCTCCTGCGCCCGGTGCAGCAGGTTCTGCACGTGCAGGGCGAGGCGCACGATGAACGCCTCGTCGACCAGGTCGACCTGGTAGTCGCGCGCGGCCTGCTCGATCTCCGCTCGGACGGCCTGCACCACCTCGGCCTCGACGATCCGCGCCGCGTCCGCCGGGGGCTGCTCGCCCGGTGCCACCACGCGGGTGAGGACCAGGTTCGCGAGGTGCTCGCGATCGCCGTCACCGAGCGCGACGCCGAAGTGCTGGTCCGCGAGCCGGGCGATCGCGGATCCGACCACCCGCACCGCTTCCGAGGCGGAGTCGGTGCGCTCGGCGAGAGCGCGCCCGGCCGCGACGCGTTCGGCGGCGATCGTGATGTGCAGCAGCACGTCGCTGATCGCCAGTTCGTTGACGTAGTACCCCAGGTCGCCGAGCTCGCGCACGAGCGCCGACTTGAACGGCCCGATCGCGGCGGCCGGCACCGCCTCGGGGGCGAGTGCGCGCTGCAGCGCCTCCGGACGCAACGGCCCGGCATCCATCTCGTCCTGGGCCAGCCTGCTGAGCAGGCGCCTGAGGGCCTGCTCGTCGCCGCGCAGCCGCACCCGGTCCCGGTCGCGCTCCAGAGCGACGCGCCCTCCCTCCAGGAGCGCACGGACCCGTCCCAGGTCGTTCTCCAGCGTCGTCTCGCTGACGTGCAGCGCCAGCGCGGTGTCGTACACGTCGATGCCCTCGGCCTCGTCGACGAGCGTGCGTATCAGCCGGTGCAGGCGGGCGCGCGGCGTGCCCTGCGCATCGGGTTTCCCCGCCGCCGTGGCAGCCCCGGCACCGGCGCGATAGCCTGCGGGCCCGGAGTCCACAGCGCCCGCGGTGCGCGCGTTCAGCGCTGCGACGTAGGAGCGGATGCTGCGCGGTGTGACCCCCAGCTGGTCGGCCAGGCTCGCCGCCGTCGCCCAGGAGTCCTCCCGCCGGAGCACGGCGAGCAGCTGATCCTGACGCTGCCGCGACATCCGCCCGCCTTCCTCGCCGAGATGGTCCCTGCGCCTCCATGATGCCAGCCGACGAACGGACGGGGGCGGAAACCGGTGTTCCGCGGGGGCGGAAGCAACGTTGCTGGAAGAGCGCTGAGAGCGAGGGCGAGACTGGGGCGACCGGATGGAGAGGGAGATCGATGCGGATTCTCGTGGTGTGCGGCGCCGGAGCGTCGAGCACGTTCGTGGCCCAGCGCCTCGCGCGCGCGGCATCCGCATCGGGCCTGGACTGGAGCACCGAGGCCGGCACGGAGCGCACCGCGCTCACGGCCGTCGGCGTCGACCTCGTGCTGGTCGGCCCGCATCTGGCCGAGCAGGCCGACGGCATCCGCTCCGCCCTCCCCGCCGCCTCCCGCGTCGTCGTCCTCCCGGCCGACGCGTTCACCGACATCGACGGCAGCCGCACGCTGCGCCTCGTTCGCGACGCGATGGACGCGCCGCACGACCGGAAGGAATGACCATGACCGCCATCTCCCGCACCGTCCGGGTCGGCTCCTCGCACGGGCTGCACGCCCGCCCCGCCAAGCTGTTCGCACAGGCGGCGAAGGAGTCCGGCATCCCCGTGACGATCGCGAAGGACTCCGGCAAGCCCGTCAACGCCGCCAGCATCCTGGCCGTCGTCGCGCTGGGCATCGACTTCGGCGACCACGTGGTGCTCAGCGCCGACGGCGACAACGCAGAGGCCGTCCTGGACTCGCTCGTCGAGGTGCTCACCACCGATCACGACGAGGCCGCATGAGCGTCCTGCGCGGAGTCGGCATCGGTCAGGGCATCGCGACGGGTCCCGTCGTGCGCATGGCGCCGGCCCTGCCCGAGCCCGCCCGTGAGGCCAGCGCCCGCGGGGCCGACGCCGAGCGCGTGCGCGCCCGCGAGGCCATGACGGCCGTCGCCGCGGACCTGCAGCAGCGGGCGGACGCCGCCGGCGGCGCCGCCCAGGACGTGCTCGAGGCCCAGGCGATGATCGCCGAGGACCCGACGCTGACCGACGAGGTCGATGCGCGCATCGACGAGGGCGCCACCGCGGAGTGGGCCGTGCACGACGCGTTCGCGGGGTTCCGCGCGACGCTCGAGGCCGTGGGCGGATACCTCGGCGAGCGGGCCGCGGACCTGGACGACATCGCGCAGCGCGTGCTGGCCCGCCTGCAGGGCGTCGCCGCTCCCGGCGTGCCCGACCCCGGGCATCCGTTCGTCCTGGTCGCGCGCGACCTCGCCCCCGCCGACACAGCGCTGCTGAAGCTGGACCAGGTGCTGGCGCTGGTCACCTCCGACGGAGGCCCGACCTCGCACACGGCCATCCTGGCCAGGGAGAAGGGCATCGTCGCGATCGTCGGCGCCGCGGATGCGGCCGCTCTCGCCGACGGCACGACGGTCATCGTCGATGCGGCGGCGGGCACCGTGAACGACTCCCCCACCTCCGAGGAGCTCGCCGCGGTCGCCGAGCGGATCGCCTCGCGCGCCGCCGAGGACGCCCGGCCCGCCGGCCCCGGTGCTCTCGCCGACGGCACCCCGATCAGCCTGCTGGCCAATCTCGGAAAGCCGGCCGACGCCGCCGACGCCGTGGCGCGCGGCGCGGAGGGCGTCGGGCTGTTCCGCACCGAGTTCCTCTTCCTCGGGGCCTCGCAGGCGCCGACCATCGAGCAGCAGCGCGCCGCGTACGTCGAACTGCTGGGCGCTTTCGAGGGCCGGAAGGTCGTGGTTCGTCTGCTGGACGCCGGTGCCGACAAGCCGCTGGCGTTCCTCAACGACGCGCACGAGGAGAACCCGGCGCTCGGACTGCGGGGGCTCCGGGCGCTGCGTGCCAGCGAGGACATCCTGCGCGAGCAGCTGACGGCGCTGGCCGAGGCGGATGCCGCGACCGCGGCCGACCTCTGGGTGATGGCGCCCATGGTGACCACCGTCGAGGAGACTGCGTACTTCACTGCGCTGGCCAAGGAGTTCGGCCTGAAGACCGCGGGTGTGATGGTGGAGGTGCCGGCGAGCGCGCTCCTGGCCGACCGGGTCCTCGCGCATGCGGACTTCGCCTCCATCGGCACCAACGACCTCACCCAGTACACGATGGCCGCCGATCGGCTGCTCGGATCGGTGGCGGGGTTCCAGGACCCCTGGCACCCCGCGGTGCTGCGCCTGGTCCGCGAGGTCGGCGAAGCCGGCGCCCGTCTGGGCAAGCCCGTCGGCATCTGCGGCGAGGCCGCCGCGGATCCGCTGCTGGCCGTGGTGCTCGTCGGCCTGGGCGCGACGAGCCTGTCGATGGCGCCGTCCGCGCTCTCCGACGTGCGCCGCTCGATCTCGCAGCACACCCTCGAGGACGCGCGACGCATCGCGGCCTCCGCTCTCCTGGCGGACGACGCCGCCGGCGCCCGTGCCGCAGCGGCCGACGCCGCACAGCACTGACCCTTCCCCCCACCCCGCATCAGAAAGAGAAGACCATGACGACGACGTCACCCGCCACCCGTGGCGGCATCCGCGTGGGCGTGCAGCGATTCGGCACGTTCCTGTCCGGCATGATCATGCCGAACATCCCCGCCCTGATCGCGTGGGGCATCATCACTGCGTTCTTCATCCCCGCCGGATGGACTCCGAACGCGCAGCTGGCCGAGCTGGTCGGCCCGATGATCCACTACCTGCTGCCCATCGTCATCGCCTACACCGGCGGCACGCTGGTCTACAAGGTCCGCGGCGGGGTGGTCGCCGCGATCGCCGTGATGGGTGCGATCGCCGGATCCGACTACCTGATCGCTCAGGTGAACGCCGCCGATCTGCAGGCCTGGGTGGACGCGGGCAACACTGCCGACACGTTCCGGGCGCTGGGGCAGGTGCACATGTTCATCGGCGCGATGATCATGGGCCCGCTGGCCGCGTACACCATGAAGTGGCTCGACGGCCTGTGGGAGGGCCGGATCAAGGCCGGCTTCGAGATGCTCGTGAACATGTTCTCGGCCGGCATCTGGGGCTTCGTGATGGCCGTCGTCGGCTTCTATCCGGTGGCCTGGCTGGTCAACGGCATCATGAACGTGCTCTCCGCGGCGGTGAACTGGCTCGTCGCCACCAACCTCCTGCCCCTGACGAGCATCATCATCGAGCCCGCCAAGGTGTTCTTCCTGAACAACGCGATCAACCACGGCGTGCTCACGCCGCTGGGCACACAGCAGGCGACGGACAGCGGAAAGTCGATCCTGTTCCTGCTCGAGGCCAACCCCGGCCCCGGCATCGGCCTGCTCCTCGCGTTCGCGCTGTTCGGCCTCGGGGCCGCGAAGGCCTCGGCTCCCGGCGCCGCCGTCATCCAGTTCTTCGGCGGCATCCACGAGGTGTACTTCCCGTTCGCCCTGATGAAGCCCGTGCTGATCCTGGCCCTGATCGCCGGCGGCATGACCGGCGTCACCACGAACATGCTGTTCCACACCGGCCTCATCGCCCCCGCGGCGCCGGGCAGCATCATCGCGGTGCTCGGCCAGACCTATCGCACCGACTACGTCGGCGTGATCCTGTCCGTCGTCCTCTCCGCCGCCGTGACGTTCCTGATCGCCGGCCTGATCCTGCGGGCCAGCCGCAGGAAGGACCTCGCCAAGGAGGACGCCTTCGCGGCCGCCGTCGCCCAGACCGAGGCCAACAAGGGCAAGAAGTCGAGCGTCCTGGGCTCGCTCGCCGGCGCGGGCACCACGGTGACGACCCGTCCCATCGCGAGCATCGTGTTCGCCTGCGACGCGGGCATGGGATCGTCGGCGATGGGCGCGAGCGTGCTGCGCAACAAGATCAAGAAGGCCGGCATCCCCGGGGTCACGGTCACCAACGCGGCGATCGCGAACCTCGACGGCACCGCCGACCTGGTCATCACGCAGCAGCAGCTCACGGATCGCGCGAAGGCGCAGTCGCCGGCATCCGAGCACCTGTCCGTGGACAACTTCATGAACTCCCCGGTGTACGACGACGTCGTGACCCTGCTGCAGAACCAGGGCGCCGCACCCGCGGCATCCGAGGAGCAGGCCTCCGCCGCCGAGGCGCCGTCGTCCGCCGTCCTCACCGCCGACCGCGTGCGCATCCACCCCGGATCCGCCACCCGCGACGAAGCGCTGAAGGAGGCCGCGGACGTGCTGGTGGCCGCCGGCGCCGTCACGCCCGACTACCTGCAGGCCATGCACGACCGCGAGAAGTCGGTGTCGACCTTCATGGGCAACGGGCTGGCGATCCCGCACGGCACCAACGAGGCGAAGGACGCCGTGCTCGGCTCCGCGCTCAGCGTGGTCCGCTACGACGGCGGAGTGGACTGGGACGGCGACCGTGCCACGTTCGTGATCGGCATCGCGGGCAAGGACGGTGCGCACCTGCAGATCCTCTCCAGCATCGCCGAGCTGTTCTCCGACGACGACGACGTGGCGGCGCTCAACGCCGCGACGACGCCCGAGGAGCTCTTCGCGCTACTGTCGGCGGTGAACGAGGCATGAAGGCCGTCCACTTCGGCGCCGGCAACATCGGCCGGGGCTTCGTAGGCCTGCTGCTGCACCAGGGCGGGTATGAGCTGGTCTTCTCCGACGTCGCCGCCGCCCTGGTCGACGCGATCAACGCGGCCGACGAGTACACGGTGCACGAGGTGGGTGACGGCGGCGCCGACACCGTGGTCACCGGCTTCCGCGCGATCAACAGCGCTGAGGATCCCGAGGGCCTGATCGCCGAGATCGCGGATGCCGATGTCGTGACCACCGCCGTCGGGCCGACCGTGCTGCGGTTCGTCGCCGCGCCCATCCTCGACGCCCTGCGGCGTCGGGACGCGCAGGCGGCTCCGCTGCAGGTGATGGCGTGCGAGAACGCGATCGGGGCCACCGACCTGCTGAGGCAGGAGATCATCGCGCGCGCCGGCGAGGACTGGGGGGCCCTCGCCGGCCGGGCGGTGTTCGCGAACACCGCCGTCGACCGCATCGTGCCGGGGCAGCCCGAGGGCGCCGGGATCGATGTGACCGTGGAGCCCTTCTTCGAGTGGGCGATCGAACGCGGTCCGTTCGGTGCGAACCCGCCCCGCATCCCGGGAGCGCACTTCGTCGACGATCTCGCGCCCTACATCGAGCGCAAGCTGTTCACCGTGAACACCGGGCACGCCGCGACGGCGTACCTCGGCGCGCAGGCGGGCTACGAGCGCATCGCCGATGCCCTGGCCGACGAGGCGATCAGCGCCGCTGTGGCCGCCGCGCTCGAGGAGACCTCGGCGCTGCTGGCGGTCAAGCACGGCCTGGATCCCTCCGAGCTCGCCGAGTACCGCGCGA
The DNA here is from genome assembly GCF_052056515.1 of Microbacterium sp. 22195. Classification (NCBI taxonomy): domain Bacteria; kingdom Bacillati; phylum Actinomycetota; class Actinomycetes; order Micrococcales; family Microbacteriaceae; genus Microbacterium; species Microbacterium sp. 22195. The sequence continues at coordinate 81,221 of NZ_JBQEPE010000005.1, forward strand.
CGATCCTGCGCCGCTTCGCCAACCCGGCCCTGCCCGACACCGTCTGGCGGGTGGGCCGGCAGCCGCTGCGGAAGCTGTCCCGACACGAGCGGTTCATCGGCCCGGCGGCGGAGGCCGTCGAGGCGGGGCTGAGCGCGGAGGCGCTGCTGGTCGCGATCGCCGCGGCCCTCGCCTTCGACGATCCCGCCGACGAGCAGTCGGTCGAGCTTCAGCGACGTCTGCGGACCGAGGAGCCCGGTCCGCTCGCCCTCGAGGTGACCGGGCTGGAGGAGCAGCATCCGCTCCTCCCCGCGGTGCAGGACGCCTTCGCCGCCCGCGCGGCAGCCGTCGCCGGGACCGTCTAGGCTCTCTGAGGGCGCGCCGCCCGCGCCGCCCTCAGGGAGTCCCATGCTCGTGCTCACCGCGCTCGTGACGATCGTCGCGGCCATCATCCAGCGCGTCACGGGCCTGGCCTTCGTGCTGGTGCTGATCGGCCCGATCGTGCTCGTCTACGGGCCCGTCGAGGGCGTGACGATCGCGGTGCTGCTGGCCGTGATCGCCTCGCTGTTCGCCGTGCCGAGCGCGTGGCGGGACGTGGACTGGCCCCGAACGCTGTGGCTGCTGGGGGCGGGGCTGGTCGCAGCTCCCCTCGGCGCGCTGACGGCGGCAGCGCTCCCGCAGACGGCGCTGCTCTTCCTCATCGGCGCGATGGGCGTGCTGGCGCTCAGCGTCCAGTGGCTCGGTCCCGTCGCGCGTCACGTGCGAGGACGTCCCGGGGCGATCGGCGCAGGTGCGCTGGCGGGCTTCATGCATGCCTCCAGCGGGCTTTCCGGACCCGCGCTCGCCTCCTTCGCGCTGGGCGACGACTGGGGGCAGCGGCGCTTCGCGGCGAGCGCGCAGATCGTCTTCCTCGGTTACGGCACGGTCTCGGTGGCCCTGCGGGGACTGCCGTCGACGCCGCTTCCCGATCTGGCCATCCTCGCCGCCTGCACGGCGGCGGGGATGCTCCTCGGGGCGTTCGCCGCGCGGCGGGTGCCGCTGGCCCTGGCGCGACGGGTGATGCTGCTGTGCGCATGGGCGGGGACGCTCGTCGTGCTGGGACGTGCGACCGCGTCTCTGTTCGCTTGATCCCCGGTTCCAGGAAGCGCTCTCCCACCGCTACGATCAAGGAACCGGGGGGATGATCGATCGAGCACGACGCCGTGCGGGAGTGAAATGAAGCGATACGCCGTCATCGGCGCCGGCCCCTCCGGCCTGTCCGCCGCCCGGGCCCTGCAGCTGCGCGGCATCGACGTCGAGGGCTACGAGGCGTCCTCCGGCGTCGGCGGGCTCTGGGACATCGACAACCCGCGCAGCACGATGTACGAGTCCGCGCACCTGATCTCCTCGCGCACGACCACCGAGTTCGCCGAGTTCCCGATGGACTCCGACGTCGACTACCCCGGCCATCGCGCATTGAAGGCGTACTTCGACTCCTTCGCGGACGCGTTCGGGCTGCGCGACCTGTTCCGCTTCGACACCAGGGTCACCCGGCTCGAGCACGGCGCCGACGGAGGGTGGATGCTGCACGCCGAGGGGCTCGAGCCGCGCCGCTACGACGGAGTGATCCTCGCCAACGGCACGCTCGCCGAGCCGCACATCCCCTCGTTCCCCGGGGAGTTCACCGGCGAGATCATGCACACCAGCGCGTACAAGCGCGCCGGGCAACTGACCGGGAAGCGCGTGCTGATCATCGGCGCAGGCAACTCCGGCTGCGACATCGCCGTGGACGGAGTGCACCACGCGGCCTCCGTCGACATGAGCGTGCGCCGCGGCTACTACTTCGTGCCGCGGTACATCTTCGGCAGGCCCAGCGACACGCTCAACCAGGGCCGCCCGCTTCCGGCGCGGCTCAAGCAGTTCATCGACACGCGGGTGCTGAAGGCCTTCACAGGCGATCCGGTGCGGTTCGGATTCCCGAAGCCCGACTACCGCATCTACGAGTCGCACCCGATCGTGAACACCCTGGTGCTGAACCACCTGGGGCAGGGCGATCTGCGCGTCCGCGCGGATGTCGACCGCTTCGACGGGCCGACTGTGCACTTCCGCGACGGCTCGTCGGGCGAGTACGACCTGATCCTGCTGGCCACCGGGTACAGGCTGGACTACCCGTTCGTCGACCGCGAGCACCTGCACTGGGAGCAGGCCTCGCCGAAGCTCTTCCTGAACGTCTTCCCCGCCTCCTTCAACGGGCTGTACGTCATCGGCATGATCGAGGCATCCGGCATCGGCTGGCAGGGCCGGTTCGAGCAGGCGCGGATGCTCGCCGCCTACCTCGCGGCGGACGAGGAGCGCGCCGCAGCCTTCCGTGCCCGCGTGGGAGGGCAGCCGTGGCCGGACACCACCGGCGGCTACCGCTATCTGGGCCTGGACCGGATGTCGTACTACGTCAACAAGGACGCCTACCGCTCCGTGGTGCGCGCCGCCATCCGCAGCCTGGAGGCGTGATGGACTTCGACCAGCTGACCCTCAATTTCACGCCCGGCACGCTGATGATCCTGAACGTCGTGCTCGGGCTGATCATGTTCGGCATCGCCCTGGACACGAAGCCCGGCGATTTCAAGGTCGTACTGCGGCATCCGCGGCCGTTCGTGATCGCGATCCTGGCGCAGCTGCTGGTGCTGCCGGCGGTCACCTTCGGGCTGACGCTGATCCTGCCGGTGAGCGCGTCGATGGCGCTCGGCATGATCCTGGTGGCCTGCTGCCCGCCCGGCAACATCTCGCAGGTGCTCACGCACCGCTCCGGCGGCAACGTGGCGCTGTCGGTGTCGCTGACGGCGGTGGGCAACCTCATCTACATCGTGGCGATGCCGCTCAGCATCGCCTTCTGGGGCTCGCTGCATCCGACCGCCCGCACCCTGCTGCATGCGGTCGCGCTCGACCCGTGGAAGATGCTGCTGGAGATCGTGCTGATCATCGGGCTGCCGTTCGCGGCCGGACTGCTGCTCCGTGCGCGCCTGCCGCGCTTCGCGCAGCGCGTCCAGCCGTTCGTGCGCTGGTTCAGCCTGATCGCGCTGGTCGGGTTCATCATCGGGGCGCTCGCGGGCAATTGGGCGGTGTTCCTCAGCGTGATCGGCACCGTGCTGATCGTGGTGGCGATCCACGACGCGGTTGCGCTGGCGATCGGCTACTCCACCGCCGCGGTCGGGGGCCTCGGCACGCCGGGGCGCAAGGCCATGACCTTCGAGGTCGGCATCCGCAACTCCGGGCTCGGTCTGGGCCTGATCTTCGCGTTCTTCAACGGGCTCGGGGGCATGGCGGTTGTGGCGGGCTGGTGGGGCGTGTGGGACATCATCGCCGGGCTCGTGCTGGCCGGGCTCTGGGCGATGCACACCAGGCGCCGCACCGGATCGGCGCGCGGAGACGCCTCCCGGCACGCCGCGGAGCCGGACGCCGCCGAGGCGGCCCCCGCGTGAGCCGGGTGCTGATCACCGGCGGCTCCGGATTCCTCGGCTCGCACGTCACCGCGCTGCTCGCGCAGCATCCGTCGGTGGAGGTCGTCGTCAGCGGCGACCTGCGCGACTCCGCCGTTCCCGGCGTGATCTCCGAGCGCGTCGACGTGACGGATGCCGCGGGCATCGCGCCCGTGCTGCGACGGCACCGCATCGACACGGTCGTGCACCTGGCCGCCATCGTGAACCCGGGGCGCGACGTCGCCCTGGAGTACCGCGTCGACGTCGACGGCAGCCGGATCGTGCTGGATGCCTGCCTCGACGCCGGCGTGCGCCGCCTCGTGGTCTCCAGCTCGGGCGCGGCGTACGGATATCACGCCGACAGTCCCGAGTGGCTCGACGAGCGCGACCCCGTGCGCGGCAACGACGAGTTCCCCTACTCGCGGCACAAGCGGATCGTGGAGGAGATGCTCGCGCAGGCGCGGGCCGAGCATCCGGAGCTCGAGCAGGTGATCTTCCGGATCGGGACGATCCTGGGTCCCACCGTGCACAACCAGATCACCGCGCTGTGGGACGGCAGGCGGCTGCTGCGCGTGGCCGGCTCCGACTCGCCCTTCGTGTTCGTGTGGGTCGACGACGTCGCGGGCGCCATGGTGCGAGCCGCGACCGACGGTCCGGCCGGTGTCTTCAACGTCGCCGGCGACGGCCGCATGACGGTGCCGGAGATCGCTGCGCGACTCGGCAAGCGGATGCTGAGCGTCCCCGCCTGGGTGCTGGGTGCCGCGCTCGCGGTCGGGCACGCCCTCCGGCTGACCGAGCACGGTCCGGAGAAGGTGCGCTTCCTGCGCCACCGGCCGGTGCTGGCGAATCGGCGCCTGAAGGAGGAGTTCGGCTACACGCCTGCCCGCACGTCGCGGGAGGCGTTCGAGGAGTATCTGCGCACGCATCCCGGCATCGTGCGCTGACGCTGAGCGCCCGGGTTCAGGCCAGGACCGGGTCCAGCAGCGGATGAAGGTGGCGGGAACGCAGCACGGCGGATGCCGAGCGGGCGCCGGCCGCGAGGGCGTCGGGTACCGCCGCGCCGTGCAGCACGGCATCCAGCACACCGGCGAGGAACGCGTCACCGGCGCCGTTGGTGTCGACGACCTCGACCGGCACCGCCGCGACCCGATGGACCTCGCCCTCGGCGTCGACCGCGACGGCGCCCTCCGCGCCGAGCGTGCAGACCGCGAGCGTCGCTCCTGCGTCGATGCGCGACCGCAGGAAGGCGACGGGATCGTCCAGGCGGTCGGCGTTGCAGAACACCGCATCGGCCGCAGCGAGGAACGGCCGGTGGAACTCCGCCTCGCCGTCGTAGTCGTGCACGTCCACCCAGATCGGGCGGCCCGTGCGCTGCGCGAGAGGAAGGAGGCGCAGCGGCTCCGCGGCGAGGTCCAGGACGATCACCCCGGCGGCGGCCATCTCGGTCTCGATCGCGGCGTCCCCGGCGCCGTCGGTCGCGGCGGCGCCGGACAGGTAGAGCGAGACCCGCTCCCCCGTCCTGGTCATCAGGTTCAGATGCCGCTCGGTGGTCGGCGAGTCCGCCCACCGCGTCGCGACACCGGCGCGCTCCAGCGCCTCCCGCACGCGACGCCCCGGCTCATCCTCCGCCGTGACGGCGTACAGCAGGGTCTCGCGCCCGAGCGCCGTGAGGCTCAGCGCCTTACCCGCACTCGTGCCGCCGAGGGTCTCCCAGGAGTCCTCGGCGAACTGCATGTGCGGCACGGGCTCGGGTAGCCGGTCCAGGACGACCAGCTGGTTCCAGGAGGCGGGGCCGGCGATGAAGACGGAGCTCATGCCGCGCTCAGCGCTCGAAGCCCTCGCCGATCATCTCCACCAGCTCCTCGCGCTCCTCGACCGGGAGGAACGCGGCGGATGCGGCGTTGAACTGGAACTCCTCCAGGTCGTCCAGGTCGTAGTCGAACGCGTCGACGAGGAGCGCCAGCTCGCGGGTGAGCGACGTGCCGCTCATGGTGCGGTTGTCGGTGTTGACGGTCACGGAGAAGCCCAGCTGGTACAGCAGGTCGAAGGGGTGGTCGGCGAACTCGTCGCCCCACGGCGCGATCGCGCCGGTCTGCAGGTTGGACGACGGCGAGAGCTCCAGCGGGATCTCGCGGTCGCGCACCCAGCGCGCGAGATCGCCGAACTGCACCTGCACGTCGTCGCCCTCGCGCTCGACGATCTGCAGATCCTCTGCGATGCGCACTCCGTGGCCCAGCCGCAGCGCACGCCCGTCGATGAGCGCCGAGCGGATGGAGCCGGGGCCTGCCGCCTCACCGGCGTGCACCGTGACCGGCATGAACTCGGATGCCAGGTAGTCGAAGGCCTCGCGGTGACGCGACGCGGGGAACCCGTCCTCGGGACCGGCGATGTCGAAGGCGACGACGCCGCGCTCGCGGAAGCGCACCGCCAGCTCGGCGATCTCGCGGGTCCGCCCCTCCTGCCGCATGGCGGACAGGATCTGACCGACGCGGATGCTGCGGCCTGCGGCGTCCGCGTCGTCCTCGCCCTGCTCGATGCCGGCCTGCACCGCCTGCACGGCGGCGTCCAGGCTCAGACCGCCTGCCAGGTGCTGCTCAGGGGCCCAGCGCACCTCGCCGTACACGACGCCGTCCGCGGCGAGGTCGGCGACGAACTCCCGGGCGACGCGGGTCAGCGCGCGCTCGGTCTGCAGCACCGAGGTGACCAGGTCGAACGTCTTCAGGTACTGGGGCAGCGAGCCCGTGCCGGACTGCTGGTCGAACCAGCGCCGCAGGCCCTTGGCGTCGGTCGCGGGAGCCGCTACCCCCGCCTCGTCCGCGAGCTCGAGGATGGTGCCGATGCGCACGCCCCCGTCGAGGTGGTCGTGCAGCGACACCTTCGGCAGCGCCCGCAGGGACCGGCCCTGCACCGTCAGATCGCCGTTCTGGTCGATGGTCATCGAAGTCTCTCCGTGGGGTCAGGCGGTGATGCGCTCGCGCACGATGGGCTGCGAGGCGGGGGCCGTCTGGCCGACCTCGTAGGCGCCGTCGAGCGCCTGCAGCGCGCGGGCGAAGCGGGCGTCGTCGTCGGCCGAGAGCGTGAACAGCGTCTGCCCCGCCGTCACGCGGTCTCCGGGCTTGACGGCCAGATCGATGCCGGCGGCGTGGATCACCGGGTCCTCCGCGCGGGCGCGGCCCGCACCCAGACGCCAGGCCGCGATACCGAAGGGCAGCGCGTCCATCCGGGTCACGACGCCGTCGACGGCGGCACGGACCACATGGGTCTCCCGCGCGGTGGGCAGCGCCGCGTCGGGGTCCCCGTCCTGCGCGCGGATCATCGCCTTCCAGGAGTCCATCGCACGTCCGTCGTCGAGGGCCTTCTCCACGTCGGCATCCGGCTGTCCCGCCAGGGCGAGCATCTCCCTGGCCAGGGCGAGGGTCAGGTCGCGCACGTCGGCGGGACCGCCACCGGCGAGGATCTCGACGGACTCGCGCACCTCGTTGGCGTTGCCGATCGCAAGGCCGAGCGGGGTGTTCATGTCGGTCAGGAGCGCCGTGGTCGCCACGCCGGAGTCGGTGCCGAGGGCGACCATGGTCCGGGCCAGCTCACGCGCGCGGTCGATGTCCTGCATGAACGCGCCGTTGCCGAACTTCACGTCCAGCACCAGGGCATCCGTCCCCTCGGCGATCTTCTTCGACATGATGCTCGAGGCGATCAGCGGGATCGCCTCGACCGTGCCGGTGACGTCGCGCAGCGCATACAGCTTCTTGTCCGCCGGGGCGAGGCCGGAGCCCGCCGCGCAGATCACCGCTCCCACGTCGCCCTTCATCTGGGCGAACATCTCCTCGTTGCTCAGCGCCGCGCGCCAGCCGGGGATCGACTCGAGCTTGTCGAGCGTGCCGCCGGTGTGACCGAGGCCCCGTCCGCTCAGCTGCGGCACGGCCACCCCGAAGGATGCCACCAGGGGCGCCAGCGGAAGCGTGATCTTGTCGCCCACCCCACCGGTGGAGTGCTTGTCGACGGTGCGCTTGCCGAGGTCGGCGAAGCTCATCCGCTCCCCCGTCGCGATCATCGCGTCGGTCATCACGCGGATCTCGTCGCGCTCCATGCCGCGCTGCAGCACGGCCATCGCGAACGACGCCATCTGGGCGTCCGACACGTATCCACGGGTGTACGCATCGATCATCCAGCGCAGCGGCGCCTCGGCCACCGCGCCGCCGTCGCGCTTGGTGCGGATGACGTCGACGGCGTCGAACGGCTCGACGCTCATCGGACGATCTCCAGGTCGGCGGGACCGAACCTGTCAGGCAGCACCTCGTCGATCGTGCGGATGCCGGAGACCGTCTCCAGCAGCATCTCCGGGCTCGCGTGCTCGGACAGCAGCTGCCGGCAGCGGCCGCAGGGCATGATGGTCTGCCCGTCGTTGTTCACGCAGACGAAGGCCACGAGCTTGCCACCGCCGGACATGTGCAGATCGCCGACCAGTGCGCACTCCGCGCACAGGGTGACGCCGTAGGACGCGTTCTCGACGTTGCATCCGGCGACCACGCGCCCGTCGTCGACGAGCGCGGCAGCGCCCACCCGGTACCGCGAGTACGGCGCGTACGCCTTCTGCATCGCTTCGGTCGCGACCTGACGCAGGTCGTCCCAGTCGATGTCCGTCATGACTTCTTCACAGCTCCTCAGTGTCGATGTACGGCGTGCCGTCAGGATTTGATGTACGGCTTGCCGTCGGCCGCGGGGGCCTTGATCTGGCCGACGAAGCCGACCACGGCGATCAGCGTGACGACGTACGGCAGCATCAGCAGGAACTCGCCTGGCACCGGCGTGCCGATGGCGCCGAACGTGTTCTGCAGGTTAGTCGCGAAGCCGAACAGCAGCGCGGCCAGGGTCGCGCGCACCGGGTCCCAGCGGCCGAAGATGACGGCGGCCAGGGCGATGAAGCCCGCGCCGTTGGTCATGTCGCGGTTGAAGTGCGGCACCGACACCAGCGTGAAGTACGCTCCGCCGATGCCGGCCAGCGCGCCGGCGAGCATCAGGTTCCAGAACCGCGTCGGGTTCACCTTGATGCCGACCGTGTCAGCGGCGCGCGGGTACTCGCCGACCGCACGCAGCCGCAGGCCCCAGCGGGTGCGGTACAGGCCGAAGGCGACGACCGGCACGGCGATGTAGAGCAGGTACACGATGAGGTTCTGGTTGAACAGCACCGGACCGAGCACCGGGATCTCGCTGAGCAGCGGGATCTTGATCTTGCCGAACTGCGGCGTCGTGTTCAGGGTGTCGGAGTTGGGGACCAGCAGGATCGTGAACAGGAACGTGGTCAGGCCGCTGACCAGCACGTTCAGCACGACGCCGACGATCACCTGCTCCACCAGGTACTTGATCGCGAACGCGGCGAGCACGAACGCCACCAGCATGCCGCCGATGATCGCGCCCACCAGACCGAACAGGGGGTTGTGCGCGAGGGTGCCGAACACGGCGCCGAGGAAGGCGCCGAGCAGCAGCTGCCCCTCGATCGCGACGTTGACGACGCCGGCGCGCTCGCCCACGACACCGCCGAGGGCCCCGAACGCGAGCGGCACCGCGAGCGAGATGGCACCGTAGAGCATGTTCACCACGGGCACCCGGCCGTTGGCATCCGCCGCCGCCCAGGTGACGAAGGCGAACACGCCGAGAATCGCGAACACGATCGGCACCCATGCACCGGCCCGGATGCGGCGGACGGCCGCGATCCACGACCAGGCGCTCAGGAGCACCAGCAGGATCGAGACCAGCACGACCACCAGGTCGGCGGAGACGCTCTGGTCGGGGATCTTCAGCGCGGTCGTGCCGTCGTCGAGACGGAACACGGCCGTGCCGTGACGCGGGGCGAGCAGGAACAGCGCGAGCAGCAGCACGGTGGCCACGCTCAGGCTGATCGGCAGTCGCTTGGCGACGGGCGTGACCACGGTGCGGGCCACGGGCGCCTCGGCGATCGCGGTCATGCCGCCACCTCCTTCGCGGCCGCGCGGGCGGCCTTCTTGTCTGCCTTCGCCTTCGCCTTCGCGGCGCGCTCGGCCTCGCTCTTGGGCAGGAAGAACATCGAGCGCACCAGCGGCGGCGCGGCGATGAACAGCACGATGATCGACTGCACGACGACCACGATCTCCTTCGGGATGCCCTGACCGGACATCGCGAACGAACCGGCCTTCAGCGCGCCGAACAGGAGACCCGCGGCGAAGATGCCCCCGGCGCGGCTGCGTCCCAGCAGGGCGACCGTGATCGCGTCGAAGCCGATCCCGGAGTCGAAGGTGCTGTCGAAGCCGTCCACGGTCGCGGTGCTGATCTGGTTGATGCCGGCGGCTCCGGCGAGAGCACCCGCGAAGATCATCGCGTAGGTGTACATCCGCTCGACGCTGATGCCGGCGGAGCGCGCGGCGCTCGGGTTCTCGCCGACCGCGCGCATCCGGAATCCGAGGCCGGAGCGCTCCATCAGCCACCACACCCCGATGGCGAGCAGGATGGCCACCAGGAAGCCGACGGTGAGGCCGGGGAACTGCGGGCCGAGCAGCGGCGGGAACTGCGCGGACTCCGGCGTCGGGACCGACTGCGACTGGTTGGAGCCGGGCTTCTGCAGCCCGGGCGTGCGCACCAGGTACCCGATCAGGTACAGCGCGATCCAGTTCAGCATGATCGTCAGGATCACCTCGTGCGCGCCGGTGCGCGCCTTGAGCAGTCCGGCGATGCCCGCCCAGATCGCACCGCCGATCATGCCGATGACGATCGAGTACGGGATGTGCAGCCACATGGGCATGTCGAAGGGCAGCTGGTAGGACAGGAAGCCCGCGAACGCGCCCGCGATGAGGATCTGACCCTGACCGCCGATGTTGAACAGGCCGACGCGGAACGCGAGACCGACGCCGAGGCCCGCCATGATCAGCGGCGCCGCGAACTTCAGCGTGTTCGTCAGCGGCATGATGAAGCCGGCGAAGTCAGTGGCGTTGAAGTTGACGATCGAGCCCTGGAACAGCGCCCCGTAGCCTCCGGAGAGCGCCGCCCAGATCGCGGCGAACGTGTCGGAGGGCCGCTGGAAGAAGTAGCCGGCGGCGGTCTGCACATCGGTGTTGGTGACGACGATCAGGATGCCGCCGATCACGAAGCCGGCGACGATCGCGAGGATCGTGGTCACGACGCTGCCGCGCATCAGCTCGCGCATGAAGACCGCCGAGCGCGACTCGGGCTGCTTCGGATGCTCGCCGGGTCCGGGCTGGGCGATCTGCGCGGCCGCCGCATCCGCGGCACCCGAGCTGATGCCCTTCTCCGCCGCGACGGCCTCGGGTGCCGCCGTCGGCCCCGAGGGCAGGCGGTCGGGACGGGGGGTCTGGTCGCTCATGCTGCGTCCTTCTCTCCGGCCATCAGCAGGCCGAGCACGTCGCGCGGGGTCGTGGCCGGGACGATGTCCATGATCCGGCCTCGGTACATCACCGCGATCTTGTCCGCCAGGGCGGCCACCTCGTCGAGTTCGGTCGAGACGACGACCACCGGGATGCCGGAATCGCGGGTCTCGACGATCCGCTTGTGGATGAATTCGATGGAGCCGACGTCGACTCCTCGAGTCGGCTGGGATGCGATCAGCAGCGTCAGCTCGCGGCTCAGCTCGCGCGCGATGACCACCTTCTGCTGGTTGCCGCCGGAGAGCGCGCCGGCCGGGGTCTGCGGACCCTGGGTGCGGATGTCGTACTCGGTGATGCGGTCGCGGGCGAACTCGTCCAGCCGGCTGCGGCTGATCGTGCCTCCGGTCACGAACGCGCCGTCCGAGGAGCGATCGAGCATCAGGTTCTCAGCCACCGAGAAGGAGCCGACCAGGCCGTCGACGGTGCGGTCCTCGGGAACGAACCCGACGCCCTCGTCGAGCACCTTGCGCACCGAGCTGCCGAGCAGCTCGCTGCCGTTCAGCGTTGCGGAGCCGGTGACGCCCTTGGTCTGCAGGCCCACGAGCGCCTCGACCAGCTCGGTCTGTCCGTTGCCCTGCACGCCGGCGATGGCGAGCACCTCGCCGGGGCGCACGTCGAAGCTCACGCCGTCCACCGCCAGCTGGCCGGAGGGCAGCGCGACGGTGAGGTCGCGCACCTCGAGCCCGCCGGACTCCTTGGCCTGCGGCGGGTTCTTGTGCACGGTCAGCTCGACGGCGCGTCCGACCATCATCGAGGCGAGCTCGGTGTTGGACGCGGTCGGGAGCGCATCGCCGACGATCCTGCCCAGACGCACGATGGTGATCCGGTCGGCCACCTCGCGAACCTCGCGCAGCTTGTGGGTGATGAAGACGATCGCCGTGCCCTCATCGCGCAGTTGACGCATGATGCCCATCAGCTCGTCGGTCTCCTGCGGGGTCAGCACCGCGGTGGGCTCGTCGAAGACGAGCACCTTGGCGTTGCGGGAGAGCGCCTTGATGATCTCGACCCGCTGCTGCACGCCAACGGGGAGGTCCTCGACCACGGCGTCCGGATCGATGTCGAACCCGAAGCGCGCCGCGACGTCGCGGACGTGCTGCCTGGCCTCGGCGATGTCCAGGATGCCGGTGTCGAGGCCGCCGGCGCGCCTGGTGCGCTCATGACCGAGCATCACGTTCTCGGCGACCGTGAACACGGGGATCAGCATGAAGTGCTGGTGCACCATGCCGATGCCGGCCGCCATGGCGTCTCCCGGTCCGGCGAAGTGCTGGACGGCGTCGTCCAGCAGGATCTCACCCTCATCGGGCTGGTACAGCCCGTACAGGACGTTCATGAGCGTGGACTTGCCCGCGCCGTTCTCGCCGAGGAGAGCGTGGATCTCCCCGGGCTGGACCACCAGATCGATGTGGTCGTTGGCGACGAGACTGCCGAACCGCTTGGTGATTCCGCGGAGCTCGAGCTTCATATCTGCACCCTACTCAGGACTTGCGTGGCATGACAGATGCGGCCGGACGGTCCAGCCGTCCGGCCGCATCAGGTTGGTTTCGTCAGGCCTTCGGCGACGAGACCGAGGTGACCTTGATGTCGCCGGAGATGATCTTCTCCTGCAGCGCCTTCAGCTCATCGGTGAGGCCGGCCGGCAGCTTCGACTCGAAGTCGTGGAAGGACGACAGGCCGACGCCGCCGTTCTCCAGCGTGCCGATGTAGGGCGTGGTGTCGACCTTGCCGGAGGAAGCGTCCTTGACGGCCGAGTACACGGCCTCGCCGATCTTCTTCTGGATCGAGACCAGCGTGATGTCGGCGACCGAGGAGTCGGAGACGGCCAGGTCGGAGTCGACGCCCATGAGCAGCGTGCCCTTGTTCTGCGCGGTGATGGCAGCGGCGGCCGACTGGTAGATCGGGCCACCGACCGGCAGCAGCACGTCGACGCCCTGGTCGAGGATCGACTGAGCGGTCTGCTTGGCGGTGTCGTTGGCCGCGAAGCCACCCGTCATCTGACCCTTCTGGGTGTCGGCGTCCCAGCCGACCGACTTGACGTCGGTGCCCTTGTCCTCGTTGTACTTGGCGACGCCCTGGACGAAGCCGTCCATGAAGATCGTCACCGGCGGGATCTGCAGACCGCCGAAGGTGCCGACCTTGTCGACGCCGGCCTCGTGCGACCAGGATGCCGCGGCGTATCCGCCGAGGTACGCGGCCTGCACCGTGTCGAACAGCAGGGGCTTGATGTTCGGAGCGTCCGGCTTGCCGTCGCTGTCGCCGTCGGCGAGGTCGTCGATGATCGCGTAGTTGACCTTCGGGTTGGCCTTGGCCGACTTGATGGTGTCGGCGGACAGCTTGAAGCCGACCGTGACGATGTAGTTGCAGCCCTGGCTGATCGCCTGCTCGAGGTTCGGACCGTACTGGTCGGCCGAGTCGGACTGCAGCTCGACGGACTTCACGCCGAGCTCCTTGACGATCTTGTCCAGACCCTCCTTGGCCGACTGGTTGAAGGAGCGGTCGTTCCAGCCGCCGTCATCCGAGATGATGCAAGGCTTGAAGTTGCTGGCGGCGGGCTTGTCCCCGCCGGGCTTCGTGTCGGTCGGCGCCTGGCCGCAGCCGGCGAGAGCGAGGATGACGCCGGTGGCGAGGGCCGCCCCGAGCATCTTCTTGGTCGTAGAGATGGGCACTCTTTGCCTCCCCTGAGATCTGTCCCGCGGACATCGCGGATCGATCTAAATTACCCACGGTTACGGTTCTGCGCACCACTCGCCAGGGATGTGCTGGCGAAAGGTTACAAATCCGCAATGCGAACTCCGCGATCCGCTTGGCGGACAGCCACGGAGGGGTCAGAGCACGTCGCCGCGACCGGTGAGCTTGAGCGACTCCACGACGCCCTTCACACGCTGCGCGTGCTCGACGGTCGTGACCAGCAGGGCATCCGGAGTGTCCACCACCACGATGTCCTTGACCCCGACCAGGCTGATCACCCGCGAGGTCTGGCTGACCAGGATCCCGCTGGCCGCGTCCGAGAGGACCCGCGCCTTCGGCCCCAGCACCGCCAGGTCGTTCTTGCGCCCGTGCGTGATCAGCTTGGTCAGCGAGGCGAAGTCGCCCACGTCGTCCCAGTCGAAATGACCAGGGATCACGGCGAGCCGGCCGCGCGCGGCGGCGGGCTCGGCGACCGCGTAGTCGATCGCGATCTTCTTCAGCCGCGGCCAGATGCGGTCCACGGCGGGGCCCCGGCGGTCGCGGTCGTCCCACGCCTCGGCGAGCTCGATGAGTCCGGCGTGCAGTTCGGGCTCGTTCACGGAGAGCTCGTCCAGCAGCACGCTCGCCTTGGAGATGAACATGCCGGCGTTCCACAGGTAGTCGCGATCCGCGACGTACTCCTTCGCTGTGGCGAGGTCCGGCTTCTCGACGAACCGCTCGACGAGGGTCGCCTCGGGGGCGCCGTCGACGACGATCTCCTCGGCGCGCTTGATGTAGCCGAAGCCGACGGAGGGCTCGGTCGGCGGGATGCCGATCGTGACGATGTAGTCCTGCCGCGCCACCTGCACGGCCTGCTGCACCGCCCACTCGAACACCTGGGTGCCGCGGATGACGTGGTCGGCGCTGAACGAGCCGATGATCACGTCGGGGTTCCGGCGGTGCAGCACCGCCGCCGCCAGGCCGATCGCGGCCGCGGACTCGCGCGGCTCGGATTCGAGCAGGACGTTGGCGTCCGGGATGCCCGGGAGCTGCTCCTCCACCGCCGCGCGGTGCGCGCGACCCGTGACCACGGCGATCCGATCGGGACCCGCGAGGGGCTCCAGCCGATCCCACGTGTCGCGCAGCAGGGAGTGCCCTGATCCGGTCAGGTCGTGCAGGAACTTCGGGGCGTCGGCCCTGGACAGCGGCCACAGCCTGCTGCCGATGCCGCCCGCCGGGATCACTGCGTGGAAGTCGTCGATTCGCCCCATGCCCACCAACCTATCGGGGCCCGCTGGGATCCCCGTCGGACGACGCGCTAAGGGTCCCCTTCGTCGCACCCAGCGTTCTGACAGGAATAGGATGGTCGAGGTCGGGCGTGCCCGGATGCACGGACCCGACGTCACGATCGAGCAGGGAGGACGACGTGTCCACGAGCACACGCTTGACACCGTCGATATCGGAAACCACCTCGAAGTCTCCTCGCGGAACCCTGTACCGGGGTCGCGAGGGAATGTGGTCCTGGGTGCTGCACCGCATCACCGGAGTCGCCATCTTCTTCTTCCTGCTGGTGCACGTGCTGGACACGGCGCTGATCCGCGTCTCGCCCGAGGCGTACAACGCGGTCATCGGCACCTACAAGATCCCGATCATGACCTTCGGCGAGATCGTGCTGGTCGCCGGCATCGTGTTCCACGCGATGAACGGCCTCCGCATCATCCTGGTGGACTTCTGGTCCAAGGGCGCGAAGTACCAGCGCCAGATGTTCTGGATCGTCATCGGCGTGTGGGTCGTGCTCATGGCCGGCTTCGCCTCTCGTCACCTGATGCTCGCGTTCGGAGGGGCTCACTGATGGCCACGCAGACTGTCGCTTCCGCCCCCGTCGCCGCACGCCGCCAGCGCAAGATGAACCTGGAGAAGGTCGGCTGGCTGTTCATGCGCGGATCCGGTGTGCTCCTGATCGTGCTGATCTTCGGTCACCTCTTCGTGAACCTGATGGTCGGCGGCGGCATCCACGCCATCGACTTCGCGTTCGTCGCAGGCAAGTACGCCACTCCCTTCTGGCAGTGGTGGGACGTGCTGATGCTCTGGCTCGCGCTGATCCACGGCTCCAACGGCATGCGCACGATCGTGAACGACTACGTCACCCACGCGGGCGCACGCAAGGCGCTGGTGTGGGCCCTCGGCCTGGCCGCAGCGCTCCTGATCATCCTGGGCACCCTCGTGGTGTTCACGTTCGACCCCTGCAACGGCGTGCTCGAGAACGGCGCCATGTGGGAGACCTGCCAGGCCCTGGGCAAGTAAGACGAGAAGGCAGAACACACAGTGACTACTCAGACGTCCGAGTCCGTCGTCCGCGATGGCATCCACTACCACGAGTTCGACATCGTCATCGTCGGCGCCGGCGGCGCGGGCATGCGGGCGGCGATCGAGGCCGGGCCCGGCGCCCGTACCGCGGTGATCTCCAAGCTGTACCCCACGCGCTCGCACACCGGTGCAGCGCAGGGCGGCATGGCTGCGGCGCTCGCCAACGTCGAGGAGGACAACTGGGAGTGGCACACCTACGACACGGTCAAGGGCGGCGACTACCTCGTCGACCAGGATGCCGCTGAGATCCTGGCCAAGGAGGCCATCGACGCGGTCATCGACCTGGAGAACATGGGTCTGCCGTTCAACCGCACGCCCGAGGGCAAGATCGACCAGCGCCGCTTCGGCGGCCACACCTCCGAGCACGGGAAGGCGGCCGTGCGCCGCGCCTGCTACGCGGCCGACCGCACCGGTCACATGATCCTGCAGACGCTGTTCCAGAACTGCGTCAAGCTCGGCATCAACTTCTTCAACGAGTTCTACGTGCTCGACCTGATCACGGTCAAGGACGAGGCGGGGGCCACCCAGGTCGCCGGCGTCGTGGCGTACGACCTCGCCACCGGCGAGCTGCACGTCTTCCACTCGAAGGCGATCATCTTCGCGACCGGTGGCTTCGGCAAGATCTTCAAGACCACCTCCAACGCGCACACCCTCACCGGTGACGGCGTCGGCATCGTGTGGCGCAAGGGCCTGCCGCTGGAGGACCTGGAGTTCTTCCAGTTCCACCCGACCGGTCTCGCCGGCCTCGGCATCCTGCTGACCGAGGGCGCGCGCGGCGAGGGCGCGATCCTGCGCAACGCCTCGGGCGAGCGCTTCATGGAGCGCTACGCCCCCACCATCAAGGACCTCGCTCCCCGTGACATCGTCGCGCGCAGCATGGTGCAGGAGGTGCTCGAGGGACGTGGCGCGGGGCCCCACAAGGACTACGTGCTGCTGGACTGCACGCACCTGGGCGCCGAGGTGCTGGAGACCAAGCTCCCGGACATCACCGAGTTCGCCCGCACCTACCTGGGCGTGGACCCGGTCGTCGAGCCGGTGCCCGTCATGCCGACCGCGCACTACGCGATGGGCGGCATCCCGACCAACAACAACGCCGAGGTCCTCGCGGACAACACCACCACCGTCCCCGGCCTGTACGCCGCCGGCGAGTGCGCGTGCGTCTCGGTGCACGGCTCCAACCGCCTCGGCACCAACTCGCTGCTGGACATCAACGTGTTCGGCAAGCGCGCAGGGCGCAACGCCGTCGAGTACGTGAAGACCGCCGAGTTCGTGCCGCTGCCGGAGAACCCCGCCGGCTTCGTCAAGGACATGGTCGACGGTCTGCGCAACAACCAGGGCACCGAGCGCATCGCCGTGCTGCGCAAGAAGCTGCAGGACGAGATGGACAAGGGCGCGCAGGTCTTCCGCACGCACGAGTCGCTCGAGCACGTGCTGGGCGTGATCAAGGAGCTGCGCGAGCGCTACAAGAACGTGCACGTCGACGACAAGGGCCGCCGGTTCAACACCGACCTGCTCGAGGCCGTCGAGCTGGGCTTCCTGCTCGACCTCGCCGAGGTCGTCGTCTACGCCGCGCAGAACCGCGAGGAGAGCCGCGGCGGTCACATGCGCGACGACTTCCCCAAGCGCGACGACGAGAACTACATGAAGCACACCATGGCGTACCTGACCGGCGACCCCCACTCGTCGACGCCGGCCGACCACATCCGGCTGGACTGGAAGCCCGTGGTCTTCACCAAGAACGAGAAGGGCGAGTTGAACTACCCGCCGATGGAGAGGAAGTACTGAGCATGTCGAACGCCGTCGCAGAGGCTCCTGCAAACGATTCGGGTGTGCAGTCCTTCCTCGTCACGTTCATCGTGCGCCGGTTCGACCCCGAGAAGGACGCCGAGCCGCACTGGGTGGACTACGACGTCGAGCTGTACTCGACCGACCGAGTGCTGGACGCCCTGCACAAGATCAAGTGGGAGGTGGACGGCTCGCTGGCCTTCCGCCGCTCGTGCGCCCACGGCGTGTGCGGATCGGATGCCATGCGCATCAACGGCCGCAACCGCCTGGCCTGCAAGACGCTGATCAAGGACCTCGACATCTCGAAGCCGATCTACGTCGAGGCCATCAAGGGCCTGCCGCTGGAGAAGGACCTCATCGTCGACATGGAGCCGTTCTTCGCCTCCTACCGCGAGGTGCAGCCGTTCCTGATCGCCAACTCCGCTCCCCCGAAGGACAAGGAGCGCATCCAGACGATCGCCGACCGCGAGATCTTCGACGACACCACCAAGTGCATCCTGTGCGCGGCGTGCACGTCGTCGTGCCCGGTGTTCTGGACCGACGGGCAGTACTTCGGGCCGGCCGCGATCGTGAACGCGCACCGCTTCATCTTCGACTCGCGCGACGACGCGGCCGACGTGCGCCTGGACATCCTCAACGACAAGGAGGGCGTGTGGCGCTGCCGCACGACCTTCAACTGCACCGAGGCATGCCCCCGCGGCATCGAGGTCACCAAGGCCATCGCCGAGGTCAAGCAGGCCGTCCTGCGCGGCGGCCGCTGATAGACCAGAGCACAGCCATGCGCGCCCGACTGAGTCACTCAGCCGGGCGCGCTGCTGTTCTCGCCCGCAGAGCCGCCGCGCTGTTCCCGGTGCGCGTCTGGCGGCGCTTCCTGCGACGGAACGGCTTCCTGCTCTCGGCGGGCATGGCGTACCAGGGACTGTTCGCGCTGTTCGCACTGCTCTTCGTGGGCTTCGCCTCCGTGGGCGTCTGGCTGGGAGGCAGCGACTCGGCCGTGGATGCGCTGATCACCGTCGCGAACAGCTATCTGCCCGGAATCATCGGCGAGCACGGCATCGCCGCGCCGGACCAGGTGCGCGAGATCGTCCAGAACGCGGGCACGGCGTTCGCGGCCACGGGTCTGATCGCGATCGGCGTGGCGATCTGGACCGCTGTCGGCGCGGTCACCTTCACCCGTCGGGCCGTTCGCGACGTGTTCGGACTGCCCTTCGACACCCGCAGCTTCGTGGTGCTCAAGCTGCGCGACGCGCTCGGCGCGTTCTTCTTCGGTGCGGCCCTGATCGCGGGCGCCGTGCTCAGCGTCTTCGGCGTGTGGGCTCTCACCCAGCTGCTCGACCTGCTCGGCTGGGACCTTCCCAACGGGACGATCCGGGGCACCGTGTCGGCGGGTTCCGTGCTCGTCATCATCGCGATCGACACGGCGGCCATCGCCCTGCTCGTCCGCTTCCTGACCGGCACCACGATCCACTGGCGCACCATCTGGCCGGGGGCGAGCGCAGGAGGGATGACGGTCGCAGTGCTGCAGCTCGGCATCGGCCTGCTCTTCGCCCATTCCCCCGGCAATCCGCTGCTGGCCACGTTCGCGGTCATGGTCGCGCTGCTGCTGTGGTGCCGGCTGGTCGCCGCGGTGATCCTGATCTCGGCGACCTGGATCGCGGTGAGTGCCGCCGATCGCGGCGAACCGCTCGAGCAGCCGGATGCCGCTGCGGCCGCGCACCGTCTCGTCGTGGACCGCGAGCAGGAGGCGCGACGTGCGCTGCGCGAGGTGCAGGAGGCCTGGGCGCGGTCGCGCTGGTGGCGCCGGCGCGACGCGCGCGCCGACCTCGTGGCGGCGCAGGAGGCGTGGGAGGACGCCGCCGCCGAGCTCACCGCTTCCTCGCAACAGGGTGGCGGCACCGCGCGACCGGCGAGACGGAGTGTCCCCGGCCGTCATTAGGCTGGATGCATGCCACATCTGCGAATCGCCTCTGTCAACGTCAACGGGATCCGCGCGGCGGTCCGCAACGGCATGCGCGGCTGGCTCGACGCCGCCGATGTCGACGTGCTGACGCTGCAGGAGGTGCGCGGTCAGGACGAGCATCTGCAGGAGGCCTTCCCGGACTGGTCGATGCTGCACGACGTCGCCACGGCGAAGGGACGGGCCGGCGTGGCGGTGCTCAGCAGGGTGCCCGCGCTCGCATCCCGCACGGCGCTGGGCGCCGAGGACTTCGACTCCGCCGGTCGCTGGCTGGAGGCCGACTTCGATCTCGGCGGCACGCCCCTGACGGTCGTGAGCGCCTACGTGCACTCCGGCGAGGCCGACACCCCGAAGCAGATCGAGAAGTGGAAGTTCCTCGACGCGATGGGCGAGCGCATGGCGCAGCTGGGCGCGGACGGCGCGCACGCGCTCGTCACGGGCGACCTCAACGTGGGACATCGGCCGCTCGACATCCTGAACTGGAAGGGCAACGTCAAGAAGTCCGGCTTCCTGGCCCGCGAGCGCGCCTACTTCGACCGCTTCCTCGGCGCGGCGGGTGAGCCCGTCACGGGGCAGGAGGGCATCGGGCGAGGCATGGTCGGGCAGCTCAGCGACACCCGTCCCTTCGCGTCCGAGGCCGGAGGCACCGGGCTCGGGTGGGTGGATGTCGGGCGCGCCGCGCACGGCGAGGTCGCCGGCCCGTACACGTGGTGGTCGATGCGGGGTCAGGCGTTCGACAACGACAGCGGCTGGCGGATCGACTACCACCTCGCCACTCCCCCGCTCGCGGCCCGCGCGACCGGCTACACGGTCGCCCGCGCCGCCACCTACGCCGAGCGCTGGAGCGACCACGCCCCGGTGATCGTGGACTACACGTACTGAACAATAGGATTGAACGGTGACTCAGAAACCACGCCTCTACTCCGGAATGCAGCCCTCCGCCGACTCCCTCCAGGCCGGCAACTACATCGGGGCGCTCCTGCAGTGGCGTGAGATGCAGTCCTCGTTCGACGCCTTCTTCTCGGTCGTCGACCTGCACGCGATCACCGTCCCGCAGGACCCGGCCGAGCTGCGCGAGAAGACCCGTCGCACCGCAGCCCAGTACATCGCCGCGGGCATCGAGCCGTCGAAGTCCACCCTGTACGTGCAGTCGCACGTACGCGCGCACGCCGAGCTGGCCTGGATCCTCAGCACCATCACCGGCTTCGGCGAGGCCGGCCGCATGACGCAGTTCAAGGACAAGTCGGCACGCTACGGCGCCGACTCGACCTCGGTGGGTCTCTTCACCTACCCGGTGCTGATGGCCGCCGACATCCTGCTGTACCAGACCGAGCTGGTCCCTGTCGGCGACGACCAGAAGCAGCACGTCGAGCTGACCCGCGACCTCGCGGAGCGGTTCAACAAGCGCTTCGGCGAGACGTTCACGATCCCGAAGGCCGTGATCCAGAAGGACACCGCCCGCATCTACGACCTGCAGAACCCGACGTCGAAGATGTCGAAGTCGGCGGAGAGCGATGCCGGGGTGCTGTGGCTGCTGGACGACCCGGCGAAGTCGGCGAAGAAGATCATGCGCGCGGTGACCGACGCCGAGGGTTCGGTGCACTACGACCGCGAGAACAAGCCGGGGGTCTCCAACCTGCTCACCATCTACGCGGCTCTCACCGGACGCCAGGTGGGCTCCATCGAGGACGAGTACGCGGGTCGCGGCTACGGAGACTTCAAGAAGGGCCTCGCCGAGGTCGTGGTCGACGAGTTCGGCCCCGTGCGCGAGCGCGCGAACGCGCTGCTCGACGACCCCGCTGAGCTCGACCGCCTGCTGGCCGTGAACGCCGCGAAGGCCGACGAGGTCGCGAACGCCACCCTCGCCGACGTCTACGACAAGGTCGGGCTGCTGCGGAGGGTGCTGTGACCGACGGAGCAGGGCCGGCCCCGTCCGGCCAGGTTCCCCCGCCTCCGGTGCCCGCGCCGCCGGTGCCCGTCCCGCCGCCCGCTGCTCCGCCTGGTGCTTACGGCGTGCCGGTGGGTGGCTATCAGACGCCCGTCGGTGGCTATCAGGTGCCGTCGGACACCGCTCCGGCGAGCCGGCGCACAGGCATGCTCGCGCTCGTCGCCGCGCTGATCGCGGTGGTCGTCGCGCCGATCGTCGCGGGCGTCCTCGCCGTGCAGATCGGCATGCAGGTGCCGCTGGAATCCCTGATCACAGTCACGGGGGACGTCGTGTGGGCTGCGCTCACTCCGGTTCGCACCCTGGTGCTGTGGGTCGAGATCCTGTTCTGGGCGGCGACGGCGATCGGCATCCTCGCCCTCGCCCTCGGGATCGTCGCGACGGTGCGCCGTCGCGGGCGCGGTGCCGGGATCACGGCGATGATCCTGGCCGTGCTGGGTCCCGTCGTGTTCTTCCTGCTGACGTCGGTGCTGCTGGGCGTCGGGAACGGGATGGCAGCGACGGCGGGCTGACCCCACCGCCCCCGGGGTGCCTTCAGCCGCGAGCGTGGTGCTTCTGCTGCGCGGCGAGCAGCCCCTCCTCGAGGAGCAGCTCGGTGGCGTCCGCGACATCCGAGAGGAAGATCGGGAGCGTCTTCTGCTCGACCGATCCGAAGTTCCCGAGCACCCAGTCCGCGGGGTCCTGGCGACCGGGCGGACGGCCGATGCCGGCCCGGACGCGCGGGAACTCGGGAGTGCCGAGAGCCCGGGCGATGTCCCGGACGCCGTTGTGGCCGCCGTGCCCGCCGCCGGTCTTCAGGCGGATGCTGTCAAAGGGGATGTCGAGCTCGTCGTGGATCACGACGACGTGATCCGGCTCGACCGAGTAGAAGCGGGCGAGCGCCGCGACCGGCGCGCCCGAGACGTTCATGAACGAGTTGAGCTTGGCCAGCACGAGCTTGTCGCCACCGGGACGCAGCCAGGTCTCCACGACGCGGGCGCCCGCCTTGTGCTCGCGGAACCGCTCGCCCCGGCGCTCGGCGAGCTCGTCCACGACCATCTGACCGATGTTGTGGCGGGTCGCCGCGTACCGCGGACCCGGGTTGCCGAGACCGACGATGAGCCAGGTGGATGCCATGCCCGATTCCTCTCGTGGGATGAAGAAGGGGGCGCGATCGCTCGCGCCCCCTCCGAATGCATCAGCGGATCACTCCGCGGCGGCCTCCTCGGCCGGAGCCTCCTCAGCGGCGGCCTCCTCGGCCGGAGCCTCCTCGGCGGCGACAGCCGGAACCGAGATCGCGACGACGAGGGTCTCCGGGTCGGCGACCAGCGAGACGCCCTTGGGGAGCTTCACGTCGGCGGCGGTGATGTGCGCGCCCTCCTCGAGGCCCTCGACCGAGACCTCGACGTGCTCGGGGATGTGGGTGGCCTCGGCCTCGACCGCCAGGGTCGTGGCGTCGAGGTTGGCGATGGTGCCTGCGAACGACTCGCCCACCAGGACGACGGGGAGGTCGATCGAGACCTTCTCGCCCTTCTTCACGACCAGCAGGTCGATGTGCTCGATGATCTGGCGCACCGGGTCCTTCTGCACGTCCTTGACCAGCGCGAGCTGCGACTTGCCCTCGATGTCGAGGTCGAGCAGCGCGTTGGCGCGACGGATGATCAGCGAGACCTGGTGGCCGGGCAGCGCGACGTGCACGGGCTCGGTGCCGTGGCCGTAGATGACCGCGGGGATCTTGCCCTCGGCGCGCAGGCGACGAGCGAAGCCCTTGCCGAAGCTGGTGCGGAGGTCTGCGTGGACCTTGTTGTCGTCGGACATGATGTTCTCCTTCAAGCACACGGGGCTGGCCGTGCGGTGGTCGTGGGTTTCGGCGCCTCGAGCGCGGACACGAAGAAGGGAGACATCAGTGCTCACATCACCGCGTCGATAACGGATGCGCGCGCGGAGACGGCATCCCTCGCCGAGGAACTTCTCCATGGTACCCGAATCCTCGATAGGCTGTGTGCCATGCCCGTTGCTGCAGTCATCACCCACGTCCTGTTCTGGCTCATCGGCGCGATGGCCGTCGTCGGCGGCATCGGCGCGTTCGCCGCGATGTTCACCATGGGTCGCTCGGGCTACCGCAAGGACTGAGTCCTCGTCAGCTCGCCCGCGATCGACGCCGCCACGGCGTCGGCCGGGGCCAGTCCGCCGATCCGCACCCCTGACTCGTCAGGCTGAAGCGACTCGAGGGTCGCCAGCTGGGAGTCCAGCAGGGACGCCGGCATGAAGTGGGCGCCTCGCTCCCCCATGCGTCGTACGAGTTCGTCGCGCGACGCCGTCAGCTCGGCGAAGAACACCCCGGGCTCGCTCTCCCGGATCGCGTCGCGGTAGACCCGGCGCAGCGCCGAGCACGCGATGACGATCCGAGCGTCGGAGCCGAGCTCGGCTCCGACCGTCGCCAGCCATGGCATCCGGTCCTCGTCCGTCAGCGGCACACCGGCGGCCATCTTCTCCACGTTCGCGGAAGGATGCAGATCATCGCCGTCCACGAAGCGGGCGCCGAGCGCGTGGGCGAGGGCCCGGCCCACCGTGGACTTGCCGCATCCGCTCGGCCCCATCACGACGACCCGCATCACCGGAATTCCAGCAGGACCTTGCAGGAGCGCGACGCATCAGCGGCCAGCGCGAACGCGGGCAGCGCATGCTCGGCGGGCATCACGTCGCTGACGATGCCCGTCACGTCGATGCGGCCCGTGGCCAGCGCCTCGATGACGTCGTCGAACTCCGCGCCGAACCGGAACGAGCCTCGCAGTGTGAGCTCGCGGGTGATCGCGGTGGCGATCGGCGCCGGCACCTCGCCGGCGCGCTGCAGGCCCAGCATCACGACGACGCCGCCGCGCACGGCCGCGGACACCGCGGCGCCGAGGCCCGGCACCGTGCCGCTGGACTCGATCACGACGTCGGCGTGCAGTGCGGCGATCGCGTCGGCGTCACGCGCGTCGAGCGTCGCGATGCCTCGTGCGGCGGCGATCTCGCGCGGGCGCTCGTGCAGGTCGGTCACCGTGACGCGCGAGGCGCCCAGCCCCTGGGCCACCGACGCCACGAGCTGCCCGATGGGCCCCGCTCCGATCACGGCGACGGTGCGGCCGGCGACATCGCCGGCCTGGTGCACGCCGTGCCAGGCGACGGCGGCGGGCTCTGCGAGTGCGGCGGTGCGCAGGTCCATCCCTGCGGGCAGCTCGTGCAGCATGCGGGCCGGCAGTGCGACGCGGCGCGCGAAGGCGCCCTGGGTGTGCGGCAGCAGCATGGCCGAGCCGAGGTAGGTGGATGCGGGCGCGAGGTTCGGATGCTCGTGCGGCCACGGGGTGCGTCCGTCGTCGTGCGGGGTGAGCGGATGCACCGCGACGCGGGCGCCCACGGCGGGCCCCGTCCCGTCGGCCGCGGCGGCGGAGACGACGCCGGACACCTCGTGTCCCAGGATCATCGGCTCCCGCAGCACGGACGCCCCCGCCGCCCCGTGCATCCAGTAGTGCAGGTCGGAGCCGCAGATGCCGCCGTAGGCGACCTCCACGATCGCCTCGCCGGGGGCGGGACGCGGCTCCTCGATCTCCTCGACGCGCAGATCGTCTGCGGCGTGTGCGACGACGGCGATGTTCGACATCGGATGCTCCTTCGCGGTTGCGGCGGCTGTCAGCTGAACGGGGTGCGGAGCTCCACCGCACCGACGGCGATGGTCACGGTCTGCCCGGGCCGGATCGGCGCCTGGGAGTGCGGGGCACCGGTCATCACGACGTCGCCGGGCCCGAGCGGCGACCAGGAGGCGACGTAGGCGAGGCACTCGCGGATGGAGACCGGCAGCTCCACCGCCCCCGTGGAGGCGACGACGACGCCGTCGACCGCGACGGTGAGCGCGATGTCGTCGATGTCGGCATCCGTGTCGATCCACGGGCCGAGCGGCGTGTACCCCTCCCCCGACTTCGACTCGAAGTTGCGCGGGTCGGACTCACCGCGATCAGGGCTGGAGAGGTCGTTCACGGCGGTGACGCCCAGCACGTACTCGTGCGCGTTCTCAGCGGTGAGGCCGGTCGTCTCGCGGCCTATGACCACGGCGATCTCCCCTTCCGCTACGGCCTGTCCGGCGTCCCTGCGAAGGCGCACGGGCCGGCCGGATGCGATGACGGTGCGCGGGCTCTTCAACCAGGCCTGCACCGGGGAGGCGTGCCCGGGTCCGTTCTGCGCGATGCCGACCACGACGACCGGCTCGCACGGCGGAAGCACGTCGCCGTGGACCTCCTGCTCCGCGACGGCAGGCGCGCGCCCCGCGGCGAGCGCCGCGAACGGATCCTCCGTGCGCCGCATCCGCGCGCCGTCCGCCCGCACCCAGCGGATGCCGTCGTCGGTGCGCACTCGTCCGACGAGCATCACACCACCGCCGTCATGCCGCCGTCGACGAACAGCGTCTGCCCGTTGACGAAGTCGCTGGCGGGGCCAGCCAGGAACACGAGGGCGCCGACGAGGTCGCGCACGTCCCCCCAGCGGCCTGCGGGCGTGCGGCCCCTGACCCACGCGGAGAACTCCTCGTCATCCACGAGCGCCTGCGTGAGCGCGGTCTCGAAGTAGCCGGGCGCGATGGCGTTGGCCTGGATGCCGTGCGGCGCGAGATCCGCGCACAGTCCCTTCGTGAACATCACGATCGCGCCCTTCGTCGCGGAGTAGGCGGCGATCGACGGACGCGCCAGCTGCGACTGCACACTGCCGATCTGGATGATCTTCCCGGAGCCGCGCTCGATCATGCCGCGGGAGGTGCGGCGGGCGAGGTGGAAGACGCCGGAGAGGTTGGTGCCCACGAGGGCGTCCCAGTCCTCCTCGGCGAACTCGGCGATCGGCGCACGCCGCTGGATCCCGGCGTTGTTGACGAGGATGTCGGGGGTGCCGACCAGCTCCTCCACCTCGGTCATCCCTGCATCCACGGCGGCGGCATCGGTGATGTCGAACGCGACGCTGTGCGCCTCGATGCCGGTCTCCTGCGTGATCTCGGCGGCGGCGTGCGCCGCCTTCGCGGCATCGCGGCCGTGCACGACCACCCGGGCGCCGGCCTCGGCGAGCCCCTCGGCCAGCGCGCGGCCGATGCCCTGGCTGGATCCGGAGACCAGCGCGGTCCGCCCGGTCAGGTCGAAGGCCGAGATGCCGCGGGCGGTCACCGTCCGACCGCCGTGATCGAGACGGTCGTGGCGAACACGTCGTCGCCGGCCTCGGCACGCGACACCTTGATCGCGTCGTCCACCCGGGTCAGGTCGCGGCGCAGCGTCTCGGGGGCGAGGAACGTCGACGCGGTGGTGATCAGCGCGAGCACGCCCATGTAGGTGCCCAGCAGGATCCAGTTGCCGCCGCTGACGGCGATCAGGTAGGCGCCGAGCACACCCGCGAGCCCACCGGCCAGCACGGCAGAGATCTCGCGCGCCATCGCCACGCCCAGGTAGCGGTGACGGTTGCCGAACAGCTCGGGGAGCATCGCGCACTGCGGGCCGAGCATGGTGTTCACGGCCACGCCGATGCCGACCGCGATCACGGCGATCGCGAGGACGTGGTTGCCCAGCGACAGCATCCACCACGCGGGGAAGCAGTAGATCAGCATGAACACGGCTCCGAAGCGGTAGATCGTGCGGCGTCCGAAGCGGTCGGAGAGGTGTCCGGCGAACGGAACGGAGAACATGCCGATCAGCGAGCCGATCGTCACGCCCCAGGTCAGCAGGCTCTTGTCGGCGGCGTCGCCGACGACCGACACGAAGAAGGCGAGACCCAGCGTCTGGAACATGTAGGAGCCGCCGTTCTCCGCCATGCGCAGGCCGATGCCGACGATCACGCCGGGCAGGCCGTGCGTGAAGATCTCGCGGATCGGGCGGTCGGCGATCTGCTCGTGCTTCTCCAGCTCGATGAACGTCGGCGTCTCGCGGAGGCGCATCCGGATGAACAGGGCGAGCAGGATCAGGACGAACGACGCCAGGAACGGCACGCGCCAGCCCCAGCTGAGCAGCGCGTCCTTCGGCAGCAGGCTGATGAAGCTGAAGACCAGGGCGGCGAGCAGAGTGCCGGCCTGGATGCCGATGAAGGGCAGCGCCGAGAAGAAGCCGCGGCGGCGCACCGGCGCGTACTCGGCCATCAGCACCGTCGCACCCGCCTGCTCGGCTCCGGCGCCGAAGCCCTGCAGCAGGCGCATGAGCACGAGCAGGATCGGCGCCCAGAGGCCGACCGCGTCGTAGGTGGGCAGCAGGCCGATCGCGGTGGAGGCGCCGCCCATCAGCAGGATGGTGACGACCAGGACCCACTTGCGGCCGATCTTGTCGCCCAGCACGCCGAAGAACAGTCCACCGAACGGACGGGCGAGGAAGCCGACGCCGAAGGTGGCGAACGCGGCGACCGTCGCCATGGCCGGGTCGCCCTGCGGGAAGAACAGCACGTTGAAGATCAGTGCTGTGGAGAGCCCGTAGAGCGCGAAGTCGAAGTACTCCAGTGCGCTGCCGATGCTGGACGCGAGGGTCGCGCGGCGCAGGTTGGCCGCGTACTCCGGGTCATCGGGTGGGGTCTGCTGCGTGGTGAGTGAATCGGTCACTGCCATCTCCTTCGATCGGCTTCGCCATCGGCTTGGCACTGACGTTACCAGCCTGTTGGACGATGTTCAATACTTTGGACTCACAATGGGCGCGCAAACCCGGACGTCGCCGATGCGACGCCCGGACGACCGCGCCTCAGCGGCGCGCAGCCGCGCTGAACGGGTTCGTCAGCGCCTGCGCGGCCTCGTGCAGCGCCTCGCCGACGCGCTCGATGCGCTCGAAGTCCGCCTCGGCGGCACGGATGGCGACGCCCAGCGCCAGCGGAGGATCGGACGGCGCCCAGGGCTCCAGCGGAACGGCCACTCCGACGATGCCGCGGAAGGACTCCTCCGCATCCAGCGCCCAGCCGCGCCGGCGCGCTGCGGCGAGCGCCTCCAGCAGTCCGGCCATCGTGGTGGCGCTGCGCTCGGTGAGGGCGGGGAAGACGGCATCCGCCCCCAGCAGTTCGACCACCTCGTCGTCGGTCATCGACATCAGCAGGGCGCGGCCCGTCCCCGACAGCCCCGCCGGGAGGCGGGAACCCAGCGGCGTGCCGAGACGCAGCGAGCGCGACCCCTCGTGCCGCGCCAGGTAGAGGGCATCCGTGCCGTCCAGCAGCGCCACCTGCACGAGCTCGGACGACAGCACGGGCGACGACTCGCACACGCTGTAGAACTCGCGCACCTGGTTGAACTGGGCGGCGAACGCCCCGCCCAGCTCGGCGGTTCGCAGCCCCAGCCGGTAACCCGCGGAGGTGCGCTGGATCATTCCGCCCGCCTCCAGCGCCAGGCACAGATTGGCCGTCGACGACTTGGCCAGGCCCAGCTCGCCCGCGAGCTCCGTGAGCGTGCGCGGCTGCGCCTGCGCCAGCAGTCCCAGCAGCCGGATGCTGCGGGTCACCGCCGGTGCGGGATCCCGGCCTTCACGCGAATCCTCGTCGCCTGCCACGCTTCCCCCTCCCGGCACCCGCGCGGGCGCCGTGAACTCAGTAGAACTCGACTGTATCGACCGTGGCGCGCAGAGGCTCGCCGTCCAGCAGACGGCCGGCGCTCTCGGCGAAGCGTCGGGCGATGCGCTCCGCCTCCTTCGAACTGCGCGCCGCGGTGTGCGGGCTCACGAGCACGCTCGGGTGCGACCACAGCGGCGAGTCCTGCGCGAGCGGCTCCTTCTCGAAGACGTCCATCGCGGCGAAGCCGATCCGGCCGTCGTCGAGCGCAGCCAGGAGCGCACGCTCGTCGATCACGGTGCCCCTGCCGACGCTGGCGAGGATCGCTCCCGGCCTGACGGCCTCGAGCACCTCCTCGCCGATCAGGTGATGCGTCTGCTCGGTGCCGGGAAGGGTCACGACGATCACGTCCACCTCGCCGGCGACCTGCACGATCTCGTCTGGCGCGATGAGCCTGCTCACCCCTTCGACAGGACGCCCGGAGCGCGTCGTGCCCCAGACCGTCGCCCCCAGGGCGTGGAAGCGGCGGGCGCATTCCGCCCCGATGCCGCCGAGACCCACGACCAGCACCGTCATCTCGTCGACCTGGCGCATCTCCCAGCGCTGCGGCCACACGCGGGCGTCCTGGTCGGCACGCAGACGGGGCAGCCCCTTCGCGCCGGCCATCACCCCGAAGACCGCGAACTCCGCGAGCGGCCCGGCGTGCACGCCGGCACTGGTGGTGAAGACGATGCGATCCAGGGCGTCCTGATCGAGCCCAGCCGCCTTGACCTGACCTCCGCCCCCGGCCGCGGTCGTCATCACCCAGCGCAGGCGCGGATTCGCGGCGACGGTGCGGGCGAGCTGCACCGGCGACACGTCGGGGATGCCGAACAGAGCGTCAGCCGAATCGACCATCGCCTCGTAGTCGGCCTGCTGCTGCGGCGTGCGTGAGAAGGAGGGATCGCCCTCCCAGTCGGCTGGCCAGCGCATCGGCGGGACCAGCGAAGGATCGCTGATCATCTCCACCCGGGGTTCGATACGCTCGATGAGCCGGCAGAGCTCCTCGTCCAGCGGCACGGCCGCGACCACTCGGAGTCTGTCCTCGGTCTGCGTCATCGTGATCCCCTTCCTCGGGTGACATCAGCCACCACGGTACCGCAAATCCACTCTGTTGAACACTGTTCCATTGAGTGGATCTTCGCTAGCATGACCGCATGGACACCTCAGCTGCCACCGTCGGGATGATCGGACTGGGTTCGATGGGTGCGCCCGTCGCGAAGCGGATCCTCGCCGCGCGAGGCGAACTCGTCATCCACGCCAGGCGCCCGCAGCCCGAGCTCGTCGAGGCGGGCGCGACGTGGTCCGCCACTCCCCGCGAGCTCGCGTCGCGGGTGGATGTGCTGCTGAGCCTGCTTCCGGACCTTCCCGAGCTCGAGGCGCTGCTGGACAGCGAGGACGGACTGCTGGCGGGCGCCGGCGATCTGCTCATCCTGATCGGCTCGACCTCCTCCGCGCCGGCCGTGCGCGACCTCGCCGAGCGACTGCACGCGCAGACCGACGGCCGGGTGCGCGTCGTGGACTGCCCGGTCTCGGGCGGCGAGGACGGCGCGAAGGCGGGGACGCTCTCGATCATGCTGGGCGGCGATGACCCGGACGACGTGGCGCTGGCCGCCGATGTGCTGGCGCCGTGCGGCACCCCCGTGCACCTCGGCCCGCTCGGCGCGGGCGAGGTCGCGAAGGCCTGCAACCAGCTGGTGGTCTCGGCGACCATC
The DNA here is from genome assembly GCF_052056515.1 of Microbacterium sp. 22195. Lineage (NCBI taxonomy): Bacteria > Bacillati > Actinomycetota > Actinomycetes > Micrococcales > Microbacteriaceae > Microbacterium > Microbacterium sp. 22195. Next base: position 112,033 of record NZ_JBQEPE010000005.1, read on the forward strand.
CTGGCGCTGGGCGAGGCGACCGTGCTCGCGGACCGCTCCGGGCTGGACCTCGACCGGATGTGGCGGCTCCTCGCCGGTGGCTACGCGGGCTCGCGCCTGCTCGAGGCCCGACGCGACAAGCTGGTCAGCGGCGACGACTCCCCCAGCGGCATGGCCAAGTACATGGTGAAGGACCTGGGCTTCGCATCCGACATCGCCGCCGCCACCGGAACCCGGGCGGCACTGCTGCCCGCGCTGCGCGCGGCGTTCGACGAGATCGTCGACGCCGGCCTCGGCGAGCGGGACATCTCCGTCACCCGGCGTCTGACCGCGCAGCGCGGTGCGCACGCGGGCGAAACGCGCGAGTCCTGACCCTCCCCCAGCGGATACCCTGAAACCACCTGCACCCACGATCGAGGAGCTCTCAGTGCCCGAAGCATCAGCCAACATCGGAGTCGTCGGACTCGCCGTCATGGGGTCGAATCTGGCCCGCAACCTCGCGAGCCGCGAGGGAAACACGGTGGCGGTGCTGAACCGTTCCCGCACCAAGACCGACGAGCTGGTCGCCGCGCACCCCGAGGCGGGCTTCATCCCGGCGTTCTCGTACGAGGAGTTCGCCGCGTCGCTGCAGAAGCCGCGCACCGCGATCATCATGGTCAAGGCCGGTGGCCCGACGGATGCCGTGATCGATGAGCTCGTGAAGGTGTTCGAGCCCGGCGACATCATCGTCGACGGCGGCAACGCATACTTCCCCGACACCATCCGCCGCGAGAAGGCGGTGCGCGGCACCGGCATCAACTACGTGGGCGCGGGCATCTCCGGCGGCGAGGAGGGCGCTCTGAACGGCCCGTCCATCATGCCCGGCGGCTCGGACGAGTCCTGGGTCACGCTCGGCCCGATCCTGAAGTCGATCGCCGCGGTCGCGGAGGGCGAGCCGTGCGTGACGCACATCGGCCACGACGGTGCCGGCCACTTCGTGAAGATGGTGCACAACGGCATCGAGTACGCCGACATGCAGCTCATCGCCGAGGCGTACGACCTGATCCGCCGCGGCACGGGCAAGAGCCCGGCCGAGATCGCCGAGATCTTCGCGGAATGGAACAAGGGCGAGCTGGAGTCCTACCTCATCGAGATCACCGCCGAGGTGCTCCGCCAGGTGGACGCCGCCACCGGGCAGCCGCTCGTCGACGTCATCCTCGACCAGGCCGGCGCCAAGGGCACCGGTGCCTGGACCGTGCAGACCGCCCTCTCGCTGGGCACCCCGGTCTCCGGCATCGCCGAGGCGACGTTCGCGCGCTCGCTGTCCTCCCACCCCGAGCAGCGCGCGGCAGCCTCCGCCCTCCCCGGGCCGGACGAGGCGTTCACCGTCGCAGACCCGGACGCCTTCATCGAGGACGTGCGCCTCGCGCTGTACGCGTCGAAGATCGTCGCCTACTCCCAGGGCTTCGACGAGATCCGCGCAGGCGCAGCCGAGTACGACTGGACCATCGACCTGGGCGCCGTGTCCAAGATCTGGCGCGCGGGCTGCATCATCCGCGCCCAGTTCCTGAACCGCATCGCAGACGCCTACGCCCAGACCCCCGACCTGCCCGTACTGATGACCGCGCCGTACTTCGCCGAGGCCATCACCCGCGCACAGGCCGCCTGGCGCCGCGTCGTCGTGGCCGCCGCACAGGCCGGCATCCCCGCCCCCGCGTTCTCATCATCGCTGTCCTACTACGACGGCATCCGCGCCGACCGCCTCCCCGCAGCCCTCGTGCAGGGCCAGCGCGACTTCTTCGGCGCCCACACCTACAAGCGCACCGACAAGCCCGGCACCTTCCACACCCTCTGGTCCGGCGACCGCACCGAGATCGAAGCCGAGGACACCCACTGATCCCCGCGCCCCGCTGCGCTGAATGAGGGCCGGATGCCGAACAGGCATCCGGCCCTCACAGCATCCGCATAGCCAACCCTATGGATTCTCGATGAGAGGGCGCGCACAATGAGTGCATGACTCACGAGCACCCCGACCTGCGCCGTCCGGACGGCTCCCCGCTGCGCATCCTCGCCGTCGACGACGAGCCCATGCTCACCGACCTGCTGGCGATGGCGCTGCGCATGGAGGGCTGGGAGGTGCGCACCGCCGGTTCGGGCCTGGAGGCTCTGCAAGTCGCCCGCGACTTCGAGCCGGATGCCCTGGTGCTGGACGTCATGATGCCCGACCTCGACGGCGTGGGGGTCCTGCGCCGGCTGCGGGAGGCGGGCAATCTCGTACCGGTGGTGTTCCTCACCGCCAAGGACTCGGTCGGCGACCGCATCGCGGGCCTGACCGCCGGCGGCGACGACTACGTGACCAAGCCGTTCAGCCTCGAGGAGGTCATCGCGCGCCTGCGCGCCGTGATCCGCCGCTCCGGACAGGGGCGCGCCGACGACGAGCAGTCGATCCTGCGCGTGGCCGACCTGTCGCTGAACGAGGACAGCCACGAGGTGATGCGCGGCGACGACGAGATCGAGCTGACCGCCACCGAGTTCGAGCTGCTGCGCTTCCTGATGCGCAACGAGCGGCGCGTGCTCTCCAAGGCGCAGATCCTGGACCGCGTGTGGAGCTACGACTTCGGAGGCAAGTCGTCGGTCGTGGAGCTGTACATCTCGTACCTGCGCAAGAAGATCGATGCCGGCCGCACGCCTCTGCTGCACACCGTGCGCGGCGTCGGCTACATGATCAAGTCCCCGCAGTAGCGTGCACATGTTCGCCCGCCCGGTGAGCCTGCAGGCTCGGCTGATGGCCGCCGTGATCGGGTTCGTCTCCCTGATCCTGGTCGTTGTGGCCATCATCACCAGCGCGACGCTCGGCAAGACGCTCGAAGACCGTCTTCAGGAGCAGCTGAACGGCACCGCAGCCACGACGAAGTCGGTGGTGACCTCGCAGGCGAACCGGATGCTGCCCCTGGGCGGAACCTTCACGGCCGCCAGCGCCCTGGCGGACTACAAGGTGCAGGGCATCGATCTGCTGCTGATGATCGTGCCCCCGGGAATGTCCGCCTCCGGCGTCGTGGTGACGCCGGACTCGCGTCGTGAGATCTCCGGCGCGGACATCCTGACGATCACGGCCGCGCTGAGGGATGCGAACTCAGCCACGGTGAGCCTGCCGGACTTCGGGTCCTACCGTCTCACGGTGAGCCGGACGGACAACGGCGTGGTCGTGGTCACGGGCCTCTCCCGCGCCGACGTTCAGCGCACCATGACCATGCTGTTCACCGTGATCGCCCTGGCGACCCTCGGCGGCCTGCTGCTGCTCGCGCTCACCACGGCCCTCACGATCAGCATGGGGCTCCGTCCGCTCCGCGCCGTCGCGGCGACGGCCACGCGCGTGGCCGGTCAACCCCTCGACCGCGGTGAGGTGAGCATCACCGAGCGGGTGCCCGACTACGAGGCCGACCCGCGCACCGAGGTGGGGCGGGTGGGCGCCGCGCTGAACACCCTGCTGGACCACGTCGACTCCTCGCTGGCGGCGCGTCAGCGCAACGAGGAGCGGATGCGGCGCTTCGTCGCCGACGCGAGCCACGAGCTGCGCACGCCGCTGGCCTCCATCCGCGGCTACTCCGAGTTGTCGCTGAAGGCGATCAGGCAGGCGGAGCAGGCGGATGCCGATCAGAGCGCGCGGACACTGGAGAACACCACCTCGGCGCTGGAGCGCATCCAGGCCCAGTCGCTGCGCATGACGCGCCTGGTCGAGGATCTGTTGCTGCTCGCCCGCCTGGACGAGGGCCGCGAGCTCGTGAGCAGGGATGTCGACCTGGCCCAGCTCGCCGTGGAGGCGCTCACCGATGCGCAGCCGACGGCACCAGACCACGCCTGGGAGCTGGACGTCCCCGAGGAGCCCGTCATGCTCATGGGAGACGCGGGCCGACTGCACCAGGTGCTCGCGAACCTGCTCGCCAACGCCCGGACGCACACCCCTGCGGGCACCACGATCACACTGTCTCTGGCGGTGGAGTCCGGGACGGCCGTGCTGCGCGTGCACGACGACGGCCCCGGCATCGACCCGCAGGTGCGGGATGAGCTGTTCGCCCGATTCGCCCGCGGTGATGCGTCACGCGCCCGCCAGACCGGCGGGACCGGGCTCGGACTGGCGATCGCCAAGGCGATCGTGGAGGGGCACGGCGGGACTGTCGACGTGACGAGCGCACCCGGTGACACGACGTTCACGGTGCGACTGCCGCTGGAGACCGCTCCGCAGCAGAGCGCGGCCGAGACGGATGCGTCCAGCTCGAGCACTCCAGGGCCGAGCGCCCCAGGATCCAGCACGGGCGAGGGCGACTCCGGCGCCGAGGGGTTCCCCCCTCCGCCGCCTCCTGCTCCCCAGACTCAGTAACCGGCGAACGCGTCCGTGGTGAGACTGCGTGCCTTCTGCAGAGCAGGCGCGAGGTCGGCGATCAGGCGCGGCGGGCCCGAGATGAACGCGTGCCGTGCGGCGATGTCGGGCACCACGCGCTCCAGACCCGCGGCATCCAGCCGCACGCCCTGCGCCCAGGTCCAGTTCTCGGCCAGATCCGCCGGCTCGTCGCGTGTGAAGACCACGGCCCGCACGCCGGTGGCCTGCAGCTCATCGCGGAACGCCAGCTCGGCCGCCTCGGAGGCCACGTAGACGAGCACGACGTCGCGCTGCACGCCCAGCGACTGCATCTGGCGCAGCTGCGACACGAACGGCGTGACACCGATGCCAGCCGCCACCATCAGGGTCGGGGCCCCGCCGCGTGGCAGGAGGAAGTCGCCCCAGGTCCCGGTCACCGCCAGCACCGCGCCCGGCTCGGCCGCCGCGAGAGCGCGCTTGTAGCTGGACGGATGCTTCTGATCACCGTTCTTGTACGCGATGCGCAGGGTCGGCAGATCGGCGGGGGCGGAGACGATGCTGAACTCGCGCCGGGTGCCGCGCGCATCCGGCCGGTGGTGCGGCACGTCCAGCTCGAGGTACTGCCCCGGGAGGAAGCTCAGCCGCCCCTTCGTGCGGAACGTCAGCTCCTGGGCCGTGGGCGTCACCATCCGCCGCTTCTCCAGGACCAGCCGCACCGAGCCGCGTAGCGCGAAGGCGAACGCCAGCAGGTTGCCGATCAGCAGTGCGCGCTCCTGGCCCAGCGTGAACAGGTCCCCGACCGGGATCGGCCAGCCGGCCAGCACGCCCACGAGGGCCGCGACGCTGAACTGCTGCCAGCGCCGTGGCGGCTGGGTGAGCGGCTCGGAGAGCATGAAGGCGCCGAGGAACAGGTACGGCGTGTGCACGACCGCGAACACCACGGCATCCGCGATCGCCACCTCGGTGCCCGCCGACTGGGCGAGCACCGCCTGACGCACCACCGAGACGCCGACGACGACCAGCAGGAACACCAGCACGATGCGCACCTTCTCGATGCGCCACAGCACGAGCAGTCCCAGCACGGCCACCGCGACGGCGAGTACGGGCGTTCCCACCCACCACGACGAGAGGGAGCCGAGCCCGAGCACCGTCACGACCGTCGCGCCGAAAGCCGCAGGATTGAGGATGTGCCGGCCGCGCCAGGCGATCAGGTACTTCGACAGGCTCGCGAGCGCACCTGCCAGCGCATTGCCCAGCAGGCCCCCGACCGTCAGCGAGGGCTGCATCACGAACAGCAGGATCAGCGCCGTGACCAGCGACGACTCGACGCGCCAGGGCAGCCGGAGGATGCGCTGGGCCGCCGCGTCGACCGCCGAGATCGCGACCGCGAGCACCGCGAAGGACGCCAGGATCTCCCCCGCGCTCGGAACGACGAGCCCGGTGAACGAGAAGCAGAGAGCCACCACGGCGAGCGCGACCAGGGCGAAGAACACCAGGCGGTACATCGAGATGGCGCCGAGCACCGCCAGCACGCGCTGCCGCAGCGCGGTGAGGGAGGGAATCACTGCATGACGGCGCGCCTCAGGCGGCGCCGTTGAACATGCTCGTGACCGAGCCGTCCTCGAAGACCTGGCGGATGGCCGTGGCCAGCAGCGGTGCGATCGGGAGGATGACGAGCTCGTCCCAGCGACGCGACGCCGACAGCGGGATCGTGTCGGTCACGACGACCTGATCGATCGCCTCGTCCTGCAGACGCACGGATGCCGGATCGCTGAAGATCGCGTGCGTGGCGGCGACGATCACCTTGCGGGCGCCGTTCGCCTTCAGCGCCTGCGCCGCCTTCACGATCGTGCCGCCGGTGTCGATCATGTCGTCGACGAGGAGGCAGGTGCGGTCGTTCACGGTGCCGACGATCTCGTGCACCGAGACCTGGTTCGCGACCTTCGGGTCGCGGCGCTTGTGGATGATCGCCAGCGGCGCGTTCAGGCTGTCGGACCAGGTGTCGGCGACGCGCACGCGGCCCATGTCCGGCGAGACGATGGTGAGCGTCTCGCGGTCCTCGGCGGTGAGGGTCTCTTCGAAGTGCTTCAGCAGCACCGGCTTGGCGAAGAGGTGGTCGACGGGACCGTCGAAGAAGCCCTGGATCTGCGCGGCGTGCAGGTCGACGCTCATGACGCGGTCGGCGCCGGCCACCTTCAGCATGTCGGCGACCAGGCGGGCGCTGATCGGCTCGCGACCGCGGCCCTTCTTGTCCTGGCGGGAGTACGGGTAGTACGGGGCGACGACGGTGATGCGCTTGGCGGATGCCCGCTTGGCGGCATCCAGCATGATCAGCGTCTCCATGAGCCACTCGTTGACCGGCTCGCCGAAGGACTGCACGATGAAGAGGTCGCAGCCGCGGATCGAGACCTCGAAGCGGGCGTAGATCTCACCCGAGGCGAACGTGCGGTGCTCGACGGGCGCCATCTCCTGACCCAGCGCAGCGGCGACCGCCGCCGTCAGCTCGGGATGGGAGCGACCGCCGGCGACGACCAGTCGCTTCTTGGTCTTGGCGATCAGCCCGGGTGCGACCCCGTTCTCCCGATCCAGTGCCACAGTCTTCTTCTTGTGCCCCATCCGAGCCGCCTATTCCGCCGATCGTTCCCGCGCGGCGGCATCCGCCGCGCCGGTTCCTGCTCTGTTCTTCTCGACCCACCCCTCGATGTTGCGCTGAGGGGCGACGCTCATGGCCAGCGAGCCTGCGGGGACGTCCTTGCGGACGACAGCACCTGCACCGGTCTTCGCACCTGCACCAAGCCTAACGGGCGCGACGAGCACCGTGTGAGAGCCGGTGTGCACCTCGTCCCCGATCTCGGTGCGGTGCTTGTTCACATCGTCGTAGTTCGCGGTGATCGTGCTCGCGCCCAGGTTGACGTGGCGGCCGATCACGGCATCCCCCACGTAGGAAAGATGCGGGACCTTGCTGTCCTCGCCGATCTGCGCGTTCTTGGTCTCGACGTAGGCGCCGATCTTGCCGCCCGCACCGAGCACCGTCCCGGGGCGCAGGAACGAGAACGGGCCCACGGTGGCGCGGGCGCCGATCACCGCCAGGTTCGCATCCGTGCGCTTGACGACGGCGTCCTCGCCGACCTCGGTGTCGATCAACGTGGTGTCGGGGCCGACCGTGGCGCCGGTCGCGATCACGCAGGCGCGCAGGAGCTGCGTGTTCGGCAGGATCGTCACGTCGGGCGCGAGCACGACGTCGTCGTCGATCCAGGTGGTGGCCGGATCGATGATCGTGACGCCCTCGCGCTGCCAGCGGCGGACGATGCGCTGGTTGAGCACCCGGCCGGCCTCGGCGAGCTGGGCGCGGTCGTTCACGCCGAAGGTGGATGCCGCATCCGGTGCGAGCTCGGCGGCGACGTGCTCGGCCGCGCCGCGCAGCAGGCCGATCACGTCGGTGAGGTACAGCTCGCCCTGAGCGTTGTTCTGGTCGATGCGCGTCAGGAAGGTGCGCAGCGCCGAGACCCGGAAGACGTAGACGCCCGCGTTGATCTCGGTGACAGCGGCCTCGTCGGCCGTCGCGTCCTTCTGCTCGACGATGCGCTCCACGGCTCCGTCGGCGCCTCGGATCACGCGGCCGTAGCCGGTCGGGTCGTCCAGATGGGCGCTCAGCAGGGTGGCCGCGGCGGACGCCGCCCGGTGGCCGTCGAGCAGGTGCTGCAGCGTGTCGGCCTCGAGCAGCGGCACGTCTCCGGAGAGCACGAGGACGTCGCCGTCGAAGTCGTCCGGGAGGGCGTCGAGTGCGACCTGCACGGCGCGGCCGGTGCCGGGGATCTCGTCCTGGTCGACGATGCGCGCGTCCGGGTACTGCTCGGCGAGTGTCGCGATGACCTGCTCGCGCTCATGCCGCACGACGACCTCGATGTGCTGCGCCCCCAGCGCGTGCGCGGTGGTCAGGACGTGTCCGACCAGCGGCCTGCCGCCGATCTCGTGCAGCACCTTGGGTAGGCGCGACTTCATGCGGGTGCCCTGCCCTGCGGCGAGGACGATGATGGCGAGTGCGTTCTCCGACATGCTCCGCCGCCAGGACTCGAACCTGGACTTCACAGCTCCAAAGGCTGTCGTGCTGCCATTACACCACGGCGGACCGCGGCCCCCGTGGGACACCGCCCGTCAAGTCTGCCACGTTCACCCGTGCGCTCTGAGCGCGGCCGCTGCCGTCGGCCCGCTCGTCATCTGTCGGAAACACTCTCCTGCGATCATGACGGCATGAGCATCGTCATCGAGCGCGTCATCACGGCCACCCCAGCGCTGCAGGCGTTCGTCGCCGCGCACCACGCCGAGATGGAGGGCACAGCCCCGCCCGAGAGCCAGCACGCGCTGTCCTTCGACCGACTCCTCGAGCCGGGCGTCCGGCTGTTCGCCGGCTACCACGACGGCCGTGCCGTCGCCACCGGCGCGCTGGCCGCGGTCGACGACGGCCACGAGGAGCTGAAGTCGATGCGCATCGCCCCGACCTCCCGCCGGCAGGGCTTCGGCCGTGCCATGCTCGCCTTCCTCATCGGCGATGCCGGGAGCCGGGGCATCCGGCGGCTGTCGCTCGAGACCGGTCGCGATCCGTTCTTCGCGCCCGCCCGCGCCCTGTACGCCGACGCCGGATTCGTGGAGTGCGAGGCGTTCGGACGGTACCTGCCCGATCCGCACAGCGCGTTCCTGACTCTCGCCCCGGTGCCGGCGGCGGGGATGGAGGCGGCGCCGCACACGGGATAATGGTGCGATGAGCGAGGTGGATGAGGTCGATCGGATCGTCAGCGCGTGGAACGCGCAGCGTCCCGACCTGGACTTCTCCCCGCTCGAGGTGCTCTCCCGCATGGACAGGCTCTCCCGCCATCTCGACCGGGCCAGGCGCGAGGTGTTCCACCGCAGCGACATCGAGCCCTGGGAATGGGATGTGCTCTCCGCGCTGCGGCGCGCGGGCTCTCCCTTCCAGCTCTCGCCCAAGCAGCTGCTGCAGCAGACGCTGGTGACCAGCGGCACCATGACCAACCGCATCGACCGGCTCGTCGGCCGCCGGTTCGTGCGCCGGGAGGCGGATCCGGATGACGGCCGCAGCATCCTGGTCATCCTCACCGACGATGGGAGGGTGCGCGTCGATGCCGCCATCACCCGCCTCGTGGACGCCGAGGCCGAGCTGCTGCAGGCGCTGCCCCGCGCGGACCGCGACCGGCTGGCGGGCCTCCTGCGCAAGCTCAGCCTGAGCTTCGACGTCTGAGCGCGCGCTGATGGCGATGACCTCACCGCTGCCCGTGCGAGACGGCGTCGGCGCGACGCGCCTGCACCTGCCGCTGAGCGGTCCCTGGCCCACGATCGGCGCCTACATGGCCGAGCGCTTCTTCCACCTCGACCCCGAGCGCCTGCTGACGCGCTTCGACCGCGGTGAGATCGTGGCCCGCGACGGCTCGCCCCTCACCAGGGACACCCCGCTGGGCGCGCACGAGTTCGTCTGGTACTACCGGGAGCCGCCGGTGGAGCGCCAGATCCCGTTCGAGATCGAGGTGCTGCACCAGGACCGCGACCTCGTGGTGGCCGACAAGCCGCACTTCCTGCCGACCACCCCGGGCGGGAAGTACCTGCAGAACTCCGCACTGGTGCGGCTGCGGAACCTGCTCGGCATCCCCGAGCTGACCCCGATCCACCGCCTGGACCGGGCGACGGCCGGCCTGCTGATGTTCTCGGTGCGCCCGGAGACCCGCGGCGCCTACCAGCTGCTGTTCGAGAACCGCCGGGTGGAGAAGGTCTACGAGGCGGTGTCGGCGCTGCCCGAGGGGTGGGATCCGGCATCCCCCGCGCTCGACGGCCGTCCGTTCCCGATCGTCCACCGCAACCACATCGAGAAGCTCCGCGCGAACGTATGCGTGCGGGTCGACGCCGAGCGCGAGCCCAACTCCGAGACGCTGATCGAGCTGATCGACGCGGACGAGCGCGTGCTGCACACGCGACTCCGGCCGCACTCCGGGAAGATGCACCAACTGCGGGTGCATCTGGCGGCGCTGGGCGCCGGCATCCTCAACGACGGCTTCTACCCTGTGCTCCTGCCCGAAGCGCCGGATGACTTCACCAGGCCCCTGCAGCTGCTGGCACGGGAACTGCGGTTCACGGACCCGCTCACCGGCGCCGCACGGGAGTTCGTGACGCGCAGGACCCTCCAGGAGGCGCCTGCTCCCGCCGTCAGGCCGGAACAGCGCCCCGCGCAGCCCATGCCACCGCGGGGAGCGTGAACGGACCGTCCGGCGCCTCGAGGTCGTCGCGCACCGCGGAGCGCACGGCATCCAGTTCCTCATCGCCGAGGGTGCGCACGTACTGCCCGATCGGACCGATCCCCGCGGTGTAGCCCGCCCAGAGATCGTCGAGGCCGTCGTAGCGGGCGGTCGCGATGATCTCGGAGGAGCGGACGTCGACGAGCCCCGCTCCCTCCAGCAGCGCCGCCAGCTCGCCCTCGCGGAGCCCGAGCAGCCCGTCGTCGGCCGGCGACACCCCGAGCGCGCGCTGCGCGGCCCGCCAGAAGCGTGCGATGCCCTGCATCCGCGCGTGGTCCCAGAAGCACAGCGCCACAACGCCACCGCCGCGGGTCACCCGCGCCATCTCGCGCACGCCCTGCTGCGCGTCGGACATGAAGCCGACCACGAGCGAGGACAGCGCCGAGTCGAACGCGCCGTCGGCGAAGGGCAGAGCCTCCGCGACGCCCTCGACCACCTCGGCGCCGGGCACCCGCTCGCGGCAGGCCTCGACGAACGGCGGCGAGGGGTCGATCGCCGAGACGCTCCCCGCGCCGAGGCGGCGCGCGAGCTCGCGCGTGAGCCCGCCCGGTCCGCATCCGACGTCCAGTGCACTGCCCGTCTCCACGCCGGCGAAGTCGGCGAACGCCGGCGCCAGCGAAGGCAGGAAGCGACCTATCAGACGGTCGTAGCCGTCCGCCGCCTGGAACATCCCCGTGTCCATGACGCGCCTTTCACCCCAGAGGACTCCCCTGGTGCGAGGATGGCACGTCGCGGGTCGCGGCGGAAGGGCTATCGCCGCATGATCATGCGCGCGAGCTTCGTCCCCAGCAGCTGCACGAGATGCACGAACACGACGATCAGCACGATGGCCGCCCACATCACGACCGGCTCGAACTGACGGAAGCCGTAGATCTGCGCGAAGGCGCCCAGACCACCGCCGCCCACGAGGCCGGCCATGGCGGTCATGTCGATGAGCGCGACCACGATGAACGTGTAGCCGAGGATGAGCGGCCCGAGCGACTCGGGGATCGCGACGGTGAAGAGGATGCGCCACGGGCCGGCGCCCATGGCGCGCGCGGCCTCGAGCATGCCCGGAGAGACCGAGACGAGGTGCTGCTCGACGATGCGCGCGATCGCGAACGAGGCCGCGAGACCGATCGCGAAGGCACCGGCCGTGGTGCCGATGCCGACCCCGATCACGGCCCGGGTCAGCGGCATCGCCACGGCGATGAAGATGACGAACGGGATCGGGCGGAAGAAGTTCACCAGCAGCTCGAGCACGCCGTTGACCAGTCGGTTCGGCAGCAGCCCGCCGCGCCGGGTGAGGTACAGGCCGACGCCGATGAAGGTGCCGAGGACGCCGGCCATGACCAGCGCGAACACGGTCATGTAGAGGGTCTCGACGGCGGCCTGCCAGAACTCGTCGCCCAGTTCGATGAGACGGTCCATCAGCGCGTACCCTCCTGCTCGAGCTCGGTCACTTCGGCGTGCTGCCGGATGCCGCGCAGCGCCTCGTCGATCGCGGCATCCGCGCCTCGGATCGCCAGGGTGAGATGCCCGAAGGCGCGACCGCGGATGTCGTTGATCCCGCCGTACACGAGCTCGAACTCGAGGCCCGCCTGCGCGAGGTCCAGCAGCACCTGCGACTGCGAGGAGTCCCCGTCGCGGAACGAGAACGTGACCAGGCGCCCGGCGTGCCGCTCGCGGAGTGCCGCCGCCTCGGCCGGCGAGGGCAGTCCCTTGATGACGGTGCCGACGAAGCGCTGCGAGGCGGGGTTCTGCGGTCGGGAGAAGACGTCGAAGACCTCGCCCTGCTCGATCACCCGCCCCTTCTCCATCACGGCGACCTTCGTCGCGATCGTCTGGATGACGTCCATCTCATGCGTGATGACGACGATCGTCACGCCCTGCTCGCGGTTCACGCGCCCCAGCAGATCGAGCACCTCGTGCGTGGTCTGCGGGTCCAGCGCGCTGGTCGCCTCATCGGCGAGCAGGATGCTGGGCCGTGTCGCGAGCGCACGGGCGATGCCCACGCGCTGCTTCTGACCGCCGGAGAGCTGCTCGGGATGGGCGCGAGCCTTGTCCGCGAGACCCACGAACCTCAGCAGCTCGGCCACGCGCTCGTCGATCTCGGGCTTGGACCAGCCGGCGAGCTTCAGCGGATAGGCGATGTTGGCCTTGACGGTCTTCGCCGAGAACAGGTTGAACTGCTGGAAGATCATGCCGATCCCGCCGCGGATCCGGCGCAGCTCCCGCTCCCCCAGCGCGGTGATGTCGACTCCGTCGACGTGGATCGTCCCGCTCGTGGCGGGTTCGAGGGCGTTGATCAGCCGCACCAGAGTGGACTTGCCCGCTCCGGAGTATCCGATGATGCCGAACACGTCGCCCTGCTCGATGTCGAGGGTGACGTCGTCGACGGCGGTCACAGGCGCGCTGTCGCGCCCCGCTGCCGGGTAGCTCTTGGTGACGCCGGCGAGGCTCACGATGGGCATGTGTTCTCCCGAGGGTGGGGATGCGGTGTGCACGCGAATCGGGCGGCGCGAGTTCGCGCCGCCCGATTCTCTCGCATTCAGGTGTGAACGCGGGATGTCACTTCTTGATGACGGTGTCCTCGAGAACCGTCTTCAGCGACTTCTGCAGGTCGGCGGCCGCGGTCTTCAGCGGCACCGCCGTGTCGCCCGAGGACTCCTGCAGGCCCTTCTGCACCGCCGCGTCGGTCTGGAAGATCTCGACGAGCTTCTTGTAGGTGGGGTTGTCGACGTCATCGGCGCGGGCGGCGAAGATGTTCACGTACGGCAGCGCGTTCGGGTCGGTCGGGTCGTCCTGCGCGATGGCGTCCTTGAAGCTCAGGCCCGCGTCCTTGACGAAGTCGTTGTTGATGATCGCCGCGGCGACGTCGGGCAGAGCGGTCGGGATGACCGCCGCCTCGAGAGCGGTGACCTTGACCTTGGACTTGTCGGTGTCGACGTCGGCGAGGTCGCTGACGATGGTGCCGCCGCTCTTCAGCTTGATGAGGCCGGCCGACTGCAGCACGAGCAGCGCGCGCGCCTGGTTCGAGGCGTCGTCCGGCACGGCGACGGTCTCGCCCTTCGGGATGTCCTTCACCGAGTCGTACTTCTTCGAGTACAGGCCCAGCGGGTAGATCGCGGTCGCGCCGATCGGCTGCAGGTCCTTGCCCGAGGCCTTGTCGTACTGCGCGAGGTAGACGATGTGCTGGAACTGGTTCAGGTCGAGCTCGCCCTCGGCGAGCGCGGGGTTGGGCTGCTCGTAGGAGCCGAAGTCGACCAGCTCGACGGAGATGCCCTCCTTCTTGGCCGCGGCGACGAACGCGGGCCACTGGGCGTCGCTCTTGCCGACGACGCCGATCTTGACCGTGTCGTCCTTCTTGGCGGAGTCGGTGGAGGATGCCGGGTTGGAGGCGCACCCGACGAGGGAGGCGATCAGGACAGCGGCCGTTGCGGCGGCGGCTGCGAGGGTGGTGATGCGACGGGACATGGTCTGTGATTCCTCTCGTGGGGGACTCGAAAACGGTACGTGGCGGCCGCGGGCGCACCGTAATCGGCCCGTCACATTACGTCACAGCTCCGGCGGTCTCGCTACGCTTCGCGCCGCGCCGGGGGGCGGGCGGACAGACGGAGAGGAGCATCAGGCCCGTGGGAGTGGACGCACCACCTCACCACGGGCCTGGTCGCGTCCCCAGCCGCGAGAGCAGCGCCACCGTCCCCACGATCCCCCAACCGAGGTAGACGGGCGTCTATATGCTCGTAGACGAGCGTATATCACTCGGGTGATGACGTCCAGACCGCCTGGATGCCGTCGATGACGACGGCTTCGGCATCCGGAACACCCAGTCCGGTCAGGGCCGTGGCGAAGCTGTCGACGGCGTTCTGCGCCGAGTAGTCCGTCAGGAAGCGCGCGATCGCCAGTTCCCCCGAGACGAGCAGCTGCAGGAAGAGCGTGGCCTGCGCAGGCGGCATCCGCAGCTCACCGCCCTCCCGGGAGAGGTGATCGGCGAGGAAGCCCGCGACGACGTCGCGCGAGGTCACGTAACCGCGCCGCGCGATCTCGACGGGCACGGAGCGGTCCTGGTACAGCGCGAGCCATGCGGCGGCGATCGGATCGGCCGCTCCCGCCCGCGCGAGCCCGGCGAAGTACGCGATGCAGCCCCGCATCGCGCTGTCGGGGAAGAGCCGACGGGCGTCCTCTGCGACCTGGACGGCGATCTCGTCGGCACGGTCGAACACGGCGATCGCGATGTCCTGCTTGGTCGGGAAATGGTGCCCGAGCGCGCCCTTGGTGAGCCCGAGCCTGGCCGCGATCCGCGACAGCGAAGCCGCCGCGTAGCCGCGTTCGATCATCTCCTCGCTGGCGGCGGTCAGCAGGCGCAGTCGAGTGCGGTGTGCGGGGGAATCGGGGAGCACCCATCCACCATAGGGCGCAAGGGCGTCGCGGTGCAGGTCAGTCCAGCTGCTCGGTGAGCTCGAACCAGCGCAGCTCGAGCTCGTCCACCTCGTCCTGCTGCGCCTGGATCGTCTTCATCCGCTCGCCGAGCCCGGCGTAGTCGGACTGATCGTGGTCGGCCAGCGCGTGCTTGGCGCGATCGATCTGCTCGTTGAGCTTCTGCATCCGGCGCTCGAGGGCTGCGAGCTCCTTCTCGGCGGTGCGGCGCGCCGCGCCGTCGAGGGCGGGGGTCTTCGCGGGCGCCGCCGGGCTCGCAGCGGCGTCGGACGCGCCGCCGGACCTCTGCTCGAGAGCCCGCAGGCGGAGGTACTCGTCGATGCCGCCCGGCAGATGCCGCAGGTGGCCGCCCATCACGGCGTACTGCTGGTCGGTGACGCGCTCCAGGAAGTACCGGTCGTGGCTCACGACGAGCAGTGTGCCCGGCCACGAGTCGAGCAGGTCCTCGATCGCGGCGAGCATGTCGGTGTCCATGTCGTTCGTGGGCTCGTCGAGGATCAGGACGTTGGGCTGGTCCAGCAGCACGAGCAGCAGCTGCAGGCGCCGCTGCTGGCCGCCCGAGAGCTCCTTCACACGGGTGGACAGCTGCGCGGAGCTGAAGCCGAGCCGCTCCAGGAGCTGACCGGGCGTGAGATCCTGCGCCTTCGATCCGGTCCCGAACGTGTACGAGGTGCGCAGCCCGCTGATGACCGTGCGCACCGGCTCGTCCCAGTGCTGCTCGAGCTCGTCGATCCGCTGGGTGAGTGTGCGCACCTGCACGGTCTTGCCGCGCTTCACCCGCCCGCTCGTGGCCTCCACGGTTCCGGCGATCAGCCCGAGCAGCGTGGACTTGCCCGCGCCGTTGACGCCCAGGATGCCGGTGCGCTCCCCCGGCGCGATGCGCCACTCGACGTCGCGCAGCACCACCCTGCCGCCGTAGGAGACGCCGGCGTCCAGCAGATCGACGACGTCCTTGCCGAGGCGGGAGACCGCCAGCGACTGCAGCGAGACGGAGTCGCGGATCGGCGGCACGTCGGCGATCAGCTCATTGGCCGCGTCGATGCGGAACTTCGGCTTGCTGGTGCGCGCCGGCGCGCCACGGCGCAGCCATGCCAGCTCCTTGCGCGCCAGGTTCTGCCGCTTCGCCTCGGATGCCGCGGCCATCCGGTCGCGCTCGACGCGCTGCAGGATGTACGCCGCGTACCCGCCCTCGAACGGCTCGACGATCCGGTCGTGCACCTCCCAGGTGGCGGTGCAGATCTCGTCGAGGAACCAGCGGTCGTGCGTGACGACCAGCAGCGCCCCGGCGTTCTTGGCCCACCGGGTCTTCAGGTGCCCCGCGAGCCAGGTGATGGCCTCGACGTCGAGGTGGTTGGTGGGCTCGTCGAGCGCGATGACGTCCCAGTCGCCCGCGAGCAGTCGTGCCAGCGCCACCCGGCGGCGCTGCCCGCCGGAGAGGGAGGCCACCGACGCGTCCCAGTCGAGATCGGCGACGAGGCCGGCGATGACGTCGCGCACCTTCGCGTCGCCCGCCCACTCGTGCTCCGGGGCGTCCCCCACGACCGCGCCCCCGACGGTGAGGGCGTCGTCGAGGGTGTCAGCCTGATCGAGCACGCCGATCGTCGTCCCCCCGCGCACGGTCACGCGGCCGGCATCCGGCTCCTTCCGCCCGGCGAGCATCCCGAGCAGGCTCGACTTGCCGTCGCCGTTGCGTCCGACGATGCCGATGCGGTCCCCCTCCTCGATGCCGAGGGTGACCGAGTCGAAGACGACGCGCGTGGGGTACTCGAGGTGGAGCGCTTCGGCGCCGAGGAGATGTGCCATGTCGTCTTCCAGGGTAGTCGTGCGGGCCTGTCGCGCTTTGCTGCGTTCCTGGCCGCCTCCATAATGGAGTGCACCATGTGAACGTACACATCGAGGGGGTCGAGGCACCGTGGACCGCGTCCGGGCACCGAACATCCGCGATGTCGCGCGCCTGGCCGGAGTCTCGTACCAGACCGTCTCCCGGGTGCTGAACGACTCCCCCAACATCCGCTCGGCGACCAGGGATCGCGTGCTGGCCGCGATCGACGAGCTCGGCTACCGCCCGAACCAGGCCGCGCGCACGCTCGTGACCAGCCGATCGCGCACCATCGGCGTGCTCACCTCGATGTCGGTGCACTACGGCCCGACCACCGCGATCAACGCGCTCGAGGTCTCGGCCCGCGAGGCGGGGTACCGCATCAGCCTGACCACGTTGGCCACGGGCGATGACGCCTCGATCCGCGGCAGCCTGGACTTCCTGATGTCGCAGGGCATCGAAGCGCTCGTCGTGATCGCACCCCAGGAGCGCATCATCCAGGCCCTCGCGGACGCGTCGATGAGCATCCCCACGATCACGCTCGACACGAGCGGACGCGCGAACGCGCACAGCGTCGGCGTCGATCAGGTCACGGGGGCGCGCCTGGCCACCCAGCACCTCATCGACCTCGGCCACACCGACATCGTGCACATCGCCGGTCCTCGCGACTGGATCGAGGCGGATGCCAGGATGCAGGGCTACCTGCAGGCCCTCTCGGATGCCGATCTGCGCACCCGGGCGCCCATCCTCGGCGACTGGAGCGCGGCCTTCGGGTACTACGCGGGTCGTGAGCTGCTGCGCTACCGGGACTTCACGGCGGTGTTCGCAGGCAACGACCAGATGGCCCTCGGCTTCCTGCACGCCTGCCGGGAGATGGACATCGACACTCCGGGCGAGATGAGCGTCGTCGGCTTCGACGACATCCCCGAGGCCGCGCACTTCGCCCCGCCGCTGACCACCGTGCGCCAGGACTTCGCCGAGATCGGCCGCCGCGCCATGTCGATGCTGCTCGCCCTGATCGACGGCGGGGATGCCGAGCAGGCGCGGGTCCTGCCCGAGCTCGTGGTGCGTGCATCGACGGCGCCCGCACCGCGCTGACCCGGACCGGACCCGGGACCCGGCGGGCGTCGATCATCACGAATCGGTAACCCCTCCTTCGGGGGCCGTTGACAGATGTGACCGTTTCGCATGTATCATCGAGGACACGTTGTGAACGGTCACAAATGAGAGCACGGCCCAGCTGGGGCCACCCGCAAGACGATGGAGTCCCGAAGATGCCGCATCCCTCAGCCCCGCAAGATCGGGCTGACGCCGCCGTGGCGCAGGTGCTCATCGCCCGCACCCGCGAACAGCTCTGCGAGGCCTGCGCGACGGCATCCGCCCTGCCCTCCCCCGCCGCGGTGTCCGCTCGCGTCGACGGCACGGACCTCTTCGTGATCACGCCCGACGCAGCGGATCTGTCCTCCGTCGGCCCGTCGCAGACCTCCGTCTTCGGCATCGACGGCCGCATCGTGAGCGCGCCGTGGGACCGCCGTACGGCACCGTCCTCCGCATCCTCCGAGCACGCCGGCATCCACCGGGCGGGTGCGGGGCGCTCCGCGGCCTCCTGCGCCGGCCGCATCGTGCACGCACCGACTCCCGCGGCGGCTCTCCGGGCCATCGCGGAACCGGCGGGCTCCCCGCCCGCCGACCGGGCCCACCCGGGCTCCCGCACCTCCCTTCCCTCCGGGAAGGTCGGCGAAACGCACCACACAACCGATCCACACCACACAAGGAGCACACAGTGAAGATGAAGAGGTCTCTCGCGCTCGTCGGCATCGCCGCCACGGCCGCACTCGTCCTGGCCGGCTGCAGCGGCACCCGCGGCGGCGACGCCCCCGCGGCGGGCGGCGACAAGGCGGCATCCGACTTCACCGTCGGCGTCGCGATGCCCACCCAGCAGTCCGAGCGCTGGATCGCCGACGGCAACAACGTCAAGAAGACCCTCGAGGACATGGGCTACAAGGTCGATCTGCAGTACGCGAACGACGACATCCCGACGCAGGTGTCCCAGATCGAGAACATGATCTCCACCGGCGCGGACGCCCTGATCGTGGCATCCATCGACGGCACCACGCTCACCGACGTGCTGCAGCAGGCAGCCGACGACAAGATCCCGGTCATCGCATACGACCGCCTGATCAACGGCACGAAGAACGTGGACTACTACACGACCTTCGACAACTACCAGGTGGGCGTGCAGCAGGCGACCAGCCTGCTCACCGGCCTGGGCGTGCTCGACGAGAACGGCAAGGACACCGGCGCGACCGGCCCGCTGAACGTCGAGCTGTTCGCCGGCAGCCCCGACGACAACAACGCCACGTTCTTCTGGAACGGCGCCATGGACACCCTCAAGCCCTACCTGGACAAGGGCGTGCTGAAGGTGCCGTCGGGTCAGACCAGCTTCGAGCAGGCCGCGATCCTGCGCTGGCTGCCCGAGACCGCGCAGAAGCGCATGGAGAACATCCTCACCGTCATCGGCGGCACCAAGCTCGACGGCGTGCTCTCGCCCTACGACGGCCTGTCGATCGGCATCATCTCGGCGCTCACCTCGGGCGGCTACTCCGCCTCCGCCCTGCCGGTGATCACGGGTCAGGACGCCGAGGCCGGCAGCGTCAAGTCGATCGTCGCCGGTGAGCAGTACTCGACGATCTTCAAGGACACCCGCGAGCTGGGCAAGCGCGCCGCGCAGATGGTGGATGACATCCTCAAGGGCAAGAAGCCCGAGGTGAACGACACCAAGACCTACGACAACACGGTCAAGGTCGTGCCGTCGTACCTGCTGAAGTCCGTCATCGTCACGAAGGACAACTACAAGAAGGTCCTGATCGACAGCGGCTACTACACCGAGGGCGACCTCAAGTGACCGCCCGGGGTGGGGGGGGGGGGGGGGGGGGGGGGGATTCTTGCTCCTCCCCCCC
>NZ_JBQEPE010000005.1:131854-244671 GCF_052056515.1 Microbacterium sp. 22195
GGGGGGGTCCCCCCCCGGCGCCGCCCCCCCACCCCGGCATTCCTCAGGCAGAAGGGAGGAGAAACGCATGAGCACGATCCTCGAGATGCGCGACATCACGAAGGAGTTCCCCGGCGTCAAGGCGCTGCAGGACGTGACGATCGAAGTCGAGCGGGGCCAGGTGCACGCCATCTGCGGCGAGAACGGCGCCGGCAAGTCCACGCTCATGAAGGTGCTCTCGGGCGTGTACCCGCACGGCACCTACACCGGTGACATCGTCTTCGAGGACGAGGTGGCGCAGTTCCGCGACATCCGCGACTCCGAGGACCACGGCATCGTCATCATCCATCAGGAGCTCGCATTGAGCCCGTACCTCTCGATCGCCGAGAACATCTTCCTCGGCAACGAACGGGCACGGCACGGCCTGATCGACTGGCGCGCCACCAACCTGGAGGCGCAGAAGCTGCTCGCACGGGTCGGACTGGGCGATGACCCGTCCACGCCCGTGAACGAGATCGGCGTCGGCAAGCAGCAGCTCGTCGAGATCGCCAAGGCGCTGTCGAAGGAGGTCAAGCTCCTCATCCTCGACGAGCCGACCGCGGCGCTCAACGACGACGACTCCGCGCACCTACTCGACCTGATCCGGCACCTGAAGGGCCAGGGGATCACGTCGATCATCATCAGCCACAAGCTCAACGAGATCAAGGACATCGCGGACAAGGTCACCATCATCCGCGACGGCCGCACGATCGAGACGCTCGACCTCCTCAGCGAGGACGTCAGCGAGGATCGCATCATCAAGGGCATGGTGGGGCGCGACCTCGCGCACCGCTACCCCGACCGCTCGGTCGACCTCGGCGAAGAGGTCTTCCGGATCGAGGACTGGTGGGTGCATCATCCCGCCGACCCGAGCCGCACCGTCATCCACGGCGCGAACCTGAACGTGCGCGCCGGCGAGGTCGTCGGCATCGCAGGGCTCATGGGCGCCGGGCGGACCGAGCTGGGCATGAGCGTCTTCGGCCGCAGCTACGGGACGAACATCACCGGTCGCGTCTTCGTGCGCGGGCAGGAGGTGAACACGCGGACCGTGTCGGCCGCGATCGCCGCCGGCATCGCCTATGCCACCGAGGACCGCAAGCAGTACGGGCTCAACCTGATCGAGGACATCAAGAGGAACATCTCCGTCGCCGCCCTCGGCAAGATCGCCAGGGGCGGCTGGGTGAACGGCCGCGAAGAGGTGGTCGTCGCCGAGGGGTACCGCAAGAGCATGAACATCAAGGCGCCCTCGGTGTCATCGGTGGTCGGCAAGCTCTCCGGCGGCAACCAGCAGAAGGTCGTGCTGTCCAAGTGGCTCTTCGCCGATCCCGAGGTGCTCATCCTCGACGAGCCGACCCGCGGCATCGACGTCGGAGCGAAGTACGAGATCTACTCGCTGATCAACAGGCTGGCGGCGCAGGGCAAGGGCGTGATCGTGATCTCGTCCGAGCTTCCCGAGCTGCTGGGCATCTGCGATCGCATCTACGCGCTCTCCGAGGGGCGCATCACCGGGGAGGTCGACATCGCGGATGCCACTCCCGAGACCCTCATGCAGTACATGACCAAGGAGAAGGAAGCCGACCATGTCCACCCGTAGCGAGACCGCACCCCGGACGAACGAGGTGCTCTCCCAGCTGACCTCGCGGATGCGTCAGATCGGCATCTTCCTGGCGCTGATCGCCATCGTCGTGTTCTTCCAGGTCGTCACCGGCGGCAAGCTGCTCACCGCGGGCAACGTCGCCAACATCATCGTCCAGAACAGCTACATCCTGATCCTCGCGATCGGCATGGTGATGATCATCATCGCCGGGCACATCGACCTGTCGGTGGGCTCGGTCGCCGCGTTCGTCGGCGCCATGTCGGGTGTGATGGTCGTGCACTGGGGCTGGCCGTGGTGGCTCGGCATCATCGCCTCGCTGCTCGTGGGAGCCCTGGTGGGCGCCTGGCAGGGCTTCTGGGTCGCGGTGGTCGGCATCCCCGCGTTCATCGTCACCCTGGCCGGCATGCTGCTGTTCCGGGGCCTGACGCAGATGGTGCTCGGCAACACCCAGATCACTCCGTTCCCGAGCGAGTACCGTCTGCTCGGCGGCGGATACCTGTTCCCGCAGCTGTTCCCCGCCTCCACCTCGCCGGTGGAGTGGATCACCTTCGGACTGGGCGTCGTGACCCTCGTGCTGTTCGTCGGCTACGAGCTCGGCGAGCGGTCGAAGCAGGCGAAGATGGGGCTGGAGACCGAGGCGCGCACCTGGTTCCTGGTGCGCCTGATCGGCGGCGTCGCCCTGATCGCGTACCTCACCTACCTGCTCGGCATGGCCGACGGATCGCGCGGCACCCCGGTGGTGCTGATCGTGCTGGCCGTGCTGATCGTCGGCTACACCCTGGTGATGAGCCGCACCGTGTTCGGTCGCCACATCTACGCCATCGGCGGCAACCGGCACGCGGCCGACCTGTCCGGCATCAAGTCGCGCCGGATCGACTTCTGGCTGTTCGTGAACATGGGCGTGCTGTCGGCCCTGGCCGGTCTCGTCTTCACCGGCCGCCTGAACTCCGCCGGTCCGGGCGCGGGCAACCTGTTCGAGCTGGATGCGATCGCCGCGGCCTTCATCGGCGGCGCGGCCGTGCAGGGCGGCGTCGGCCGCATCGTCGGCGCGATCACCGGTGGTCTGATCATGGGCGTGCTGAACAACGGCATGTCGCTGATGGGCGTCGGCACCGACTCCCAGCAGTTCATCAAGGGCATGGTGCTGCTGCTGGCCGTGGCCTTCGACGTCTGGAACAAGCGCCGCCAGCGCGCCTGACGCGCGGGTGCAGCTCAGGGGCCCGGTGGATCGTGTTCGCGATCCGCCGGGCCCCTCCACGTCGGCGGCCGGCTCAGGCGGGGCGTGCGGATGCCGGCCGCGACGACGCCCGCACCACGAGCGTGGGCTCCAGCACCGTCCTCGACGCAGCTCGGCTCGGGTCGGCGATGCGCTCCAGCACGGATTCCAGTGCCACGCGGCCGGTCTCCTCGAACGGCTGCCGCACCGTGGTCAGCTGCAGCGCCTCGGCCAGCTCGCCGTCGTCGTAGCCGGTCACGGTCGTGTCCGCGAGCTCCGGGGTCCCCGAGACCGCCTTCAGCACGGCGGCGGCCAGCCGGTCATGATTCGCCACGAACGCCGTCACGCCCTTCGCCGCCGCCGAGCGCAGGGCATCCGCCTCGACACTGTCGGGCCCGGCGGATGCCACCGGCAGCAGCTGCAGCTGCTCGGCCATCCCGTCCGCGCGCAGCATCCCGGCCGACACATATCCCTGCGAACGCTGCACCTCGTGCACGAACGCCACCCGGCGGTGTCCCAGTTCGCGCAGGTGGGCGCCGAGCATCCGCCCGCCTGCGAGGTCGTCGACGAGCACCGACGACGCCCCTGATCGCGTCGGTCTCACGATGTCGACGAAGGCCAGGGGCAGGCGGGCGGCGCGACTGGCGCGCAGGGCCGCGCCGCCGAGCGGCACGCCCATCATGATCAGCCCGGCGACATCCGCCCGCGCGGGCAGCGACTCCAGCAGGGGCGCCGTGGCGCTCGCGGCGGAGTCGAGGTCGTAGGGCACGAGGTCGACGGCGGCGGAGCGCGCGCGGCGCAGCATGCCAGCCAGCCGTCGCAGGTAGGTCGGGTAGCTGGTGTAGGGCGCGGCGACCGCGATCCGGGACACGCCGGATCGCCCGTCTGAGGTCATCCGGTATCCGAGCGCGGCCGCCGCGGCGACGATGCGCTCCCGCGTCTCGGCGCGCACCCGGTGCGGCGTGTTCACCGCGAGCGACACGGTCGAGATGCTGACGCCGGCGCGCTCGGCGACGTCGTAGATGGTGGCCTTGGCGGGTGTCTGACTCATGCGCGGGCTCCGGTTCATCGAAGTGCTTCGATCCCGGACAATCGTTGCACAGCACCAGAGAGGATGCCCGATGTCATTCACGAAGAAGGACTTCCACCGCCCGCAGCTCGACTCCGCGGTCGCCGCCTTCGAGGCGCGCATCGCGCCGCTCCTGGCCCGCGAGCCCCGCTCGGCAGCCGGTCGCCGCAGGGTGGCGCAGGAGAACGACGACCGCCTGTCGGCGGAGCTGGGCATCACGCCGCGCCCCACGGCGAGCGCCGACCACGTGGTCGCGGTGTCGGGGCATCCGGATGTGCGGGTGCGCGTGTACTGGCCGGATGAATCCCCGGCGGAGGCGGGCCGCGACCTCCCCGCGATGCTCTACTTCTACGGCGGCGGCTTCACCATCGCCGGCATCGACTGGGTCTCGTGGGATGCCCGGTTCCGCGATCGCGCGCACGACTCGGGGACGGTCATCGTCGCCGTCGACTACTCGCACGCGCCCGAGGTGCGCTTCCCGGCTCAGCCAGAGCAGGGCTGGGCGGCACTGGAATGGCTGTTCGCGCACGCGGCGGAGCTCGGCATCGATGCGGATCGCATCGCGATCGGCGGCGCCTCGTCCGGCGGCAACATCGCCGCGGCCGTCACGATCATGAACCGCGAGCGCAGCGGGCATCCGATCCGCCTCCAGCTGCTGGAGAATCCCGCCCTCGACCTGACGATGGGCCACGCCGACATGCGCGGGATCTCGCCCGGGATGCCCGGCGTGATCGTGCGCAGGGTGGGGCGGATGCTGGTGCGGCAGTACGTGGGTCGCGGCCGGCGGACCGCTCGCGACCCGCACGTCTCGCCGCTGCTGGCCGCATCGCACACCGGTCTTCCGCCCGCCTGGATCTGCACGTGCGAGCTGGATCCGCTGCGGGGAGACGGAGAGGCCTATGCCCGCGCGCTGTCCGCGGCGGGCGTGCCGGTCACCGCCGTGCGCTTCATCGGCCAGACGCACACCTCGCTGGGCGCGACCGGCCACGTGCAGGCCGCCGACAGCGCGCATCGCGCGATCGTCGCCGAACTGCGGGCGCTGCACGGCGCGCCGGTCATGACCACGGCCGAGACCCCGGTCGGGAGCTGACCATATGGAGGCGCAGGAAACGGCCCCGGCGGCGCTCGCCCCCGAGATCCGCGCCTGGGCACAGCGCGTCGAGGAGGTGGCGGCCGGACTGCCGGTCTCGGATGCCGCGGACGGCTTCGCTCCTCGCCGCCTCGCCGCACGGATGCTGAGCGACGCGCTTGCGCAGGAGTTCACGCTGCCCGTCCCGGAAGGGGTGAGCATCCGCGATCTTGCCCTGGCCGGCGGTGACGAAGGCGTGCTGCGAGCACGCTGGTTCCGGAGCGCGAGTGCCCGCGGTCCCCAGCCGACCATGCTCTGGTGCCACGGCGGAGGCTTCTTCGGCGGCACCATCGACGAGATCCTGAACGATCGCACCTCGGCTGCGCTCGCCCTGGCGTCCGGTGTGCAGATCTTCTCCCTCGAGTACCGCCTCGCCCCCGAGCATCCGTTCCCGGCTCCCGTCGACGACGCCGTCGAGGCGCTGCGCGACCTGCGGGCGCGCTGCATCGAGCTCGAGGTGGCACCCGATCGCCTGGGCATCGGCGGCAACTCCGCCGGTGCCACCATCGCCGCCACCGCCGCACGCCGGCTGTGCGCGGAAGGCGAGCAGGTGCACCATCAGGCGCTCGAGGTGCTGCCCGCCGCCCTGCATCCGTACGGCGACTCGGCGACCCGGTACGGGCGGGGCTTCGGCCTCGACGATGTGGCGGACCTCGC
Source organism: Microbacterium sp. 22195 (assembly GCF_052056515.1). NCBI lineage: Bacteria > Bacillati > Actinomycetota > Actinomycetes > Micrococcales > Microbacteriaceae > Microbacterium > Microbacterium sp. 22195. Next base: position 137,541 of record NZ_JBQEPE010000005.1, read on the forward strand.
CGACGTCTACCGCGGCGGCGCGCCACTGACCGAGGCGTCCCCCTTGGACGCACCCGATCTGAGCGGACTGCCGCCCGCGCTGCTGCTCGTGGCGGAGTTCGACCCGCTGCGCGACAGCGCGCTCGCCTACGCCGACCGGCTGCGCGAGGTCGATGTGCCGACGACGGTGCATCTGGGAGCCGGTCATGTGCACGGCTCCCCCGGCCTCACCGCCCGCTGGCAGGGAGCACGCGACTGGCAGCACGCCTTCGCCACCGAGCTCGCCCTGGCCTACCGCGCCTGAACCCGACCCACCCGCATGTGAAAGGACGATGATGTCTTCCACCTCCACCGCCTCCGCGCTCTCGCCGGACCGCGAGGTCCCCGGCTCCCCTCAGCCCAGGGTCTTCATCCCGCTGTTCGTGCTGAGCTGGTTCGGCACCAACCTCGCCCTCAGCACCATCGGCGGAGCCGCGATCCCCAAGGCGTTCGCGTTCCTGGACGACTCGACCAAGGAGATCAACCTCTCGATCGCGACGCTGATCGGCGGCGTCGTGGTCATGATCGTCACCCCGCTGTTCGGCCGGCTGAGCGACCGCACCCGCTCACGCCTCGGCATCCGGCGTCCCTGGATCCTCGGCGGAGCGATCGCCGGGCTCGTCGGTGCGATCGTGCTCGGCTTCGCGCAGTCGCTCTGGCCGATCGCCCTCGGCTGGGCGATCGTGCAGATCGGCTTCGGGGCGACCAACGCCGCCGTGCACGCCCTACTCGCGGATCAGATCCCGGCGCGCATCCGGGCCCGCGTCTCCGGGATCGCGAGCGCGTCCGCCAGCATCGGCCTGATCCTGGGCACGCAGATCATCGCCGCGCTGCCCAACGACGAGCAGTGGCTGTGGTTCGTCGTGCCCGGCGCGATCGGAGCGGTGCTGTCGGCGCTCCTGTTCCTCGGGCTGGATGACATCGTGCGCGTCGAGCCCCGGCCGGCGTGGAGCTGGCGGGACGTGCTGTCGACGTACTGGCTGAGCCCTCGCCGGCATCCGGACTTCTTCTGGGCGTGGACCTGCAGGCTGCTGGTGACGATGTCGGTGTTCTCGGTGGCCACCTACCTGCTGTTCTTCATCATCGACCGGCTCGGCATCCCCAAGGAGACGGCCTCCGGTGTGCAGGCGCTGGCGCTGCTCGTGTTCACCGTCGGCGGGCTGATCACCAACATCCTCTTCGGCTGGATCTCCGACCGCACCGGCAGGCGGAAGCCGGTGATCTGGATCTCGTGCGCGTTCTCGGCCGCAGGGCTGCTGCTCGCGATGTTCGCGCCGGGCATCCCGATGTTCCTCGCCGCGATCGCACTGGTGGGTGCGGCCCAGGGCGCGTACGTCTCGGTCGACATCGCCCTGATGACCGAGGTGCTCCCCCATTTCCGGGATGCCGGGAAGGATCTGGGCATCGTCGCGCTGTCGTACCAGGTGCCGCAGTTCCTGGTGCCGATGCTGGCCATCCCGCTGCTGGCCATCGGCGGCGGCGGCCCGAACTACACCGCGCTGTTCGCCGCGGCCATCGTCTTCGGGGTGCTCGGCGGGCTCGCCGTGCTGCCGATCCGCTCCGTGCGCTGACAGGCTCCGTGCGCTGACAGGGTCCGTGCGCTGAGCCGCGGGCGGGATCCCACGGCCGAGACGAGACGAGCGCTGCCGCTGAGATTCACGCGGCAGCGCTCCCGGGATGTCGGCCCGATCGTCGACCCTCTCCGCACGGCTCGTGACCGTCATCTGAGCGCCTGCCGATCCGCACTCGTGATGCTGACCGGTCGTTTGACACATTGATCTCAGCACACAGCGGTCTGCACGCACCATAGGATCGATTCCGATTGATCGATCCGACCGATCAGACGGGCCGACAGGAAGCAGTGGTGATCGATATGGCCGACCTCGACGACACCGACCGGCGCATCCTCGCGGTGCTCGACTCCGACCCGAGGCGCCCGGTCGCCCTGATCGCGCAGGATCTGAGTCTCGCCAGGGGCACCGTGCATGCGCGGCTGGCTCGGCTGGAGTCGAGCGGATGGCTGCGCCCGAACAGCTCCCGCGTGCTGCCTTCGGCGCTCGGCCGCGGCGTCTCGGCGTCGATCCAGGTGGAGCTCGACCAGCACCAGATCGGTGCCGCGATCGACGCGCTCAGTCGCATCCCCGAGGTGCTGGAGTGCTTCGCCCCCGCGGGCGACACCGACCTGCTGCTGCGCGTGGTCGCCACCGACCCGGACGACCTCTACCGCGTCGCCGAGGTGGTGCGGCTGTGCCCCGGCATCCTGCGCACCTCGACGAGTCTGTTCCTGCGCCAGGTCATCCCGTACCGTGTCAGCGAGCTGCTGAAGGCTCCCCTGCCCTGAGCCCGTCCGGGCGGGGGCGCGCTCAGCCGATGATCTGGGCGCCGGGCACCGGACCGTGCACATGCAGCGCCTCGCGGCCGGTGGCCTTCAGCTCGTCCTGCACGGCGCGCGCCGCTTCGGGGCCCCCGCACAGGAACGCCGTGGTCGGACCGGAACCGGAGACGATGCCGGTGAGCGCGCCCATCCGCACCCCGTCGGCGAGTGTCAGCTCGAGGTCAGGGCGCCCCACGACGGCCGCGGCCTCGAGGTCGTTCATCATCACCGGCGCGAGCTCGGTGGCGTCTCCGGCCCGCAGTGCCTGCAGCACCGCGACGGGCACCTCGAGCAGCTCGGTGGGATCGTCGGCGAGCGCCTCGCCGTGCATGCGCAGCTCGTCGAGCCTGCCGTACACCTCGGGGGTGGACAGGCCCGTGTCGCTGAGCACGAGCACCCAGTCGAACCGTCCTCGCGCCAGCGCAGGCGTCAGCACGTCACCGCGTCCGGTCCCGACCGCCGTGCCGCCGTGCAGCGCGAAGGGCACGTCGGCGCCGAGCCGGGCGGCCAGCTCGTGCAGCCCGCGGGGACCGAGCTCGGTGCCCCACAGGGCGTCGCAGGCCACCAGCGCGGCCGCGGCGTCCGCTGAGCCGCCACCCATGCCACCCGCGACGGGGACGCCCTTGCGGATGTCGAGATGCACGCCCTGCGTCACGCCGGCCGTCTGCGCGAGCAGCTTGGCCGCGCGCAGCGCGAGATTTCGGTCGTCCAGCGGCACCCCGGATATGTCGACGTCGCCGACGACAGCGATCGAGAAGTCGTCGGATGCCGAGGCGTACACGTCCTCGTACAGCGACACCGCTTGGAAGACCGTCGCCAGAGCGTGGTAGCCGTCGTCATGACGTGGGCCCACGCCCAGGTAGACGTTGATCTTCCCCGGCGCGCGCACATGCACGGCATCCGGGTTGCGGGCGAAGCTCACGTCACAGATCCGACGAGATCGACCAGAGGTTGACGTCGATGCCGTGCGCCAGGGCGTCGATGGCGGTGAGCTCCTCGTCGGTGAAGGCCGGGCCGTCCACGGCCGCGATGTTCTCGTCCAGCTGCTCCGGGCGCGAGGCGCCGATGAGCGCCGACACGACCACGGGATCGCGCAGAGTCCACTGCAGCGCCATCTGCGCGAGGCTCTGACCGCGCTCCGCGGCGATGTCGTTGAGGCCGCGCAGCACCGCGATCCCCTCGTCGGAGAGCGGCCGATCCGGCAGCGAGCCGCGCTTCTGCGCCCGCTCGGCCGTGCCGTCGGCGAGGTACTTGCCGGTCAGCAGGCCCTGCGCGAGCGGGGTGAACGCGATGGCGCCGACCCCCTGCGCGCGCAGCGTGTCCGTCAGCCCGTCCTCCACCCAGCGGTTCAGGATCGAGTACGACGGCTGGTGGATCACGAGCGGCGTGCCCAGGTCGCGCGCGACGGCTAGGGCCGCCTCCGTGCGCTCCGCGCTGTACGAGGAGATGCCGACGTAGAGCGCCTTGCCCTGACGAACCAGGGTGTCCAGCGCGCCGATCGTCTCCTCGACGGGCGTGACCGCGTCGACGCGGTGCGAGTAGAAGATGTCGACGTAGTCGAGCCCCATGCGGGTGAGCGACTGCCCCGCGCTGGCGAGGATGTACTTGCGGCTGCCCAGATCGCCGTACGGCCCAGGCCACATGTCGTAGCCGGCCTTCGACGAGATGATCAGCTCGTCGCGGTAGGGCTTGAGGTCCTCGGCGAAGATGCGGCCGAAGTTCTTCTCGGCCGAGCCGTACGGCGGGCCGTAGTTGTTCGCCAGGTCGAAGTGCGTGATGCCGCTGTCGAAGGCGTGCCGCAGCAGGGCCCGCTGGGCATCCATCGGGATGTTGTCACCGAAGTTCCACCACAGGCCGAGCGAGATCGGCGGCAGGTACAGGCCGGAGGAGCCGACCTGGCGGTACTCGAATCGCTGATAGCGATCGGATGCCGCGGTGTACGGCCGGTGCAGCTCGGGAACGTCGGGACGGAAGCGGGGATCGGTCACCCAGCCAGGCTAGCCGTCCTGCCGGACGCGCGCGATCCGGTGGTAATCATCGACCGTGAGGTCCTCTCCGCGAGCGGTCGGCGCGACCCCGGCGGCCTCCAGCACCGCGGATGCCTCCGCCGAGCTGCCGAAGATGCCGGACAGCGCCTGGCGGAGCATCTTGCGACGCTGGTTGAACGCGGCATCCACGATCTCGAAGGTGCGCCGGCGCTCGATCTCGTCCCCCCGCGGCTCGGGGTCGCGGTGGAAGCCCACCAGCAGGCTGTCCACATTCGGCACGGGCCAGAACACCTGACGAGACACGTTCCCGGTCAGCCGCCACGGGCCGTACCAGGCCGCCTTCACGCTGGGCGCACCGTAAATCTTCGAGCCGGGCTTGGCAGCGAGCCGCTCGGCGACCTCGGCCTGCACCATGACCACGCCGCGCTGCAGGTGCGGGAAGGTCTCCAGGAAGTGCAGCAGCACCGGCACGGAGACGTTGTACGGGAGGTTCGCGACCAGCACGGTCGGGTCGCCGGGCAGCTCGGTGACGCGCATCGCGTCGGCATCGACCACCGTCAGCGCGCCATCGGGCACGCCCCGCTCGGCGGCGGTCTGCGGCAGGCGCTCGGCCAGCCGGTGATCGATCTCCACGGCGGTCACGGATGCCCCGGTCTCGAGGATCGCGAGGGTCAGCGATCCGAGTCCGGGTCCGATCTCCACGACCCGCTCCCCCGCCTGGACATCGGCGGCCTGCACGATCTTGCGCACGGTGTTGGCATCGACCACGAAGTTCTGCCCGAGCTTCTTGGTGGGGGTCACATCGAGTTCGGCGGCGAGGCGGCGGATCTCGGTGGCGCCGAGCAGGGAGACGGTCATGGGTCCATTCTCGCGTATGTCCGAACCCGCCCCTAGGATCGAGCGGGTGACCGCACTCGGAGAGCTCATCGCGCCGCGCCGGCTCGGCCGGGACTTCCGCTGGCTGATGTCGGCCGCGTGGACGAGCAACATTGGCGACGGCATCGCCCTCGCCGCCTCTCCGCTGCTGATCGCCTCGATGACGTCGTCCCCGGTGCTGGTCGCCTCCGGCGCCATGCTGCAGTTCCTGCCCTGGCTGCTGTTCGGTCTGCACGCCGGCGCGATCGCGGATCGCGTGGAGCGGCGGATGCTGGTCATGCTCGCCCACGGCATCCGCGCCGTGATCGTGCTGGCGCTGGTGGCCTTCCTGGTGACGGGCACCGCGAACATCGCCATCGTGCTGGCGGTGTCGTTCCTGTACGGCACGGCGGAGGTCTTCGCCGACACCAGCACGAGCACGCTGCTGCCGATGATGGTGAAGCCCGCCGACCTGGGGATCGGCAACGCCCGTCTGCAGGCGGGCTTCCTCGTGGCGAACCAGCTTGCCGGACCACCCCTGGGCGCCTTCCTGTTCGCGGTGGGCCACTTCTGGCCGTTCCTGGTGCAGGTGCTGGCGGTGTCGGCGGCCCTGGTGCTGGTGGGGCGGATCGCCCGGCAGCCGGTGCCTCCGCGCTCATCGGCGGGCACGGACCCGTCAGGCGGCTCAGAGCCCCGGAAGTCGCACGTCGGGCACGACATCGCGGAGGGTGTGGGCTGGGCGTGGCGCAACAAGCCCGTGCGCACGCTGATCATCATCATCCTGGCGTTCAACGTCACCTGGGCGGCGCCCTGGGGCATCCTGGTCCTCTACGCGACCGAGCACCTGAGGATGGGTCCGGTCGGCTTCGGTGCACTGACCACGGCATCCGCTCTGGGCGGGCTCGCGGCCACGCTCAGCTTCGGGTGGCTGGAGCGGCACGTGTCCTTCGCCACCCTGATGAAGATCTGCCTGTCGCTCGAGGTGCTGATGCACCTGGCCTTCGCGCTGACCACGAACGGGGTCGTGGCGCTCGGGATCATGTTCGGGTTCGGCGCCTACGCGTTCGTCTGGGGCACGATCTCCACGACCGTGCGCCAGCGGCTGGTGCCGCACGAGCTGCAGGGCCGGGTCGGGTCGGTCAACATGGTGGGCGTGTTCGGCGGCATGGTCATCGGGCAGGCCGTCGGCGGTCTGATCGCGCAGGCGTGGGGTCTGACCGCGCCGTGGTGGTTCGCGTTCGGCGGTGCGGCGCTCACGCTCCTGCTGATGTGGCGGCAGATCTCGCACATCGCCGCGGCGAAGCCCGTGCTGGAGGACGCACCGGCCGACGAGTCACCGGCCGGAGACACTGCTCAGTAGCGCGCCAGGCGGGCATCCAGCCCGTTGCGCACCGCCGGCCACTCGTGCGGCAGGATCGAGTACGCCACCGTGTCGCGCAGCGAGCCGTCCGGAAGGATCCGGTGATTGCGCAGCACGCCGTCGAGCTTCGCGCCGAGGCGCTCGATGGCCGCCCGCGATTGCCGGTTGTGGAAGTGCGTCATCAGCGACACGGCGATCGCATCGCAGCGCTCGAAGGCGTGCGCGAGCATGAGTCGCTTCATCGCCGGGTTGACCTCGGTGCCGTGCGCCTGCGCGCCGATCCACGTGTAGCCGATCTCCACGCGACGGTTCGGCTGATCGATGCTGCAGAACGTGGTCATGCCGATCACCTCGCCGCTGCCGAGGCGGCGGACGGCGAACGGATTCATGCTGCCCGCCTCCCGCGCGGCCAGGCGACGGTCGATCTCGGCGGGCACGCCCTCGGCGGTCGGGACCGACGTGTACCAGGCGTGCGTCAGGGTCGCCGCGGCGCGGCCGAGCTCCTCGGCGTGCTCGTGGCTGAGCGGCTCGAGCCGCACATGGTCGTCTTCGAGCGTGATCTCGTCGAGGAAGAGCATGAGTGCCGCTTTCAGTCGAAGGAGCCGTACACCGCGAGCGTGTTCGCCGCGATCTGCGCGCAGAGCTCGTCGAGGTCCATGTCCAGCTCGGCCGCCATGAACCGCATGGTCACGGGAACGAGGTACGGCGCGTTGGGACGTCCGCGCAGCGGCACCGGCGTCAGGAAGGGCGCGTCCGTCTCCACCAGGATGCGATCCAGCGGCGTCACGTGCAGCGCGTCGCGCAGATTCTGCGCGTTCTTGAAGGTGATGTTGCCCGCGAAGGAGAGCCAGTATCCGGCATCCGCCGCCGTCCTGGCCATCGCCTCGTCGCCCGAGAAGCAGTGGAACACGGTGCGCTCCGGCGCCCCGACGCGGGCGAGGGTCTCCAGCACATCGTCGTGCGCGTCGCGGTCGTGGATCTGCATGGCGATGCCGTGCTTCTTCGCCAGCGCGATGTGAGCCTCGAAGGACTCGTGCTGCGCGGGGCGGCCCGGCTCGTCCGTGCGGAAGTAGTCCAGCCCGGTCTCGCCGATCGCCCGGGTGCGCGGGTGCGCGGCGAGCTCGTCGATCACCGCGATCGCCTCATCGAGGCGCCCGTCCTGCTGGTAGGTCGGCGCGTCGTTCGGGTGGATCGCCACGGCCGCGAGCACACGGGGATCGGATGCCGCGGCATCCACCGCCCACCGCGAGGACTCGATGTCGCCGGAGGCCTGCACGACGCCGGCGATGCCGACGGCGCCCGCCCGGTCCAGCTGCTCGCGCAGCGAGAGCGGTTCGACGCCGTCGGTGATCTCCAGGTGGCAGTGGTTGTCGTACACCGGGACCGTGAGCGGCTCCGGTGCCGCCGGGTAGCTCAGGTCCTTGCGCCCCTTCGTGGAGCGCTCGCGCACGTAGGTGTCGGCCATACTTCGTCTCCTCGCTGCGCTCGTCGCTCAGCAGCCGGAAGGGTCTCGATCGGACTAAGCAGTCTGCTCCACGCGCGGGAACAGCGGGGCGAGCGCCGACACGGTGGTGCCCGGCTTCAGCGCACCCCAGGCACCGGCCTCGCGGATCGGCTGCGCGGCCAGCGCACCCAGCGAGGCCTCGACGCCCAGCGCCTCCCACAGCTTGCCGGTCGACTGCGGCATGACCGGCGAGAGCAGCACGGCGAGCGCCCGCAGCCCCTCGGCGCAGGTGTACAGCACGGTGCCAAGGCGCGCACGCTGAGCCTCGTCGCGCGCCAGCGCCCACGGCTCGTTCTCCGTGATGTAGCCGTTCAGCGCGTCCACGATCGTCCAGATCGAATGGATCGCCTCGTCGATGCGGAAGTGGCCGATCGCGGCATCCGCCTTCGACGCGGCATCCGCGACCGTCTTCTGGATCGCGAGGTCGGCGTCGGTGTAGTCGGATGCCTCGGGGACGACGCCCTCGAAGTACTTCTCGATCATCGCGATCGTGCGCGATGCGAGGTTGCCGAAGCCGTTCGCGAGCTCCGCCTGGTAGCGGGCCGACAGGTCCTCCCAGGAGAACGAGCCGTCCTGGCCGAACGCGATCGCCGAGAGGAAGTAGAAGCGGTAGGCGTCCGAGCCGAACACGTCGGTGATCTCGGTGGGCGCGATGCCGGTGAGCTTGGACTTCGACATCTTCTCGCCGCCGACCAGCAGCCAGCCGTGCGCGAAGACGCCCTTGGGCACCTCGAGCCCCGCCGCCATCAGCAGCGCGGGCCAGATCACCGCGTGGAAGCGCAGGATGTCCTTGCCGACCACGTGATACGCGGGCCAGCGGCGGTCGAACGTCGACTCGTCGGAGCCGTAGCCGACGGCGGTGACGTAGTTGAGCAGGGCGTCGACCCACACGTAGATGACGTGCGACTCGTCCCAGGGAAGCGGAATGCCCCAGTCGAAGGTGGAGCGCGAGATGGACAGGTCCTTCAGCCCCGGGCTGACGAACGAGACGACCTCGTTGCGCGCCGAGTCGGGGCGCACGAAGTCGGGCTCGGTCTTGTAGAGCTCGAGCAGGCGGTCCTGGAACTCGCTGAGCTTGAAGAAGTAGTTCTTCTCCTGCAGCAGCTCGAGCGGCTTGGAGTGGATCGCGCAGACCTTCAGTCCCTCGAAGGGACCGGTGCCATCGACGATCTCGGACTCGGGCTTGAACTCCTCACAGCCCACGCAGTACAGCGCCTCGTACTCGCCGGCGTAGATGTAGCCCGCGTCGTACAGCTTCTGGAAGAACACCTGCACGTTCTTCTCGTGCCGCTCCTGGGTGGTGCGGATGAAGTCGTCGTTGGCCACGTCGAGGGTCTTCAGCAGCGGGAACCAGCTCTCGCCGACCAGCTTGTCGACCCACTCCTGCGGGGTGACGTTGTTCGCCGCGGCGGCACGGAGCATCTTCTGCCCGTGCTCGTCGGTGCCGGTCAGCATCCAGGTGTCGTCCCCGGCCTGGCGGTGCCAGCGCGCAAGAGTGTCCACGGCGACGGACGTGTAGCCGTGGCCGATGTGCGGCACGTCGCTGGGGTAGTAGATCGGCGTGGTGATGTAGAAAGACTCGCCTGCAGGCATGGGATCGATTCTAGGCGGGAAGCGGGGAGCGGTTTGTCGCATGACCACGACCCTCTGTGAGTCGGGGCGCGGACTGGACGCGGGCAGGAGGACGTTCCCTGCGCTCGCAGAACGGGTGCCCCTCCCGCTTCGCGGGTCCCTCCCCGATGCTCGCTCCGGGAACGTCTTCCTGCCCTATTCGAGGGAATGGACGCGCTTGCGGGGCTGCCCTCAGCGGCCGAGCGGGTGAAGAGGTGTGCGCTTCGCGCGGAAAAGTGCGCTTCGCGCGGACGGATGGTGACGATTCGGCCGCGTCTGGTGCACATCTCCGCGCGAAGCGCACAGCGGTGGGATGCTGTGGAGTATGGTTACCGAGGAGCGCACGGCGCTGTGGCCGTGGGGGCTGCTGGTGATCGTCGCGCCGCTCGTAGCGTTCCTGTCGATCGGGATGCAGACCGGTTACTGCATGGACGCGGCACCGGGCTCAGGTGCGGAGAGCCACTGCGTGACCGAGCCGGTGCTCGGACCGGGCGTGATCATCGTCCTCGTGCTCTGCGGGCTGCTCACGGCGATCGCGATCTACCGCATCGTCCGCATCGCCATCGAGCGACGCGGCTGATCGGCACATCAGAGCACAACTCCACCACGGTCGCCGTCGAACCCGACTGCGTCGAGCGCGGCATGCACGGCCTGGGCGCCGAGCACTGAGGTCACTGGCGGCATCCCCGGCAGCACGATGCGCATGAGCAGCGGTCCCGTCAGCAGATCGGCGATCCACTCGGCATCCGCACCGGCCCTGATCTCGCCCCGCGCGACAGCGCGAGCGAGGATGACGTGCGTGAACGCCCGACGGGGTGCGAGGTACGCGGACACGAACGGCTCGGCCGACTCCGGGTGCGCCCCGGCGTGAGCAGCCCAGCCGACGAGCCCGCGTGCCACAGGCGGATCCGAGAACAGCGCGACCTGTCGCCGCTGCACCTCGACGAGGTCTCCGATGAGCGTGCCGGTGTCGATGTCGGCATCCAGCCCGTGCCGGGCCTCCAGCAGACGCGGCACCAGATCGGCCAGATCACGGAACCGGCGATAGAAAGCCGGCTTGTTCGTGCCTGCCCTTCGGACGACCTGATCGACGGTCACGGCCGCGTATCCGTGGTCAGTGACGAGCTCGGCGAACGCGTCGATGATCGCATCGTCGATCCCGCTCTTGCGCGGTCGTCCGGGATTGGTCATTATGTTACTAATCGTAACGTAATCGGGAGGCGAGATGTACAAGGCGATCGTGCGGGCCAAGGTGCGCGCTGTCTTCGACAGCATCAATCAAGGCGACTACCGCGTCATGGTCGATGGGCTCGCACCGGAGTTCGTCTACGAGTTCCACGGCGAACACGCTCTCGGCGGGCGTCGCACGACGCGCGCGGCGATGCTCCGGTGGTGGGAGCGGACTCTGCGGCTGCTGCCCGATGCGAGTTTCGACGTTCAGGAGGTACTGGTCAACGGCGGCCCCTGGCGCACCCGGATCGCCGTGCGCTCCTTCATCTCCGGCGACCTGCCCGACGGTGAGCACTACCGGAACACGGTGTTCCAGTTCATGACGCTCCACTGGGGCAGGGTGACCGAGGTCGAGACCGTGGAGGACCTGCAGGTGCTGGAGCGGGCGCTCGCCGCCGTCGCGGCATCCGGTGTCGACGAGGCGATGGCGTCGCCGATCACGGATTAGAGCCGGACCGCGGTCACGGCGCCGTGCGGGCGGGTGCTGGCTTCGCCGGGCATGCGGCCGCGCCGCTCGGTGGCGAGCACGGCGAAACCCGCATCGACCAGCAGCTCGGTCAGCGCCTCGGCGCTCCAGAAGTACGCGGTCGTGACGGCGTGCGGGAAGGGCTCGCGCGGGACGCCGTCGAAGAAGCCGATCAGGATGCTGCCACCCGGGGCGAGCACGCGGGCGAACTCGGCGAGGATCGCGGGGAGCTGCTCGGGCGGCGTGTGGATCAGCGAGTACCAGGCGAGGATGCCGCCGAGCGATGCATCCGGGAGCGGGAGCTCCTCGAACGAGCCATGCAGGAACTCGAGGTGCGGATGCCGTGCCCGCGCGTGCGCGATGAACTGATCGGAGAGGTCGATGCCGAGCACCTCGTGCCCGCGATCGTGCAGGAACCGCGTCCACAGGCCCGGTCCGCAGCCGGCGTCGAGGATGCGCCCGGGAACGGCATCCGCCCATCCGCCGATCTCCTCGCGATCCCGCTCTGCGAGCTGATCCACCTCGCCGATGAGCGCGATGTACTCCGCAGCTCTCGCGTCGTACGCCGCGGCGATCGGTGAGTCCGTCACGCGCCGACTGTACCGCTTACCGACGCGTGCACCGGTTGCCTGCGTCGACAAGTGGTGCACTCGTCATCAAGTGGTGCACTCGCCGCACAGTGAGCCAGCGGGACAGAACGTCACGCTCATCGGGCGGCGAGGGCGGCCTGGTAGAGGTCGCGGGAGCTCAGGCCCGTCGCTGCGGCGACCTCGGCGCAGGCGTCCTTGAGTCGGGTGCCGGATGCCACCAGCGCCTGCACCTGAGCGAGGGCGTCCTCAGCCGAGACGGCGACGGGCGACGCGCCGGACACGACCACGACGATCTCGCCCTTCACCCCCTGCTCGGCCCACTCCACGAGCTCGGATGCCGTGCCCCGGCGCACCTCCTCGTAGAGCTTCGTGAGCTCGCGGCAGACCGCGATGCGCCGGTCGGCGCCGAAGGCGGCGCCCATGTCCGCGAGCGAGGAGGCCAGGCGCGACGGGGACTCGAAGAACACCATGGTGCGGGGCTCGGAGGCGAGCGTCGACAGGGTCGAGCGCCGCTCCCCCGGCTTGCGCGGCAGGAAGCCCTCGAACGTGAAGCGGTCGGTGGGGAGACCCGAGATCGCCAGTGCCATCAGCACCGCGCTCGGCCCGGGGATCGCGGTCACCGTCACACCGCGCTCCACGGCAGCGGCCACCAGGCCGTAGCCGGGATCGCTCACGGCGGGCATCCCGGCATCGCTGACCACGACGACGTCCTGCTCCTCCGCGAGCTCGGCGAGCTCGGCGGCCTTGTGCTTCTCGTTGTGGTCGTGCAGGGCGATCAGCCGCGGCCGGTTCTCGATCTTCAGCGCCTGCAGGAGCCGCTGCGTGGTGCGGGTGTCCTCGGCGGCGACGATCTCGGCGTTCTCGAGGACCTCGATCAGGCGCCGGGACGCATCGCCGAGGTTGCCGATCGGGGTCGCCGCCAGGATGATCACCCGATCAGCTTATGCGGGCGCACGGACGGGATTGCCTAGGCTGATCAGGTGACATCGCCCGCATCCCTGCTGCCGCCGCTGGACGATCGTGCGACTCTCTGGGAGCGGCTGCGCGATCGCGCGATGGGGAACCCTTCGACGGCACGGATGCTGGGCTGGCTCACGCCACTGCTGATCACGCTGCTCGCCGGCGTGCTACGGCTGGTGAATCTCGCCCACCCGCACCAGATCATGTTCGACGAGACCTACTACGTCAAGGACGCCTGGTCGCTGTGGAACCTGGGCTACGAGGCGAAGTGGGGTGACGACGCCGACGCGCACCTGCTGACCGGCGACGACTCCGCGATGCAGAGCGCGGGTTCCTTCGTGGTGCACCCGCCGCTGGGCAAGTGGATCATCGCGCTGGGAATCGCCGCGTTCGGTCCTGGTTCCAGCCTGGGCTGGCGACTGACGACCGCGATCCTGGGCACGCTGACCGTGCTGCTGGTCTACCTGATCGCGCTGCTGCTGACCCGGTCGCGCACGGTCGCCGCGATCGCCGGCGGCCTGCTCGCGATCGACGGGCTCGGGATCGTGATGAGCCGCATCGCGCTGCTGGACGGCATCCTCGCCTTCTTCGTGATGCTGGGCGTGCTCTTCGTGCTGCTGGACCGGCGGCGCACGATGCCGCTGCTGGCGATGATCGGCGCCGACCGCGATCCCGACGATCCACCGCTGATGAACGGACCCGTGCTGTGGGCGCGACCGTGGTTGATCGCGGCCGGCGTCGCCTTCGGGGCATCCGCGGCGGTCAAGTGGTCGGGGGTGTACGCGCTGGCCGTGTTCGGCCTGTACGTGGTCGTCACCGATGCGCTCGCGCGACGACGGGCGGGCGTCGCGCTGTGGCCGACGGATGCCGTGTTCCGGCAGGGCCCGGCATCCTTCCTCCTCTCGGTGGGCCCCGCCCTGGCGACCTACCTGGTCTCATGGACGGGGTGGCTGATCACCTCCGGCGGGTACGGCCGGCAGGCGGATGCCGATCCGCTGGTCGCCCTGTGGAAGTACCACGAGGCGATCCTCAAGTTCCACGTCGGGCTGCACAGCCCGCACCCCTACGCGAGCCCGGCCTGGCAGTGGCCGGTCCTGCTGCGGCCGACCGCGATCTGGGTCGGCGACAAGCCCACCGGGTGCGGCACCGACCACTGCATCGCGGTGATCTCCTCCGTGCCGAACCCGCTGATCTGGTACGCGAGCATCGCCGCCGCACTGTACCTGCTCTACCGGTTCGTGCGCGGGCTCATCGACCGGAAGCCCGCCGGGCCCGCCCTGACCCTGCCGCTGGTGGGACTTGTCGCGACCTATGTGCCGTGGCTGCTGGTCGGCAACCGCACGATCTTCCAGTTCTACACGATCGCGATGGTGCCGTTCCTGGTGATCGGGCTCGCGGTCGCGCTGCGGGAGCTCGCAGGCCGGAGGGATGCTCCGCTGCACCGCAGGCAGGCCGGTCAGCGCACGGTCGTCGTGTACCTGTGCGTCGTCGTGCTGGTGTCGGTCTTCTACTACCCGGTGTGGACGGGCATGAGCGTGCCCTACGAGTTCTGGCTCATCCACAACTGGCTTCCGGGCTGGATCTGAGCGCATGCCCGCACCCCACGGCTTCGAGCATCTGGTCCGCGGCGACGAGATCGTGATCCTGCATCACGGCATCCGCGCCGCCACCCTGCGGGGTGCGAAGGCGGCCGACTTCCTGGCGCGGATCGACGCCGAGGATCCGCAGCTGCTCATGGCGCGCCTGACCGGGAACTACCGGCGCGGCAACGAGCGCGCCGCCCGTCGGCATCCGCGCAACCAGTCCTGAGCAGAGCAGGGCTCAGTGCGCGGCGGACGCGTCCTCCGGCGCACGGTGGCCCTCGTCCAGGCGCGGCCTCTTCCCCAGCATCCGCCCGACGCCGAGCACCACGCCGACGACCACCAGGCCGAGCAGCAGACCTGCGACCGCCGAGACCGCCGTGTCGCCCACCCAGGCGACGACCGCGCCCAGCGGGGCGAGCAGCTCGTCCACGCCGTGCAGCAGGTCGGCCGGCCAGTGCAGACCGACCTCGCCGAGGTTCACGATCGCCAGGTGACCGCCCACCCAGAGCATCGCCACGGTGCCGACCACACTGATCACCCGGAACACCGCCGGCATGGAGCGCGCGATCCGCGCTCCGGTGTGGCGCACCCGGCGCACCGGGCTCTTCGCCATGCCGAGCCCGATGTCGTCGATCTTCACCAGCAGCGCGACGGCGCCGTACACGACGCCCGTCATGATCAGCGCGATGACGGCCAGCACGCCGAGCGTCTGCCAGATGCCGAGGTTCTTGTCCAGGCTCGCCAGCGAGATGAGCATGATCTCGGTGGAGAGGATCAGGTCGGTGCGGATCGCTCCCCAGACCAGCCGGTTCTCGTCGCGCTCCCCCTCGTCGCCATGGCCGTGCCCGAATCCGAACCACTCCAGCACCTTCTCGGCGCCCTCGAAGCAGAGGTAGGTGCCACCGACGATGAGCAGGTACGGAAGCACCCACGGCGCGAAGGCGGTGAGCAGCAGCGCGATGGGGATGATCACGATGAACTTGTTCGCGATCGACCCGAGGGCGATCTTGCCGACCACCGGCAGCTCGCGCGCGGGGGTGAGCCCCTGCACGTACTGCGGTGTGACGGCGGCATCGTCGATGACGACGCCGGCCGCCTTCGCGGATGCCTTGACGGCAGCGCTGAGGATGTCGTCGACGACGGCGAGCAGGCCTACGGACATGCGGTCCCCCTGGGGATCGTGTGGGTGGCCGGCGGGCGTGCCGGTTCGACTGGCAAGGCTACCGGGTCGGCGGATGCTGCTCCGTCAGCGCCCTCGGCACGCCGGGACGGGAGGAGCCGCGGGTCAGCCGCGCGACCGCCAGCAGAACCGCGGTCAGCCCGATCGTCAGCAGCAGCTGCGTGCGGGCCGCCTGGTCGATCATCGCCAGCGCGATGATCACGGCCAGCAGCACCAGGCACGCCCAGGACAGCACGGGGAACCCCCACATGCGCATCGGCATCGCCTCGCCGTCGCGGTCCGCACGCCGGCGCAGGATGATCTGCGAGATGGCTGTGGCCGTCCAGATGACGAGGACCGTCGACCCGACGATGTTCAGCAGCAGTCCGAGCACGACCTCGGGGAAGGCCCAGTTCAGCCCGACCGTCACGAACCCGAAGGCGACGGAGGCCAGCACCGCCACGTACGGCACGCCCTTCGCGCTGGTGCGGATGGCTGCGAGCGGCGCCAGGCCCCGCTCGCCCAGCGAGTACACCATGCGGGAGGCGCCGTAGATGTTCGCGTTCATGGCCGACAGGAGGGCCAGCACCACGATCGCAGACATCAGCAGGTCGACGCCGGGCAGGTGCAGGGTGGCGAGCACCGCGGAGAACGGGCCGGCCTTCACCTCTTTCGCATCCCACGGCAGCACGGCGACGATCACGAAGATCGAGCCCATGTAGAAGATCAGGATGCGCACCATCACCTCGCGCACGATGCGGCGGATGTTGTTCGCGGGGTCGTCCGACTCGGCGGCGGCGATCGCCACGACCTCGGTCCCGCCGAAGGCGAACACGACGATGAGCAGTGCGGCCGCGATGCCGGTGATGCCGTGCGGGGCAAAGCCGCCGTGGGCGACGAGGTTGCCGACGCCGACCGCCGGGACGTTCGGGATGAGCCCGAAGATGGCGCAGGCGCCCACGATGAGGAAAGCGATGATCGCGAACACCTTGATCGCCGCGAACCAGAACTCGAACCGGCCGTAGTTGCGCACGCCGAACAGGTTCACGGCGGTCAGCGCGGCGACGAACACGAGCACCCACGCCCAGGCGGGGAATCCGGGAGTCCAGCCCTGCACGATACCGGCCGCCCCCGTCGCCTCCGCGGCGATCACCACGACCAGCTGGATCCAGTACAACCAGCCGACCGCACTGCCGGCGCTGCGCCCCATGGCGCGCTGCGCGAACGAGCTGAAGGCGCCCGAACTGGGCCGCGCGGCCACCATCTCGGCGAGCATCGACATCACCAGGATGACGATCGTGCCCGCGACGAGGTACGACACGAGCACGGCGGGACCCGCGATGCTGATCGCCTCGCCCGATCCTACGAAGAGGCCGGCGCCGATCGCGCCGCCGAGGCCCATCATCGAGATCTGCCGACGCGTGAGGCCGGGATGCAGCCCCTGCGTCGTCGTCGTGATCGCGGGAACCTCGGTCATGGGGACCTCCTCGTCCGATGGCGCCACGACTCCGACAGCCGCTCGCTCCGAACGGCCACATTAGAACGATGCGGAGTCGGAAGCAATCTGCGCCGCGCTCAACGCGCACCTTGCGCGTCGCGGAGCATGCCTGCCCACCCGCACTGGTCAGAATGCGAAGCGGGCGGGGAGGTCTCAGCGCTGGGAGGCCACGGCCTCCGGATCCGCGGTCGGCAGCCGGCACACGAAGTCGCGGCAGTCGTAGACGACGCCTTCGGCGGCGTCCTTGCCCTCGAAGAGCTCGAATCCGGCATCCGCGAACGTCCTCGCCTGCTCGGGCGAGACGACGGTGACCACATCGGCATCCGCCGCGCGCGCCGCGTCTGCGAGGGCGCCGTCGCGCGAGGCGAGGACGGCCACGACCTGCCGCGGCGGCTGAGCGAGACCCGCCGCGACGCGCAGGATCGCCCCGTAGGCGATCGGATGCTGCAGGACGCGCCCCGCGACGCTCGCCACGAGCTGCTCGGCCTGCGCGCGGTGCGACTCGCCGGCGCCCAGCCGCCAGGCGGTGAGATGAGCGGATGCCAGGGCCGCCGGCCCCGAGGGGAGATCGCCGTCGCCGTCATCGGCGCCCCGCACGATGCCCTGTCCGGCGAGCACCGGATCCGACGCGGCTCTCGTTCCCAGCACCTCGAGCGCGCCCGACGCCCAGGCGGCGTCGCCGGTCGCGAGAGCAAGCGCGAAAAGCCCGTCGGCGAGCAGACCGAGGTCGGCGGTGGTCGCCACGGCATCCGCCGCGACGCCGTCCAGGGACGAGCGCACGAGATCCCCCGCCGCCGAACGGGTCACTCTCAGCACATGAGCCGCAGCCCCCGCGGCCGCGTCCACCCACGAGGACTCCCCCAGCACGGCACCGGCCCGCGCGAGCGCGCCGATCGCGAGGCCGTTCCAGCCGGTCAGCACCTTGCCGTCCACCGCCGGTGGTTCGAGCTCGCCGCGGCCCGCCGCGTTCCGCCGGTAGTAGCCGCCCTCGCTGCGCTCGCCGTCGATCCACGACTCGGAGTCCTGCGCCGCACCGAACGCACCGCCGTCGCGTCGCAGCACGTTCAGCAGGAAGCCTGCGACCCCCGCAGCGATGTCCGCCCGCCCGGCGTCCAGCGCCACCTCCAGCAGCTGCGCGTTGTCGGTCAGCATCCGCTCGTAGTGGGGCACGGTCCAGTCCCGCTGGGTCGCGTACCGGAAGAAGCCGCCGTCGACGGGGTCTCTCAGCTCGGACCCGGCCATCGCCGCGAGCGCTCGATCCACGGCGTCCGTTCCGCCGGCCGCCGGATGCTGCAGGAATCGCAGCGTCGTGGCCATCGGGAACTTCGGGGCCCCGCCGAAGCCGCCGAACAGGCGGTCCTCCCGTTCGACGATGGTGCCCGCCGCGGCGCGCAGCGCGCTGACGTCGGGGAGCTGCGACTCCGGCGAGCGCGCGGCAGCCCGCAGCGCGTCGGCCACGGCATCCGCCGAGGCGAGCACCTCGTCATGCCGGTCCGTCCATGCCTCCCGCACGGCCGTCAGCACGTCGCGGAAGGCCGGCGTTCCGCCGCGCGCCTCCGGCGGCCAGTACGTGCCGGCGTAGAACGTTCCGCCCTGCGGCGTGGTGAACACGGTCAGCGGCCAGCCGAGGTTCTGCGTGAACGCGGATGCCGCGGCCATGAACGCCGCATCCACCTCCGGATGCTCCTCGCGATCGATCTTCACCGCCACGAAGCCCTCGTTGATCTGCGCTGCCGTGGCCGCATCGGAGAAGGACTCGCGAGCCATGACGTGGCACCAGTGGCAGGTGGAGTAGCCGATCGAGATCAGCAGCGGCACGCCACGACGCACGGCCTCGTCGAACGCCCCGGTGCTCCACGGTCGCCAGTCCACCGGGTTCTCGGCGTGCGCGCGCAGATAGGGGCTGAGGGTGTCGGCGAGCCGGTTGGTCATGGCACCCACGGTACGCCGCGGGCTCCGGGACGCGGGCCGTCAGAACGCGGCGAGCGCGCGCGGGTCGGCGACCGGCGCGAAGCCGACCAACGGCAGCGCCCTCTCGGCGGCGAGCGCGATGCGGTCGAGGATCTGCGGCGACCGGATCTCGTAGCCGTCGAAGTCGGTGTTGCTGGCGTAGACGCCCAGCGGCAGGGTGAGCGCCTGGAAGAAGGCGAACAGCGGGCGCAGCTGGTGCTCGAGGATCAGGGCGTGCCGTTCCCCGCCGCCGGTGGCGGCCAGCAGGACGGGTTTGCCGACCAGGGCGTACTGGCCGATGAAGTCGAACAGGTGCTTGAACAGCCCGGTGAACGAGGCGCGATACACCGGGCTCCCCACGATGAGCAGGTCGGCCTCCTCGATCGCCTGCAGATGCGCCTCCACCGCGGGAGGCAGATCGTCGCGCCGCAGCGCGCCGGCGAGTCCAGGTCCGATCTCGGTGAGCTCGATGATGTGCACGTCCACGTCGATCCGCTCCGCCACCGCGTCCGCGATGGCGCGCAGCAGGGCGGTGGTCTTGCTGGGCTCGTGCAGGGATCCGGAGACGGCGACGACGCGGTAGCGGGCTGGCATGCCTCCGACGGTAGTGAGCAGAACGCCCCGCGTCACGGGAAGCGACACGGGGCGTCATGCAGTCGAAACATGGCGTCATCCGGCGGGTGGCCGGGGACGGCGGGAAGAGGTCAGTTGACCTCGTCCGGGTGGGCGCTGACGCGACCCGAGCCGTCGCCCGGGTCCATGGCGTCGATCGCGGCGATCTGCGCATCGGTCAGCTCGAAGTCGAAGACGTCGATGTTCTCGGCCATCCGCTCGGGGCGCACCGACTTCGGGAAGACGATGAAGCCCTTCTGCAGGTGCCAGCGCAGCACGACCTGGGCCGGGGTGCGTCCGGTGGCCGCAGCAGCCGACGCCACCGCATCCGCGCCGAACAGGTCGTACTTGCCCTGGCCGAGCGGACCCCACGACTCGATGAGCACGCCGTGCGCGGCGGCCCAGTCGGTGATCTCGCGCTGCTGGTAGGCGGGGTGCAGCTCGATCTGGTTCACGGCCGGGACGACGCCGGTCGCCTCGACGATGCGCTCCAGGTGCGGGACGAGGTGGTTCGAGACGCCGATCGAGCGGGCGAGACCGCGCTCGCGGATGCCGACCATCTTCTCCCAGGCGTGCACGTAGTCGTCCTTGGCCGGCGTCGGCCAGTGCACCAGGTACAGGTCGACCTGCTCGAGCCCCAGCTTCTCGAGGCTCTCGGCGATGGCCTTGTCGGGCTCGTCGTCGTGGTGGCGGTCGTTCCACAGCTTGGTGGTGATGAACAGGTCCGAGCGGGCGATGCCGCTCTTCGCAATGGCGGCGCCGACGCCCTCCTCGTTTCCGTAGATGGCCGCGGTGTCGATGTGACGGTAGCCGGCCTCGAAGGCCTGGCTGACCACGCGCTCGGCCTCGTCGGCCGGCACCTTGAAGACGCCGTAGCCGAGCTGGGGGATGCTGTGTCCGTCGTTGAATTCAACCGTGGGAGTCGTCATGGCTCCAGCGTACGGGGTTGTGATGACAGGTGCGATGACGGAGTCCACCCGATGCCGCGGCCTCAGGCGAGCGCGGCGACCGCCTCCTCGACGAGCGCCCAGAAGCGGTCGGCGTCGAGGTCCATCGCGATGGTCGCGTTGGGTTCGGCACCCAGTGCGTCGATCAGGTCCACACTCGTCGCGCCGCGGGTGTGGGTCCCGTCGACCTCGATGTCGAGGTGCGAGCGCACCGTGGTCGCCACCGCCGGGTCGATGAGCATCGCCACGGTGATCGGGTCGTGCAGCGGCCCGTCGGGCATCCCCTGGGCCACCTCGTACGTGGAGCAGAAGAACTCCAGCAGCTCCGAGCCGAACGCCGCCGTGCGGCTCCCGATCCGCCCGATGCGCTCGCGCACCTCGCGGGTGACGAGCGCCTGATGCGTGATGTTCAGCCCGACCATCGTGAAGTCCACACGGCTGTCGAGCACCAGTGCGATGGCCTCCGGGTCGGTCAGGGCGTTGAACTCGGCGTAGGGCGTGGCGTTGCCGCGCGTCGTGGAGCCGCCCATCCAGATCACCCGCGCGATGCCGGGGATCAGGTCGGGGTGATCGCGCACCAGCAGGCCGATGTTCGTCAGCGGCCCGGTCGCGACGATCGTGACGGGCGCCTCGGATGCCGCGATCACGTCGCGCATGAGCGTCTGCGCGTCCCGCTCGTCGAGCGGCACGGTCGGCTCGGGGAGCACGGGCCCACCCAGCGCGTTGGCGCCGTGGATGTCCTCGGCGGGGTGCGGGGAACCGGCGACGGGGCCGGCCGCGCCGCTCGCGACCGGAACGCCGTCGACACCCGCGACCGTGAGCGCGACGCGCGCGTTCAGCGTGGTGTGCTCCAGCAGGCCGTTGCCCCCGACCGTCGTGACGGCGCGCAGGTCGATCGCGGGGTTCGCGGCGGCGAGCCAGATCGCGAAGACGTCGTCGTGGCCGGGGTCGCAGTCAAGGATCACGGGAATGGGCATGGCATCCAGTATCCCGGCCTGGACCTCTATCGCGGCGCGAGGACGTCGAACGCGAGCCGCGCCAGCTGCGCCGGCGAACCGCCGCCGGTCGTGCCGGCCTCGGATGCCGCCCACTCCTCCAGGCCGATGCGGATCGCCTCGGTGGCGGCGACCGCGAGCAGCCGCGCATGGAACCGATCGGATGCCCATCCCTCGTGCTCGGCGATGATGCCGCAGATGAGCTCCTCGGAGTCGTGATTCACCCGATGCCACACGGCCCGCAGCTCGGTGTCGTCCGGCAGTGCGCGCAGGAGCGGCCGGATGCCGAGCATCTGCTCGACGGCATCCGCTCCGTCCACGGTCAGCACCTCGTCGATCGCCGCCGCGATCGCGGCGCGGGCCTCGCCGTCCGCGGAGGCGAGCAGCTCCTGCCAGCGCGCGGCCCCGATCTCGAGCACGGGGGCGACGGCCTGCTCCTTCGTGTCGAAGTAGCGGTAGAAGGTGCGCAGCGAGACGCCGGCCGCATCCGCGATCTGCGCGGTGGTGACCTGCGCGACGCCGTGGCGGGCGAACAGCGCGGCGGCCGCAGCGGCGATGTCCTGTCGCGTCTGCGCCCGGCGTCGGGCACGCAGCCCTGACTCGTCGTCCATGGATCCGATGGTACGGGAATAGCTGGACAAACTGTCTGTTGAATGACAACATGGCACGTTGTGCCACTTAGGTAATCGAGCATCATGACGGATCCGATCCCGGACCCGCCGAGGAAAGGAATCATCATGAACCGCTACGAAGGTCGCCGCGCACTCGTCACCGGGGGCGGCTCCGGCATCGGCCAGGCCACCGTGCTGCGGATGCTGTCGGAGGGCGGCCGTGTCGTCGCCGTCGACGTCAGCGCTGCGGGCCTCGCCGACACGGTCGAGAAGGCCGGTGCCGACGCGGAGCGCCTCACCACCGTCGAGGTCAACATCGGAGACGAGGCATCGGTCAAGGCCGGTGTGGCCGCAGCCGTCGACGCGCTGGGCGGCCTGGACGTGCTGGTGAACGCCGCCGGCATCCTGCGCTCCTCGCACACCGACCAGACGACGCTCGACCAGTTCCAGCAGGTCATCCAGGTGAACCTGGTTGGCACCTTCCTGATGATCCGCGAGGCGATCCCCGCGCTGCTCGAGGGCACCGACTCCGCCGTGGTGAACTTCAGCTCCACCTCGGCGATGTTCGCGCACCCGTACATGGCGGCGTACGCGGCCAGCAAGGGCGGCGTGCAGTCGATGACCCATGCCCTCGCCGCGGAGTATGCCAAGCAGGGCATCCGCTTCACCTCGGTCCAGCCCGGCTCGATCTCGTCGGGCATGACCGACGGATCCGGCCAGAGCAAGCAGAGCGTCGGTCCCGGCCTCCCCGAGGATGCCGACATGAGCCTGTTCATGAAGCTCGCCCCGGCCATCGGCCAGGGCTTCGCGGGCCCCGAGTCGGTCGCCGGCGTCGTGGCGATGCTGGCCAGCGCCGACGGCAAGT
This sequence comes from Microbacterium sp. 22195, assembly GCF_052056515.1. Classification (NCBI taxonomy): domain Bacteria; kingdom Bacillati; phylum Actinomycetota; class Actinomycetes; order Micrococcales; family Microbacteriaceae; genus Microbacterium; species Microbacterium sp. 22195. The sequence continues at coordinate 160,717 of NZ_JBQEPE010000005.1, forward strand.
TCGTCACCGGCACCGAGGTGCGCATCGACGGCGGCACGCACTTCTGATCCGCATGCAATGACCTTCCTCTCTCCGGCCCCTGAGCGAGCGCAGCGAGACGAAGGGCCGCGGCATCCGCTCGACCCGAACGAGCGGGTGCCGCGTTCGCGTTAGGCTGGAGGGCTATGTCCTCGCCCGTCATCGTGTATCCCCCGGAGCTGCCGGTCTCCGCAGCCCGCGGGGAGATCGCCGACGCGATCCGCGACCATCAGGTGGTGATCGTGGCCGGCGCCACCGGCTCGGGAAAGACCACGCAGCTCCCGAAGATCTGTCTGGAGCTGGGCCGCGAGCGCATCGCGCACACCCAGCCGCGACGGCTCGCCGCGCGCACCATCGCCGAGCGCGTCGCCGAGGAGCTGCACGTCGAGCTGGGCGGTCTGGTCGGCTACAAGGTGCGATTCACGGACCAGGTGTCGGATGCCACGCGCATCGCCCTGATGACCGACGGCATCCTGCTGAACGAGATCCACCGCGACCGGCTGCTGCGCCGCTACGACACGATCATCATCGACGAGGCGCACGAGCGCTCGCTCAACGTCGACTTCCTGCTGGGCTATCTGCACCGCATCCTGCCCGAGCGGCCCGACCTCAAGGTGATCATCACCTCGGCGACCATCGACCCGCAGAGCTTCGCGGCGCACTTCTCGGACCCTTCGACGGGCTCAGGGGCCGAATCAAGGCATGCTCCGATCATCGAGGTCTCCGGCCGGACCTACCCCGTCGAGATCCGATACCGGCCGCTGGTGGACGACGATGCTTCGACTGGCTCAGCAACCCAGTCGAAGGGTCGGGAGAAAGAGCCCGAGGACGAGGTCACGGCCATCGTCACGGCGCTGCGCGAGCTGGACCGCGAGGCGCCGGGCGACGTGCTGGTGTTCCTGCCCGGCGAGGCGGAGATCCGCGACGCCGCCGAGGCCGTCCGCGGCGCCTATCGCTCGCAGACGGCGCCGGTCGAGGTGCTGCCCCTGTACGGACGCCTGTCCGCGGCCGAGCAGCATCGCGTGTTCGAGCGCTCGAGCGTCGCGGGGCTGCGCCGCCGGGTGGTGCTGGCCACGAACGTCGCGGAGACCAGCCTCACGGTGCCCGGCATCAAGTACGTGATCGACACCGGCACGGCCCGCATCTCGCGGTACAGCGCACGATCCAAGGTGCAGCGCCTGCCCATCGAGGCGGTGTCGCAGGCATCCGCGAACCAGCGCTCGGGCCGCGCGGGGCGCACCAGCGACGGCATCGCGATCCGCCTCTACAGCGAGGACGACTTCTCCAAGCGCCCGGAGTTCACCGAGCCCGAGATCCTGCGCACCTCGCTGGCCTCGGTCGTGCTGCAGATGCTCTCGCTCGGCTTCGGTGACATCACCGAGTTCCCGTTCCTCACTCCCCCGGACTCGCGCGGCGTCAAGGCCGCCCTCGACCTGCTCACCGAGATCGGTGCGGTGGACCTGACCCGTGGCGCACAGCCCCGCCTCACGAGGATCGGCCGGGAGATCTCCCGGATGCCGATGGATCCGCGGTTCGCGCGGATGCTGGTCGCCGGTGCCGCCGCGGGCTCCGGCGTGCTGCGCGACGTCATGCCGATCGTCGCCGGCCTGTCCATCCAGGACGTGCGCGAGCGTCCCTCGGCGGATGCCCCGCAGTCGGTGCGGGACGAGGCAGACCGCATGCACTCGCGCTTCGTCGACCCGACCAGCGACTTCCTCTCGCTGCTGAAGCTGTGGAACCACCTGCGCGAGCAGCAGCGAGAGCTCGGCTCCAGCGCGTTCCGCCGGATGTGCCGCAGCGAGCACCTGAACTACGTGCGTGTGCGCGAATGGTTCGACGTGCACCGCCAGCTGCGCACACTCGTGAATCCTTCGTCTCGTCGCTCCGCTCCTCGCTCAGGAACCGCCCACGACGAAGAACCCTCCAGCACCGACACGGACGCCGTGCACCGCGCGATCCTCTCGGGGCTCCTCTCGCAGATCGGCGTCCTGGACGAGCGGACCGCGGCCGGGAGCGCCAACAAGGACAAGCCGAAGAAGGGCGAGAAGCGCCGCATCGCGGAGTACCGCGGCGCCCGCGGCATCCGCTTCTCGATCTTCCCCGGCTCGGGTCTGCGCAAGAAGGCCCCGCAGGCCGTGATGGCCGCCGAGATCGTGGAGACCTCGCGCACGTTCGCGCGCACGGTCGCGGCGATCGACCCCGCCTGGGCGGAGTCCATCGCGGGCGACCTCGCCAAGCGGCAGGTCACCGAGCCGCACTGGTCGAAGGATGCCGGGGCCGCGGTCGCGTTCGAGAAGGTGACGCTGTTCGGGGTGGAGATCATCCCCCGGCGGCGCGTGCAGTTCGCGCGCATCGACCGCGCCGGCGCGCGCGAGCTGTTCCTGCGGCACGCCCTGGTCGAGGGCGAGTGGGATCCTTCGCGCATCGACAAGAGGGTCAGCGCCTTCTGGCGCGCGAATGCCGAGCTGCGCCGCCGTCTGGAGAAGCTGGAGGAGCGCGAGCGCCGCCGTGACATCCTCGCCGGCGACGAGACCGTGTTCGCCTTCTACGACCAGCGCATCCCGCACGAGGTGTTCGACGTGCGCTCCTTCGAGAAGTGGTGGCGCGACGCCCTGGCGTCCACGCCGAAGCTGCTCGTCATGCGCGAGAGCGACCTGCTCGAGGACGAGGATCGCGCCGACCAGTCCGAGTTCCCCACCCGCTGGACGCAGGGCGACCAGGTGCTGGGCCTCGCCTACCGCTTCGAGCCGGGCGCGGAGGACGACGGTGTGAGCGTGGTGCTTCCACTCGCGCTGCTGCAGCAGATCCGCGACACCGGATTCGACTGGCAGGTGCCCGGGCTGCGCGACGAGCTCATCACCGCCCTGCTCCGCGCGCTGCCGAAGGCCGTCCGCCGCCATGTCGTGCCTGCCGCGGACTGGGCCGCGAAGCTGGGCGAGCAGCTCGCCCAGGACGGCCCCGAGAACCATGCCGGCATGCCGGAGCGCTCGCTCAAGGAGTCGCTGGCCCGGCTGATCCAGCCGATCGCGAACCAGCGCGTCGCGGCATCCGACTTCGAGGACGACCGTGTGCCGGGGCACCTGCGGATGAACTTCCGCGCGGTCGACGAGCGCGGTCGCATTGTGGGCTCCGACCGGGACCTGGCGACCCTGCAGCAGCGACTCTCGGACCGTTCGCGGCAGAGCGTGGCGCGCTCGATCGCGCGGCCGGATGCCCCCGCGAAGGGTGCGCGCAGGCCCGACGCCGCGTCCGTCGCCGCGGCATCTGCCCGAGGTCCGATCGAGCGCGACGGCCTGACCGACTGGACCTTCGGCGATCTTCCCGACGTGCTCGACACCAAGGTCGCGGGCGGCGTGGTGCGCGGCTACCCCGCCATCGTCGACCGCGGCGCGAACGTGTCGGTGCGACTGGAGGCGACGGCGGACGCCGCGGCATCCGCGACCCGCGACGGGGTGCTGCGCCTGGTGCTGCTGAACGTGCCCTCCCCCGCGTCCTACGTGCAGAACCATCTCACCTCGGCGGAGAAGCTCGCCCTCGCCGCGTCGCCCTACCAGAACGTGGCGGCGCTGATCGAGGACGCCCGCACTGCCGTCGTGCGCGGGCTCATCGAGGGCGAGGTGCCCGGCGGCCTCATCCGCACCGAGGCGGAGTTCCGGCGGGTGCGGGATGCCGTGAACGCCGCCCTCGTGGACAGCCTGTTCGCATGCGTGTCGCTGGTCGCCCGCATCCTGACGAAGAGCCGCGACGTGGAGCGCGGCATCAAGTCGCAGAACTCGCTCGCGCTGCTCGGCCCGCTGAACGACATCCGCTCCCAGCTGAGCGGACTCATCCGCCCCGGCTTCATATCGGCCACCGGCGTGGAGCGGCTCGCGCACCTGCCCCGCTACCTGGACGGGATGCTGGACCGGCTGAAGACGCTCGCGAACGAACCCGGCAGGGACCGCGCTCGCATGACCGAGTACGAGCGCATGGCGAAGGCGTTCGAGGACGCCGGCGGCACGATCCCGCCCGCCTCCGACGCCCCGGCCGCCCTCGTGGAGGTGCGCTGGCTCCTGGAGGAGTACCGGGTGAGCGTGTTCGCGCAGCGCCTGGGCACGGCGCAGCCCGTCTCGCCGCAGCGGATCATGAAGGCGCTCTCGGCTCGCTGAGAGAACGCCGCCGTCGCCGGCGAGCCGCGTTAGCCTGGCATCATGGCTCGCGCGATCGTCCACACCGAACTCGGCTCCCCTGACGTCCTCCGGCTGGTGGAGGTGCCCGATCCCGTCGCCGGCCCTGGCGAGGTGATCGTGCGGATCGAGGCCGCCGGCGTCAACCCGATCGACGTCAAGCAGCGTTCCGGGAAGCGCCCTCTGCCGCCGATCACCGAACCGCGCCACGTCGGATTCGACGGCGCCGGGACGATCACGGCGATCGGCGAGGGCGTCACCGGCTTCGCGGTCGGCGAGCGCGTGGCGATCGGCGACACCCGGGGCACCTATGCATCCGCGCTCGCAGTGCCGGTGTACAACATCACCCGGCTGCTCGACGGCGTCACCTCGGCGGAGGGCGCCGCCCTCAGCATCCCGGCCGGCACGGCCTACCAGTCGCTGCGCTCGCTCGGCGTGCGCAAGGGCGACACCCTGCTCATCCACGCCGGCTCCGGCGCGGTCGGCCAGGCGGCGATCCAGTTCGCCGTGCTGTGGGGAGCCACGGTCATCGCGACCGCGAGTCCCGCGCGGCACGAGCAGCTCCGCGCCCTGGGCGCGATCCCCGTCGCATACGGCGACGGTCTCACCGACCGCGTCCGCGAGGCGGCCCCGCAGGGCATCACGGTCGCGCTGGACGGCGCCGGCACCGACGAGGCGATCCAGACCTCCCTCGAGCTGGTCGCCGACCGGGCCCGGATCGCGACGATCGTGCGGGGACCGGATGCCGCCTCCTTCGGCATCCAGGCCTACTCCGGCGGTAGCCCCGACCCGCTCACCGAGGAGCAGCTGGCCTGGCGTCGCGAGGCCGTGGGTGTGGCGATCAACCTGATCGAGGCCGGCGACTTCCAGGTGGAGCTCGGTCCGGAGCTGCCCCTCGCCGAGGCGGCGCGCGCCCACGAGCTGATCGAGCAGCACGCCGCCGACGGCAAGATCATCCTGATCCCCTGAGCCCTCCGCCTCGGTGCGTCAGGCGGCGGCGCGCTCCTCGTCGCGCAGGCGCGCGCCCTCACGCAGCAGCGGGATGAGCTCGCGGCCCCAGTCGCGCACGTCGCCGAGCGGGTCGAAGCCGCGGATGAGGAAGCGCGTCACGCCCAGGTCGTAGTACTTCAGCAGCGCCTCCGCCACCTGCGCGGGCGTGCCGACCGGGGCGGTGGAGTTCCCCGCCGGGCCCATCAGCTTGGTGATGCCCAGCCAGAGCCGCTCGTCGTGCACGTCGCCGCGCTGCGCGTGCTGCTGCAGCAGGTCCGCCGACAGCGAGCGCTGCTCGCGCCGCCGCGGGCTCGCGAAGGCGAGCGTGTCGCCGGAGCTCGCCCGGGCCTTGAGCTCGGCGGCCTCCGCGTAGATGCGGTCGGCCTTCGCCCATGCCTCCTCCTCGGTGTCGGCGATGATCGGCCGCGTCGACAGGCTGAAGTCGACATGGCGGCCCGCCTTGGCCGCGGCCGCCCGGATCGTGCGGATGTGCTCGGCGACGTCGGCCAGCGGCTCTCCGAACAGCATGTAGACGTCAGCGCCGTTGGCGCCGACCTCGACCGCGCCCTCCGAAAGTCCGCCGAAGAAGATCGGGATCCCCGCCTCGGTCGCCGGCTTGACCGCCGAGAACGCGCCCTCGAATCGGTAGAAGTCGCCCTCGTAGTCGAACGGCTCCTCCGAGGTGAGGGTGCGGCGCAGCACCTCGATGAACTCGCCGGTGCGACGGTAGCGGTCGGACTTCTCGCTGAAGTCGCCGTCCCGGCGCTGGTCCGCCTCGCTGCCGCCGGAGATGTGGTGGATCGCCACGCGCCCACCACCGGTGAGGTGGTCGAGGGTGGCGAGCTTGCGTGCCACGAGGGTCGGCGCGACGAATCCCGGTCGGTGCGCGATCAGCACCTTGAGCGAGTCGGTGGCGTGCAGCGCGGCGGCGGCCACGGCGAAGCCGTCCGGCGAGCTGGCGCTGTAGCCGATCAGGATGCGGTCGAACCCCGCCTCCTCGTGGGCGCGGGAGAACTCCTTCACGTAGGCGGGGTCGACGACCGGGCCGTCCACCGCCTTGGTCTCGGACCCTGCGGTCGTGGCGATCATTCCGAGCAGTTCGATGGGCATGTCAGCTCCTTGCGAGGGGTGCGGGTCGGTTGGGTTGGCGGATGTCGATCACGGGGACCGAATCGATGAGACGTCGGGTGTACGGATGCTGCGGCCTCGCGACGATCTGGGAGGTGAGACCGTCCTCCACGATGCGGCCGTGGTGCAGCACGACGAGCCGGTCGCTCAGGGCGGCGAGCGAGCCGATGTCGTGCGAGATCACCAGCATCCCGAGCTGCTCGTCGCGGCTGCGGCGCAGGGCGATGAGCGCCTGAACGACCCGATCCCGGCTGGCGGCGTCCAGTGCGCTCACCGGTTCGTCGAGCACGAGCAAGCGCGGCTGCACGACGAGCGCCCTGGCGATCGCGGCGCGCTGACGCTGACCGCCGCTGAGCCCGGCGGGCAGCCTGGTGAGCAGCTCGGCATCCAGGCCCACGGCCTCGACCGCGGCGTCCACGCGCTCGCGGGCCTGGTCCGCCGGGATGCGCGCGATGCGCAGCCCCTCCGCGATCGATTCGCCGATGCGGATGCCGGGATCCAGCGACCGCAGCGGGTCCTGGAACACGTACTGCACGGTGCCCGAGCGCCGCCAGCGCCGCAGGGCGCCTCCGCGCAGCCGGGTGATGTCCTGCCCGTCCACGAGCACGCGGCCGTCCGCCGCGTCGACCGTGCGCAGCACCGCCTTGGCGAGCGTGGTCTTGCCGGATCCCGACTCGCCGACGACGCCGACGACCTGGCCGGCGCGCAGTCGCAGCGACAGCCGGTCGAGCACGCGCACCGGCCCGTAGTCGACGGACAGGTCCTGGAGGTCGAGCAGCGGACCGCGGCCTTCGTCGTGCGTCATCGCAGGAACCTCTCCAGTCCGTACGCCGCGTGCGCGGCGAGCAGCGAGCGGGTGTACGGATGCCCCGGCGCATGCAGCACGCGCGAGGTCGCCCCGCCCTCGACGACGCGGCCGTCCCGGAACACCAGCACGCGCTCGCACACCTGCGCGACCACCGCGAGGTCGTGCGAGACCAGGATGAGCGCCAGCCCGCGCTCGCGCCGCAGCCGGGCGAGCAGCTCGAGCAGCTCGGCCTGCACGGTCACGTCCAGCGCGGTCGTGGCCTCGTCGGCGATGAGCACCGCCGGGTCGGCGGCGAGCGCCATCGCGATCAGCACGCGCTGAAGCATCCCGCCGGACAGCTCGGCGACGCGCTGCCGCAGCACGAGGTCGACGCGGCGGATGCCGAGGTCGTCGAGCAGTTCTCGCGCGCGCGACCGCGCCTGGGCCCGCGGCACGCCTGCGGTCACCCGCAGGGTCTCCTGCAGCTGGGCGCCGACCGGGATGGCGGGGTTCAGGTAGGACGCCGGATCCTGGAAGACGGCGCCGATGCGCGTGCCCCGCACGGACCGCCACTCCCGCTCGGATGCCGCGGTGAGGTCGCGCCCCTCGACCTGCACGCTCCCTCCTGTGACGGAGAGCCCCTCGGGGAGGATGCCCAGAAGTGCGCGGCAGGTGAGGGTCTTGCCGCTTCCGGACTCCCCCACCACCCCCAGTGCCTCGCCCGGTCGCACCGACAGCGAGACGCCGTGCACGAGCTCCGTCCCGTCGGCGGCTGCGATGACCAGCCTGTCCACGCCCGCGACGGCCGCGCGGACGGAGGAGCCCTCGTCGAACGAGGGCGACAGGGGTTCGCGGTTCCAGGACGATCGCGATTCTGAAGGAGAATCCTGGGCCGTGCGTCCTTCAGAGCGGCGATCCTCCTTCAGAAGGATGCGGGGTCCGAGGGCGTCAGACATCGGCGGTCTCCTTCCGGTTCGCACCCGCCCGGCGCCGCACCCGCGCCGTGCCGGTGCGATCGCGGACGGCATCGGCGAGCAGGTTCAGCGCACCGACGGTCAGCACGATGGCCAGCGCCGGGGCCAGGGGCCCCTCCGGTCGCTGGGCGAGGTAGCCCAGATCGCTGGCCAGCATTCCTCCCCAGGTGGGGGCCGGAGGCTGCACGCCGATACCGAGGAACGTCAGCGAGGCGACGGCGAGCAGAGCAGAGCCCAGCGCGCTGATCCCCGCGACGACCAGCGTCGGAGCCACCTGCCGCCAGGCGTGCCGGCCGAGCACCCACCAGGCCGATGCGCCCAGCAGGGTGGCGGCCTCCACGTACTGCGCGTCGCGCACCCGCAGCGTGGCGGCGCGCGAGATGCGGAAGAACCCCGGGGCGATGAGAAGTCCGATCGCGGTGGTCGCCTGCACGAGCCCATTGCCGAGCAGCGCCGCGAACACGATGGCGAACAGGATGAACGGCAGCGCCAGCAGCGCGTCGACGACCCGCAGCGCCAGCCATTCGGCCGGTCGGGGCAGGAAGGCGCTGAGCGCCCCGGGCAGGGCGCCGACGAGCAGCCCGATGAGCGCCGCCGCGAGCGCGCTCAGCAGCGAGGCCGGCGCACCGGCGAGCAGCCGCGACAGCACGTCACGGCCGAGGTAGTCGGTGCCGAGCAGGTGCGCGGGCGAGGAGCCGTGCAGTGCGAGCGCGGTGTCCTGGGCCAGCGGGTCGTACGGCGCGAGTGCGGGGCCCGCCACGGCCAGCACGGCGACGATCGCGACCAGGCCGAGCGCGAGGCGCACGGTCCAGGCACCAGAGCGGGAGGCGCCGGAGCGCACAGGGCCCGAACCCAGAGGGGCGGAGGGGCTCATGCGGCGTTCCTTCCGGTTCCGGTGCTGCGGCGGATGGCGAGGTTGATGACGACGCCGGAGACCACGACGACGGCGATGGCCACCAGCAGCACGCCCTGCACCACCGGCACGTCGCCCTGCAGGGCGGAGGTGTTCGCCAGACGCCCGAGCCCGGGCATCCCGAAGATCACCTCGGTGATGACCGCGCCGCCCACGAGCCGCGGCACGTGCACGCCCAGCGCGCTGAGCGCGGGAGCGGTGGCGTTCGGCAGCGCGTGACGGAACACGATCCGCGCAGGACTCAGGCCGTGCACGCGGGCGCCGATGACGTAGTTCTCGGTGAGCGCGCCCACCAGCGAGGTGCGCAGCTGTCGCGCGATGTCGGCTCCGGCGTCCAGGCTGAGCGCCACCGACGGCAGCACCAGGCAGGCGAGCCAGGCGCCGACGTCCTTCGTCGGCGGAACGTAGCCGGCCACCGGGAACAGCGGGATGGCGTGACCGAACAGCAGGATCAGCGCGATCGCGACGACGAACGCCGGAACGGTGGTGGCGATGCTGCTGAGCAGCGTGACGACCCGGTCGAGGATCCCGCCGCGGTTCACCGCCGCCAGGATGCCGAGCGCGGAGCCACCGACCAGCGCGCACAGCGTGGCCCCGGTCGCGATCGACAGACTCACCGGGAACGCCTGCGCGATGCTCGTCGAGACCGGGATGGTGGTGAACCAGCTGGTGCCCAGATCGCCCGTCAGCGCCGCGCCCAGCCAGTCGAAGTACCTCACGAGGAAGGGCCGGTCCAGCCCGAAGACGTGGTTCAGCCGGTCGATGTCGGCCTGGGTCGCGACCTCGCCCAGGGCGACGGCGGCCGGGTTGGAGCCGGATGCCGCGCCCAGGGCGAAGGTCGCGAAGGTCGCGATCACGAACACCGTCGCCGCCGTGGCCGCCGTGGCGAGCACGCGGCCCGCCACGGCGAGCAGCGGATGCGGGGCCGGGGCGGTGCTCCCCGCATCCGGCCGCGCAGCGCGCGCTGCGCCGGCGGCGGGCCCGGTCTCCGTGCCCGGCTCGGTGACGACGGTCATGGTCAGCCCTTCACCTTGACGTCTTCCCAGCGCTGCACGTCGAGCCAGTGACGGATGCCGGTGACCTTCGACGGGTGCGCGAGGATGCGCGGCCAGCTGAACAGGAACGTGTTCGGCTGCAGCTTCACGCCGAGCTCCACCGCGTGCTGGATGCGCTTCTCGTACTCCGGGGAGTCCGTGGGCGTCGCCCGTGCGGCATCGATGGCGGCGGTCAGTTCCGCCGGCGTCTGCCGGCCGAGGTTCATCAGGCCCTCGGGTCCGTAGAGCACCTCGAGCGCCTGCAGCGGCGACTGCCGCCCGGAGAAGCTGTCGAGCACGAACGGATGGGTGCGCTGCACGTAGTTCTGCGAGATCGCCGTGGCGGGGAGCACGTTGAGCTTCACGTCGATGCCGGCCTTCGCCCACTGCGCCTGCAGCACCTCGGCGAGCGCCGTGTCGTCCTCGCTGAGCGCGAGCTCCAGCTTCAGACCGTCCGGATGCCCGGCCTCGGCGAGCAGCTTCCTGGCCGCGGCGACGTCGTACGGGTACAGGTCGTCGAGGCTCTTGTCGTGCGCGGAGTAGCCGTCGGGGAATGGCTGCCAGTTCGGCGTGCCGCGACCGAAGTACGCGGCCTTGATGAGGGCCTTGCGGTCGGTCGCATGACTGATCGCCTGCAGCACGCGCTGGTCGTCGAAGGGCGCGACCGTGCTGTTGACGTCCAGCGCCCGCACGGTGAGCGCCTTGATCTCCTCGACGTCCAGGCCCGCGCCCTCGGCCGCCTTCGCCTGCGAGGGCGGGATGATCGCGACATCCCACTGCCCGGTGTCGATGCCCGCGACCACCGTCGCGTCGTCGGTGACCGGCACCACGTGGAACTGATCGATGAAGATGTTGTCGGCGTTCCAGTAATGGTCGTTCTTCTGCAGGTCGGCGCGGGCGTTGGGGACGTACTCGGTGAGCTCGAACGGCCCCGAGCCCTCCGGCTGCGTGGCGAGCGAGGCGACGTCTTTGAACGCGGCGGGGTTCACGATGAACCCGGTCTTGCCGGCGAACAGGTAGGGCACCTGGTAGTCGGCCTGATCCAGATGCACGGTCACCGTGTTCGCATCCTTCACGTCGACCGAGGTCACGATGCGCAGCTGCCCGGCGAGGGTGGAGTTCTCCTGGTCGCGGCCGCGTTCGAGGTTCTCCTTGACCGCCTCGGCGTCGATCGGGCTGCCGTCGCTGAACTCGGCGCCCTTGCGCAGGTGGAAGGTGATGGCGGTGCCGTCGGCGCTGTAGTCCCAGCTCTCGGCGATGCCAGGGACGACTTCGCCGGCAGGGTCGAGCTGGGTGAGTCCGTCGTAGACGAGGGCGAGCGCGTGGGTGTCCCAGCCGGCGGTCGAGGTGACCGGATCCCAGCTGGTCGGCAGGCGCCAGCCCCAGGTGAGCGAGGTGGTCTCCGAGGGTGTCGCACCCGCCGACGCGCTGCAGCCGGCCATCGCGAGAGTCGCGACGGCGAGCACGGCGAGGGCAGGGAGTCGGTTGTGTGAGGTCATGGCAGTGAAGCTAGGAGCGCGGAACCCGGCTCCACAAGCGATCTGAAGCGCGAGGTCACGGTACGCAACAGTTCGACACATCCGAGGCGCACCGGAGCACGTGTCCCGAAGATGGAACGCATGAGTTCCGAGCCCGCCGCCGTCTTCAACCCGCCCTCCCGCGTCCGAGGGACGCTCGCGCTGGTCGCCGGGCGCGATGAGACCGCCGCGGTGTACCGCCGCTTCGGATCGCGCATCAGCGCCGACGGGTACGCGGTCGGTGTGTTCGGGACCGCGGATGCGGCCTCCGGCTGGCTCTCCGCGCAGGACGACGCCCCTCGCGTGCTGGTCGGCTCCGACACCGGAGCGTCGGCGGTGCTCACCGCCCTCACGCATGGCGACGTCGCAGACGCGGCGATCGTCGCAGGCGTCGTGGTCGACGCCGAGCGCACTCCGACGGATGCCGAGCGCACGGCGTGCCCGGTGCACCTCGGCGTCCTCGCGGAGCAGCACGGCGACCACTCCGAAGGAGACGTGATCGCGTCCCTTCCCGCGCCCGCCGACCTCGCCGCGATCGCGGTGCCGGTGCTGGCCGTGCACGGCGGGGCGGATCCCGTCTCTCCGTTCGCACAGGCCACGGCGGCGCTGACGTCGATCCCGGACCTCGAGGTCGTCGAGACCGTGGGCGGCCTGCACGACGCCCTGAACGATGCGAGTCATCGCAGCGTGGCCGCGAGCATCGTGCTGTGGTTGGAGCGGCTCCGCGCCGGCGACGTTCACGAGCCGGTCATCCGCCGCGCCGTGCCCGCGCGCGAACGGGGAGCTGCAGCATGACCGGGGGATTCGCCACGACTCAGGTGCAGGGCGGCTATGCGGTGGGTCTCCCCTCCTTCAGCGCCGTGCCACCCATCCATCAGACCGCCGCCTACGAGTTCTCCTCTCTGCAGGAGGCCGCCGATCTGTTCTCGCTGCGCAAGGCGGGCATCATCTACAGCCGAAACGCCAGCCCCACCCAGCAGATCCTCGAGGAGCGGGTCGCCGCCCTCGAGGGCGGTGCGAGCGCGGTCGCCGTCGCATCCGGTCAGGCGGCCGTCGCCGTGACCCTGCTCGCCCTCGCGGGTCGCGGCGGGCACATCGTCGCCGCCGATCAGCTCTACGGCGGCACCGTCGACCTGCTGCAGGAGACGTTCGACGATTTCGGCATCCCGGTCACCTTCGTCGATCAGGATGATCCGGATGCCTGGCGGGCCGCCGTCACGCCGCAGACCAGGGCGCTGTTCGCCGAGACGGTCGCCAATCCGGTCGCGCAGGTGCTCGACATCCGCCTGATCGCCGACATCGCCCATGAGGCAGGTGTGCCGCTCGTCGTGGACAGCACGGTGGGAACCCCTGCGCTGATCCGCCCGGGCGATCACGGCGCGGACTTCGTGGTGCACTCGGCGACGAAGTTCCTCTCCGGTCACGGCACCTCGCTGGGCGGGGTGGTCGTCGATCAGGGCACCTTCGACTTCGGCGCGGAACCGGAGCGCTGGCCTCAGTTCACGGCCCCCTACCAGCGGTTCGGAGAGCTCGTGCTGTGGGAGCGCTTCGGGCAGGGGCAGGCCTTCGCAGCCCTGGTCAAGTCCAAGTACGTGCACGACCTCGGGCCCTCGCTGTCGCCGTTCAACGCCTGGCAGATCCTGCAGGGCATCGAGACGCTCGACCTGCGCGTCACCCGCCAGTCCTCGAGCGCGCTGGCGATCGCACAGCATCTGGCGCAGCATCCGGCTATCTCCCGGGTGAACCATCCCGGCCTCGCGGGCAGCCCGTGGCACGCTCTCGCTCAGCGCTACCTGCCCAAGGGGGCGCCCTCGGTGTTCTCCTTCGACGTGGACGGGCCCGAGGACGAGGCCCCGGCGCGCATCGCCCGGCTGGTGGACGAGTTGAGCGTGTTCCGCCTGGTCGCGAACCTCGGCGACGCCCGCTCCCTGGTCGCGCACCCCGCATCCATGACCCATTCGCATCTGACCCCCGCCCAGCGTGCGGCGGCGGGCATCTCGCTGAACACCGTGCGCCTGTCGATCGGGATCGAGGATCCCGCCGACCTGATCGCCGACCTCGATCGCGCGCTCGCGATCGCCTGAACGCCGCACTCTGAACCCGAAGCACCAGGAGGACCCTCATGGCCATCGACCTCGGATACTGGACGCCCGTCTACGGCGGGTTCCTGCGCAACGTCCGCGATGAGGGCCGCATGGCCGCCACGTGGGAGTACATCCGCGAGGTGTCGGTGAAGGCCGACCGCCTCGGCTTCCACACCACGCTGGTCCCGGAGCTGTATCTGAACGACCGCAAGGGCACGGATGCCCCGAGTCTGGAGGCGTGGTCGCTGTCCGCGGCCATCCTCGCCGCGACCGACCGTCTGCGGGTGATGACGGCGGTGCGCCCCGGGTTCCACCTGCCTGCCGTCCTGGCCAAGACCGTGTCCACGCTCGACAGCATCGCTCCAGGGCGCGTGGCGCTGAACGTGGTCGCGGCGTGGTGGGCGGAGGAGGCACGGCAGTTCGGCGGAGTCTTCCCCGCGCACGACGCCCGCTACGCCCAGGCGACCGAGTTCGTCGAGGTGCTGAACGGGCTGTGGGAGCGCACTCCGTTCACCTACCGCGGCGACCACTACGACTTCGACGGCACGATCGTCGAGCCCAAGCCCTCCAGCCACCCGGTGATCTTCGCGGGCGGCGAGAGCGACGCCGGCCGGGAGGCGATCGCGGGCTTCGCGGACGCGTACGTGATGCACGGCGGCACGCTCGATGAGGTGCGGGCCAACGTCGCCGACATGAACGCCCGCTCCGAGCGCCTGCACGGCCGGCCGATCGCCGAGTTCGGGATGCCCGCGTACGTGATCGTGCGCGACACCGAGGCCGAAGCGCAGCGTGAGCTGGACCGGATCACCACCGTCGACCCGAACTCCCCCGGCTACGCCTCCTTCGAGCAGTTCAGGCAGAACTCGAACCTGTCGCTGGAGCTGTCCCGTCGGGAGTACTCGGTCGGCACGCGCGGCCTGCGCCCGAATCTCGTCGGCACGGCCGAGCAGGTCGCCGAGCGGATCGACGAGTACGCGGACGCCGGCATCAGCCTGCTGCTGATCCAGGCGTCGCCGCTGGACGAAGAGCTCGACCGCATCGCCGAGCAGGTCTTCCCGCTGGTGGGTCAGCGCTCGCTGGCGACAGCCCCCTGAGTCCCCTCTCCTGCTTCTGAGCGAGGAGCGGAGCGACGAGACGAAGGGCGCACGGGAACCTCGCGCGAGACGGACGGCGACGCCCGATACGCTGATCCCATGACCGGTCTTCGTTGGGGCATCCTCGCCACGGGCGGCATCGCCGCATCCTTCGCATCCGACCTGCGCGCCGCGGGACACGACCTGCAGGCGGTCGGCTCCCGATCGCAGGAATCCGCCGACGCGTTCGCCGCGCGCTTCGACATCCCCCGTGCGCACGCCTCCTACGAGTCGCTCGTCGCCGACCCGGACATCGACATCGTCTACGTCGCGAGCCCGCACCCCATGCACCACGACAACGCCCGGCTCGCGCTGGAGCACGGCAAGCACGTGCTCGTCGAGAAGGCGTTCACCGTCACGCAGGCGCAGGCCGGGGACCTGCAGCGGATCGCCGCAGAGAAGGGCCTGGTCGTCATGGAGGCGATGTGGACCCGCTACCTGCCGCACATGGTGCGCCTCCGCGAGATCATCGCTGACGGCACGCTCGGCGAGATCCGCTCGGTCATGGCCGACCACACGCAGAGCCTGCCCACCGATCCGGCGCATCGCCTGAACGCGCTGGAACTCGGGGGCGGTGCACTGCTGGACCTGGGCATCTACCCGATCTCGTTCATCTGGGACGTGCTGGGCGAGCCGGCCACCATCCTGGCATCCGCCCGCCTGATCGAGACGGGAGCGGATGCCGAGGTCGCGACGGTCATGACGCACGCCGGCGGCGCGGTGTCGACCAGCGTCTCCTCCTCCCGCGCGGCGGGCCCGAACGCCGCCTACGTGGTCGGCACCGAAGGGAGGGTCGAGATCGAACGGTTCTTCTGGGCGCCGAGCGTTCTGCGCGTCTTCTCCACCGACGGAACGTTGATCGAGGAATTCGACGGTCGGATGCCGGATGGCGGGCCGCGCGGCCTGCACCTCGAAGCCGCCGCCGCCGAGAAGGCAGTCCTGCACGGCGATCCAGCAGGTCCTCTTCTGGCTTTGCCGATCGCCGAGTCCGTCGCGATCATGGGCACGCTCGACGAGATCCGCCGGCAGATCGGGGTCGTCTACCCGGGCGTCGACGACGCACCCCTGCGGGGAGAGGCCCGCTGATCATGGCGGAGACGACCGGACGAGTCGCGGTCTACCTCGACTTCGACAACATCGTGATCTCCTGGTACGACCGGGTGCACGGCCGCAACGCCTATGGCAAGGACCGCCAGAGGATCACCGACGACCCGCACGACGCCGAGGTGGTCGAGCGGCTCAAGCAGGCGATGATCGAGGTCGGCGCGATCATCGACTACGCCTCCTCGTTCGGCACTCTGGTGCTCACACGCGCCTACGCCGACTGGTCGTCACCGGTGAACGCCGAGTACCGCTCGCAGCTGGTGGCCCGCGCGGTCGACCTGGTGCAGCTGTTCCCCGCAGCGGCGTACGCGAAGAACGGCGCCGACATCCGCCTGGCCGTGGATGCCGTCGAGGACATGTTCCGGCTGCCCGACCTCACCCACGTCGTGGTGGTCGCCGGCGACAGCGACTACGTGCCGCTCGCGCAGCGCTGCAAGCGGCTCGGCCGCTATGTGATCGGGGTGGGGGTCGCCGGTTCCACGGCGAAGTCGCTCGCCGCGGCCTGCGACGAGTTCGCGACCTACGACTCGCTGCCCGGCGTGGTGCGGCCGAAGAAGGATGCCGCGCCTGCCGGCCAGGCGAAGGATGCCAAGGCGAAGGCCGATCAGAAGCCGGCGACCACTCGTCGATCGAAGGCCACGACGAAGCCCGACGAGCAGGGCGAGGCGACGCTGCTGCTGGAGCGCGCTCTGCAGCTCGGCCATGACAAGGCGGATGCCGACGAGTGGCTGCACGCCTCAGCGGTGAAGACCCAGATGCGCCGCATGGACCCCTCGTTCAGCGAGAAGGCGCTCGGCTTCCGCTCCTTCAACGACTTCCTCCGTTCGCGCGACGACATCGCGGAGCTCGAGGAGAGCGGGCACGAGCGGCTGGTGCGCCTGCGCGAGCGGTGAGGCATCGCCTCACTGGTTCGAGAACGCCGCGTCGAAAGACGCCGCAGGCTGCGGCCACAGCAGTGACCGCACGTACGTGACCGCCTGCGCCGCGCCGTGCAGGCGGTCCATGCCGGCATCCTCCCACTCGATCGAGATCGGTCCGTCGTATCCGATCGCGTCGAGCGCACGGAAGGCGTCCTCCCACGGCACGTCTCCGTGACCGGTCGAGACGAAGTCCCACCCGCGCCGCGGGTCGCCCCACGGCAAGTGCGAGCCGAGCACGCCCGCCCTGCCGTTCTGCGGCCGCATCCGGGTGTCCTTGCAGTCGACGTGGTAGATGCGGTCGGCGAAGTCGACGATGAAGCCGACTGGGTCGATGTTCTGCCACATCATGTGCGAGGGATCCCAGTTGAACCCGAACGCCTCGCGATGGTCGACCGCCTCCAGCGCGCGCACCGAGCTCCAGTAGTCGTAAGCGATCTCGCTGGGATGCACCTCATGCGCGAACCGCACACCCTCGCCGTCGAACACGTCGAGGATCGGGTTCCAGCGGGCGGCGAAGTCCTCGAAGCCCGCTTCGATCACCGACGCAGGCACGGGCGGGAACATCGCCACGAACGGCCAGATCGACGACCCCGTGAAGCCGACGACGGTGTCGACGCCGAGCTTGCGCGCCACCCGCGCGGCGCGCTTCATGTCCTCGGCGGCGCGCTGTCGCACGCCCTCGGCCTCGCCGTCGCCCCACACGTAGTCGCGCAGGATCGCCTGATGGCGGAAGTCGATCGGGGCATCGCAGACCGCTTGACCCGCGAGATGGTTGGAGATGGCGAACACCTTCAGGCCGTGCCGATCGAGGATCTCGCGTCGTTCGCGTGCGTACGCGTCGTCCTCGTCGGCGCGCTTCAGGTCGAGGTGGTCGCCGGATGCCGCGATCTCGAGGCCGTCGTAGCCCCACTCCGCGGCGAGCCTGGCGACCTCCTCGAATGGCAGGTCTGCCCACTGACCGGTGAACAGCGTGACGGGATGGGTGCTCATGCGCTCTCCTTCGGATAGTTCTCGGCGATCCACGACCAGCTCGCCCTGGCGCTCGCGAACGGCTCCATGCTGGGCTTGTCGACCTCGATCAGCACGGTGCCGTCGAAGTCCTCGGGCAGCTGAGCGAGCGCCGCGGCGATCGGCACGTCGCCGAGCCCCGGCTCCAGGAAGAACCGCCGGGCCATGACGTCGAAGTAAGGCGTGCGGTCATCCCGCGCCTCGGCGGCGAGCGCGAGGTCCATGTCCTTGACGTGGAGATCCGAGATGCGGTCGGCGTGCGCCGCCACCCAAGCGACCACATCGGCTCCCGTCCACGCCAGGTGCCCGAGATCCGGACCGGCCGCGAGGATCGATGCGGGCACCGCGTTCAGCACGTGCTCGTACTCGTCCTCGGTCTCGATCCAGGTTCCGACGTGATTATGCAGCGCAGGCGTGACGCCCTCTGCGGCGAGCACCTCTGCCGCCTCGCCGATGATGTTCGCGACACGGTCGAGGCGCGCTGCGTCGAAGGCGTGACCGATCGCCGCGGCCTCGTCGATCCGCGGGCGCCCCGGCGCCATGTCCGCCGCGAGGAACACGCGGTCCAGACCCATGAAAAGGCTCTCCTCCGCGCGGCGCCGGATGCCGTCGAACCACCGGAAGTGCGCCTCGTCGTCTCCGGCATGATCGCGGCCGAACTCCTCGGGCAGGCCGATGTGCACGTAACCGGGGGTCACGCGGAGCCCCGAAGCCCCGACCACGCGGGCGTACGACTGCAGCGTCTGTGTCGGCAGCACCTCGAGCATGACCGACGAGAAACCCGCGTCGCGCACCTGCTGCAGCACGACCGGCTGCCGCTCCAGGAACCGCGGGCGGTCGAACTCCCAGCCGACGCTTCCCGGCTCGCCGGTGGAGTCGCCGAGCGAGACGGTGATCCACTGCAGCGTGTTCAGTGAGAAATGGTCTTGCGTGAGTGCCATCGCCGTCTCCTCTCAGTCCGTGAGCTCGTCGACCCAGCGGGCCGTGTGCCTGGCGCTGTCCACCGGATCCATGCTCGCCCTGTCCACCTCGATGATGACCCATCCGCCGAAGTCGGCGGGCAGGGCCTCGAGGATGCCGGGCAGGTCGAGCTGCCCCAGTCCCGGCTCACGGTACAGCCCGAGATCCGTGGCGCGCTCGTAGCTGAGGCCCTCGTCGCGGCTGCGCCGGGCGATCTCGAGGTCGAGGTCCTTCAGGTGCAGGTCCTGCACGCGGTCCGCCCAGCGCGCGATCGTGTCGCGCGCCGAGATACCGGCCCACTCCAGGTGCCCGATGTCGAACGACGCGCCGAGCCGCGACGCATCGATGCTGTTCAGCACGTGTTCGTACTCGTGCTGCGTCTCGATCCAGGTCCCGACGTGGTTGTGCAGCCCGGGGCGCACGCCCTCGGCGACCAGGACGCCGACCGCCTCGGCGATCATCTCGGTCTGCTCGTCGAGCCGATCCTGCGAGAAGTCGTGCCCGACGGCCGGCTTCTGCCAGCGCACGCCCTGCTGGTTGACCTCGGCAGCCAGGAAGATGGTGTCCAGGCCGAAGAAGTTGGACTCCTCTGCCTTGCGGCGGATCCCGTCGAACCAGTGGATGCGCTCGAAGGAGCCCTTCTGCAGCCGGTCGCCGTGGTCGCTGGGCAGCGGCACCTCGGCGTAGCCCGGGGCCAGCTCCAGTCCCGATTCCTCGACCATCCGCGCATAGCTCTGCAGGGTCTGCGTGTCGAGCACCTCCATCATCGTGGCCCGGAATCCGGCATCCCGGATCGCGCCGAGCACGTCGGGGTACTCGGCGACGAACGCCGGGTCGGCGAAACGCCAGAGGCTGGCGCTGTCGAGGTCGGCCGGGTCCTCCTTGACGTTGATCCACTGGATCGCGTTGAGGGCGAACCTCAGGTCCTTCACGGGCATGGCGGAGCCTTTCTGGTCGGTTGTGGTGGTCGTGCGGCTCTGCCGGTCACTTCAGTCCGGTGGCGGCGACGCCCTGGATGAAGTACTTCTGCAGGAAGAGGAACAGGATGAGGATCGGCAGCAGCACGATCACCGCGCCGGCGAGCAGCAGGCCGAACGAGATCGTGTTGGAGGCCTGCGACGCGACCGAGAGGCCGACGGGCGCGGTGTACGTGCCCTGGGACTGGGCGACGACCAGCGGCCAGAGGAAGTTGTTCCAGGAGCTGAGGAACGACAGGATCGCGACCGTGGCGAGGCCCGGTCCGGTCAAGGGCAGGAAGATCCGGAAGAACAGCCGCGCCTCCCCCGCGCCGTCCAGGCGCGCCGCCTCCATCAGCTCGAACGGCACCGAGTGCGCGAACTGGCGCATGATGAACACGCTCAGCGGCAGCACGAGCACCGGCAGGACGATGGCGGTGAGCGTGTCGACGAGCTTCATCTGCACGACGACCATGAACTGCGGCACGAACAGGGCCACGTAGGGCACGATCATCGAGCCGATGACGAGCGGGAAGACGATGCCCTTCCCCCGGAAGCGCAGCTTGGCCAGTGCGTAGCCGGCCATCGCACTGAAGATCACGTTGCCGATGACCGCGACGGCCGACACGACGAGGCTGTTGATCATGTAGTGCCCGAAGCCGCGGTCGGCGAACAGCTGCACGTAGTTCTGCACCTGGAACGCTTCGGGCAACCACGCACCCGGGCTGTGCAGGAACTCGGACTGTGTCTTGAACGAGCCGAAGACCACCCAGACGAAGGGCAGCAGCATGAAGACGGTGATCGCGGCCAGCGCCGCGTAGGTCAGCGCCTGGCGGGTCGGAGATGGAGTTCTCAATGTTTCGGCCTCAGCATTCGGAACTGGATGATCGCGACGATGCCGACGAGCAGCAGGAGCAGCACGGAGCCCGCCATGGACGCCGAGATGTTGCCGAACCCGAACTGCTCGTACACCCAGAGGGCCATCGACTTCGTGGAGCCGAGCGGCCCGCCTCTGGTGAGCAGGTACGGCTCCTCGAAGATGTTCAGGAACGACACTGTCTGCAGCACGGTGACCAGCAGGGTCGTCGGCCGCAGCAGCGGGAGAGTGATCGACCACAGCATCCGCCAGCGACCAGCGCCGTCGGTGGATGCGGCCTCGTAGATCTCCTCGGGCACGGCCTGCAAGCCGGCCAGGAAGAGGATCATGCAGGTTCCGGTGGTGCGCCAGACGCCCATCATCACCACGGTGGTGATGGCCCATCCCGGCTCACCGAGCCAGTTCGGCTGCGGCAGACCGAGGCCACCCAGCGCGTTGTTCATCGGACCGGAGATCGAGAAGGCGTACTGCCAGATCACGGCTGCGGCGACGATGTTCGTGATGACCGGCACGTAGGCCGCGGCGCGGAAGAAGGTGCGCAGCCGCCGGATGCCGCGGTTCAGCATCAGGGCGAGCGCGAACCCGAGCCCCATGCTGAGCGGCACGCACAGCGCCACGAACATGATCGTGTTGAGGAACGCGCTCTGGAATGCCGGGTTCCCGAGGATCCGCGCGAACGCGTCCAGCCCGGTGAAGTTCACCCCGAGCGGATCGCGGATGTCGCGCGCGGTCATGTCGGTCATGCTGGCGCCGACGGCCAGGACGGTCGGGATCGCGGTGAACAGCGCGAACAGCACCAGGAATGGTGTCAGGAACACCCAGGCGGCTGCGGCCTCCGCCCTGGTGCCCTCATGCGATCTCCTGCTGCCGCGGAGGCGCCGCGCGGGCGCCTCCGCGGTGGTCAGGGCACGGGTTGCCGTGGTGGACATGGCGTGTCAGCTGCCCGTGCCGATCGACTCGGCCTGCTTCTGCGCCTCGTCGAGGGCGTCCTTGGCCGAGACGCCGCCGCGGACGACCTTCTCGATCTGCTGCCCGATGACGTCGCCGACCTGGGTCCAGGTCGAGACCTTGGGAAGGGTGACTCCGGTCTCCAGGCCCTTCTTGACCGTGTCGAGCACCGGGTCGTCCTGCATGGCGGGGTCATCCCACGCCGCCTTCAGGGCGGGCATGTTGTGGAAGATCTTGTACCACTGCACCTGGTTCTCGGGCTGCGACATGAAGCGCGTGAACTTCCACGCGGCATCCTTGTTCTTCGAGTCCGTCGGCACCAGCCAGCTTCCGCCGCCGACCGTCGTCGCCTCTTCGCCGCTCGGGCCGGCCGGCCCGACGGCGACGCCGATGTGCTCCTCGGCCCAGCCCTTGCCGTTCGCATCGTCGAACCAGCCGATGAACCACGGGCCGCCGTCGATGATCGCGGCGTTCTTGCCGGTCGTGGACCACGAGACGGTGTCGAGGAACTCGGGGCCGTCGGGCGAGGCGAGCCCGTCCTTGATCAGACCGGACCAGTACTCCAGCGCCTCGACGTTCTCGGGCGAGTTGATTGTCCAGGTCTTCTGGTCGTCGGAGATGAAGCCGCCGCCGTTCTGCTTCGCGAAGGTGAGCAGCTGGCGCGCGGTGTACGAGTCGTAGTTGACGTAGAGCGCGAGCGGGAACTCGACGCCCGACTCCTTGAGCTTCTCACCGAAGGAGCGCAGGCCGTCCCAGTCGGTCGGCGCCTCGGCGCCGGCCTTCTCGGTCAGGTCCTTGCGGTAGATCGTCATGTCGGCGTAGGCGTACCAGGGCACTCCGTAGGCGACGTCGTCGATGACCGAGTTGTCCCAGATCGCCGGGAAGAAGTCGTCCTTGTTCACGAGGCCGTCCGGCACCGCGTCGAACCCTCCGGTGGAGAGCAGGCCTGACTGGTGCTCGGTGAACGAGTAGATCAGGTCGGGAACCGTGCCGGCCGTGATGGCCGCCGTCATCTTCGACACGAAGTCGGTGTCGGGCACCTGCGTCATGTTGATCTTGAGGTCGGGGTTGTCCTTCTTGAACTTCTCGAACATCTCGGGCAGCTTCGCGCCGTCGGCGCCCTCCGCCCAGATCTCGAGCGTCCCGGTGGCGGGCTTGTCGTCGATCTTCGGGCCGTCGGCGCCGGACGACCCGGTGCTGTCGCCGCCGCGGCCGCAGCCGGTGAGCAGCAGTGAGGCGGAGGCGACGATCGCGACGCCGGCGGCTATGGCCTTCCGGCGACGCGGGGAAAGGGTGTGCATCGCTATCAACTCCTTTGTTGTCGGGTGGTGCTGTGTTCGGGTGGGGGTGTCGGTGGTCAGAGCCGGGAGCTCAGCGCGCGGGCGATGCGCACCGAGATCGTGGCGCCGGTGAGGGTGGCGTTGCAGGTGAGCGCGGTCGGGATCACGCCGTTCCCGGCGAGAGACAGGTTCTCGAAGCCCCACACGCGGCCGTCCGGGCCGACGACGCTCGTGCCGTCGTCGGCCGCCCCCATGCGGACCGACCCGGTGTAGTGCAGGGATGCCCCGGGCGGGAGGATCTCGGAGTCGCCGTCTGGGAAGGAGCCGATCGCGTTCGCCGCGGCCCGCTGCACCTGCATGGTCTGGCGGATCACGTCCATGTCCTTGTCGGAGTAGGAGAAGTGCACGGTCATGTGGGGCATGCCCAGGGCGTCGGTGAGTTCATCGGAGAACTCGATCCGGTTCTCGGGTCGGATCTCGGTCGCGCAGTACCAGCCGACGCCGAGCAGGTGCTGGCCTTCGAACTCGCGCTCCATGAGCTGGCCGTGCGCGGGACGCTCGGCTCCGATCGACGGACTCCAGTAGGAGCCGATGAACGGCTCGCCGGCCGGCGGTGTAGGGATGTCGGCGTCGGTGAGACCGAGGCGCGCGGCGTCGATCACGACGTCTCCGTCGATGGATGCGTGCTCGTTGAGCCGCACCCCGAGCGCCTCGGGGCGGATGCCGGATGCCCACAGCAGCTGCGGCGTGCGCAGGGCGTCGCCTGCGACCAGCACCTCGCGCCCGTGGAACACGATCTCCTCACCGCCGACCAGGTCTCGGGCGACCACGCCGGTGACCCGGCTGCCGTTGTGCTCCAGCCGGGTGACGAACACGCCGGTGCACAGCTCGAGGCCCGGCTCGCTGGCGTCGAACAGGTAGGGCGCGATGTCGCGCGGGCCGGTGCGGGCGAATGGCCGGTCGGCATGCGGCACGCCCGCCATCGGCATGTACCCGAACTCCCGTTCCGGATCCGGGCTCGGCACGGCGGCCCTGATGGCCTCGAAGATCGGCTCGGTGAAGGGGTTCTCGACGAGCGGCCCGACGTAGGTGCGCAGCAGGCTGCGGGCGGTCTCCAGATCGGCGTCCCACTCGTCGCGCGGCAGGAAGTCGGGGACCTCCTCGGCGTAGGGCCAGGGCGTGGCCGCCGTCCAGTGCACGCCCATGCCGCCGATGTTCCACGCGAGCGAGGCGCCGGGGAACTGTGCGAAGTTGTGCCCGAAGAACGCGGCGGGGAACACGCCGGTCGACGACGGGTCCCAGCTGTCGCCCTCAATGCTGTTCATCGAGGCGGCGCCCTTGACGTACTCGATCTGCCGCGCACGGCGCATGAGGTCCTCGTAGGAGGCGTTCATGGCGTTCTCGTCGACCTCGACGAGGTGCTCGCCGTCGACTCCCGTGATGCGTGAGCCCGCCTCGAGCACGAGGATCCTCGCGTCGGGATTCCGCTCGTGCACCTCGCGGGCGATGATGGTGCCGTTCGGCCCCGATCCGACGATGACGAGATCGTAGACGTCTGACATGCTGCTGTTCCTGTTCGGTTCGAGAGGTGGGTTTCAGGTGTCGAGGGCGCCGACGTCGATCCAGCGCTCCTCGCGGGCGGCGAGGAGGACCGCCTCGGTCAGCTGCGCGGCGCGCACGCCGTCGGCGAAGGTCGGAAGTCCGTCGGGCTGTTCGCCTGCGACCGCGGCATAGGCGTCGGCGACGAATCCGTTGAAGGCGTCCTGGTATCCCTGGGCGTGCCCGACGGGCACCCGCGAGAACCGTGCGACGCCCTCATGGGCGGTGCTCGGGTCGCGGAAGAGATGCCGGTTCTCCTCGCGTCCGCCGACCCAGAGCTCCTCGGGACGCTCCTGGTCGAAGCGGATGCTCGCGTCAGCGCCGTGCAGCTCGAGCGTGAGGGCGTTCTTGCGTCCGGCGGCCATCTGCGAGATGAGCAGCGTGCCGATGGCGCCGGAGGCGAGTTCGACGAGGATCGCGACGGCGTCCTCGTTCGCGACGGGGTGCCCGCCGCGCTCGTCGAACACCCGACGGGTGCGCGCGGTGAGGCGGACGATCCGGTCCCCCGTCACGAACTCGAGCAGGTCGCAGAGGTGCGAGCCGATGTCGGCGAAGGCGCGCGAAGGGCCGCCCGATGCCGAGGTGGCCCGCCAGTCGTCGTCGGTGGGCAGCAGCATCCAGTCCTGCAGGTAACCGCAATCCACCGTGAGCAGGGAGCCGATCTCCCCCGCCGCGATGCGTGCCCTGGCTTCACGGACCATCGGATGGTAGCGGTAGACGAACGGCACGGCGGCGACCACGCCTCGTTCCGCGGCCGCATCCGCGAGTGCGCGCGCGTCGACGAGGGTCGTGGCGAGTGGCTTCTCGCAGATGACGTGCTTGCCCGCGGCGATCACCTGCAGGGCGAGCGAGGCGTGGGTGGCGTTGGGCGTGCAGATGTGCACGATGTCGCTGTCCCCCGCCAGCAGCTCTTCGACGCTTCCGACGGCGCGGCCGATGCCCAGCTGCTGCGCCGCGCGTTCCGCACGCTGGGGCGATGAGCTGGCGACGGCTGCCATCGCGGCTCCGGCCGCGCGCGCCGCGCGACTGTGCACCTGGGCCATGAAGCCCCCGCCGAGGAAGCCGGATCGGATCATTCCGACGCCGGTGTCAGTGACGTCCGTTGTCATGCGGATGATCCTGACACAGGTTCACCTACTTTTGCTAGTCCTTCGTCAGAAGTTTTTTGTCAGAAATCAAATGTTGCGCATCAGCGCACCGGAAGTGGTTAACTGAGGTCCATGAGCGACGCCGACCGACTGTCCGCCGGCGCGTCCCCGGGAGCCGGCGACATCCTTCAGCTGCTCCTCGACGGGCACGCCCGCACCAAGGCCGACCTGGTGCATCTCACGGGCCTGGCCCGCTCGACGGTCTCCTCCCGCGTCGATGCACTCGTCGCGTCCGGCCTGGTCATGCCTGCGGGCGAGGGAGCCTCGACGGGTGGCCGTCCGCCGTCCCGCGTCGCCTTCAATCCTCGCGCGGGCGTGGTCCTCGCGGCTGACCTCGGCGCCTCGCACGCGACCATCGCGCTGTCCGATCTCGGTGGCCGCATCCTGACACTGAGCACTCAGGACCTCGACATCAGCGCCGGACCTGTGCCCGTGCTCGACGCGGTCCTGACGGAGGGGCGCCGTCTGCTGGAGGGTGGTGAGGCGCGTGGGATCCGGCTCGTCGGCGTGGGCATCGGCGTCCCGGGACCCGTGGAGCACTCCACGGGTCGCCCCTACAATCCCCCGATCATGCCCGGGTGGGACCGCTTCGATGTCCCCGGGTACGTGCAACGGGCGTTCGACGTTCCCGTCCTCGTCGACAACGACGTGAATGTCCTCGCCCTGGGCGAGCAGGCCACGAGCTTTCCCGACGCGACGGACCTGGTGTTCGTGAAGGTGGCGACCGGCATCGGCGCCGGCATCATCGCGGGCGGGCAGTTGCAGCGGGGAGCGCAGGGGTCGGCGGGCGACATGGGCCACGTCCGCGTGCCCTACTCCCCCGAATCCACCCGTGCCCCCGGCGAGGAGCGCGATCTGGAGGCCCTCGCCAGCGGGTCCGCGATCGCCGAGGCGCTCCGCGGCCAGGGCATTGCCGCAGACAGCAGCTCGGACGTCGTCGAACTCGTCCGTGCCGGTAACGTGACGGCGATCGAGGCCACCCGGCAGGCGGGCCGCGACGTCGGTGAGGTGCTCGCGACCGTGGTGAACCTGCTGAACCCTTCGATCATCGTGCTCGGTGGCAGCATCGCGCGCGCCGGGGAGCACCTCTTGGCCGGAGTCCGTGAGGTCGTCTACCGGCGGTCGATCCCTCTCGCGACCCAGCACCTCGCGATCGTGCAGACGCAGGCGGGCGAGCGCGCGGCCGTACTCGGAGCCGCCATCATGGTCGCGCGCGAGGTGCTCTCGCCGGTGAACGTCGACGCCTACATCACGTCCGTGCGCTAGCTCACGGGCTCGGGGCGACGAGCCGTCGGACATCGCGGGCACTGTCGCCGGACACGGGCCGTTGCTAGGCTGACGGGCACGTCTGGGGGCGAGCTGGGGACGAATCTCGATGAGGAGAACGTCATGCACAGAAAGCCCCTCCGCGCGTTCGCAGCCCTGACGGCGGCCGTCGCCCTGGCGATCACAGGCGCCCCGATGGCGGCATCCGCCGCCCCCGCGGGGGCGCCTCCCGGCCACGAGCGCGCGGCCGCCGCGTACGCGCAGACGACCATGGCGTCGATGACGCTGGAGCAGAAGATCGGGCAGCTGTTCATCCTGTTCGCCTACGGCCCGACCGCCACCACCGACGACCCGCGCAACACCGCCCTCTACGGCGAGGCGGACGCGGCCGACATCATCTCGGAGTACGAGCCGGGCGGCTTCATCCTGTTCTCGGGGCGCGACAACGTGACCGACCCCGTGCAGGTTGCCACGCTCGCGAACGGTCTGCAGGATGCCGCCCAGCACGCCGGCGCGGGCATCCCGCTGCTGGTCAGCACGGATCAGGAGCAGGGCATCGTGACCAGGATCGGCTCCCCGGCGACGCTCTTCCCCGGCAGCATGGCGCTGGGCGCGGGACGCAGCGCGAAGGACACCCGCAAGGCAGCCGCCATCACCGGCCAGGAGCTGGCCGCGATGGGCATCCAGCAGAACAACGCCCCGGACGCCGACGTCAACGTCAATCCCGACAACCCCGTGATCGGCGTGCGCAGCTTCTCGTCCGACCCCGCCCTCGTCTCCGAGCTCACGGCCGCCGCCGTTCAGGGATATCAGGACGACGCCGGCATCGTCGCGACGGCCAAGCACTTCCCCGGCCATGGCGACACTGCCACAGATTCGCACACGGGCCTGCCGCTGATCACGCACACGCTCGAGCAGTGGCAGCAGATCGACGCCCCGCCGTTCAAAGCGGCGATCGCCGCGGGCGTGGACTCGATCATGACCGCGCACATCGTGGTGCCGGCGCTCGACGACAGCGGTGACCCCGCCACCCTGTCCAAGAAGATCGTCACCGGTCAGCTGCGCGACGCGCTCGGGTTCCAGGGCGTGATCGTCACCGACGGCCTGGAGATGGCCGCGGTGCGTCAGAAGTACGGCGACGGCGAGGTGGCCGTCCGCGCTCTCGAGGCCGGGGTCGACCAGCTGCTGCTCCCCGCCGCCCCGCAGGAGGCCTACCAGGCGGTCGAGGACGCCGTCGCCACCGGCCGCATCACGGAGCAGCGGATCGACGAGTCGGTCGAGCGCATCCTGAAGATGAAGTACGACCAGGGTGTGACGAAGCACGCGAAGGTCGACACCGGCAAGGTGATGAACGTCGTGGGCAAGAACTCCAGCCTGCGCGCGGCCGAGAAGATCACCGACCGCACGACCACGCTGATCCGCAACGAGAACGGCGCTCTGCCGGTCCAGGTCGACGGGAAGAGCGTGCTCGTCACCGGCTACGGGGTAGTCACCGGGCAGACACTCGCCGATCAGCTCGCCGCGCGCGGAGCCAGCACGACGGCCCTGTCCACCGGCATGGCTCCGACGCAGGCCCAGATCGACCAGGCCGCCGCCGCCGCACGGAACAGCGACGTCACAGTCGTACTCACCAACGGCGTCACCGCCGCCAGCAGTCAGAAGCAGCTGGTCGCCGCGCTGGAGGCCACCGGCACCCACCTGATCGTCGTTGCCGTCCGCAATCCCTACGACATCAACCAGCTGCCGGAGGTGGACGGCTACATCGCGACGTACTCCTACGCGGCTCCCGCGCTGGCATCGCTCGCGAAGGTCATCACCGGTGAGATCAGCCCGACCGGCACGCTGCCCGTCGACATCCGCTCGGCCGACGATCCGCAGCAGATCCTCTACCCGTTCGGCTTCGGGCTGAGCTGGTGAGCGCCGACGCGGGCCAGCCCCGACGCGGGTTATCCGGCCGGCTGAGACGCTGACCCGACGCCGATGCGGGGCCGGGGCCGATCCGGCGCGGGCGCTACTCTCGAAGCATGGATCACGTGCCCCAGTCCCCGTACCTGCGGGCGCTGGGCGAGCAGCGCACCCGCCTGCATCCCGCGCTGGCCGCCTACTTCTCGGCGATCCCGCGCGGGCAGGTGGGGATCGGCGAGGGCGTCTTCGAGCGCGTCGGCACCC
Organism: Microbacterium sp. 22195; assembly: GCF_052056515.1. Taxonomy (NCBI): domain Bacteria; kingdom Bacillati; phylum Actinomycetota; class Actinomycetes; order Micrococcales; family Microbacteriaceae; genus Microbacterium; species Microbacterium sp. 22195. The sequence continues at coordinate 189,696 of NZ_JBQEPE010000005.1, forward strand.
CGCGGCGCTGGCTGTGGCCGGTGCTGCGGATGCTGCAGCGGTACGGTGTCGTGCACGCCGGCTGGCATCGGGACGTCCCCTTCACGGTGCGCAATCGCACCGTCGCGGGCAAGGCCATCGGCATCCGCACCCTGCACCTGCCCGACGGCGACTGGACCATGAAGGATGCTGTGGGCGCACGGCCTCACGGCCGGGTACTGGACCAGCTCGGCGAGCCGAGCACCCTGGCGGTCGCGTTCGACGTGTCGGTCGACGGCGACGCCCTCGCGCTGCGCAGCAGGGCCATCGGCCTCAGGATCGGCCGGATGCGCGTCACGCTGCCGCGCCTGATCGCGCCGGTCGTGCGGCTGCGGGAGAGCGCCGAGAAGCAGGCGGGCCGCCAGCGGGTCGCGCTCACCGTCGACATGCCGGTGCTCGGACGGCTCTACGAGTACGAGGGCACCTTCGAGTACCGCGTCGAGCCCGAGGGCGGCTGAACGCCGACGCCGACGTCGGCCCTCTCTCCGCAACTCATTTTTTGAACATGTTCATTTCTGCCGTACTCTGAAGCTGGACGCATCGGAAGGGCGGGACCATGGGCGACGGACATGTGGTGATCGGCGGGTCGACGGGGTTCATCGGCCGGCACCTGGAGCGGAAGTATCGCGCCGAGGGGCGCGAGGTCGTGACGATCTCGCGCACGGGTGCGGATCTCGGCTGGGCGGATCAGGCGGGCATCGACGCCGCCGTGGACGGCGCGAGCCTCGTCGTGGGACTGGCGGGCAAGAGCGTCAGCTGCCGGTACACGCCCGCGAACCGCGCCCTGATCCTCTCCTCCCGTCTGGACACCACCGCCGCGCTCTCCACCGCGATCGGCAGGGCCGCCGCTCCCCCGCGGCTGTGGGTCAACTCGTCCACCGCGACGATCTACCGGCATGCCGAGGACCGTCCGCAGACGGAGGCCGACGGCGAGCTCGGCACCGGATTCTCCGTCGAGGTCGCGAAGGCCTGGGAGAAGGCCCTGTTCGCCGACGATCTGCCCGCCACGCGGCGAGTGGCGCTGCGCACGGCCATCGTGCTGGGCGACGGCGGCGTGCTCGGTCCGCTCCGCGCGCTCGCCAGGATGGGACTGGGCGGCACCCAGCTCGACGGCCGGTGGCCCGTGACCCGCGCCCGCCGCGCCGCAGGCACCGCGCACTTCCCGGGCGCCCGCGGCGGACGGCAGCGGTTCAGCTGGATTCACGTCGACGACGTCACGGGCATCATCGACTTCCTGGAGCAGCATCCGGAGCTCGACGGGCCGGTCAACGCCGCCACTCCCCACCCGGTCGTCAACCGGGCGTTCATGGCGGCGGTCCGGCGTGCGCTCGGCGTGCGCTTCGGCCCGCCCACGCCGAGGTGGATGCTGGAGATCGGCGCCTTCGGCATCCGCACCGAGACGGAGCTGATCCTGAAGAGCCGGTGGGTGCTGCCGGGCAGGCTCACGACCGCCGGCTACGCGTTCCGGCATCCGGACCTGGACGAGGCGCTGCGCGCGTCAGGCCTCGGGACCTGAACCGGCCTCTGATCCTGACGGACCCGAGTCGGACGAGGGGCGCTCGCGCTCGCGCTTGCGCTTGGCGATCTCGGCGCGCAGCCGCTCCTCCTCGATCTCGCGCTCGAGATCGGCGAGCTGCTGCTCGGTGGTGCGCGTGTCGACGGGAACCGCGGGAGCGGTCGGCTGCGGCGGGTAAGCGGTGCGATCGCGAGCGGGCCGCTGCAGACGGATGCCGCCCTCGGGATACTCACGCCCGATGCCGAACCACAGCACGCTGCCGACGAAGGGCAGCAGGATCACCAGCAGCAGCCAGACGAACTTCGGCATGTACTTCACCTGGAAGTCGTCGCGCCGGATGATGTCCACCAGCGCGAACACCATCAGCGCCAGGACGAGCAGCGAGACCAGGTAACCCATGCGCTCAGAGTAGCCGACGCGGCATCGCCACCGGGCGACCCCGGCCGGTCACTCCTCGCCCGTGGCGACGGGAAGCCCGGGCGTGTTCGACCAGGCGCTCCATGATCCCGGATACACCGCCACCTCGCGGCCGGCGAGCTCACCGGCCAGCGCCAGCTGCGCTGCGGTGATCCCTGAGCCGCAGTATGCCGCGATCGGCATGCTGCCATCGGCGCCCGCCTCGTCGAACGCCGCCGCGATCTCGGATGCCGGCCGGAAGCGGCCGTCCTCGGTCAGCATCCGCGCGATCGGCAGGTTGCGCGCGCCCGGGATGTGGCCGGGGATCGGATCGAGGGGTTCGGTCTCCCCTCGATAGCGCTCGCCCGCACGGGCATCCAGCAGCACACCCGTCTGCGGCCAGGCCGCGGCGCCCTCGGTGTCGATCGTCCCCGCGGCTCCCGGCGCGCCCAGCACGACGTCACCCTCGGACGTCTCGACGTCACCGGTGGCGGTCTCGCCTCCCGCGGCCTGCCAGGCGGGCCACCCGCCGTCCAGCACACGGACGTCGGCGAGGCCGGCGCGGCGGAGCGCCCACCAGGCGCGCGAGGCCGACAGCATCCGATGGTCGTCGTACACCACCACGGGCACGCCGTCGCTGATCCCCCACCGCCGCGCGGCTGCGGCGAGCGCAGCGTCGTCCGGCAGCGGATGCCGCCCCTCGCTCGGCTCGCCGTGACGCGACAGCTCGTGTTCGACGTCGATGAACACCGCACCGGGGATGTGCCCGGCGAGATACTGCTCGCGTCCGTCATCGCGGCCGAGCTGCCAGCGCGCATCGAGCACGCGCACCTCGCCGAGCCGATCCTTCAACTCGGCGGCGCTGATCAAGGGGTTCATGTCCGGCTCCTCACTCGGGACGTCTCGCTCGCGGGACGGACGCTCAGGGGACGATGTGGCCGGCGGCGCGGAACAGCTCGTACCACTCCGAGCGGCTGAGCTCGACATCCGCGCCCGCCGCGGCATCCGCCACGCGCTGCGGCGTGGTCGTGCCGAGCACCACCTGCATGTGCGCCGGATGGCGGGTGATCCACGCGGTCGCGATGGCGATCGGCTCGACCGCGTACTTGGCCGCGAGCCGGTCGATGACGGCGTTCAGCTCGGGGTGCTTCGGGTTTCCGAGGAACACCCCGTCGAAGAAGCCGGCCTGGAACGGGGACCAGGCCTGGATGGTGATGCCGTTGATCCGGCAGTACTCGACGATGCCGCCGCCGTCGCGGACGATGCTCTGCTCCTCGCCCGACATGTTCGCGGCGACGCCCTGCGCGATGATCGGCGAGTGCGTGATCGACAGCTGCAGCTGGTTCGCGATGAGGGGCTGGGTGACGGCGGTGCGCAGCAGGTCGATCTGGCGCGGGGTGTGGTTGGAGACGCCGAAGGCGCGCACCTTGCCGGCGGCGGACAACTCGTCGAACGCGCGGGCGACCTCCTCCGGCTCCACGAGCGCATCGGGTCGGTGCAGCAGCAGCACGTCGATGTGGTCGGTGCGCAGCGCCTTCAGCGATCCCTCGACCTGGGTGACGATGTGCTCGTACGAGAAGTCGAACATCTGCTCCGAGGGCACGATGCCGCACTTGGTCTGCAGGGTGATCTCGTCGCGCTCGGCGGCGCTCAGCTGCAGAGCCGAGGCGAACCGTTCCTCGCAGACGTGCATGGCCCCGCCGTAGATGTCGGCGTGATCGAAGAAGTCGATCCCCGCGGCGCGGGCGGTGTCGTACAGCTCGCGCACCTCGGCGTCCGTCTTGTCGGGGATGCGCATCATGCCGGCGATGACCGCCGGGGCGGTGCCGGATCCGAACGGGACTGACTTCATGGTTCCTCCTGGGTTCACGCCAACGCTACCGCGCGGTGCCGGCCGGCGGCCGACGCAACCGGGCCTGTCCCGTGAGCCACGGCGACAAGGGGGTGCGCAGGGCGACGAGGCCGATCGCGAGCGGCACGAGCATCGCCGCGGCGAAGGTCGGCCACGCCGGCCACGGGGTCCACAGGAACACCGGATGCAGCAGCACGATCGCCAGCAGCGGCAGGGCCAGCAGCGTGCAGACCTGTGAGAAGCGACCGGGCCTCACGGTGCCCTCGGCCGCCAGGATCAGTCCGGTCGAGATGGCGGCGGACGCGATCAGCGACAGCGCGGGCGTGCCGTAGTCGCCCTGCTTGATGTCGATGAAGTCCGACAGACCGGTCGCCACGAGCGCGGCGCCGGTCACGATGAGCAGGACGCCCGCGAGCGCAGGTGCGCGCACCCGGTCGCGCACGCGGCGCAGAGCGTCGCCGATCAGCAGGTAGATCAGGCTCGTGGCGGCCATGCCGATGCCGAGCGGAGTGTCCGAGAGCGCGGACCCCCAGATCCAGCCTGCGACGGCCCCGGCGATACCCAGCGTCCACTGCAGGGCGAGAGGGAGGCGCTCGATCAGGCGCAGCAGGAGGGCGGTGAAGAACAGCGTGGAGATGAACCACAGCGTGATGTACGGCATCCCCGCCGCTCCCCCGCCGTACAGGCCGCCGAGGATGCGCTGCGGGGTGTCGGCGAAGCCCATCGGCAGCAGCGCGACCGTCAGCAGGACGAACCCCGCCAGGTAGGGTCGGCCGAGCGACCGCCAGCGCCTGCTCAGTTCGGTGCGGAAGGAGCGGCCCGGCTTCCACAGGTATCCGGAGAGCACGAAGAACACCACGACGTGCCAGGTGTAGAGCAGATCGCCGGTCAGATCGCGGGTGAAGACATGCCCTGCGACGATCGCCGCGACCGCGATGATGCGGACGAGGTCGATCGCTCCCGACCGCTTCGGAATCGCCTCGAGCATGCCGCGACGATAGTCCCCGGGGATGTCCGTCTCATGTGCGCGGGCTGGGTTGCGACACGGAGGCGCGGATGCGCCCCACGCCCTCTCCGGGCATCGCTGCGCGCTGTCCGGAGCCTCGGGGCGCGGGGACCCCTCATCCGGCGCTAACGTTGCATGCATGACCGCTCCGATCGATGCGACCACCACCTCCGCCTGGGCCGAACTCACGTCCCTCAGCACGGGCTTCTCCCCCGATCTGCGCGGCTGGTTCGCCGCCGATCCGGACCGTGTCGAGAAGCTCTCGCTGCCGCTGGCCGACCTGCACGTCGACCTGTCGAAGAACCTCGTCACCGACGACATCCTCGCCGCGCTCGTGCGCCTGGCGGAGCAGACCGGTGTCGCCGAGCGCTACGCCGCGATGCTCGCGGGCGAGCACATCAACACCACCGAGGACCGCGCTGTGCTGCACACCGCCCTGCGCCGTCGGCCCGGTGCGACGCCCGCGCTGGTGGTCGACGGGCAGGACGTGGATGCCGATGTGCAGTCGGTGCTCGAAGCGCTCTCCGCCTTCGCCGACCGCGTGCGATCGGGCGAGTGGAAGGGCGTCACGGGCAAGAAGGTCACGCATGTCGTCAACATCGGCATCGGCGGTTCCGACCTCGGTCCGGTGATGGTCTACGAGGCGCTGAAGCCCTACGCCGACGCGGGCATCCAGGCCCGTTTCGTGTCGAACATCGACCCGACCGATCTGGCTCAGAAGACCGCGGACCTCGATCCCGAGACGACCCTGTTCATCGTCGCGTCGAAGACGTTCACCACTCTGGAGACGCTCACCAACGCGCGCCTCGCCCGCGACTGGCTGTGGGCGGGACTGTCGGCATCCGGCGCGATCGGCGACGACGAGCAGAGCAGGACGGATGCCGTCGCGCACCACTTCGTCGCGGTCTCCACGGCGCTCGACAAGGTCGCCGCCTTCGGCATCGACCCGGCCAACGCCTTCGGGTTCTGGGACTGGGTGGGCGGCCGCTACTCCGTCGACTCCGCGATCGGTCTGTCGCTGGCCGTCGTGTTCGGGCCCGAGGTGTTCCGCGACCTGCTCGCCGGCTTCCATGCCGTCGACGAGCACGTGCGCACCACCCCGCTCGCGCAGAACGTGCCCGTGCTGATGGGCCTGCTCAACGTCTGGTACACGAACTTCCTCGGCGCGCAGTCGCACGCCGTGCTTCCCTATGCGCAGCAGCTGAGCCGCTTCGCGGCGTACCTGCAGCAGCTGACCATGGAGTCCAACGGCAAGTCCGTTCGCTGGGACGGGAGCCCGGTCACCACGACCACCGGCGAGGTCTTCTGGGGCGAGCCGGGCACCAACGGCCAGCACGCGTTCTACCAGCTGATCCACCAGGGCACCCGGCTGATCCCGGCGGACTTCATCGCCTTCGTGAACCCGGCCTACCCGCTGCAGGACGACGGCCGCGACGTGCACGGCCTGTTCCTGGCGAACTTCCTCGCGCAGACGAAGGCCCTGGCGTTCGGCAAGACGGCCGAGGAGGTCGAGGCCGAGGGCACGACCGGTGCGCTCGTGGCCGCGCGGACCTTCCCCGGCAACCGCCCCACCACGTCGATCTTCGCGGATGCGCTCACCCCGTCCGTCCTCGGCCAACTGATCGCGCTCTACGAGCACATCACCTTCACGCAGGGCGTGATCTGGGGCATCAACTCCTTCGACCAGTGGGGCGTGGAGCTCGGCAAGCAGCTCGCCCTGAAGATCGCCCCCGCGATCGAGGGCGATGCGGATGCCCTGGAGGCGCAGGACGCGTCGACCAAGGCACTCCTGGCGTACTACCAGGCCCACCGCCGCTGAGGCAGGTCGCTCGGTCGCGTCAGTGGCCCTTGCCGTGTCCTGAGCTCCCCTGCCCCTTCCCCGAGTTGTTGCCGGGGCCCTTGTTCGGGTTCTGCTGACCCGCCGTCGTGCCCTGTCCCGAGGTGGCACCGGCGGTCCCGGTCGACGCCTGCTGCACGGCCGGATCGGCTGCGGGTGACGGGGGCGGCGAGGTCTCGGGCGCATGCACCGCGATCCGGGCGGGCGACTCGGCTGACGGAGCGACGCTGTGGAGCCCGAAGAGGGCGATGAGTGACAGCGCTGCCGCTCCCAGCACCGCCGCGACGGTGATCCGCGCCCGTCGGAAGCGCGGTGCGGGGAGGACGGCGGCTGCGGTGTACGCCCGCGTCGGTCCGGTCGGCGCGTCGTCATCGCCGAGCTCCGCCTCCGCATCGCGGTGCGATGTCCGGACGGGGGTCGGAGGCTCTGTGCGGATGTCACGGCTGGGCGCCTCGGCGCGGCGGATCGCCTCGGCCTCTGCGGCCACCTCGGCGGACGAGGGCCGCTCCGCCGGATCTTCGCGCGTCATGCGCGCGAGCAGCGTCCGCCACCGTGCATCCAGTGATTCCGGTATCACCGGATGCTCGGTCAGCCGACGCAGTGCGGTCTGCACCCGACCCGCGACCGGGAAGGCCGGTTCACCGGTGAGGGCCTCGATCAGCACGAGACCGAGCGAGTACACGTCGACCGCCGTCGTGAGCTCGGCGGTGCGCACCTGCTCCGGCGCCATGTAGGCAGCGGTGCCGATGGCGATTCCCGGCGACGTGCGCCTCGGATCATCCACGTCGAAGGCGATGCCGAAGTCCGTCAGCTTCGCGGAGGTGTGATCGCCGGGGCGGCTCGTCTCCGGCATCAGCACGTTCGAGGGCTTGACGTCCCGGTGGACTATGCCGGCGCGGTGCACGGCATCCAGGCCCGCCGCGAGGTCACGGGCGACGCATGCCGCCTCGACGCCGGCGAGCGGCCCGCCCAGCAGCCGCGAGGCCAGCGTGGGGCCCTCGACGTACTCCATCGCCAGGTACTGCGGATGCCCTGAGTCGAGTCGCGCGTCGTAGAGCGTGACCAGGGAGGGATGCTTCAGATTCGCGAGCAGCGCGATCTCGGTGCGGACCCGCTCGAGCGATGTGGGCGTCTCATCGGACTGGCGTAGCAGCTTGATCGCCACAGGTCTGCCGAGAAGCAGATCCTCGGCGCGGTACACCACGGACGTCGCCCCTCGTCCGACTCGCGCTTCGAGGCGATATCGACCGTCGAGCAGCGACTCCGTCGCCTGGTCGTCGATGGCGGGCATCGATCACTCCTGAATCCTGCGGCTCGGGTGCCGCACGTTCGGAGACTCTAGGACGATGCCGCTCGTTCGGCTTCCGCATTGACTGCGCGGCCGAGATCTGCAAGGGGCGGGGTCACACCGGCCGGTACTGGGCGCTGATCGGGCAGTCGAAGGGGTCGCGTGCGGCGAGGCCCACCCGGTTCAGATAGCGCACGACGATGCCGTAGGACTGCAGCAGGGTCGTCTCGGTGTACGGAACGTCATTCGCCGCGCAGTAGTCTCGCACCACCTCGCGGGCGCGGGAGAGGTTCAGACGCGACATGCTGGGGAAGAGGTGATGTTCGACCTGGTAGTTCAGGCCGCCGAACAGCCAGGTCGCCCACCAGCCGCCGGTCACGTTGCGCGAGGTGCGGACCTGCTTCGAGAAGAAGTCGAGCCGCGCGTCCGGGGAGATGATCGGCATGCCCTTGTGGTTCGGGGCGAAGGAGGCTCCCATGTAGAGGCCGAACACGGCCATCTGCACGCCCAGGAACGCGAACGCCATCCCCACGGGAAGGAACAGGAACAGCGGCGTCAGCAGCAGAGCGAACCGCAGGGAGATGATGCCGATCTCGGTCCAGCGCCCCTTCACGCGACCGGGCGTGACCAGATGCACCACGCTCAGGCGATGCAGGTTCAGTCCTTCCAACGTGAGCAGCGGGAAGAACAGCCACCCCTGGCGCTGCGTGATCCAGCGGATGACGCCGCGGGAGCGGGCCGCGTCCTCGTCGAGGAAGGAGATCGTGTCGACCTCGATGTCAGGGTCCTTGCCGACCATGTTCGGGTTGCCGTGATGCTTGGTGTGCTTGGAATCCCACCAGGAGTAGCTCATGCCGATGAGCCCCGCGAGCACGCGTGCGAGACGGAAGTTCGCCGGGCCCGACGAGAGGATCTGACGGTGTGCGGCCTCATGTGCGAGGAACGCGACCTGTGTGAACAGGATGCCGAGCGCGCCCGCGATGAGCAGTTGGAACCAGCTGTCTCCCAGCAGGATGAAGCCGACGGCGCATCCCGCGAAGCCGAGCAGCAGGGCGACCCCCACCAGCGTGTAGAACACCGGCGTGCGGCGCAGCAGGCCCAGATCGCGGATGACGTTCAGCACATCCTTGTAGGCGCGCGCCATCGGCGGGAACTCCGTAGTGCCGGAGTACGTCTGTCGGATGCGTCCCTGGGCGGGAACGGTGGTCTTGATCGTGTCGACCTGAGTGAGTGAGATGGTGCTCTCCTGTCGATCGGAGCCCTTGAGCTTTGGAAGCCAAGGGCGGATGCCGATCGCTGTGCCCAGCGTACGCGCGTCGATATGCGGCGTACGGCATGTGTCCTCGCGGTTTCAGCGCGGTGAGGTGGGGAACGTGTCGGCTCCGGACCCGTCGAGCGCGAGCGCCCACTCGTTCATGGTGAGGTCCGCCCCGCGGAACTCCTCGGTGAACGTTCCGGTGTGCGTGAAGCCTCCGCGTCGGCAGACGCCGTTGGAGGCGGCGTTGTCCGCCGCGGGGAAAGCCGTGAGCAGGCGCCGCGCTCCGCGATGCTCCCTGGCGTCGTCGACGACCAGCGCGAGGGCCCGCGAGGCGATGCCGCGTCCCTGCGCCTCGGGGAGCACGAACCAGCCGGCTTCCAGCACGGGCTCGCCTCGCCAGTCGGCGCGCCAGTACGCGATGGATCCGAGGGGTCGATCGTGGGCGTCCACGATCACGAAGTTGCGGGCCTCCCCCGCCGCTCCCAGTCGCAGATACCGCTCATTGCGGTCGATGATCTGCTCCTCGGTCTCCGGGCCGTTCAGGTGCGCCGTCATCTCGGGAGTGTTCGCCGCGCGAAGCAGGTCGATGTCCTCGGCCGTCCAGAGCCGCAGTCGTATCGTGTCCACGCGGCTACGCTCTCACGGGCCTCCGACACCCGGAAGCGCCCGATGCCCTCCCGGATGTCGGTGACCCCGCGTACCGTCGCAGATGTGCGCGAGCCTCTCGCGTCTCCCTCGAGAAAGGCGCAGGACATGGACTGGAAGATCGAACTCATCCACGTGCCGGTGACGGACGTCGACCGCGCGAAGGAGTTCTACACGACGATCGGCTTCAACCCCGATCACGACCACCAGGTCTCCGACGAGCTGCGCTTCGTGCAGATGACCCCTCCCGGATCGGCCTGCTCCATCGCCTTCGGCACGGGTATGGGCAGCGGGCTCGAGCCCGGTCAGCAGAACTCGATCCAGGTCGTCGTGCCGGATGCCGACGAGGCCCTGTCGCACCTGCGCGGGCTCGGCGTCGAGGCCTCCGGCGTCGACGAGCAGCCGTGGGGCCGGTTCGTCACCTTCGACGACCCCGACGGCAACACCTGGACGCTGCAGCAGATCCCGGACTACGGCGCGCAGTGAGCGAATGACGGGAGGGCGGATGCTGTGCAGCATCCGCCCTCCCGTCGTCAGCGTCCGCACCTGCGGGAACGCGACACGCGTACCGTGCCTGGTGAGGGTGCGCCCGCGCCTATGAGCGCACCCCCCGATGGTTCATCGACCGCGGAGAGCGGCCGTCGCCTTCTCGTCGATCTCGAAATCCGCGGTCATCACGACGCCGTAATCCAGCTCGGCCGCGCGTCGGGACACGAATCCGTTACGCACGTCGTGAGCGACGGCGGCAGCATCCCGTCGGAACGGATCCCCGTAGCCTCCGCCCCCGCCGGTCTGGTTGACGAGCACATCGCCCGCCTCGAGTCGGTTGTAGCTTCCGCCCTGCACGATCTCGCGGTCCGTACCCGGGTTCAGCACGACCCGGTTCGGCTTGCCGGCGGATCCGCCGTCGATGGCCCACGGCTCCGTCTTCGTCTTGTAGACGAGGCAGATGCCTGTGGCAGGCGCGGTGAAGCGATACGAGCGGCTGACTCCGACCCCGCCACGGAACTCGCCCGCACCGCCCGTGTCGGTGCGGTACCCGTAATGCTCGATGATCATCGAGGACTTCGCCTCGAGCACCTCGACCGGGTTGTTGCGGCAGCCCGGTTCCGACAGGTGCATGATCCCGTCCTCGCCGTCGTGCTGCGCCGTGCCGCCGAAGCCGACAGCCTCATTCGTCGCCTCCTGCCATGGCTCGCCGGTACGAGGATTCACGCCGAGACCCATCATCGAGCACACGTCACCGCCCGAGCAGGCGGGCACGAGCTCCGGCATGCCCTCGGCCAGCGCCTTCAGGATCACCTCGCCGGCAAGGAGTCCCGTCCAGAGAGTGAAGGTCGGCATGGGCGACACCGCGTGCATGACGGATCCTGGCACCGTGACCACGCGCAGTGGAGCGAAGTTGCCCGCGACGACCGGCGAGTCGGGTGTCGTGAGCGACTTGAAGATCAGGCTCGAAAGCGCTTCGGTCTGTCCCGGCGGCAGATTGATCGGGCCCTCGACGTTCTCGGCGCTGCCGGTCCAGTCGACCACCATCTCGTCGTCGGTGACCGTCACCGTGCACTGCAGCTTGACGAGCTCGTCCTTGTTGATCCCGTCGTCGTCGACGTAGTCGACCGCGCTCCATGTGCCCTTCGGCAGCTTCGCGAGCGCGAGCCGGGCGAGCTTCTCACCATGCTCGTTGATCGTCACCATGGCCTCGGTGAGCGTGGTGACGCCGTACTTGCCGGCGAGTTCCTGGGTACGACGCACACCGCTCACGCACGCCGACACCTGCGCCTGGATGTCACCGATCGTGTGCTTCGGCATCCGGCTGTTGAACCGGATGATGTTGAACACGTCCTCGTTGCGCTCGCCTCTGCGGTACAGCTTGGAGGCGGGGAGCATCAGCCCCTCCTGCGAGCGGTCCGTCGAGTCGAGCACGTACCCCGGGTCCTTCTGGTTCAGGTCGGTCACGTGCACGCGGCACGAGGCGAAGCCGATCAGCTCGTCGTCCACGTGGATGGGCGCGAAGACGAGCGGATCGAGGGTGTGGGCGCTCGACCAGTAGGGGAAGTTGATGATGAAGATGTCACCGGGCTCCATCGCGTCGGCGCCGAGGAACTCGATGGAGTGCTTGATTCCCGCGTCGTTGCCCCTGGTGAACACCGCGATGCCGGGTGCATCCGCGACCACGTCTCCGTTGGCGTCATGGATCCCGATGCCGTAGTCGTGGATCTCGTAGACCACGGTGTTGTAGGCGGTGCGACACAGATTGCGCGCGACCTCCTCTGCGACGGCCAGCAGGCCGTGCCTGATGATCTCGGTGGTGATCGCGTCGGCCACGTCAGGCTCCCTTCTTCGCGTACTGGATCGAGATGATGAGCTCGCCGTATGCCCCGACCTCGAGTCGGTCACCGGCGTGCATCACGGTCGTCGCCGTGTGCTCTGTCACGACGGCCGGGCCCTCGATGACGTCACCGGCCATGAGCTCTTCGCGCGAGACCAGGGCGTACTCCGCCGTCTCGTCTCCTTCGAGCACGACCGTGCGTGTTCGAAGCTGCGGTGCCTCGCCCTCCGGGCGGACGGCCGCTTTCGGCAGCTCGGGCTTGTCGAGCACTCCCACGGCTCCGAGCCGCAGCGTGGTCGTCTCGATGGGATCGTCCATGATGTGCCCGTACTGGCGCAGATGCAGCCGGTCGAACTCCGAGCGGATGCCTTCGCGAGGATCCGTGCCGTCCGCGGGATAGTCGACCGTGACCGAGTGCTCCTGGCCGGAGTACCGCACCGCGACGACGCGGTGGAAGATCATGCGGTCCTCGTCGAACCCTTCGGCACGCAGCGTCTCCCTGGCCTCTGCCTCCATGCCCGCGTAGAGGGCGTCGGCCACCTCGGCGTCGAGGTCCTCGAGCGCCTGCAGGCTGGTGCGCGAGTAGTTGTGCTGCACGTCGGCCATCAGCATGCCGAGCGCCGAGAACGCCCCCTGTCCCGGTGGCACGATCACCTCGGGGATGCCGAGCTCGCGTGCCACGTCGACCGCGACCAGGCCGCCGCCCCCGCCGAACGACAGCAGCGCGAAGTCCTTCGGGTCATGGCCGAGCTCGATCGTGATCGCTCGGACCGCGCCCATGATCTTGGTGTTCGAGATCTGCACCATGCCCCGCGCCAGTTCAGTGACGCTGAGTCCGAGGCTCCCGGCGATCGGGGTGAGCGCTTCGAGTGACTTCTCCCGGTCGAGTGTGAGCTCGCCGCCGAGCGGAGTGTCGGTCCCGAGATAGCCGATCGCGAGAGCGGCATCCGTGAAAGTCGGCTCTGTTCCGCCGCGGCCGTACGCCGCCGGCCCGGGCATTGCGCCGGCGCTCTTTGGCCCTACCTGCAGGGCGCCGGCCCCGTCGAGGTAGCCGAGTGACCCGCCGCCCGCGCCGATCGTGTGGATGTACAGCGATGGCGTGTTGATCGGCAGTCCTTCGAACTCCGCGCCGTGGTAGAGGACCGGGCTGCCGTCCTGCACCAGCGAGGCGTCGAGGCTCGTGCCTCCCATGTCGATCGTGATCAGGTTCGGTCGGTCGATCAGCTTTGCGAACGCCGCGGCGCCGACCACGCCTCCCGCAGGTCCGGAGAGGATCAGGTTCACGGGCTGCTCGCGCGCCGCCGAAGCGGTCATCGCTCCTCCGCCTGAGCGCGACATGAGGAAGCGCCCGTCGAAGCCGCGCCGCTCGAGTTCGCCCTCGAGCGCTTTGAGATAACTGCGCATGATCGGCTTGATGTAGGCGTCGAGCACTGCGGTGCTCGTGCGCTCGTACTCCCTGTACTCGCGAGAGAGCTCGTGTGACAGGGTGACTTCGACTCCCGGCGCCTCTTCGGCGAGAATCTCCCGCATGCGAAGCTCGTGCGCGGGATTCGCGTAGGCGTGCAGGAACGCCACCGCGACGGCATCGTACCCGCGGCGCAGGATCTCTCGTGCGACCTCGCGCGCGTCCTCGTCGTCGAAGGGCGTGGCGACGGAGCCGTCGAACATGCTCCGCTCGATCACCTCGAAGGTGTCGTAGCGCTCGAGCAGCGCCTCGGGCTTGCGGTAGGCGATGTCGTACATCACCCGGCGGTCGGTGCGTCCGAGCAGGTACACGTCGCGGAAACCGTGGGTCGCGATCGTCGCGACGCGCGCACCGGTGCGAGTGAGCAGGGAGTTCAGCCCCAGCGTGCTGCCGTGATTGAAGGTCGTGACCTGGGCGGGATCCGCACCGGCCTTGTCGAAGGCCGAGAGGACGCCGGCGGTCGGCTCGCTGGGCGTGGTCGGCACCTTCTCGAAGCGGAGCTCACCCGTCTCGGGGACGAGTTTCACGACATCGGTGAACGTTCCTCCCACGTCGATGGCGATTCGGACGTTCTCGGACATTGCTGGTCCTTCCATTGGGGTCGTTGATGATTTCGGGCAGCCCGCGGAGACCCGACGCTGCCGGGTGCTTGATCGCGAATGCTGCGGGTGGTGCGCGACGGCCGCTACTAGCGCTTCCCTCGGCCGGCCGCGGCGAGGCCGACCGCCGCCAGGATGATGAAGCCGGTCACCATGTCCTTGAGCTGGGGATTGAGGTTCAGCAGATCGAAGCCGTTGCCGATCAGGGCGATGAGGAACACGCCGGCCACCGATCGCCAGACCGCTCCGATGCCGCCGTAAATGCTCGTGCCACCGAGGATCACGGCCGCGATGGCGCTCAGTTCGAGCCCGGCACCGGCGAGCGGCTGGCCGGATGCGATGCGCGAGACGCCGATCGCCGCGGCCGTGCCGGCCGCGAGTCCGCTGATCACGAAGACCAGGATCCGCGTGCGGTCCACGTGGATGCCGGAGAGCTCGGCCGCCTCCGCGTTGCCGCCGACCGCGTAGACCCGACGACCGAACAGGGTCCGCGACAGCACGAACCACAGGATCGCCACCGCGACGATCATCACGAACACCGCGATGAAGACGCCGCCGATGCGGTTCCGCCCCAGCACCGTGAAACCGGGCGTCGTCACGGTGATCAGGCTGCCTCCGGTGATGAGCACCGCGACAGTCGTGAAGATCATCGAGGATGCGAGCGTCGCGAGGAACGAGTGCACCCGGAGTCGGGTGATGACCGTGCCGTTGAATGCACCGAGCACGATCCCGATGACAGGCGCCGCGCCCAGCGCGAGTGCGACGCTGCCCGTGCTCACCGCGAGCCACGCGGCGACCACGCCGGCCACGCTGTAGATCGCGCCGGTCGACAGGTCGAAGTTCCCCGAGATGATCACGAAGGTCCCGGCCGCGGCGATGATCACGAGCGGGGCGTTCTGATTCAGGATGTTGACGATGTTGCCGAACGTGAAGAACGACGGCGACAGGATCGCGAGCGCGACGAGCACAGCCGCGAGCAGCAGCAGGACCGCGTACTCGATGATGAGCTCCTTCGCCGACAGCTTCTTGCTGGCGCGCGTTCGCGTAACGGTGGTGTTTGCGGCTTCGGTCACGCTGCCGGCTCCTCTCCGATGGTCACGTGGAAGAGCCGGAACAGCACGTCCTCCACGGTGGTCTGCTCGGGGATGATCTCCCCGAAGGTCTGGCCGTCCGAGACGAGGTAGGCGCGATGGGCGAGCTCCATGATCTCCTCGTGCTCGGACGAGATCAGCAGCACGCCGATGCCCTGCGCGGCGAGACGGACGATGAGCTCGTAGATGGTCCGCTTCGCTCCGACGTCGACGCCGCGCGTCGGTTCGTCGAGGATGATCAGCTTCGGGCCCGCGGCGAGCGCCTTCCCGAGGAGCGCCTTCTGCTGATTGCCTCCCGAGAACCATCCGACCGGCAGCTCGATGTCGGGCGGCCGGATCTCGAGTGATTCCGCAAGTTCCCGCGCGATGTGCTTCTCCGCACCGAGGTCGACGATCCCGCCGCGCGCACGGGCGGGGAGACTCGAGAGACCGATGTTCTCGCGCACTGATCGCTGCAGGACAAGGCCGTCCTTGTGCCGGTCCTCCGAGACGAGCACGAGACCGGCGTCGATCGAGTGCTTCGGCGTCCGTCCGACCCAGTCGCGCCCGTCGTACCGGACCTCGCCGGAGGTCACCTCGTCGAGGCCGAACACGGCGCGGAGGCACTCGGTGCGACCACTGCCCACGAGGCCGAGCAGCCCGACGATCTCACCGGGGCGCACGTCGAAGCTCATTCCGTCGACCCCGGTCCCTGTGTGGAGTTCCCGCACCGAGAGAAGCGGTTCTTCCCCTTCGGGGAGCGGGGGGCGATCCGGGTACGCCTGATCCATCTCGCGGCCGAGCATCAAGGTGACGAGATCGTGCTTGGACACCGCGGCCGCATCGACGGTCTCGATTCTCCGGCCGTCCCGCATCACGGTGATGCGATCGGCGACCCCGAGAACTGAATCGAGGAAGTGCGAGACATAGATCACGCAGCAGCCCCGATCGCGGAGCGTCCGCATCAGCTGCTCGAGCTGCGCCATCTCGTGCGCGGTGAGCGACGACGTCGGCTCGTCCATGACGATGACCCGGGCTTCTCTGGCGAGTGCCCGCAGGATCTCGACCTTCTGCTGGTCGGCGATCCGCAGATCGCGCACCTTCTCCCCCGGGTCGAGGTCGAACCCCACCTGCGCGTCGAGTGCCGCGAAGCGCTCCGCGATGTTGCGCCGCTCGATTCCGAATCGGTGCTCCTCCGCGCCGAGGAAGACGTTCTGGCCGACCGTGAGGTCCGGGACCAGTGCCAGCTCCTGCGCGATCATCACGATCCCCCGCCGTTGCGCGATTCCCGGATTCCACCGGTCGACCGGGGCGCCGTCGACGAGGACGTCTCCTCGGTCAGCCGCGTAGATGCCGGCGATCACCTTGCCGAGCGTCGACTTCCCGGCGCCGTTCTCGCCGACGAACGCGTGGATCTCCCCACCGCGGACGTCGAGCGAGACGTCGTCGAGCGCCTGGGTCGCGCCGAACCGCTTCTCGACTCCGCGGAGTTCGACCAGAACCGGGCCGACAGCAGAATCCTGCATCGGTTCAGCCGTTCCACTCGCCGGTGAAGTCGGGCGTCGCGTCGAGGTCGGCCTTGGTCGACACAGGCGCGAGATCGCGGAGGGTGTCGGCGTCCACGACAGCCTGCACCTTCTCTCCGCGCAGCTTGTTGACGAGCTGCTCGAGGGCGGCCTCACCCATGCTCACGGGGTAGTTGAGGTAGTCGTTCGTCCACTTGCCCTCGCGCACGGCCTTCACTGCCTCGATCGTCCCGCCTCCGCCGGTGAGGAAGATCGACGACGGATCGATGCCGGCGTTCTCGAGAGCGATCTGCGCGCCCATGGTCTGCTGGTCCGCGTTGCTCAGGATCCCGTTGATGTCCTTGTTCGCCTGCAGCAGGTTCGACACCGCCGTGAGCGACTTGTCCCGGTCGTAGGCCCCCTCGACGGTGCCGACGATCTTGATGTTGTCATGGGCGCCGAGGACGTCCTTCCACGCCTTGATGCGCGCGACGTCGAGCGGCGAGTTCAGCAGCCCGGCCAGAAGCCCGATCTTGCAGGGGTCGATGTCCTTGCAGTACTCGACGACCGTCTTCGCCTGGCGCTCAGCGCCGGCCGATGGGGGTGACGCCACGGTCGACACGACCCCCTCGGTCTGCGGCTCCATCTTGTCGATGTCGGGGCCGATGGGGTTCAGCACCGAGACCACGGGGATGTCGTTGCCGAGTGGGAAGGCCGCAGCGAGGCCCGGCCCGTCCTGCGGGACGACGATGACGCCGCTCGCCTGGCCGGTCGTTCCGGCGTTCTGCAGCTGGGATAGCTGCGTGTTGGCATCGAACTGGCCGTCCTGGATCTTGGTCGTGATCTTGATGCCGAGCTTCTTCTCGAGCTCCTTGGCCTTCTTCTTCACGCCCTCGTAGACGGCCTGGTTGTACCCGTTCTGGGATGACGAGGCCAGGAAGACGACAGAGAAGTCGTCTGTGCCGCCGCTTGCGCCTCCGGTGGCGCTGCAGGCGGTGAGGGAGATGCCGAGCGCGAGGGCGCCTGCGCCGGCGATGATCCGTGGGAGGTGCGTCATTGCATTCTTCTTTCGTGAGGGGCTTCGGGTGGGATTCAGATCTCGGTGCGGGAGACTCTGTGGTCGACCTTGAACAGTCGTCCGACGCCGATCCGGGCGTCGGCGAGCAGCGCCGAGAGCTCAGGGCCGGTGCGCCCTCGGTTAGGGTGGTCGAGCCACTCCTGGTATGCGGCTTCGTCGGGCCATTCGGCGGTCACGATGATCTCGCCAGACCCGTCGATCGCTGTCGCGATCTCCGAGCTGAGCGCGCGGGTCAGGTCGAGCGACTCCTGCAGGATCTCCTCGCGGCGGTAGAGCTCCAGCACGGCATCCGCCTGCGCGGGCGATGTGTGCAGGGTCAGGACTGAGCGGATCATCGGGTCTCGTACTCCATCGTCTCGAGCTTCGGGGGCGGCGCCACGTTCGTGAACTTCGGTATTCGTGGGGCTGCCCTTGAAACTATCCGCCACGCGTCGAGTCGACCTGTGCAAGTTGCATATTGCGTATACGTTGCGGAATGCAAAAGAATGAAACGACAGGATGCGTGGTCACTCCCGCCTGTGCTCAGAACGGAAGTCGAAGGGAGGGGACGCATGCGGGTCGGAGTCGCAGTACATGAGCGGCACGTCGTCGCCGCACTGATGCGCGCCGACGGGACGTACACGACACTCGCGTCCCCGGTCACCGGCGGCCGGATCGAGCGGTCCGTCGACCTGCTGCTCGAGCGGATCGCACGATCCGAGCAGTCGGTCTCATCGGTCGCGTTCGACGTGAGCGGCGTCCTGAACCACTCGGAGGCGGCACCGCTCGCGGTCGTACGCATCGCGCCGAGGCCGCCCGTCGCGTTCGCGGACGAACCACGATCCGGCGAGACGCCGATCCTTCACGTGCGCGGCGGGCACACGACGCTCGGCGAAGAGCTCGCCCCGTTCGACCGCGAAGGGTTCCGAGCTGCCGCCGCCGCGATCCCCGCCGGAGCCCGCGTCGTGATCACGAGCGTCGGCGCGCTCGTGAACCCCGCGCACGAACTCGCCGCCGGCGAGGTCCTGCTCGAGCGCGGCGGCCCACTGAGCGTGGCGTTCTCACACGCCTTCGATGGAAACTCATTCGCGACCCGGGAGCACACCGCCATAGTCAACAGCGCGCTCGTTCCCGACGCCGACGCGCTCGCGACCGCACTGGCGCTCGTCGCGGGCCGCAGGCTCCCCGACGCCCGCCTCTCTGTCACGAGGAACGACGGAGGTCGTGTGCCGCTCAGCAGGCTTCCGGCCGAGCCCGTCCACTCGGCCTTCTCCGCCGCTCCGATCGAGTTCCTCGGCGCTGCGGCGCTCTGCCGGCTCGACGACGGCGATCTCCTGCTTGCCACCCGGGACGGGCTCGTCCTCGGGACGCTGCGCGCCGGAGCTCCGGCGGTAATCCCGAGGCTCCGCCGGGAGGGCGCCCGCCTGTCGACTCAGGCCGCGCACCTGGTGCCGGC
The DNA here is from genome assembly GCF_052056515.1 of Microbacterium sp. 22195. Lineage (NCBI taxonomy): Bacteria > Bacillati > Actinomycetota > Actinomycetes > Micrococcales > Microbacteriaceae > Microbacterium > Microbacterium sp. 22195. Next base: position 208,993 of record NZ_JBQEPE010000005.1, read on the forward strand.
GACCGAGATCCTGATCCATGGACGGACTCCGCCCCCTCGGCTCGTGCGCGTCGCCGAGGCGCCGTTGCCCGGCTGGCTCGACGGCGGTGGAGCCGTGGAGACCGAGGACGACCTGCGGGCACTGGGAGCCGCCTGCGCCCCCCTCTCCGATTGGGCACTCGGGACCGTCGGTGCCGTGAACGCCACGGAGATGGCGCACGAGCTGCAGACGGCCGAGGCACGCGTCCGGGCGAGGCTCGCGGCGTTCGGAGCGCTGCCCTCCTCGGTGCGCATCCTCGAGTCGCAGCTCGTGGCGACGACCTACGAGCACGCCAGAGTCGTCTCCGTGCGCGTCCACGGTGTCGCCGGAGCTCCCGTGGGCGCCCTGCTCGACGATCGAAGGGAGCACCGTGCGGCTCAGCGCTGAGGATGTCAGGCACCTGCGCACCGGCGCGCTCTTCCTCGCCTGCGCGGCCGACCCGGAATGGTGCGACGAGCAGCTGGATCGGATCCTGACCCGGATGACCAGTGGTGACGGCGGCCCCGAGCTGCTCGGAGTCGAGGACTTCGACGCCGATGCGCTCGTCGCGGCCGTCGGCTTCGTCAACAACGGACTCCCGCTCTCAGAGCTTCGACCCGCCGGCGATGAGTTCGTCAGCAGCGTGGAGCTGCTCGAGCGCGAGCTGGGGACTCGCATCGAGGGGCTCTTCCCTCTCGCCGCAGCCAACGTGAATTCGATGGTGCCGCTTCTGACCGGGATGCAGCTCGACCGCCCCGTCGTCGACGCCGACCCGATGGGCCGCGTGTTCCCGCTGCTGTACCAGTCGGTGTTCACCCTCGCCGGCCTGCCGGCCGGCCCCTTGGCCGCGACGGGCCCGGTCGGAGAGTCCGCTTTTCTGCGTGTGAACGAGCCACGGAGAGCGGAGCGGCTCGTCCGTGCGCTCGCCGAGGAGTTCGGCGGATGGTCGGCCACCGCGCTCTATCCGATGACCGCCGCGGATCTCGCGCGAACGGGAGTGCTCGGGAGCGTCTCCCGAATGGTGCGCATCGGAAGCATCCTGGAATCCGATGCACCAGCCCATGAGAAGCACGAGCAACTGCGCCGAAGCGAGGGAGTTCGCCGGATCATTCGCGCCCGAGTCGCCGACGTCGCTGGACTCTCACGGCCTGCACCCGCGGGTGAGCCCGACCACCCGTCGAGCATCGTGCTCATCGAGGAGGCGCAAGGCCGGTTCGTCCAACTGGAGATCCAGAACGAGCTGCTTCTGCTCATGATCGATGGCACTCCGGAAGCAGTGATTCCCGACATCATCACGATGCTGCACCCCGATGACGGTCGCGTCGCCAGTCTCGACGACCTCTGGGTCGGCAACACCCTCGATCTCGTCGTCCTGCCTGCCGCCGAACAGTGGTACACGCCTGAGGGGCGTCGTCTGGCAGCACCGGAGACTCTGCACTCGCTGCTCCCTGACCGCGGAAGGAGTTCGCTATGAACGGATCGGCTGCCGGGGCCGTCGAGCTGCGCGATCTCATCGATGCGCGAGAACTCTCCGGACTCTCGGTGCTGCACCTCGTCTCAGATCGCAGTCCCGTGCGGGATCTGGCCTTCGTCTCCGACTTCGAGGACATCGGTTCGGTGGGCCCCGACACCGTCGTGCTCCTCGCGCGAGGCGCAGCGCGGGGAGGCTGGATGATCTCGGCAGCGCTGCGCCATGCCTGGGAGCGACGCGCGTGCGCGCTCATCGTTCCCGAACAGCCGTTCACAGCCTCCGTCATCGAGCTCGCGAAGAGACTGGAGGTCTCGCTGCTCACCACGCGCCGGGACATGACCCGGCTTGCGATCGACGCGGCGATCCGGATCGGTGCGGCGCGCGCGGAGACGATGGTGCGCGTGAGCGCCGTCGTCACCCGGCTGGCGGAAGTCTCGGGGCCCGCACAGGCGGTCGATCTGCTCTCGGATGAGCTCGGCGGCGCCGAAGTGTGGATCGAGTCGTCCGGAACCCGCACATTCGCGTCGTCTGAGCCGAAGAAGGTCGGCAGCGGGCCGCAGCGCCGATCGATCGTGAAGGCTGAACTTGCGTCCCGGAGCGATGACGGGGGCGATCAGCCGGATCTCCTCCTCGCCAGCGTTCCCGCCAGCGCCTCCGTCTTCGGCGAGCAGCTGCTCGCCGGTGCCGCGCCTTCGCTCAGAGCGTCACTGCTCGCGCAGCGCCTGAACGCGACGCGCTCGTCGCTCCCGGCGATCTCGATCACCGCGCTCACGGGATTCGCTCCGGTCGCCGCGTTCGCCGATCCGGCCGCGCGAGACCAGGAGCAATGGCCGCACCTCCCCCTCGCCGGTTCCTACATTGCCGTGTGTCTTCTCGCTGAGGAGCCTGATCGCCTGGGCGCTCTCGTGCATCAGCTCTGGTTCATGGCATTCCCTGAGGCGCCGCTCGCGCGCTTCGACGGCGGCTGGATCGGCTTCCTGCCCGTCGAGGATTCGAAGCAGCGGACCAGAGCTCTGGACTTGGTGAGGAGCGGACTCGCGCGTGCGGCGGGGGCACCGATCACCGCGGGCTCCTCACGCATCCATCGCGCCGCGGATGAGGCCAGGCGCGCCGTCCGGGAGGCTTGGCTGGCGGCCCGCCTGGCAGTACCCCGCGCGGCGATGCCTGACATGCCCGCCTCCGAGGCATTCGTGGACTTCGACCGCGCCCCGCTGCATCTGCTGGGGCGGCTCGTACCTGCGGATCTCGCCGAGCAGCTCCTGGAGGCACTGTTCCCGCGTCTGCTCGCCGACCCGTCGGCGAGCAGACTCATCGAGTCGGTGCTCGGCTATCTGTCGGCGAACGGATCGATATCGACCGCTGCCGCAAGGCTCGGCCTGCACCGCAATACCGTGCAGGCAAGACTTCAGCGCGCCGCAGAGCTCGGTGTCGACCTCACCGAGCCTGAGAACGTGCTCCCGGTGCATCTCCTCTTCGAGGCCGTTCGCCGGACGGACACCGCCTTCCCGCCCGGGAACAGCTGAGAGCCCCGTATGAATGACGGGAGGGCGGATGCTGTGCAGCATCCACCCTCCCGTCATTCGAGATCCGACTCAGAAGTCCCAGTCGTCGTCCTCGGTGGCCTCGGCCTTGCCGATCACGTACGACGAGCCCGACCCCGAGAAGAAGTCGTGGTTCTCGTCGGCGTTCGGCGACAGGGCCGACAGGATCGCCGGGTTCACGTTGGTGACGGTGGAGGGGAACATCGCCTCGTAGCCCAGGTTCATCAGGGCCTTGTTGGCGTTGTAGTGCAGGAACTTCTTGACGTCCTCGGTCAGTCCGACGCCGTCGTAGAGGTCCTGCGTGTACTGCACCTCGTTGTCGTAGAGCTCGTACAGCAGCGAGAAGGTGTAGTCCTTCAGCTCGTCGCGGCGCTCCGGCGTCTCGGTCTCGAGGCCGCGCTGGTACTTGTAGCCGATGTAGTAGCCGTGCACGGCCTCGTCGCGGATGATCAGGCGGATCAGGTCGGCCGTGTTCGTCAGCTTCGCCTTGGACGACCAGTAGATCGGCAGGTAGAAGCCCGAGTAGAACAGGAACGACTCCAGCAGCGTGGAGGCCACCTTGCGCTTGAGCGGGTCGTCACCACGGTAGTACTCCATGATGATCTGCGCCTTCTTCTGCAGGTTCTGGTTCTCGGTCGACCAGCGGAAGGCCTCATCGATCTCCTTCGTCGACGCGAGCGTCGAGAAGATCGAGGAGTAGCTCTTGGCGTGCACCGACTCCATGAAGGCGATGTTGGTGTACACAGCCTCCTCGTGCGGAGTGATCGCGTCGGGGATCAGCGAGACCGCGCCGACCGTGCCCTGGATCGTGTCGAGCAGGGTGAGGCCGGTGAACACGCGCATCGTGAGCAGCTGCTCGTCGGCGGTGAGCGTGTTCCACGACTGCACGTCGTTCGACAGCGGCACCTTCTCGGGCAGCCAGAAGTTGCCGGTGAGACGGTTCCAGACCTCGAGGTCCTTGTCGTCCTCGATGCGGTTCCAGTTGATCGCATCGACGTGGCTGACCAGCTGAAGCTTCGGAGAGGGAGTCATTTCCTGTAGTCCTGTTCTCGGAGAAATTCTGATCAGAGAGCGATCACAGCATGCAGCTGACGCACTCGGTCATGTCGGTCCCCTCGAGGGCCATCTGACGCAGGCGGATGTAGTAGATCGTCTTGATGCCCTTGCGCCATGCGTAGATCTGCGCCTTGTTGATGTCGCGCGTGGTGGCGGTGTCCTTGAAGAACAGCGTCAGCGACAGGCCCTGGTCCACGTGCTGGGTGGCGGCGGCGTACGTGTCGATGACCTTCTCGTAACCGATCTCGTACGCGTCCTGGTAGTACTCCAGGTTGTCGTTCGTCATGAACGGCGCCGGGTAGTACACGCGACCGAGCTTGCCCTCCTTGCGGATCTCGATCTTCGAGGCGATCGGGTGGATCGACGAGGTCGAGTTGTTGATGTAGGAGATCGAGCCGGTCGGCGGCACCGCCTGCAGGTTCTGGTTGTAGATGCCGTGCTCCTGGATGCTGTCGCGCAGCTCCACCCAGTCCTGCTGGGTCGGGACGAACTTGCCCGCGAACAGCTCCTTGACCTTCTCGGTCTCGGGCTGCCAGGCGCGCTCGATGTACTTGTCGAAGAACGCTCCCGACGCGTACGTCGAGTCCGCGAAGCCGTCGAAGGCCTCGCCGCGCTCGATCGCCAGGCGGTTCGATGCGCGGAGCGCGTGGAACAGCACCGTGTAGAAGTAGATGTTCGTGAAGTCGATGCCCTCTTCCGACCCGTAGAACACGTGCTCGCGCGCCAGGTAGCCGTGCAGGTTCATCTGGCCCAGGCCGATCGCGTGCGACCGGTCGTTGCCGTCCTCGATCGAGCGCACCGAGCTGATGTGGCTCTGCGTGCTCACCGCGGTGAGAGCGCGGATGGCGGTCTCCACGGTCTTGCCCAGGTCATCGGCGTCCATCGCCAGCGCGATGTTCATCGAACCGAGGTTGCAGGAGATGTCCTTGCCGATCTGGTCGTACGACAGGTCGGTGCTGTACGTGGTCGGGGTGTTCACCTGCAGGATCTCGCTGCACAGGTTGGACATGTTGATGCGGCCCTTGATCGGGTTCGCCTTGTTCACCGTGTCCTCGAACATGATGTACGGGTAGCCCGACTCGAACTGGATCTCGGCGATGGTCTGGAAGAACTCGCGCGCGTTGATCTTGGTCTTCTTGATGCGCGCGTCGTCGACCATCTCGTAGTACTTCTCGGTGACCGAGATGTCGCCGAAGGGCACGCCGTAGACCTTCTCGACGTCGTACGGCGAGAACAGGTACATGTCCTCGCCCTTCTTGGCGAGCTCGAAGGTGATGTCGGGGACGACCACGCCCAGCGACAGCGTCTTGATGCGGATCTTCTCGTCGGCGTTCTCGCGCTTGGTGTCGAGGAACCGCATGATGTCCGGGTGGTGCGCCGAGAGGTACACCGCGCCGGCGCCCTGACGCGCACCGAGCTGGTTGGCGTAGCTGAAGCTGTCTTCGAGGAGCTTCATGACCGGGATGATGCCGGAGGACTGGTTCTCGATCTGCTTGATCGGGGCGCCCGACTCGCGGATGTTCGACAGCAGCAGCGCCACGCCGCCGCCGCGCTTGGACAGCTGCAGCGAGGAGTTGATGCCACGGGCGATCGACTCCATGTTGTCCTCGATGCGCAGCAGGAAGCAGCTGACGAGCTCGCCGCGCTGCGCCTTGCCGGCGTTGAGGAACGTGGGGGTGGCCGGCTGGAAGCGGCCGGAGATGATCTCGTCGACCAGGTCGATCGCGACCTGCTCGTCGCCCTCGGCGAGCGCGAGGGCGGTCATCACGACGCGGTCCTCGAAGCGCTCCAGGTAGCGCTTGCCGTCGAAGGTCTTCAGCGTGTAGCTGGTGTAGTACTTGAACGCCCCGAGGAACGTCTCGAAGCGGAACTTCTTCGAGTACGCGAAGTCATTGAGCTTCTGGATGAACTCGAACGAGTACTGGTCGATGACCGCGCCCTCGTAGTACTCCTTCTCCACCAGGTAGTCCAGGCGCTCCTTGAGCGAGTGGAAGAACACGGTGTTCTGGTTCACGTGCTGCAGGAAGTACTCCCGCGCGGCGCGCTTGTCGGCGTCGAACTGGATCTTGCCGTTCGCGTCGTACAGGTTCAGCATCGCGTTCAGCGCGTGATAGTCGAGCCCCTCGTATGCGGGGTTGACCTTGAACTCCACCTGCTCCGTCACTGACTGCTCTTCGAGTGCGCTGTCCACCATCGTTCCAATCCGTCGCTCACGCGATCGACATCATCCGGCGTGCCGAATACCTCCAGCCGGTACAAGTGCGGCACATGACACTTGCGGCTCACGATCTCCCCGGCGAGGCAGAACGCCTCGCCGAAGTTGGTGTTCCCCGCGGAGATCACTCCGCGGATCAGGCTGCGGTTGTGCTCATCGTTGAGGAACCGGATCACCTGCTTGGGAACGGCGCCCTTCTCCTCGCCGCGCCCCTGACCGCCCCCGTAGGTGGGGGTGACGAGCACGTACGGCTCATCGACGACGATCTGCTCGTCGTTTCGGTGCAGAGGGATGCGGCGGGCAGGAAGCCCGAGCTTCTCGATGAAGCGGGCGGTGTTACCCGAGACGCTCGAGAAGTAGACCAGGAGCGGCGCTGCGGTCGCGACTGCGCTCATGGCCGGCCACACTCACGCCAGACGGGCGGCGAGCTCGTCGATCTTGTCGGGACGGAAGCCCGACCAGTGGTCCTCGTCGGTGACGACGACCGGTGCCTGCATGTAGCCGAGCGCCTTGACCTGCTCGAGCGCCGCGGCGTCCTCGGAGAGGTCGTGGATCTCGTACTCGATGCCCTTCGCGTCGAGCGCGCGATAGGTCGCGTTGCACTGCACGCAGGAAGGCTTGGTGTAGACCGTGATCGACATGAATTCCCCTCAATCTCAGCTGTTCTCCGGCAGACCCCCCACCGGGACTTCAATACTACATATAGGGACGGACATTGCGACCGACCACTAGGGATAGTAGTTACATCCGTGTAGTTTTCCACCGCTCTCCCCATGTTCAACACAGCTTCTCCACGGTTTCTTCCACAGCCGGGAACCCCTCGGAACAGCCCGCGAACCGCGTGTTCTCGCGGCTTCCGGGACCGGTCGCCGGATCCATCCACAGGCCGCACGCTACGCCGCGCCACCGACATCCGATTTCCTGTGGAGAACGCTCTTCGGCGTGTCGCGGCGTGTCGCGGCATCCGACACCTCGCGCGCCGCCGCGCGCCCCGGATAGGGTTCTCTGGTGGCGGGATATCGGGACCTTTTTCGCACGCCGGGAGTCGGCCGCATGATCGCGGCGCAGCTGGTGGCGCGCTTCCCCAACGGCATGACGAGCCTGGCGATCCTGATGCACGTCGAGCAGCAGTCCGGCTCCTACGGCGCCGCAGGCCTCGTGCTCGCCGCGGCATCCGTCGGCCAGGCCATCGCGGGCCCGGTCACGAGCCGCTGGATGGGCGCCTGGGGCATGCGCCGCGTGCTCACCCTGACCCTGTCCGTCTGCGTCGCCGCCGTGCTCTGCCTGGCCCTGCTGCCGCTGAGCATCGCCGGCTACATGGCGTTCGCGATGCTCGCCGGGCTCTCCACCCCTCCCGTGCAGTCGGCGGTGCGCACCATCTACCCCAAGCTCGTCAACGCCGGCCAGCTCACGCCGCTGTTCTCGCTGGACGCCTCGCTGCAGGAGATCATCTGGATCGTCGCACCCGTGCTGATCACGATCGTCTCCACCCAGGTCGGCACCGTGCAGGGCCTGCTGCTGGTCGCGATCATCCTCGCCGGCGGCGGCACCTGGTTCATCCTCTCCCCCGAGGTCGGGCGCGTGCGCATCCCGCGCAGCCGGCGCGCGTTCGGACGCGTCGTCCTCAAGCCGCCGGTGCTGCTGGCGACCGTCATCGGCTTCCTCCTGATCGGAGCATGCTCCGCGGTCGAGGTGGGCGTCGTCGCCACCTTCGGGCACGGCGGACTGGAGGCTGGGCTCGTGCTGGCGGTGTTCTCGGTCGGCAGCCTGGCCGGCGGCCTGGCGTTCGGACACATCCCCATCGGCCCGTGGGCCATGGCGCGGCGGCTGCTGATCGTCACGATCGGGCTGGGCCTGACGATGGTCACGCTCAACGTGTTCTGGATCGGCGGCACGCTGCTGCTCGCGGGCATCGGCATCGCCCCGGCCCTCGCCGTGCTGTTCGCGATCACCACCGCGAGCGTGAAGTTCAGCGAGACCGCCGAGGCGTTCGGCTGGGCGGGCACCGGGCAGCTGATCGGCGCCGCGGCGGGCTCCGCGGTCGCGGGCATCCTCATCGACGCCGGTGGACCCACGGGTGCGTACCTCGCCGCGGCACTGTTCGCCCTGGCCGGACTGATCGTCTCGGTGGTCTTCATCCGCGCCTTCCCCGACCTGCGGCACCGCGATCCCAGCCCCTACCCCGACACCGAGACGCTCTCCATCCCGACCGTCCGCCCCTGACCGTCCGCGCCCGACCGGCGCGGCATAGGCTGGGCGCGTGAGCACCTTCGACGCCGCAGCCCTCCTCTCCGACGACCTGCTGGAGCGCATCCGCGAGCGCGCCGCCGTGCACGACCGCGAGAACACGTTCCCGCAGCAGGACCTCGACGAGCTGAGGGAAGCCGGATATCTCTCGATCCTCGTGCCCGCCGAACTGGGCGGCGCGGGCCTGGGACTCGAGCAGGCGGCCCTGCTGCAGCAGCGCCTGGCCACCGCATCCCCCGCCACGGCGCTCGCCGTCAACATGCACCTGGTGTGGACCGGCGTCGCGAAGGTGTTCAGCGACCGCGGCGTGACCGGGCTCGAGTTCGTCCAGCGCGGCGCCGTCGCCGGCGAGGTCTTCGCCTTCGGGATCAGCGAGGGCGGCAACGACCTCGTGCTGTTCGGCAGCGACACGGATGCCGCGCCCCAGCCCGACGGCGGCTACGCCTTCACGGGCACCAAGATCTTCACCTCGCTGGCGCCGGTCTGGACGAAGCTGGGCCTACATGGCCTGGACACGACCAGCGCGGATGCTCCGAAGCTCGTCTTCGCGTTCATCGACCGCACGGATGCCGTGGTCACGGGCGACGACTGGGACACGCTCGGCATGCGCGGAACGCAGAGCCGCACGACCCGCCTGAACGGCGCGATCGCCGCACCCGAGCACGTGGTGCGCCGGATCGATCCTGGGCCGAATCCCGACCCGATCGTGTTCGGCATCTTCAGCGTGTTCGAGATCCTGCTCGCCTCGGTATACACCGGCATCGCCCGGCGCGCCCTCGACCTGGCTGTCGAGACCGCGCAGAAGCGCCGCTCGAAGAAGTCGGGCACGACGTACAGCCAGGACCCGGACATCCGCTGGCGGGTCGCGGGCATGGGACTTGCGTACGACGCACTGCCGCCCCAGATCTCCGCCCTGGCCCGCGACGTCGACGAGCTCGCCGATCACGGCCCGCGCTGGTTCACCCTGCTCTCGGGTGTGAAGCATCGCGCGGTCGTCATGGCCAAGCAGGTCGCCGATGAGGCGATGCTCGTGGCCGGCGGCGGTTCCTACTTCTCCTCCAATGAGCTCTCGCGTCTGTATCGCGACGTGCTCGCCGGGCAGTTCCACCCTTCCGACCCGGAGTCCGCGCATGCCACTGCCGCAACTGCCTGGCTCGGACCACTGGAGGGCTGAGACCTTCGATCCGCTGACCCTGAGCATCCGAGAGCAGGAGGATTGCCGAGACCAGGAGGATTCCGAGCGGAATTCTCCGGCATCCAGCAATCCTCCTGTGTCGGGTGATGCCGCCGTTCGGCCGCTCAGCCGCCCGCCATCGTGCGGGCGATGTCGGTGGCCGAATCGCCCGCCCGCTTGAGTACGAGCGCCACGAGCGCCAGCGACGCCAGCGTCAGCACGAGCATGATGGTGGAGACCGCGGCGATCTCGGGTCGCAGACCGCTGCGCAGGGCGCTGAGCACGTACACCGGCCACGGCGTCGTGCCCGACACCTGCACGAACGCGGAGACGATCGTGTTGTCCAGTCCGAGCGTGAACGAGAGCAGGAAGCCGGCCAGCACCGCCGGCATGGCCAGCGGCAGCGTGACCTTCCCGAAGGTGCGGAACGGCGGGGCGTAGAGGTCGGCGGATGCCTCCTCCAGACTGGCATCCAGTCCGACCAGTCGCGCCCGCACGATGTACGACACGATGGCGATGGAGAACAGCGACTGCCCGATGATCAGTCGCACGGTGCCGTCGTTGAAGATCCCGATCCCGGCGTCCTGGCCGAGGAACACCATCCACGGCAGCAGTGCGACGGCGTCCACGATCTCGGGTGTCACCGAGATCAGCAGCAGCATGCCCAGGAACCACACCACCCACTTGCCGGGGTTCCGGGCCATCGCGATGCCGGCGAGCGTGCCGAGCACCGTGGCGATGACGGCGGCGAGCAGCCCCGTGCGCACCGACACCAGCACGGCATCCCTGATCGCCGGCTTGGTGACGATCGCGGCGAAGGAGTCGAACCCGAAGTGATCCCACGAGACGAGCAGTCGCCCGACGTTGAACGAGTACACGATGATCACGATGATCGGCAGGAACAGGAAGACGAAGACCAGCGTCGACCACACCGGAAGAAGCCAGCGGCTCATGATGCATCTCCCAACTTCAGGGCGTAGCGCCGTCTCAACGGCATCGTGACCAGCCACAGCAGCAGGGCGGCGACGCCGATCGAGACGGCGATGGTGATGATGAGCAGCACGGCCATCGCCGATCCGAGCGCCCAGTTCTGTGCGGTCTGGAACTGACTGGCGACCATCTGGCCGACCATGTTGCCCTTCGCACCGCCCAGCACCGTGGCCGTGATGTAATCGCCCATCAGCGGGATGTACACCAGCAGGACGCCCGCGATGATGCCCGGCTGCGCGATCGGCACCGTGACGCGCAGGAACGTGACCAGGCTGTTCGCCCCGAGATCCTTGCTGGCTTCGCGCAGAGGACCGCTGACACGGTCGAAGGCGACGTACAGCGGCAGGATCATCAGCGGCAGGTAGTTGTAGACGACGCCCAGCAGCACGGCTCCCCGGGAATTGAGGATGTCGAGCGGACCGGGGATGACGCCGATGAACTGCAGCGCGCCGGACAGCCACCCCTCGGGGGCGAGGATCACCTGCCAGCCGATCGTGCGCACCAGGAAGTTCGTCCAGAACGGCACCATCACCAGTGCCAGCAGCATCCCGCGCTTCGAGGGCGCCGCCTTCACGGCGATCCAGTACGCCACCGGCGCCCCGATGATCAGGCACAGCAGGGTGCCGATGACGCCGACCCAGAAGGTGTTCTGAAACGTGTTGAAGAAGGTCGGCGAGAGCGCTTCGACGTAGCGGTCGAAGGAGAGCCGGTCGTTGGAGTTCGTCGAGAAGATGCTCGGCTTGTAGCCGAAGCTGTACCAGACGACGACTCCGATCGGCACGACGAAGAACACGGCGAGCCACACCCATGCCGGCAGCGCCAGCGCGAACGGCATCCTGACCTTACGCACCTGCGGCCACCTTCACCTTGTTCCAGATCTCCACGATGCGCTCCTGAGCGCTGGTGAACTTCTGCTCGTGCATCGTCTTGACCTGCTCGTCGCTGAAGTACACCATGTCGAGGCGATCGAGCTCGGCCTCCTCGGCCTTCTGCTGCGTGCCCTGCACGCCAGTGTCGTAGCCGATGTAGTCGACCTGGGCGACCTGGATGTCGGGAGCGATGATGTAGTCGATGAACGCGTGCGCCGCCTCGGGGTGCGGGGCGCCCTTGGCGATCGCCCAGTTGTCCATCCACAGCTCCGTGGCCGGTGCGCCGAGCACCCACTGCCACCGCTCGGGGTCGTCCGACTCGGCCATGCCGACCCTGGCGTCGCCGCTGTAGGACTGCACGAGCGCCGCCGTCGCCTGCGGGATGACCTGACCGCCCGGCGCGGAGTCGAAAATCGAGATGTGCGGCGCGAGCTCCTCGACCAGGAACTTCTCGCAGGCGTCGAGGTCCTTCTTCCTGGTGGTGTTCCAGTCGATGCCGTGCGACCAGTGGTAGATGCCGCACAGCGGCGCCGGGTCGTCGAGGACGGATGTCTTGCCGGATGCCTCGTTCTGCGCGGCATCGATGAAGTCGGCCCACGTGGTGAGCTCGCGGTTGATGACGCGCTTGTCGTACACGAAGCCGGTCGTGCCCCATGCCTTGCAGATCGAGTACGCGTTGTCGGGGTCGAAGGAGCGGTGGATGAAGTTCGGGTTCATCGTGGCGAAGTTCGGGATCAGGTCGAGGTTCAGCTTCTCGAGCAGGCCGTTCTCGGCCATCGGCATCACGAACAGTCCGCTGGGGACGACGATGTCGTACCCGGAGGTCCCGCGTGCGGCCACCAGCTTGGCGATCAGCTCCTCATTGGAGTTGAACGCGTCGACGACGATCTTCGGGCCCTTCTTCTTGGTGAACGCCGACAGCAGTTCGGGATCGTCGTAGTCGCTCCAGGTGTAGATCGACAGCCGGTCCTCGAGGGGGCCGCCGTTCGCCTGGGCCGCGGTGCCGGCCTGGCCGGGCGCGCACGCGGTGAACAGCACGGCTCCGCCGGCCGCGAGGGCCGTGGCGAGGAACCCCCGTCGGGTCAGCTCGCTGCGCAGGATGCCCGCCGCACCGCGGTGCGCGAGCACCCGGACCGGTTCGGACGTCATCGGACGGCCTTGGGCAGCGCGATCACGTGCGTCGCGGACGTCGGCGCGCCGTCGGCCGCGAACAGCCGGGCATCCGAGGTCGCCCAGGTGCAGCGCACGTCGTCATCGACCGCGACCCGCGGCGCGTTCGGCGCGGGGGTGCGCACCAGCAGGGTCTGCCCGTCCGCGACTCCGACCACGACCTGCAGGGTCTCGCCCAGATACGACACGCTCAGCACGCGGCCGTCGGCCCCGGCACCGGTCGCCCCCGCGGCGTCGAGTCTGATGAACTCCGGACGGATGGCCGCGACGGCCTCCGCGCCGCGCTCCACGCGGCCGGCGCCCCAGTGCCCTTCGATCACGCCGAGGGGTGTCTCGATCGCGTCGCCGTCGGCGGCGACGCCCCGGATGAAGTTCTGCTGCCCGATGAAGGAGGCGACGTAGGCGGAGGCGGGTGCCGCATAGATCGCATCGGGCGCGTCGAGCTGCTCGATGCGCCCTGCCCGCATCACGGCGATGCGATCGCTCATCGACAGCGCCTCGCCCTGATCGTGCGTGACGAAGACGAAGGTCGTCCCGAGCCGGGACTGCAGGAGCTTCAGCTCGACCTGCATCTCCTCGCGCAGTTGCCGGTCGAGCGCCGCGAGCGGCTCGTCCAGGAGCAGCACGCTGGGCCGGTTGATGAGCGCTCGCGACAGGGCGATGCGCTGCTGCTGCCCGCCCGAGAGCATGGTGGGCCTGCGATCGGCGAAGCGGCGCAGCTGCACCATGTCCAGCGCCTCGGCGACGCGCTCGCGCTGCTCCGCCTTGGGAACACCGCGCTGCTGCAGCCCGTACGCCACGTTCTCGGCGACCGTCATGTGCGGGAACAGCGCATAGGCCTGGAAGACGGTGTTGACCTCGCGCCTGTAGGGCGGCAGGCCCAGCACGCTGCGCCCCGAGATGCGGATGTCGCCGCTGTCCGGGTGCTCGAAGCCGGCGATCATGCGCAGCGTCGTCGTCTTGCCGCACCCGGACGGACCGAGCAGGGAGAGGAACTCCCCGGGCCGGATGCTCAGGGACAGGTCATCGACGGCGGTCGACTCGCCGTAGTGCTTGGTGACGCCGGCGATCTCCACGCCACCGGACGCGGTGCCTGCGTCGGGTGCGGTCGCCGCCACTGCGATATCGGCCATGAAACCTCCACGATGAGATTCGAACAGCCGTCAGTCAACCACAGTCCCGCGTCGAGGTACAGCGAAAAGCGAAGAAAAGAAGCAGAATCGCGACGATATCCGTTGCCAAGACATTCTGCGGCAACGGAATTTGCGCTACTTGCGGTCGAAGTCGAAGGCCTTCAGCAGCTCGCCGACGGCCTGCTCGCGCTCGTCGCCGCCCTGCTCGAACATGTGCGTCACGTGCGTGCGCAGGTGGTTCTCGAGCAGCAGGCGGTTGAGGGATTCCAGTGAGCGCTGCACGGCACGCGACTGCGTGATGATGTCCATGCAGTAGTCCTCGTTCTCGATCATCCGCGCGATGCCGCGCAGCTGACCCTCGAGGATGCTGGTGCGGTGCAGTGCGCGCTTCTTGATGTCGTCGATCACACTGAGAGCGTAGCCGTCATGAAAGGATGACGGCATGTCGCGAACCCCGATGGCGCTGCTGTCCCCCGCCGATCAGGAGCGGCTGCGGGGCCTGCGCCGGATGAAGGCGGTGGCCCTGGGCGCACTGATCTTCATGGCCGTGGTCTTCGTGATCGCGTTCGCCCTGGAGCACCGGTATCCGTGGCTGGCCTACGTGCGCGCGGCCGCCGAGGGCGGCATGGTCGGCGCGCTCGCGGACTGGTTCGCCGTCACCGCGCTGTTCCGGCACCCGCTGGGACTGCCCATCCCGCACACCGCGATCATCCCGAACCGCAAGGACGAGATCGGCCGCTCGCTGGGCGAGTTCGTCGAGACCAACTTCCTCTCCGGCGAGATCGTGCGCGACAAGCTCTCCCGCACCGCGCTGTCGAAGCGCCTCGGCGAATGGCTGCAGGATCCCGCCCACGCGGAGCGGATCGCCGCAGAGGGCTCGACCGCGGCATCCGCCGTGCTGCGCGCCCTGAGCGACGACGACGTGCAGGGCCTCATCGCCGATCTCGCGCGCGAGCACCTGATCGAGCCGGACTGGGCGCCGTCCGCGGGCGGCTGGCTGGAGCGCATCGTCGAGGCGGATGCGCACCGCGGTGCGGTGGACCTGGCCGTGGACAGCATCTCGACCTGGTTGCACGCCAATGCCCACACCTTCCAGGGCCTCGTCTCCCGGCGGCTCCCGGGCTGGGTCCCGAAGCTCGCGCACCGCTTCGTCGACGAGACCGTCTACCACGAGGCCGTCCGCTTCGTCGAGGCCGTGCAGGCCGACCCGCAGCATCCGGCCCGTCAGGCGCTCGACGGCTACCTGGCCCGCCTGGCCGACCGCCTGCAGCACGACCCCGCCATGCGCGACCGCTTCGAGGGCGCCAAGGCCGCGGTGTTCGACAGCCCGCGGGTGATCGCACTCGCGGCGCAGGCCTGGGACACCGCCAAGAACGGCCTGCTCACCGCCCTCGCCGATCCGGAGAGCGGGCTGCGCCGCCGTGCGGCATCCGCCGTCGCCGAGATCGGTCGGCGCCTGGCCACTGAGCCTGCCCTGCAGGCCCGCGTCGACGGCTGGGTCACCGACGCCGCGGTGTTCCTGGTCGACCGCTATCGGCACGACATCGCGTCGATCATCACCGACACCGTCGAGAAGTGGGATGCCGCGGAGACCACCGAGAAGATCGAGCTGATGGTCGGGCGCGATCTGCAGTACATCCGGCTCAACGGCACGGTGGTGGGGGCGCTCGCGGGACTCGCGATCTTCGCCGTCGCGCACGCCGCGATCCCGGTTCCGCCGGGCCTGGGCTGACGCTGTCGGCGGGAGCCGGGGCCTCAGCCCGCCAGGGCCTCGGCGATCGGCCGGTCGCCGTCGTTGAACCGGATGGTCCGGCGGATGGTCGCGGGCTGCTGCAACGTCTCCGCGACCACGAGAGCGACGTCCGCACGCGACACCTCGCCCGAGACATCGGCGGTCGCGTCGATCCGGCCGGTGGGCTCGCCGAGCGTCAGACGGCTGGGCGCCAGCACGGTCCAGTCCAGGCTGGTCGCCCGCAGGTACTCGTCGGCGGCCGCCTTCGCCTCGGCGTAGGCGTGGAACGGATCGGCTGCGGGGATGCCATGCTCGGGCGAGGATCCGAAGTAGGACACCATCACGTAGCGGCCCACGCCGGCGTCCCTCGCCGCGTCCATAGACCGCACGGCGGCCTCGAAGTCGACGGCGTGCGTCCGCGCCGGGTCCCCGCCGCCCGCGCCGGCCGACCAGACGACGGCGTCGTGCCCGGCGATCAGGGCAGCGAACGCCGCCCGGTCCTCGCGCTCCATGTCGAACACCGCGGGCACGGCTCCCGCGGCACGCACGTCATCGGCCTGCGCGGGATCGCGGATGACGGCGGTGACCTCGTCGCCGCGAGCGACGAGCACCGGAGCGAGCAGCAGTGCGACCTTGCCGTGGCCGCCGAACACGATGATCCGAGCCATGCCTCCACGCTACTCGCGCGGAGCCGGTACGGCGCCGGAGCCCCGAAGAGCTTCTCCCCAGCACGAGACAGCCCTCATGACGTCCGTCTCGTGCTGGAGCAGAACCCTTCTGCTGGAGCAGAAGCCCTCCTGCGCGCTCAGCGGGCGGCGAGCCCCGCCAGAAGCTCCAGCACGCACAAGGCCGCGAGGCGCACGGTGCGGCCGTCCTCGGCATCCGCCGTCGCGTCGACCTCGGCGAGGTCGGCGCTGACGACGCGCTCATCGGTCGCGATGCCGCGCACCAGGGCCCGCAGCTCCCACGCGGCGAAGCCGCCGGGAACACTCGCCGGGCAGCCCGGGACGGCCGCACGGTCGACCGCGTCGACGTCGATGTCCAGGTGGATGCGGGAGCCCGCTCCTGCGACCTCCAGCGCCTCCGCGACCACGTCGGCGATGCCGCGACGGCGCACCTCGTCGAGAGTGATCACGCGGATGCCCCACTCGGCCGCGCGCTGCGCGTAGGCCGCGGAGTTCGCGAAGTCGGCGATGCCGATCTGCACGATCCGCTTCGGGTCGATGCGCTCGCCCTCCGGGGCGTCCTGCACCAGCCGGCGCACCGGCGAGCCGTTGGAGACGCCGTCGCGCAGGTCGTAGTGCGCGTCGATCGTGATGAGCCCCTCGGCCCCGGCGCCACGCGCGACGGGGTAGGTCAGCGAGTTGTCGCCGCCGAGCGCGATGACCAGACGCGAGTCCGCGGCCAGCTCCCGCACGCGGTCGACCGCGCGCTGCACGCCCTCGTCACCGTCGGGCTCGTGCACGTCGCCGGCGTCCGCGATCCGCAGCGCCTCGTTGAGGTCCACGGCGGGCGGGCCCATCAGCGTCGCGCTGTAGCGCGGCAGGGCCTCGCGGATCGCCGCCGGCGTCGCGTGAGCGCCCGTGCTCGAGATCGACGTGCGCCAGGTCGGGACGCCCAGCAGCACGGCATCCGTCTTCTCCCCTGCGACCGGCGCGGGCCAGGATCCGGCGCGCGGCCAGAGCTCGTCGTGCGGAAGTGCCATGTTCGTCCTCTCCTGGCGTCAGCGGACCGCGACGCCGTCCTTCCAGACCTTCTTCACCAGCGGCACCCCAGGACGGTAGGCCAGGTGCACGCGCGTGGGCGCGTCGAGCATCACCAGATCGGCGCGCTTGCCCGGCGCGATCACGCCGATGTCATCGCGCTGCAGCGCCGCGGCGCCTCCGGCGGTAGCCGCCCAGACTGCCTCGGCCGTCGTCATCCCCATCTCCCGCACCGCGAGCGCGATGCAGAACGGCATGGAGGACGTGAAGCTCGACCCGGGGTTCGTGTCGCAGGCGATCGCGACGGTCACTCCCGCGTCGATCAGGCGGCGCGCGTCCGGGAACGGATGCCGGGTGGAGAACTCCACCCCGGGTAGCGCCGTGAGCACTGTGTCGGATGCGGCGAGCGCGGCCACGTCCTCGTCGGAGAGGTACGTGCCGTGGTCGACGGATGCCGCACCCAGCTCGATGGCCAGCTGCACGCCCTCACCGGGGCCGAGCTGGCTGGCGTGCACGCGCGGCTTCAGGCCGCGGGCGATGCCCGCCTCGAGCACCCGCCGGGACTGCGGCACCGTGAACGCCCCGGTCTCGCAGAACACGTCGATCCACTTGGAGTGCGGGGCGCAGGCGTCCAGCATCTCGCCGATCACCAGGTCGACGTACTCGTCGCCGCGATCGGCGTACTCCGCCGGCACGACGTGGGCACCGAGGAAGGTGACCTCGGGCGTGACCTCGGCGGCGAGGCGCACCAGGCGCGCCTCGGTCTCGACGTCCAGCCCGTAGCCGCTCTTGATCTCGACGGTGGTGGTGCCCTGCGCGAGCATCTCGTCGAGGAAGCCGCGCAGCCGCGCGCGCAGCTCGTCGTCGGACGCGCCGCGGGTCGCGGCGACGGTGGAGCGGATGCCGCCGGCCGCGTACTTCTCGCCGGCCATGCGAGCCTCGAACTCGGCCGCCCGGTCGCCGCCGAACACGATGTGGCTGTGGCTGTCGACGAAGCCGGGGATGACCGCACGGCCCTCGGCGTCCACCTCGAGGTAGCCGCCGGGAACCGCGGGGACGTCGGATGCCGGGCCGACCCACGCGATGCGGTCGCCCTCGATGAGGACGGCCGCGTCCGTGAGCGTGCCGAAGCGATCGCCCGGATGCCCCGATCTGCTGACACTGTCCCGATTCGCGGACGAATCCCCCGAAACAGTCCGCGAATCGGGTCGGGCTCCGCCTATCGGGACAGCGCCGTCCAGCGGGGAGCTGACGTTGGTCGTCAGCTCCCCGATGTTGGTGATGAGCGTGGTGCTCACAGCATCGGCACCTTGAGGCCGCGCTCGCGGGCGATGTCGCGGGCGTGCTCGTAGCCGGCGTCCACATGACGCATGACGCCGGTGCCGGGGTCGTTGGTCAGCACGCGCTCGAGCTTCTCGGCAGCGAGCTCGGAGCCGTCGGCGACGGTGACCTGGCCGGCGTGGATCGAGCGGCCGATGCCGACGCCGCCGCCGTGGTGCAGCGACACCCAGCTGGCGCCCGACGAGGTGTTCAGCAGGGCGTTCAGCAGCGGCCAGTCGGCGATCGCGTCGGAGCCGTCCTTCATCGCCTCGGTCTCGCGGTACGGGCTGGCGACCGAACCCGAGTCCAGGTGGTCGCGGCCGATCACGATCGGGGCGGACAGCTCGCCCGAGGCGACCATCTCGTTGAACTTCAGGCCGGCCAGGTGGCGCTCCTTGTAGCCCAGCCAGCAGATGCGGGCCGGCAGACCCTCGAAGTGCACCTTCTCGCCGGCCTTCTCCAGCCAGCGGTGCAGCGCCTTGTCCTCCGGGAACAGCTCCGCGATGGCGCGGTCTGTCTTGTAGATGTCCTCCGGGTCGCCGGAGAGGGCCGCCCAGCGGAACGGGCCGCGGCCCTCTTCGAACTGCGGGCGGATGTACGCCGGCACGAAGCCGGGGAACTCGAACGCCCGGTCGAAGCCGCCGAGCTTGGCCTCGGCGCGGATGGAGTTGCCGTAGTCGAACACGGCGGCGCCGGCGTCCTGGAACGCGACCATCGCGGCGACGTGCGCGGCCATCGCCTCACGTGAGCGGCGGGTGAACTCCTCGGGGTCGCGCTCGGCCTCGGCCTTCCAGTCCTCGAACGCGATGCCGACGGGCAGGTACGCGAGCGGGTCGTGCGCGCTGGTCTGGTCGGTGACGACGTCGATCGCGATCTCGCCGGCCTGCTGACGGCGGAACAGCTCGGGGAACACCTCGGCGGCGTTGCCCACGATGCCGACGGAGAGGGCCTCGCCCGCCTCCTTGGCGGCGACCGCACGGGCCACGGCCTCGTCGAGGTCGGTGTAGTAGACGTCGAGGTAGCCGTGCTCGACGCGGCGCGACAGGCGCGACTCGTCGACGTCGACGATCAGCACGGCGCCCTCGTTGAGCGTGACGGCCAGCGGCTGCGCGCCGCCCATGCCGCCCGCGCCTCCGGTGAGCGACAGCGTGCCCTTCAGCGACTCCTTGCCGAGCGAGCGGGCGACCGCGGCGAAGGTCTCGTAGGTCCCCTGCAGGATGCCCTGGGTGCCGATGTAGATCCACGAACCGGCCGTCATCTGGCCGTACATCATCAGACCCTCTGCCTCGAGCTTGCGGAACTCGGGCCAGGTGGCCCAGTCGCCGACGAGGTTGGAGTTGGCGATCAGCACGCGCGGCGCCCACTCGTGGGTGCGGAACACGCCGACGGGCTTGCCGGACTGCACGAGCAGGGTCTCGTCGGGCTCGAGCTCGTCGAGGGTGCGCACGATCGCGTCGTACGCCTCCCAGCTGCGCGCCGCGCGACCGGTGCCGCCGTAGACGACGAGGTCCTCGGGGTGCTCGGCGACCTCGGCGTCGAGGTTGTTCATCAGCATCCGCTTGGCGGCCTCGGCACCCCAGCTCTTGGCGGTGCGCTGGTTGCCGCGCGCAGCGCGGATGCTGCGGGTGGGGTCGTGGAGGGTGGGTTCAGACATCGGCGTGCTCCTTCGCAGTGCGGAGGACGGCACCCGAGCGTACGAGCTCGGTGACGGCCTCCATGTCGGGTGAGAGGAAATGGTCGGGTCCGGGGCCGTCGGCGACGGTGCGGACCAGGTCGCGCACGGCACCCGTGGCGGGGCCGGCGACCAGCGGCGCGCGCAGGTCGAGCGCGCGAGCGCCGGTGAGGATCTCGATGGCCAGCACGCGGGTGAGCCCGTCGATGGCGCGGCGCAGCTTGCGGGCTGCCGCCCAGCCCATCGAGACGTGGTCCTCCTGCATGGCCGACGACGGGATGGAGTCGACGGATGCCGGTGCCGCGAGGCGCTTGAGCTCGGAGACGATGCCGGCCGCCGCGTACTGCGCGATCATCAGGCCCGAGTCGACGCCCACCTCGTGCGCGAGGAACGGCGGCAGGTCGCGGTTGCGGGAGGGGTCCAGTGCGCGGTCGGTGCGGCGCTCGGAGATCGAGGCCAGGTCGGCGACCGAGATCGCGAGGAAGTCGAGCACGGCGGCGACCGGGGCGCCGTGGAAGTTGCCGTTCGACTCGAGGCGTCCTTCCGAGACCACGATCGGGTTGTCGACGACGGACGCCAGCTCGCGCTCGGCGATCATGGTGGCGTGGCCCATGGTGTCACGGGCGGTGCCGTGGACCTGCGGCGAGCAGCGCAGCGAGTACGCGTCCTGCACGCGGCCGTCCTCGGGACCCTTGTGGCTGTGCACGATCGGCGACTCGGCGAGGAAGGCGCGGAGGTTCGCGGCGGAGGTCGCCTGGCCCACCTGCGGGCGCAGCGCCATCAGGTCGGCGGCGAACACGGCGTCCGTGCCGAGCTGCGATTCGATCGACATGGCGGCGGCGAGGTCGGCGGTGGTCGTGAGCTGCTCGAGGTCGTGCAGGGCGAGCACGAGCATCCCGAGCATGCCGTCGGTGCCGTTGACGAGGGCGAGGCCCTCCTTCTCCACGAGCACGAGCGGTTCGACGCCGGCGGCGGCGAGCGCCTCGGACGCCGGGACCAGCTCACCCTCGGCGTTGCGCACGTCCCCCTCTCCCATGGAGGCGAGTGCGACGTGCGACAGCGGCGCCAGGTCGCCGGAGCAGCCGAGCGAGCCGTACTCGCGCACGACCGGGGTGATGCGGGAGTTGAGCATGGCGGCGTAGGTGTCGACGACGACGGGACGCACGCCGGTGTGGCCGGAGGCCAGGGTCTGCAGGCGGAGCAGCTGCAGGGCGCGCACGACCTCGGTCTCGACCTCGGGGCCGGTGCCCGCGGCGTGCGAGCGGATCAGGCTGAGCTGCAGCTGGCGGCGGCGCTCGGGGGCGATGAAGGTGGTGGCGAGGGCACCGAAGCCGGTGGACACGCCGTAGTGCGGGTTCGGGTCGGCGGCCATGCCGTCGATGACGGCGCGGCCGGCGGCGACGCGCTCGCGGGCGGCGTCGGCGATCTCGACCTTCGCGAAGTGGCGGGCGACGGCGACGACGTCGGCGGGCGACAGAGGGGCTGCGCCGACGATCACGGTGGAGGAATGCTGCATGATCTGATTCCACACCGCCGGATGCCCGCGCGGGAGCGCTCCGTGGCAGACTGTGTCTGTGATCCCAGACGAATTGGCTCCGGATGCCTCCGATGCGCGCCCGCAGGTGCCCGCGGCCGATCAGACGCTGCGGATCCTGCGGCATCTCGCCCGCCGGCCCGCGCCGATCGCGGCATCCGCACTGGCCCGCGACCTGGGCATCCCGCGCTCCACGGTCTACCATCTCCTCGCCACGCTCGAGGCGCACGGCTTCGTCGTGCACCTCTCGCAGGAGCGGCGCTGGGGCCTCGGCACCAGCGCCTTCGAGCTCGCCGGCGGCTACGCCCGCCAGGAGCCGCTGGCCCGCCTCGGACGCCCGCTGATCGCCGCTCTCGCCGACCGCATCGGGGAGAGCGCGCACCTGGCCGTGATGAGCGGGCGCGACGTGCTGTACATCGTGGAGGAGCGCGCTGCGCGGCGGCCCGCGCTGGTGACGGATGTCGGCGTGCGCCTTCCCGCGCACCTCACGGCCACCGGGCGGGCCATGCTCGCGGCGCTCCCCGCGTCGCAGGTGCGCGCGCTGTACCCGGACACCGCGTCCTTCACCGATCGCACCGGGCAGGGACCCTCGCGCCCGGCCGAGCTCCGGGAGGTGCTCCGCGAGGTGCGCGCAGCCGGCGTCGCCACCGAGGACGGCGAGGTGACGCCGGGCTTCCGATCGGTCGCCGCGGTGGTGCGCGACCATGCGGGCTGGCCCGCCGCCGCGGTGGCCGTGACCTGGGAGGACGAGCGCTCGGTGGCGCCGGCGGATGCCGTGCTCGAGGTCGCGCGCACGCTGCAGGCCCGGCTCGGCTGAACAGCGCTGTCCGACCATGCGGAGGAGGGCCATCCCGAGCAGTCGGAGAATTGTCGCTGATCTGCGACAAGGCCGCGACGGGCGTGCGACGGACGCTCGATACTCTCGAACCATGAACACTTCCGCACGAGCCCTCCTCGCGCTCCTCGGCACCGCCTCGGCCGTCATCGCCCTGGCCGGCTGCTCGGTCGGCGTGGCCTCGCCCGCGCCGGCATCCCAGAAGCCCAAGCCCGCGGCATCAGCAGCCGCCGCCCCGAAGCTGCCCGTCGTCCCCGGGTACGACGTCGGCGACTTCCCGCCCGTGCCGCTGTTCCGGCTGCCGGATCTCTCGCTGCTCGACACCGCATCGGCATCCGGGTTCACGATCGACATCAAAGACGACTTCGCGAAGATCCCCGGGGTCACGGTCTCCCCCGCGCACTGCGATGCCGGCGGCGAGGTGATCGCAGGCAACGGCAGCGCGTACCTGTACGGCGACGGCTCCGGCAACTACACCGGCTCCGACGGCAGCATCCAGAACTACGGCGACGGTTCAGGGAACTTCACGCTGAACGGCATCACCGTGCAGAACTACGGCGACGGCTCGGGCAACTACTCCGGGAACGGCGTCACCATCCAGAACTACGGCGACGGCTCGGGCAACTACTCCGACAGCACGATGACCGTGCAGATCTACGGGGACGGCTCCGGCAACTACACGGGCCCCGACGGCACCATCCAGAACTACGGCGACGGCTCGGGCAACTTCACCGGAGGCGGCGTCACAATCCAGAACTACGGCGATGGCTCCGGCAACTACGCGGCCCCGGGCCTGAGCATCCAGAACTACGGAGACGGCACGGGCAAGCTCAACGGCAAGGACATCAAGGTCGAGCCGATCGCACCGGTCGCCAAGCTGGGCGTGTTCCCGCCCCTTGCGGCGCTGCAGCCCATCACCTCCTGCGGCACTGTGATCACCTTCGACGCGGGCGTGCTGTTCGACTTCGACAAGTTCGGCATCCGCCCCGACGCGGCGGCGACCCTGAAGACGGTCGCAGCGGCGCTGACCGAGTACAAGGTCGCGAACGCGGTCGTGTCCGGCCACACCGATGCCAAGGGCTCCGACGACTACAACCAGACGCTCTCCGAGAAGCGCGCCGCGTCCGTGGTCGATGCGCTGAAGAAGGCCGGCGTGACCACCAAGCTCACCGCCGAGGGCTACGGCGAGTCCCGTCCTGTGGCCGCGAACGAGATCGACGGCAAGGACAACCCCGCCGGACGCCAGCTGAACCGCCGCGTCGAGATCTTCATTCCCGCCAGCCTGTGATGACCGTTCAGGAGAAGCGCACCATGATCCGTCCCCTCCCCGCCCTCGCCACGGCGGCCGTGCTCGTCGCCCTGCTGAGCGGATGCTCGGTGAGCGTCATCGACGGGACCGGCGCCGACAGGCCCCCGGCCACCGCATCTGACGAGCCCACGAAGGAGGAGTCCCCGACGTCGCCGGACGCGGCTCCGACGGACGCAGGTGAGCATCCGCTGCCGAACGCCGGCAAGGGCCTCGATCGCGACGCGATCACCGCCGCTGCCACCACCATGCGCCGCTGCGACAGCTCCGGCGAGCTCACGATCCTCGACGACGCCGTCGTGGCGCGCGTGGAGGGCACGTGCAAGCGCATCATCCTGAACTCGAAGGGGTCGATGCTCGTCACCGACGACGTCACGTCGCTGGAGGTGATCGGCGACGCCAACCTCGTGCTCACCGGCTCGGTGGACCAGGTGCTCGTGAACGGCATGGGCAACACCGTGCACTGGTCGGGGGCCACGCCGACGGTCTCGGATGTCGGCTCGGGCAACACCCTCACGGCAGGATGATCCCGTGCCATCCGAACGTCCGCTGCTTCTCCTCATCGACGACGACGAGGCGATCACCGGCGCGCTGGGAGCCTTCCTGGAGCGCAGCGGTTACCGTGTCGCCGTCGCTGCGGACGGGATGCAGGGGCTGGACGCACTCGAGCGCGAGCGCCCGGCGCTGGTGGTGTGCGACGTCCTGATGCCGCATCTGGACGGGCGCGAGTTCGTCCGCCGCGTGCGCGCCGGTGACGCCGTGCTGCCGATCATCCTGCTCACGCAGGTGGGCGAGTCGTGGGAACGCAGCGCCGCCCTCGACGAGGGCGCGGACGACTACCTGAACAAGCCCTTCGATCCGCAGGAGCTGCTCTCCCGCATCCGGGCGGTGCTGCGCCGCAGCGGAAGCAGCGCGCAGCCGCTGCGCTCGGCTCAGCGGCTGCGCGCCCGGGATCTCGTGCTGGATCGCACCGCGCGCCGCGTGTGGCGAGCGGATGCCGAGCTCGTGCTCACGCCCAAGGCGTTCACGCTGCTGGAGTACCTCATGATGCATCCGCAGGAGGTGCACACCCGCGAGCGGCTGCTGTCGACGCTGTGGGGGTTCGACTTCGCCACGTCGAGTCGCGCCGTGGATCACCGCATCGCCGAGCTGCGGCGAGTGATCGGCGACAACGGCGCGGAGCGCCTGATCGAGACCTCGCAGAGCGTGGGCTATCAGTTCACGTCGCCGGTGGTGCCGGGATGAAGGCGCGCACGACGGGCTGGCTGCTGGTGCCCGTGCCGCTGGTGATCGGCGGGCTGGTCGGGCTCGGCTTCATCCTCGCGGGCGATGAGCGGATGCTGCAGATCAGCGCCGCGCTGCCCGCCGTGGCCGTCGGCACGGGAGCCGTGCTGTCATGTCTGGTGGCGCTGCCGCTCATCGTCGTCGCCGCGCGCAGCAGCGCCCGGCGTCGCAGGGAGGCGGCGGTCGCTCAGGCCGTGGACGACGGCGTGCTGCGGGAACGGGAGCAGCATCGGCGCTTCCTGGCGCGCCTGGACCATGAGCTGAAGAACCCGGTGATGGCCATCCGCGCGCAGGCCGCGGCGGTCGAGCCGACGCCGGAGTGGCGCACGGTCGATGCGCAGGCCGCCAAGCTCAGCACCCTTGTGCGCGATCTGCGCAAGCTCGCCGAGCTGGAGAGCCGGCCGCTGGAGCTCGAGCAGATCGATCTGGAGGAGCTGGTCCGCGAGTCCGTGCAGGCGATCGGTCAGCAGCATCCGGACGCCGCCGGGCGCTTCCAGGTGGTGGCGACCACGGTGCCGTGGCCCGTGCCGAAGGTGCGGGGCGACCTCGACCTGCTCTCGCTCGCCCTGGACAACGTGCTCGGCAACGCCGCCAAGTATTCCGCCCAGGGTGCGATCGAGGTGCGCCTGCGGGAGCAGCAGGGTGCTGCCGTGATCGAGGTGGCCGACAACGGACGCGGAATTCCGGCCGAGGACCTCCCCCAGGTGTTCGACGAGCTCGCCCGCGCCGGCAACGCCAGGGACGTGCCCGGCTCCGGTATCGGCCTCACGCTGGTCGCGACCGTGCTGCGCCGGCACGGCGGCGACGTCGACGTGCGTTCGGTGGCGGATGCCGGAACCCTGGTCACCCTGCGCATCCCGGCGGCACCGGCGGCCTGAACCCGACCGGGCATGGCGGAGGGGCGCCACGAAGCCCGCGGTCCGCAGTGCTCCGTGACGCCCCTCCGGGTGCACGGCAGGTGGTTCAGCCGTTCGCGCCCTTGCGCGGCTTGATGAAGGATTCCGGTTCGCGCTTGGCGCGCTTCTCGGCCCTCTTCTCCTTGAGCGAGAGCTTCGGCTCCTTCTTCCCTGCTCGTGACTGCGGTGTCTTACCGGACATGTGACTCGCTTCCCCTCTTTCGGCTGGCGGGTGGATGAACCTCCGACCATAGCCCGGAACCAGGGGAAAGCAAGTCGGCGACGAAGACCGCCCGGGAACGACGAAGACCCCCGGAGAACCGGGGGCCTTCTCAGCGCGCTCAGGCCTCGTCTGCGGAGACGCGCCTGATCGCGGACTGCGGCACCAGCCATGCGCCGAAACGCGAGACGTTCGCCATCGGCGTCCACAGGCCGATGCGCGGATGATCCAGCACGATGCCGCCGCCGCCTCTCTCCCCCAGCGCGAGCGCGTACTCGAGCGCCTTCGGAGTGAGCAGGCCGAACACCACGTCCTCGCCCTGGCCGAGTGCGGCGGCGGCCGCCGCCGCCCGTTCGCGGCAGCTGTAGACGCAGACGACCGGCGCCATGCCCGGCGGCTGCACGGCGTAGGGAACGACCGCATCGTCCGTGCCCCGGTTGATGAAGAACCACACGCCCAGGCGCGTGGCGGCCTTCCAGACGGCGATCTCACCGTCGATGCCCGCCCCGGCCGCGTCGGCGTGCAGACGATCCAGCTCCGCCACCAGCACAGGTGCGTTGTCCAGATTCTCCGTGTCCATCTTCCCCCTCTTCCCTCGGAGCATCATCGTTCCGATCGATCGGCAGCTATGACGAAAGCCCCCGGAGAACCGGGGGCTTTCAGCTGTGGACCTAAGGGGATTCGAACCCCTGACCTCCTCGATGCGAACGAGGCGCGCTACCAACTGCGCCATAGGCCCTGACAATTCACCTAGGCTATCACGCGCTCAGCCCGCTGCTCGACGCGCGAGCAGTTCGCGCACGTGAGCCTCGATCTCGCGGTCGTCGATGACGCCCATCCGCGAGTACGGCGACTCCGCGGCATCCGCCTTCGCGGCCGGGGCGACCAGCGGAGTCGGGACGGGCGGCGCGAGCTCCTCGGCGCGACGACGCAGCTCGGCGCGGCGCGCCGCGCGGCGGCGCTCCTCCTGCGCGTCCTGCTGGGCGCGGGCCTGCTGAGCGCGGGAACCCGCGACGTCGACCATCGGCTGCGGCAGCGGACGGGGAGTCCAGGACGCCGGGCCCTGGTCGTGCAGCGGCGGCGAGACGCGCTCGGCCTGCGGCACGGCGACCGGCGCCGCAGCGCGGCGGACCGCATTCCGCGCGACCTGCGACATGCGCACCAGCACCGTCACGCCGAGCACGGCGACGACGGCTCCGGATGCCGCGAGCATCCAGCCGCCGGTGGAGAGGTAGTCCCAGACGCCGAAGCCGATCATGGCGGCGGCGATGACCAGTCCGGCGGTGGCCGTGAGGCGCAGCCGGCGACGGGCCCTGGCCTGACGGACGAGCGGATCGCGCCTGGTCTCCGCGAGCTCCTGACGGAGACGCTCCAGCTCGGCGTTCTCCTTCTCGGCCTGCACGCGCTTGGCGAGTCGCTGCTGCTGCATGACCGTGCGCGCGGTCAGCTCGAGGCGGACCTCCTCGGGGGTCTCACTGGTCTCGGCCAGCACCCGCAGGGCCTGGTTCAGCCGGACGGCGTTGCGCTCGGCGGCGTAGTACTGATGCCGTCCCCGCCAGCTGGGCAGGAAGTACAGTGCCCACAGCAGGACGGCGACGACGACGATCACGCCCCCACTCAGCACCGGCCCATCCATAGAGACCACGGTAAGCGAGCGGATCCGAACCGCCGCGAAACAGACTTCGCGTGTCGCGGCGATTGCGCCTCAGATCTCCGATGGAGCCACCCCGAGGCCCGGCGGGACGCGCCCCTGCACCCAGCGCGTGAGCACGCCCTCCGGCACGTCCTCCTTGACCAGCGCGAACGCATGGTGGTCGCGCCAGTCGCCGTCGATGTGGATGTACCGCCGGCGCAGTCCCTCGTACCGGAAGCCGAGCTTCTCCACCACGCGCAGGCTCGCGCGGTTCTCCGGGCGGATGCAGATCTCCATCCGGTGCAGGCCGAACTGGTCGAAGGCCGCGTCCGTCGCCATCGCCACGGCGGTCGGGGTGATCCCCCGGCCGGCGAACCGCTCGCTGACCCAGTACCCGATGGTCGCCGATCCCAGCGAGCCGCGCGCCACGCCCCAGATGTTGAGCTGCCCGGCGATCTCCCCGTCGTACTCCATCACGAACGGGTACCCGGCGCCGTCCCGGTGCTGCTGCAGCAGCCGGCGGATGCTGACGCGCATGTCGAAGGATGCGACGCCGCCGGGGATCGTCGCCTCCCACGGCCGCAGCCAGGAGCGGTTGGAGAGCAGCTCGCGCTGCAGGGTGCGCGCGTCTCTGCCGCGGATCAGTCTCAGCCCCACCGGGCCGTGCTGCATCGGGTCGAAGCCGTCGGTCGCCATGTCGGTGCGTCGGCTACAGGCTGCCGGCGAAGTCCTTCAGCCAGGGACGCAGGTCCGCCCCCAGGTCGTCGCGGTCGACGGCCAGCTGCACGATCGCCTTGATGTAGTCGACCCGGTCCCCCGTGTCGTAGCGACGGCCGCGGAACACCACGCCGACCACACCGGGCCCGTCGGGGTCGGTGGCGAGCTCCTGCAGGGCGTCGGTCAGCTGGATCTCCCCGCCCTTGCCCGGCGGCGTGCGCTCAAGCACCTCGAAGACGGCAGGAGGGAGCACATACCGTCCGATGACGGCGAGATCGGAGGGGGCGTCCTCGGCGCTCGGCTTCTCGACGAGCCCGGTCACCGTGACGGCGCCGTCCGCGTCGGCGCCGTCGGTGGCGGCGACCCCGTAGAGATGGATGCTCTCGGCCGGCACCTGCATGAGCGCGATCACCGCAGCCCCGGTGCGCTCGTGCGCGGCGATCATCTCGGTCAGCAGCGGGTCGCGCTCGTCGATGAGGTCATCGCCGAGCAGCACCGCGAAGGAGCTGTCGCCCACGTGGGTCCTGGCCCTCAGCACGGCGTGTCCGAGCCCCTTCGGCTCGCCCTGCCGCACGAAGTGGATGTCGGCGAGGTCGCTCGACTTCATGACGCGTTCCAGGCGGCCGTGGTCGCCCTTCTGCTGCAGCTTGACCTCCAGCTCCGGCACCGAGTCGAAGTGGTCGGAGATGGCGTTCTTGTTGCGTCCGATGATGACCAGGATGTCGTCGATCCCGGCGCTCACGGCCTCTTCCACGACGTACTGGATCGCGGGCTTGTCGACGACGGGGAGCATCTCCTTGGGCATCGCCTTCGTCGCCGGGAGGAACCGGGTTCCGAGCCCCGCGGCGGGGATGACCGCCTTCATCTTGCTCATCCGGTCAGCATACCGGCGGCATCCGCTCGCACGGCGGGCCCGCAGGCGGCCCGCCGTATGATCGGAGCATGCCCGGCGACGAGGAACAGCAGAAGCGAGCACTGCGTGCAGAGCTGCGCGAGCGACGGCAGCTGCTGTCCGATTCGCAGCGCGAGTCCGCCTCGGACGGCGTGGCCGCGCAGCTCCATGAGCTCATCCGCGCGCACGGGGCCCGCTCGGTGTCGTGCTTCCTGTCCACGACCACCGAGCCGGGGACGCGACGCTTCGTGCGCGAGGCCGTCGCCGGCGGCATCCGCGTGCTGCTGCCGATCACGCGCGCCGACGGGCTGCTGGACTGGGCGGTCGCGAACGACAGCGACGAGGTGTCTGAGGGGCTGTACGGCCTCCCGGAGCCGACCGGCGAGGTGCTCGGCCCGATCGCCGTGAACGACGTGGATCTGATGATCATCCCCGCCGCCGCGATCGACCGCACCGGCACCCGGCTGGGCTGGGGACGCGGCTACTTCGACAAGACGATCGGCTCCATGGAGAAGTGCCCGCCTGTGTACGCGGTCATCTATGATTCCGAAGTACTCGATTCGCTGCCGCGCGAGGTCCACGACCAGCCGGTGGATGGCATCGTCACCCCGACGCAGACCATCGCCCTGTCGCCCGCGCGCCACTGAGACTCCCGCACCGAGCCCGAAGGAACCAGGAACTCCCATGCCCACCTACGCCTACGCCTGCACGGCCTGCGGCCACCGCTTCGACGCCGTGCAGAGCTTCTCGGAGGACTCCCTCACCGTCTGCCCGGAGTGCGGCGGCGCGCTGCGCAAGCAGTACGGAACCGTGGGCGTGACCTTCAACGGCTCGGGCTTCTATCGCACCGACTCGCGCGGAGATACTGGTGCGGCGGCGGGAAGTCAGGCATCATCCAAGGTGGATTCTTCGACCGGCTCCAATCCGGCGCCCGCGAAGACCCCGGCCTCGAGCTGAGGTCGAACACAACTCCAGGGGGAGTCCATGTTCCAGGGATTCAAGGAATTCATCGCCAAGGGCAATGTCATCGACCTTGCCGTCGCAGTCGTCATCGGCGCGGCCTTCTCGGCCATCATCGCCGCTCTCGTCGACAACCTCATCAACCCGATCATCGGTCTGATCTTCAACGCCGACGACCTCAGCCACGTCAAGCTCGGCGTAATCGGGATCGGCGCCATCATCGGTGCGGTCATCAACTTCCTGGCCGTCGCCCTGATCGTGTACTTCGTGTTCGTCCTGCCGATGAACAAGTACAAGGAGCACCAGGCCGCCAAGAACCCGGCCGTCGAGGAGGAGACCCTCCCGAGCGAGCAGGAGCTGCTCATCGAGATCCGCGACGCGCTGCGCAAGAACGCCGCGAGCTGACCTCGCTCATCACGCCGAGGAGCGCCTCGTCCCTTCGGGTGGCGGGGCGCTCTTCTGCATCCGCCGCACTCAGCCGCCGCGCTCAGTAGTGCGGGGGCACCTCGCGCAGCATCCGCTCGTCGTTGGGACCGCGGTCGCCCTCGGTCCCGGCGTGACGCTCCTCGCGCACGTGCGGCTCCGCAGTGGTCCCCGCCACGGGGGTCAGTCGCGCGCGCCGGGCACCGGGGACGCGCTCGATGTGCTGACGCTCCTGGTCACTCATCGATGTCGAACGGCTGCGTGTCGTTGTCGGCGCGGACGGCGTCCTCCTCGATGCCGAGGACGGTGGCGATGCGCCGCGCGACCGTCGCGGGGTCGCTGTAGAGATCGAACGCGTGCACGCGCACGTAGTGCCAGCCCAGGCGCCGCAGCACCTGCGGACGCAGCCGCAGGCTCTCCCGCAGCGACTCGTCGCGGGACTCCGGGTCGGACTCGATCACGACCGCCCGTCCGCCGTGCTGCGCGACCAGCGGCAGCAGACCGCGGTAGTCGACGTCGACGGATGCCCCGAGACGCCGCAGCTCGCGCGCCAGGGCCAGGGTGAGCGGATCGGCGAGATCCTCGAGACGGGCGTCCCGGCCGCGGGCGGCGAGGCTGCCGAGGATCGACATCAGCGTGGAGGCGCCGTGCTCCAGGCGTCCCTCGTCGAATGCGGAGGGGCGGATGCAGGAGACGATCACCATCGAGCGACGGGCGCGGGTCATCCCGACCGTGAGCAGCCGCTCGCCGTCCTCCTGCGACAGGTCTCCGAAATCGCTGAGCACGCGGCCGTGCCTGGTCAGGCCGAACCCGAGGGAGAAGATCACCCGGTCGCGGCTCTCCGCCACGGACTCCTCGAGGGTCAGCACCGCGAACGGCTCCTCGGTGTCGCGTCCCACGAACTCCGCCACGTCGGACCGGCCGGAGAAGGCGGATGCCACGGCGGCGCGCACGCGCTCGGCGTGACGCCGGCTGGCGGTGACGACCATGAGCGACTCGGACGGGCGGTTGATCGCGTGCTCCACCACCAGGGTCACGACGCGTGCGACCTCGGCATCCGGGCTCTCCACCGCGCCCGACTCCGGATCCGGGTTGCCGACGCCGCCCTCGACGTAGTCGACGGTGAGGCTCCCCCGGCCGAGGTAGGACCCCGCCCATGGGAGGGACACGATCTCACCGCCGTAGAAGGCATCGTTGATGAGTTCGGCGAGGTCCTCTCCCCCGGCCCGGTAGCTGCGGGTCAGGGTGCACACCTCGAACAGCTCGGCGAGGCGCTCGAACACCGAGACGTCGTCGAACGGGACCTCGGGCTCCCACTCCGGATCCGGCACGGTCGCCACAGAGAACGGCGTGGGCCGCTGCGTGACAGGGTCGCCGAAGGCGACCACCTGACGCGCGCGGCGGATGGCCGGGGCCGCCTCGGTGAGGTTCACCGCGGCCGCATCGACCAGCAGCACGGCGTCGAACTTCACGGAGTCGGGGATCTCGGGCACCTGATACGGCGAGGCGATCCACACCGGCGCCAGCACGCGCACCAGGTCGGGTGCCGCCGTGACGATCTCGGCCGGGCTGGCCTCGCCGTGCTTGAGCGCGCGGCGGAGGTTGGCGGCCTGCTCGGGCTCGTCGACGATCGCGATGCGCCACTGGCTGGCGAGGTTCCACGCCAGGAGCGGTCCCGCCATCGCGGTGTGCGCCTCGTCGACGAGGCGGAAGTCGCGCTCCAGCCGGTCCACCACCGAGGTGTTCGCCCCGAGCAGCGAGCGGTCGTCCTGGAGTGCGCGCTCGAGCAGCGACTGCCACCACGCGAACTCCAGCTCGTCCGCCACCCGCTCCTCCGGCACGTGCCGCACCGACAGGTCGGACAGCAGCGGGCGCAGCCCGAGCCCGGTGAGCGCGTCCCTGATCTGGGTGCGCTCGACGAGGTTGTCGAACACGGCGCTGCGCGCCGCGAGTCCGGAGAGCGTGCGCACGAGACGCGCGACGGGGAGCGTGGCGAGCGGCTCCTTGCGCCCCAGTGCGGCATCCAGCTCGGCGAGCTCGGCCGACACCCGCTGCCACGCGACGTGCACGTCGGAGAGACCGAGCGGCACCTGCGGTGCGACGCCGGCGTCGACGTAGCGCTGCCACTGGGAGCGCTGGTACTGGATGCGCAGCAGCGCCTCGTGCATCTCGAGCACCTGAGCGCCGGGGCGCACGTACTCGCGGGCGAGGCGCTTGAGGCGCCGGCGGTTGGCCGACGACATCCCCGGCGCGTCACGGCGCGACCCGTGCGCCTGGATGAGCTCGCCCAGTGGCCGCTCGAACACGGTGGGGCTGAATCGGTCCAGGGAGTCGCGGATGCCCTTGAGCAGCTGCAGGTATTCGCCGAGCTCGTCGATCGTGCCGAACGGGCGCATGCTGGTCTGTGCGATCAGCTCGTAGCCGCGCTCGAGCAGTGCGGGCACGGCGGTGCCGTGCAGCTCGCCGGCCAGCGCATGCGCCTTCTGCGCCGCCTCCGTGCTCTCGAAGCTCACTCCGTACCAGGGCGAGTCGTCCGGCCCGAAGCGGAACTCACCGAGCTTCGCCGCCCGCGTGAGCGCCTTCGCGGCATCCGTCCGGTCCCCCGCCAGGCCCTCCAGCGTCTGCATCGACAGCCGCGCACCGGTCGACGGCGGCACCGGCAGCGATGCCATCCGGGTCAGCTGGCGGGTGGCGTCGAGCACGGATGCTCCGGTGCGGCCGACCTCGCCCGTCAGGGCGCGGCGGTAGTCCCGCAGCACAGCGCGGAGCCGGACCAGGGCCTCGTCGACCTCGGTCGCCTTGGGCTGCGTCGCCTTCTCGCTGCGGGCGATCGATCGGATGAGGTCGCGCCGCACGGCCGCCGGGGAGACGGCCAGGCCCTCGAGCCCGATGCCCGCCAGGCGGTGACGGACGCCGTCGAGCGTGGAGCGCCGGGTCGAGACCACGAGCACCCGCTTGCCTGCGCGCACGAACGCGCCGAGGGCGTTGATCACGGTCTGCGTGCCGCCCGTGCCCGGCAAGGTGGAGACGACCAGCGAATGCCCGGCCGCGATCCGCGCGAGCACCTCCTCCTGCTCGGCATCCGCGTCCAGCAGCAGCGTCTCGGCGGCCGGGGCCCGGTCGTCGGGGCCGTGCATGGCCGGGGTCTCCCGGCGTGTCGACACCTGCTCGCGGTCGCCTGCGTGCCCGCCCAGCGCGTTGAGCACGGGGTGATCCAGCTCCACCATGTCGCGAACCATGGCGCCGGAGACGTCGGCGAACGTGGAGACCACCAGTCGCGGATGCACGGCGAAGGTGTCGATGGAGTGCGTGAGGGCGCGCAGCTGGTCGATCACCGGCTGCGGCTTGAAGATGCCGCCGTCGTAGGCGAGGGATGCCAGGCCAGGGCCGTCGAGGGTGAGGCCGAAGTGGTCGCGGGCGACGCGGATGAGCTCCGGGTTCACCTCGAAGCCGCCCTGCAGCTTGAGCTCGAAGTCGGCGTGGTGACGACGGATCGCCAGCGGGCGCAGCAGCACAGGGGCGGAGAAGGCCGCACCGCCGATCCGCCAGCGTGCGATGCCCACTGCCAGCCGCACGGCGTCGATGCCGCGGACCGTGCGCAGCTCGGTGTTGCGCGCCGTGATCCGCTCGGCCGCCATCCGCGCCGTCCGCAGGCCCACCTCGTCGCGGAACAGGTTCGACAGGAGGGTGGAGCGCCCGGTGATGAACTGGGGAAGGCTGCCGGGGTGCGCCTTGGAGATGTCGATCCCGGCCTCGGGCGTGTCGCCGAAGGTGACCAGCGGCGAGGCGCCGCCGAGATCGGCGGCCTCGGCGCGCAGGGTGGTGCGTCGCGCCTCCGCTGCGTGGGCGATGTCGATGCCCGTCGATGAGTCGCTGAGCTCCCCGAGGTTCATCGCGGCATCCTCTCCCGCGTCCTCGGCGCCCTTCGCCTCTCGTCGCCACACATCTGAAAGCCTAAGCGCGACGCGCCCGGGGGCCGGTATCCCGGGCCGATTCGCGCGGATTGGCGCTGATGAACATCCTCCCTGCACAGGGGATGTTTCCGTAAGGGTTGTCCACGGTGGCCGGGATCCGCGCCGTCCGCCGTCCCGCAGCGCAGGAAGATGGGTGGCATGACCTTTCGACACGACTTCGTCCCGACGCCCTTCGGCGACGCTCTGGCGGTCTTCTCGGACGACGGCATCGTCAGCTTCGACCTCTCGGAGTCCGCCGACCCGAGCGTGCCGTGGCTGCTCGAGGGGATCAGCCGGCGACTGGGCGAGGTGCCCGACGAGGCGCCGGGCGCCGGCGACGAGCTCGCCCACCTGCTCGACGACTACTTCGAGGGCGCACCGATCCGCTTCGACGAGCACGTCCGCTTCGACTGGCGCCTGATCGACGGCTTCGCGCGCGCCGCCCTGCAGGCGGTGTGCGACATCCCCTGGGGCGAGACGATGAGCTACGGCGAGGTCGCCGTCGTCGCCGGCAGCCCGGGCGCGGCCCGTGCAGTCGGCACCGCCTGCCGGCTCACCCCCTTCTCGGTGATCGTCCCCGTGCATCGCGTGATCCGCTCCGACGGCTCCCCCGGCCACTACGGCGCGCACCCGGAGCGGAAGCGCTTCCTGCTCGACCTCGAACGCGAAGCCGCGTCGACGTCGTAACGAAGCGGGGGGCGGTGTGTCGGCGGCCGGGGTTCCCTCTTGTGGGAG
>NZ_JBQEPE010000005.1:244681-286148 GCF_052056515.1 Microbacterium sp. 22195
AAAGAAGATGCCCCCGGCTGGTGGCCCCCTGGCCCCCGCTCCTGGGGACGCTCGGATCGCACTGGGGAACGATCCGAGTGGTCGCTAGTGCTCGACCGCCTTCTCGGCGCCGAAGCCGGTGAGCGAGCGCACCTCCATCTCCGCGGCGAGGGCGCGCGACTCCGCGGTCCTCGCGGTCACCGTGCCGATCCAGCCGAGCAGGAAGCCCGCCGGGATCGAGATGATGCCGGGGTTCTCCAGCGGGAAGATGACGATGTCGATGCCCGGGATCATCGCGGTCGGGCTTCCCGAGAAGACCGGCGAGATCACGATGAGCGCGACCGCCACGATCAGGCCGCCGTACATGCTCCATACCGCACCGCGCGTGTTGAACCTCTTCCAGAACAGCGAGTAGAGGATCGTCGGCAGGTTGGCGGATGCTGCGATGGCGAATGCCAGCGCGACCAGGAACGCGATGTTCTGGCCCTGTGCTCCGATGCCGCCGACGATCGCCAGGATGCCGATCACGATGACCGTGCGGCGCGCGACCTTGACCTCGCCGGCGGCGTCGGACTCGCCCGTGCCGTCCTTGCCGCGCCGGATCACGTTGGAGTAGATGTCGTGCGCGAACGATGCCGCCGCCGTGATGGTCAGACCCGCGACGACCGCGAGGATCGTCGCGAACGCGACCGCCGAGATGAAGCCCATCAGCAGCGGACCGCCGAGCGCCTGTGCGAGCAGCGGTGCGGCGGAGTTCACGCCACCGGGAGCCTTGATGATGGCCTCCGGTCCCACCAGCGCGCCGGCACCGTAGCCGAGCACCAGGCTCAGCAGGTAGAAACCGCCGATGAGCCAGATCGCCCACACCACGGACTTGCGCGCCTCCTTGGCCGTCGGCACCGTGTAGAACCGCATCAGCACGTGCGGCAGACCGGCGGTGCCGAGCACCAGCGCCATGCCGAGGGAGAGGAAGTCCAGGGGGTTCGCACCGTACTTCAGGCCCGGGCCGAGGATCTTGTCTCCCTGCGGGGCGTTGGCCACCGCATCCTGGAGCAGGTTGTTCAGGCTGAACCCGTGCAGCGCGAGCACCCACACCGTCATGGCGAGGGCACCGGCGATCAGCAGGCCGGCCTTCACGATCTGCACCCAGGTGGTGCCCTTCATGCCGCCGATCAGCACGTAGATGATCATCAGCACGCCGACGATCGCGATCACGATCGACTGGCCGACCTTGCTGTCGATGCCGAGCAGCAGCGACACCAGGCCGCCGGCGCCCGACATCTGCGCGAGCAGATAGAAGAAGCAGACCGCGAGGGTCGTGATCGCGGCGGCCATGCGCACCGGCCGCTGCTTGAGGCGGAACGAGAGCACATCCGCCATGGTGAACTTGCCGGTGTTCCGCATCATCTCGGCGACCAGCAGCAGCGCGACCAGCCAGGCCACCAGGAATCCGATGGAGTAGAGGAAGCCGTCGTAGCCGTTGACCGCGATGGCACCGCAGATGCCGAGGAAGGATGCTGCCGAGAGATAGTCGCCGGCGATCGCGAAGCCGTTCTGCGTTCCGCTGAACGAGCGTCCGGCCGCGTAGTAGTCGGCGGCGGTCTTGTTGTTGCGGCTCGCACGGATCACGATGAACAGCGTCACTGCGACGAACGCCGCGAAGATGGCGATGTTCAGGACGGGGTCGTTCTTCACGGCTTCCGCGGCCATGGGTGTCACGTTCATGCGCCGGCCTCCGCCTTCTCGAGCTCTTCGCGGATCTCTGTCGCCACGGGGTCGAGCTTCCGGTTGGCGAATGAGACGTACCACATGGTGATCACGAACGTGGTCACGAATTGCCCCAGTCCGAAGAGCAGGCCCACGGTGATGTCACCCCACACCCGCTGGCTCATGAAATCCACCGCGAACGCGGCGAGCAGCACATATGCGAAATACCAGAGCAGGAAGAACACCGCGAGAGGGAAGATGAATGACCGCTGCATCCTCTTCAGCCCTTGGAACCGCTGCGATTCCTCGACCGCGACGTAATCGATGCCCACGCCTGATTCTTCGTCGATCCGATCTGTCATGAGGCCTCCTTGCCACATGTCCGATGCCACGTGACGGCGTCACGTGGGTGGTATCGTCGACGCTACGAAAGGGGAGGACGCAGCGGTCACCCCCGAAAGTTGGTACTTGCTGAGAATGAGCGCGCAGATCGGATCCGCAGAGGAGCTCGTCGCCGACGGCGTACGCGAGCTCGCCCGGCGCACGCGCTTCCCGGTCGCGTTCGGCGGCCTGATCGAGGACGGCGAGGTCGCGGTCACGACGATCGTCGGCAATCGCACGCGCCACCTGGACGGACTGCAGGTGCGCCCGGAGCGCGGACTCGGCGGGCGCGCGATGATCGAGCTCCGCCCCCGCATGACGAACAACTACCGCGCCTCGCAGCAGATCACGCACGACTACGACGTGTTCGTGCTGGGCGAGGGGCTGCGCACGCTGCTCGCCCTTCCCATCATCGTCGAGGGGCGCCCGCGCGGAGTGCTGTACGCCGGCGCATGGGAGGAGTCCGAGGTCGGAGGCGTGACGACGGCGCCGGCCATGAGCGTCGCTCAGCGCATCGCCACCGAACTGCGCATCCGGGACGAGGTCGACCGGCGGCTGCGCGAGTCCGCACCCGCACCTGCTCTGGCGACGCCGCAGCGCGAGGAGCTCAGGGAGAGCTTCGCGGAGCTCCGCAGCATCGCCGCCGGAATCACCGACGAGGCCCTGCGCGACCGAATCGCCGCCGTCGAACGCCGTCTGATGGGATTCGTCGAGCCCGAGCAGTCAGCCACCACCGGGACAATTCCCACCGTGCATCTCTCCCCGCGCGAATTGGACGTGCTAGCGTGCGCCGCGGTGGGTTCCACGAATTCCGAGATCGCCGCCCAGCTCGGGC
Source organism: Microbacterium sp. 22195 (assembly GCF_052056515.1). Classification (NCBI taxonomy): domain Bacteria; kingdom Bacillati; phylum Actinomycetota; class Actinomycetes; order Micrococcales; family Microbacteriaceae; genus Microbacterium; species Microbacterium sp. 22195. The sequence goes on from NZ_JBQEPE010000005.1 coordinate 247,584, forward strand.
TGCGCGAAGGCACCGTCAAGGCGTACCTGGGCACGGCGATGTCGAAGCTGGATGCCTCCACCCGCCATTCCGCGGTGGCGCGCGCCCGCCGCGCGGGCCTTCTCCCCTGATATTTCCGAAATGAATTCGCGGGGATTTCCCGCGCGCATTCTTGCCAGGGCGGAATATCGCACTTATTGTTCTTCCCATGGCTCGAAGAATTGTGCATCAGCTCGTTGACGATATCGATGGCACGCTGCTGGAGGTCGGGGAGGGCGAGACCGTCCATTTCTCCCTGAACGGCGTGGCGTACGAGATCGACCTGACGAATTCCCACGCGGAGGAGCTGCGTGCGGCTCTCGACCCGTACATCAAGGCCGGGCGCCGCGCCTCGGCCGGAACCGCCCGCGCCGCCGCACCGCGCCGCCGGGCGTCGCGAGACTCCGAGGTCGGTGAGATCCGCGAGTGGGCCAAGGCCCAGGGCCTGAAGGTCTCCGAGCGGGGTCGCATCGCCGCGGACGTCATGGATGCATACCGCGCGGCGCACTGACATCCGAACGCGGTGAAGGCCGATGCTCTTCGGAGCATCGGCCTTCACCATGCGTGCCCTCGCGGAAGGTGGGACGTGCCCTCCTCCGGCCGGCGTGCCCTCGCGTCCCCACCGGGCACTCCACGCGCCGCTCGATCCAGAGATCGGGTCGGGTCGGAAAGAAGAGGCGGCGCGCGGAGCCTCTCAGCCCGGCGGGGCCCCTCTGTCGAGGGGACTGGACGACGAAGGACGCCGCCCTCCGGGCGGCGTCCTTCGTCGTCGTGCCCTCGACAGGATTCGAACCTGCGACCTGCCCTTTAGGAGAGGGCCGCTCTATCCGACTGAGCTACGAGGGCGCCCGGCAAGTCTAGCCGAGCGAAGGCGGGCATCCCGGCACCTACGCCGCGAGCGCGAGGTACGGCTCCCAGCGCGGGTCGCCGCGCTCACCGCCGCGCACGGTCCAGGCCGTGCCGTGAGGCGGACGCGGCGTCATCCGCAGCTCCCAGCCCATCTCCTGCGGGGTGCGGTCGCTCTTGATGTTGTTGCACTTCAGGCAGCAGGCGACGAGGTTCTCCCAGCTGTCCGCCCCTCCGCGCGAGCGCGGCAGGATGTGGTCGATCGTCGACGCACTCCGCCCGCAGTAGCCGCAGCGGTGGTCGTCCCGGCGCAGCACGCCCCGCCGCGTGACGGGAACCCTCCTCGACGACGGCACGCGCACGTAGCGGGTGAGCAGGATCACGACCGGCCGATCGTACGCGTTGCGCCCCGCCCAGACGGGATCGCCCTCCACGTGCTCGATCACGCTGGCCTTGTCGTTCATCACGAGCACCATGGCTCTCTTGAACGAGACCACGGTGAGGGGTTCGTATCCGGCGTTCAGGACCAGTGTGCGCATCGTCGTCATCCTCTCGATCCGGCCGGGATGGCTTCCCGGCGCTCTCGACTCACACGACGCCGCGCGGACAGCAGGCGGTCGCAGGGATGAGAAAAGGCGCTGCCTTACAGACAGCGCCTTCCACGCTCGACGGTGTCGAGCCGTCCCTGCGGACGATGCCGAAGGACCAGACGACCGAGCGCATCCATGGTTCGGATGCTCGGTAACTGCTCCATCGGCTTCTCCCGTCCGTACGACGACGGGTACAGGCTAGCCCATCCGTCTGAACAGCGCGGGAACGGCGCTCAGACGGACGGCGACGTGTCGGATCAGCCCGCGTTCGCTCGCAGCCAGGAGATCGGCTCGACGAGCGAGCCGTTCACGTGCACCTCGAAGTGCAGGTGGGCGCCGTAGGAGCGACCGGTGTTCCCGACCTTGCCGATGAACTGTCCGGGCTGGACGGTCTGGCCCGCCGAGACGGCGCGCGTGCCGTTCGTCATGTGGCCGTAGAGCGTGGAGACGCGCTGACCGCCGACCACCGAGTCGATGACGATCGCGACGCCGTAGCCGAAGTAGCTCTCGGACGAGACGCGCACGACACCGCCCGCGGCGGCGAAGATCGGGGTGCCGGCCGGCGCGACCATGTCGGCGCCGTTGTGGCCGCTGCCGACCGTGCGGCTGACATAGTACGAGCCCTGCGGCAGCGGGTAGCGCACCTCACCGGAGCCGGCCGCGACCAGTCGCAGGTCGGCGTCGCTCAGCCGGCCGCCGGCACCTGCGGTGCGTGCGGCGGCCGCGGCGGCGGCGCGCTGCTTGGCGGCCTCCTCGGCCTTCTTCTTCGCGATCTCGTCGGGCGTGGTCGCGGAGTAGGTGCCGCGATCGAGCGGGGCCGTGGTGGCCTCGGATGCCACGACGAGCGACTGCGCGTCGTCGGCGGCCATCTGCTGAAGGGTCGCGGCACCGGACTTGGCGGACGTGCCGCCGGTCGCTGCATAGGCGGGAAGTGCGACGGCGGCGACGAGAGCACCGACGGCCGCGAAGATCGCGACAGTGCGCATGGGCTTCACGCTGGAGCGGGTGCCTGTGCGGCTGGCGGCGCGTCCTCGCACCTTCCTGCTCTTCTTCGGGTCTTCAGCTGCGTCGGTCGTGGCGATGTCTTCGGCCAAAAGGGATTCCTCCTGCGCCTCCGCGCTCATTCGGGCTAGCGCAGGCTCGTCAGCAATGTCGATTCTCGGGCACGTATGTCACACGGCACGTTGTGCGAACTGCTCACGGGGACGACGAGCCAGGGAGGCGATCCCCGTGATCGTCGCCGACGGGCTTCTTCGTCGGCGACCCCATCGACGTTACCGGAAGATAACGATTCTGTCACCCTCCGAACCTGGCAATCCGCCGGGCGGACGGAGAAAGAACCTCCGATCAGGCGTTTCCGCCGACCAGGAAGATGTGCGACGCCAGCTCGACCGGCAGTTCCAGACCCTCTTCCCGGCCCTCCATGCGGATCAGGACGTAGCCCTCGTTGTACCGGTAGTCCCCTCGGGCGCCCGGGACGACACCGGCGTCGCGCAGCTGCTCGAGCAGCTCGGGATCCACCTGAGCGGGCTCGGCGAGGCGTCGGACGGTGCCCTCGATCGGCTCTCCCGCGGCGTCCAGCTTCTTGACCAGTCCGATGACTCCGTCGTCGAAGGAGCGCGTCGGGACGTCGCCGAGCTGGTCGAGTCCGGGGATCGGGTTGCCGTACGGCGACTCCGTCGGGTGTCCGAGCAGCTCCACGAGACGGCGCTCGACCTGCTCGCTCATGACGTGCTCCCAGCGGCAGGCCTCATCGTGCACGTACGCCCAGTCGAGGCCGATCACGTCGGAGAGCAGCCGCTCGGCGAGGCGATGCTTGCGCATGACGTCGACGGCCTTGCGGCGGCCGGCATCCGTGAGCTCGAGCCGCCGGTCCTCGGAGACGACCACGAGGCCATCGCGCTCCATGCGACCCACGGTCTGCGACACGGTGGGGCCGGAGTGCCCGAGGCGCTCGGAGATGCGGGCGCGCAGAGGCACGATGTTCTCCTCCTCGAGTTCGAGGATGGTGCGGAGATACATCTCGGTCGTGTCGATCAGATCGGTCATGCGGGCCCTCCGGAGGTTCTTAGGCAAGCCTACCTTTTCGCAGGAGCTCGTCGCCGTCATGCGGATGGGAGGGCACCGGATACCGCCCTACAATCGACCCATGGCGATCGAGATCCCCCGAGAACTCCTGCCCGTCGACGGACGCTTCGGCTGCGGTCCGTCCAAAGTGCGCGCCGCGCAGGTCGAGGCGCTCGCCTCGGTCGGAGAGAGTCTGCTGGGCACGTCCCACCGCCAGCTGCCCGTCAAGAACCTGGTCGCGAGCGCGCGTGAGCGCCTCTCCACCTTGTTCCGCCTTCCCGACGGATACGAGATCATCCTCGGCAACGGCGGATCCACCGCGTTCTGGGACGCCGCGGCCTTCGGGCTGATCGAGCGCCGCAGCCAGAACCTGGTGTTCGGCGAGTTCGGCGGCAAGTTCGCCAAGGCGGCTGCGGCGCCGTGGCTGGAGGCGCCCGATGTGCGCAACGCGGAGCCCGGGTCGCTGACCTCGGCCGAGGTCGTCGAGGGCATCGACGTCTACGCCTGGCCGCACAACGAGACCTCCACCGGCGTGGCCGCCCCCGTGCAGCGCGTCGCCGCAGAGGGCGCGCTGACCGTGATCGACGCCACCAGCGCCGCCGGCGGCATCGACTTCGATGTGACGCAGGCCGATGTCTACTACTTCGCGCCGCAGAAGAACCTCGGCTCCGACGGCGGCCTGTGGTTCGCCGCCGTCTCCCCCGCCGCCATCGAGCGCATCGAGCGCGTCGCAGCATCCGGCCGGTACATCCCGGAGTTCCTCAGCCTGAAGAACGCGCTGGACAACTCGCGACTGAGCCAGACCCTGAACACTCCGGCGCTCACCACCCTGCACCTGCTGGACAGCCAGCTCGCATGGATCCTGAACCACGGCGGACTGGAGTGGGCGGCCGCCCGCACGGCCGAGTCGTCCGGCCTCCTGTACGACTGGGCGGAGGCGACGTCGGTCACCACCCCGTTCGTCGTCGACCCGGCTCACCGCTCCCCCGTCGTCGCGACCATCGACTTCGACGGCGTCGACGCGGCGGCCATCGCCAAGACGCTGCGCGCCAACGGCATCGTCGACACCGAGCCCTACCGCAAGCTCGGCCGCAACCAGCTGCGCATCGCGACGTTCGTGTCGATCGAACCCGACGACGTGCGTCAGCTGATCCGCTCGATCGAGTTCGTGCTCGAGCACCAGGGCTGAGCCCCGGAGCACGGAACGCCCGCACCGACCGTCAGGTCGTGCGGGCGTTCTCCGTTCCCGGGGTCACTCCTCCTCGTCGGAGTCGTCACCGTCCTCGTCCTCGTCCTCCGAGTCGTCCTCGGGGTCGTCGTCGTCCTCGTCGGATGCCTCGGCGTCCGCGTCGAGCTCATCGATGTCGACGCCGTCGAGGTCACCCGCGTGCAGCAGGTCGCTCTCCTCGTGGTCGTCGTCCTCGTCCTCGTCGGACTCGTCGGATTCCTCGTCATCGGACTCGTCGGAGTCGTCGGAGTCCTCGTCAGCGTCGTCACCGGCGGCGGCCGCCTGCTCGGCGAGCTCCGCCTGGTGAGCGCGGTACTCGGCCAGCCGCTCGGCCCACGGCACCCAGTCCGGCGCCAGGAGGGCGCTCTCGCCGGGCATCAGTTCGACCTCGAGCACCGTCGGCTCCTCGCCGTCGACCTGAGCGACCGAGACCGTCCAGTACCAGCCCGGGTATCCGGGGAGGCGGTTCTCGAAGCGCAGCGAGACCGCGCCGCTCTCCTCGACGGAGTGACCCGCCGCCGGGCCCACTGTGGAGGCCGGGGTGATCTCGTGCAGTGCGGCGAGCGCGAGCTCCCGCGCAGCCGAGGCGAGTTCGTCAGGCGTCGAGGTCATCAGCGACCTTGCGGAGCACGGCGGGCAGAGCCCGGCTGGTGGGACGGCCGTGGCGCAGGTCAGCGCTCGCGTCATCGAGCATCTTCATCAGGTCCTCGATGATCACGGCCATGTCATGGGCGTTCGCGCGCGGAGTCTTCGCTCGCGCCGGCGGTGCGTCCAGCACGCGCACGGAGAGGGCCTGCGGGCCGCGGCGGCCGTCGGCGAGACCGAACTCCACGCGGGAGTTCTTCTTCACGGAGACGCCTGCAGGAAGGGCAGAGGCGTGCAGGAAGACGTCCTGGCCGTCATCGGATGCGATGAAGCCGAACCCCTTCTCGTCGTCGTAGAACCTGACCTTGCCGGTGGGCATGGGAGAACCTCGCTGAGTGTCGCTGTCATGAATCGTCGCGCGGCGGCGCGACCCCTCCAGCCTACCCGTGCACCCGATGCGGACGCTCGATCCCGCGCAACCGCCCAGGCGATACGCTGGAGTGTGATGAGCACGCACGACGACAGCAGCGGCACCTCAAACGGTCTGCTCGATCGCATCCTGGCATACACGGCCCTGGCGCTGACCGCGGCGTCCATCATCTGCTTCTTCGCGATCCCCATCGGCACCGCCACCGGCATGCAGCAGAAGGACTTCGGCCAGGGCGCCTGGCCCTTCATCGCGGCGCTGCCGCTCTACGGACTCCCCGTCGCGTTCCTGATGATCATCACGCTGCTGATCATCACCTTCATCCGCAGGGGACGCGCGAACACGCGCCGCTGAGCCGAGCATGAGCACCCACGCGCGCCCGCTGGCCGACAGGCTGGCCGCGGTGAGCGATGCGCGGCTGGCCGAGCTGCTGCGCAGCCGTGCGGTGCGCCCCGACGCCGAGTGGTCGGACTTCTTCGACGCCGCGGAGGCACTGCTCGAGCCGGGCTCGATCGAGCGCGGACTCGCGGCGCTCACCCGGGCCGAGGCGCGCTCCCTGAGGGCCGCCGTCGCGGGCGAGGCGGATGCCGGCGAGCTGACGATGCTCGCCGAACGAGGTCTCGTCGACGACGGAGGCCGGGTCCCGCCGCCGGTCGCTGCGGCGGTGACCGCGCACCCTCCGGTGCCGGAACTCGATCCGGCCGAGGAGAACCCGGCATCCGCCGCCGCGTCGGCCCGCGCCGCAGAGCGCGCGTTCACGACCGTGGGCGCCCTGGCCGACCTGCTGCTGGCCGCCAGGACCACGCCGCTGGCGCTGGTCGCCACCGGCGCGCTGAGCGCCACGGAGAAGCGCAGGTTCGCCCCCGGCGATGATCCGGACGAGCTGCGCGAGATCGCCGACCTGACCGGGCTCGCGCACGCCGTCGACCGGGAGTTCCGTGTGACCGCCGCCGCCGAGCGCTGGCTGGACTCGTCGTTCGCGGAGCGCTGGAGCATGCTGGCCGACGGTTTCCGCAGGGCCCTGCCCGCGGGCATCCGCTCAGGGGGCGGATGGCTGCCCGTCGGGATGTGGGCCGACGCCCACCCCTGGGACGAGGCCTGGCCGGCGCGAGCGGGCGCCCTCCGGCACCTGGCGACTCTGCTCGGTCTGCGCACGCCCGACGACGCGGAGCCCGCCTGGGCGCGGCGATTGCGCGAGGGCGCCGAGCCGGACACCGCGGACCTCGGGGTGCTGCTGCCCACCGAGGTGGATCGGCTGTTCCTGCAGAACGACCTGACCGCCATCGCGCCGGGGCCGCTGCAGCCCGCCCTCGACAATCGCCTGCGCGGCATGACCGAGCACGAGTCCGGCGCGCAGACGTCGTCGTACCGGTTCACCGCCGATTCGGTGGCCGGCGCGCTCGTCGACGGCGAGACCGAGCAGAGCATCCTGTCGTTCCTGCGGGAGATCTCGCTCACCGGTCTCCCGCAGCCGCTCGAGTACCTGGTCGCGCAGGCCGCGGCGCGGCACGGACTGGTCAGGGTCGGCCCGGACGCCACCGGTGGCACCGCCGTGTCGAGCACGGATGAGAACCTGCTGCAGGCCATCGAGGTCGACCGCAATCTGCGTCCGATGGGCCTGGTCCGCGACGGCGACCGGCTGGTCTCGCGCGTCAGCGCGGAGACCGTCGCCTGGGCGCTGGCGGATGCCCGCTATCCGGCGACACTGGTGGACCGCGAAGGCGCGACGGTGGCGGCGCTGCGCCGCCGGGTCGCACCGACCGCACCGGCGGAGCCTCCGACGTACGCGACGCTCATCGCTCGCCTTCGGGCGCACCGCGGCCCGGACGCGGATGCCGCGTGGCTGGACCGCGAGCTGGAGGCCGCCGTCCGCGCCCGCGCGCTCATGCTCGTCGAGGTCGCCATGCCGGACGGTTCGAGCCGGGAGCTGACCCTGGAGGCATCCGGGATCGGCGGCGGGCGCCTGCGCGGTCGCGACCACGCCGCCGATGTCGAGCGGACGCTGCCGGTGCGCAGCATCCGCTCGGTGCGGGTGCTCGAGAGCTGAGCCGAGCCCCTCCCGGACGTCGCCGGTAGACTGGTCTGCTATGTCTGATGGCCCCCTGATCGTCCAGAGCGACCGCACCGTGCTGCTCGAGGTCGCGCACGCCGATGCCGAGACCGCGCGTCATGAGCTGGCGATCTTCGCGGAGCTGGAGCGCGCCCCCGAGCACATCCACACCTACCGGATCACCCGACTGGGGCTGTGGAACGCCCGCGCGGCCGGCCACACGGCCGACGACATGCTGGATACCCTGGACCGCTGGTCCCGCTTCCCGGTGCCGCCGTCAGTGTCGGTCGACCTGCGTGAGACCGTGGACCGCTACGGCCGTCTCGTGATCGAGCGGGACGACGAGGGCGCCCTGATCCTGCGCTCCGACGACCAGGCCGTGCTCACCCAGGTGGCGGGCAACAAGCGCATCCAGCCGCTGCTGATCGGTCACCCGACCCCGCAGAGCTATGCGATCGACGCCTGGGCACGTGGCCAGATCAAGCAGGAGCTGCTGAAGATCGGCTGGCCCGCCGAGGATCTCGCGGGCTACACCCCCGGGACCCCGCATGAGATCGAACTGGCGGAGGACGGCTGGGCGATGCGTCCGTACCAGCGGCAGGCCGTCGACGCGTTCGCGCACGAGGGCTCCGGAGTGGTCGTCCTCCCCTGCGGCGCGGGCAAGACGATCGTCGGCGCAGGCGCGATGGCCGCGACCGGCACGACGACGCTGATCCTGGTGACCAACACCGTCTCGGCGCGCCAGTGGCGCGACGAGCTGCTGAAGCGCACCTCGCTCACCCCGGACGAGATCGGCGAGTACTCCGGTCAGGCCAAGGAGGTCAAGCCGGTCACCATCGCGACCTACCAGATCCTCACCGCCAAGCGGAAGGGCCAGTACGCGCACCTCGCTCTTCTGGATGCCCTGGACTGGGGACTCATCGTCTACGACGAGGTGCACCTGCTGCCGGCGCCGGTGTTCAAGCTCACCGCCGACCTGCAGGCGCGTCGCCGCATCGGCCTGACCGCGACCCTGGTGCGCGAGGACGGCCGCGAGGGCGACGTGTTCAGTCTCATCGGCCCCAAGCGGTTCGACGCCCCCTGGAAGCAGATCGAGGCGCAGGGCTTCATCTCCCCCGCCGCCTGCTACGAGGTGAGGGTGGACCTCCCGCCGAGCGACCGGCTGGAGTACGCCGCGGCCACGGACGACGAGCGGTACCGGCTCGCGGCATCCGCGCCTGCGAAGATCACGGCCGTGCGCGAGCTCATCGCCAAGCACCCGGACGAGCGGATCCTGGTGATCGGACAGTACCTCGACCAGCTCGAGGAGCTGTCCGAGGCGCTGAACGCCCCGCAGATCACCGGTGCCACCCCCGTGGACGAGCGCGAGGAGCTGTACCGGCAGTTCCGCGAGGGCGAGATCTCGCTGCTGGTCGTGTCGAAGGTCGCGAACTTCTCGGTGGACCTGCCGGAGGCCTCGGTCGCGATCCAGGTCTCGGGCTCGTTCGGCTCCCGCCAGGAGGAGGCGCAGCGGCTGGGACGCCTGCTGCGTCCCAAGCAGTCGAACCACACCGCCAGCTTCTACACCCTGATCGCCCGCGACACGGTCGACCAGGACTACGCGCAGAACCGGCAGCGGTTCCTCGCCGAGCAGGGGTACAGCTACACGATCATGGACGCCGTCGACCTGGCGGCCTGAGTCAGTCGCGCGGCTCCTCGCCGGGCCTCAGCCCGCATCGCCAGCACGGCGAGGACAGGTCGTCGAGCAGTGCACCGCACTCCGGGCACACCTTCGAGAGCCAGCAGGCGCTGTCGCCGCCCTCGAACTCGGACATGTCTCGGATGCTACCCCTGCGGGACCGGCATAGGCGCGGGAAGTCGCATCGTCCGGGTGCGCACGAGCCCACGCCGCCGCTGCATCCACTCGATGATCCCCGCGTACGCGACCATCGTGATCGCCGCGGTGAGCACGTCGACCGGCGATCCGGTCGTGGCGTTCGCGTCGGCCAGCCCGAAGGCGCCGAGCAGGAACGCCGAGACATTGTTCACCGCATGGAGCGCGATCGCCGACTCCAGGCCGCCGGTGCGCCACACCAGCCAGGCGGCGGTGAGCGCGAACACGCCGACGCTGAGCAGCCCCCACACGTCGTAGAGGTGCCCGAACACGAACAACGGGATCGGCAGCAGGATCGGGAAGAGCGGATGCCGCAGCCAGGTGCCGATCGCCTGCATCAGAAACCCGCGGAACACGTACTCCTCTGCCGCGGACTGCAGCGGGACGAGCACGACGATCAGCACGACCATCAGCGCGAGCCCCGGCTGCGAGGCGTCCACCGCGATGGACTCGCCCGTGGCCGCGGCGAGCGCCAGCGACGCGATCGTCTGCACGGCGTACACGGCGAGCGCGACGAGCAGACTGCGTCCGAGCCAGCCCCACCGGAGACGACCCGTCACCGACAGCAGCAGTCCGACGCCCCGCCCGCCGATCATCCGGGAGGCAGCCAGGAGGGCGGGGATCATCAGGATCAGCGGGACGACCAGGAGCAGGAATCCGGTGGGATCGGCGACGTCGAACCCGGGAACCTCACCACGGGCGAGCGCGTCGAACGTGCGCGCGAACGCGGGGACCTGCATCGCGATGACGACCAGGGGCACGATGATCGCGACCATCATCGCGAGGTACAGCCCCACGGCCACGAGCGCCACCAGCAGCGGCCGCCACCAGCGCGGCGGCCGGGACCGCGCACGATCCAGCCGGTGGAAGGCGAGCTCCTCCCCCGCTCCTGCTCCTGCCGTCACCGGAGCGGGCGGGGCTCCAGCGGGCGGCCGCGGAGCGGGCGGCGGTGGCGGCGGGTACGGGAACGACGACTGGGGCGCGGCGGAACCTGGAGCGGTGTCGTCCGAAGGGAGCATCCTTCGATCATCGCGGATCCGACTGAGCCCCGCTGATCTTCGCCTGGTCACCCGTCGGCGGCCACCAGTCGACGACCGGCATCAGCTGACGGATCGCCGTGTCCGATGACAGGCTTCCCGCGGTCTTGAGAAGGGCATCCCGCAACCGCCTGGCGACCGGACTGCGCAGCAGCGCCAGTGCCCCCATCCGATGAGAGCGTCGCACCACATCAGTGGTCCTGCCGTGTCGGGCCGCGGTGTAACCGGCGACCCCGTCCGGGCCGTCCAGCGCGTGGGCGAGCACGACGGCGTCTTCGATCGCCTGGCAGGCCCCCTGCCCCAGGAACGGAGCCATGGGATGTGCCGCATCCCCGAGCAGTGCCACCCTGCCGTGGTGCAACGCCGGCAGCGGCGCAGCCAGTTCGGCGATGTCGCCGCGCAGGACCGAGCCGGTCTCGGCCGACTCGATGAGCCGGCGGATCGGTGCGTGCCAATGCCCGAAACGTCGCAGCAGTTCCGCACGTTCATCTGCTGCGCGCTCGCCGACGGGGGCGACCGCGGCGGCATAGACGTAGGTGCGGTCGTCGGCCAGCGGGACGAGTCCCACTACTCCAGCATCGCCCCAGGTCTCCCCGGCCTGCACGGCGACAGAGGCATCCACGACGAATCGCCATGCGGTCCAGCCCGTGGGCTTCATACCCGGATGCTCGGGGAAGAGCACCGCGCGGGCAGCCGAGTGCACGCCGTCCGCCGCCACGACCAGCTCGGCCTCCTCATCGCCTTCACCGACGCGGACGACGGCCGGGTGCTCGGCGTCACCCGCTCCGGCCACGATGGCGGAGGTGCTGGAGAGCAGCGGAACGTCCGCGGCAGCATCGCGCAGGATGGCCGCCAGGCGAGCGCGCTCCAGCACGACCATGGGATCGCCGAAACGCGCCTGCACGGCCGCGGCACTGGTCCGTGCCAGGTACCGCCCATCGGCTCGGCGCAGACCGCCGTCTCCCTGGATGGCGGCGAGGTCTCGCACGGTGTCGCCTGCGCCCACCGCGTCCAGCGCGCGCAGTGCGTTCGGCATCATCGCCAGCCCTGCACCAGCGGGCCCCGGCCACGGCCCCCGTTCGTGCAATCTCACGGCCCAGCCTCTGCGGTGCAGCGCGGCGGCCGCCGCGAGGCCGCCCAGGCCCGCCCCGATCACGATCGCGCGTCGCTGTTCCATGGTCTTCTCCTCTCCAAGTCGCTTTCGTCCAGGTCCGTCCTAGGCGATCGTCGCCGCGATGGCGACGGCGAGCGTGCTGAAGAACACGACTCCGCTGAAGCACATGTGGAAAAGCGGTCGCCACCGGAGTGCACCCGAGATCACCACCTTGATCGTCGGCAGGTAGTCGCGGATCCCGGAGTTCTCCATGCCGCGCAAGGCGCGGACACGGCGCATGACCACCATGTCTCCGAAACCGATGAATGCCGCCAGCACCAGGAATCCCACCCACGCCCACAGCGGTGAGCCGGTAGCGATGAAGACCGCCCAGGGAGCGAGGAAACCGACCATCATGAGCGCATGCGTCAGCACGGCGCCCGCGCTCCTCCCCCGTGCACGTCGCACCCACGAGACCAGCAACGACACACCCACCGCGGCCTGCACGGTCCACGCCGCGAGCACGAGATATCCCATGTCGCGATGCTACTACGTTCATAGTGCGTTGTCACTAGGAACGTAGTAGCAATATCCTCGAACCATGGCAACGACGCGCGATCGAGCACTCGAAGCCGCCGTTCACCTGGTCGGCGAGCAGGGCATCCGGGCGCTCACACACGGGCGAGTGGATGCTGCAGCCGGGCTTCCTCGGGGTTCGACATCGAACTGGTTCCGCACCCGCGATGCCCTCGTCTCCGGAGTTCTCGTCTGGATCGCCGAGCGAGAGCGTGTGGCGCTCGCCTCGGCCATCCGGCCGGTGAGAACCCTGGACGAGCTCCTGGACGCGCTGTGCACTGTGATCGAGGACGCCACGATCACCTTCGCGTCCCGCACCCGCGCACGCTATGCACTGTTCTTCGAGACCACCGCAAGCCCAGGAATCGTGCCGGCCATCCGCGAGCAGCGCGGCCTCTTCGCGAAGTGGACCAGTGATGTCCTGTCCGGCTTCGGAGCGGCCGATCCAGACCTGGCGGCACGAACGCTCCTCGGACTCAGCGCGGGCATCATCGTCAACCGGCTGACGGTCGATCCCGACTTCCCCCCGCGCCCATCCCTCGAAGCGGCCCTCCGAGGGGCGCTCAGCGGTTCCGCCGCTCCGACCGATAATCAGCATCCGCATCGGTGAACTCACCATAATGGGGTCATGACTGATGCGCGCATCCTGGTCGTCGACGACGAACCGAACATCCGCGACCTGCTCTCCCGGGGTCTCAGCTTCGCCGGGTTCAAGGTGAAGACCGTCGCCAACGGCGCGGCGACCATCTCCGCCGTCCTCGAGGAGGAGCCGGACCTCATCATCCTCGACGTCATGCTGCCGGACATGAACGGCTTCAGCGTGACCAAGCGACTGCGCGGGGCGGGCTTCACCGCCCCGATCCTGTTCCTCACCGCCAAGGACGACACCCAGGACAAGATCGAGGGCCTGAACGCCGGCGGCGACGACTACGTCACCAAGCCCTTCGCCCTGGACGAGATCGTCGCGCGCGCCCAGGCCATCCTGCGCCGCACGATGCAGAACGGCGACGAGGAATCGCTGATCCGCGCCGGCGAGCTGTCGATGGACCAGGACACCCACGACGTCTTCGTGGGCAAGGTGCCGATCGAACTGAGCCCCACCGAGTTCAAGCTGCTCAAGTACCTCATGCTCAACCCCAACCGCGTGCTCTCCAAGGCGCAGATCCTGGACCACGTGTGGGAGTACGACTTCAACGGCGACGCGGGCATCGTGGAGAGCTACATCTCGTACCTGCGCCGCAAGATCGACCCGCACACCGAGGAGTCGGTCATCCAGACCAAGCGGGGCTTCGGCTACATGCTCAAGGTCGGCAAGACCGCCTGAGCGCCGTCTTCAGAGTACTCCCATGGCACAAGGCGCGGACTCCGTCACCCAGTGGTGGCGGCGGATCAGCCTGCGCGCCAAGGTCACGGGGGTGACCGTCGCGGTCCTCGCGCTCGGACTCGTCGTCGCGGGGATCGGCACCGTGCCGATCCTGCGCGGTGCGATGATCAACAACATCAACCAGCAGCTGCCCTCGCTGACGTCGACGGGGCAGGCGGAGCGCTTCTTCGACGTGTCGATCCCCGACGGGAAGCTGGTCTTCGACCAGAAGGACGACGCGCCACGCGCGACGGACTTCGTGGTCGCCTTCTACACGACCGCGGGCGATCCGATCGCGACCGCCGGCGGGCAGAGCACCCCGGAGCATCGCCCGCAGTTCCCCGCGAAGCTCAGCCTGCAGTCCGCGCAGGCCATGGGCGACACCACGGTCACGCTCACGACTCCGAGCGGCCAGACGTATTCGGCGGCGGCCGCCACCCAGTCCCTGCAGAAGATCGCCGGCGTCACCTACGTGCAGATGGTCGCGCTACCCCTGGAGGAGGCGGACAAGATCGTCGGCACCTACTTCGCGGTGTACACGACCGTCGCGCTGGTGACGATCCTGCTCGCGGCGCTGCTGATCCGCGGTCTCGTCACGCTCACCTTCCGCAGACTCGGCCACGTGGAGTCCACCGCCATGGCCATCGCCGCCGGCGACTTCAGCCAGCGGCTGACGGACCTGGAGCCGACCACCGAGGTCGGACGCCTCAACTCCGCCATCAACACCATGCTCGACCGCGTCGACCACTCGCTCGCCCAGCGAGACCGCACGGTGCAGAACATGCGACGCTTCATCGGCGACGCCAGTCATGAGCTGCGCACCCCGCTGGTGAGTGTGCGCGGATACGCCGAGCTGTACCGGATGGGGGCGATCAGCGGCGACGAGGACACCGCACGCGCCATGGAGCGCATCGAGAAGGAGGCGATCCGGATGGGCGTGCTCGTCGAGGACCTCCTGGCCCTCGCCCGCCTGGACGAGGATCGCGAGAAGCAGCTCGAGATCGTCCCGATCGACCTGCGCCCGGTGGCGCGGGATGCCGCCCTGGACCTGCGCGTCGCCTCGCCGGGGCGCACGATCACCGTGATCGACAAGACCGCCGAGGATCAGGAGCCCCCGCGCCTGCATCCGGCCGCCCCCGCTGCTCCCCCCGTGGCCTCTCCGGCACCTACCGGTCGCGCCGCGGGTGCGCTGGGTCGCCTGCGCCGCCGCGGAAGGCCCGCACCGGTCGTGCCGTCGATCGACTTCACCGAGGCGACGGATGCTCCGGTGCGCACGCCCCCGATCGTGCTGGGCGAGGAGAACAAGGTGCGTCAGGTGGTGACGAACCTGCTCGGCAACGCACGACGCTTCTCCCCTGCCGAGAGCCCCATCGAGCTCGTCGTCGGCGCCGACCGCCACCGCGGCGTCGGCACGATCGCGATCGTGGATCACGGCGAGGGCATCCCCCCGCAGATCCGCGAGCACATCTTCGAGCGCTTCTGGCGCGCCGACACGTCCCGCGCCCGGGAGACCGGCGGGGCGGGCCTGG
Source organism: Microbacterium sp. 22195 (assembly GCF_052056515.1). Classification (NCBI taxonomy): domain Bacteria; kingdom Bacillati; phylum Actinomycetota; class Actinomycetes; order Micrococcales; family Microbacteriaceae; genus Microbacterium; species Microbacterium sp. 22195. The sequence goes on from NZ_JBQEPE010000005.1 coordinate 262,866, forward strand.
GCCTGGCGATCGTCGCCTCGATCCTGGAGTCGCTGCACGGCTCGGTGCATGTGGAGGAGACGCCGGGAGGCGGCGCCACCTTCATCGTGTCGCTTCCGCTCGCGCCGGCGCAGGCGACTCCCGCGCATCTGCTCGAGGAGACCCAGCCGTTGGACCGCCTCGACCTCTGAGCGACTTCTCCTGCACATCTCCCGCTCCCCGCGGGTTGTGCACGAATGCCGGGATCCAGGGCATCCGCTCCCCTCCGCGCTCCTAGTCTCGGAAGCCCATCGAGAGGAGAACCCCATGTCCGTCTTCACCGTCGACACCGATGCCGTCCACGCCGCCAACGGCGCCGCCCGCGCCACCATGGAGCGTCTGCAGAGCGAATCGGCCGCCCTCATGGCGCAGCTCACACAGCTGCAGTCATCGTGGACCGGCTCCGCGTCGCTGGCGTTCCAGCAGTGCAGCGAGCAGTGGCGCGGCGCGCAGCTGCACGTCGAGCAGGTACTGGCCTCCATCGGCACCGCGCTCGGATCGGCCGCGAGCCAGTACGCGGATGCCGATCAGTACTCCGCGAGCCTGTTCCGCTGATCGGATGCGCAGAACGCCCCCTGCCGGAGCAGGGGGCGTTCTGTCTGTCGATCAGGCCGGACTCAGAAGTCCATGCCGCCCGACGGGTCGGCCGGCATGGCCGGAGCCTTCTCGGGCTTGTCCGCGACGACGGCCTCCGTGGTGAGGAACAGTCCGGCGATCGAGGCCGCGTTCTGCAGCGCCGAGCGCGTGACCTTGGCCGGGTCGATGATGCCCTGTGCGAACATGTCGCCGTACTCGCCGGTCGCGGCGTTCAGGCCCTGGCCCGCGGGGAGCTCGGAGACCTTGTGCGCGACGACGCCGGGCTCGAGGCCCGCGTTGATGGCGATCTGCTTCAGCGGAGCCTCGATGGCGACGCGGACGATGTTCGCACCGGTGGCCTCGTCGCCCTCGAGGGTGAGGGTGTCGAGCACCTTGGCCGACTGCAGCAGCGCGACGCCACCACCGGGGACGATGCCCTCCTCGACGGCTGCCTTCGCGTTGCGGACGGCGTCCTCGATGCGGTGCTTGCGCTCCTTGAGCTCGACCTCGGTGGCCGCGCCCGCCTTGATGACGGCCACGCCGCCGGCGAGCTTGGCGAGGCGCTCCTGCAGCTTCTCGCGGTCGTAGTCGCTGTCGGTGTTCTCGATCTCGCGACGGATCTGGGTCACGCGGCCCTCGATCGCGGACTGCTCACCGGCACCCTCGACGATCGTGGTCTCGTCCTTGGTGACGATGACCTTGCGGGCGCGGCCGAGCAGGTCGAGGGTGGTGTTCTCGAGCTTGAGGCCGACCTCCTCGGTGATGACCTGGCCGCCGGTCAGGATCGCGATGTCCTGCAGCTGCGCCTTGCGGCGGTCGCCGAAGCCCGGAGCCTTGACGGCGACGGACTTGAAGATGCCGCGGATCTTGTTCAGCACCAGCGTCGCGAGAGCCTCGCCCTCGACGTCCTCGGCGATGATGACGAGCTCCTTGCCGTCCTGGATCACCTTGTCGACGACCGGCAGCAGGTCCTTGATGTTGCCGATCTTCTGGTTGGCGATGAGGATGTACGGGTCCTCGAAGACGGCCTCCTGGCGCTCCGGGTCCGTGACGAAGTAGGGGTTCAGGTAGCCCTTGTCGAAGCGCATGCCCTCGGTGAGCTCGAGCTCGGTGCCGAAGGTCTGCGACTCCTCGACGGTGACGACGCCCTCCTTGCCGACCTTGTCGATCGCCTCGGCGATGAGAGCGCCGATCTCGGGGTCCGCGGCGGAGATCGACGCGGTGGCGGCGATCTGCTCCTTGGACTCGATCTCCTTGGCGTGCTCGAGCAGGTCGGCGGTGATGGCCGCGACAGCCTTCTCGATGCCCTTCTTCAGGCTGATCGGGTCGGCGCCGGCTGCGACGTTGCGCAGACCCTCGCGGACCAGTGCCTGGGCGAGGACGGTCGCGGTGGTGGTTCCGTCGCCCGCGACGTCGTCGGTCTTCTTGGCGACCTCCTTGACGAGCTCCGCACCGATCTTCTCGTACGGGTCGTCGAGCTCGATCTCCTTGGCGATGGAGACGCCGTCGTTCGTGATCGTGGGGGCGCCCCACTTCTTCTCCAGCACGACGTTGCGACCGCGCGGGCCGAGGGTCACCTTGACGGCGTCGGCCAGGATGTTCAGGCCGCGCTCGAGGCCGCGGCGGGCCTCCTCATCGAAAGCGATGATCTTTGCCATGAGTCTTTCGTCCCTCCCGGACGTAGGCGATGTTGTTAGCACTCAGGGTGATCGAGTGCTAACACTCAGTCTGGCACTCGACCCATGAGAGTGCAAGCCGCGCGGATGCCGCGTTCGCCGAGCGCGGATCGGGTCCCGGGGTCAGCCCGCGGGGTCAGCCCGCGGGGGTCTTCTCCCCGCTGCCGGGCGCGGGGCTCGTCGTGCCGACGTGGTCCATGCCGATCACCACGGTCAGCTGCGGCGAGCCGTCGCCGCTGACCGACTGGTAGTGGTCGCTCTGCTCGGTCTTCGCGCCGCCGAGGACCTCCGCGACGCCGAGCGCGGCGGACTCGTCAGCCTTCTTCACATAGAACACGGTCGTCTGATCGAACTTCGTGGTGGAGCCGTCGCTGCCGAACACGGCATCCGCCGCCCAGCCCTGATCGATCAGCTTCTGCCGCACCTGGGCGACCACACCGGTCTCCGGCGTCGCGTTGAGGATGAGCACCTGGTAAGAGGTGTCGATCTCGGCCAGCACGCCGGGCGTCTGGGGGGCTGCGGGCTCGGCCGTGCCGAACAGGTCGATGCGCCCCATCAGCACCATCGAGACGAAGATCCCGATGACGATGAGCACCAGCGCGACCGCCGCCGACCACAGCAGGGCGATGGGTCCGTTGATGCCCGGCTGCTCGGCGCGGTGCGCGCCGACGCGTCCGGAGGTGCGGGGGATGTCGTCGAATCGGTCGTGGGGGGACTTTGACACCCCCCGATGCTATCGGCCGAACCCCGGGAAACCGCTGGAGCGGTCGGCTCAGCCGGCGAATCCGCGCATGCGCGCCGTGCGCTGCCGGCCGCGGGCGTCCCTCAGCCTCCGCAGGCGGCGCACCAGCAGAGGGTCGAACTCCAGGGCCTCCTCGGTGTCGATCAGGCGCCCGAGCAGCTGGTAGTAGCGCGCCGGGCTCATGCCCAGCTGCGCGCGGATCGTCTCCTCCTTCATGCCGCCGTGCCGCGGCCACGCCGCTTCCAGCGTCAGGATCGCGCGGTCGCGATCGGAGAGTTCACCCAGCATGGCATCAGGCTACGCGCGATCGGGCCCGACGCCCGCGCGCCACTCCCACCAGCGCCCCAGAGGATCGGCTTCCGCGACCTGATCGCCGTCCAGACCCACCGCGAAGGCGCCGTCGGCACCCGACCAGCCCTCATGCAGGCGCACCGGATCGATCGTCACCCAGCGGGCGCCGGACGAGCGGATGCCGCTGATCAGCGCCTGCCGCGCTTCTCGCGGCAGATACACCAGCACACCGGGAGTGGTGATCACGAGCGTCGCCTGCCGCGGCGCGGATGCCACGAGCTCGCCCAGCCGCTGCGCGGCATCGCCTGCGATGAGCAGCGGCGGGTCGGCCGCGACGATGTCGGCGGCGGCGGCGATGCGCTCGGCGCGCTCGTCCTCCCCCGGCCAGACCAGTGTCTCCAGCCAGGCGCGATCCGCGGCATCCCGCACGTCGATGGGTGAGAGATCGATGCCCGCGCGCCAGACGACCTCCGGCATCCGCAGCGGCGGCAGCGCGCCGCGCACGACGCTCGTCAGCACCGCCGACGACGGGCCGGATGCCGGGTCGAGGCGGGCGCGCTCGATGCCATCCTCCCCCAGGAGGCGATAGGAGTACCGGTCCGGGAACAGGCAGAGCCCGGCCGCGGCGCCCAGCTCGAGCAGGGCGATCGGTCCGTCGACGGCGCTGAGCGCTGGGAGCAGAGCCCCCAGGCGCAGCGGTTCATTGGCCTGCACCGTGCGGCGCGCGCATTCCGAGACGACCTCGCCGGCGTGCGCGAGCACGAAGTCGCGCCATTCCGCGTACCCCGCGACGGGCGCGCCCAGCAGCCGCGTCACCGCGAACACCAGCGGCGGCTGCCGGTGCTGCTCCGGGATGCCGGAGAGCACGGTCTGCATTTCGGCATCCGCGGCGACTCCCGCCGCCCACTCGGCGTACACCGCGCTGCGACCAGGGGCCTCCTCGCGGGCGAACCGGTCGTAGCGCTCGCGCACGGCATCCGTCATCCGGCCATTCTCCCAGCCGGCCCGGGCGACTGAGCAGACCGTTCATCACACCGACCCGAACGGCCCGCGGACGGAGGAGAATGGATGCATGGCTTACAGCGTGAACAAGACCGAGGCCGAGTGGCGCGAAGAGCTCGGCGACGACCAGTACGCGGTGCTGCGCACCGCGGCGACCGAGCGCGCGTGGACCGGCGAACTGCTCGACGAGAAGCGCGACGGGCTCTACCGCTGCGGCGCCTGCGGAGCGGAACTGTTCCGCAGCGGCACGAAGTTCGACTCCGGCTGCGGCTGGCCGAGCTTCTACGAGTCGGTGCGTCCCGAGGCAGTGGAGCTGATCGAGGACACGACGCTCGGCATGGTGCGCACCGAGGTGCGCTGCGCCGCCTGCGGCTCGCATCTGGGACATGTCTTCCCCGACGGCTTCGGCACCCCCACCGGCGACCGCTACTGCATGAACTCGCTCGCACTGACGTTCAACCCCGACGAGTCGTGAGCGCGCTCGAGGCCGTCCTGCGGCGCACGTCCTGGTCGAAGGTCACCGAGGACGCCCCGACGCGCGACCAGCTGCTGCCGCTGATCGCGGCGGCGGGCCGTGTCGCGGATCACTCCTCGCTGCGCCCGTGGCGGCTGATCGAGCTGCGCGGCGACGACCGGCTCGCGCTCGGCGCGGCCATCGCGAAGGCGAACGGCGACGACAAGCCGTCCAGCAAACCGCTGCGCGCGGCGCTGCTGATCGCGGTGGTCGTTTCCTATCGGAAGAGCGACAAGGTGCCGCACTGGGAGCAGGAGGCCGTGGCCTCCGGCGTCGCGCACACCCTCAGCCTGCTGCTCGACGAGGCGGGATGGGGCGTGATCTGGCGCACCGGCGGCTACACCCGTTCGCGCGCCGTGGCCGAGGCGCACGGGCTGGCCGAGAACGAGGAGCTGCTGGGCTGGCTGTACGTCGGCGGCAAGCCGCAGGGCAAGGACGCCGGACGCCGCAAGCCGATCGATGCCGACGCCCTGCTGACTCGGTTGCCCGCGGGGCGGCGAGAGAGCTGAGCGTGCCCGCCGACGTCGCCGGTCAGCGGCGTCGGCGCGGCAGCGCTGCGAACACGGAGGCGAACGCGACGACCACCATCGCGAGCAGCTGCCAGAGAGCGGGACGACTCGCCGTGGGCCACAGCAGATCGATGAGGATCGACATGCTCAGCTGTCCCAGCACGCTGCCCAGCCCCATGAGCAGCACGCCGGTGTGCGCGACGAGGAACGCACCGAGCATGATGTAGACGAAGCCGAGCAGCCCGCCGACGTAGAGCCAGGGCTCGGCGGGGAGAGCGGCGGGCAGCCCTCGCACGGCCACGCTGACCGCGGCGGCGACCACGAGCACGGAGGTGCCCGCGATGAAGCTCATCAGCGTCGCGGCGATCGGCGAGGACACGGTCTTCGCGAGCCGCCCGTTCGCACCCGCCTGCCAGGCGATACCCGCACCGGCGAGGACGGGCAGCACGAGCAGCCAGACCGGCGCCTGATGCAGCACGTCACCGCCGATCGAGATGCCCACCGCGAGCAGCGCGAGCGCACCGCCCACGACCCGTCCCGGAGTGACGGCGACGACGCCGGCCGGGCCGAAGCCGATTCGGTCGAGCAGCAGTCCGTGCAGGGTCTGGCCGGCGACGACGCCGACCGTGAAGAGCGACACTCCGAGCACGCCGGCGACGACGCCCTGCGTGGACACCGTGAGCGCACCGCAGGCGCCGCCGAGCAGCATCCAGACCGGGATGGTGCGGGTTCGGATGCCGCCGATCAGCCGGCCCGCGGCGGCACGCGTCGACGGGATCAGCGGGACCAGGATGAGCAGGGCCATCAGGCCGACGGCGAAGGAGATGAGCCCGGCGACGATGCCGTCGTCGATCCGCACGCCCAGCACGCCGTTGATGCGCGCCTGCACGGCGGTCATCGCGCCGATCGAGACGGCCCCTCCGAGCGCGAGCCAGGTGGGCATGGTGCGGGTCCGTGTCACTCGCTCCACGGTACCGCTCGGGAGGACCCGGGCGCGCATCCTTCCCACGATCCGGAATCGGCTCGATGTCGGCGCCCGTGGGTAGCCTGTCAGCATGTGCGCGAGCTACGGACTCGATCCCCGATTCACGGATGCCGAACTGCTGGCGGAGGCCGATGAGGCGGTCCTGGAGGGGCTGCGCTCCTGGGCGGAGGCCAATGCCGGCGAGACGCTGCGCCCCACCGGGAAGAACCTACGCAATCTCAACCCGCTGGTGACCGCGTCGGAGGGCGTGCCGACGCTGGAGCCGGCCTGGTGGGGCTACCTCGTCGACGGGGCGCCGGCCCGGTTCCCGTCGATCAACACGCGCTCCGAGCGCCTGCAGGACAGGCCCGGCGGTCTGCGCAACCGGGCGATCGTGCCGACCACCGGATGGTTCGAGCTGCAGAAGCCCGACCGCGTCTGGCACGAGTTCGGATTCGGACGCGGCGTGCTGTTCGGCATGGCCGCCGTCACGCAGCGCGGCCGCACCCCCGACGGCGAGTGGACCACCTGCTACTCGATCGTGATGCGTCCCGCTCCCCCGAACCTGGCGGCCCTGCACGACCGCGTGCCGATGCTGGTGCCCGTCGGTTTCGCCGCGGACTGGCTGACCGGAGAGCCGACACGGGATCTCATCGATGAGGCGCTGCTCGCCGCCGCATCGCTCGATGAGCGACTGGTCGCGGAGCCGCGCGCCGACGACCGCGGTGACGGGATGCTGTTCTAGCCGATCGCGCCGGAACGCGAGAAGGCCCGCCCGAGATGATCTCGGGCGGGCCTTCTCGCTTCCGCAGAGCCTCCTGCCGGACTCGAACCGGCCACCTGCGGTTTACAAGGCCGCTGCTCTACCAGATGAGCTAAGGAGGCGAGGGTGGCCGAAGCCGCTCACAAGCATAGCGACGGCCGGGACGCGCTCCGCGCGTCAGGGCGTGGCGGTCTCCGTGGGCGCGGGCGAAGCCGGCGGCGTCGGAGTCGGGGTCGGGTCGGTCTCGCCGTAGTACTCGTCGCTGGCGGTGGTCAGCACGAACTGCGAGAACTCCGCGGGGTTGTTCAGCGCGCCGACGTACGCCTGCCCGCCCACGACGATCAGAGCCTCGTTGTTGAGCTTGAGGTCCTTCGAGCCCGGCAGCGGACCCTCGAGAGCGCGAGCCGTGGCATCCTTCGCCCAGCTCACGAAGTCCTGACCCTCGATGCAGGAGCGCACCTTCTTGGCGTTCTGCACGCCGACGGCGACAGCCAGGTCGGCCAGCTCGACGTCCGAGCGGCCGTCGCTGTCGATCTTGGGCTGGTCGGTGAGCAGCTCGTGGTTGTAGTCGAAGAACTGATCCGGCGAATAGGTCGCCACGCAGGCGGCGGCGGCCGCGGCCCGCAGCGAGTACTTCGTGCCGTTCGAGCTGGCCATCAGCAGCGCCACCGGGTGATAGGTCACGGTGACGGCGCCCTGCTTGATCCAGCCGGCCAGCTGACGGGCGTTGGCCTTCTCGAACTCGGCGGCGCCCGCCGACAGATAGTCCACGTAGATGTGGATCTGCGTCGGCTCCGCGGCCTTCTCCGTGGTCTTGGGCGTCGGCGTCGCCGCCGCCTCGGAGGGCGTGGGCGACGCGTTCGGGGAGATGTCCGCGCTGCCGGAGGCGAGGGTCACGTCGCTCACGGTCACGCCGTCATCGGTCATGCCGCTCGGGCTGAGCATCGGCTTGGACATCGAGGAGCTGACGGCGAACGCGACGGCCGTGCCGATCGACCCGACGGCCACCGCCGCGACGAGCCCGATGATCACGCGTCGCATGACGCGGGCACGCGACTGCTGCGCATGCACTCGCTGGGCCTTCTCCCGCACGGCTTCGCGTGAGTTGCGAGCGGCAGGGACGTTCGGCGTTTCGTCGCTCGACATCGTTCCTCTTGAAAGATCGGATGGGACGGGGGATCCCGCTGCCGCTACGGGTGCGGCACCGGATCCGATGTTACGGAGGCAGTCTGGGAAATACCCAGACGCGCACGCGCCGTGCAATACTGATCTCGACCCGATGGCGGGTCACGGCGGGCTCAGGCCCACCGCTTCCATCACTACGGATCGTCCGGCACGTACCTGCCGGTGAAGGAGAAACAATGGCAACCGTTACGTTCGACGAGGCCACCCGCATCTACCCGGGCGGCACCCGCCCCGCGGTCGACAAGCTGAACATCGAGATCGCCGACGGCGAGTTCCTGGTTCTGGTCGGCCCCTCCGGTTGCGGTAAGTCCACCTCGCTGCGCATGCTCGCCGGCCTCGAAGAGGTCAACGCCGGCCGCATCCTGATCGGCGACCGCGACGTCACCGACGTGCCGCCGAAGGACCGCGACATCGCGATGGTCTTCCAGAACTACGCGCTGTACCCGCACATGACCGTCGCCGAGAACATGGGCTTCGCCCTGAAGATCGCCGGCGTCGGCAAGGAGGAGCGTGCACAGCGCGTCCTCGAGGCCGCCAAGCTCCTCGACCTCGAGGAGTACCTGAACCGCAAGCCGAAGGCCCTCTCGGGTGGTCAGCGTCAGCGCGTCGCCATGGGCCGCGCCATCGTCCGCCAGCCGCAGGTGTTCCTCATGGACGAGCCGCTGTCGAACCTCGACGCCAAGCTGCGCGTGCAGACCCGTACCCAGATCGCGTCGCTGCAGCGTCGCCTGGGCGTCACCACGGTCTACGTCACCCACGACCAGACCGAGGCTCTGACCATGGGCGACCGCATCGCGGTGCTCAAGGACGGCCTGCTCCAGCAGGTCGGCTCGCCGCGTGAGCTCTACGAGACCCCGAACAACGTCTTCGTCGCCGGCTTCATCGGCTCGCCCGCCATGAACCTCTTCGAGCTTCCGCTCGCCGAGGGCGGCGTGCAGTTCGGCACGAAGAACGTCGCGACCGAGACCGCCGCGGTCGCGAAGGCCAAGGGCAACTCGGCCACCGTCGGAATCCGCCCCGAGGACATCGTGGTCGCACCCGAGGACGGCCAGGGCCTCTCCGTCACCGTCGACCTCGTCGAGGAGCTCGGCGCGGACGGCTACCTGTACGGCCACACCGACATCAACGGCAAGCGCACCGACCTGGTCGCACGCGTCGACGGCCGTCGTCACCCGAACGCCGGTGACACCGTCGTGCTGGCGCCCGTCGCCGGTCACGTGCACCTGTTCGACATCGAGTCCGGCGAGCGTCTCAACGAGAAGCCGATCGTCTCGGCCTGATCATCAGGCACTGCGGGGCGGGTCTGCCCTCCCGGGTCCCCCGCGCCGCAGCGTTTCCGGAGCACGACGCTCCCCCGGCATCCGCTTCCCACACCCCGCGGAGGACGCATGAAGAAGCAGTCGCTGCGCATCAACGCCAGTTCGATCGATCCCGGTCTGCTCACGCTCCCCTGGAGCACACCCCTGGGCAAGTGGCCCTCCGAGCACATCGTCTCGCTGCCCAAGGGCCTGTCCCGCCATCTGGTGCGGTTCGCCGATCTCTCCGGCCGCGTGGTCGCCGTCAAGGAGACCACCGAGGAGATGGCGCAGCGCGAGTACGAGATGCTCGGCAGTCTGGCGAAGCTCGATGTGCCCTGCGTGGACCGGGTGGCCGTGATCGCGGGGCGACGCGACAGCGAGGGCAGGGAGCTGCCCGCGGCGCTGGTGACATCGCACCTGCGGTTCTCGATGCCCTATCGCGCGCTGTTCACGCAGGTGCTGCGCCCCGACACCGCCGACCGGCTGGTGGACGCACTGGCCCTGCTGATGGTGCGACTGCACAACGTCGGCTTCTACTGGGGTGACGTGTCGCTGTCGAACGCCCTGTTCCGCCGCGATGCCGGCGCCTTCGCCGCCTATCTGGTGGACGCGGAGACCGGCGAGCTGCACGAGGAGGGGCTCACCTACGGGCAGCGCTCCTACGACCTGGACCTGGCCCGGACGAACATCGCCGGCGAGATCATGGATCTCGCCGCGGGCGGCAGACTCGAGCGCGGCGTGGATGCGCTCGAGATCGCCGACGGCATCGTCTCGTCGTACCGGTCGCTGTGGAACGCGCTCACCGACGAGGAGTCGTTCGGCGTGGACGAGGCGTGGCGGATCACCGAGCGCGTGCAGAAGCTCAACGCGCTCGGCTTCGACATCGACGAGATGTCGATGGTCACCACGCCGGACGGCGCCGCGGTGCGGATCCAGCCGAAGGTGGTGGATGCCGGACACCATCAGCGCCGGCTCATCCGCCTGACCGGCCTCGATGTCGAGGAGAACCAGGCCCGCCGGCTTCTGAACGATCTGGACGAGTTCCGGGTGCGCTCCAAGAAGGACCTCGGAGACGAGGAGATCTACGCGCACGAGTGGCTCACCCGCGTGTTCGAGCCCGTGGTCCGCGCCATCCCCTATGACCTTCGCGCGAAGCTCGAACCCGCCGAGGTGTACCACCAGGTGCTCGAGCACCGCTGGTACCTGTCCCAGGCGCAGGGCCGATCGGTGCCGCTCGCCGAGGTGCTCACGAGCTACATCAACGACGTGCTGCGGCATCGCCGCGACGAGGCCACGATCATGGGCCCGCCGACCGAGACGATGAGCCTGCCCGTGATCACCGGATCGGTCGAGGTCTCCGAAGACACCGCGGCGATCGACTGGCGGGACCTGGTCTGACCCCCACTTCTTGCAAAAATTACTCGCGCGAGTAACATCTTCGGTGTGACACCGGAGACCAGGACGTACGCCCGCACCGAGGGACGTCGCCGTCAGATCGTCTCGGCGACGATTCAGGCGCTCGCCGAGGGTGGGTACGCCGCGATGACCTTCTCGCGCATCCGCGAGGTGGGGCGACTCAGCAGCACCCGGCTCATCTCGTACCACTTCGACACCAAGGACCGGTTGGCGGAGGCCGTGGTGATGCAGGTGGTGTCGGATGCCGCCGAGATCATGCGACCGGCCATGGACGCCGCACCGGACTTCCGCGCCAAGCTTTCGGCGTACATCCGCTCCAACCTCGAGTATCTCTCCAGCCATCCGGCCGAGGCGATCGCCGTCACCGAGATCGTCCGCGGGAGCGGCCGCCCGCGTTCCGGCGACGACGTCTCCGTGATGCTCCTCTCGATCCTCCTCTCGCAGGGCCAGCACGCCGGGGAGTTCGGCGAGTTCGATCCGGAGGTCATGGCGCGCAGCGTGCGGGCCACCATCGACGAGTTCGCCTACCGGCGCACCGTGTCCCCCCGCGACGACGCCGCGGAGATCGCCGAGATCGTCGCCATCTACGATCGCGCCACCGCGCGCGCGGAAGGGAACCAGTCATGACCACCGATCGCCTCCTCGATGCGGGCGCCGTCCGCGACCTCGACAACGTGAAGCGGCTCTGGGCCGCCGCGGGGATCGTCTCGTTCCTCGGTCTCGCCGTCACCGCCGTGCTGGCCTTCACCGATCCGGCCGACGTGAACTGGGTGATGTGGCTGCGCGGGATCGCGGTGACCGTCGCGTGCTTCGCGTTCATCCTCGTGACGGCCGCGGTGCGGCGCGGCAGTCGTCGCGCCTACACCCGGATGCGGCTGGTGGCGACGATCGCGCCCGTCGGCGTCGCCCTGCTGATCGTCGCCCCCGATTCGGGATATCCCGGATGGATGAAGGTGGAGCAGGCTGTCCTCGCGATACCCGTGATCGTGATCGCGGTTCTCCTCTGGCGCCGCCGGATGCGTCAGGCCCTGCGGCCAGTGCGCTGAGACGACGGAGATCTGCCCGTGTCCTCCGCCTCCTACGTGGAGCACCTCCCGATCCCGGCGCTGCGCGGCGTCGCCCGAACGGCCTGGATCCAGCGGACCGGGGATGCGGTGTACCAGCAGCGGCATCTGCCCACCGGCGGGGTCGAACTCCACCTGCCGGTCGGCGGCGATCCGGTCCTGCTCGGCGCGCTCACCCGTCCGCAGGTGGAGCTGATGCCTGCGGAGACCACGGTCCTCGGCGTGCGCTTCCTCGCCGGCTCGCCGCTTCCCCTGCCGGTGGCCCTCGACGAGCTCGTCGACACCCGCGTGCTCCTGCGCGACCTCTGGGGATCACGTGCGGACGCGCTCGCGGAGGCGGTCGCTCTCGCATCCACCCGCCGAGCGGCACTCGGTGTGCTGCAGGAACGACTCGCGGACGAGTTCCGGCACGCCGAGCGCCTGGATCCCCTCATCCGCGAGGCTGCGGCGCTGCTCATGCCCTGGCGGCCGGTCGACGTGCGCACCGCGGCCGATCGGCTCGCGCTCTCCGAGAGCCAGCTGCGGCGCCGGTGCCTTCGGGTCGTCGGCCTGAGCCCGAAGGTGCTGCAGCGCACTCTGCGATTCCAGGGATTCCTCGCGCTCGCCCAGGCGGGACCGGCGGCCCCCCCCGGGCCGCTCCCGGGCGGGCCCCGGAGCATAGCCGGCCTCGCCGCCGTCGCAGGCTACGCGGACCAGGCGCATCTGAGTCGCGAGTGCATGCGGCTGACCGGTGTGACCCCGGCGCAACTGCTGCACGGCGGCAACGGCGGCTGCGCCTGCGGACACGATCACTCCGCGTCCTACCTCCCCTTCCTGCGGGTGCGGCCGGCCGGGACGAGCCGCTGAGTCGTGGTGGGTCCGCTCATGCACGATTCGTTCAATCCGCACCGTCGGGAGGGGCCGTAGATTCGGGCCGAGCGGCACTCGCAGCACGGCGTGGACCGAGCATCCGACGAACAGACGCGTCGGACAGGGATCGAGCAGAGGGAAGCACATGAGCAGAGTCATCACCGCACTGTCCGTCTCCGCCGACGGGTTCATCACGGGTCGCGATCCTCGCCCCGGCCACGGGCTCGGCGACGGCGGCATCCTCTTCGACTGGTACACCAGCGGTGACGTGGCGAGCGGGCTGTTCCCCGGCTTCACCCTGACCGCGGCCAGCGCTCGCTTCTTCGACGCCGTCGGCGGCCGGGTCGGCGCCAGCCTGGCCGGGCACACGACCTACTCGGACTCCGACGACTTCGCGGGTAGTGCACCGCACCCCACCGCGCCGCTCGTCGTGCTGAGTCACCACGACCTCGCCCCCGCCTCGGAGCGTCAGCACATCGTCACCACCGGAATCGCGGATGCCGTGGACCTCGCCAAGCGTCTCGCAGGAGACAAGGACGTGGCACTCATGGGCGGCGTCATCACCACCGAGGCGCTGAAGGCGGACCTGGTGGACGAGCTGGTGCTCCACGTGGTTCCGGTGCTGCTGGGCGGCGGGCGGCGGTACTTCCACGAGCTTCCCGAGCACATCGGACTGGACATCGTCGAGGTGGTGGGTGCTCCCGACGTCACCCACATCCACTACGAGGTCCGCCGATGATCCTCGTCACCGGCGGTCTGGGGGCGATCGGGGCGCACACCGCGCTGGCCCTGGTCGAATCCGGCGCGGACGTGGTCGTGACCGGGCACCGCAGGGCGGACGTACCGTCGTTCCTCGCAGGTCGCGTGACCGTCGAGATCCTCGACGTCACCGACCGGGAGGCCTTCCTCGCGCTCGGCCACCGGCATGCCATCACCGACATCGTTCATCTCGCGGGAAGCATCCCCGGATCCGACGCCGTGGGCTTCTTCCGGCACGACCTGACCGGGCTGCTCAACGCGCTGGACGCGGCGCTGGCGTGGAAGGTGCGCAGGTTCGCCGTCGCCAGCAGCATCGGCGTCTACATCGGACGTGACGAGCGCCCCTGGCACGAGGAGCTCGCGCTCCCCGCCGTCGAGGTGCCGCTGTCGATCATCGCCTTCAAGAAGGCGGTGGAGTCGATCGTCACCGATGCGCTGCACGGCAGCGGCATCCGGCCGGTGATCCTGCGGATCGGCAGCACCTGGGGCCCGCTGATGGACCCCGAGACCCCGTTCTCCGCCGTCCCGCCGATCGTGAGTGCCGCGCAGCGCGGAGAGGAGCCCGCACCGCTGGACGCCGACGGCGGCGGCGACTTCGGCTACGCGCCCGATGTGGGACGGGCGATCGCCCTGCTGATGACGACCGAGACCCTCGACCACACCATCTACAACGTCTCGAGCGGAACGACGTTCACCAATCGCGAGCTCGCCGACGCCATCGCCCAGGCGCTGCCCGGTTCGCGTCCGCGCCTGATCGGGGGCGGTGACGGCACCCCGCAGCATCCGTATCTCGACATCTCGCGGCTGAGCGCGACCACGGGCTTCGTGCCGGAGTTCGACATACGGAAGGCCGTGTCCCACTACGTGGCGTGGCGGCGGGAGAACCCGCGGTGACTCTCACCCTGCACCATGCCGAGCGCCCCGGCCTCGGCTGATCGACGATCGCAGTCGCCGGAGGAGCTCGGACCCCTCCGGCGGCTCGGGATCAGTAGCCGACGGTGAAGCGCTCGCGGCGGTGCTTCGGGTTCTCGATCTCGTCGAGGAACGCGACCGCGAAGTCGGCGCCCGAGATTGTCGAGTTGCCATCGGCGTCGCGCACGATCACGTCGCCGCCGTCGCGGTACGACCCGGTGCGCTCGCCCTCGGCCCACGGACCGAAGACCTCGGCGGGGTGCACGTAGAACCAGTCGAGCTCGGCATCGGAGTCCTGCAGCAGCGCGAGCTGGTCGATGCCGACCTGCGCCTCGTGCTTGTACTCCTCCGGGAAGCCCTGATCGAACAGGCGCGGGCCGCCGGGTGCGACCAGGCTGCCGCCTGCACCGCCGACGACGCCGAGGCGGGTGGAGGTGCCGTCCAGCTTCTCGACCAGCGCAGTCAGCGCGTCGACCGCCTTGTCCGCCATGTCACCGCGGGGCGAGATCGTCGAGATCACGGCATCCGCGCCGTCGAGCACATCGCCGAGGCCGTCGACGTCGAGAGCCGAGCCCTGCACGTAGGTCGCACCGTCGATGGGGTCGGCGGGCGCCTTGCGGGCGACGGCGACCACGTCGTGCCCACGGCTCACCCCCTCACGGACGAAGTGCGCTCCGGCGTAGCCGGTTCCTCCGATGACGACGATGCGAGCCATGTGCGTTCCTTCCGCTGACGAATGAGTCCGTCAGGGTCAAGGCGCCGGCCTCCCTGGCTATTCCCGTCCGCCGCGAACCGTCGAGACCTGGTACAGCGCGACGGATGCCGCGATGCCGGCGTTCAGCGATTCGGTGGCCGCCGAGATCGGGATCGACACGATCTGATCGCAGGTCTCGGCGACGAGACGCGAGAGACCCTTGCCCTCGGATCCGATGACGATCACCACAGGGCGATCGGCCAGCTCGAGCTGCGGGAGCATGACGTCGCCGTCGCCGTCCATGCCCAGCACGAACACGCCCTGCTTCTTGAACTCCTTCAGCATCGACGTCAGGTTCGACGCGAGCGCGACGGGCAGGCGCGCTGCGGCCCCGGCGCTCGTCTTCCAGGCGGCGGAGTTGACGCTCGCGGAGCGTCGCTGCGGCAGGATGACGCCATGCCCGCCGAAGGCGGCGGTGGAGCGGATGATCGCCCCCAGGTTGCGGGGGTCGGTGATCCCGTCGAGCGCCACGAACAGCGGCGTCTGACCGCGGTCGATGACCTGCTCCAGCAGATCCTGAGGGTGCGCGTACTCGTAGGGCGGGACCTTGAGCGCCACGCCCTGGTGCACGCCGTCGAAGCCGGCCATGCGGTCGAGCTCCTGCCGGGTGACCTCGAGCACGGGGATCTCACGGTGCCGCGTGATCGCCAGCATCTCCTTGACGCGGTCGTCCATCTCCACGCGCTGCGCGATGTAGAACGCCGTGGCCGGGATCCTGGTGCGCAGCGCCTCGAGCACCGAGTTGCGCCCGGTGACCGTCTCGGTGTCGTCGGATGCCTTCGAGCCGCGCGCCTGACGGTTCAGGTTCGGCTGCGGCTTCTGGCCCGGCTTGCCCTTGCCGCCGGCGGCGGCGTAGCGCTCCGCGGCGGCCTTGCGCTTGCCGGCGACGTGCCAGCTGCGGTCCTCCGCCTTGGGCGTGGGTCCTCGGCCCTCCAGAGCCTTGCGGCCGAGGCCGCCGGTGCCCTTGGAGGCGCCCTTCTTCTTGCTGTTGCCCGCTCCGGGGCGGCCAGGCTTAGCCATCGATACTCCAATGCGTTCCGTCCGGAGTGTCCTCCAGAGTGATTCCTGCCGCGGCGATCGCATCGCGGATGCGATCGGCCGCGGCCCAGTCCTTGTCGGCGCGCGCCTGCGCGCGCTGCCCGATCATCGTCTGCACGAGCGTGTCCAGAGCGGATGCCGCAGCATCCGAGCCCCCTGTCCGCCACTCGCTCGACAGCGGGTCGATGCCCAGAACATGGGTCATCGCCTTCACCGCCTGGAGTGCGGTGCGCACTCCGTCGGCATCGCCCTTGTCCAGCGCCGCATTGCCCGCGCGCACGGTCTCGTGAAGGACCGCCAGAGCCTGCGGCACGCCCAGATCGTCGTCCATCGCGGCGCTGAACGCCTGCGGGAGCGACTGCTGCGCCATCCAGCCGATCCCGCCGCCGGTGACCCGGACGGCGCGCTCGATGAATCCGCGGATGCGCCCGAGCGCCGCCTCGGCCTCGGCCAGAGTCGACTCCGTGAGATCCAGACTCGACCGGTAGTGCGCGGCGGCGAGCGCGTAGCGCGCCACGACCGGATCGACGCCGTCGAGGAAGTCCCTCGCGAGCGTGAAGTTGCCGAGCGACTTCGACATCTTCTGCCCGCCCACCGTCACCAGGCCGTTGTGCACCCAGTAGCGCGCGAAGCCGTCGCCGGCGGCCGTGGACTGCGCGAGCTCGTTCTCGTGGTGCGGGAAGCGCAGGTCGAGGCCGCCGCCATGGATGTCGAACTCGGCGCCGAGATAGCGCTTCGACATGGCGGAGCACTCGATGTGCCATCCTGGGCGCCCCGCCCCCCAGGGCGAGGCCCACACGGCATCCGCCTGCTCCTCGGGCTTCGCGCCCTTCCAGAGGGCGAAGTCCTGAGGGTTGCGCTTGCCGCGGGGGTCGGCGTCGGCCGCAGCCTCCATGGCGTCGACGGACTGCCGCGTGAGCTCGCCGTATGCCGGCCACGAGCGCACGTCGAAGTAGACGTCGCCGGAGCCGTCGGCGGCGGGGTAGGCGTGGCCGCGCTCGATGAGCGCGGCGATAAGGTCGTGCATCTGGGGGATGAAGCCCGTGGCGCGCGGCTCGTAGGTCGGCGGAAGGATGCCGACGGCGGCATACGCCTCGGTGAACTCCTTCTCCATCCGGTAGGCGAGCGCCCACCAGGGCTCGGCCTCGGTGGCGTTCGCCAGGATCTTGTCGTCGATGTCGGTGACGTTGCGCACGAAGGTCACGCGTCCGAAGCGCAGCTCGAGCCAGCGGCGCAGGATGTCGAAGCTCAGCGCCGCCCTGACATGCCCGATGTGGGGTCCCGACTGGACGGTCGGCCCGCACACGTACATCGTCACGTTCGAGGGGTCGAGCGGAACGAAGTCGCGCAGTTCCTGCGCGCGGGTGTCGTAGAGGCGGATCGTCACCGCACAAGACTACCGGGGTGGTGCTCGACACGCCCCTCAGCCTGCGTAACCGCGCAGATCAGCACTCGCTCGCAGGCTTTCCCGTGATCTCTGCGGAGTCGTGCGGATCTGCGGAGAACTGCTGTGACGTCACCCCACCGGGATGATGAGCGCGACGGCCGTGACGGCGATGCCCTCGCCACGACCGGGGAAGCCGAGGCCGTCGGTCGTCGTCGCGGAGAGCGAGACGGATGCTCCGCCGAGGGCCAGCGAGAGCGCGGCCTCCGCCTCGGCTCGGCGCGCGCTGAAGCGCGGGCGATTGCCCTGGAACTGCACCGAGACGTTGCCGATCGCATAGCCGGCATCCGCCAGCATCCGCGCGGTGCGCGCCAGGAAGACGTCGGCGTGCGCACCGGCGTACTCCGGATGCGCGGTGCCGAAGTGCTCGCCGATGTCGCCGAGTCCCGCGGCGCCCAGCAGCGCATCGACCATGGCGTGCGCGACCGCGTCCCCGTCGGAGTGCCCGGACAGCGGCTGCTCATCCGGCCACTCCAGGCCCGCGAGCCAGAGGTTCCCCTCGCCGCCGAACGCGTGCACATCGGTGCCGACGCCGATGCGCGGGCCCTGCGGGCGCGGGGACCCGGGCTGCGCCGGATGCAGCAGCATCCGCGCACGCTCCAGATCGGCGGGAGTGGTGATCTTGAACGCGCGCTCATCGCCCTGGATGCGGCGCACCGCGCCGCCCGCGGCGGCGAACAGGGCCGCGTCGTCGGTGTGCTCCTCCCCCGTCTCGAGCGCCCGGGCGTATGCGGCCTCGAGCTGCCGCCGCGGAAATCCCTGCGGAGTCTGCGCAGCGGCCAGGACCGACCGGTCCACGGCCTCGACCACGGCGTCCCCTTCGACGCGCTTCAGCGTGTCGATCACAGGGAGGGCGGGAATCACGCCGGCATCCGCGCTCACCGCGGCCGCGACCGCGTCGATCTGCGCGGAGGGCGTGAGGGCGCGGGCGGCGTCGTGCACGAGCACGACCTCGACCCCGTCTCCGAGAGCGGCCAGTCCGGCTGCGACCGACTGCTGCCGCGTCTCGCCGCCGACGATGACCGTGGCCCGCCGGTCGTGCTCGCCGTCGACCGCCTCGAGCTCGTCGGCCGCCGCCTGCTCGTGTCCGGGTGGGGCGACGAGGATCACCTGCATCGGCTGCGCGGCGAACACGCCCTCGAGCGCGTGCCTCAGCACGGTGCGGCCGTCGATGTCGACGAGCGCCTTCGGCACGCCGGCGCCGAGGCGCGTGCCGGAACCGGCGGCGACGATGATGATCGCCGTCGTGGGGGCCGAGTACGGAGTCACGCTCACACGCTACCGCGACGTCGCAGGCGTCCGAGAACGCGAGGAGGGCGGATGCCGAAGCATCCGCCCTCCTCGTGGAATCAGTCGATCGCGCTCAGGACGCGAGCACCTCGTCGAGCAGGCCGCCGGCCTTGTCCTCGTCGATCTTCTCGGCGAGAGCCAGCTCCGAGACGAGGATCTGACGGGCCTTGGCCAGCATCCGCTTCTCCCCCGCGGACAGGCCGCGGTCCTGGTCACGGCGCCACAGGTCGCGGACGACCTCGCTCACCTTGATGACGTCACCCGACGCGAGCTTCTCGAGGTTCGCCTTGTAGCGACGCGACCAGTTGGTCGGCTCCTCGGTGAACGGCGCGCGGAGCACCTCGAAGACGTGGTCCAGACCCTCCTGGCCGATCACGTCGCGGACGCCGACCAGGTCGACGTTCTCAGCGGGCACCTCGATGATGAGATCCCCCTGCGTGACGTTCAGCTTCAGGTACTTCTTCGTCTCCCCCTTGATCACCCGGTCCTTGACCTCGATGATCGTCGCAGCCCCGTGGTGCGGATAGACGACGGTTTCGCCAACCTCAAAAAGCATAAAAACGTGTCCTTTCGGCAATCTCCAGGATACCACAGCCGTTATGTACTAAGGTTCGCGCCGGTGCACGCCGTGCGAGGCCCGGCCGGTCCCGGAGAACGAGCGCGAACCCACTAGACTGAGGCAGGACACCCGTCGCATCTCAGGAGGATCCGTGAACTCGCGCTCTGCTGCGTCCCTCGCTCCGCGCCTCATCGCCACCGCCGCCCTCGGCGTGACGATCGCACTCGGCGCCACCGGCTGCACGTTCATGACCCCGCAGAACACGGTGGACATCAAGAACATCTCGGACGGCGTGGACGTCTCCTCGACCGGCGGCCCGGTCGTCGTGCGCAACGCGCTCATCGTCGCCGACGAGGACGGCTCGGCCGGGAACCTCGTGGCCGTGCTGGTCAACGACAGCGAAGAGAGCGCCACCCTCACCATCGACGTGGACGGCAAGCAGCAGGAGGTGCGCGTGCCCGCCGGCGAGCACGTGAGCCTGGGCGCCGACGAGGACCCGCTGCTCTTCGAGAACCTGGACGTGAAGCCGGGCGCCACCGTCGAGGTGCTGTTCCGCTCCGGCGACGACGAGGCGGAGCCCACTCAGGTTCCCGTGCTCGACGGCACCCTCCCCTACCTCAAGGACCTCGTCCCCTCGCCGAAGCCCTCGGTCGAGCCGGCGACGCCGACGCCGACGGGAACGCCCGCGTCCTGACGTCCGCTCCGCATTCAGAAGAGGTCGGTCCCCGAAGGGACCGACCTCTTCCGCTTTCCGCGCCTGCTCAGGCCTCGAAACGGTACCCGAGACCCCGCACGGTGACCAGCATCACCGGATCGCTCGGATTCTGCTCGATGCGGGAGCGGATGCGCTTGATGTGCACGTCCAGCGTCTTGGTGTCGCCGAAGTAGTCGCTCCCCCACACCCGGTCGATCAGCTGGCCTCGGGTGAGCACGCGGCCGGCATTGCGCATCAGCACCTCGAGCAGCTCGAACTCCTTCAGCGGCATGTTGATCTCGCTGCCGTCGACCGCGACCGTGTGCCGGTCGATGTCCAGGGTGACGCGGCCGCCGTCCAGCACCCGCTCGTCGATCTCGGTCTCCGCCTGCGCGACCCGGCGCAGCACCGCACGCATCCGCGCCAGCAGCTCCCGCGACGAATACGGCTTGGTGATGTAGTCGTCGGCGCCGAGCTCGAGCCCCACCACGATGTCGACCTCGGAGTCCTTCGCGGTGAGCATGATGATCGGCACGCCCGAGGCCTGACGTACCTGCCGGCACACCTCGGTGCCCGGCATGCCGGGGAGCATCAGGTCGAGCAGGATGATGTCGGCGCCGCGTGCGCGGAACGCCTCCAGCGCACCGGGTCCGTCCTCGCTGATCTCCACCTCGTAGCCCTCGCGACGCAGCAGGTAGGCGAGGGGATCGGCGAGGTCGGGCTCATCCTCGACGAGAAGGATCCGGGTCATGCGTTCTCTCCGTTCCGGGCGGCGCCGAGCGAACCGTGATCGGTGCGGGCGCGCTTGGCGGTCTTCTTCTTGTGCTTCTTCTTGGACTTCTTCGAGGCGCCTGCCCCGTCGGCTCCGGGCGCGTCGATGCGCGGCAGCCGCATGGTGAAGGTCGACCCCTTGCCCGCGCGCGACCAGACACGCACCTCGCCGCCGTGGCGCTGCGTGGCGTGCTTGACGATCGACAGGCCGAGCCCCGTTCCGCCCGTCCGGCGGGACCGCGCGTCGTCGGCGCGGTAGAAGCGCTCGAAGATGCGCTCCCGATCCGCTTCCGAGATGCCGATGCCCTGATCGGTCACAGCGATCTCGACGAGGTCGCCGTCGACCCGGGTGCCGATGCCGACGCGCGACCCGTGCGGCGAGTACTGGATGGCGTTGGCGAGCAGGTTCCCGACGGCTTCGACGAGCACCTGCGCGTCGCCGCGCACCCAGGCGCCGTGGTCGCCGCCGCGGGTCAGCTCGACCCCGGCGGAGTCGGCCTGCACCGCATGCGCCTCGATCGAGGCGTGCACGACCTCGTCGATGGAGACGGGCTCCACCTGGGCGAGGCTCTCGGCCGCCTGCAGCCGCGACAGGCTCATGATCCGCCCCGTGAGCTGGCCGAGACGACCGGCCTCGGCCATGATGCGCGACGCGAAGATGCGCACCTGATCGGGGTCGTCGGCGGCGGATTCGATGGCCTCGGCGAGAAGACTGACCGAGGCGACCGGCGTCTTCAGCTCATGACTGGTGTTGGAGACGAAGTCGGTGCGCATCTGGTCCAGCCGCTCCCGCTCGGTGACGTCGCGCACGATCAGCAGCGTCAGCCGCGGGCCCACCACGCTCGCTCGCGCGGAAACCAGGCGCGGGTCCAGCGCGTTCCCGGCGGTGATCCGCAGCGTCTCGGTGCCGCTGATGCCCGAGCTGCGCACATCCCGCACCAGCCGTCGCAGCTCGCCGTTCTCCAGCACCGCTCCGGGCCGGATGTCGAAGCGCGCCGCGGCCCGGGAGGTCGCCACGACCAGTCCGGAGGGATCCAGCACGCACGCGGCGTCGTCCATGCCCGCGAGCACCTCGGTGATCCCGGCCGGGATCGACTGCGACGTGTCCTGTATCGCCTGCATCCGCATGCGATACGCCCAGGTCACCAGCAGCACGACACCGGCGCCGATGACGATGCCGATGACGAGCGCGAACAGCGCGAGCTGGGGCGAGGGCATGGTTCCAGAGTAGGGGCAGCATCCCCGTCCTTCCGCCGTTCAGACCGCCGTCACGGGCCGGGCGAGGCAGTGTTCGCGATCACGACACCATTCGTTAACCTTCGATGGGGATGATCGACCCGGTTCGCGTGTGCGCGTGCCCGCTCGGCATCCGTGCCGACCCCACGACGAAAGGTTGCGCCGACATGCGCGAAGTCTTCCACCAGTCCCTCGAGGAGCTCCAGTCCCGGCTGGCCGAGATCGCCGATCTGGTCACGGTGGCCATCGAGAAGGCCACCACGGCCTTCGCCGAGAGCGACGTCGCGCTGGCCGAGGAGGTCATC
Source organism: Microbacterium sp. 22195 (assembly GCF_052056515.1). Classification (NCBI taxonomy): domain Bacteria; kingdom Bacillati; phylum Actinomycetota; class Actinomycetes; order Micrococcales; family Microbacteriaceae; genus Microbacterium; species Microbacterium sp. 22195. The sequence goes on from NZ_JBQEPE010000005.1 coordinate 285,495, forward strand.
GCCGACGACGCCAAGATCGATGAGCTCGCCGTCGCACTCGACGAGCAGGCCATCGAGATCCTGGCCCGCCAGCAGCCGGTCGCCCGCGATCTGCGCATCGTCATCACGGCGCTGCGCGTCAGCGCATCGCTGGAGCGCATGGGCGACATGGCCGAGCACATCGCGCAGCTCGCCCGGCTGCGCTTCCCGGAGCGCGCGATCCCGAAGGGCCTGAAGGGCACCTTCCGCCGCATGGGCGAGCTGGACGTCGAGATCGCCCGCACCCTCGCGGAGCTGCTCCGCACGCAGGACCTGCGCTTCGCGGATGCCATCCGCAATGCCGACGACGACGTGGACGAGCTGCACGCCAGCGTGTTCGAGAAGGTGCTCAGCGACAACTGGAAGGGCGAGGCCACCGCCACCGTCGACGCCACGCTCGCCAGCCGCTACCACGAGCGCTTCGCCGACCACGCCGTCGCCGTCGCGAAGAAGGTCGTGTACCTGGCCACCGGCGACTGGGCCGCCTCCGAGGAGGACATCGCCCTGGCCGCCGAGGCGCAGACCGCGGCTTCCGACGCCCCGGAGTCCCCGGAGAGCTGAGTCGCACACAGACGCAGAAGCGGGGGGGGGGGGGGGGGGGGGGCGGCCCCCTTCTTTTTTTTCTTCCTTTTTTTT
>NZ_JBQEPE010000005.1:286158-296404 GCF_052056515.1 Microbacterium sp. 22195
AAAAAAAGAGAAACTGCGGCCCCCCTTCCCCCCCCCCCCCCCCCCCCGCTTCTGCGTCGCGTTACTTCTTGCCCTGCGCGGCGACCGCGGCTGCACCGGCGGCGGCGGCCTCGGGGTCGAGGTAGCGGCCGGGGCCGGTCGGGACGTTGTCGTCGTCGAGCTCGTAGACCAGCGGGATGCCGGTGGGGATGTTCAGCTCGGCGATGTCGTCGTCGCTGATGCCCTCCAGGTGCTTGACCAGACCGCGCAGCGAGTTGCCGTGGGCGGTGACCAGCACCGTCTTGCCCGCCTCGAGGTCGGGGACGATCGCGGACTCCCAATACGGCAGCAGGCGGTCGATGACGAGCTTGAGCGACTCGGTGCGCGGGACCTCGCCATCGATGCCCACGTAGCGCGGGTCGTTCACCTGGCTGAACTCGCTGGCGTCGTCGAGCAGAGGCGGCGGCACGTCGAACGAGCGGCGCCACAGCATGAACTGCTCCTGACCGAACTCCTCCAGCGTCTGGGCCTTGTCCTTGCCCTGCAGGGCGCCGTAGTGACGCTCGTTCAGGCGCCACGAGCGGGTCACGGGTATCCACAGACGGTCGGCGGCGTCCAGCGCGATGTTCGCGGTCTGGATCGCGCGGCTCAGCACCGAGGTGTGCAGCACGTCGGGCAGGATGCCGGACTCCGCGAGCAGTTCGCCGCCGCGGCGTGCCTCGGCCTTGCCCTGCTCGGTGAGGCGGACGTCGACCCAGCCCGTGAAGAGGTTGAGCTGGTTCCATTCGCTCTGGCCGTGACGCAGAAGAATCAGAGTGCGGGTCATGGTTCTCAGCTTATCTTTTCTGCTTTTCGGGAAGGACGTTGTGACCATTGGTGGCGGGCGCAGCGACGTTCCCTTCGCTCGCAGAACGGGTGCCCCTCCCGCTGCGCGGGTCCCTCCCCGATGCTCGCTCCGGGAACGTCGCTGCGCCCTGACGTATACGAGGGGAATCCGGGGATCTGAGCGACGTGGATGGGAGGGGTAGTAGGTGAGGGAGAATGGAGGCATGGCCACACCTGTCGGACAGCCCACGCGGGGGACGACGGGGACGAACCGGCTGCGACGGAACGACCGGTGGATCGCGGCATCCGAGGCCCTCCGGAAGGCGGCTGACCCCCTGGCCGTCGACCTGGGCTACGGCGCCAGCGGCGTGACGGCTTTCGAGCTCGCCCAGCGACTGCGGCAGAGGAGAGCGGATGCCGAGGTCATCGGCCTCGAGCTCGACCCGGAGCGCGTGGCCACGGCGCGCTCCCAGCTGCAGGACGTGCGTGCGGGTCGGACTCCCTTCGCCTCCGACCTGCCGGTGTCGTTCGAGAGGGGCGGCTTCGAGGTGCCACTGCCCGGCGGCCGCCGCCCGGCCGTGATCCGCGCGATGAACGTGCTGCGGCAGTACGACGAGGCTGATGTCGCGGATGCCTGGCGGCTCGTCGCCTCCCGCCTCGCCCCGGGCGGGATGCTCTTCGAGGGGACCTGCGACGAGGTGGGGCGCATCGCGAGCTGGGTCGATGTGGCATCCGACGGTCTGCCCGTGCGGTTCACGATCTCGCTGCGGCTCGCCGACCTCGAGCACCCCGGGATCGTCGCGGAGCGCCTGCCGAAGACGCTCATCCACCGCAACGTCCCGGGCGAGCGGGTGCATGAGCTGCTCACCGCGCTCGACCGGGAGTGGGACCGCGCTGCTCCCCTGTCGACCTTCGGACCGGTGCAGAGGTGGCTCGCGGCCGTGACGGCGCTCCGGGCTCAGGGCATCCCGGTGCAGGGGACCAAGTCGCGCTGGCGCCTCGGCGAGCTGACCGTCCCCTGGTCCACCGTCGCCCCGGTCTCCTGACTCAGCCCCAGCGCTGCCGAAGCCATTCCATCCCCGCGATCGCCTCGCGGTACTGGAAGTCGCGCAGCGTGGGCATACCGGGCGGGGCGGGCAGCTGAGCCTTCACGAAGAAGCGCCCGGTGACGGCCGCCAGCACGGAGTCGACGTCGGCCGGAGGCACGCCGTTGAACAGCGGATGCTGCGCCAGCACCTGCTCGACGTCGACGGTCTCTCCGCGCAGCCTCACGTCGAGCAGGTAGAACAGCCCGTCCATCCAGCGCGCACCGACCGAGGCCCACGGCCAGTCGATGATCCACGCCCTGCCCTCGGCATCCATCAGCACGTTGTCGGCCCGGCCGTCGTAGTGCTGGAGATGATCGCCCGCCACGACCTCGAGCACACGCTCCGCGGCGGTGCGGAGCCGCCCGCGGTTGGCGGCGGCCCAGGCCGGCAGCTCCACGCCCTCCGCCTCGATCACACGCCAGCTGGCCTGCTCCTCGGCGAACTCGTCGGCCGCCGACGGGAGGGCGGAGAGCGGCTCGCCCTCGAGCTTCGGGAACGTCGCGAAGGCGTCGAGCACGGCGACCACGTCCGACCCGTCCCCCGCTCCGCCGGGATGGCGCCCCTCGACGTCGGCGAGCACGAGAACGGCCCACTCGTCGGTCACCAGCGACCCGAGCAGGGCCGGGGCGCTCACCGTGCCCGGCAGCAGGCGCATGACCTGGATCTCCCGCTGGTGCAGTTCGTACGCGCCCTCGTTGCGGTCGCGATGCACGGTCTTCACGAACGCCCGGCGCCCTGTCGCGGTGACGACCCGGTCGGCGCTTCCCGGTGAGAAGCCCTCGACCTGGCTGACGGCCTCGACCACCGGCGCGTCCAGCACCCTCTCGACCTCGCGCACGACCTCATCGGGGAGGTCGCTCCACAGCATCCGCGTCTTCAGCTCACCCGTCATCCATCGACCCTATCCGCCGGGAGCACGACGGCGGATCCCGGGCGAGGCGGGACGACCCCTCAGCGGGCGTTGCGGGGGTCTTCGCCGACCGGGCGGCGGGAGAGGCGCGTCAGACGCGGGACATCGGCGGTCGCACCTGCGTCCGCGGGGACGATGACCTGCTGCGCGGCCGCGATGTCGACGCCCTCGGAACGCACCACCAGATCGCCGACGGGTGCCCGCCGGGACAGGATCGCCAGGGCGATCGGGCCCTCCTCGAAGTGCAGAGCCGCCGAGGTGATGTGTCCGACCTCGTCATCGCCGGCGAGCACGACGTCGCCGGGCGCGGGCAGCACGACGTCGCTGCCGTCCAGGTGCAGGGCGGCCAGGCGACGGGGCGGATGCCCGAGGTTGTGCACCTTGGCGACCGTCTCCTGCCCGCGGTAGCAGCCCTTGTTCAGGTGCACCGCGCTTCGGATCCAGTCGGACTCGTGCGGGATCGTGCGCTCGTCGACCTCATGCGACCAACGCGGACGCCATGCCGCGACGCGCAGCGCCTCGGCGGCGAGCGCGCCCGCGAAGGGGCCGGTCAGAGCGGATGCGTCGTCGACCACGGCCACGCTCCAGGCGTAGTCCGCGGCCGGATGCCCGTCGACGACTGCGTACTGGTGGCCTCCGGGCTGCACCTCGCGCCACGGGTCACGCCAGATCAGCGGGACGCCGTGCGGAGCGGATGCCGTGATCCGGCCCTCGGCGTCGCCTCCGGCGAAGAAGCCGACCAGGGCGGCATCCGGGTGCACCGTGACCGTGACACGGGAACGGAACACCATGCGCTTCAGCCACGTCGCGAGCTGCTCGGCGTCACCGGCATCGGCGATCAGCCATACCGAGGCGCCGTCCTCGAGCACGCCGGCCGCGTGCTCGACGCGACCCTGCGGGTCCAGGATCAGCAGCTCCGTGCTCGCGCCGGGGCGGAGTCGCCCCAGCGACTGGGAGGTGAACGAGTCCAGCCAACTGAGCCGGTCCTCCCCTGCCACCTCGATCAGCGCCCGGTCCGTCAGCGGCGCGAGCGCCTCGCCGTGCGCGAGCTGCCGCTGCTCGATGATCGGGTTGCCGAAGTGCGTGATCAGATCGCCGTCGCGCACAGCGCCGGGAAGCGCGTCGAAAGCGGACATGCTCAGACCTTCGCGAGACGCGCAGATGCGTGCGACTTCAACTGCTCGCCGAGGGCGGTGATGTCCCAGGCCCACAGCAGATGACCGTCGACCAGGCCGTACATGCGGCTCGCCGCCGTGTACTCCTTGGTCGCCGCGCCCGCAGGGCGCACCACGGCATCCGTGGAGATGTCGATCCGGGGACCGGCGATACGGCCGAGGTACAGCTCGAGCGTGCCGTCGGAGTGCGCGACCGAGACCTCGATCGGGAACCCGTCGGCGCTGCGCAGCTGCTCGACGTCGTCGACGGTGCGCGCCGGGCCCGCGGCGGCCGGGGGCAGCAGAGCCGGGCCCGGATCGGCATCCGTGCGCGGCCGCGCGAGACGCCAGAAGCCGGTCTCGGCGAGCAGCTGCACGGGCTCGTCCTGACCCTCGAGACCGAGGAAGGAGGCCGTCGCCGCGTAGTTCAGGAACGGACCGCCGTCATGGCTGAAGCTCACGCGGTGCGAGAACTCGCCCTGGAAGCGCGTCTCACCCGCGGTGTACTCGATGACGCCGGTGCCCTCCCAGACGCCCAGCAGCCACGAGAGCGGCGCGAGGTCGGCGGGAAGATCCGTGGGCAGATCGATCACGACGGACGTCTGATCAGCGCTGGCCGCGGAACAGGTTGACGAGCACGACGCCGGCGACGAAGGCGATCGCAAGGCTCGCCAGTCCCAGCAGACCGAGGAAGAAGAATTCGAGCGCGACGGGATCCATGAGCCCCACTCTAGTCTCTCTGCACTGCCGAAGCACTCAGCAGGCCGGTGCGGTTCCGCACGATCCCGGCCCGCGCGCTCCGCCCGCTCTAGTCGACCCGTGGCATCACAGGGCTGCGGCGAGCGCTGCGAGACCGAACACCGCCGAGACCAGGCCCATCACGACGAGAGCGCCGACGACGCTGCTCGCGACCCGCACGATGAATCCCTGTGCGCGCCCATAGGCGAGCTGCACCGCGAAAGCCAGCAGCACCATGGCGCCGAAGGCGATCAGGAGCCAGGTCACACGGGCCTGCTCGGGAAGCACGACGCCCAGGACGATCGCCGTCACCAGCGACGCGATCCACACGGCGACGACGCCGTGGAAGGCGTTGCGCGGGGCGAGAGCCGGTTCGGACATGCGGCCATCGTACTCATCCGCGGCTGTGACATGACTGCGGACCCGCACCGCGGCGGCAAGTATGCTCAACGCGTGGCCCTGCTGCTCGTGCTCAGCACCTCCGCCGACGCGGAGTCGCTTCTGCCCGCGCTCGGACTGCTGTCGCACGGCATCCGCCGGCATCCGCTCGACACGGGCCACCTGCTCACTCTTCCCGACGCCGACGCGATCCTCGTCGATGCCAGGTCCGACCTCGTCGCGGCCCGCACCGCCTGCCGGTTCCTGCGCACCGCGACCGTGGAGCTGCCCGTGCTGCTCGTCGTGACGGAGGGCGGCCTCAGCGCGGTCGCCGCCGACTGGGGCTTCGACGATGTCGTGCTGCACGACGCGGGCCCCGCCGAGATCGACGCGCGGCTGCGGCTCGCCCTCTCCCGCGCCGCCGCGGACGACGAGCCCACCCGGATCCAGGCATCCGGCATCACGATCGACGAGCAGTCGTACTCCGCCCGCCTGCACGGCCGGCCGCTGGACCTCACCTACAAGGAGTTCCAGCTGCTGCACTTCCTCGCCACCCACCCGTCCCGTGTCTTCACGCGCGAGCAACTGCTCAGCGACGTGTGGGGGTACGACTACTTCGGGGGCACGCGCACCGTCGACGTGCACGTGCGACGGCTGCGCGCCAAGCTCGGCGAGGCCGAGCAGATCATCGGCACGGTGCGCAACGTGGGGTACCGGTTCAACCTGAACGAAGAGGATCACCGGGCGGACGACTGAGTTCACCCACACGTCACCGGCGGATGCGAGGATGTACCCCATGATCGAACCCGTAGTTGTGGATGCCGGCCTGGGCGATGCCGAGGACGACGATTTCGATGCGCATGAGGCGCCAGACGCCGTGCTGCCCGACCATCGCTACCACGACCGCGAACTGAGCTGGCTGGCGTTCAACCAGCGCGTACTGGAGCTGGCGGAGGACCCGGCGCTGCCGGAGCTGGAGCGGGCCAACTTCCTGGCGATCTTCGCCAGCAACCTCGACGAGTTCTTCATGGTGCGCGTCGCGGGGCTCAAGCGCCGCATCCTCACCGGGCTCGCGGTGCCGACCAACGTCGGCCGCGCGCCGACCGACGTGCTCTCCGACATCTCCGCCGAGGCGCACGCCCTGCAGCTGCGCCACGCCGACGTGTGGACCGAGCAGGTCAAGCCTGCGCTGGCGGACGCCGGTATCGAGATCACCGAGTGGGGCGACCTGACGGATGCCGAGCGGGACGCTCTGGGCGAGTACTTCCAGGCCCAGGTGTTCCCGGTGCTCATGCCCCTGGCGGTCGACCCGGCGCACCCGTTCCCCTATATCTCCGGGCTGTCGCTCAACCTCGCCATCCGCATCCGCAACGCCCGCACCGGTCGCCAGGACTTCGCGCGCCTGAAGGTGCCGCCGATGCTCCCCCGGTTCGTGGAGGTGCCGGGCGCCGGCGAGATCCTCCGGTTCATCCGCCTGGAGGAACTGATCGCCAACCACCTGGACGACCTCTTCCCCGGCATGGAGGTGCTCGACCACCACGCGTTCCGCCTCACCAGGAACGAGGACGTGGAGATCGAGGAGGACGAGTCCGAGAACCTCATCCAGGCCCTCGAGGCCGAGCTGCTGCGCCGTCGCTTCGGCCCGCCGATCCGCCTCGAGATCACCGACGACATGGACGATGTGACGCTCGAGCTGCTGATCAAGGAGCTCGACATCACCGACCAGGAGGTCTACCGCCTCCCCGGCCCGCTCGACCTGCGCGGCCTGTTCGATCTGGCCCGCATCGACCGGCCCGACCTGCGGTACCCGCCCCACCTGCCCACCACGGCGGTCGCGTTCCAGCCCGGCGACAGCAATGAGCGCCCTGACATCTTCAAGGCGATCGGCCGAGCCGACGTGCTGGTGCACCACCCGTACGAGTCGTTCGCGACCAGTGTGCAGGCGTTCCTGGAGCAGGCGGCCCGTGACCCGCAGGTGCTGGCCATCAAGCAGACGCTGTACCGCACCTCGGGCGACAGCCCGATCGTGCAGGCGCTGATCGACGCCGCAGAGGCCGGCAAGCAGGTGCTGGCGCTGGTGGAGGTGAAGGCGCGCTTCGACGAGGCGAACAACATCGTCTGGGCGCGCAAGCTCGAGAAGGCCGGCGTGCACGTGGTGTACGGCCTGGTGGGGCTGAAGACGCACTGCAAGCTGGCGCTGGTGATCCGCGAGGAGGACGGCGTGCTGCGCCACTACTCGCACGTCGGCACGGGCAACTACAACCCGAAGACGAGCCGCATCTACGAGGACTTCGGGCTGTTCACCGCCGACCCGCAGATCGGCAAGGACCTCACGAGGCTCTTCAACGAGCTGAGCGGCTATGCGATCGAGAAGAAGTTCAAGCGCCTGCTCGTCGCGCCGCTGCACCTGCGCAAGGGGCTGCTCCGGCTCATCGACCGCGAGCGTCGCAACGCCGAGGACGGCAAGCCGGCGCGCGTGCGCATCAAGGTCAACTCGATGGTGGACGAGCAGATCATCGACGCCCTGTACCGCGCCAGCATCGCCGGAGTGAAGGTCGAGGTGTGGGTGCGCGGCATCTGCAGCCTGCGCGTGGACCTGCCCGGGGTCAGCGACAACATCACGGTGCGCAGCATCCTGGGGCGCTACCTGGAGCACTCCCGCATCTTCGCCTTCGACAACGACGGCGACCCCGTCGTGTACATCGGCAGCGCCGACATGATGCACCGCAATCTCGACCGCCGCGTCGAGGCGCTGGTCCGGCTGTCGGCACCGGAGCACATCCAGGAGCTGCACGACCTGTTCGATCTGGCGATGGACGACGGCACGAACTCCTGGCACCTGGAGGGCGGTCTCTGGAATCGTGCGGTCGGGGACGAGGACGCCCCGCTCGTCGATCTGCAGGACCGCACGATGCTCGCCGTGCAGAGCCGCCGCCGCAAGCGAACGGTCCGATGACGGACACCGCGGTCTTCGCGGCCGGCGCGGTGGTGTGGCGCCTGGTCGAGGACAAGCTGCGCATCCTGCTGATCCACCGCACGAAGTACCGTGACGTCACGCTGCCCAAGGGCAAGGTCGACCCCGGCGAGATGCTGGCTCAGACCGCCGTGCGCGAGGTGCGCGAGGAGACCGGCATCAAGGTCACCCTCGGTGTGCCGGTCGGCGTCAGCCGGTACTGGATGCGGCCGAAGCGACAGAAGGTCGTGCACTACTGGGCGGCGGAGGCGACGGATGAGGCCATCCGGGCATCCAGTTTCGTGCCCAACGGCGAGATCTCCGGGGTCGAATGGGTGAGTCTGAAGAAGGCGCGTTCACGGCTCAGCTACCCGGTCGACGTGGAGATCCTCGACAACTTCGCACGGCTGGTCGACGACGGCGTGCTGCACACCTTCCCGCTGATCGCGCTGCGGCACGCGAAGGCCGTCGGGCGCGACGGCTGGGAAGGGGCGGATGCCGCGCGCCCGCTCACCGATCGCGGCCAGCGCCAGGCGGCTGCCATCGTCGCCCCGCTGCGCGCCTTCGGCGTGCGGCGCATCGTCTCCAGCGACGCGCTGCGCTGCCGCCAGACGGTCGCGCCGCTGGAGAAGAAGCTCGGCCGCACGGCGCGGGTCACCACGAAGATCAGCCAGGATGCCTGGGAGAACGGCACCGAGGACGTCCGGGCGGTCGTCGGCCGCCGGGTCCGGGCCCGCAAGGCCGCCGTCCTCTGCAGCCACGGCCCGGTGCTCCCCGGCATCCTCTCCGAGCTGGCTCTGGCGACCGGGACCATGCACGGCTCCTACGTCGACAGCGCCAGCAGCCTGGGGATGGCGGGCTTCTCGGTCGTGCACCTGTCCGCCACGAACCCCGGCTCCGGGATCATCTCGATCGAGACGCACGAACCCAAGATCTGACTCCCGCCGCGATCCGTTCACCTTCCGTTCACCCGACGGGGAGAGTCTCGTTAACCGGTCCTCCTAACGTCACTGTGTGCCCTGCACCGGGCCGCACACATTCCCGATCGAACGGATCCACAGTGAAGATCTCCCGTATCGCCCGCATCACCGCCATCGGCGCGGTCGCCGCCCTCGCCCTCGCCGGCTGTGCCGCGAACGAGAACAGCACCCCCGCCGGCTCCGAGAAGCCGTCCTCCGGCCCGGCGCTGAGCGGCAACCTCGTCGGCGGCGGCGCCACCTCCCAGGAGGTCGCGATCGCAGCCTGGACCAAGGCCTTCCAGACCGCCAACGGCGACGTGACCGTCGACTACGACCCGCAGGGCTCCGGCGCGGGCCGCGACTCCTTCGCCGCCGGCGCCTACAACTTCGCCGGCTCCGACCGCGCGTTCAAGACCGATGAGCTCTCCTCCATGGAGTTCAAGGGCTGCGAAGCCGACTCCCCGATCGTCGAGATCCCGGCGTACATCTCGCCGATCGCCGTGATCTTCAACCTCGACGGCGTGGACAAGCTGGATCTCGACGCCGACACCCTCGCGGGCATCTTCGCCGGCACCATCACCAAGTGGAACGACGAGAAGATCGCCGCCACCAACCCGGACGTCACGCTGCCCGACCTGGCCATCAACCCGGTGCACCGCGCGGACAAGTCCGGCACCACGGGCAACTTCACCGACTACCTGTCGGCCGCCGCTGGCTCCGTCTGGACCCACGGCTCGGTCGAGGAGTGGCCGATCCAGTCCGGCGAGGCCGCACAGGGCACCTCGGGCGTCGTCCAGGCCGTCGAGGGCGGCAAGGGCACCATCGGCTACGCCGACGCCTCGCGCGCCGGCAAGCTCGGCACCGTCTCGGTGAAGGTCGGCGACAAGTTCGTGCCGTACTCCCCCGAGGCCGCCGCCGCCATCGTCGACCACTCGCCGCTGGAGGAGCGCTCGGGCAAGGCCGACCTGGCCGTCAAGCTCGACCGCACCAGCACCGAGGCCGGCGTCTACCCGGTCGTGCTGGTCAGCTACCTGATCGGCTGCGAGAAGTACGCCGACCCGGCCAAGGCCGCACTGGTCAAGGGCTTCTTCACCGAGGCGATCAGCGCCGAGGGACAGAAGGCCGCTGCCGAGGCCGCCGGCTCCGCCCCGATCTCGGACACGATCCGCACCAAGGCACAGGCCGCGATCGACCTGATCGTCACCAAGTGACCTTCGGACGGCGGGTCGACGGCGCACAGCGTCCTCGACCCCCCGTCTTTT
>NZ_JBQEPE010000005.1:296414-305276 GCF_052056515.1 Microbacterium sp. 22195
TGGGGGCGGCGGGTAGATCGCCCCCGTCTTCCCCCCCCCGCCGTCTGCTCCACATCCCGCATCCGCACGGAAAACACCACTCAGACGAGCGAGGACATCCCGAGATGACCACCACTGCCACCGCGACGGTGTCGGCGAAACAGCGTCCAGGCGACCGCTGGTTCTCCGGAGCCGCGCTGTCCGCCGGCACGATGATCCTCGTGACGCTCGCCGCCGTCGCGGTGTTCCTGATCATCCAGTCGATCCCCGGCATCACGGCGACCAACGAGGACGCCTCCATCCTGAAGAGCGACTTCTGGTCCTACGTCGGTCCGCTCGCCTTCGGCACCGTGTGGGCGGCGGCCATCGCCCTGCTGATCGCGATCCCGCTCTCCATCGCGGTGGCGCTGTTCATCTCGCACTACGCACCGCGCAGGCTCGCGCAGGGGCTCGGCTACATCGTCGACCTGCTGGCCGCCGTGCCCTCCGTCGTCTTCGGCATCTGGGGCATCGCGGTGCTCGCCCCGGCCGCCCTCCCGGTCTACACCTGGATGACCGAGAACCTGGGCTGGATCCCGCTGTTCGACGGCAACGCCTCCGGTCGCAACATCCTGACCGCCGCGATCGTGCTGGCCGTCATGGTGCTGCCGATCATCACGGCCATCTGCCGCGAGATCTTCCTGCAGACCCCGCCGCTGCACGAGGAGGCCGCGCTCGCCCTCGGCGCCACCCGCTGGGAGATGATCCGCATGGCGGTGCTCCCCTTCGCCCGCGGCGGCATCGTGTCCGCCTCGATGCTGGGCCTCGGCCGCGCGCTCGGCGAGACCATGGCCGTCGCCATGGTGCTCTCGGCATCCGGCGGCATCACCTGGCGTCTGCTCACCGCGCAGAACCCCAACACCATCCCCGCGAACATCGCACAGACCTTCCCCGAGGCGTACGGCGTGAACATCAACGTCCTGATCGCCACGGGCCTGATCCTCTTCGTGGTCACGTTCCTGGTCAACGCCGTCGCGCGCTGGATCGTGAGTCGCCGCAAGGAATTCTCGGGAGCGAACTGACATGACCATGATCGAGAACGCCCCCGCCGCGGTGCAGCTCGCACCGCCCGCACGCATCACGAACGGCCGGCTCCCGGCCTGGTCCCCGTGGGTGCTCCTGGCCGCCTCCCTGGTCGTCTCCGCCGCCGTGTTCGGCGTGGTGGCAGCCGGCGGCGGCGGGTTCAACCTCGTCGGGACGATCATCGTCGGCGTGCTGCTGTACGTGGTGCTGATCGGCGTGATCTCCACGCTCGTCGAGGGCCGCCGCAAGGCCACCGACCGCATCGTGACGGCGCTGGTCGCCGCCGCGTTCGGCATCGCGATGGTCCCGCTCGTGTCGGTCGCCTACACGGCGCTGCAGAACGGCATCGCGGGCCTCAGCGCCGAGTTCTTCTCCAGCTCCATGCGCAACGTCGTGGGCGAGGGCGGCGGTGCGCTGCACGCCATCATGGGCACCGTGCTGATCACCCTGGCGGCAGCTGTGATCTCCATCCCGATCGGCCTGCTCACCTCGATCTACCTGGTCGAGTACGGCCGCGGGCGGCTCGCGCGCGGCATCACGTTCCTCGTCGACGTGATGACCGGCATCCCGTCGATCGTCGCCGGTCTGTTCATCTACGCGCTCTTCGCGCTGATCCTCACCCCCGGCATCCGGATGGGCCTGATGGGCGCCCTGTCGCTGGCCGTCCTGATGATCCCGGTCGTCGTGCGCTCCAGCGAGGAGATGCTGCGGCTGGTGCCCAACGAGCTGCGCGAGGCGTCCTACGCCCTGGGCGTGCCGAAGTGGCTCACGATCCTCAAGGTCGTGCTGCCCACGTCCATGGCTGGCATCGTGACCGGCGTCACGCTCGCCATCGCACGCGTGATCGGCGAGACCGCGCCGCTGCTGGTCACCGCCGGGTTCACGGCATCCATGAACTACAGCCTGACCGACGGCCGGATGATGTCGCTGCCGGTCTTCGTGTACACCCAGTACATGAACCAGGGCCTGCCCGCCGAGGCCTACGTGAACCGCGCCTGGGCGGCCGCCCTGGTGCTGATCGTCATCGTCATGGTCCTCAACCTCATCGCGCGACTCGTCGCCCGCTACTTCGCTCCGTCCAAGAGCCGCTGAGCCTGATCCAACCCGAAGGAACATCGTGTCCAAGAGCATCGAAGTCAACGACCTCAACGTCTACTACGGCGACTTCCTCGCCGTAGAGGGCGTCTCCCTCGAGATCCAGCCGCGCAGCGTCACCGCGTTCATCGGGCCGTCCGGCTGCGGCAAGTCCACCTTCCTGCGCACCCTGAACCGCATGCACGAGGTCATCCCCGGCGCCCGCGTCGAGGGCGAGGTGCTGCTGGACGGCAACGACCTGTACGGCCCCGGTGTCGACCCGGTGCTGGTCCGCCGCCAGGTGGGCATGGTGTTCCAGCGCCCGAACCCGTTCCCGACGATGTCGATCAAGGAGAACGTGCTCGCCGGCGTCAAGCTGAACAACAAGCGCATGTCGCGCTCGGACGAGGACGCGCTGGTCGAGAAGTCGCTGATCGGCGCGAACCTCTGGAACGAGGTCAAGGACCGCCTCGACAAGCCCGGCTCGGGACTGTCGGGCGGCCAGCAGCAGCGCCTGTGCATCGCCCGCGCGATCGCGGTCTCCCCCGAGGTCATCCTGATGGACGAGCCCTGCTCGGCCCTCGACCCGATCTCGACCTTCGCGATCGAGGAGCTCATCCAGGAACTCAAGAACGACTACACCGTCGTCATCGTCACGCACAACATGCAGCAGGCCTCGCGGGTGAGCGACAAGACGGCGTTCTTCAACATCGCCGGCACCGGCAAGCCCGGCAAGCTCATCGAGTACGACGAGACCGCCACGATCTTCACCACCCCGTCCGTGCAGGCCACCGAGGACTACGTCTCCGGCCGCTTCGGGTGATCTTCGGCGCCTGAACGGCAGCGGCACCCTGATCGGCGAACGATCAGGGGGCCGCTTCGGCGTCCGCCTCAGCGCGGGGACAGCAGGAAGGCGTTCAGCTCCGCCGTGAGGTCGGGATCGGATGCCAGCGGTGCGCCGTCCACGGCGGTGATCGCCACGGCCAGGCGGATGCTGGAGACCAGCCAGGCGGCATCCGCGGTCGCCAGGTCTGTGGCCGAGAGCGTCGCGTACGTGGTGCGGAAGCCACGCGACTCGAGGAGCTCGTACACGCTGAGCTGTGTCGTGCCGTGCAGGATGCCGCCGGACGGCGCTGGCGTGAGGAACTCGTCGCCTCGGCGGATGATCAGGGACGCCGTCGGCGCCTCGAGCACGAAGCCCTCGCGGGTGACGAACACGGCGTCGTCGGCGCCGCGCCGGTGCGCCTCGCGGAGCGCGGCCATGTTGACCGCGTAGGAGAGGGTCTTCGCACCGAGCAGCAGCCACGGCGCACGCTCCCCCGCGCCCAGGTCGTAGCCGCGGTCGAGCGTGACGACGCGCACGCCGTCGCGGCGGACCGCGGAGTAGTCGGCGGCAGGCGCGGCGGTGGCCCACGCGGTCGGCGCCGGTCCGTGCTCCACGCCCCGGCTCAGGATCAGCTTGACGACGGCCTCGCCCTGCGGGATCCGCGAAGCGGCGACCGCGACCGCCTGCCGCCACTGCTCCAGGTTCGGCGCCGGCAGGTCGCAGATCCGCGCGGAATGGGCCAGCCGCTGCACATGCGCCTCGACCTCGTTGGCGTGTCCGTCGACGACGCCGATCGACTCGAAGACGCCGTCCCCGCGCTGGGTGCTGAACTCCCCGACGCTGAGCGCCGGGGCCTCGACGTCCACGTCTGTGAAGGTGTCGGAGTAGTCGTCACGGGCATCCGCCACGTCGGCGGGGTCGATCATCAGGGCGTAGCGCTGAGCCATGTCCACAGCTTAGGACGGTGGGGAATACCTCTGCCGAAGACGCGTTACACTTGATCGGCCGGGCCGCATAACCCCGGGCTCCAACTTCTGCCGCTGCGAGCGGCCTTCCGCCGAGAGGCGTTCTTGCGGCCCGGTCTTTCTCTGTCCGGACGACGTCTCATACGGGCGCGTCTGCCGCCTCAGGTCAGCGCGCCGCGTCGCCACGCGGCCGCACTCGCGGACAGATCGTCGGCATAGCCGCTCAGACGCAGAGCGCGGCGGGTGAGCTCGCTGGCGCGGCCGGGCTCGGTGGGCTCGTAGTCATCGGCGGTGTGCGTGGCGCCGGAGGCCTGCACGCGGCAGTAGGCCGCTGCGCGCTCGAGCGCCACGGCGAAGTCTCCCTGGAACACCCCGCGCAGGATCGTGTCGACGAGTTCGGCGAGCTCCTCCGGGCTGGCCGGCGTCGGTGCCCCTGCGATCAGGCTGTCCGCCGACTGCAGTTCGACCCTGCCGCGCTCGTACAGCAGAGCGGTGGTCGCGGCATCGCTGCGGATCGCGATCTGCAGCAGGTAGAGCCGCCACAGCGCGCCGGGCAGCGACCGCGCGGGTGCGTGCGACCAGAGCTCGGCGATCTCGTCGATGCCGTGCTCGGAAGCGAAGGCGATCAACCGCTCGGTCGTCTCGCCCGTGGCGTCCTTCCGAGCCCGCTCGAGAAGAGCGGATGCCGTGGCGTGCGCGATGCGCGACTTCTCGGCGGGGTCCGCGGCTCCGACGAGATTGTCGAAGGCCGCGGTCGGACGCCGGACGGGACGGTGGAACTGCTCTGGCACTCGATCCAGGGTACGCCAGCCTCAGGCGGTGGGGATCACGATGATCGGCTCGCTCGTCGGCGCGCCGGACGGCGAGCCGCCGGACTGCTCCACCGTGACGGCGATCACGTCACCGGCGCGCATGGAGCCCTTCAGCAGAGCCGTCGCACTGCCGTCCTCGGGGGCGAACACCCCGGCGGAGACGGGCTTGTCGCCGCGCACGAACCAGAGCTCGTAGGTCTTGCCGGCCTCGGGCCGCTCGAGCCCGGACGCCACCAGCACCGCCTCGCCCAGGTCGGCCGACCAGTGCGCGGTGGCCGTCGCTCCGGATCCCAGCTTCACCGTGGCCTGAGCGGCATCCGGCGCCGAGCGGATCTCGTCCAGCGCGACGACGGAGGCCGGGCGCTGCAGCTGGGAGACGACCACCGCGGTGGCGATGCCGCCGCCGACGATCAGCACGAGGCACGCGGCGAGCGCGAAGAGCGCCCGCGACCAGCGTCTCGGGATGGGATGCGCGGTATCCGCAGCGGGGCCCGCCTCCGAGGCCTCCCCGGCAGGATCTGAGGGCTCGGGAGCGTGGTTCGCCACCGGCCCGGCATCCGCTCGGTCGTCCGCGCCTGACTGCGGCGTCGTCGCGATGCGCGCGAGCAGCTCGTCCCGAAGCATCGGCGGCGGAGCCACCGGCGGAAGAGCGTCGGCGAGGGTCGCCGCGATCTGCTCGTCCTCGTCGATGTGCTCGTGCCACTCCGGATGCGCTGCCCTCGCCTCGAGGAGACGCCGCTCGTCCGCTTCCGAGAGGGCGTGCAGAGCGTGTCCGGCCGCGAGCTCGGCGAATTCCCGCTCGTTCATGTCGACACCCCCAGTTCGCTGCGCAGCCGCGTCAGCCCGTCTCTCATCCTCGTCTTGATCGTTCCCAGCGGAGTGCCGGTCAGAGCCGAGATCTCGGTCTGACTGTAACCCCCGTAATAGGCCAGGATCAGCGCTTCCTGCTGCGCCTCCGGCAGCGCCGAGAGCGCCGCCACGACCCGCTCGCCTTCGATCTGCGCCTCGACCGCCTCTTCGACGACGTCCCGGGCCGCATCGAGGTCGCGGACACCGACGCGCACGTCACGATCGCTGCTCGACTGCGACGCCCGCACCCTGTCGACGGCCCGCCGGTGGGCGATGGTGAGCACCCAGGACCTGCCCTGCCCTCTGTTCGGAGCGAAGCGGCCGGCGGATTGCCAGATCTCCAGGAACACCTCCTGGAGGACCTCCTCGCTCTGCGAGCGGTTCACCACCACACGCAGGATCAGAGCGAACACGCGCGGCGAGAGGAGGTCGTACAGTTCGGCGAAGGCGCGCTGGTCGCCTGCGGCCACGCGCACCAGGAGGTCGGCTGCGCTGTCTCGCGCCGAACCGTCCTCCGGCACTTCCAGGCCGTCGATCACCATCTCCACCAGCATGCCGCATCCCCTCCTCTCCCGCCCCGCGCCACTCTCAACCGAAGGTGAATGAGTAGACCTGCACGCCCGGCGGCACCTCGACGGTCAGCTCGCCGACCGCCGGCCCGCCCTGCTTCACCCGGTACGAACGCGGGCTGCCGTCCACGTCGATGCGCTCGGTGGCGCCGTCGGGGCCCGTCACCACGATCCGGCCGGATCCCCCCATCACCATCCGCACCTCGTCGGCGCGGTAGGTCAGGCGGATGCTGCTCCCGTCGGAGCCCTCAGGCGGTGCGGCGTACTGACTCTCCACGTCCCACCGGCCGCTCAGCGCGAAGGTGTCCTTCGGCTGCTTCGCCGGGAACGCGAAGTCCTTCTCCCCGGATCGGTATGCGCCCTCGCCACCGTAGTTGCGGTCCTTCGAGAACCCCAGGAACGTCTCCGGGGTGGTCGAGCCCACCTCGGGCGTGCTGTCGGCGACCTCTGTGGAGGCGGGCAGCGAGACACCGGGATCGGCCTGCTCCAGCAGCTGCCTGATCAGCTTCTCGGTGGCGGAGTACGCGCCCTCCCCGAAGGCGATCTGCCGCACGACGCCCTTTGCATCGATGAGGTAGTGCGCGGGCCAGTAGCGGTTGCGGTACGCGGTCCAGGTGGCCAGGTCGTTGTCGAGCGCCACCGGATAGTCGATTCCGAAGTCGCGGATGCCGGAGGCGACGTTGCCCGCGTCCTTCTCGAAGGCGTACTCCGGGGAATGCACGCCGATCACCTGCAGACCCGCGTCGCGATACGCCTCGTCCCAGGCGACGACGTGCGGGATCGAGCGCTGGCAGTTGATGCACGAGTACGCCCAGAAGTCGACCAGCACCACCTTTCCGCGCAGCTGGTTCAGGTCGATGGCCTTCCCGTCCGGCGTGTTCAGCCACTGCTCGATGCCGCGGATCGCCGGGGCGGTGCCGCAGTCCTGCAGCGTGGCCGAGCCGTTCGTGCAGTTGCTGAGCTCCCGGTTCTCGTCGGTGACCAGCCCGCCCAGGTCGAGGGCCTCCGCCTGCTTGTCGGCGAGGTCCTGCTGCAGCGGAGCGGTGTAGTCCGGCAGCAGGCGCTGCAGCTGCTGCGGGACGTTGAAGACGAGACCGACGGCCAGCGCGATCATCGCGATGCCGGCGGTGATGCGCAGCCCGCGCTCCCGCGTGCGGAACGCGCGGATCCGCTCGACCAGCCCGCGCCCAGCGAGGGCGAAGACCAGGAGCGGAACGGCCACGCCGATCGCGAACGAGGCGGTGAGCAGCACCGTGCCGATGCCGATGCGCCCGGTCGAGCCCGCGACGATGATCGCGGCGAGCACAGGTCCCGCGCAGGGCACGAACACCGCGCCGAGGGCGAGTCCGACGCCGAATCCGCTCCCCCGGTTCTGCAC
Source organism: Microbacterium sp. 22195 (assembly GCF_052056515.1). Taxonomy (NCBI): domain Bacteria; kingdom Bacillati; phylum Actinomycetota; class Actinomycetes; order Micrococcales; family Microbacteriaceae; genus Microbacterium; species Microbacterium sp. 22195. Next base: position 303,929 of record NZ_JBQEPE010000005.1, read on the forward strand.
CTCACGCCGGGGCAGCCACTGGAACGGCCGCTCCAGCAGCTGCTCGAGCCGGGGCACGATGAGCGCGACGCCGATGAGGATCAGGACGACGATCCCGGCCCATCGGATGACGTCCTGCGGCAGGTGGAGCAGGGAGAGCAGCAGCGATCCGGCCAGGGTCACGACGCTGAAGCTCAGCACGAGGCCCAGGATCACCAGGTAGGGGCGGCTCCGACGCGCGGGCGCCACCTGACCCTCGAATCGCGCCGACTGCGCGCCCCCGGTGAGGAAGATGACCGGGAGCACCGGCAGGATGCACGGGGAGATCCCCGTGATGAGGCCGCCGAGCAGCCCGATGATGATCAGATCCATGATCCGCCTTCCGTCGAGTGCTGTTCGGTCCCGGCCGGGATTCGGATTGCCGGACCGCGCCGCGGGCACGCCACGGGCGCGTACGGACACGCCCCTGAGGAGCCCGGGATGCTGCCGGAGAAAGACGTCCGAGAAATTCCCATCCGATCGCGCGAGGGCGCCGAACAACCCTCGACGCCGCGGGAGGTCCGCGGCCCTAGCAACCGGAGGTTGACATGCTCAGCACCAAGAAGAAGATCACCGCAGCTCTCTCACTCGGTTTCGCCGGCATCCTCGTGCTGGCGGGTTGCACGATGAGCGGCGGATCGGACGCGACCTCGGAGCCGAAGGCGCCGGAGACGTCCGACTCGGCGTCCCAGGCCCCCGAGACCATGGACCCGGCGGCGAACCTGGTCGGGCCCGGCTGCGCGGACTACGCCAAGCAGGTGCCGGACGGTCCCGGCTCCGTGCAGGGCATGTCCCAGGACCCGGTCGCCGTCGCCGCGTCCAACAACCCGCTGCTGACGACGCTGGTGTCCGCCGTGAGCGGGAAGCTGAACCCCGACGTGAACCTCGTCGACACGCTCAACGGCGATGAGTTCACGGTGTTCGCACCGGTGGACTCCGCATTCGGCAAGATCGACGCGGCCACGATCGAGGCGCTCAAGACCGACTCGAAGACGCTCACCTCGATCCTGACGTACCACGTCGTCCCGGGACAGATCGAGCCCTCCGACATCGTGGGCATGCACAAGACGGTCCAGGGAGCTGACGTCGACGTGACCGGATCCGGCGACATGCTCAAGGTCAACGACGCCAACGTGATCTGCGGTGGAGTGCAGACCGCCAACGCGACCGTGTACCTGATCGACTCGGTGCTGATGCCGCCGGCTCAGTGACCGTCAGGCGATGTCGGCGCGTGGGGACGCCTCGACATCGCCTGCCGGAGTGCCGGGATCAGGGAGGAGACCCGCACTCCGGGGAGAGCGCGCTCACCGGTCTGCCGGCGAGCGCGCTC
>NZ_JBQEPE010000006.1:0-160152 GCF_052056515.1 Microbacterium sp. 22195
CCTGCTAGAACTTGCCTAGTTCGTTTCGGTGTTGCGACGACCCCTTGAAACCGCCGTGTGGCTCGGAGGGGGCCTCGACGTGAAGAGGGGTCTCTGCGGAGACCTACTTCTTCAGCCAGTCGATCTTGTCGGAGTACTCCGAGATCCACTTCTTCACGGCCTCGGCGGACTTGTCCTTGTACTCGTCGGAGGTGACCAGGCCCTCGAGGGCGCCGTACTGCTCGTCGTCCAGCTTGATCTTCTCGATGAACTCCGCGGCCTCGGGGTACTTCTCGGTGAAGCCCTCAGTGGCCAGGAAGTGCAGTCCCTCGGGCTCGCCCATCGCGCCCTTCGGGTCCTCGAGGTCCTTCACGGGGAAGGCGTCGTTGGCCCAGAACGGACGCCACAGCGTGACGACGATGTCCTTCTGAGCCTCCGTGGCCTTCTTGAGCTCGGTGAGCATCGCGGCGGTCGACGAGGTGACGAGCTCGTACTCGCTGTCGAGCCCGTACTCCGGCAGCATCTTCTTCGTCTGCTCGGTGAGGCCCGCGCCCGGCTCGATGCCGATGATCTTGCCGTCGAACTGCGCGGCCTTGCCCTTGAGGTCCTCGATCGAGGTGAGCTCGGAGTACTCCGGCACGGCGATCGTGAGCTTGGCGTTGTCGTAGTAGGCGCCGAGATCTTCGATCTTGTCGCCGTACTTGTCCATGTAGGACTTGTGCGTGAGCTCGGGCCATGCCGAGGGGTAGATGTCGACGTCGCCCTTGGCCAGGCCGGCGTACAGCGGGCCCGCCTCGGTGAGCGTCTTCATCTCGACGTTGTAGCCCATCTCCTCGAGCTTGTTCTCGAGCAGGTACGCCGTGCTCAGGCCGTCGGTCCACGACGGCAGGAAGCCGAGCGTGATCGTGCCCTTGTCGCCGCCCGACGACGGGCCTTCCGCGCCGGGGGCGCCGGTTCCGCCGGACGCGTCGCCCGCGCATCCGGTCAGGGCGAGAGCGGATGCGACGCCGAGCGCCGCGAGTGCTGTGAACTTCTTCTTCATGATGCTTCTCCGGTTCCGTATGTGTGAATGCAGGTATGACGCAGGTGGGTCAGGCGGGCTGCAGCGCGGCATCCGCCGGCACAGCGGATGCCGCGGCGCGGCGCCGCTGATCACGACGGCGCGCGATCATGCCGAGCAGCGACGAACGGTTGCCGGCCGGTGCGCCCATCGCCGCGGTCACGCGGTCGAGGAACATGGCGATCAGCACCACGGCGAGGCCCGCCTCGACGCCCTGACCGATCCGCACGTTCGCGATCGCCTCGACGACGATCTTGCCCAGGCCGTCGGCGCCCGCCATACCGGCGATGACCGCCATCGACAGGGCGAGCATGATCACCTGGTTGACGCCGGCCATGATGGTCGGCATCGCGAGCGGCAGCTGCACGCCGCGCAGGATCTGCCCCGGTGTCGCACCGAAGGCGTGGCCGGCCTCGACCGTCTCGGAGTCGACTCCGCGGATGCCGAGCTCGGTGAGCCGCACTCCCGGGGGCAGCGCGAAGATCACCGTCGCGATGAGACCGGGCACGTAGCCGATGCTGAAGAACACGATCGCCGGGATCAGGTACACGAACGCCGGCATGGTCTGCATGAAGTCGAGCACGGGCTTGAGCACGGCGCGCACGGTGGCGTTCCGGGCCGACCAGATGCCCAGCGGCACCGCGATCAGCACGGCCAGGGCGGCGGCGACCAGCACCAGCGCCAGCGTCTGCATGGTCGGCACCCACAGGCCGAGGCCCAGGATCAGCACGAACGACACGATCGTGCCGACGGCGAGCTGCCAGGAGCGCAGCAGCCAGGCGATCAGCGCGAGGATCGCGATGATGCCGACGAAGTGCACCGACAGCAGAGCGCCGATCAGGCCGTTCACCAGAGCGCCGACGACCATCGAGATGAAGTCGAGGACGCCCTCGAGGTTGATCTGGATCCATGAGACGACGGTCTCGACCCAGTCGCCGAGTGGAATGCGGGGCATCAGCGCACCTCCTCGGTGTGGTCGGTCTCCGAGGCGGCCGACTCCACGGCATCCTGAGCCTCGGCCAGGACCTCGTCGATCACCGCCTGCGGCATCGGATTCAGCGGAAGGGTCAGTTCACCGGTGGCGCCCGGGCCGGGGCCGAGCGCGGCGAGCAGGGTCACGCGCGGGATGACGCCGACCAGGCGGCCCGCAGCATCCGTCACCGCGAGGGGCAGCGGCGACTCGACCGAGGGGATGAACAGGTTCATCAGCACCTCGTCGACGTCGACCGCCTGCGGCACCGGCTTGAGGATGCTCGACAGCGACGTCTCGCCCTTGCGGACGAGCTTCACGGCATCCCGGTCGGTGACGATCCCGATCAGCTTGCGGTCGCGGCCGACCACGTAGGTGGCCGACATGTAGGCGTCGCGCATCTGGCGCAGCGCCGTGCGCGGGCCGGCGGTCTCGGCGACCACAGGACGCGGACGCTCCATGACGTTGGACGCGGTGAGCACGCGGGCGCGGTCGACGTCCTGCACGAACTGCTCGACGTAGTCGTTGGCGGGGTCGGTGAGGATGTCCTCGGGTGTGCCGATCTGCACGATGCGGCCGTCGCGCATCACGGCGATCCGGTCGCCGAGGAACATGGCCTCGTTGAGGTCGTGCGTGATGAACACGATGGTCTTCTGCAGCTTGGCCTGCAGCTCGACGAGCTGCTCCTGCATCTCGCGGCGGATCAGCGGGTCGAGTGCGCTGAAGGCCTCGTCCATCAGCAGGATGTCGGTGTCCGCGGCGAGCGCGCGGGCGATGCCGACGCGCTGCTGCATGCCGCCGGACAGCTCGCTGGGCAGCTTGTCGCCCCAGCCCTCCAGCCCGACCAGCGCGAGGATCTCCTCGGCCTTGGCGAGCCTTTCAGCTTTGCCGACGCCCTTGAGCTCGAGGGGGTACGCCACGTTGGCGGCCACCGTGCGGTGCGGCAGCAGCGCGAAGTGCTGGAAGACCATCGAGACACGGTCGCGGCGGATCTCGCGCAGGGCGGCCGGGTTCGCCTTGGCGATGTCGTCGCCGCCGATGACCACCTCGCCGGAGGTGATGTCGTGCAGGCCGTTGAGCATGCGGATGATCGTGGACTTGCCGGATCCGGACAGCCCCATGATCACGAAGATCTCACCGCGGTTCACGGTGAAGCTCGCGTCGATCACGGCTGCGGTGCCGGCGTCCAGCACGTCGGTTCGGGATTCCCCGGTCTTGAGCCGCTTGACCGCCTGCTGCGGATTGCGGCCGAAGACCTTGTAGAGATGGTGCGCTTCAAGAGCGATTTCGGACACGTTTCCCCCGCGCGGCTCACCTGTTGCCAGGGTGCATGTGAGCCGGCTTCGGTAACGCCCGGGTGATGATCACAGGGCCGTTTCGACAATCGCTGTACTGGCGGCGCGGTCGGGGATTTCGGATCCCCGCAAAGAACATCGACCGTACGCCCGCGCCTCTTCGTGTACAGCTCGAGTCGAAAGAAGGACGCGGCCGCGGACTGGTGTTTGTGGTCCCTCGACCACCTTTCCACGCTAACGAATGGCTGATCGGGTGGCAAATCCGCGCTTCGGTTTCGCGGCCTCACCGGGGGTTATGCGCGTGTCGGAGAATCGATCGTCGTGAGGTTTCCGGTGACGAATCGACGGGTTTCAGCCCCGGCGGATGCTGCGGGTGACGGTGAACTTCGGGGTGCGGACGACCTGCTCCGTGGCCCCGACCTCACGGCTGAGCGCACGGCGATGATCGAGGTGCGAATTGAACACCGTCCACACCTCGCCGCCGGGCTTCAGCAGCCGCGCCGCGGCCTGGATCAGGCGCTGCCCGGCGCCCTCGTGCACGCTCGCGCCGAGGTGGAAGGGCGGGTTCAGCAGGACCAGGTCTGCTGAGGCATCCGGCAGTTCGGAGCCGGCATCGTCCAGCGTGACCTGCACGCGGCCCTCGATGCCGTTGGCTCGCATCGTGGCCTCGGCTGATCGCACGGCTGAGGCCGACCGGTCGGTCGCGATCACCACGGCATCCGGATGCCGCAGGGCGAACGCCGCGGCGAGTGCGCCGGTCCCGCAGCCGAGGTCGATCACGTTCGGATGGACGACCGGGACGGAGAGCCCCTCCATCGCGTTCAGCAGCACGCGCGTGCCGATGTCGATCCGCGCGCCGGCGAACGCGCCGCCGAACGCGCACAGCGTGAGGCCGTCGTGCACCTGGCGGACCGGGAACGGCGGGTCCGCCGGGACGGCGAGAGGCTCGGATGCCACGACCAGCCGCGATTTGCGCTCCGCCCGCTGCGGCTGGACGACGCCGAAGCGGCGCGCGAGCACCTCGTTCTGCGCGAGCGTCATGTGCTTGACGCGCCCGCCGGCGACCAGCGTCACGTCCGGCGCGGCCGAGCGGGCCACGGCATCCGCGATCTCCTCGAGCTCGGCGAGCGCCTTCGGCAGCTGCAGCAGCACCAGGCGAGCACCGGCGAGCAGCTCGGCGCCGAGGTCGTGCGACGCCCAGCCGGAGATCCCCAGTGCGGTGGCGTTGCGCGCCAGCGCCCTGCGTCCGGTGACCAGGTCCTGATGCACGCGGATGCCGGAGATCCCGGCATCCGCCAGCGCGAGCGTGATCGCGCCGTACTCGTCGCCGATGACGGCGACCTCATCGCCCGGGATGCCGGAGTCGAGGGCCCATCGCACGAGCAGCTCATCGGTGGCATCCCAGGCCTGCAGGTTCGGTGCCTCGACGTCGGGGAATCGGCGCAGCGCGCGGAAGTCGAAGTCGGGCACCCGCTCACCCTACCGACACCGGCTAGGCGCCCTCCCTGACCAGGTGGATCTCGTCGGCCACCAGGCCGTGCGCCTCGCGGTGCACCGTGTTCGCGGCCTCGGGGTCGGGCGCGTCGACCAGGCAGAAGATCTTCCCGCCCGCCTCGTCGACCCAGTAGCGCAGGTACTGCACGCCGTGCTGGTCCTGCAGGGCCAGATCGGCGGCATGCGCCTTGGCGACATCGTCGAGGCTGACGGCGTCGCCGAGCGAATGGACATCCATGTAGAGCGGCATGATCGAATCCCCATCTGTGATCGCCGCCGCCTCGGCCGGTGGTCGGGGTGCGCCCCCAACGGCTCGTGATGAGGAGATGCTACGCCGGTGCGAACTCCGGCGACAGAGCCGCTTCCACCGGATGCTGGGCACAGGGACGCGCATTGGCTAGCGTGAGCAGCATCATGACTGCAACGCTCACGATCGCCTCGGTCTCGCTTCCCTCCGCACCCGTCGGCGAGGTGAATCCGCTGCCCGCGGTGGCGACGATGCCGCAGGCTCCGTACGAGGCATCGACCGAAGGGCTTCCGGCCGAGATCGCGTCGAACATCGCCTACGGGCGGGTCGACAGCATCCACCCGTATCTGCTGCAGGACCAGTACGGCCGCGAGCGCCGCACCGCACCGATGCGGCTGGCCGTGCTGGAGAACGAGCACATGCGAGCGGAGTTCGCGCTCGATCTCGGCGGCCGGCTGGTGCGACTGCTGGACAAGGCGGACGGACGCGACCTCGTCTACCGCAACGACGTGTTCCAGCCCGCGAACCTCGCGCTGCGCAACGCCTGGTTCTCGGGCGGCGTGGAGTGGAACATCGGGATGAGGGGCCACTGGCCCCTCACCTGCGATCCGCTGTACGCGGCCGAGGTGACCGGGCCCGACGGCGAGCCGGTGCTGCGGATGTGGGAGTACGAGCGCGTCCGCGGACTGATCGTGCAGCTCGACGCGACCCTGGACGCGCATGCTCCCGCGCTGCACGTGCAGGTGCGGGTGCGCAATCCCCACCCGGCCGAGACGGGCATGTACTGGTGGACGAACATCGCCGTGGCGCAGACCGCCGAGTCGCGTGTGTTCACCAGCGCGACGCAGGCGTACCGCACCGACTACGACGGCCGTCTGTCGCTGGTCGACCTCGTCAGCGACGACGTGTCGTATCCGGCATCCGCCCCCGTGGCCGCCGACTGGTTCCACGCGCTCCCGGCGGGCGAGCTGCCGTGGATCGCAGCGCTTGACGGGTCGGGCGACGGTCTCGGCCACGTCTCGACCGCCCGGTTGAAGGGGCGCAAGCTGTTCGTCTGGGGCGACAACGCGGGAGGACGGCACTGGCAGGACTGGCTGGGCGGCGACTACTTCGAGATCCAGGGCGGGCTGGCGACCACGCAGTACGAGCACCTGCGGATGCCGGGCGGCGCGACCTGGGAGTGGCAGGAGACCTTCCTTCCCGTGCACGCCGGCGATCCGTCCGGAGCGTGGGCTGCGGCGAGCGACCGGGTCGCTTCGGCGGTGCGCGCAGCGGCATCGCGGGCGTCCGACGGTCCCGCTCGGCTGGAGGCCGTCGCCGATCTCGCACCGCGGCGCGTTCTGCAGACCGGGTCGCCGTGGGGAGCGCTGGAGCAGGCACTGTCGGCCCGATACGGGGTCGCGTTCGATGGTCTTCCCGGGGCGCGTTTCGACGCGGATGCCGGAGCGGATGCCGCGTACTGGCGCTCACTGCTCGGGCTGGCGGATGCGGTTGACGACGCGTCTGCGGCGCCGTCGTCGTATGTGACGGGCGAGCTCTGGGACCGGCTGCTGGCCGAGGCGCCGGCGAGCTGGCTCACGCACTACCATCGGGCCGTGATGGCGCACGCGCGCGGCGAACTCCGTGCTGCCGCGGCCGGGTACGAGGCGTCGCTGAGGCTGCGCCGCTCCGCGTGGGCGCTGCGCGGACTCGGCCTGGTGAAGATCGCCTCGGGCGAGACGGATGCCGGCCTCGCCGACCTCGTGGATGCCCGGATGCTGGCCCCCGAGGTCGCACCGCTCGCGCTGGAGCTCGGCGAGGCGCTGCTCGCCGCAGGGCGGGCAGAGGATGCCCGCGACCTGGTCGCCTCGCTGCCCCTGTCGATGCGGGAGCTGGGGCGGTTCCGCGTGCTGGCCGTGCGCGCAGCGCTGGCATCCGCCGACCTCGCCGAGGCCGGCCGCCTGCTCGAGGAGGGCATCGAGGTGCCCGACATCCGAGAGGGCGAGCTGAGCATGTCGGAGCTGTGGCGGCAGGCGTTCCCCGACCGCCCGGTGCCGCAGCGGTACGACTACTCGATGAGCTGAGCGCGGGCGCTCGGGTCGCAGTTCGTGCCGTTCCGCGGGTCCACCGGCGTTTCAGGTCGCAGTTCGTGCCGCTTTCCGGCGGACTTTCCGGCACGAAGTGCGACCTGGACAGCGGGCGACCGTCGGTTCCAGCACGAAATGCGACCTGGAGGTCGGCGAGCGGATGCGGATCAGCTCAGCCGTCGAGGTCCTCGAGCAGCTCCACGGCGGCACGGGCGTAGTCGCCGATCCACCGGTCGTGGATGCGCTTGATCGGCAGGGGCGCCAGCGACAGCCGCCGCTCCCGCCCGACGCGACGGCCGATCACGAGGTCGGCGCGCTCGAGCACGCGCAGGTGCTGCAGCACCGTCGTGCGGTCGAGCTCGGGGAAGCGGGAGCACAGCTCGCCGGTGGTCAGCTCCGCGGGGCGCAGCGCGTCGAGCATCCGCCTTCTGACGGGCGCCGCGAGCGCCTTGAACACGAGGTCGTCATCGTCGGGGGCTTGATCTCTCGATGACATGTTGTAATCTTATAACATGTCTGAGCTCACCGAACTGTCGTTCACCGTGTCGGGGCGCGTCTCCCGTCCTGTCGCAGACGTCTACGAGGCGGTCGCCGATCCGGATCGCCTCTCGAAGTACTTCACCACCGGCGGCGCCCGGGGCCGGCTCGAGCCCGGCGCCGAGGTCAGCTGGGACTTCGCGGACTTCCCGGGCCGATTTCCGGTGACCGTCGTCGAGGCCGAGGCCCCGAGCCGGATCGTGATCGAGTGGGACGGCAACGAGACGGTCGGCGACCGCACCCGCGTCGTCTTCGAGTTCGCGTCGATCGACGACGGCGCGCGCACCCTGGTGACGATCACCGAGAGCTCGTGGCGCGCGACGGACGCCGGCGCGAAGAGCGCCTTCGGCAACTGCGAGGGCTGGACGGGCATGCTCGCGGCCCTGAAGGCCTGGGTCGAGCACGGCATCAACCTGCGCGAGGGCTTCTACAAGTAGACCCGCGCGCGGAGCACCGTCAAATCGTGTCGTCGGCGGCGATGATATCGATGTTCCAGACCCGCGTGGCGGGGTCGTCGGGATTGTCGCGGTCGTGCGCCTCCGCGGCCTCCTTCGAGACCGCGCCCATCCGCTTCATCATCGCGAGGAACTCGGCCTCGGTCAGCCGCATGGTGCCCTGCGAGAACTCGGCGTGCACCTCGGCGGTCCGGCCCGCCATGTAGTCGGGGGTCCAGGCCAGCATCCTGCGCACGACGTCGTAGTGCTCGTCGATGAGCACCTGGAGGGCCGCGTTGCCGAGCACCGCGTCCTCGATCGGGTTCTCGGGCCCGCCTATGCTCACCGCCTCACGGCTTCCCCTCCACACGCGATCCCGCCGGTCGCGGGCGCGTTCGGGCGCTTCGACGATCAGACCGGCGTCGGCGAGCGCACGCAGATGGAAGCTCACCTTGTTCGCCGGAACGTCGAGCAGTTCGGCGATGTCGGCCGCACGCAGGTACTCGTGCTTGGGGAACAACCGCAGGATCTGACGGCGCAGCGGATGCGTGAACGCCTTGAGCATCGTGGTGGTCGCCGCCGTCGCGCGCCCCGCCTCGCCTTCCGACGCCGCGTCCGCGTCCGGTTTCTCAGCCATGCGCACAGTCTAGTCAGGATTACTTGCGCAATTCTACTTGCGCAATTAATCCTGCGGGACTAGCGTGATCGCCATGACATCCTCGCCGCGACTCTGGCGCCAGGCTCCGTACCTGCTGTGGCTCACCTCCGACACCGGGAAGGGACTGGCATCCACTCTCTTCAACTTCGCCGTCCCGCTGCTCGCGCTCGTCGTCACGGGCGACCCGGCACAGGCCGGCATCATCGCGGCCGTGGGAACCGTCGTCCGGCTGCTCACCACGCTGGCCGGCGGCGTGCTGGCAGACCGCCACCGACGCATCGTGATGATGACGCTCGGCGCCGCGCTCGGCGCCGTCGCGGCGGGAGCGTTCACCGTCGCCGCTCTGGCCGGCCGCGTCGACTTCGCGATGCTGCTGGTCTTCGAGGTGCTGCTCGCCGCACTGGGCGGCCTGTTCAACCCGGCGGGCGAGGCCGCACTGAAGGACATCGTGCCGGAGAGCATGATGGGGCGCGCGCAGGCGGCCAACCAGGGGCGGGATGCGGCACTCCAGCTCGCCGGAGGACCGATCGGCGGGATGCTGCTGGCGGTCGGCGGGTGGCTGATCGGCGCGGCGATGTTCGTCGGCGCCCTGGTCTCGGCCGTCGCCGGCTGGGCTCTCGGCAGGCGTGTCGGCTGGGGGCGTCCTGAGGCCGCGGACGCGGACGCACCGCAGGCCGAAGCCGCGCCCGCCAACGCGCTGCGCGAGCTGCGCGAAGGCGTGCGCTGGCTGTTCCGTCGCCCCGACCTGAGCACCGGCACCGTGGTGGCCACCGTGATCAACCTCGGTCTGAACGCCGGGATCACCACGATGATCTACGCCGTGCTGCAGGCCGGCCACTCCGAGGCGACGATCGGCTGGATGATGGCCGCCTCCGGCGCGTCGATGCTCGTCGGAGCACTGGTCGCGCCGACCCTCGTGCCGCGCATCGGTGCCGGGACGCTGATGGTGCTGGGCATCGCCGTCTGCACCGCCGCCATCGCCGGCGGCGTGTTCGTCGAGACGCCGTGGGGAATCGCGCTGCTGGTGAGCGGCGCCGTGTTCCTGCTCCCGGCGCTGAACGCCGCCTTCAGCGGGTACACCATGGTCGCCACCCCGACGGCGCTGATCGGGCGGGTCAACAGCGTCGGCGCGGTTCTGGCGATGGGCGCCATGCCCCTCTCGCCGCTGGTCGCCGGCTTCGGCCTGGCGTGGGCCGGACGCTCCTCGACGCTTCTGTCCAGTCTGACCCTCTGCGCCATCGCCCTGGTGATGGCGCTGCTCAGCCGCCCGTTGCGCTCGATCCCCGCCGAGGCCCGCTGGGCGGAGCACGCGAAGCAGTTCGACGATGCCGAGGTTCCCGTCGGCTGACCTGCGGCGCTAGGCTCCGAGCGGGGCCGACTGCTGGGGAGCGGATGCCATGACGGATGCCGGGGAGCGCTCGGACGACAGGCGGATGCGGCTGCGCTACGCCGGACGATGCCGGCTGTGCGGCACATCTCTCGCCGCAGGAGCGGATGCCGTGTACGAGCGCTCGCGACGGACCGTGCGCTGCGTGGAGTGCGCGCCGGATCAGCAACTCAGCGCAACACCAACGGCGGCCGATGAGCTCGCCACCACGCCGAGCACCGAGGTTCCCGGCGAGCCTGGCAGCTCGTCGCCCGCCGCACTGCCTGCGGCGACTCGCCCGGAAACGGATCGAGCGGGCCTGAACCGGTCGGGGCCAGCACCGATGTCCAGTGCATCTCCGGTCCCTTCGGCACCCGACGACGCCGCGCCGCGAGACTGGCTGCGACTGCGCGCACCGGCATCCGCGGTCATCGCAGAGACCCTCCGCATCCAGGCGCAGCATCCGCCGCGCTCGCGCACGGCACGTCTCTTCGGAAGGGACCCGCTCTCTCCGGACGCCGAGCCCTGGTACCAGGGAGCGCTCGGCGAGCTCGAGGTGGCTCGCGTGCTCGGTCGCCTCGGGGAGGAGTGGCAGACGTTCCACGCGATCCCGATCGGCACGCACGGCAGCGACATCGACCACCTGGTGATCGGCCCGGCGGGAGTCTTCACGATCAACACGAAACGGCACTCGGGGAAGGTGTGGGTCGCGAATCGGATGCTGATGGTCAATGGGCAGCGCACACATCACCTGCGCAATGCCGAGCACGAGGGGAAGCGCGTGGCGAGGATCCTGTCGGCGCCGGTGACGCCGCTCATAGTGGTCGTCGGCGCCCGCACCTTCGCAGTCAGGGATCGACCGGAGAAGGTCGTCGTGCTCCGGTCGGGGGACCTCGTGCGATGGTTGACCCGTTCGGCACCCGTCCTGACCCCGCCGGAGGTCAGGGAGCTCGCGTCGCGCGCCGCGGACCCCGCGACCTGGGGAGCATCCGAGCCGGCGGAGACGGACCTCGCTGCTTTCGGCGAGCTGCGCGCATCACGAGCATCCGCCGACCGCCGCCGCCGAGCATGGGGCCTCGGCGTCGTCGCTGCGGTCGTCGCGTCCGCATTGGTCGCCTTGCAGAACCTGGCGTCGATCGGCGCGCTCATCTCGCGCGCCCTGCTCGCCGTCCTCCCCTGAACAGCATCCACTGTCCCGCAGACTTGACCCTGACACGGTGTGAGACGGGAGAACTGAACCATGTTGTCCATCGGAGCGTTCGCGCAGATCGGCCAGGTGACCCACCGCATGCTGCGGCATTGGGACACGGCCGGGCTGCTCGTGCCCGCCCACGTGGACGAGTTCAACGGCTACCGCTCGTACGACCCTTCGCAGCTCGACCGGCTGCACCGGATCGTGGCGCTGCGGCAGCTGGGGTTCGGTCTCGACGAGATCGGCACCATCCTCGAGGAGGGGCTGGATGCCGAACGCATCGAAGCGCTGCTGCGCACCCACCGATCCCGCGTGGAGCGCGAGCACCGGATCGCGGCCGCGAGACTCGTCGACGTGGAACGGCGGCTCCATCTCATCCAGAAGGAGATGCACATGTCCCGCATCGAGATCATCGAGAAGCCGCTGCCTGCCGTCCGGCTCGCCGCCCGCACGGCCGTCGCCGCCGAGCAGGCGGAGATCGGCACCATCGTCGGGCCGGCCTTCGGCGCCGTGGCCGAAGCGCTCGGCAGGGTCGGCGCCTCGCTGGCGACGCCGATCTCGCAGTATTCGTCCGCCGAGGACGGGATGCTGCTGACCGTCGGCTACGAGTACTCCGGCCCCGACGTCGAAGGCGTCGAGATCGTCGAGCTCCCCGCCGCCGAGACGGCGATCTGCGGCGTGCACCTGGGCTCGATGGAGCGCATCCCCGACAGCTGGGCGGCGCTGCACGAGGAGATCATCGCCCGCGGCTTCGTGCCCTCCGGCCCGTGCCGCGAGCTGTACGTGCGCGCGGTCTCGGAGGATCAGTCCGACTGGGTCACCGAGCTGCAGCAGCCCGTCGCGCAGGGCTGAATCGCCCGCCCGGATCCACGTCGCGCGGCACGCACCCCGCGCGACGTGGCCGGACGGATGACGGAATTAGTCCATAGTCTCTACTAATCCGGCGGGAAAGCGTATACCTTGGCCTCCAACCCCTCTTCCCACCCCTTTGGAGGCCGATGATGTCCCCTCGTGAACTGAACCGCCGTTCCTTCCTCGCCGTGCTCGGCGCGGGTGCGCTGGTCACCCTGACCGGCGCACCCGCCAACGCGTCGACCGTGCGCACGGCCACGGACGATCCGCTCGCCGCGCTCATCGCCAAGCGCCGGATCATGCTCGCCGGCGACGGCAGCGCAGCATCCGTCCCCGAACTCGCCGGCGTGCTCAGCGACATGAGCAGCGCCGCCTCGGCGAGCTGGAGCGCGATGGTGCGCCCGGCGGCAGCCCCGGGGATCTGGGCCGACCTGCCGGTCTCCGGCGTCACCGGCACCACGCTCTCCGGCAACATGGGCGTCACGTTCGACCGCCTGTTCAGCCTGTCGCTCGCGTACGCGACCGCGGGCTGCGCGCAGTACCAGGATGCTGCGCTGGCGGCCGACCTCGTCGATGCGCTCGCGTACATGGCGGCGAACGTCTACGTGGCCGGCCGCTCGCCGGTCGGCAACTGGTGGTTCTGGGAGATCGGCGTGCCGCGCAAGGCCGCCGACATCCTCGTCCTGCTGCACGACGTCGTCCCCGCCGAGGTGCGCACCTCGCTGCTGGCGGCCGCCCGCTACTTCACCCCCGACCCGAACTGGCGCGGACGCGGCACCAGCTTCGCCGAGACCGGCGCGAACCGCACCGACAAGGCGCTCTCCTGCGCGCTGCGCGGCATCCTCGACTCCCGCCCCGATGAGATCGCACTCGCCCGCGACGCGCTCAGCGACGTCGTGCGCAACGGCCGCAACAGCGTGTTCGGGTACGTCACCAGCGGCGACGGCTTCTACACCGACGGCTCGTTCGTCCAGCACACCTACCTGCCCTACGTCGGCACGTACGGCGTGGTCACGCTCGGAGGCATCGCCGAGATCCTCGGACTGCTCGGCGGCAGCGAGTGGGACGTCGTCGATCCGAAGAAGTCCGTGGTCCTGGATGCCGTGGAAGGCGCCTACGCGCCGTTCATCTGGAACGGCCGCATGATGGACACGGTCCGCGGACGCGCGGTGTCGCGCCAGAAGGCCCCGGACTACGTGGACGGCGCCGGCGCCATCACCGCCATCCTGCTGCTGGCGCAGGGCGCGGGCGAGCCGTATCGCAGCCGCTACCTGTCGCTCGTGAAGGGGTGGCTGCTGCGCAGCAGCGAGAAGCAGTACGGACTGCCGTCGCAGACCGTGGCGAAGTCGCTGCTGGTCACCTCCGTGCTCGGCGACGACTCGGTGGTCCCGGCATCCGCCCCCGTCTACACGAAGGCGTTCGGCGACCAGGACCGCCTGGTGCACCACCGCCCGAACTTCAGCGCGGTCGTGAACGTGTCGTCCAAGCGGATCGGCCGCTACGAGTGGGGCAACCGCGAGAACAACCTGGGCTGGTACCAGGGCGACGGCCTGACCTACTTCTACACCCCGGTCGCCCCCGACCAGTTCAGCGCGGACTTCTGGCCCACCGTCGACCCGTACCGCCTGCCGGGCACCACGGTCACGGCCGAGCCCCGCGCCAACGGCGCGAACGACGGCACGGGCATCCCGCGGGCGTACCAGGCCTTCGGCGGCGGCCTCGCCCTGGACGACCGCTGGGGCATCCAGGGCATGGATCACCTGAACTTCAACAAGACGCTCAGCGCGCGCAAGTCGTGGTTCTTCCTCGACGACAAGGTCGTGTGCCTGGGAGCAGCGGTCACCTCGGCATCCGGCCACGAGGTGTTCACGACCATCGACAACCGATCCTTCGCGCCGGACTCGGTGCCGACGCTGCGCACCGACAACCGCTATCGCACCGTGGCCGCGGGCAGCCCGGCGATCCCCGTGCGTCGCAACGTGCACATCGACGGGCACGGCGGATACGTGTTCCTGAAGGGCGAGAACGTCAGCGGCGCGATCGACGTGCAGGTCGTGCGGCGCACCGGCGACTGGAAGACCATCAACTCCGGCTCCGACACCGGCGGCACTGACGAGACGAAGACCCGCGACTACGTCACCATCACCCACCACCACGGCACGAACCCGTCCGGCGGCGGCTATGCGTACATCGTGCTGCCGAACGTCGGGCACTCGACCACGTTCGACGAGTCCGAGACGCCGACCGTCGAGGTGGTCGCCAACAACGCCCAGACGCAGATGATCCGGGTGGCGGGCTCCGGCCTGACGCTGGCGAACTTCTTCGCCGCTTCGTCGGCCGACGGCATTCAGACGAGCGGTCCGTGCTCGGTCGCGGTGCGGACGGATGCCGGACGCACGACGGTCGCGCTCTCCGACCCGAGCCGCACGCAGACGGTCGCGCGGGTGACGGTCCCGAACGCGGCGGGCGCATCGATCGTGGAGGCGGATGCCGGTGTGCGGGTCGTCTCGACGGCGCCGCTGACCCTGGAGTTCGACCTGGACGGCCACGGCCACGCGAAGCGGGTCGTCCTCGGCGCCTGACGCCTCGCGCTCCTGCGGTCCTGTTCCTTGAGGGGCCGGTCCGCAGGACGTCGAATGCCGGCATCCGCACCAGGCCGGATCAGAAACGCCTCGGGAACTCGCGTCTCCGAGGCGTTTCTGATCTCTTCTGCGGATGCCGGGCGTCGGATGCCGGGCGCCGGAGGGCCCGGCGCGGCTCAGCGCAGCGGGTCGAAGGGCTCGATCGCGGGGTCGATGCGGCCGGTCGTGATCTGCTCGGCGAGCAGCTTGCCCGTGGCGGGGCCGAGCACGATGCCCCACATGCCGTGCCCGCCGGCGACGTACACGTTCGGAGCCTGAGTCGCGCCGACCAGCGGCAGGCCGTCGGGCGTGACCGGGCGCGAGCCCATCCACTCGTCCTGGCGCTCCTCGAAGTCGATGCCCTGGAACATCTCCCGTGCCTGGGCGATGATCGCCTGGATGCGGCGCGGCTGGAACGGCTCGTCCGGCCCGCGGAACTCCATGGTGCCGGCGATGCGGAAACGCCCCTGGTACGGAGTGCAGGCGATGCGCTGGAACGGGAAGTACACCGGATGCTCCTGCGGCTGCGCGGTCGCGACCGTGAACGAGTAGCCGCGGCCGGCCTGCACGCGGGTGCGCACCCCGAGCCTGCGGGCGAGCTTGGGCATCCACGCGCCGGTCGCGATGACGACCGAGTCGGCCTCCATCCGCTCGCCGTTGGACAGCGCCACGACCGGGCGGCGCGTCGAGGACACGTCGGTGACCTCCAGTCCGGTGATCAGCTCGGCACCGCGGGCGACGACCGCCTCGCCGAGCGCCTCGACGAAGGGCGCCGGCTCGAAGAAGCGCTGGCCGTCCAGCCGGTAGACGTGCGTGACGGCATCCGACAGCACCGGCGCGAGCTCACGCGGGTTCTCCAGGCGCTCGAACGGCACCTCCTGCCCGTGCCGGACGACGCCCTCGATCTCGTGCAGGAAGCCCTTCGAGTCGGCCTCCTGCTTGAAGCCGATCACGAACGGCCCCTCGCGGGTCCACGAATCCACGCCGCCGTCGAGCAGCTCGTCGAAGCACTCCAGCGCCATCTTGTCGATCGGGGTGAGGGATGCCATGGTTCGGTCCCACGCCTTGTTCGTGCCGTGCGCGGCGAACTGCGCCAGGAACGACCACAGGCCGGCGTCCACGCGGAACGGCACGTGCAGGGCGGCATCCGGGTCGAGCAGAGCCTTCGGCCCGTAGGTCCACAGGCCGGTGTCGGCCAGCGGGATGGTCTTGCCCGGGGTCAGCCAGCCGGCGTTGCCCCACGACGAGCCGGCCGCCACGCCGACCCGGTCGATGACCGTCACCTCGACCCCGCGCTCCTGCAGGTGCCAAGCCGTGGCGAGACCGACCATTCCGGCCCCGACGACGATCGTGCGCGTCATTGCGTCCTCCTGAAGAACACGTCGTTTGACTGGAAGAGGAGCCGAGGCACGACGAAGCCCCGCTCATCCACGATTATGCAGATCTCACTCGTGCGGATGGGGCAACTCGAAAGCTCCTGCGTAAGATCGACGGATACACCGCAGAATCTTCACTCCGAATGGGGAAGCGAGCATGTCGGCATCCGATTCTTCGACGGCCCACCGCACGGCGATGGCGGATGCCGGGCTCGACGCCGTCGATCGCACGATCATCGCCGAGCTCAGCCGCAACGGGCGGCTGTCCAACACCGAGCTCGCGGCGCGCGCGGGGATCGCCGAATCGACCTGCCTCAAGCGCGTGCGCGCCCTGCAGACGAACGGGGTGATCGTGGGCTTCCACGCCGAGATCTCACCGGCGGCGATCGGCCTGCACCTCGAGGCGCTGATCACGATCCGGCTGCACGCGCACGCCCGCGGCGATCTGCGCCGCTTCCAGGCGTACGTGGAGGACCTGCCCGCCACGCAGCGGGTGTACTTCCTCGCCGGCGACCGGGACTTCCTGGTGCACGTCGCGGTTCCGGATGCTGCCGCGCTGCGCGAGCTGGTGTCGGACACGCTCAGCCTTCGGCCGGAGGTGGCGTCGACCTCGACGAGCCTGATCTTCGCGCACGCCGCCGGCTCGCAGGTGCTCTGAGCCCCGGCTCGCGACGCCTTCGCGACCTGGACCGCGCAGCGCGGTCTCAGCCCGCGGTGCGCACCTCGAAGCCGGCATCCGCCAGCGCCGTGCGATCGGCGTCGGCGACACCGGCATCCGTGAGCACCAGCGGGAACAGCGCCGGTCCGCCCACGTGCGCGAAGGACGCGCGGCCGAGTTTGGACGCGTCAGCGACGACCACGGCGCGCGCGGCGCGCTCGGCCATCATCCGGTTCACGGCGGCCTCGGCCTCGTCGTGGGTGGTCGCGCCCTCCGCGGCCGACAGCCCGTTCACGCCGATGAAGGCGATGTCCAGGCGGATGCCGCCGAGCAGCTGCTCGGCGAACGGGCCGACCAGCTCGAAGCTGCGGGCGTGGATCGCACCGCCCGTGACGACCACCTTGAACTCGGGCCGCATCGCGAGCTGAGCGGCGATGTTCACGGCATTCGTCACGACCGTCAGCCCCTCGGCCCCGAGGTCGTCGCGCGCGGCGAGCGCGGTGGCGATCGCGGTCGTCGTGGTCCCGCCGGAGAGCCCGACCACGTCACCGGGGGACACCAGTTCAGCCGCCAGAACCGCGATCTGCTCCTTCGCGCCGGTGCCCAGGTGGCTCTTGTACCGGATCGGCAGCTCGTAGGCGACCGACTGCGCCACGGCGCCGCCGTGCGTGCGGGTGAGCAGGCGTCGCTCGGCGAGACTGTCCAGGTCGCGGCGGGTGGTCGCGGCGGATGCCCCGAAGCGGTCGACGAGCTGCTCGACCGACACCTCGCCCTGTGCGGCGAGCAGGTCGAGGATGGCGGTCAGGCGAGCGGCGCGGTTCATGCTCATCACGCCCGCTCGGCGAGGGCGAACAAGCGCAGCATCCGCGCGGCTTCCTCAGCCACGGCCTCGCGGCCGGGAGCGACGTACTTGCGCGAGTCGACGAGCTTCTCGTCGGCGGCGAGCGTCTCGCGGATCGCGCGCGTGAAGAACCCGTTCAGGTGCGTGGAGACGTTGATCTTCGTCATCCCGGCCTGCACGGCGCGCACGATCACGTCGTCGGCGACGCCGGACGATCCGTGCAGCACGAGCGGCACGTCGCCGCCGTTGCGGCCGATGCCGCGCAGGGCGCTCTTCAGGCGTCCGATCAGGTCGATGTCGAGCGATGCGGAGCGGTCCAGCATCGCATGCGATGATCCGACCGCGACGGCGAGCGAGTCGACGCCCGTGGCCTCGACGAAGGCGCGCGCCTCATCGGGGTCGGTGCGGACGCCGGGCGCATGAGCTCCGTCCTTGCCGCCGACCTCCCCCAGTTCGGCCTCGATGTACACGCCGGCGGCACGGGCGCGACCGGCGATGTCGGCGGTGAGCTCGACGTTCTCCTCGTAGTCGAGCTTGCCGCCGTCGAACATCACCGATCCGAAGCCGAGCTCGATGGCCTCGTCGACGAGCTCGGGGCGCTCGGCATGGTCGAGGTGCACAGCGATCGGGGTCTTGGCCCTGCGGGCGATGGCGAGGGTCGCCCAGCCGATCGGCTCGAGCCCGCCGTGGTAGTCGGCGCAGTTCTGCGAGATCTGCAGGATCACGGGCAGCTGAGCCCGCTCGGATGCCGAGGCCAGCGCCTCGGCGGTCTCGAGGTGGATCACATTGAAGGCGCCGAGGCCGGTGCCGGCGGCGGCGGACGCGCGCATCAGGTCGCGTGCTGAGACGAGGGTCATCGGGTTTCCTTCGGGTCGGATACTGCGGTGCCGGGGGCGGACGCGCGGGATTCTCGTTCGGGAAGCTGTCTCTGAGAGCCCGCGTGCGCATCCGCGAGGTCGGGTCGGGCGGTGACGGTGAGGGCGCGCTCGAGCTCGGGCCAAGAGGGGTGGATGTCGCCGGCGAGAGGCATCAGCACGGCGGCGGCGGACCAGGCCGTCGCCCGGCGCAGGATCGCCTCCGGCTCGCGCACGCCGGCGGCCATCAGCACGGCGCAGGCGGCCACGCCTGCATCGCCTGCGCCCGTGGGGTTGCCCGCGAGCGCCGTGTCGAGCCGGGCGTGCAGGATGCGGACGGCGTCCGGTGCAGCATCCGCGCCGCGCAGCTCGCCGTCGTGGTCCTGTTCCACATCGGGGGCCGACACGCCAGAAAGCGGACGTCTCCCGCGAATCGGTCCGAAATCTGGCGTGTCGGCCCCCTGTGTGTGACCGGCTACGGCGGCCGCCCCGGATGCCGCGGGCACGGAAGGCGCGGCGGACACCGCCAGCATCCCGTCGGCGCCGAGCGAGAGCAGCACCAGTTCGACGCCGCGGCGCAGCAGCTCACGCGCACCGTCGATGGGGTCGTCCAGGCCGGTGGCGTCGCGGAGCTCGTGCTGGTTGGGCTTGAGGACGGATGCCCCGGCATCCGCCGCCGTGAGCATCGCCGGCCCGGAGGTGTCGACGATCACGGTCGCCCCGGCGTCCCGCCCGAGGCGGATGAGCGATGGCAGCAGGTCGTCGGGCGTGCCGGGCGGCAGGCTGCCCGAGATCACGAGCACGTCGTGGCCGCTGGAATCCGCCCGGGCGAGCGCGCGCACCACAGCATCCTTCAGCGCAGCCCACTCGGCATCCGTCGGGGCCTCGCCGCGCTCGTTCACGATCGTCGTGTCGCCCAGCGCCTCGTCGACCAGCGCGATGCTGCGGCGTGTGGCAGCGGTCACGGGCACCAGCACGTGCGGCACACCCGAGGCTTCCAGCTCCGCGGCGAACTCCGCGCCCGTCGCCCCGCCCGAGGTCGTGATCGCCACGGCGGACGCACCCTGCGCGTGCGCGACCCGGGCGACGTTCAGGCCCTTGCC
Organism: Microbacterium sp. 22195; assembly: GCF_052056515.1. Classification (NCBI taxonomy): domain Bacteria; kingdom Bacillati; phylum Actinomycetota; class Actinomycetes; order Micrococcales; family Microbacteriaceae; genus Microbacterium; species Microbacterium sp. 22195. The sequence goes on from NZ_JBQEPE010000006.1 coordinate 19,604, forward strand.
CCCGGCGCGCGACCTCCCGGCATCCGCTCGGTGCACCCCGCCGATCTCCAGCGCGGCGACGTGCCAGGTGAGGTCGAGGGCGGGGTTCGGCGTGACGGTGATGATCATGCGGCCACCGCCGACTCAGCAGGGGACGCCTGCACGATCCGGGAACGGATGCACGACGCATCCGGCGATCCGATCGTGCGGCTGTTCCCGGATCGTGCATCCGTGCCCGGCAGTGCGGAGGTCATGCGTGCGCCGCCTCGCGAGCACGAAGCGCGGAGCCCAGGATGCCGGCGTTGCCGGAGAGCTCGGCGGGGACCAGCACCGGGATGCGGTGGAAGCTCAGCCGGTCGGCCAGTCGCGTCCGCAGCTCGTCGAACAGCGCACCGCCCGCGCGCGACAGGCCGCCGCCGATGACCACGGCCTGCGGCGCCATGACGGCGGTCAGCTGCGCGATCGACATGGTGAGCGCGTCGAGGGCCTCGTTCCAGATCCGCGCGGCGGTCTCGTCGCCCGCGGATGCCAGGGCGATCACCTCGCGTGCGCCGTCGACGACCGTGCCGGTCTCCTCCGCATAGCGCCGCGAGATCGCCCCGGCGGAGGCTCTGGCCTCCAGGCATCCACGAGCGCCGCAGGGGCAGGGCCACTCGCCGATCGGCGAATGGCCGATCTCGCCGGCGTAGCCGCCCGCGGTGTACGGCTGCCCGCCGACGAGCAGCGCGCCGGCGATCCCGGTGCCGATGATCAGCACGACCGCGTCGGCGTAGTCCCGCGCACCGCCGAGCACGCGCTCCGCCCAGCTCGCCGAGCGCACATCGTGGTCGAACCCGACGGGAAGGCCGAACCTCGCGGCCGCCAGGTCCCGGATCGGGGCATCCCGCCAGCCGAGGTTGCTGCTGAACACGGCGATGCCGCTGTCGGCGTCGACGATGCCGGGCACCACCAGGCCGACCGCCTCGGGCACGATCTCCGGATGCTGCTCGCGCAGCTCGTCGGCCAGTTCGGCGAGCCGGTCGATCAGCGACCCCACCGGGTCGTCACCGCCGACCGGAGTGGGCGTTCGCCGCAGTCCGACGGCCGCGCCGGTGGCGTCGAACAGCGCCGACTTGATGTCGGTGCCGCCCACGTCGAAGGCCAGCACGGGCGCGCCCGCGCCGATCGTCGCCGCCGCGGCGAGCCGCTCGCCCGACTCGTCCTTGACGACGTCGGGGATGCGGTCGTGCTCGGTCATGGTGCGTCTCAGTCGTCGAGGATCACGGAGCGGGTCAGGTTGCGCGGCTGGTCGGGGTCGAGGCCCTTGCCCACGGCACGGTCGAGGGCCACGCGGTGCACCCGCACCAGCTCGGCCATCGGGTCGATCGGATGCTGCACGAAGCGCGCTCCGGTCGCCTCGACCTGCGCCTGCAGCCCCTCGGGGGCGGCGCCGAACTGCCAGGTGATGCGGCCGGGCGCGGCGATCGCGATCGGGCCGTGCCGGTACTCCATCGAGCTGTACGACTCGGTCCACGACTGCGAGGACTCGCGCATCTTCAGACCCGCCTCGTGCGCGAGCCCGAAGGTCCATCCCATGCCGAGGAAGCTGTACTGCTCGGCGTCGGCGAGCGCGGGATCGTCGGATGCCTGGCCGTCGAGCACGGCCTGCGCGTCGGCGATCGCCGCATCCAGATCCTCGCCGAGGGATGCCCGGAACAGGGCGAGCGCCGTGGTGGCGAAGCGGGTCTGCACCACCGACTGCTCGTCGGCGAACGGGAGCGCGATGACGGTGTCGGCCAGGTCGACCAGCGGGGAGGTGTCGTCACCGAGCACCGCCACGACCGGGGTCCTGCCCTTGACGCGCTCGGTGAGCTCGAGGACCTCGGTGGTGGTGCCGGAGCGGGTCAGCGCGACGATCGCGTCGTAGCCGCGACCGTACGGGAACTCGGATGCCGTGAACGCGTCGGTCTCGCCGTGACCGGCGGCCTCGCGCAGGGCGGCGTAGGACTGAGCCATGAACCAGGAGGTGCCGCAGCCGACGACGGCGATGCGTGCGCCGGATGCGGGCAGCTGCGCCTGCTCGGCGCGCATCCCGGCCGCGCGGGCCCAGGTCTCCGGCTGCGAGGTGAGCTCCGCGCGCATGTGCGCGCCGGCGGCGTTGGTCATGTCCGACTCCCGAGGATGCAAGTTTGTGAGCGATATACGCATGTAACGCTCACATTATGGCATCCGAGAGGGAGGATTGTCGAGACTCCCCTGCATAATCCCGCAGAAACGCAGGACTCCGCAGCCGGAACCCTATCCGGATGCGGAGTTGTGCAGAACTGCGGAGATGTGCAGCCGGCCCCGGCTCAGCGCCCCTCGGCGGCCTCCGTGTGGTGGCGGATGACCTCGGCGACGACGAAGTTGAACCACTTCTCCGCGAACTCCGGGTCGAGATGGGCCTCCTCGGCGAGCGCGCGCAGGCGCGCCACCTGCTGCTCCTCGCGCTTCGGGTCGGAAGCGGGCATCTCGTGGTCGGCCTTCAGATGACCGACCTGCTGGGTCGCGCGGAAGCGCTCGGCCAGCAGGAAGATCAGGGCGGCATCGATGTTGTCGATGCTGGCTCGCAGGCGCAGCAGCTCGGCGCGGGCGGCTTCGTCGGACATGATCCTCCTCAGTGGTGCGGCGCGGGTGCGACAGTTCGACGATAGTCGGCGGGCTCTGCTCGAATCGCGTGAATTGCGGCATCCGGTGACGGATTCGCGCACGTCACGCGATTCGAGGGCTGCGAGCGCACATAGAGTGTTCGGCATGAGCGCCGACGAGTCCGTGAAGTCAGAGCCCGCCGCAGAGTCGGCGACGGTGCAGGCCGTCGTCGTCGAGGATGCCGCGTCCTCCCCCGCCCCGCCGGTGGTCGAGCCGCCGCTGCCGAGCCGCTCGTTCTGGACGCGCATCGACAAGCCGTTCGCTTTCGGGTTCCTGGTCGCCCTGGGCGGCCTCGCCGCGATCCTGCTCGCCCTGACCCTCTCGAACCTGTCCACCGTGCTGATCTACATCGCGTTCGCGATGTTCGCGGCGCTCGGCCTGGACCCCGCCGTGCGATTCCTCGAGCGGCGCGGGCTCTCGCGCGGCCTCAGTGTGCTCGCGGTGATCCTGGGCCTCGTCGTGGTGCTGGCGCTGATCCTGTGGATGATCATCCCGGTGGTGGTCGAGCAGGTCACGCTGTTCGTCAAGTCCGTGCCGCACCTGATCACCGACTTCATGCACAGCGATGTGTACGCGTTCCTGGAGAAGCAGTTCGGCGACCAGTTCCAGCAGCTCGTCGAGGACGCGCAGAAGTTCCTCACCGACGGCAAGACGTGGCAGGCCGTGGGCGGCGGCGCCCTGCAGGTGGGCAGCTCGATCGCGACCGGCATCTCGGGCTTCATCGTGGTGCTGGTGCTGACGCTGTACTTCGTCGCAGGCCTGCCCACGATCAAGACCGCGATGCTGCGCTTCGCGCCCGCCCGCGACCGGGAGCGGGCCCGCGGCATCACCGACCAGATCACGGACTCCGTCGGCGGCTACGTGCAGGGCATGGTGATCCTGGCGTTCGCGAACGCCATCGTCGCGCTCGTGCTGTACCTGGCGCTGGGCCTGCCGTTCCCGCCTCTGATGGCGACGGTCGCGTTCCTGGTCACGCTGATCCCGCTGGTCGGATCGGTGCTGTTCTGGGCCATCGGCTCGGTGATCGCCCTGTTCGCCGACCCGTGGCACGCGCTGATCTTCGCCGCCGTCTACCTGGTCTACATGCAGGTCGAGGCGTACTTCCTCACGCCGCGTGTGATGAACAAGGCGGTCGCGGTGCCGGGAGCCCTCGTGGTGATCGGCGCGCTAGCCGGCGGCACGCTGCTCGGCCTGCTGGGCGCCCTCGTGGCGGTGCCGGTCACGGCATCCATCCTCATCATCATCAATCAGGTCTGGCTGCCGCGGCAGGATGCCCGGGTCTGAGCATCCCGCCGCGGGGAGGGGGACTCAGTCGAGCCCCTTCTCCTTGAGCCACTTGGCGGCGATGTCCTCGGCCGAGGCCTGATCCACCGTCGACTGCACGTTCATCGAGACGAGGTCCTCGGCGCCGAGCGCGGCGCTGATCGGGTTGATGACCTTGGCGATCTTGTCGGCGATGTCGCTGGATGCGATCGGCACGACGTTCGAGGCCAGGATCATGTTCTTCGGGTCCTTCAGCGCCACGATGTCCTTGGTCTGGAAGGCGGGGTCGGCGGTGTAGATGTCGGCCACCTGCACCTGACCCGCCAGCAGCGACTCGAGCGTGCTCTGAGCCGTGGCCGAGAAGCCGAGGTCGACGTCGTAGATCTTCTTCGCACCGGCGGGGCCGTACGGACGCTGCTCCAGCTCGGGCGCGCCGCCGAGCACGGGCTTCGTCTTCAGCTTGGCCAGGTCGGCGATCGACTCGAGGCCGTTGTCCTGCGCGAACTTCTTCGTGACCGTGTAGGTGTCCTGGTCGCTGGCCTTGGAGTAGTCCAGTGCCTTCAGGGTCTTCGGTAGCGCCTTCTGCAGTGCCGCATACACGTCGTCGGGGCTGGTGGCGGTGGCACTCTTGTCGAGGTACTCCAGCAGGTTGCCGGTGTACTCCGGGAAGAGGTTGATCTTGCCCGATTCCACGTCGGGCATGTAGGCGTCGCGCTGGCCGACGTTGAACTTCTTCTCGACCGTGAATCCGGCCTTCTCGAGCGCCTGCGCGTAGATCTCGGCGATGATCTCGTTGGAGTAGTACGCCTGCGAGCCGACGACGATGGTCTCGCCGCCCTTGTCGGACCCGCCGGTGGCGGAGGGCTCGTCGAGGGGGTTGCCGCTGCCGCATCCGGCGAGCGCGAGGGTCGCGGCGAGCGCGACCCCGACGGCGAGTGCGAGTCGGGACTTCCGTGCGGTGATCATGATGTGCCTCTCTGTGGAGTGGTTGAGCTGCCGAGTGTTCGAGCGGTTCAGGCCGTGACGGATGCCGCGCGGCGCGCGGACCGCCCGGTGCGGTCGGACGAAGACGTGCGGTCGGACGACGGGGAGCGGATGCCGGTCGGCACAGCCGCGCGCTGCAGCGCAGCCAGCAGCAGGTCGACCAGGAGCGCCAGCACGGCGACGAGAAGCGCCCCCGCGAGCACCTGGTCGAATCGCCGCAGCGGGATGCCCTGGATGATCGGCCAGCCGAGGCCGCCGAGGTTCACGTACGCGCCGATCGTGACGGTGGCGATGACCTGCAGCAGGGCGGAGCGGATGCCGCCGACCAGCAGAGGCATGCCGAGCGGGAGCTCGACCTTCGTGAAGATCTGCCACTCGGTCATGCCGACGGCGCGCGCGGCGTCGATCACCCGGCGGTCGATGGCCTCGAAGCCCGTGTAGGCGCCGGCCAGCAGCGAGGGGATGGCGAGCAGCACGAAGGTGATGACGGCGGCCAGCGGTGTCTGCAGCACGCCCAGCAGCAGCACCAGCAGGATGAGGAGCCCGAACGACGGCACGGCGCGTGCTGCGCCCGAGATGGCCACGGCGATCTCCCGCCCCTTACCGGTGTGCCCGATCAGCCAGCCGGCGGGGAGCGCGATGGCCGCTGCCACCAGCACGGAGATCGCGGTGTAGAGGAGGTGCTGTCCGAGCAGGGTGGGCAGGGCGTACTGCCCCTGCCACTGCGCGGGGTCGAGCAGCCAGGCGATCGCATCGGTGAAGAGGTTCATGCGGCCGACCTCACCACGGCGCGCCGGGCTTTCGACGGGCTGAGGGCGCCTCCGCCCGTCGCGGACGCCCGCGTCCACGGCATCAGCATCCGTCCCAGCAGCACCAGGAGCACGTCGATGACGAGCGCGATCACGACCACCGCGACCACGCCGGCGAGCACCTCGGCGATGATGCGCCGCTGCAGGCCGTTGGTGAACAGATAGCCCAGGTTCTCGACGCCGATCAGGATGCCGACGGTCGCCAGCGAGATGGTGCTGACCGCCGCGACGCGCAGACCCGCGAGGATCACCGGACCGGCGAGCGGCAGCTCGACCGTGAAGAACCTGCGCGGGGCGGCGTAGCCCATGGCCGTGGCCGCCTGCCGCACATCGGGGTCGACCGAGTCGAGGCCGTCGGCGACCGCACGCACGAGGATCGCGACCGCGTAGATGGTCAGCGCGATGATCAGATTCGGCTCATCAGTGGCCGAATACCCGAAGACGGCAGGCAGGAGGATCAGCAGCGCGAGCGAGGGGATCGTGTACAGCAGACCGGTGAGCACGATGACCGGGCCGCGCACCAGCCGGTACCGCCAGGCCACCCAGCCCAGCGGGACTGACAGGAGCAGTCCCAGCACGATCGGCGTCGCGCTCTGCTTGAGGTGCACGAGCGTGAGCCCGAGGATCAGGTCCAGGTTGTCGCCGACCCAGTTCACGTCAGGTCCCGTCCCTCAGCACGCCCTGGGTGCGTCCCTCGGAGTCCACGACGACCGTGCCGCGCGGGGTCTGCTTGAGCGAGAGCGCGCGGCGGCCGCGCTCGGCGCCGATGAACGCCTCGACGAAGGCATCCGCCGGGTTCTCGATGATCTCGCTGGGGCTGCCGACCTGCACGATCCGCGCGCCCTTGTCGAGGATGACCACCTGGTCGCCGAGCAGGAACGCCTCGTCGATGTCGTGCGTGACGAACACGACCGTCTTGTCGAGCTCGACCTGCAGGCGGATGAGCTCCTGCTGCAGGTCGGCGCGCACGATCGGGTCGACGGCGCCGAAGGGCTCGTCCATCAGCAGGATGTTCGGGTCGGCCGCGAGTCCGCGGGCGACGCCCACGCGCTGCTGCTGGCCTCCGGAGAGCTGGCTGGGATACCGCTCGGCGAGTGCGGCATCCAGGCCCACCGTGCTCAGCAGCTCCCGCGCCCGGCCATGCGCCTCGGCGCGGCTCACGCCGTTCAGCCGCAGCACGGTCGACACGTTGTCGATCACCGTGAAGTGCGGCATGAGCCCGGAGTTCTGCATCACGTACCCGATGCTGCGCCGCAGCTGCACCGGGTCGCGGTCGAGCACGCTCTCGCCGTCGATCGCGATCGTCCCCGCGGTCGGGTCGACCATCCGGTTGATCATGCGCAGCAGTGTGGTCTTGCCGCATCCGGACGACCCGACGAAGACGGTCGTCTTGCGGGAGGGCAGCACGAGGCTGAAGTCCTCGACGGCCAGCGTGCCGTCGGGGAAGCGCTTCGAGACCGAAGTGAACTCGATCATCCGCCGCGGCCTACCGGCCGACCTGCACGCTCGGATCGAATGCGAGGTAGCCGGAGAAGTCGCGACCCACCTTCTCGATCGCGGTGGGGTACGGGGTCGGGTACGCCCAGACCAGGTCCTTGTGCGTCGTCCCGTCGAGCACCAGCGAGTAGTACTGGCACACGCCCTTCCACGGACAGGTGTACGGCGTGGGGCTCTCGACGAGCTCGCCCTGCCGCAGCGCGGTGGCGGGGAAGTAGTGGTTGCCTTCGATCACGATCGTCTCGGCGTCATCCGCCTCAGCGATCACGGTTCCTTCGAGTACTGCCTTCATGTGCGTACCTCCTGGCGTCCTTTCGAGCGTAGGCGACACCTCCGACAACGCGCAGGAGTCGCGGGAACTTCCCGGATTCCCGGCATCCGTTCTCGCGGCATCCGCGGCATCCGCCGCATCCGCTCTCGCGGAGATGTGCGGAATTCCGGACGATCCGGCGCGAGAACCTCCGAGATTCTGCACATCTCCGAAATGATGCCCGGAATCGGGGTGGCCGGATGCCCGGATCAGGCCGACTGGCGGCCGTACGCCTCCAGCAGCCGCAGCCACACCTCGTTCATGGTCGGATAGGCCGGCACCGCGTGCCAGAGCCGGCTGATCGGTACCTCGCCGGTGACCGCGATCGTGGCGGCCTGGAGCAGCTCGGCGACGTCGGCGCCGACGAACGTGACGCCCAGCAGCACCTCGCGCTCGGTGTCGACGATCATGCGCGCCTGCCCCTGGTAGCCGTCCGCGTGCAGGCCCGAGCCCGCCACCCAGCCGAGGTCGTAGTCGACGACCTCGATCTCGTGGCCGGCCGCGCGGGCGGCATCCGCCGTGAGGCCCACCGAGGCGACCTCGGGCTCGGAGAAGACCACCTGCGGCACGGCCGCGTGATCGGCGGTCGCGACGTGTCGGCCCCAGGGCTGGTCGGCGACCACCTCGCCGCGCGAGCGCGCCGCGATCACGTCGCCCGCGGCGCGCGCCTGGTACTTGCCCTGATGGGTGAGCAGCACCCGGCCGTTCACGTCCCCGACCGCGTACAGCCAGTCGCTCCCCGGCACGCGCAGGGTGTCGTCGACCTCGATGTAGCGCCCGGGCTCCAGCCCTACGGTCTCCAGGCCGATGTCCCCGCTGCGCGGGGTGCGCCCGGTGGCGGCGAGCACCTCGGATGCCGTGATCTCCTCGCCGTCGCCGACCGTGACGACGACGTGATCGCCGTCACGGCGCACCGCCGAGGTGGCGGTGTTCAGCCGCACGTCCACGCCCATGCCGCGCAGGCCTTCGGCGACCCGCTCACCGGCGAACGGCTCCATGCCGCCGAGCAGTCCGCTCCGCGCGATGAGGGTGACGGATGCCCCGAGCCCGGCGTACGCGGTGGCCATCTCCACCGCCACGACACCGCCTCCGATGATCGCCAGGGACTCCGGCACGTGATCGGCACTGGTCGCCTCGCGGCTGGTCCACGGCTTCGCATCCGCGAGCCCGGGGATGCCGGGGATCGTCGCATCCGTGCCGGTGCTGATCGCGACCGCCTGACTGGCGCGCAGCACCCGGTCGCCGACCGTGACCTCGCGTTCCCCGCTGAGGCGGCCGTGTCCGCGCACCAGGTCGATGCCGGCGCCGTTCAGCCAGTCGACCTGGCCGTCGTCCTTCCAGTTCGAGGTGAAGGAGTCGCGGCGGGCGAGGACGTCCGCAGGGCTCAGCGTTCCGCCGTTCACTCCCTTGACATGCTGCGCCGCGCGCAGCGCCTGGATCGGGCGCAGCAGCGCCTTCGACGGCATGCACGCCCAGTACGAGCATTCGCCGCCGACCAGCTCGCTCTCCACGATCACGGCGGTCAGGCCGCCCTGCACGGCCCGATCGGCCACGTTCTCCCCGACAGGTCCGCCACCCAGCACGATCAGGTCGTATTCGTCGCTCATTGCCTCAGTCTTGCTCAGCATCCGCCCGGCAGGGGGCACCGGCGCGTCCGGATCGGAAAAGCACTCGCACGGCCGTCCGTCCGGAGTGGATCAGAAACGCGTCCGAGGGGCGCTGTTCCGGTGCAATTCTGATCCGGGCTGCTGACGGACAGATGGCCTGGATCAGAAACGCCCCGCTCCGCGGCTGTTCCGATCCGTTTCTGATCCGCGCTGCAGGCGGTGGGAGAAACGCGCGGCTGCGCTCAGCGCGCCGGGAGGATGACCGTCGGCGTCGGTGCCGATGTCGTGTGACGCACGTCGCGCGGAGCGCCGGTGCGCTCGTCGAGGTCGATCGCGCTGATCGTGCCCGAGCGCTGTCCGGCGACCAGCAGCACGCCCTCGTGCACGAGGTGGTGACGCGGCCAGTCGACGCCGGAGTCGGCGAGCGCGAGGGGCTCGACCGCCTCGCCGGAGCCGCGCACCCGCAGCGCCGAGATCGTGTTGCTGCCGCGCAGCGCCGTGTACAGCGTGTGCCCGTCGCGGGAGACGGCGAGCTCGGCGGGGGTGTCGAACCCGACCTGCGCGATCGGCGAGGCGGTGGTGGCGGACGCCAGCCCCCAGCTGCCGTCGCGGGCGGATGCCAGGGTGAACACCTCGCAGGAGTACTCGGTCACGACGTGCAGGTGGCCGCTGGGGTGCATGACCATATGCCGCGGACCGGTGCCGCGCGGCAGCACGACCTCGTGGTCCAGCACGAGTCCGGTGCCCGAAGGGCGCCAGATCCGCACCAGATCGAAGCCCAGGTCGGTGGTGGCGATGCGACCGTCGGGCAGGAACGCGGCGGCGTGCGCGTGCGAGACGCGCGGCTCCTCACCGGTCGGGGTCGGGTACGGGTCCGTCGCCGCGGCGGGATCGGTGTCGTCCTCGGGCTCCGCCTCCCCGAAGAGCGCCGCGCGCAGGGCCGCGGCCTTGTCGGGCGCGGCCGGCACGATGCTCCCGTCAGCGCCGAGGCCGTAGCGGATGACGCGTCCGTCGCCGTAGCAGCTGGCGATCAGCATCCGTCCGTCCGGGGAGACGGCGAGGTGGCAGACGTACTCACCGGCGTCGACCGCGGGACCGAGCGGACGCAGCGTCGCCTCGCCGCTGCGCGCGAAGGCCTGGACGGCGGCCGAGCCCTCCAGCGCCGAGTACACGATGTCGAGGGTGGGATGCTGCGCCAGCCACGACGGCGAGGAGACCGGCGCAGCGGTGCCGCGGTAGGTCAGCGTCGATGCGCCGCGCCCCTCATCGACGGAGAGGAAGCCGATGCCCTCGGCATCCCCGTCCATGTCGTCGCCGTACCCGCCGACCCAGAACCGCGTCACTTCACGCACCTGCCCTTGCACGTCGAGAGCACGGGACGTCGCCGAGCGCACGGGACGATAACGCGAAGAACCCGTGCACTCGGCGAGATGCCGTGCACTCGACGGGTGAGAGGGGGAGCATGGGCCGAGGCGTCAGTCGACCAGGTCGTGGCGCACGATGACCTGCTCGCGCTCGGGTCCCACGCCGATCACCGAGATGCGCGTGTTGCTCATCTTCTCCAGCGCCAGCACGTAGTCCTGGGCGGTCTGCGGCAGGTCCTCGAAGGAGCGCGCCTTCGAGATGTCCTCGCTCCAGCCCGGGAAGTACTCGTAGATCGGCTTGGCGTGGTGGAAATCGGTCTGGTTGACCGGCACGTCGTCGAAGCGCACGCCGTCGACGTCGTAGGCGACGCACACCGGGATCTGCTCCAGGCCGGTCAGCACGTCGAGCTTGGTGAGCACCAGGTCGGTGATGCCGTTCACGCGCGTGGCATAGCGGGTGATGGGTGCGTCGTACCAGCCGGTGCGCCGCAGGCGGCCCGTGGTGGTGCCGTATTCGAAGCCGGTCTTGCGCAGCCACTCGCCCATCTCGTCGAGCAGCTCGGTGGGGAACGGACCCGAGCCGACGCGGGTCGTGTACGCCTTCACGATGCCGACGATGCGGTCCAGGCGGTTCGGGCCCACGCCGGAACCGGCCGCCGCACCCGCGGAGGTCGCGGTGGACGAGGTCACGAACGGGTAGGTGCCGTGGTCGACGTCGAGCATGGTGGCCTGACCGCCCTCGAACACGACGACCTCGCCGCGGTCGAGCGCCTCGGCGACCAGGTGGCCGGTGTCGGCGACCATCGGGCGCAGCCGGTCGGCGTAGGTGAGCAGCTCGTCGACGATCTCGTCGCAGGTGATCGCGCGGCGGTTGAAGATCTTCACCAGCAGGTGGTTCTTCTGGTCGAGCGCGCCCTCCACCTTCTGCCGCAGGATGTTCTCGTCGAACAGATCCTGCACGCGGATGCCGACGCGGTTGATCTTGTCGGCGTAGGCGGGGCCGATGCCGCGGCCGGTGGTGCCGATGTTGCGCTTGCCGAGGAAGCGCTCGGTGACCTTGTCGAGCGTGCGGTGGTACTGCGTGATGATGTGCGCGTTGGCGCTGACCTTGAGCTTGGAGACGTCGACACCGCGGGCGGAGAGCGCCTCGAGCTCCTGGAACAGCACCTCCAGGTCGACCACGACGCCGTTGCCGATCACCGGCGTGACACCGGGGGTCAGGATGCCGGAGGGCAGCAGGTGCAGGGCGTACTTCTCGTCGCCGACGACGACGGTGTGCCCGGCGTTGTTGCCGCCGTTGAACTTGACGACCCAGTCGGTGCGCTCGCCGAGCAGGTCTGTCGCCTTGCCCTTGCCCTCATCGCCCCACTGGACGCCGACGATAACGATTCCTGGCATGGGTGTACCCCCTGGTACTGCACGCTGTTCGCCGGGTTTGCACCGGCAGATGAGCTGGCCCGAACGGGCGTGTCCATCCTACCGGAGGGGGTCGGACGACCCACGGGCTCGGATCCGGGGATGACCGATATTCCGATATGCCCTACGGTGGGGGCCATGAAGGCGCTTCCCCCACGCCGTCGTCTCGCGGCGCCCGTCCTCGCTCTCGGCACGCTCTTCGGCGTGCTCACCACACTGATCGCGGCCCCCGCGAACGCCGCGACGGTCGCGCACTGGGCTGACTGGGATGAGCTGTCCGGCACGGCCGGCGCGTACACGACCGCCGTGCGCATCGCGGATGCTCCCGCGCTGAGCGCCATCGTCACCTCGGACTCCCGCGCCGGCTCCGGCACAGGACGCATCTCCGGAGCATCCAACTGGCTCTCCGGCGACACCCCTGTCGGGCAGAAGTACGGGTCGAGCAGGAACCAGCCGTATCTGAACCTGCGCCCGCTGGCTGACAACGCGACCTCACCGTCCACGACGACCTACACGTTCTCGCGCGCCACTCCGGTATCCGGCTGGACCTTCGTGCTCGGCGACATCGACGCGGACAGCGTCCGGATCAGCGCCACGGGTCCCGGCGGAGCAGCCCTGACGGCATCCGATCTCGGCTTCCGCGGCGGGTTCAACTACTGCGCCGGCGATCTGACCGGCAAGCCCTCCTGCACGGGGGACGCCACCGATGTGCCCAGCTGGGATCCCGCGACGCTCACGCTGACGGGCAACGCCGCGGCCGCCGACACCGACGGCGCCGCCGCCTGGTTCGAGCCGACGGCGCCGATCGAGACCCTGACCTTCTCGTTCACGCAGCGGGCGGGCTTCCCGGTGTACCAGACCTGGTTCGCCGCACTGTCTCGCGATATCACCGGCTCCGTCACGGATGCTGCCGGCCCCGTCGGCGGTGTCGAACTGACCCTCACGGATGCCGGCGGCACCGTGATCGGGACCACGGCCACCGATGCGACCGGCGCCTACGCGTTCCCCGGGATCCAGGCCACGTCGGGCTACACCGTCACGGCGACGCCGCCCTCCGGACGCGCCCTGGACGGCCCCGGTCAGCGTCCGGTCGATCTCACCGCGTCGGACGGCGTCGCCGACTTCCGGATCCGGGATCTCGCTCCCGTCACGGTGAGCGGTTCGGTGCGGGACGCCGAGGGCATGGGCATCCCGGGCGTGACGGTCACGATCCCCGGCGTCGGCGACGCGGTCACGGGACCCGACGGCGCGTATCAGTTCCCCGACGTGCCGGCGGGCCAGTACGCGGCGACCCTCAAGGGCATCCCGGAGGGGTACACCGTGACGACCGCTCCGCCGCCGTTCACGATCCCCGTGGGGTCGGAGGCCGCAGTGGAGGATGTCGACTTCGTGATCACGCTGGACGCGGTCGGCCCCGTCGACCCGGTGGATCCGGAGAGTCCGGATGACGGTTCGACCCCTCCCGGTGGCCAGCGCCCCGGCACGGGGATGCTCCCCGCGACAGGTGCGGACTCCACGGGGCCGCTGACCCTCGCGGGTCTGCTGCTCGGAGCCGGCGCCGCCGTCCTGGCCCTGGGGCGCCTGCGCTCCGCACGCCGCTGACGCGACGCGCACCCGCCGACCGAGCCCCCCGGGAGGCGTCGCTCAGCGCGGCGGGAGCTCTGCGCTCACGCCCTGACGGGCGAGGACCTCCGCAGCCTGCACGCGTTTGAGCTCGAGCGAGCGCCCGATCTCCTGGGCGAGCCGCGGGCGGGAGCGCACGAGCTGGTCGACTGTCGCCAGCGGCAGCACGACGACGGTCAGGATCTCCGCCGCGATCGTGAGGGCCTGTGTGCGCTCACGCGTCAACGCGGTCTGTCCGATCAGCTCGCCGGGGTCCGTGACGCCGACCTCGACCCGGCCGCCGTCCGCTTCGACCAGGATCGAGGCGCGTCCGCTGACCACGATCCGCACCTCGTCCGGCACCACGCCCACGGGCAGCACCGTCTCGCCGACGCCGTACCGCTCCAGGCGCGCTGCGGCGCGCACGTCGTCGCGGTCCTCTTCTCTCAGATGCAGCGTCGCCCCGACGGCGTCGATCGCCTCGTCCAGCCTGGCGGGCTCCGCCACCGGGTCGGTCGCGTCGCCGTCCAGCGCGAACCCCCGGCGCCGCGCGGCGTACCAGAGCCAGGAGAGGTAGACCGTGAGCGCCGGTGACGCGTCCGGCGGCGCCGGCACGGGAATCGACACCGTGTACGCGGCGGCACCGGCGTACTCCACGCTCGCGCGCTCCCCGGGGATCCGCGTCGGCAGCCCGTCGGCCACCTCCACCAGCAGCGCCATGACCTCGTGCGGAGGATCGTCGGTCGAGAACTTCAGCGTCGCCGTGGCGCTGTGAGGGCCCGCCGGCTCACTGAGGTTCGTGAAGGACGCTCCGGACAGCGTCGAGTTCGGCACGATCTGGATGCCCGAGCCCGTGTCGATGTGCACCGCACGCCAGTTGACCTCCACCACGCGTCCCCGCACTCCGCCGGTGTCCAGCCAGTCACCGATCTTGAACGGCTGCTCGAAGAGCAGCAGCAGGCCGGACACCACCCCTCCGATGGCATTCTGCAGTGCCAGGCCGATCACGATCGAGCCGACTCCGAGGGCGGTGAACACGGCCCCGACGTCGGTGCCCCACACCCACGAGAACAGGATGCCCAGGCCCACCGCGACGAGCACCAGCCGCGCGATCTCGATGAAGATCGTCGGGATCCGCTCCTGCCAGGACCCGGGGGACGCGTTGGCGAACACCGCCACATTGAACGCCGAGAGCACCAGCAGGATCAGCAGGAACCCGAAGACGGTCGCCACGACCCGCACCCACACGTTCTCGGCATCCGACTGCACGGCGAACGCGAGCAGCGCGAACAGCGCACCCGCCGGGATGACGCCGTTGCGCAGCAAGCGCAGCGGCCCCTCCAGGGGATTGCCGCGGCGGCGCAGCATCCCGATCACCTCGGTGAGCACCACGAGCACGACCGGCACCCCCACCGCGAGGGCGAGCACCCACCAGCCCCAGCCGTCGGCGAATGCCTCGGCCATCTCAGGCCACCTTCCAGACGGTCTCGGTTCTGCCATCGGCCTCGACCGTGCCCGCCTGCACGTATTCGACGAGCTCACGAGTGCGGTCGTAGACGGTCTGGCTGACGTACACTCCCGGCTCCCCGCTGACGGAGCGCACCCGGTAGGCGAGACTCACCGCATCGCCCCACAGGTCGTACGCGAGACTCGTGCGCGCGACCAGACCGCTGGTCACCGTCCCGGAGTCGATCCCGGCGCGCAGCGCGATCGAGGCGCCGTACTGCGCGTTGAAGCGCTCTATCACGCCGAGCAGACCGGTCGCGAACTCGACGCTGCGACGCACGCTGTCCACCCGGGGTACGGCCAGACCAGAGGAGGCCAGGTAGCCGCCGTGCAGTGTGCGCACCTTCTCGACCCCGGCCTTCTCCGCCGCCTCGTCGAATCCGCGCATGAGCGCGTTGAGCCGGCTGATCTCCTCCTCAGGCCCGAGGCCCGCGGCATGGTCGTCGAAGCCCACCAGCTCGGCGTACACCACGGCGACGTTCTCGTGCGCCTCGCTGATCGCCTCGTCGCCCTGGCGGTAGCGCGCGGCGACGCGCTCGGGCATCAGCGTGTGCAGCAGCTTGTCGTTCTCCGCGCGCTGCTCGTCGATCAGCTGCTGTTTGACCCGCAGGCTGGACGCCATGTCGTTGAAGGCGCTCCCCAGATCGCCGAACTCGTCCCGTGAGCCCTGAGGGACCTGCACGTCGAGGTCGCCCTCGGCGACGCGGTGCACAGCGCCGACCAGTCGGTGGATGGGACGGGTGAAGACCTGCGCGAGAAGCAGGGACAGCAGCGAGACCCCCAGCAGGATGCCCAGCAGCGAAAGCAGCACGTTGCGGGTGAACTCGGCGACCGGGGCGAAGGCCTCGGCACTGTCGATCCGCGCGATGATCACCCAGTCGAGCCCTTCGACGTCGAGCGGCGCATAGGCGGTGACGCTGTCGCCGCCGATGTAGTCGCGCCCGATGACGGTCCCGCTCCTGCCGGCCTGCGCCTGGGCGACGGCGAACGTGTCCACGGGTTGCAGCAGCACCGTCCCCTTCACCTCGCCGATGCGCTTGGCGACGGTCGGAGCGATACCGCCCGCGATGAGGCGTTCGACGTAGTCCTTCGGATCCTCGACGAGACGTCGCGATGTGCTGCGCATGGTGTCGTCGCGACCGACCAGGTAGACCTCGCCGGTGTCGCCGAGCCCCTGCTGCTTCCACCCCTCCCTGCCCGTCATGACGTCGTTGATCTGACTCAGCGGCACCTGGAACGCGATGGCCCCGGTGATGCGCGACTCGTTGCCCACCGGCGAGACGACCCAGATGCTGGGCACGTTCATCGAGGGGATCCAGCGTTCGAAATCGGTCATGCCAACCGAGTCGACCGAGTTCGTCGCGATCGTGTCGCGATAGGTCTGCGCGAACGCCGTGTCGCGGTACGGGCCGGTGTTGAGGTTCGTGCCGAGATCGACTCCCTTGTAGGCGGAGAACACCACGTCGCCCTCGAGGTTCAGCAGCAGGGCATCCTCGTACCCGGCGCGCGTGATGAGCCGCGTGAAGTAGTCGCCATAGCGTTCGGCGGCCGCCGAGTACGCCGTGCCGTCACCCGCGTCGTTGAACTGCAGCAGTTCGTCGTAGTCGGCGTCGAAGTCCTCGTTGCGCACCGTGTACTGCGCCTGCAGGTACCGCCCTGCGTTCGACTCGGGGATGAAGGCCGAGTCGCCGTACTCCTCGGATGCCCGCTTCTCGAGCTCCGGGATGAACGTGTCGGCGTAGTACTTCTCGAGCCGTTCGCTCTGCTCGGGGCTGAGTTCGCGCTGCTGGAGCTCGTCGAACGCGGCGTTCAGCTCACGCGAGAGCGTCTGTGCGCTGAGGTTACGGGAGTTCAGCGACGCCGAGTCCTTGACCTGCTCGATCGCGTCGGTGATCTCGGCGGCACGCATCGAGCGGATCGTGATGAGCTGGTCGACCGCGGCGTCGTGCAGCCCCTGCCGCCCATTGACGAATCCGATCGCGCCGACGATGACCGATGAGACGAGACTCACCCCCAGCAGCATGATCAGCAGCTTGGACTGGATGCTGAGCCCCGGTCGAGCTCCGCGTCCGGCCCGCTTCCCTCTTCTGGCCCTGGTCATGTCCGAGGTCGCCTGCGACACCGTCTTCTCCCACCCTCCGTGAACGGCTCCACCCCCATGGAATCCCCGCCTGGGCATCAACATATCGGTATACCGGTCCGAAGATCGAGGAAAATATCTGCTTCGCCAACGGTCACCGACACGCACTGGCGGGAAACGCACGATGCCTGGCCGCCGTCGCGGTCGACCGATGTCCGTGGCACCTGCGACGATCGGAGGATGCCATCTTCTCCGGACCCCGCGCTCGAGCAGACCGCGGGTCAGGCCCCGGCCGCGCGCCCGAACGGGCCGCTCGTCCTGCTCGCAGCGCTGGTCACTGTCGTGCTGTGGGCGTCGGCCTTCATCGGCATCCGCGGCGCGGGCCCGCACTTCGATCCGGGCGCGCTGGCCCTGCTGCGGATGGCCGTCGGCACGCTCGCGCTCGGCGTGATCGCGTTGCGACGTGGCATCCGCGTCCCCGCCCGCAGGCACCTTCTCCTCGTGGCCGTCTGGGGCGTGGGCTGGTTCTGCGTCTACAACCTCGCCCTGAACGCCGCGGAGCGCACGCTCGACGCCGGCACCGCCGCGATGGTCGTGAACCTCGCCCCGCTCATGGTGGTCGTCTTCAGCGGACTGTTCCTGCGCGAGGGCTTCCCGAAGCCGCTGATCATCGGCGCGCCGCTCGCGTTCCTGGGCGTGGTGCTGATCGGCATGACCTCGCACACGGACGCCGGTCTCGACGTCACCGGGCTGCTGCTGGCCCTGCTCGCCGCCGTCATGTACGCCGGATGCACCCTGCTGCAGAAGCACCTGCTCAGCGCGGGGGCGGACTCCACCACGCTCACCTTCTTCGGTGCGGCCGCGGGCACGGTCGCTCTGCTGCCGTGGACCGGGAGCATGATCCACGCCGTGCAGACCGCGCCGCTCGACGCCACTCTCTGGGTCGTCTATCTCGGCATCTTCCCCACCGCGGTCGCCTTCACCACCTGGGCGTACGTGCTGCAGCGCAGCACCGCCGGGCAGACCTCCGCCACCACCTACGTCGTCCCGGCGATCGCGATCCTGCTCTCCTGGCTGATCCTCGGCGAGGTGCCGACGCCGCTCATGCTGCTCGGCGGCGCGCTGTGCCTGCTCGGCGTCCTCGTGACCCGGATGAGGTGGCGGCGGCGCGTGAGCTGATGACCGCGTCTTTCCGCTTCCCGTCGCTACAGTGAGCGTCGGGGGATCGAGAGCCTCGGAGGAACAATGCGCACCGCAGGAGCAATGACGACCTGGTGGCCGTGGGCCCGCATCGCGGCGTCCGCCCTGGGCTTCGCTGCGATCATCGGACAGCTCGCGCTGACGCTGAGCATCGCGGTGAACGCGAAGACCGAGTGGGGCGGGCACCTGCCGACGGTCGCCGTGAACTTCTTCAGCTTCTTCACCATCCTCTCCAACCTGGGAGCCGCCGTCCTCCTCGCAATCGCCGCGATCTGGGCGTGGACGAAGGGCCGCGACGCCGCGCAGGAACCGCGCTGGCTGGCCGTGACCCTCGCATGCGTCGCGACGTACATGATCGTCACCGGCATCGTCTACAACCTGCTGCTGCGAGGCATCCCCCTTCCGCAGGGCTCGACCCTGGGCTGGTCGAACGAGGTGCTGCACGTCGTCATCCCGCTGTTCCTGCTGGTCGACGTGCTGTTCGCGCCGAAGCGCCGGATGCTGTCCTGGGGCACGCTCTGGACCATCGCCGCGTTCCCGATCGCGTGGGCGATCTACACGCTGGTGCGCGCGAACCTGATCATCGCGCCCGCCACCGGCGACCCGTACTGGTACCCCTATCCGTTCCTGAACCCGAACGTCACCCCGGGCGGCTATCTGGGCGTGGCGGGCTACATCGTCGGCATCGCGGTCGCGATCATCGCGGTGGGCGCGGGCGTGGTGTGGGTCGCGCGGAAGCGCGCTGCATCCGTCGTCGAGTCCGAGCCGGAGTCGGCCACGGTCTGAGGCCCCCGCTCACCAGCGGTTGTGCACCTCTTCGGCCCAGCCGAAGATCCCCTCGAACGCGATGACCTCGCCGTCGTCGGTGCGGAAAGTTCCCGACCAGTCGCCGAAGCACTGGTCGGTGGAGGAGGAGAGGATGCCGAGGTTCGTGCGCGTCTGCTTGTCGTAGGCGGGTGCGAACACGGCATCCAGCCCGCCGCCGGTGATCCGCCAGGGGCGATGCCAGTCCGCGATGTCGTACTGCCAGTCGAGCTCGACGCTGATCTTGTGCAGCCGTCCGTCGACGACGAAGGCGTTCTCGGTCGACCCGGTGCCGTCGGTCCACTTCGCTCCGACCTGGATGCCGATCACACGATCGCCGGACCTGCCGGAGCCGGCTCCCCAGTTCCAGCGGATGTCGTACGGCCAGCGGCCGCGCCCGTGGTCGAGCACGGCCCAGGACTCGCCCTCGGGGAGCACGTGCTCCGCGCCGTCGATCGTGAGGGTTCCCGATGCCGGCCGCGCGACGTCCTTGACTGTGTACTGGAACCGGGTGCTGCTCCACGGCACCACCACGGCCAGACGCTCATGGCCTTCGGGCAGCTGGGCGATCACGTCGATCTCGACGCCGGGGATGCGGGCGTGCAGCCGGGTGCCCTCCGGCAGCTCGTCGATGTCGATCGAGAGGTCCTTCGCGCGGGCCCGGCTCGGGCCCTGCTCGGCGCTCGGCGGAAGGGTCACGCCACGCGCAGGGATGGCGGTGACGGACCGATGCCAGGTGCGCTCGGTGGCCCGGTCGAGCACCCACACCTCGTGCACGGCGGCGTAGTCGATGGACGACACCGTCATGCCGATCACATGCGTCGGGGTGGTGATGCCCCAGTACTCCCAGCGCTTGTTGCGGCCCGCGAAGCGGATGCCGTCCCGCGCGATGCCCGAGGTGTCCACGAGGGGCGAGCGCGCCCATCCCACGGCATCCGGGTTCAGCGTCCCGTCCGGGCGGGTGAGCACGACGGGTGCGGTGAGCTCGCGCTCATCGAGGCGGTTCCCGGGCACGGCGCCCCCTTCTGTCCTGTGATCCCAGGATGCCAGCAGGCATACTGGAAGTCGACCGGAGTGGTCGGGGGGTGAGCGATGACGGACGACTGGAGTGAGGCGACGGCCGAGCTGTGGGCCCGTGCCGCCCATCCGCTCCGCCGCGATGCGCGTGCCGCCGCTCCCGCGGGTCTGCCCGCCGCGACGCCGATCGCGCACGCGCCCCAGGAGGGCGCGACGGTGCACCGCGGCCTGCTGATCGCCGGTTTCGCGTTCATCGCCGTGATCGGCCTGGCCGCCACGACCGTCGGGATCCTCACCTCCGGGGTCGGCGCGAACGTCACGGCGGATGCCGCCGCGAACAGGCACGGCACGACCTCCCTGCTCGCCGAGCGAGGCGTTCCCGCCGTCGCCGACGACGAGCACGAAGGTCAGGCGGATGCCGCGGATGCGGGCGCGGCCGCTGACCCGAGCACGCCGACGGACCCGGATGCCCCGGCTGACGGCTCCGCGGGCGCGCCGGTCGACGCGGGCGGGGCTCCTCCGGCATCCGGCCCCGGCTCGTCCGCCCCCGGTCCGGGTGCATCCGACCCCGGGCCGGCCGATCCTGGCCCCGCGAATCCGGGCCCGACGAACCCCGGCCCGACGATACCGACCAACCCGGTTCCGTCGGACCCGACCCCGCCCGCCCCGGTGCCCCCTGCGGCGCCGAAGCCGCTGGCGTTCACCGGGATCACCCCGAACTACGCCCTGAACATCCTGGGCCTCAAGCTGCTGGCGAGCTACACGCTCTCGCTGTCCGGCCAGCCCGGGGCGAAGGCGGCCGTGACCTACGGGGGCCTGCCCGCCGGAACGGTCACCTTCGACAGCGGAGGCCGCGCATCGCTCGTCGTCGGCGCCTCGCTGCTGGGTCTGAGCAACCCGATGATCGGCGCGTCGTACTCCGACGGCACCGCTGGCGCCGCGATCCAGGCCCGCCGCGACTCGATCTGAGGCGGCGGGGCCTCGATGCGGGTCTCGGTCGGAGCAGGCGCACAGACGACGTCGCCGTCGCCGGTTACCCTGTACCGGGGGGATCAGCGGTCGTCGTCGATCTCTCGACGCACGAGGAGATGACAGATGACCGACTTCCCGGTTCCCGGCGCCGCTTCGTCCGCGCCCCCGCCTCCGCCCGCGCCGGCTGCGCCGATCGCATCCGCGCCGACCGCCTCGGCGGGCTCCGCTGATGCGCACTGGGACGCGGATGCCGTCGACGCGACGCGTCCATCCGCCCCGCCGCGGCCGCCGCTCCCCACCCCGTCGACGGACTCGGGAGCCCCCGTGCCTTCGGGGGACCGCCCCGGCTCGGCAGCGCAGGCCCCCCAGGCGAACGCGACCCCCGAGGAGCTCGCCCGGGCGCAGCGCATCCTGAAGGTCATCTCCGACTCGTACTCCACCAAGATGGTCGGCCAGGACCGGCTGCGCAGCAGCCTGCTCATCTCGCTGATCGCGGGCGGGCACATCCTGCTGGAGTCCGTGCCCGGACTCGCCAAGACCACGGCGGCCAGCACGCTCGCCGACACCGTGAAGGCCAGCTTCAAGCGCATCCAGTGCACCCCCGACCTGCTGCCCAGCGACATCACCGGCAGCCAGATCTACGACGCCGCGACCGGCACCTTCCGCACCGTGCTGGGACCGGTGCACGCCAACTTCGTACTGCTCGACGAGATCAACCGCTCCAGCGCCAAGACCCAGTCGGCCATGCTCGAGGCGATGCAGGAGCGGCAGACCACCATCGGCGGTGAGATCCACGCACTGCCGAAGCCGTTCCTCGTGATCGCGACGCAGAACCCCATCGAGCAGGAGGGCACCTACGAGCTGCCCGAGGCGCAGATGGACCGCTTCCTGCTCAAGGAGATCGTGGAGTACCCGAGCCCGGCCGAGGAGTTCGAGATCCTCGGACGCATCGACTCCGGCGTGCTCAACCCCGACCGGCACGTGCCCGGCGTGATCTCGCTCGAGGACGTGCAGGACCTGCAGGACATCGCCTCGCGGGTCTACATCGACCCGGCGATCCGCAACTACATCGTGCAGCTCGCGTACGTCACGCGGAACCCGGGGCCGTACATCGGCGAGGAGCGCGCCCGGTTCATCAAGTACGGTGCGAGCCCCCGCGCGAGCATCGCGTTCCTGCAGGCATCCCGCGCGCTGGCGCTGCTGAACGGCCGCACGCACGTGCTGCCCGAGGACATCCGCGCCCTGCGCCACCTGGTGCTGCGTCACCGCGTGCTGCTCACCTTCGAAGCGGATGCCGAGGGCATCCGCAGCGAGGAGATCATCGACCAGATCTTCGCGTCGGTGCCCACCCCCTAACCGCTCGTCACGCTCAGGGACCCAAGCTTTGGCCAGTCTGATCACCCAGGTGAAGAGCAAGCTCTTCATCCGCTCATCGCAGAAGTCGATGCACGCGCTCGACGGCGCATACGCATCGCTGCTGCGCGGGCGCAGCCTCGACTTCGAGGACCTGCGTCCGTACGAGTTCGGCGATCAGGTGCGCGACATCGACTGGCGTGCCACGGCCAAGCAGGGCGAGCCGCTCATCAAGCGCACCAAGGCGACGCGCATGCACACCGTGCTGTTCCTGGTGGATTCCGGTCGCGGCATGAAGGCCCTCGCCGAGGACGAGCGGTCCAAGCGCGATCTGGTGGTGCTGCTGACCGGCGCCCTCGGCTTCCTCACCGTTCGCCACGGCGATGACTTCTCGATCATCTACGGCGACTCGGCCCGCGTGCGCCGGCTGCCCCCTGGCGGCACCGAGGGGGCGCTCGAGCACGCCCTGCGCACCATCCGCCAGGCCATCGACGACAGCGACGCCCCGAGCGACCGGGACGCCCTGCTCCGCTACACGGCGCGCAACATCTCGCGACGCTCCATCGTCGTGATCGTCACCGATGAGACGCCGATGTCGGATGACACCGACCGGCTGCTGCGCCGGCTCAAGGTGCAGCACGACGTGCTGTGGCTGACGGTGCGGGATGCCGAGATCGTGGTCGCCGGCAGCGGGCGCGCGAGCGCGTTCGACCGCGCCGTCGATCCGAGCCTCGCCCGCACGGCTCCCGGTCACCGTCGCGATGTGGACAGCGGCTGGGGCATCCCCGACTTCGTGCACGGCGACGCCGAGGTGATGGCGGAGCTGGCAGCCCTCGAGGAGGCGGACACCGCGCACCGCGACGAGGTGCTGCGCCGCCACGAGATCACGCACGCCGAGTTCGGCGGGCAGGACACCGCGGTCGCGACCCTGCTGACGATGCTGAACAGGAGGTCGCATGCCCGCGCCTGACGACCTCTATCCGCCCGTGCAGTACGGCTGGGGCTGGATCCTGCTCGCGATCGGCATCCTGCTTCTGCTCGGTGTCGCCGCCTGGCTGCTGTGGTTCCTCACCCGGCCGAAGCACAGCATCACACTGCACGGTGCCCCCTCCTACACGCCTCCGACGGCCGACGTGCTCACGCAGCTGCGCACCGAGTACCTCGCCGAAGTGCAGCGCATCGAAGATGCATACCGGTCCGGGAATATGCCTCCGAAGCAGGCGAACCTCGAGCTGAGCCGGCTCGTGCGAGGCTTCGTGAACGACTACTCCGGCCTGGAAGCCCCCGTGCTCGCGCTCGACGATCTGGTCGCCCGCGGGGTCGATCCGGCACTGATCGATGCCATCCGCCGGCACTACTACCCGAGCATCTTCCAGCGCGGGCCGGCGATCGATCCGCGGTACGGCGCCGAGGCGGCGCGCAAAGTCGTCAGAAGCTGGCACTGAGAGGTTCAGACATGGAACTGAACACACCGTGGATGATCCTCGTCGCGCTCGGCGTGCTGCTCGTCGCCGCCGCCGTGGGCGTGCTGCTCGGCCTTCGCGGCCGGGAGCGCGCCGAGAGCGCACCGGCCGCGCTGGTCTCCCGCGCGGAGCGGCTGCGCAGCCTGCCGTCGTTCCGGGCATCCGTCCGCCGTCGCATGAGCCTGCTCTCGGGCATTCTCATCGTCGGCGCGATCGCCGTGCTGCTGGGCGGGGTGGTCGCCGCGCGGCCCATGGCCGCCAAGACCATCCAGCCCATCAACAACAGCCGTGACATCATGCTGTGCCTCGACGTCTCCGGCTCGATGTCGGACGTCGACGTCGAGGTGCTGAGCGTGTTCGAGGAGTTGCTGAAGGGCTTCAAGGGCGAGCGCATCGGGCTGACGATCTTCAACAGCTCGCCCGTGCAGGTGTTCCCCCTCACCGACGACTACCCGTTCGTGAAGGAGCAGCTGCAGCGCATCCGCACCAGCTTCGACTACAACGACGAGACGCCCGAGCACTGGGTGGGAACGCTGAACGGGCCCGGCGCCTCGCTGATCGGCGACGGGCTCGCCGCCTGCACCATGCGCTTCGACCACGCCGAGGACGACCGCAGCCGTTCGGTGATCCTCGCCACCGACAACGAGCTGGCCGGCGCGTCGATCCTCACCATCGAGGAGGCCGCGCAGTACGCGAAGTCGAAGAAGGTGCGCGTGTTCGCCCTCAACCCGGTGCAGGGCAAGGATGCCGAGGTCAGCGCGCAGCTGGAGAACGCCGCGGCGCTGACCGGCGGCAGGTCCTACGCGCTGCGCGACACGACCACGGTCGGCGACATCATCGCCGAGATCCAGAAGCAGGAGGCGACGGCGCTGAAGGGCCAGGCGCAGGTGGTGCGCGTGGACAGCCCCAACCTGGCGATCGCGCTCACGCTGGTCTCGATCCTCGGCTTCCTCGTGCTGCTGTGGAGGGTGCGCCTGTGATCCTCCAGCCCGTCCTGCATCCGGTCCTGCTCGTGCTGCTGCTCGCAGCGCCGGCGGCGCTCGTCATCCGTGCCCTCATCAAGGGTCCCAAGAAGGGCGCTCCGGGCACCCCCGGCCGCCCGATCTGGGCATTGCGCCTGGGCATGATCGTCGTCGTGTTCGCCATGCTGCTGCGCCCCGGCATCCCCGGCGGCACCTCGCAGACCCTGGCGACGGACACCGACATCGTGATCGTCGTCGACACCACGGCCAGCATCATCGCCGAGGACTGGGACGGCGACAAGCCGCGCCTGACCGGCGTGCGGGCCGACGTGCAGTCGATCGTCTCCGAGTACCCGGGCGCGCGGTTCTCCCTGATCAGCTTCGACGCGGCGGCGCAGCTGCGCCTGCCGCTGACGACGGATGCCACCGCGCTGATGTCCTCGCTCGACGTCATGCTCCCCGAGATCACCGACCAGTCCCGGGGCTCGTCGATCAGCATCGCGAACCGGATGCTGGCCGACACCCTCTCGGCGGCGGCGAAGTCGTCGCCCGACCGCAGCCGCATGGTCTTCTACCTCGGCGACGGCGAGCAGACGACATCCAGCGATCCGGAGTCCTTCGCGAGCAGCGCGAAGTACGTCGACGGCGGCGCCGTGCTCGGCTACGGCACCGCCGAGGGCGGGCCGATGAAGAAGACCACCGGCCGGGCGGGCGCGAACGGCCAGGGCGGCGACTACATCGAGTACCAGGGTGAGCGCGCCAAGTCGGTGATCGACGAGGCCAACCTGCGTCGGATCGGCGAGCAGCTGGGCGTGGAGTACCAGCACCGCACGGCGGATGCCGAGATCGCCCTGCCGAAGGCGCCGACCACCACGACCGACTACGCCGCCTCCGGCGAGGTGGGGAACGTGATCGAGCTGTACTGGGTGCTCGCGCTCGTGCTGGTCGCGCTGATCGGCGTCGAGCTCGCCCGCGCGACGATGCTGGTCACCCGCCTGCGCGGGCTGGCGGATCGGCCCGCGCGCCCTTCGTCTCGTCGCTCCGCTCCTCGCTCAGGAACCGGAGCATCCGTCCCGCCGCGTGCTTCATCGGCTCCTGAGCGAGCGAAGCGAGACGAAGGGCCTGCAGAGGAGGGAGCCTCATGACCGCTCTCACAGTTGAGGCTCCGGCGGAGACCCCCGCGAACCCGACGCCCGCCGATGCCGCGGCGGCGCTCCTGGCCGCGAACCGCCGCAGGCGCAGCATCCGCCGCTGGGTCACGATCGGCACCCTGCCGCTCACACTCGCCGCGCTGCTGTTCGTCGGCAAGCTGCTGAGCATGTACGCGTTCGCGCACCAGTCGATCAGCGCGTTCGTCACCGGCGGATACGCGGAGTCGGAGTCGGCCGCACGCGGGCAGGACTTCCTGAACTGGTTCGAGCAGTTCAAGGCGCCGTACAACATCGGCACCGCGCTGGCCGGCGCCGAGAAGCTGCCCCAGGCCCGCACCGAGCTGGAGCGCGCGCTTCCCCTCGCCCAGGGGCTGGACGTCTGCTACGTGCGGATCAACCTGTCGCTGGTGGTGGAGCGGCAGGGCGACGCCGCGCAGGCGAAGGGCGACGCCGCGAAGGCCGCGCAGTTCTACGGCGAGGCGCTGCAGATCACGGCGGAGACCCCGAAGGAGTGCAGCAGCGACGAGGCGCAGAACCAGTCGCCCGACCAGAACCGCGACATGAAGGACACGCTGGATCAGAACCAGCAGCGTCAGCAGGAGAAGCAGCAGCAGAGCCAGCAGCAGCAGAAGCCGGATCAGGACCCGCAGCCGCAGCCCGAAGAGAGCGAGCAGCCGCAGGACCAGCCCTCGCAGGGGGACCTCGACGAGATCGAGAAGAAGCTCAACGAGGGCGCCCAGGACCGCGAGAACCAGACCGGCGGCGACCAAGAGGGCTCCGGCAACGGGACGGACAAGCCGTGGTAGAGCAGCAGCGCAGCAGGTACACCGGCGGCGCCGAGGGCGCACCGCCGCTGCCACCGCCCGGCGGCTATCACGGCGCGCGCCGCACGTCGACCGGGCTGGACGCCGCGGCCGGTCTGAACTCTGCTGGCTCGAACGCAGCATCCGGCGACGTGGTCTACACGGCGTCACCGCCGGCCGGGAAGAAGGGCGTGAACGCCCTGGGCCTGGTCGCGATCACGGCGACGGGTCTGTTCGTGCTGGTCATGCTGCTGATGATGGGCGCCGGCGGCACGGATGCCCTGTACGGGGCGTCCATGATCGTGGTGCAGTTCGTGGTGCTCGGCGTGATCGTCGCCGCGCTGTTCACCGCGCGCGGACGGACGCTGGGCGTCGTCGCCCTGGCGGTGACGCTGGTCTTCAACGTCGCGACGGTCGGCGCGATGGGCGCTCTGCGCTCGGCGGCCACACACGCCTACGGCGGCACGAAGTCGGACAAGCAGAAGCACGAGGAGGCGTACCCCGGCATCAAGGGCGTGCCCGAGCGGCAGGCTCTGGACAACCCGTCGCTGGAGGAGGTGCAGGCGCAGGGCGACCAGCTCATGGCCGAGGTGCGCGAGCGTCTCACGCAGCAGTTCGGGTTCACCTGGGTGCAGACCGGCGAGGTCGACGTGAGCCCGGAGCGCAACGGCTACGGCGGAGAGTCGATGCTGCAGAAGTACACCTCCACGGTGTGGACCACCGAGCAGCCCGTGCAGGACACCCGTCGCAAGCGCGACGTGATGCGGGTCGTGAACCAGGTTCTCGCCGAGAACAGCATGTCGGATCTGTACGCACTGAACGAGCCGGGCGTGATGGGCATCTCGAACGACATGCTCACCAAGCTCTACGGGTCCGACGACCCCGAGCGCCAGCACACCTGGGAGTACTACTCCGACACCTATCCGGATCCGCTGCGGTTCTACACCTACGTGTACGACCTGTCGAAGGACCAGACCGGGGACTTCCGCACCCAGCGCGAGGCCTTCAAGCAGCAGAGCGGCGAGCCCCTCGAGGGCGTGCAGCTGGTCGTCTTCGCGCGCCAGGTGCTGCAGGAGAAGGACCGCGCCGCGTACGAGCAGAAGCTGAAGGACTACCCCGGGTTCTGAGCGCGGCGCGGCGGCGAACCGAGGGGTCCCGATCTGCGGAGGGTGTCCCGATCTGCGGAGGCATTCGTGCTGAACGGCAGCGGATCGGGACAAGCACTGCGGAATGTGACGGCATCACGTCGATCAGCGGGGCTTGACTTCGGCGGACATCCCACCCAGCCGATGTCCTACGCTGGCACGGGACCCGCCACGAGAGGACACGTCTTGTCACAGGAACATCGCGCGCTGCTCGCGATCGACGCCGGGCAGACCGGCATCAAGACCCGGCTGATCCGCGCCGACGGCACGGCGACGGATGCGCTGTTCCCCGGCGTGCTCACCGACCGCCCGCTGCTGCCGCAGCTGGCCGAGGTCGTGGCGTCCGCCGGCGGTTCCGCCGACACCATCACCTTCGGGGTCTCCGGACTCACGGACGCGGATGCCGAGGCATCCGCCCTGCTCGCGCACCCCGCCCTCGGCGGCGTGCGCCGCGTGGTCGTGACCCACGATTCGGTCACCTCGTTCCTGGGCGTGCTCGGCGAC
The DNA here is from genome assembly GCF_052056515.1 of Microbacterium sp. 22195. Lineage (NCBI taxonomy): Bacteria > Bacillati > Actinomycetota > Actinomycetes > Micrococcales > Microbacteriaceae > Microbacterium > Microbacterium sp. 22195. The sequence continues at coordinate 48,062 of NZ_JBQEPE010000006.1, forward strand.
AGGTACGGCGCGGTGGTCGCGGCCGGCACGGGCGTCGTCACCCTGGGCGTCGGCCCCGAGCACTCCACCCGCGTCGACGGTTGGGGCTACATCATGGGAGACGCCGGCAGCGGGTACTGGATCGGGCGCTCGGCATTGGATGCTGTGATGCGCGCCTACGACGGGCGCGGTCCCGCCACCGCGCTGACCGCCGTGGTGCAGGACCGCTGGCCCGACCTCGACTCCGCGTACACGGCACTGCAGGCATCCGAGGACCGCGTGCGCACCGTGGCATCCTTCGCCGCTCCCACCGCGCTGCTCGCCGCCACCGGCGACGAGGTCGCGGGCGGCATCTGCCGCGCGGCGGCGGCCGAACTGGCCCTGGCCGTCACCACCGCGCTGCGCGTGACCGATGCCCCGGACGACGCCGCCGTCGGCGCCGTCGGCGGCGTGTTCGGCTCGGACCTGATCCGCGCGGCGTTCGCCGACGCGGTGCGCGCCGAGCGCCCTGATGCCCGTTTCGTGCCGCCGGCCGGCTCGGGACTCGACGGCGCGGTCTCGCTCGCGGGGCTCGGGGCGCAGCATCCGCTCCGCGAGCGCTTCGCGGACCTCAGCCGGGGCTGAGTCCCGGGGCGGCGGCTTCGCTGCGTTCGGCCTCGTGCAGGATGCTGCGCGCCATGCCGTTGAAGATGATGCCGTGGAAGGGCAGCAGCACCAGCCAGTAGAGCCGCCCGCTGAGCCCCTTCGGGAAGTAGATCGCCCGCTGCCGGTACACGCTGCCGCCGGCCGGATCCGGCTCGACCCCCAGCTCCAGCCAGCCGCGCCCCGGCATCCTCATCTCCGCGCGCAGTCGCAGCATCCGTCCCCGCTCCACCGACTCCACGCGCCAGACGTCGATGACGTCGCCGCTGTTCACGCGGGACGGATGCCGGCGCCCGCGGCGCATGCCCACCCCGCCGACGAGGCGGTCGATCCAGCCCCTGGCCGCCCACGCCAACGGGAAGGAGTGCCAGCCCCTCTCCCCGCCGATCGCCTCGATCACGCGCCAGACGGCCTCCGGCGAGCTGCCGCTCCTGCGTTCGCGAAGGTCGGTGAAGACGGTGTGCCCCGCCCAATCCGGATCACTCGGCAGGGGGTCGCTCGGTGCACCGGGAACCGTCGCGCTCTGCCAGCTGGTCTCCACCTCGCCGTCGGCCTCGCGCCGGAGGGCGAGACGCACGGCGGTGCGGTACGGCAGCAGCCCCTCCGCGGGCGGCGGGATGACGTCGTCGATGTCGTGCTCGCTCATGACGCAGTCGTTCTGCAGCGAGGCGATGATCGGCACGGCGATCTGGCGGGGGATGGGACTGACCAGACTGACCCACTGCGACGCGAGCCAGGGGGTCAGCACGGGCAGAGCGGCGATGTGCCGCTGCGGCAGGCCCGCCTCGACCGCATACCCGTTCATCATCTGCCCGTACCGCAGGATGTCGGGTCCGCCGATGTCGAACGTCCGGTTCAGATCCCCCGGCGCATCCACCGACCGCACGAGGTACCGCAGCACGTCGCGCACGGCGATCGGCTGCACCCTGTTCCGCACCCAGCGGGGCGCGGGCATGTACGGCAGCACCTCGGTCAGGTGCCGGATCATCTCGAACGACGCCGAGCCGGAGCCGATCACGATCCCCGCCTGGAAGACGATCGCGGGCACCGGCGCCTCCAGCAGCACCTTCCCCACCTCCGCGCGCGAGGCGAGGTGCTCGGACAGGCCGCCGGTGCGAGGGTGCAGGCCGCCCAGGTAGACCACGCGGCCCACGCCGGATGCGGCGGCGGCATCCGCGAACGTCTCGGCGCCCTGCCTCTCCACGGCACGGAACCCGCGCCCCGAGCTCATCGAGTGCACCAGGTGGAAGGCGACCTCGATGCCGGCCATGGCGCGTCGGGTCGCGATCGGATCCGCAAGGTCGCCCGAGAAGACCTTCACCCGGGCGCGCCACGGCACATCGCGGAGCTTCCACGCCGAGCGGACGAACACGCTCACCTCGTGACCGGCGTCCAGCAGCTGGGGGACCAGACGACCGCCGATGTAGCCGGTGGCGCCTGTGACGAGTACACGGGTCATGCGAACAGCCCTTCCGTGGCGCACAGGATCAGCAGCATCGTCACCGCGAAGCCGACCGCGTAGTTGATCGCGAGGAACCGGCGCCAGGCCCGGTTCGCCGAACCGGAGTGCGCGTCGTCCACCCGCGCGAAGGGGGCGACGATGACGATGTACGGCACGGCGGCGAGCGCCGCGAACGACGCCGGCCACGGCGCGAACAGCATGAGCACCCCGGCGAGCACCCACAGCAGGATCGCGATCCGCACCGTGCGTGCGGCGCCGAGCACGGTCGCGATGGAGCCGATCCCGGCCTCACGGTCGGGGACGATGTCCTGCACGGCGCCGAACGCGTGACTGGCCATGCCCCAGCAGAAGAACGCGACCATCGTGAGGATCAGCGGCGGCGTCATGGTCGTGCCGGCCAGAGCGAAGGCGTACAGCGCCGGGGTGACGAAGTGCGTGCTCGAGGTGATGGAGTCGAGGACCGGGATCTCCTTGAACCGCAGCCGCGGCACCGAATAGGCCAGCACCGCGAAGACGCTGATCGCGAGCACGAGCCACGACAGCGGGCGCTCGGCGCCGAGAACTGCCAGCACCACGACGAAGATCCCCGTGAGCACCGCCGAGGACCACAGGGTGAGGGGATGCATCGCGAGAGGCAGCTTGGCGCCCTCGGCGCCGCCCTTGCGGGGGTTGGCGAGATCGGACTCATGGTCGAACACGTCGTTCACGCCGTACATCGTGAGGTTGTACGGCACCAGGAAGAACAGCGTGCCGATCACGAGTGCGGTGTCGATCCGCCCGGTGGTGAGGACGTAGGCCGCGGCGAACGGGAATGCGGTGTTGATCCAGCTCAGCGGCCGGGATGCCACGAACAGGGTGCGCACAGCGGAGGGGCGATCAGGCATCGGAGCGTCCTCCCGGCTCGCGCGCGGCGTCCAGCAGCTGCCAGACGCCGCTGAGCAGCAGCGCTCCCGCGATCGGATACAGCAGGTCCTCGACCGGCATCAGCACGATGCGGACGCCCGAGATCCCGCCTTCGCGATAGTCGAAGAACCCCGCCGCGATCATGATGTTGTCGAACACGGCCGTGAGCACCAGCAGCACGGCCGTGCTCGCACCCCACGCGGACAGATACCGCCGCAGATCGCGCCGGTATCCCGCGTGCGCAGCGCCGATCCCGAACAGGACGAGCGCCGCCACGACGAAGGGCGCAGACAGGAGCAGATAGGTCATCGCCGGGCCCTGCTCTCGCTCCAGCGCCGCCACCCGCTCAGCAGGATCAGCGTCAGATAACTGAGGAAGAGCAGAAACAGCAGCTCCTCGACCGGGAACTCCGGCGCCAGCAGCATCCCGCTCGCCCAGTGCGAGTCCACGTGGCGGAACACCCCGAGCGCGATCCCCGCGGCATCCCAGGCGATGAAGAAGGCCAGCCCCGCGACGAGCGCGATCGCCGCGGCGGCGGGCCGCCGACGCATCACCAGCGCGAAGCGCAGGTCGAGCAGCACCAGGCATGCCCCGCTGAGCACGAGCGCGGCCGCGTACACGAGACTCATCGCACCTCCGACGGGCCCGCCGAGTGGTCGCCCCGCACGTGCTTGAGCACGAGCTCCGCGCTGATCAGGCACATGGGCAGCCCGACCCCGGGAACCGACGTCGCGCCGGCGTAGAACAGACCCGACACCTTGCGCGAGCGCGTGACGCCGCGCAGGAACGCGCTCTGCCTCAGTGTGTGGGCCGGTCCCAGCGCACTGCCTCGGAACGTGTTGAAGTCCGACTCGAAGTCGGCCGGTCCGATCGTGCGCCGGACGACGATCCGCGATTCGAGGTCGGGGATGCCCGCCCAGCGAGCGATCTGCGCGACCGCGGCATCCGCGATCCGAGTCACCTGCGCGTCGCCCGCGCGACCGAGCCCGCCACGACCGATCGTCGGGTCGGGCGGCAGCGGCACCAGCACGAAGACGTTCTCCGCATCGGCGGGCGCGACTGAGTCGTCCGTCGCGCTGGGTCTGCAGACGTAGATCGACGGCGGGCGGGGCACGCGCGGGGTGGCGCCGAAGATCGCATCGAAGTTCTCGCGCCAGTCGTCCGAGAAGAGCAGCGTGTGGTGGGGCAGCTGCGGCAGCTCGCCGCGGATGCCGAGCAGCACCAGCACGGCGCTCGGACCGGTCACCTGCCGACGCCACCGACCGGGACGGTAGGACCGGTCCTCGGGGGCGAGCAGCACGGTCTCGGTGTGGTGCTCGTCGATCGCGGAGACGATGATGTCGGCATCCAGCCGCTGCCTCCGGCCCTCCTGCTCGAACTCGACGGCGCGCGCACGCCCCTGCTCGCTGACGATCCGCACGACGTCGCTGCCGGTGCGGATCTCGACGCCCGCCTCCCTCGCCAGCGCGGTCAGCGAGGTCACGAACGCGCGGAATCCGCCGAGCGGGTACCGCACGCCGTCGACGAGATCCATGTGGCTCATCAGGTGGTAGAGCGCCGGGGCGTCGAACGGCGATGTGCCCAGGAACACGGCGGGGTAGCCGAGGATCTTGCGCAGCATCGGATCGCGGAACCGTCGGGCGATGAACGACCACAGCGAGCGGATCAGCAGCGGCGCCACGGCGGGCGCCGCCCGCAGCACCGCCGGCGAGGTGAAGCTGCGCCAGGAGGAGAACGGGTTGTAGAGGAACGAGGAGACCGCCGCGCGGTACGTGCGCGTCGCGGATGCCAGGTAGCGGCGCACCCGTTCGCCCGACCCGGGCTCGCGGCCCTCGAACAGGGCCGCGATCCTGTCGGCGCCCGCCGGGACGTCGATCGCCGCGGTGACGCCGGCGGTCGGGGAGGCGGATGCCTCGCCGTAGACGCGGTACCCCGGTTCGAGCGGCACCAGGTCGAGCTGCTCGGCGGTCTCGCTGCCCATCATCCGGTAGAAGTGGTCGAACACCTCCGGCATCAGGTACCAGGACGGGCCCGTGTCGAAGGCGAAGCCGTCCTGCTCCCACGCCCCGGCACGTCCGCCGAGCTCTCCGCTCCTCTCGAGCAGCGTGACGCTGTGCCCGTCGCGGGCGAGCAGGCACGCGGTCGCGAGTCCGCTCACTCCCCCTCCGATGACGACGACCCGGGACGCACTCATCGTGATGCCTTCATGGCCAGCGCCCGCACCAGGATGCCGGCCTTGACCGTGTCGGGCACGCGGACGCGCGTGACCGCGAGCACCTCCGCCGGTGTCGCCTCGATGCGGTCCGTGAGCTCTCGGAACATGGCCTGCGCGGCCCACACCGACGCGCGTGCGGCGCGGTCGAGCAACGGCACGGCCCGGTCGGCGGCGCGAAGGTCGGCTCTGATCGACGCGACGATCCGGTGCTTGGCGTCCTCGGTGAGACCGTCGGCGGTCTCCGCGAAGTACGTGCGGCCGAGCTCTCCGCGGTCGTCGGCGTAGTCCCGCAGGAAGTTGACCTTCTGGAACGCGGCCCCCAGCCGCCGAGCCCCCTCCTGCAGGATGCCGTTCTCCTCGTCGCTGCGGGACGGGGCTCCTCCGCGGGTGCGGCGCGACTCGAACACCGCCAGGCACATCAGCCCGACGACCTCGGCGGAGCCGTGGATGTACTCGTCCAGCGCGACGGCATCCCACGTCCCCTCGCCGAGATCCCGCCGCATCGACGCGAAGAACGGACCGCTCAGGTCGGTGCCGAAGCCGTGCTCCCGCGCGGTCAGGGCGAAAGCGTGCACCACCAGGTTCGCGCTGAAGCCGATCCGCAGCGCGCGTCCGGTCTCGGCCTCCAGCTCGTCGAGCAGCGTCCCCCGCATCCGGGTGTCCAGCCCGGCTGTCTCGGCGGGGCCGTCGACGAGCTCGTCCGCCAGGCGCACCAGCGCGTAGATCCGGGCGATGTGCTCCCGCACCGGCGCGTCGAAGAGGCGGCTGGCCCAGTTGAACGAGGTCGAGTAGCGGCGGATGACGACGGCCGCGCTCGCCTGGGCCGTCTCGTTGTAGAGGTCCAGGCCGTTCACGAGTTCCTCGAGACGCAGGCCCTGGTCAGGTCGAGGAGCTGTTCGCGGAGTGCCTCGGGCAGGCCGGATGCCCGGACCAGCCGGTCCACCTCGTCGCACCGCTCCGCGATCATCGACTCGACGAAGATGGGCGCCCCGGACTCCTCGATCACGCTCCGGATGAGCTGAGCGTCGCCCACGCTGAGGTCGGCATCGCCGAAGAGCGCGCCGACGGCGGCCCATGCCGGATCGGACCTGGCATAGGCGACCAGCAACGTCTCCTTGCCCGCGCGCAGGTCGCTGAGCGCCGACTTGCCCGTCTGCCGCTCATCGCCGAACAGGCCGAGCACGTCGTCTCGCAGCTGATAGACGACGCCGATCCGCCGGGCGATGGTGCTCAGCTCGGCGATCAGGTCCCGGCCGGCACCGGCGAGGATCGCCGCGATCAGCAGCGGTGCGGCGAAGGAGTAGGACGCCGTCTTCCGATCGGCCATCTCCAGCACTTCCCGCGGCGAGATCTCCTCCAGGTGCAGACTCAGCCAGACGTCGTCGTGCTCGCCGGCCGCGCTCTCGAACACCGCGTCGTCGAACACGTCCAGGATCGCCTCGCGCCGATCCTGAGCGATGTCCAGTCGTGCGAGCAGGGAGTGCGCCGCTGTCAGGACGAGGTCTCCGGCGAGCAGCGACGACGCCTCGCCCCATGCGCGTGCGGCCTCGGCCGATGCTCCGCGGACGACCGCGTCGGCCGCGAACCGTCCGGTGATGTTCATCTCGCCGCGCCGCACCAGGTCGCGGTCGATCACGTCGTCGTGGATGACGAGGGCGAGGTGCAGGAGCTCCATCGCGCAGGCCGCGTCCAGCGCGCTTCGCCGGTCGGTGCCGCCGAGCGCCTCGTGGGCGTCCATCAGCATGCGCGGGCGGATCCGCTTGCCGCCGGCGGCCATCCTCGCGAGCGACTCCCACAGCTCCGCGTACGGAGCGGAGAACGCGTGCGAGCGCTCCGAGCGCCTCGTGAGGATCTCGCTCAGTCGCACCTCGAAGACGTCGGTGCGGCGGCCGATGTCGGCGGCCGGCTCAGGCATGACGCCTCCCCGTGGCCTCGACGAGGTCCGGAGCGAGGGCGGGGAGATGAGCGACCAGCCAGGGGCTGAACGCCCACGGCGCCGCGGAGGTGGCGGCGCTCAGCTCGCCGGCCGTCGTCCACGCCACCTCGTCCACCTCCTCGGGATGCGGGACGAGCGGGCTGACCACCTCGGCGATGAAGACCGGGCAGTGCTCGTTCTCCTGGATGCCCGACGCATCGCGGGCCGTGTAGCCGAAATCGGGCAGGACGCACGTGACGCCACTGATCTCCGCTCCGAGCTCGAACCAGGCGCGGCGGCGCACGGCATCCTCCATCGCCTCGCCCGGGAGGGGGTGCCCGCACAGGGCGTTGGTCCACACGCCCGGCCACGTCCCCTTGACCAGCGCGCGCCTAGTGACGAGCAGCCGGCCGCGCGCGTCGATGAGGTGGCAGGAGAACGCCAGATGCCGCGGCGTCGACGTTCCGTGCACGCTCCGCTTCGGCATCTCCCCGACCGGCGCACCGCTCGCGTCCACGAGCACGACCATCTCGTCCACCTCGTCACCTCGATTTCGTTAGCCAGGAAAGAGTTATGCCGAGCGTAACAGGTAGGCTGAGCCGACGCACGCGCCGGGATGGAATCGCACAGAATGGCACTCATGCACTACTTCTCGCCGGACTCCGACCTGATCGACCGCTCAGGCATGTCGCAGGACGAGGTCGACTCATGCTTCCGCGTGCTCGAGGCGCTGCGACGATGGCAGACCGCCGCACGGGAGCTGTCCGAGGCCTCCAAGCGCTACATGAAGCTCAACGAGAGCGACATGCGGGCGATCCGCATGATCATCCGCGCGACCGAGCAGGGCATGCTCGTCACGCCCAAGGACATCGCCCACGAGGTGGGCATCTCGAGCGCATCGACCACAAAGCTCGTCGACCGCCTCGTCGACGGCGGGCACCTGATCCGGGTCCCGCATCCGTCGGACAGGCGCACCATGTGCCTGCAGGTGACCGAGAGCACCCGCCGCTCGGCGCACGACACGATCGGCCGGCAGCACGCCAGGCGGTTCACCGCCGTCGCATCCCTCCCCGCCGCCGACCGCGAGGCCGTCGTCCGCTTCCTCGCCGCGATGACCGACGCGGACTCCCCGCAGGGCGAGCTGGCGGCGCACTCCGGACGGTGAGAGCTCCGCAACCCGCACGGGCCCACCCGCGACACGCCGATAGACTTGAGCGCATGTCCAAGGTGCTCCAGTCCCTCCCCGTCGGCGAAAAGGTCGGCATCGCATTCTCCGGTGGTCTCGACACCTCCGTCGCCGTCGCGTGGATGCGCGAGAAGGGTGCGATCCCCTTCACCTACACGGGCGACCTGGGCCAGTACGACGAGAGCGACATCGCCTCGATCCCCGGCCGCGCGCTGGAGTACGGCGCCGAGGCGTCGCGTCTGGTCGACGCGAAGACCGCTCTGGTCGAGGAGGGCTTCGTCGCCCTGTCGTGCGGCGCGTTCCACATCCGCTCCGGCGGCAAGACGTACTTCAACACCACTCCCCTGGGCCGCGCGGTCACCGGCACGCTGCTCGTGCGCGCCATGCGCGAGGACGGCGTGGACATCTGGGGCGACGGCTCCACCTACAAGGGCAACGACATCGAGCGGTTCTACCGCTACGGCCTGCTCGCCAACCCGCGACTGCGCATCTACAAGCCGTGGCTCGACGCCGACTTCGTCACCGAGCTGGGCGGCCGGCAGGAGATGAGCGAGTGGCTCGTCGAGCGCGGCTTCCCGTACCGCGACTCCGCCGAGAAGGCGTACTCCACGGATGCCAATATCTGGGGCGCCACGCACGAGGCGAAGACGCTCGAACACCTGAACGTCTCGCTCGAGACCGTCGACCCGATCATGGGCGTGAAGTACTGGGACCCCGCCGTCGCCATCGAGACCGAGGACATCACGGTCACGTTCGAGGGCGGCCGCCCGGTCGCCATCAACGGCGTCGAGTACAGCGACCCGGTGGCCCTGGTCATGGAGGCCAACACCATCGGCGGCCGTCACGGTCTGGGCATGAGCGACCAGATCGAGAACCGCATCATCGAGGCCAAGTCGCGCGGCATCTACGAGGCCCCCGGCATGGCACTGCTCTTCATCGCCTACGAGCGCCTGGTCAACGGCATCCTGAACGAGGACACCCTCGCCACGTACCACGAGCAAGGACGCCGCCTCGGCCGCCTGATGTACGAGGGTCGCTGGCTGGAGCCGCAGTCCCTCATGCTGCGCGAGTCGATCCAGCGCTGGGTGGGTCTGACCATCTCCGGCTCGGTCACCATCCGACTGCGCCGCGGCGACGACTGGACCATCCTCGACACCGTCTCGCCGAACCTCTCGTACGGCCCCGAGAAGCTCTCGATGGAGCGCGTCGGCGACGCAGCCTTCGGCCCGGTCGACCGCATCGGCCAGCTGACTATGCGCAACCTCGACATCGCCGACTCGCGCTCGCGCCTGGAGCAGTACGCGGACCTCGGCCTGGTCGGCGGCGCCACCGGCGAGCTCGTCGGCAAGGTCACCGCGGGCGGTGCGAACGAGATCGCCGCGTCCGAGACCGCTGACGAGGAGCTCGCAGAGGCCGTGGATGCGGCATCCGAGGGCGCAGCCTTCGACTCCGGCACGGACTGACGCACCCCACCCGAAGCCCCGGCCGATCTCTGATCGGTCGGGGCTTCGTCGCATCCGCGCCCGATCTGCGGAGGTCGTCCCGATCAGCGGACGAAACCGCCGGATCAGTCAGCAGATCGGGACAAGGTCATCAGACTGTGTCTAGGGCGGGCGGCTAGACGCAGGCCGGATGCTGTGAGTCCGCCGAACCAAGTTGCACACTACTGTGCAAGTTACGTACTCTGGATGCATGACGACCCGAACGCCGCGCAGTGACGCCCGCGCGAACCGCGAAGGCATCCTCGACGCGGCGCGCAACGCCCTGGCCACCGACCCGCATGCCTCGATAGACGTCATCGCCCGCAGCGCGGGACTGTCGCGCCGCACCCTGTACGGCCACTTCGACGACCGCGACGCCCTCATCCGCGAGCTGATCGTCATCGGCGCGCAGCGCTTCAACGCGATCGCGGAGTCGATCGCCGACGCGGACGCCCGGCTGGCCCTCGCCCGCCTTGCCGCGCGCCTGTGGCAGGAGGCCGCGCACGTGCAGTTCGCGGCCGTGCTCGCGCTCGATGAGGCGCACGTGGAGCACACCGCTGACGCGCTCGCCCCGTTGCGCCGCGCCGTGGCAGGCCTGGTGCGCCGCGGGCAGGAGGACGGCAGCTTCCGCACCGACCTCGCCGCCCCGACGCTCGCCCGCCTCATCGAGGAGATGGCGCGCACGGTCGTGGCCCGCACGGATGCGGCGAGCGCCGGCGCCGCCGACCTCGCCGTGCGCACCGTGCTGAGCATCGCGGGACTCTCCTGGCGGGAAGCGGATGCCCTGCTCACCGCGCACCCCGACATCACCCTCGCCTCGAATGCCGCGGAGGGCGCCGCGTGAGCCCCTATGCTCGGAATGCCGCTGGCCTGCCGGGAGGTGCGATGCCCAACGCGTGGAGCGTGTTCCGCCGCGATCTCGGCCGCCTCGCGCGCGTCAGCAAGGCGTGGATCATCATCATCGGCGTGATCGTCACGCCCTCGCTCTACGCCTGGTTCAACATCGTCGCGTTCTGGGATCCCTACTCGAACACCCAGCACGTCAGCGTGGCGATCGTCAACCAGGACGACGGCGCCTCCTCCGACCTCACCGGCAGCATCGATGTGGGCGGAGAGCTCGTCGATCAGCTCGAGAAGAACGACCAGCTCGGCTGGGAGTTCCTCGACGAGGACGAGGCGATGGATGCCGTGCGCAGCGGCCGCAGCTATGCCGCGATCATCATCCCCCCGGATTTCAGCCGCGACTTCCTCAGCATCACGACCGGCGAGTTCACCCGCCCCGAGCTGAAGTACTACGTCAACGAGAAGGCCAACGCGATCGCGCCGAAGATCACCGACGTCGGCGCCTCCACCCTCGACAACCAGATCAACGGCACCTTCGTGTCGGTGGTGTCGAAGGCCGTCACCGAGCAGCTGAAGGGCGTCGGAGCGGATGTCGAGGACCGCCTCGGCGACGCGCGCGACAGCTCGGTCGCCGCGCTCGACGACGCCGTCGCGAAGGTCTCGTCCGCGCGCGGACGCATCACCGAACTGCAGAGCGGTCTCGCCGACGCGCAGAGCCGCCTGGACAGCGCCGCGGGCACTCTGGGCAGGGTCGACAAGACGCTCGGCAAGGTGCAGTCCGCGGTCGCGCAGGCGCAGGCCCTCGCCGCCGAGGCGCAGCAGGAACTGCTCACCGTCACCGACAAGGTCACGTCCGCCTACGTGTCGGGTGCCACGCTCATCGCCGACGCCTCGTCGAAGATGAACGCCTCGATCGCGACCCTGTCGGCCGGCCTGCAGCAGGCGAACGTGGCGGTCGGCACCGCGATCGACGACCTGTCGGCCGTCGTCAAGGCGAACGGTGCGGCGCTCGACGAGCTGCAGTCCGTGCTGGATCAGACCGACCCCGGCTCCGAGGCCGCGCAGAAGCTCCGCCAGGCCATCGACGACCTGAAGCAGCGCAACGCCGACGACCAGCAGGTGCTCGACCAGTTGAAGGCGCTGAACGGCGACGTCACGAACACGATCGGCTCGGTCAAGACCGCGGCCGACAAGGTGAATGCGGCGACCTCGCAGGCGGCGACCTCGGCGGGCGCCATCCGCGATGCGCTGACGAAGAGCGTCCCCGAGCTCAACCGGGCGATGTCGGCGCTGTCCGCCAGCGCCGACGGCTTCTCGGCCGCTCTCGGCGCCCAGCGCTCCCAGATCACCCAGGCGCAGAACCTGCTCTCCGGGCTGAAGACCCAGCTCGCGTCGACGACCGCCGCCCTCGGCGCGCTGGACGGCAACCTCGCCACGGCGGAGTCGGGCCTGAGCGGGGTGCGCACCGACGTGCTGGCGCTCAGCGCGGCCGACGTGTGGAACAGGCTGAGCACGATCAGCGGTCTGAACCCCGAGCAGATCGCGAACTTCATGGCCTCGCCCGTCGAGGTGCACGAGAACGCCATGTTCCCGACCAAGGCCTACGGCTCGGCGATGGCCGCGCTGTTCACGAACCTCACGCTCTGGATCGGCGCGTTCGTGCTGATGGTGATCTTCCGCCTCGAAGTCGACACCGAGGGCGTCGAGGGCGTCACCGTGCGGCAGGCCTATCTCGGCCGCTGGATGCTGTTCGCCGCGATCGGCGTGTGCCAGGCGGTGCTCGTCTCGGTGGGCAACCTGTTCATCGGCGTGCAGACGGCGAACGCCTTCGCGTTCGTGGGCACCAGCGTGCTCATCGGCCTGGCGTACCTCAGCATCATCTACGCGCTCTCGGTGTGCTTCGGGTATGTGGGCAAGGGCCTGTGCATCCTGCTGGTGATCTTCCAGATCCCCGGGGCATCCGGCCTGTACCCGATCGAGATGATGCCGGACTTCTTCCGCGGGCTCTACCCGTTCCTGCCGTTCACCTACGGAATCGACGCCCTGCGCGAGACCATCAGCGGCTTCTACGACGGCGCCTGGTGGCGCGCGATGGGAACGCTCGCGATCTACGTCGTGCTGGCGTTCGCGCTCGGGCTGTTCCTGCGCCGCCGGCTGGGCAACTTCGCCCTGCTGTTCAACCGCCGGCTGTCGGAGAGCGAGCTGCTGGTGAGCGAGGACGTGCAGATCACCGGTCGTCGTCACACGCCGCAGATCATCCGCGCCCTGACCGACGGCGACGGCTACCGCGCGCAGGTCGCGGACCGTGCACGCAGGTTCACTGAGCGGTACTCGACCCGGCTGCGACTCACCCTGATCGTCGGCGCCGCGGTGATGGCCGTGATCGGTGTCGCCGCCTGGCTGCTGCCCGGTGCCAAGGCGACCATGCTCGGCCTGTGGGCACTGTGGTGCCTGATCCTGATCGCGTTCCTCGTGGCCCTGGAGTACATCAAGCAGAGCATCGAGCAGGCGGCCGAACTGGGTGAGATGCCGGATGCCGAGCTGCGGCAGGCGCTGATCGACGAGACCGCCGGTGACGGCGTGCTGCTCGCAGGCGCCGGGGCGTCCGCCGCGTCGGCCGGAGGCTCGGATGCCGTGCGCACCGCGGTGCTCGAGCGGACGGACGTCGAGTCCGAACCGGACGACGACACGGCCGTGCTGGACGAGCTGTTCGGCCCGGACGCCGAGACGGACGCCGACGTCGAGGCGGATGCCGACGTCGCGACCGACCCGGATCCTGCGGATGCCGAGACGGTCGACGCGCCCGAGGACGCCGCGGATGCACAGCATCCGGAACCCGACGACGCACCACCGCACGTCTCCGAAGAGGACGACGCCCAGGAAGGAGGGGAGCGCGCATGAGGAACATCCTGCAGGTGCTCCGCTTCGATCTGCGCCGTGCCACGAGCAGCGTCATGGCCGTGATCGTGCTCTTCGGCCTGGTCGTGATCCCCTCGCTGTTCACGTGGTTCAACGTGATCGCCAGCTGGAACCCGTTCGACAACACCAAGAACCTGAAGGTCGCTGTCGCCAGCACCGACGAGGGGTACCAGAGCGACCTCGTGCCGATCCGCCTGAACGTGGGCGACCAGGTGCTCTCCACGCTGCGCGCGAACCACGACCTGGACTGGGTGTTCACGTCGAAGGACGACGCGATCGACGGCACCCGGTCGGGCGCGTACTACGCCGCGATCGTGCTGCCGCCGACGTTCAGCACCGACATGATGACGTTCTACTCGAACGGCGCCGAGCGCACGCGCATCGAGTACTACACGAACGAGAAGAAGAACGCCCTGGCCCCGAAGATCACGGGACAGGGCGCCGGCGAGGTCGCCACGACCATCAACGAGGCGTTCACGTCCACGCTCAGCGAGGCGGGCCTCGGGATCATCACGTCGCTGTCGAAGTACCTCGACGACGCCGACACCCAGGCAGCGCTGTCCCGCCTGCAGGCCCACGTGGGCGAGGTCGCCGCGCAGCTGCGCGCCGGCGCGTCGACCGCCGACATGTTCACCGCGCTGATCTCGTCGAGCCGTCCCCTGGTCGACAGCGCCTCGGGGCTGGCATCCGCTTCCGGCGATGCCCTGCGCAGCGCCACCGGCGCGCTGGGCGACGGCAAGAAGGCCGCGCAGTCGCTGAAGCAGGTGCTCGCCTCGACCACCTCGGCGCTCGGCGACGCGCTCTCCGGCACGGCCGACAGCTATCAGGCGGTCGCCGACAGCGTCGACGACGTGTTCGCGTCGATGAACGCGCAGGCGACGAGCTCGGCCGACTCGCTCCGGGCCGTCGCGACCCGGGTGCAGACGCAGGTCGATCAGCACCAGAGGCTGCGCGACGACCTGGTCAACACCGTGCGTCCGCTGCTTCCCGAGAGCACGCTGGACTCGTTCGACGCCGCCGTGTCGCGCATCGACGCCGCGATCGCCCGCGAGCAGGCCCTGCAGGACCGGCTCGAGGACGGCGCGACGCAGATCGCCGACGGCAACGCCGACAGCCAGGCCATGCACGCCGAGATCTCGCAGCTGATCGCCCAGGCCAAGGCTGCCGTGCAGGACGCCCGCAGCGCCTACACGGGCAGCCTGCAGCCGAAGCTCGACGCCCTCGCCGGCACGCTCGCCTCGATCGGCCGCGACGTGCAGGGCATCGGCGGTGAGCTCTCCGCCGCGGCGAAGTCGCTCACCGGTTCGGGCTCGCTGAGCAGTGCGCTGACGGATGCCGAGGGTCTGACCACCGGGATCTCGCAGTCGCTCTCGGAGACCGCCGACCGGTTCGACCAGCTGGATGCCGCACTGACGAAGGCCATCGACACGGGCGACCTGAGCGAGCTCAGCAAGGTGATCGGCTCCGACCCGAAGGCCCTGGCCACGTTCCTCGCCGAACCGGTCGGGCTGGACCGCGTGCCGGTCTACTCGGTCGTGAGCTTCGGCGCCGCGATGACGCCGCTGTACACCGTGCTCGCGCTGTGGGTCGGAGCGCTGCTGACCGCGGTGTCGATCCGCGTCGACCCGCCGCAGGGCGAGGGCTCACCGCTTCCCCCGCTCTCCCCCGCCGAGACGTACCTGGGCCGGTTCGGGATCTTCGCGATCGTCGGCCTCCTGCAGAGCTCGCTGGTGTGCATGGGCAGCATCCTGTTCACCCAGGTGCAGCCGCAGCATCCGCTCCTGCTGCTCCTGGCGGGCTGGGTGAGCTCCCTCGTGTTCCAGCTGATCATCTACACGTTCGTGGTGACCTTCGGCAACGCGGGCAAGGCGCTGGCCGTGCTGCTGCTCGTGATCCAGATCTCCGGCTCCGGCGGCGCCTACCCGCTGCAGGTGCTGCCGCAGTGGTTCCAGAACATCAGCCCGTTCCTGCCCGCCACGCACGCGGTGAACGCGATGCGCTCGGCGATCGCCGGCATCTACCGGAACGACTCCTGGGTGTCGCTCGGCTGGCTCGCGCTGTTCGCCGTGCCTGCGCTGCTGCTCGGGCTCGCGCTGCGCCTGCCGTTCATCCACGCCAACCAGAAGATGCTGCAGGCGCTGCACTCCACCAAGCTCATGTGAGCGTGTGATCAGGGGATTGTCGGACGGAGTGCAGATATCCCCCGGCCGGAATCGCACTCCGGCAGCACCCGAACGAGTGGATAGGATGCCGGGGTGCGCGTCACCCGAGACGCGCACCCGGACTCCGTGACACGGGGTCCCACGATCCGCTCCTGGGGAACCCGCCGATGACGACAGACACCACGACCGCACCCCGCCGATCGCTCGGCAGCCGCATCGGGCGCATCGCCTTCCTCGTCCTCGCCTCGCTGCTGGTCATCGCGACCGCCGCGGCCTTCTTCCTGGTCTGGACCATCCAGCGCTCCTTCCCCGAGACCTCCGGCGAGCTCAGCGTGAAGGGGCTCGAGAAGAACGTCACCGTGCAGCGCGATGCCCTGGGCATCCCCACGATCACCGCATCGTCCACCGACGACCTTTTCTTCGCCCAGGGCTTCACCCACGCGCAGGACCGCTTCTTCGAGATGGACTTCCGCCGGCACGTGACCTCGGGCCGCGTGGCGGAGATGTTCGGGGCATCCCAGGTTCCCACCGACAAGTTCCTGCGCACGCTGGGCTGGCGGAAGGTCGCCGAGCAGGAGGTCGAGGCGCTCGACGACACCACCCGCGGCTACTACGAGGCGTACTCGGCCGGAGTGAACGCCTACCTGGCGTCGCGCTCGGGCGCGGATCTGTCGCTGGAGTACGCGGTGCTCGGCGTGCAGAACCCGGACTACAAGCCCGAGCCGTGGCAGCCCGCTGACTCCGTGGCGTGGCTGAAGGCGATGGCATGGGACCTGCGCACCAACATCGGCGACGAGACCGACCGTGCGCTGCTCGCCGCGCAGCTGAGCAAGGCCGGCGAATCGGATGCCGATGCCAAGACGCTCATCGATCGCGTCTACCCGGCGTATCCGTTCGAGCAGAATCCGGTGATCGTTCCGAAGATCTCCACGCTCGAACCTCTGAAGGTCGACGGCGACGAGGGCGGCACGGCGCCGGCATCCTTCTCGACGAAGCCGGGCACGGACACCGACGTGTCGGACGCCGTGACGACCGTGCAGTGGCAGCAGGCCGACAGCGTGATCGAGGCGGCGAGCATGCTGCTGGGTCCGGTGGGCGAGGGCATCGGCTCCAACTCCTGGGTCGTCTCCGGCGACCTCACCGCCAGCGGCAAGCCCCTCCTCGCGAACGACCCGCACCTCGGTGCCGCGCTCCCCTCGGTCTGGTACCAGATGCAGCTGAAGTGCGCGAAGGTCAGCGAGGCCTGCCCGTTCGACACGGCCGGCTTCTCGTTCTCGGGCCTTCCCGGCATCGTGATCGGGCACAACGAGAAGATCGCCTGGGGCTTCACGAACCTCACCACCGACGTCGCCGATCTGTACGTCGAGAAGGTGCAGGGCGAGCAGTACTGGCGCGACGGCGCGCTGCAGCCGATCGAGGTGGAGAAGGACGTCATCAAGGTCGCGGGCGGGAAGGACGTGCCGCTCACCATCCGGCGCACCGTGCACGGCCCGATCATCTCCGGCCTCGCAGACGACTTCACGGCGATCGCGGACGCGCCCGTGGTGGGTGTCGGCAAGGGCTCCGGCGAGAGTGCGCTGCCGCTCGCGGATGCGCCCGAGATCCCCGAGGGCGACGTCGCGGTCAGCCTGCGCTGGACGGCGCTCGACCCCGGCACCACGGCGAAGGCGATCTTCGCGCTCGACACGGCGAAGGACTTCACGGACTTCCGCCGCGCGGCATCCCTGTTCGACGTGCCCGCGCAGAACCTGATCTACGCGGACAGGAAGGGGAACATCGGCTATCAGGCCCCCGGCCGGCTGCCGATCCGCGGCGCGGGCGACGGCTGGCTGCCGCAGCCCGGCTGGGACAGCGCCTACGACTGGACCGGGTTCATCCCCTTCGAGGATCTGCCCGTGTCGTACAACCCGAGCGACGGCTACATCGTCACGGCCAACAACGCGATCGTCTCCGACGACTACCCGTACTTCCTGTCGCGGGACTGGGACTACGGCTACCGCGCGGCCCGCATCGCGCACCTGATCGAGCGAAAGTCGGCCGCAGGGCCCCTGAAGCCGCAGGATCTGCGCGACATCCAGATGGACGACGAGATGTGGATCGGCAAGCAGCTCGCCGTGGCGATGGCCGATGTGAAGGTCGAGGGCGAGGGTCCGAAGACGGCCGTCGATCTGCTGCGGACCTGGGATGCTCAGAACCGCGCCGACTCGCCGGCCGCGGCCTACGCCAACGTGCTGTGGTCGAACCTGGTGCGCAACGTCTTCATCGACCGCGAGGTGCCGCTGCCCACAGGCGATCAGGGACGGCTGTTCACGGTGGTCGGCGCCATGCTCGACGACCCCTCGGATCCGCTGTGGACCAACGACCGGCTGAAGGCCGACGGGATGGACGCCGTGCTCGCCCTCTCCGCCGAGCAGGCGTACGCCGAACTGTCGAAGCTGCAGGGCGACGACGTGAGCCGCTGGAACTGGGGCTCGCTGCATGCGCTGTCGCTGCGCAGCTCGACGCTGGGCTCATCGGGCATCGCCCCGATCGAGATGCTCTTCAACCGCGGGCCGTTCCCGGTCAGCGGCGGGTCGTCGCTCGTGAACGCCACCGGCTGGAAGGTGGGCGAGTCGTACGCGACCACGACGGTGCCGTCCATGCGCATGGTGGTCGACCTCGCCGACTTCGACGACTCGACCTGGATCCACCTCACCGGTGCCAGCGGCCACGCGTTCAACGAGCACTACACCGACCAGACCGAGGACTGGGCCGCCGGGGTCCAGCATCCCTGGGCGTTCACGAAGAAGGCCGTCGCCGAGGCGACCGTGGACACCCTGGTGCTGAAGCCCGCAGGCTGAGCGGTCAGCGCTGGCGGGCGAGGCCGACCCGCTTCGCCGAGCCACCACGCAAACCCCGAGCCACCAGGAGAATCGCAGTGATCAGCGTGGTGGCTCGGGGATTCGATGGTGGCTCGCGACGGCGGCGACCCGGCGACGCGGCGGTCAGCGCTGCTGCGGCGGTTTCGCCGGCAGGATCAGGGCGTAGCGGCGGGCGTACACGCTGATCAGCAGGATCAGGGCGATGAACACGAATGCGCCGCCCAGGACGGCGAACATGATGCCTGCTTCGGAGTCGTCGGTGGTGTTCGCCAGCACGATGCCGCCAACCAGACCGATCAGGCCCAGCCCGCCGATGACTGCGGACGTGATCATCGAGGTGCGGAAGGCCCGCGGAGCGAAGTGCGTGGGGCGCACGCGGCCCCGGTCCAGCACGTAGTGCGCCCAGCGCGTTCCCGTCCACCAGCGCAGCACAGCGCCGCTGACGACGTACCAGCCGGCTCCGGCGGCATCCGCCTCACCGGGGAAGGGCCGCAGCTCGGCGTCCACGGACGGGGCGGTCGTGGGCGGCGGAACCCGGCGACGCGCGTGGTCGCGACCGGCGCCGACGAACCACACGATCGAGATGGCGAACCACACGATGGACAGCGCGCCCATGCCGGGATTCAGCAGTCCCATGAACAGGTTCATCAGGGCGATCAGCGCGAACATCCCGCCGAGCACCCAGCCCATTCCCGGAGGCTCCACGGCATAGGCGTCTGCCCGCACCCGGTCGTTCTTGAGCTTGTAGGCGGTCCAGTCCACGCCGTTCCACCAGCGCGTCTGCCCCGACGGCGGGAAGGCGTACCAGCCCATCGGCGGGGTGACGACCTGCGCTGCCGCGGACTGCGGGTGGACCGTGGGCTGCGGCGTCGGCGCGAACGCAGGGGCAGCGGCGAACTGGGCGCCGGGGGTTGCGGACGGGGCACCGGGCGCGGCGAACTGCGGATGCTGCGGCGCGGGCGCCTGCGGGACTGACGCCTGCGGAACTGAAGGCGTCTGAACCGAAGGCGTCTGCGGGATCATCGGGGCCGCCGATGCCGCCACCTCGCGCTCGTACGCGGTCCACTGCAGTCCGTCCCACCAGCGCTCACGCCCGGGAACCCCGGCCGGATACCATCCCGGCTGCGCCGCCATGCTCGTCCTCTCCGGTTCGGCCGAGCGGCCTCCCCCTGCGCTCGATCGTACAAGCCCGCGCGCCTGGGCTCCGCCGTCCCGTGGACGCGTGAGGTGGCTCGCGCTGAGCACCCCGCGCCACCGAGCCCGGCTCATCGGCGACCTCAGTCCAGATCGATGCGTCCATTCACCGCGATCATCATCTGCGGCGCCGAAGCCTAGGGTGAGCTTCATGGACGTGCGACTTCTGGAGGCACTCGGCCGGTTCAACGCGGCGCATCCCTGGTCGCACAACGACGCGTACTCGGGGTTCGTTCTCCGGCACGCTCGAGCCGTCCGCCGCGCAGGAGGCGACACCGCCGTGGATGTCGGGTGCGGCACGGGAAACCTGTTGAGGCGGCTCGCTCGTGTGTTTCCCGTAGTGATCGGAATCGAGCCGGACGCGCCATCCGCGGCGATCGCCGAAGCGCGGGCGGCATCTCCACAAGTGCGCATCGATGTCCGTGCTTTCGGGACGGAGCCCCGGAACGCCTACGATCTCGTCGTGTTCGTGGCGTCCCTTCACCACATGTCGCTCGACGCGGCGCTGACGACCGTCCGCGATTCGCTGCGTCCAGGGGGAAGATTGGTCGTGGTCGGAATCGCGAAGGAGACGCCGAGCGACGCGCTGCGCTCCGCCGTGTCGATGGCCCTGAATCCGATCATCGGCCTGCTGCGCCATCCCCGCCGGGCGGTCCGCCATCCTGAGCACATGACCTCGCCCGTAGCCGAGGCGTCGCAGACCTTCGAGGACATCCGTGCCGCAGCGTCCGCCGTGCTTCCTGGCATCCGAATGCGTCGGCGGCTCTTCTGGCGCTACACCGCGTTCTGGATCGCACCGCAAGGGTGACCGTCCGTCGGACGCTCGGATCTGCGCCCACCCATGCACACGAAAGGGCGTCGGTACGAGGTGGGCGCCGTCACGGACGACATCCGTCAGGAACGATGCCGTCACGCCCAGAGCGCGCAAACCCGATCAGCGAGCGCCACACCCTGCTCATGCCCCGACCGTGCCGCGGGGGCGCGCAGCGACGGGTCCATCGCGTTCGCTCCGAACAGCCGCTCGTCGTCCGGGAACACCGTCTCGACGTGGCTTCCTGCAGCGCGCAGAGCCGCGATCTGATCGGCGAGGTGCAGGCCCCACTCCTGCGGCGAGCGCGTGCGCCCTCCGAACGGCGAGAGCACGAGCACCCGCTGATACCCCGCCGCCAGATCGGCGTTGTCGGCGTTCGTGCGGTAGCCGCCGTCGATGTAGCGGTCCTCGCCGATGCGGTGCGGCAGGCCGCTCGAGGTGCTCGCGGCCACGGCATCCGCCAGGTCGACTCCGCTGTCACGGTCGAACAGCACCGGATCCCCCGTGCGCGCATCGACCGCGGTGATCACGATCCGCCTGTCCGGCCACTCCTGCGCGGGGAGTCGCGAGGCGCACACCTCGCGCCAGCGCCGCGCGGCCGTTCCGTCGTCGGCCGCATCCAGCTCCAGGGCCGAGGCGCCGAGGCGGCGGCGCATGTCGACGGCATCCGCGGATGCCGCGATGATCGCGGTCGTGCGCTCGAAATGGTTCACGCGCGGAGGCCCGCCCGCGCCCCGCGTCGCAGGACCCGCCGGGGACCGTGGCGGAACAGGCGCGATGGTCGCCTCGTACAGCTCGCGCGGGTCTCCCGAGACCAGCTGCACGGCCGTCGTCGATCCGGCGGACGTGCCGACGATGAGATCGGCATCCGTGACGTCGACTCCGCGCTCGAGGAGCCCTGCGACGACGCCGATCAGCCAGGCATTGCCCGCCGAACCCGCGCCGCCCAGGATGAGTGCCCTGGTGTGTGTGCTCATGCGGGGAAGACGCTAGCACGCAGGGACTGCGACCGTCAGTCCCCTTCCCCCGCCATCCGGCCCCGGACGAGGGCCCGTGCAGCGCGTTCCTGCCGCGTTCCCGGTAGCGTGGACGGATGCCGGAACGTCTGCTCGCACCCGAGGGGAGTCGCGTGCAGCTGGGCGAGTTCGACCACGGCGGGGCGACGCTCGTCTTCGAGGATTTCGGATCCGGTACCCGCCCCGTCGTGCTGCTGCACGGCATCGGCATGGGCCGCAGCGTGTACATCGACCTCGTGCAGCGCCTGGGCGGCCGCGTGATCGGCATCGACCTCCCCGGATTCGGTGAGGCGCCCGAGCCACGCAGGACGCTCACCATGGAGCGTCACGCCGACCTGGTGGCGGCGTTCCTCCGCTCGCGCGAGGTGGCGGATGCCGTGGTGCTCGGCCATTCGATGGGAAGCCAGGTCGCCGCAGAGGTCGCGGCGCGGCATCCGGACGTCGTCTCCGCGCTGATCCTGGCCGGCCCCACCGTGGACAGCACCGCGCGCACCATCCGGGTGCAGGCCGGCTACCTGCTGCGAGACCTGCTCGGCGAACGGCCGACCGTGCTGTGGCGCGGCGCGCGCGAGTACCTGCGCGGCGGTCCGCACCTGATCCGCAAGATGCGCGCGACCATCGTGCACGAGCCCGAGAAGGCGTACCCGCGGGTGCAGGTGCCGACGCTCGTGCTGCGTGGCCAGCGCGATCCGCTCGCGCCGATGACCTGGTGCCACGAGATCGTGGAGCTCGTTCCGGATGCCCGGTTCGAGGAGATCCCCGACCACGGCCACGGCACACTGATCAGCGACGTCGGCCCTGCGGCCGAGAAGATCCGCGACTTCGTGGGCGGGCTCTGAGTCAGCCGGCGACCGCGCGCCTCAGCCCGCGGCGGGTGGCGTTGTCTTGGAGTCCGCGTACTCGTCGACGATCAGCCCCTGGTGGTCGACCGTGCCGTTGCGGTACGCCTGTCGGCCCACCATGTGCGCCGACAGCGGCGCCGTGGCGAACTGCAGCAGGATCACCGGGATCACGATGAGCAGGCCCAGCAGCATCCCGCCGATGGTGCGCTGCGCGACCGCGATCGCCAGGCAGATCAGCACCAGGCCGAGCACCTGCGGCTTGGTGGCGGCGTGCAGGCGGCTCGGCACGTCGCGGAAGTGCAGCAGCCCGACAGCGGCCGACAGGCACAGGATCGCGCCGATCAGCACCAGCACCAGCACGATCGCATCCGCGACCGGCTGGGGCAGGGCGATCTCGAGGAACGAGGTCATGGTGGAGGTCATGGTGCCGTGTTGTCCCTCCGCGCGACGTACCGGGCCACCGCGATCGAGCCGAACACGGCGACGGCCGCGATGATGAGCATGACCGGGACGTTGCGCATGTGCCCGTTGATCGCCATGTCGGCGCCGAGCACGCACATCACCTCGGTGAGCAGCACGTCGGAGGCCACGGTGCGGTCGAGGATCGACGGGCCGCGCACGATGCGGATCACGCTCAGGATCGCGGCCAGGCCGAACACGACCATGATCGCGATGAACAGGATGTCGTTCATCGGGCGCGTCCCCTCTTCTCGTCCGCCTTCAGCGCCGCGTACTGCTCGGGCGTCCCCACGGCGCGCACGATGCGACGCTCCCAGCGCAGCACCTCGTCGCGGAACGCGTCCACGTCGGCGCGGCTGCGCACGCCGATCACGTGCAGATACAGGATGCGCCGGTCGCGGTCGCTCTCGACCACCAGCGAACCGGGGATGAGGGATGCCGTGACCGCGACATGCGTGGTGACGATGTCGTCGGCGTACCGCAGCGGGATCTCGACGATCGCAGCGCCCGGCTGGCGCCGGAAGTCGAACACCTGGATGGCCACGCTGATGGCGCCCAGCACCACCGCGCCGAGGAACCGCACGATGAACACCAGCGAGTACCAGACGTTGATGCGGCCGACGAGCTCGACGGTCGGCAGTCGGAACACGCGGGTCACGAAGATCGCGACCAGGATGCCCGTGACGAGCGCCAGCGGCGTGAACTGGTGCCAGAGCAGCATCCAGATCAGGATCAGCCACAGCATGAACGGCAGCTGCAGCAGGATGTCGCGCAGCAGGCCGCGCTTGGTCAGGTGCTTCGATTCGGGGCTCATCCGGCCTCCTCATCGATCTGCTGCAGCGTGATCGGCTGAAGCAGGCCCGCGCCGATCCGGTCGCACAGCGCGTACAGCGGGCCGGCGAACACGGTCAGGGCGATCGTGACGGCGACCATGCCCGCCGTCGCGACGGTCATGATGGCGGGGATGCGGCGGGTCTCGGTCTGCACGTCGGCGGCCGGCGCGTTGCCCAGGTAGCCGACGCGGCCCTCGATCTCGGCGAGGTCGTCGCCCTCGCGCCAGAACGCGAGGTTCCAGGCGCGCATCAGCGCGTACAGCGTGAGCAGCGAGGTGAGGATGCCGCCCAGGATCAGCACGATCATCAGCGGTGTGCGCACCTGCGCCGCCGACTCGAACAGCGCGACCTTGCCGATGAAGCCCGAGAAGGGCGGGAGGCCGCCCAGGTTGATCGCCGGCACGAAGTAGAGCACGGCCAGCAGCGGCGCCGCCTTCATCAGGCCGCTGACCCTCAGGATCGAGGTGCTGCCCGCCTTGCGCTCGATGAGACCGACGGCCAGGAACAGCGTGGTCTGCACGACGATGTGGTGCACGATGTAGTACACCGTGGCGCCGATCGCGTTCTCGGTCGCGATGGCCAGGCCGAAGATCATGTACCCGACGTGGCTGACCAGGGTGAACGACAGGATGCGCTTGAGCTCCGCCTGCGCGACGGCGCCGAGCACCCCGACCACCAGCGTCGCCAGGGCCACGATCAGCAGCAGGGTGTTGATGTCGCTGCTCGCGAAGAGCTGCGTCTCGGTGCGGATCAGCGCGTACACGCCGACCTTGGTCAGCAGGCCGGCGAACACCGCGGTGACCGGCGCCGGGGCCGTGGGGTACGAGTCGGGCAGCCAGAACGACACCGGGAAGATGGCGGCCTTGATGCCGAACGCGATCACGAGCATCAGATGCAGGACGAGCTGGGTCTCCGGCGGCAGCTGCGCGACGCGCTCGGCGACCTGCGCCATGTTCACGGTGCCGACGGCGCCGTAGATCATCGCGATCGCGGCCAGGAACAGGATCGACGAGACCAGCGACACGACGATGTAGACCGCACCGGTGCGGATCCGCGATTCGGTGCTGCCCAGCGTGATCAGCACGTACGAGGCGACCAGCAGGATCTCGAACCCGACGTAGAGGTTGAACAGGTCTCCGGCGATGAACGCGTCGAAGATGCCGGCGGCCAGGATCAGGTACGTCGGGTTGAAGATCGAGATCGGCGTCTCCTCGACGCCGTCCGCGGCACCCTGACCGATCGAGAACAGCAGCACCGCGAGCAGCACGATGCTCGAGACGAGCACCAGCAGCGCGGCGAGCCGGTCGACGTACAGCACGATCCCGAAGGGCACGGGCCAGCCGCCGACCGACACCGCGAACGGCTTGTCGGCCGCGTCCACCGCCACCAGCAGCACCGCGGCGATGATCGAGACCGCGGCCAGAGTGCCCGCCGTCACCAGCATCTGCAGGCGCGGGTTGCGGCCGAACACGAGCGTGACCGCGGCGCCGAGCAGCGGCAGCATCACGATGAGGGGAACCAGCGAGGTCATGGGCGGTCCCCTTCGTCGTCATCGTCCGCGGTTCCCGCGGGTCGGGGCGAGGGATCCGGAACGTCCATGGGGGCGTCGTCGTCGATGGATGCGTGATCGCGCATATGCAGCACGGTGATCGGCGAGGTGGCGGTCCCGACGAAGTCGGTGGTGGCCTCCTCCTCGTCCGGCGAGGACTCGTCGTCGAACAGCTCCTCCTCGGCATCCGTCCGCTCGCGCAGCGCGATGTCGTCGACATCGTCCTCGACGGTGTCCGCCTGGCCCAGCTGCCAGGAGCGATAGATGAGGGCCAGCAGGAAGGCCGACACCGCGAAGGTGATCACGATGGCGGTGAGCGTGAGCGCCTGCGGCAGAGGATCGCTGATCGCACCCTCCTCGCCGAAGAACGGCGCCTTGCCCGGGACGCCCATCACGATCAGCAGCAGCAGGTTGGTGGCGTTCCCCAGCAGCAGGAAGCCGATGAGCACGCGGGTCAGGCTGCGCTCCATCATGGCGTAGACGCCGGCGGCGAACAGCACGGCCATGATGATGATCAGGGTCAGCGAGACATCCATCAGCGCTGCACCCCCTTGCCGCCGCGCTCGGTGGCCGGCTGGAAGCGGCCACGGCGCTCGGCGGTCTGCCTGTCGACCTCGGCCCCCAGGCTGCGCAGCACGTCGAGCACCAGGCCGATCACGACCAGGTACACGCCGATGTCGAAGACCGTCGACGACACGAACTCCAGGTGGCCGAGCAGCGGCACGTCGGCGAACCAGACCGCGCTCTCCAGCGGAGCCATGCCGAAGAACATGGGCATGAGCGCGGCGCCCACGGCCAGGATCAGGCCGAAGCCGAGCAGACGACCGGCATCCGTCGGCGCCGCAGCTCCCAGCTCCCAGCGGCCGCCGGCGATGTAGCGCATCACGAGCGCCATGCCGGCGACGAGTCCGCCGGCGAAGCCGCCGCCCGGACCGTTGTGCCCGGCGAAGAGCAGGTAGATGGACACCACGATGATGGTGTGGAACAGCACCCGCACGATGACCTCGAGCAGGATCGAGCGGTCCTCCGCCTTGATCCGCTGGCCGCTGACCAGCCAGGCGCGCGGCGCGTCGCGGTTCTCCGGCGTCTGGAAGCGCGGGCCGTCGGCGGTCTCGACCATCGGGCGGCGGGCGGTGCGGCGCCGCGCGGTCTGCGGCAGGTCGCGGGTCGTCGAGAGCAGATCCGCCCGATGCGTGACGAAGACCAGGGATGCCACGCCCGTGGCGGCGAGCACCAGCACGCTGAGCTCGCCCATCGTGTCCCAGCCGCGCAGATCGACGAGCGCCACGTTCACGACGTTCTTGCCGTGCCCGAGGTCGTAGGCCAGCTGCGGGAACTCCACCGAGATCGGGTCGAAGATGCGCGCCTGCGTGGCGACGATCGCGACCAGGGCCATGGTCACGCCGACGCCGATGGCCAGGACGGCACGCGGGACGCGTCCGACGGATGCGTTGTGCTCCCCCATCCGCGAGGGCAGCCGCCTCAGCACGAGCGCGAAGGTGACCATGGTGACGGTCTCGACGAGGATCTGCGTCAGCGCCAGATCGGGAGCGCCGCTGGTCGCGAACAGCACGACCATGCCGAGGCCGGTGACCGAGACCAGCACCACGCCGGTGTAGCGCTTCTGCGCGCGGACCGCGATGACGCCGGCGACGGCCATGATCGGCGCGACGACGATCTGCACCGGCGTGTGCCAGGCCGAGAGTGCGAGCCGCTCGGGTGCCGCGCCGACGAGGGCGGTGGCCTCCGCGGCGAGCAGCACCACGAAGATCGTGCCCACGTACAGCGGCAGCGAACCGCGCTGCGTCAGGCTCGTGGTCAGCACCGAAAGACGGTCGACGCCGCGCATGGTCAGGTAGTAGACGTCGGCTGCGGTGAAGCGCAGCAGGCGCGGCCAGCGGTGCCAGCCGGAGCGGATGCTGAGCACGAACGCCCCGATGCCCAGGGCGATCGCACCGAGGGACAGGAACAGGGCCGGCTCGAATCCGTGCCAGAGCGCGAGGTGGCCGGGGCCGGACGCCTCGTGGCCCGAGCCGGTCGAGGGATCCACGCTTCGCGCGTACCCCTGCAGCGCCACGTCGACTGCCGGGGCTCCGATGCCCGCGGCGATGCTGAGCCCCGCCAGGACGATCGGCGACGCCAGGAATCCCACCGGCGGATCCGGCCATGCCGTCTCGGGCATATATGCGCCGGAGACATCCTTCTTCCGCCAGAAGGCGCCCCAGAGGAACCGGCATCCGTACGCCACCGTCAGCACCGCGCCGAGGGTGACGCCGATCAGCGCGACCCAGCCCCAGGCCGATCCGTGCTGCGCGTCCTCGAGCAGAGCGGTGAGGGTGGACTCCTTCGCGACGTACCCGATGGTCGGGGCGACGCCCATCATCGAGGCGACCGAGATGAACGCGGCGGTCGCCATCACCGGCGCCTGGCGTCCGACGCCGGAGAGCTCGGTGATGTCACGCGTGGAGAGCTGGCGGTCGATGACGCCGACGATCAGGAACAGCGCCGACTTGAACAGCGCATGCCCGATGACCAGGGCGAGTCCGGCCAGGGCCGCACCGGGAGTGCCGAATCCGATCACGACCGAGAAGAAGCCCAGCTGGCTGACCGTGCCGAACGCGAGGATGCGCTTGAGGTCGGTCTCGCGCAGGGCCTGGATGCCGCCCAGCAGCATCGTGAGGACGCCGAGCGAGATGACGATCGGACGCCAGGGCGCGGAGAGCGCGAAGATCGGCGCGAACCGGGCGATCAGGTAGATGCCGGCCTTCACCATGGCGGCCGCGTGCAGGTAGGCGCTCACGGGGGTGGGCGCCGCCATCGCACCGGGCAGCCAGAAGTGGAACGGGAAGATCGCCGACTTCGACACGGCGCCGATCAGCAGCATCACGACCGCGGCATCCACGACCGGTCCGGTGGGCGCGAGCTCCAGCAGCTCGCGGATGCTGGCCGTGCCGGCATCCACGACGAGCAGCACCGCGCCGACGAACAGCACGAGCCCGCCCAGCGTGGTGACCAGCAGCGCCTGGAGCGCGGCGCGGCGGCTGGCGGCGCGCCGCCGGTAGTGGCCGATGAGCAGGTACGACAGGATGCTGGTGACTTCCCAGAACATCACGAGCATGATCAGGTCGTCGGTCAGCACCAGCCCGTACATGGCGCCCGCGAAACCGAGCAGCACGCCCGCGAACTGGCCGACCTCGACCCCGTCGTCGTGGAAGTACCACCGGCAGTAGAGCAGCACGAGCGCGCCCACGCCGGTGACGATGAGCGTCAGCACCCAGCCGAGCACGTCCATCCGCATGGAGAGGTGCAGACCGAGCTGCGGGATCCACTCGTAGTCCTGGAACGGGACCGTCTTCGGGTCCAGCACCTGCGGAGTGAGCGTGAGCGCGTGCACGAATGCGGCGGCCGGAACCAGCGCGCCGATCACGAATGCCTGTGCTCCGAGCCAGCGCACCAGAACGGGGAGAAGCAGCGACCCGATCAGGAACACGGCGAGGAGCAACAGCATAAGCGGCTCCTCAAGCTCGTCGGGGCCTTCCGGCACGGGCGGGCGAATCTTCGTCCATTCTACCGGGGCGATACGGCCGCCGGTTCCCCGGAGTCGAACGCGGCACCCCTTCGCACCCCCGGATCTCAGCCGCCCGACAGGCCGGCCGTGCGAGAGTGAACCCATGCGTGGGGCATGGCGCGAGGCGTCGGGGTGGGCCGCTGCGGTCGCGATGTCGACCGTGATCGTCGGACAGGTCGCGTCCACCGCGCGCTCGGAGCTGCTCTTCCGGGACGGCGACTCGCTCATCGTCGCCCTCGTGGCTCGGTCGATCCTGGAGCACGACCGGCTCGACTGGATGTTCTCGGGCGTGCTGTTCCTGCCGGAGACCGCGGCATACACGGTGCTGCGGATGCTGCTGCCTGCCCTGTCTGTCATGGGCGTGCTGGCCGTGAACGCGGTGGTGAACCTGGTGGCCCTGTACGGTGCGATCCGTCTCGCCGCGGGACGGCGTCGCCCCGGTCGAGCGCCCGTCGCCTGGTCGCTGGTCGCCCTGGGTGCGTTCGGGATGCTGGCGCTGACCGAGACGTCGTCCTCGCGGGATGCCCTGGAGCCGGCGTCCCTGCTGCTGACCACCACCTACTACTCGGCCACCGTGATCGGTGCTGTGCTGGCCGCCGGGCTGGTGCGGCGCTGGTTCGACGCGCGTGCGTCCTCACCCCGTGGCGCAGATCTCCGACATCGCGCCGGGTGGTCGCTGCTCGTGGGGCTCGGCTTCGTGACGACGCTGTCCACCGCGACCAATCCGCTGTTCCTCGCCTGGGCCACCGCTCCCCTGCTCGTCCTGCTGCTGGTCGCCGTGCATCCGCGGCTGTGCGGCCCATCCGCGCTGCGCCCGCTGCTCGTCGTGGCGGGCGGCTCGATCCTGGGCATGCTCGCGCGTATTCCGCTTTCGGCATGGATCGCGGATCCAGGCACCGGGTACGCGCATCCGACCGAGCTGCTGAGGTCCGCCGAGTACTACGGCGCGCTCGCTGGCGACCGGCTGATCACGCCGGCCGGCATCGGCGCCGCCGCGCTGACTCTCGCGCTGCTGCTGGCCTGCGTGCTGCGCACGTTCCGCCCCGAATCCCGCGACGGAGTTTCGAGAGCCGGAGGGATGCTGCTGGCTGCCTACGGCTGGTTCACCCCGCTCGCGACGGTCGTCGGCGCGATCCTGCTGGGCACGCACGCCGCGAGGTATCTCGAGCCGATCGCATTCGCCCCGGTGCTCGGGCTCATCGCTCATCCGCGGGCGATCCGGTTCCCCTCCCCCATGAAGGTCGTGGCCGCGATCGGCGCCCTGCTGCTGGCCGCGGGAGCCGCGGCATCCGTCCCGCGCATCCACGCGGCCGCGACGGCGCCCGATCCGGATGCTGCGTGCGTCGTCGACTGGGTGAACGCCTCGGGCCGCACGGGCGGCGGTCAGTTCTGGACCGTGCGGCTGCCGAAGACGCTGCTCGAGGACCCCGCGCAGCTGGTGCAGGTCGACCACACCCTGCGCGGCTACAACTGGCTCGCCAACCGCACGGACTTCGCGGCGGGCGAGCTGACCTTCCTCATCGAGGACGCCCAGACGGTGCGCTGGCAGATCGCCGGCGATCCGCGGCCGGATGCCGTGATCGGATGCGGCCGCTACCGCATCCTCGACTACGCCTCGCATCCGCTGGAGATCGGTCCCCAGCGCTCCTGAGACGACGGCTCCGCGACATGTGGCGCCGCGCGAACCGGGCCGTCAGCGCACGGGCGGCGCGGCGGTCTCCCCCTCGCGGAACGAGCAGGTGAAGTGCACGGACTCCCCCGGCTCGCCGGCCAGCATCCGCGCCACCTGCTCCCCCGCCGCCCGGCCCTTGGCCACCGCGGGCTGAGCGATGGTGGTGAGCCTCAGCGAGCCGAGCCCGTCGGCATTGATGCCGTCGAAGCCGACCACGGTGAGATCGTCCGGCACGCGCAGGCCGAGCTCCTCGGCGGCGCGGATCACGCCCACCGCCAGCAGGTCGCTCTGCGCGACGATCGCCGTCGGGCGGTCGTCGCGCAGCTCGCCGGATGCCCGGGTCAGCAGCGTGCGGGCGGCGATCATGCCCTCGTCGACCAGGCTCGCCGCGGCGGTGACGCCGGGCGCATCAGGGTAGATCTCGCGGAACCCCGCCAGGCGGTCGAGGGTGACATCGACCGTCGCCCCTGCCACGCGCACCGGCGTGATCGGGCCGCGCTCGCGCTCCGCGTCCAGGGCCAGCGTCACGGTCGCGACGTCGGTGTGCCCGAGCTGGCGCACGTAGTCCGCCATCTCCGCGCTCGCCTCGCGATTGTCCAGTGTGACCTGGGGAATCCCCTCCCCCGCGTCGCCCTCGATCACGACCACCGGCAGCCCGCGCTGGCGCACGGTCTCCAGCGCGGAGCGAGTGCGGCCCGAGCATCCGATCAGCACCACGGCGTCGACCGGCGCCTCGGTGATCGGGGGAGCCTCATCGCCCTGCGGGTCGTCGCGCAGCAGCAGGATGCCGGCGCTGATCGCGGCGAGCGCGTCGGAGAGGCCGTCCATCATGGCTGTGGTCACCGGGTCGAGGAACGCATGCCGCAGCTCTCCCCCGAGCACCACGGCGACGATCCCGCTGCGTCCGGTGCGCAGCGACGCGGCCCGCGGGTCGGGCCCGGTGTAGCCCAGCACGGCAGCGGCGGCGAGAACCTTCTCGCGGGTGGCGTCGGCCACGTTCACCTTGCCGCTGAACACGACCGAGGCCGTCGACGTCGAGACGCCGGCCTCGCGGGCCACGTCGGCGATGGTCGCACGGCGTGCGGTGCTGCTCATCCTCCGAGGATAACCCGCCGCGTCGCGCATCATCGAATCGATTCGATACACTGGCCCGATGGACACCGCGCTCACCCGTTCGCAGTTCGTGCGCTGGCGCGCGGCGATCTTCGCGATCTTCCTCGCCAGCGGCCTCTCGGTCGCGACGTGGGCCTCCCGCGTGCCCGACATCGCCGCGTCGCTCGGCATCGACCGGGCTCAGATCGGCCTGCTGCTGCTCGGCATGGGCATCTCCTCGATCGTCGGCATCTCCACCGGCCCGCTCGTCATGGCGCGCACCGGCGCACGGCTCGGGATGCTGGTCATGATGCTGTCGTTCGGCGCCGGCGTGTGCCTGATCGGCCTGGGCGCCGACCTCTTCGGATCCGTGCCGCTGGTCGTGCTGGGAATGGTGCTGTTCGGCTACGGCAACGGCTCGGTCGACGTGATGATGAACGTCGAGGCCACCGCCATCGAACAGCAGATGGGCCGCACGATCCTGCCCGTGTTCCACGCCTTCTTCAGCTTCGGCACCGTGCTCGGCGCCGGTGCGGGCGTGCTGGCCGCGAGCCTGGGCCTGATCGTCGCGGTGCACGCCGGCATCATCAGCGCCGCCATCATCGCGGCCGCGATCGTCTGCTTCTTCCAGGTGCCGGTGCGCGAGGCCGCTCTCGACCCGGAGCCCGACGTGAAGCCCCGCTTCGGTGCGCGCGTGCACACGGCGCTCGAGGCCTGGCGCGAGCCGCGCACCTACGCCCTGGGCGTGGTGATGCTGGGCATGTCCTTCGCGGAGGGCGGGGCCAACGACTGGATCGCGCTGGGCGTGGTGCAGGGGCACCACCAGGAGTCCGGCATGGGCGCGCTCGCCCTGGCGGTCTTCTCGGTCGGCATGACCGTGGTGCGGCTGTTCGGCGGCCCGCTCGTCGACCGCTTCGGCCGCGTGGCCGTGCTCCGAGTGCTGGCCGTGGCCGCGGCATCCGGCATCCTGCTGTTCATCCTGAGTCCGAACCTGCCGCTCGTGCTGATCGGCGCGGCGCTGTGGGGGATCGGGGCGTCCCTCGGCTTCCCGCTCGGTATGTCCGCCGCAGCCGATGACCCGGCCAAGGCCGCGGCACGCGTGAGCGCGGCAGCCACCATCGGCTACATCGCCTTCCTCGGCGGCCCGCCGGTTCTCGGCGTGATCAGCGAGCACTTCGGGCTGCTGAACACCCTGTTCATCCTCGTCGCGCTGGTGGTGCTCTCGGGGCTGTTCTCGGGCGCCGCGCGTCCCCTGCGCGAGGGCGCACCCGTCACGACGAAGTAGGCTCATCGGGTGCGTCTCGTCATCGCCCGCTGCTCCGTCGATTACACCGGGCGGCTCAACGCCCATCTGCCCCTCGCCACGCGCCTGCTGGTGCACAAGGGCGACGGCAGTCTGCTCGTGCACTCCGACGGCGGCAGCTACAAGCCGCTGAACTGGATGAGCCCGCCGTGCACCCTGGCACCCGAGGTGCCGGGCGAGGAGGAGGCCAGCGCCGGCGTCGTCGAGGTGTGGCGCGTCACCCACAAGAAGACCGGCGACGCCCTGCGCGTGCAGATCTACGAGATCCTGCACGACTCCAACCACGACCTGGGCATCGACCCGGGTCTGCAGAAGGACGGCGTCGAGGCCGACCTGCAGCGGCTGCTGGCCGAGCAGGTCGACCTGATCAGCGAGGGCGGCACGCTCGTGCGCCGCGAGTACCCGACGGCCATCGGCCCGGTCGACCTGATGATCCGGGATGCCGGCGGTGCGGCCATCGCCGTGGAGGTCAAGCGCCGCGGTGACATCGACGGCGTGGAGCAGCTCACCCGCTACCTGGAGCTGCTGGGCCGCGACCCGCATCTGGCGCCCATCACCGGCGTATTCGCCGCGCAGGAGATCAAGCCGCAGGCGCGCGTGCTCGCCGAGGACCGCGGCATCCGCTGCGTCGTGCTCGACTACGAGGACATGAAGGGCACCGCCTCGGGCGCCCCGCGCCTGTTCTGAGCGACGACGCGCAGAGATCATCCCGGCGGCGTACGCGGGATCACTCCGCAGGCTGACGATCGGCTCACGCCGCTCCGGAAGGCTGGAAGCATGAACACGCGTCCCGTCATCCGCGCCCTCGCGCTCGGTGCCATCCTGCTTCCTGCCGCCCTGCTCGCCACCGGCTGCTCATCCGTGATCGACGTGGTGGTGCATCACCAGCAGGATCTGACCTTCGAGGACCGCGCCGCGATGAAGGAGGGCTGGAACCGGTTCGAGGAGTGGGTGCCGGCGGATGCCACGCACATCATCGGCACGGCCGGCACCGACGGCCCGCATGCCGCGATCATGTTCCGCAGCGAGGAGGACCTCGACCCGGCGGTGTGCGCCGAGGTTCCGCGACGGTCCGCCCCCGTGTACGCACTGAAGGACGCCCCCGCCGTCTACGAGATGGACAAGGTCTTCGCCTGCGGCTCCTGGTCGGTCGTCCGCACCGACGACGGATGGCTCGGCTGGACGCCGAACGCCCCGGACGAGGCCGCCGAGTCCCCTGCGTCCTGATCCGACATCCCGGCGGGTGCGGCCGTGCGCCCGCCGTAGGCTGGGACCATGCCCTCCTCGCCCTACACCTGCATCCTCTGGGACGTGGACGGCACCATCGCCGACGCGTCCGCCGGCATTCTGCCGCGGCTGCGCCAGGTGTTCGCCTCGTACGGGCTGCCGGAGCCGGATGCCGGTGAGCTCGCGCTCTGGATCGGTCCGCCCATGTACGTGTCGTTCCAGGAGCGGGCGGGCATGGACGAGGAGCAGGCGCACGAGGCGGTTTCCCGGTATCGGGAGCTCGCCGCGGCAGACGGCTACGCGGCATCCGTCGACATCTACCCTGGCGTCCCCGAGATCCTGCGGGCGGTGCAGGATGCCGGCATCCCGCAGGCCACGGCCAGCACCAAGCCCGAGAACCAGGTGCGCGCGATCCTCGAGCACTACGAGCTGATCGACGCCTTCACCGCGCTCTCCGGCGCGCGCCCGACGCCCGAGGGGCGTGCGGACGGCAAGTCGTTCGTGATCGGGCAGGCTCTGGAGCGGCTGCGCGCGGCCGGCGTCGACACCTCGCGACCCGTGCTCGTGGGCGACCGCCACCACGACGTCGAGGGCGGTGCCGAGCACGGCATCCCGGTGATCTTCGTCGGCTGGGGCTTCGGCGGGGAGGGCGAAGCGGATGCCGCCGCCTTCCGGGCATCCGATCCCACGTCGCTGCGCACCCTCCTGCTGCACTGACCCGGCCCCGGACGAGCGGTCGGTTCTGCGACGGTATCGGCTCAGCGGACAGCCTCGTGCTGTACCGTGATTATGCGCGTGCCCTGGTAATCGCGCGACGAGGAGAGAGGGAACCGCAGTGGCTGAAGCACCGACCACCCGCAAGGTGCAGCTCAGCGTCCCCACCGCCGACACCACCGTGGCCGAATGGCTCGATCTGCAGTACTCCGCATCGGAATCGATCCGCCGCCTGATCCGCGAGTCCGTGGCCCGCGAGGGGTTCACCGACGTGGCGAACCGGCCGGTGCGTCCGCCGGCGAATCCGGTGTACGTGGCCGAGAGCTTCCCCGCCGACGTCGAGGAGCCCTCCGAGGAGCCCCCGGCGCCGAAGGCGGCCGCGAAGACGGCGAAGAGCCCGGCATCCGAGGCATCCGCTCCGGAGGCCGCAGCGCCGAAGCCCGCCCCCCGGAAGACCGAGACGGACGACGACGCCGACGACGAGCCCTCCACGCCCACGCGGCGATCGGTTCGCTCGGAGAACACCGACGCCACGGCGACCATCGACGATCTCCTCGGCTTGTGATCGATCACCACCACCATTCAACCGACGACTCGGAACGAAAGGCCTTCCCATGAGTTCGGACATCATTCACCTGACCGGCGGCATCGACGTCGGCAACGGCTACGTCAAGGGCATGATCCTCAACACCGACACGGGTGTTCGGGACCGCATCGACCTGCCCAGCGCGATCGTCGCCACGCCCCGGCAGTCGCCGAAGGTGCCG
Source organism: Microbacterium sp. 22195 (assembly GCF_052056515.1). NCBI lineage: Bacteria > Bacillati > Actinomycetota > Actinomycetes > Micrococcales > Microbacteriaceae > Microbacterium > Microbacterium sp. 22195. The sequence continues at coordinate 83,677 of NZ_JBQEPE010000006.1, forward strand.
TTGGAGGACGCTGAGGCCTTCCAGACCATGAACGACGCCGAGGAGGACTTCTACAACCGCCTCGACGCCTCGTTCTCGTCGCCGCTCGTCTCCGACAGCGACCGCCGCATCTTCGGCCGCTCCGCGCTCAGCGTGCGCGGCTCGGTGTTCAGCGAGTTCGAGGTGCACGACGGCCACGCCAGCAAGGCCGACCAGCAGCTCAGCAAGATCCTCGTGCTCGGCGTATACGCGGCCAAGGCGCTGCGCGACTACGTGCGCGTCAACGACAAGCTCCCCGAGCAGGAGCTGCGCGTCAAGGTGCGCACCGGCCTGGCGCTGCCGATCAGCGAGTTCGTCGCGCGTCGCTACGGCTACGCCGGCGAGTTCATCGGCGCCAAGGGCTCGGCCGTGCACCTGGTGACCATCAAGAACTTCAACACGCCCGTCAGCGTGCGCATCGAGTTCGAGGACGTCCAGGTCGTCGCTGAGGGCGCCTCCGCCCAGTACGCGATCTCCGAGAAGGGCGAGCCGCTCGCGAACGCGCTGCTCACCGACCTGCGCTCCCGCGAGCCCGAGATGCTCCCCGGTGTGACCGGCGCCGACCTGGTCGCCGCGCAGAACACCGTCGGCATCGACGTGGGCGAGGGCACCGTGAACTTCCCGGTGTTCACGAACGCCCGGTTCAACGCCGAGGCCGCGTCGACGCTCGACATGGGCTACGGCACCATCCTCGAGAACGCCCTCGACCGTCAGGACGAGGCCGACCTGCGCTTCACCAGCCGCAAGCAGCTCGCCGACTTCCTGCAGACCACGCCCTCGGTGCTGCAGCGCAACCGGCACCAGCGTGCCGTGCAGCTGGTCGAGCCGGACATCAAGCACCTCGTCGACCAGATCCGTCGCGCCTTCAGCGAGACGCTCAGCCAGTCGGGTGAGTCGACCGAGGTCGTGTACGTGTACGGCGGCGGTTCCGGCCCGATCAAGGAGGAGCTGTACCCCGAGCTGATCAAGGCGGCCGGCGATGTGCCTGTGCTGTACCTGGATGCCCGGTACTCGCGCCACCTGAACCGCGAGGGCCTGTTCCTCGCCGCCCGCGCGGCCGAGGAGGCCGCTGCGGCCGCCCAGGTCGCCGCCGACGGCGACGGCAGCCGCCGCGGAGGCCGGAAGACCGCCAAGGCATCCGCCTGACCCTGGTCCGGGGCCCGGAGACGGGCCCCGGATACGAAAAGAACCCCGCCGCGCTGCGATCAGCAGCTCGGCGGGGTTCTTCGCATTCGCCTCAGACGGGGCGGATGTTCTCAGCCTGCAGGCCCTTGGGACCCTGCGCGACGTCGAACTCGACGCGCTGGTTCTCCTCGAGGGAGCGGTAGCCGGAAGACTGGATTGCGGAGTAATGCGCGAACACGTCAGCGCCTCCGTCGTCGGGGGAGATGAAGCCGAAGCCCTTCTCCGAGTTGAACCACTTGACCGTGCCCTGGGTGCTCATTTACTGCCGTTCTGCTTGTTGCGATGCCGACGCAGGATGCACCGACTGCCGCTAACGCTATCCCAGACGACCCGCCCGGCAACAGCGGGCGGCAGAAGGTGATCTAAATGTTGCATGCGGATCGGCGTGTCCGCGGCCCGAGATCTCGGCCTGCGCAGCGACCTCCGGGGGGAAATTGGTTGGCCCCCACCGCGGGGGGAGCGGTGAGGGCCGAAGACGACCGGAGGGTGCGTCACGTCTCAGCATACACAGGTTTCGGATGATTTGTCCCCCATTTGGGGGACAAATTTCCCAAACGGTGTCATCATGGATTCGACCCCCTCGCGAGGTGCGTCTGGGGACTGCATCAGACGAGAGGGCCAAAGTGCATGCGTGGATCGCCGGGTGACTGGGGAACCCGTCGCTGACTGGGGTTCAGCGAAAGGCGATCGATTTCCCACGCGCATGCTCTTTCACACTAGAGGAGGGGTGGTTCGAAGTCCACGGCTTCAAGCCCGACAGGTGTGAAGGACTTTGAGGGGAGATCAGCAGGCTCGGAGAGGGAAAGGCCGCACAGCGAGGCGGCCGGCCCCCTCCGAGCCGCTCCACTTCCGGGGTGCATCCGGCGTCGCTCGCAGGCCCTAATCTTGCAGTCATCACCTTCCGTCGAGGAGACCGATGACGCTTCCCCGCCCGCCGCGCGCACGCACCCGGACGCGCGGCACCACGGTGCTGCTGGTCGTGTGCGCACTGGTCGTGTCCGTCGCCGTGGCGGCCGCCGTGCTGCTGCCCGGCTACGTCCGCGACGGGGCGCGACGGGATGCCGAGAGCACCCTGCGCGCGTTCCTCTCCGACGCCGCGGCGCTCGACGCCGATTGGAAGGACACCGCGAGCCCGCTGCTGCGGGCGGTCGTGCCTGTGGGCGCGCCTCTGGTCGGCGAGCGGGGGACGGCGGATGCCCTGAAGCTGACGGCGCGCTATGAGATCGGGGAGCTGACCTTCTCGGGGCGGAGCGTGGAGCGTAGCGACACCGCGAGCGCGCTCGTGACGATCGACTACCGCTTCACCATCGATGGACGGCGGGGCGCCTCGTCGATCCAGCAGAAGGTGTGGCTGACGCGCCCGTTCTACTACGGCACGGATGAGCCGCAGCAGGTGCGCCCGAAGATCGCCCCCACCGCGGTCGGTCCGTGGCGGGTGACCGGGCTGACCGCTCCCGGCACGGGCGACGGATCGGCGGCAGCGGCGGCCGGGCTCACCTCCGACGCCCGCGATGCCGACGATCTCGCGTGCTATTCGGCCGACACCGCGCTCGAGCAGATCGCCGACAGCGCGCGCGTCGACGGCCGGCTCGCGTCGGACTGCTTCCTCGGAGCGGCGGACGGCGCGGATGCCCTGGCCTCCGGGCTGGATGCGAATGCCCTGCTCGAGGCGTTCCCCGCCATCGACAGGACGGATGCCGCGAGCATGCCGCCCGAGCTGACCCGGGTCGACACGAACGCCTTCGGCGCTGCGCGGGCTCCGTTCACGGAGTTCCTCATCGCCGACCGGTACGTCCTCACCGTTGCGGCGGTCACGACCGACGACGGCGGACAGGCCGTGCGCATCGTCAGCATCCGCGAGAAGGGCGCCGGGCGATGAGCGATCCGCGCGGCCCCGCAGAGCCGGGCATCCCCGGCACCCAGCACGCTCCCGGCGCCCAGGCCTCCGTCGGCCGCGTCCCTGACCCGCCCGCCGCTCCGGCCGTGCACGCCGAGCCGGCCGGCATCCCGCTCTCGCTCGGCTCGCACCACCTGCCGGACGCCTTCGGCGGACTCGCGACTCCGCGGCCGCAGCCCGCAGTGCGCCGTCCGCTGCGCCCGAAGCCGATCATCGTCGCGCTCACGGTGCTGGCGCTGCTGCTCAGCGGCGGCTGGGCGGCATCCGAGTGGCCGGAAGTGCCGGCGACCGGCCGCTCCGCCGACTTCGCCTCGCCCGACCCGCAGGCGCCCTGGCTGCCGGACTACGTCCCCGACTCGGCGCAGTACCCGAAGGCGTGGGCATCGATGAACGACGCGCTGCGCGCCAAGGATCGCGATGCGTTCCTCTCCTACGCCGAGGGCGAGGCCCGAGACCAGCTCGCGCTGTGGTGGGACAACACCGAGCGGATCGGGCGGGGAACCGCCTACATCGTCCCGACGACCGGCAGCGACGGAGGCGCGGGCGCGTTCCTGGGCGCCGAGCTGGCGTTCTCGTCGCGTCCGCTGCGGGGGAGCGGGGATCAGGATGCCGGTTACCGGCTGACGCAGGGCTTCACGTACGACATCACCACGAAGGGCGACGGCGACGGGATGCGCCTCACCTCGTTCACGCCCGTCACGCCGATGCCGTGGGACGAGGGCGAGCTGTACGTCGCCAGACGGGACCACGTCGTGCTGTACGGCATGGCCGACGAGCGGGCCCTCGTCGACGCCACGGTCGACACCGCCGAGCAGGGTGCGGTGCTGGCGATCAGGACGATCACCGACCTGGGCGGCAAGGTGCCGATGGCGGGATTCGTGTCGGGCATCACCGGCGACCAGGAGCGCATGGATCGCTGGCAGTACGGCGAGGACGTGCCCGAGGGCGACCCGACGATCGCCGGCTACGCCACCGCCACCAACAGGCCCGCGTTCCGCTCGGACTTCTTCGAGTCCGACGTCGCCGTGGGCGATGCGACCTCCGGGGTGCTGGTGATGATGGGCCCGCTGAGCACCGAGAATCGGCTGGCGACCTTCACGCACGAGTTCGCGCACGGACTGCACTACGCGGCCGCCCCGCTGACCTCGTTCGATGCTCCGCCGGTGGCGGTGTACGAGGGCTTCGCGACGTACATCGAACTGCGCACCGGCATCACCGACATCCGCTGGCTGCAGGAGCAGGACGTGAAGGATCTCGTCGCTTCCCAGGGCGTGGCGGCGCTGTCCGACCAGGCGCTCACCGAGGGTGAGGACGCGTGGCTGTCGTACATCGCGGCGGGCTCGTACTACCTGTTCGTCGCCGAGAACGGCGGCGACCCGTGGAAGCTCGCGCTCGACGGAGCGGATGCCGTGGACAAGAACCTCATCGAGATCGAGAACGATCCGCGCTTCAGCGAGGCGAACTGGAAGGCGTGGCTGAAGCGGCGCTGACGGAACACCGCCTGCTTGTCAATCCCCTTCATCCGGATCCTCGCGGATGAGAGTCTTGCCTCTCCGCAATCGGGCGGCGTACCGCCCACCACAGGAAGGGGATATCCCATGGGTGTCATGGACGATGCGAAGCACAACGCCGAGAAGCTGGTCGGCAAGGCCAAGGAGCACATCGGCGACGCGACGGACAATGAGGACCTGGAGGCCGAGGGCAAGCTCGATCAGGCCAAGGCCAGTGCCAAGAAGATCGGCGACGACGTGAAGGACGCCTTCGACAAGTAGTCGTCGGATCATCGACATGCGACGGCTCGCACGGCGGGCCGTCTGAGAACGGGCGGGTGCACCGTCGGTCCCGGACGGGACCACGGCGCACCCGCTCTCGGTTGTGAAGGGGGCACGGATGCCGCTCACCGGTCGCTTCGGCATCGAGGAGGAGTTCACGCTGCTCGACGCCTCCACGCTCGTGCCCGTCTCCGCCGAGGGAGTCCACGCCGCCGTGCTCGGCGACGTGGAGGGCGGAGGCCGGCTGAGCGCGGAGTTCATGACAAGCCAGGTCGAGGCGGCGACCGATCCGGTCGGTTCGCTCGCGCAGGCGCGCGAGCAGCTGGGGCGGATGCGTCGGATGCTGGCGGAGCACGCCCCGGAGCGCACCGTCGTCGCGGCCACGGGTGCGCCCTTCGCTCTCGCCGGTGCCGGGCGCGTCACCCCCACGCCGCACTACGACGACGTCTCGCAGCTGATCGGCCGGCTCGCGTCGGAGCACACCGTGAACGGGCTGCACGTGCACGTGGAGGTGACCGGCGACGAGGAGCGAGTCCGCGCGCTGCTGCGCCTCCGCGAGGCGCTTCCGCTGCTGCTCGCGCTCAGCGCGAACTCGCCCTTCGCGTTCGGCGTGCCGGCCGGACTGGCCAGCTGGCGGAGCACGCTGATCCGGCGGCTTCCGGTGTCATGGGGGCCGCCGATCTTCACGGATGCCGATCACTACCGCCGCACGGTCGACCGGCTCGTCGGGATCGGACTGCTCCCGGCCCGCTCATCCGTGTCCTGGGCCGTGCGCCTGTCGGAGCAGTACGACACCGTCGAGACCCGGGTCGCGGATGCCCAGCTGGAGGTCGAGGACACGCTGCTGCTGACTGCTCTGACCCGGGCGATCGTCCTCGCCGACGACGTCGTCCCCACCAGCTCGGCTCCCGACGACCTGGACGCCTCGCTGTGGCTCGCCGCGAGGCACGGGATGCAGGCGCGGTTCTGCACCGCGGACGGCGGGTCGGAGTCGGCGTGGGCGGCCGCGGAGCGGGTGCTGGCCGGCATCCGTCCGGTGCTCGACGAGCTCGGCGACGCCGAGTTCGTCGACGATCGCCTGGCCTACCTGCGGGCGGAGGGCACGGGCGCCGAGCGCCAGCTGCGAGCGCACGCGAGCGGCGGGGTCGAAGGGCTGGCAGAGCTCTTCGACGCACCGAGTCAACCGTTGGCGTAGCCCATGCCCATGTGCTCGCGCACCTCGGCGAGCGTCGCCTCGGCCATCGTGTTCGCGCGCGCGTTGCCCGCGGATTCGGCATGTTCCTGCTCATTCTCGTCTCCGTGGCCCTCGCCGCGACCGGCGTGCTGCTGCTGATCGGTCAGCGGTCGCCCATTGTCCCGGCACCACCTCACGAGCCGACTGCACCGCCCGCCGTCTGATTCGGCTCGGCACCCGCGATGTGACCTGAACCGGTCGCCGTCGATACACTGCACGGATGATCATCTGGCGTGGGTGGGGGATACTGGCGGTCATCTATGCCGGTGCGGCGGCGGCATTGTTCGGCGGGCTGGGCAGCACGTTCCTGCCCTATGCGGCGGTACCGGTGTCCATCGCGATCGGCATGATCGGCGCCGCGATCGCGACGTGGTACACCGGGCAGGCGCTCAACGGCACCGGGGCGCAGCGCAAGATCGACGCGTGGGCGAAGGCTCGTTCCGAGCAGTTGCACGAGCTCGTCGAGACCGGCCGGTTCAGTCTCGGCCCCGGGCAGCCGCAGCCGCAGTCCGTCGAGGAAGCGCGCCAGCAGAGCGCGTGGCTTTTCGAGCAGGAGACGCAGCAGGCACAGCGCGCGCGCAACCAGCACACGCTCTTCTTCATCCCGCTGCAGTACTGGGCCTTCGTGATCGCGGCCGTTGCCGTGTTCGCCGCGATCTCGGGTGTCATCCGCCTCGCGGCGTAGCATCCGCTCTGCAGAGCGCTCTTCTCGGCGACGCCGAGTGTCAACCGTTGGCGTAGCCCATGCCCATGTGCTCGCGCACCTCGGCGAGCGTCGCCTCGGCCATCGTGTTCGCGCGCGCGTTGCCCGCGCGGAGCACCCGGTCGACGAGGTCGGCGTCAGCGGCGAGTTCGGCCCTGCGCGCTCTATGCCCTGAAAGGAATATATTCACGGCGTCCGTGGTGAACGCCTTCAGCGCCCCGCTTCCGGCACCCCCGATCCGCTCGGCGACGGCCTCCGGCGTGCTGCCGGTGCACAGCGCGGCCGTGGAGAGCAGCCCCGCGACGCCTGGCCGAGCCACCGGGTCATAGGTGATGACGCGGTCGCTGTCGGTGACCGTGCGCCGCACGGCATCCGCAGTCTCGTCCTCGCTCATCGACAGCGCGATCGCGTTGCCATAGGACTTCGACATCTTGCGGCCGTCGAGCCCGGGGATCTCCGGCGTCTCGGTGACCATCGCCTCGGGTTCGGGGAACACCTCGCCGTACCGCTCGTTGAAGCGGCGCGCGATGGTGCGGGTGATCTCCACGTGCGGCAGGTTGTCCTTGCCGACCGGCACGAGATTGCCCTTGCAGAACAGGATGTCGGCGGCCTGGTGCACCGGATACGTCAGCAGCAGCCCGCTCAGCGCGCGGCCGGACGCCGCCTGCTCGGCCTTCACGGTGGGGTTGCGGTGCAGCTCCGCCTCGCTGACCAGGCTGAGGAACGGCAGCAGAAGCTGATTGAGCGCCGGGACCGCGGAGTGGGTGAAGATCGTGGTGCGCTCGGGGTCGAGTCCCGCGGCCAGATAGTCGAGCACCGCGCCCCGGACGTGGTCGCCGACGTTCACCGCGGTGTCCCGGTCGGTGATCACCTGGTAGTCGGCCAGGATGACGAACGTCTCCACGCCGAGCGCCTGCAGGCGCACGCGCTCGCGGATCGTGCCGAAGAGGTGGCCGAGATGCAGGCTCCCGGTGGGCCGCTCCCCGGTGAGGACGCGGAACGCCCCGGGGTCGTCGTTGATCCTGCGTTCGAGGTCCGGCATCCGCTCCTGCGTCGCCGCGTATGAATCCGTCATGGTGAGTCCTTCCGAGAGAAGGGCCGCACGACGAGGGATGCCGCGAACCGGGGCGCGGGCTGCCGTGCAGCCCGCGAACATGCGTCAACCGGCTGCTACTGCAGCCACCACGAGGATCGGGTCAGGGAACGCATGTGCACCAGGATACGCCTGTCCCCGCCTCCGGACGGTCATCCGGGGGCGGGGCCGCGCACGTCCGTCACATCGCGAGGAATGCCTTCAGCGCGGCGTTCACGTCGTCCGCATGGGTCCAGAGCAGACCGTGCGGGGCGCCCTCGATCTCGACGTAGTCGGCCGCGGGGACGGCCTCGTGGAAGCGCCGTGCGGTCGCGTCGATGGGGAGGATGTTGTCCTTCGTCCCGTGCAGGATGAGGGTCGGCTTGTCCGCGAGCCGAACGGCCTCGACATCACCGCGGAAGTCCTCGATCCACGACGGCACGACGGCGTATGCGGCGACGGGCGCGCTGGTGACCGACAGGTTCCAGTTCGCCGTCACGACCTGCTGGCTGATCCGGCTGCCGAGATTCTCGTCGAGGTTGTAGAAGTCGTTGTAGAACTGGGTGAACCACGAGTAGCGGTCGGTTCGGGCGGCCTCGACGATGCCGTCGAAGACCTCCTGCGGCACGCCTTCGGGGTTGTCGTCCCGCTGGACGAGGAACGGTTCGAGCGACGCCAGGAAGGCGAGCTTCGCGACGCGGTCGTGTCCGTAGGTGGCGACGTACCGCGCGAGCTCGCCGGTTCCCATCGAGAAGCCGACCAGGACCACGTCGCGGAGGTCGAGCGTCTCCAGCACGGTGTTGAGGTCCGCGGCGAAGGTGTCGTAGTCGTACCCGATGCCCACCTTCGACGAGTTGCCGAATCCGCGACGGTCATAGGTGATGACGCGGTATCCCTGAGCGAGCAGCTCGCGGGTCTGCAGTTCCCAGCTGTGACCGTTCAAGGGGTAGCCGTGGATGAGCACGACCGGCTGCCCTTCGCCCTGGTCCTCGTAGTAGAGCTCGATGGGCGTGGTGTTCTCGGTGCCGACGTTGATGTACCCCATGGGATCGTTCCTTTCGACGTGAGCGAGAACGATCGTTCTCGCTTCGCTGCCCACCATACGAGAACGATCGTTCTCATGTCAAGTATGCTGATGTCATGACCGAGACGGATGCACGCGAGCAGATCCTCAGCGCCGCGGAGGACCTCTACTACCGCAAGGGATACGCGGCCGTCGGCATGGACGAGCTGCGCACCGCCGCCGGCGTGTCGCTCCGGCGCCTGTACGCCCTCTTCCCCTCGAAGATCGACGTCATCGCCGCCGTGCTGCAGCGCAAGCACAAGGAGTGGGAGGCGGCGCTGGAGGCGGCGGTGACTGCCGCCGGAGACAGCTCCAGGGATCGGCTGCTCGCGGTGTACGGGCATCTCGAGAGGTGGTTCTGCGACGACGACTTCCGCGGGTGCGCGTTCATCAACGCGTTCGGAGAGCTCGGGGGCAACGATCCCGAGGTCGCCCGCGTCGTGCGAGAGCACAAGGCGGCCTTCCAGGAGCGCATGGCCGTGCTGGCGGAGGAGGCCGGGGTGCCACGTGCTGTCGCATTCCAGCTCTCGATACTCGCCGAGGGTGCGCAGACCACGGCGGCGATCGCCGCCACCCCTGACGCGGCGCGGCATGCGCGCGCAGCCGCCGAGATCCTCATCGACGCGTCACTCGCGACGCATCCGCCCCGGGTGTGATGCACACGATCTGGGGCCCGAGCACCTGACCCGCGCCTCCCTGGTCAGGCTGAGGTCGCCACGGAGTGTCGATCGGCGCGCATCCGGAGCCGCCGCAGGCCGAGGCCGACCAGTCGGAGCACGCCGGCGACGATCGCCCCGGCGAGCGCGCCGAGCGAGTTCCAGACGACATCCCCCAGGTCGGGCACACGACCGGGGATGCGCGACTGCAGCGTCTCCACCGCGATCGACAGGAAGAACCCGATCATCGGCGCCAGCACCCAGAGCCGCCTGCTGAGCAGGATCGCCAGCGCGGCCCCGAGCGGGACGAACATCAGCGCGTTCAGCGTGCTCTCCACCTGCGCGTAGGTCATCGGCTCGATCACCGGGTTCGCGACGAGGTGCGCGAACCGCATGAAGAGTCCGCGTGCGGGCCCCACCAGCGCCCGCGGTGCGAGCGTGAGCATGAGGATCGTCGCGGCCGACACGAGCATCAGGAGGACCCGGATGCCGGTGCCGGAACGGGCTGGAAGCTGCAGACTCGAAGTCGTCATGACACCACTCCATCCGATCGGATGTTGCGTGAGCGTATGAAATCCCGGGTTCCCGAACGTCGCCCGCCGTGTGCGGCGCGTCCTGCGGTTCAGCCCGAGGTCAGGAAGGGCGGAACCCGGCGAAGCAAGATCTCGACCAGGTCCGGATCCATGAAGTCGTAATCGTCGGGGATGCCGAGCACGGCGACTCGCACGTGATCGAGGTGCCGCATGAAACGCCGGCTCAGCTCCCGCTTGTGCTTGTTCTCCATCACGAGCACCAGATCGGCCCACTCGAGGTCCTCGGGTCCGAGGACCTCGTCCGCATCCGGCTTCAGGCCGGCCGAGGCGACCTCGATCCCCGGCCACGTGCGGAACACCTGCTCAGCGGTCGGGCTGCGCAGCCGGTTGCGACTGCAGACGAAGAGCACCCGCATCACGAAGACTTCGATACGCAGATCATCGATCGCAAACATAGCGTCGTCGAGGTCTCGCACCTGAGCACCCCGCGTGCAAATGAGAAGGTCCCGACCCTCCGGGCCGGGACCTTCTCATTACTGTGCGCGAGGGGGGACTTGAACCCCCACGTCCTTGCGAACACTGGCACCTGAAGCCAGCGCGTCTACCTATTCCGCCACTCGCGCAGTGTCTCGTTCCGAAGAACTCAACCTGCTAACACTAACATGTCCGAGCCGGTGCTCCGAACACGGCGACTGGCGACAGCATCCGTCGAACGGCGTCCGCAAGCCGTAATCCCGCCTCAAGAGGCGCATATTCAGCGGGGCTGGCTACGATGGCCCCAAACAGGTCGGATGCCAGAGGAGCCCCGTGGGACTACTTGACAGCTTTGAGAAGGGTCTCGAGCGCGCCGTGAACAGCGCGTTCGCGAAGACCTTCCGCAGCGGCATCCAGCCCGTGGAGATCGCCTCGGCCCTGCGACGCGAGGCGGACACCAAGGCGGCCGTGGTCAGCCGCGAGCGCATCATCACCCCCAGCGACTACCTCGTGCGGCTGAGCCCCGAGGACCACGAGCGGATGCTGAGCCTCGGCCACGCTCTGAACGACGAGCTCTTCGCCCTGCTGACCAAGCACGCCCGCACTCAGGGCTACAGCTTCTCCGGCCCCCTGCACATCTCGATCGAGGGCGACCCGCAGGTCGCCACCGGCACCGTGCGCGTGAACTCCTCCTCCGTGGAGAGCAGCGTCTCCTGGCAGGGCGTCGTCGAGGTGGACGGTCGTGAGCACCCGCTGACCAGCGCCCGCACGGTGATCGGCCGCGGCAGCGACGCGGGCATCACCATCGCGGATGCCGGCTCCAGCCGGCGCCACGCCGAGATCCTCTGGGACGGCGAGCGCGCCATGCTCCGCGACCTCGGCTCCACCAACGGCACCAAGGTCGACGGGCAGAAGATCCGCGAGGCGGCGCTCGCCCCCGGGTCCACCTTCACCATCGGGCGGACGCAGCTGACCTTCCGCGTGGTCCCGGTCTCGAAGGGAGCCGCCCGATGAGCGACCTGCTGCTCCTGCTGCTCCGCATCGGCTTCCTGGTGATGCTGTGGTTCTTCGTGTTCGCGGTGGTCTACTCGCTGCGGGCCGATCTGTTCGGCGTCCGCGTGCGCAAGATGCCGGCGGCCGAGGCCCCGGTCCCCGCGGCTCCCGTGCATCAGGCACCCCGCCCGAGCGCCCCCGCGGCGAAGGCCGCCACACGCCTGATCATCACCTCGGGCCCGAAGGAGGGCCTCGAGGTCCCCCTCGGCACCGCCGACTCCATGTCGATCGGCCGCTCCAGCGAATCGGGCCTGGTCATCCGCGACGACTACACCTCCAGCCACCACGCCAGGCTCACCCGCCGCGGCGACATCTGGACCCTGCAGGACCTCGGCTCCACCAACGGCACATTCCTCGACGGCCACCGGCTGAGCGACAAGCCCGTCCAGGTGCAGATCGGCAGCGCCATCAAGGTGGGCGCCACGACTTTCGAGCTGCGAGCGTAAGGGCGCAGCCTCCAGATGGTCTTCGAGGGCTCGAGCGCCGCGATCTCCCACACCGGGAAGGTCCGCTCCAACAACCAGGACTCCGGGTACTCCGGGGCGAACCTGTTCGTCGTCGCCGACGGCATGGGCGGGCACGCGGGCGGCGACGTCGCCTCGAGCATCGCGATCGGCCGCATGGAGGGCCTCGACCACGCCTATGCGTCCACCGACGACGCGCAGGCGTCGCTGCAGGCGGCAGCCACCACCGCGGCATCCGATCTGGTCCGCGCCTCGAAGGAGCGACCCGAGCTGGCGGGCCTGGGCACCACGCTCAGCGCGATCGTGATGGTCGATGACCACGCGGTGATCGGGCATATCGGCGACTCGCGCATCTACCTGTACCGCGACGACGCGCTCACCCAGATCACCACCGACCACACGTTCGTGCAGCGGCTGGTCGACTCCGGTCGCATCACCCTCGAAGAGGCCCGCTACCACCCGCGCCGCTCGGTGCTGATGCGCGTGCTCAGCGACATGGACATCGCGCCCGACCTGGACATGTTCGTCATGCCCACGCATCCGGGCGACCGCTGGCTGCTCTGCTCCGACGGACTGTCCGGCGTGGTCGACGAGGCGCACATCGCCAAGGCGATGGGGCAGGGCCTCGCCCCGGGCCGCACGGCCGACAACCTGCTCAAGCAGGCGCTCGACGGCGGTGCACCGGACAACGTGACGGTCGTGCTGGTCGACGTCGGCGGGGCGCATCCGCTCTCCTCCGGCACCCCCACGGTCGTCGGCGCGGCATCCAACCCGTCCAGCCTCCCGGTCGCGCCGCCGCGCAGCTCGCTGACCGGCTGGCTGCACCCCGTGCTGCAGGCCGCCAACGAGCCCAGCCACTTCGAGCCCGACTCCGACTACTTCGAGGAGATCATCGAGGAGGACAAGCGCCGCCGCACCCGCCGGCGCATCGCCTGGCTCGCCGGCCTGCTCGTCGCGGTGCTCGCGCTGATCGGCGGCGGAATCCTCGCCTACAACTGGACGCAGACGCGCTACTTCGTCGGCGCCGACGACGACAGCGTGGTGATCTACCGCGGCATCCAGCAGGACCTCGGGCCGATCAAGCTCTCCACCGAGGTGAAGGACACCTTCATCCTGCTGGCCGACCTGCCCTCGTACCAGCGCGACTCCGTCGAGCGCACCATCAACGCCCGCTCCCTGGCGGATGCCATCGCCATCACCGAGCGACTGCGGCAGAGCGCCCTCCCGCCCATCCCCGTGCCGATCCCGACGCCGACGCCCTCCGCGCCCGAGCCCACGCCGACGGAGGTGCCGACGCCATGACCGACGTCGCCGCCGACACCAGCGTCCTGAAGGCGCTGAAGCGGATCCGGATGCCGCAGAAGCAGCGCAACCGGGAGTTCTGGCTGCTGCTGTTCGCCATCGCCATCTCGGGAGCGTCCCTGACGCTCGTGCAGCTCGGCGCGCTGGGCGCGATCGACCCCATGATCCTCGTGATCGGCGGAGCGCTCGCGGTGCTCGTCTTCGCGGTGCACGTGGTGCTGCGCGTGGTGGCATCGGATGCCGATCCGTTCGTGCTGCCGATCGCGACGACCCTCACCGGTCTCGGCATCGCGATGATCTACCGCATCGACATCGCCAAGCAGCTCTCCGGCTGGCCGGCGTTCTCGAACAAGCAGCTGGCCTGGACGGCCATCTCCCTGGCGGGCGTCATCGCGCTGGTCATCGCCCTGCGCAACTACCGCGTGCTCTACCGGTACACGTACATCTTCGGCCTCGCCGGCATCGTGCTGCTGATCCTGCCGTTCATCCCCGGTCTGAAGGCGAGGGGCGCGACCGCCGACGTGTGGGTGTCGCTGGGCGGCATCTTCTCGTTCCAGCCGGGTGAGCTGGCCAAGATCTGCCTGGCGATCTTCTTCGCCGGGTACCTGGTGCGCACCCGTGAGAGCCTCAGCTCGGTGGGCAACCGGTTCCTCGGCATGACCTGGCCGCGGATGCGTGAGCTCGGCCCCGTGCTGGTGGTGTGGATCATCTCGCTGCTGATCATCGTCACCCAGCGCGACCTGGGCACCGGGATGCTGATCTTCGGCATGTTCATCGCGATGCTCTACGTCGCGACGGGCAAGACCAGCTGGGTGCTGATCGGCCTCACCGGCGTCGCCATCGGCGTGTTCCTCGCCACCCGGGTGCTCGCATACGTGCAGCGCCGGTTCACGAACTGGCTGGACGCGTTCAACCCCGATCTGATCCAGGCTCAGGGCGGCAGCTACCAGCTCGTCGAGGGCATCTTCGGCCTGGCGCACGGCGGGCTGATCGGCACCGGCTGGGGTCAGGGCCGTCCGCACATCACCCCGCTCGCCAACAGCGACTACATCATCCCCAGCCTCGGCGAGGAGCTCGGCATCGTCGGCCTGTTCGCGATCCTCTGCCTGTACATGGTGTTCGTCAGCCGCGGCCTGCGCATCGGGCTCGCCGGCCAGGACGACTTCGGCAAGCTGCTGGCCACCGGGCTGTCGTTCACGATCGCCCTGCAGGTGTTCATCATGGTCGGCGGTGTGACCCGCGTCATCCCGCTCACCGGCCTGACCACGCCGTTCCTGGCCGCCGGCGGATCGTCGCTGGTCGCCAACTGGCTCATCGTCGCGCTGCTGCTGCGCATCAGCGACGGCGTGCGCCGCCAGCCCAGAGTGGTGATCGGATGAGGGGAGTGGTGATCGGATGACCAAAGAGCTGCGCCGCCTCAGCTTCGTGATCCTCGCGATGTTCCTGTCGCTGTTCCTGGCCACCAGCTGGATCCAGGTGATGGATGCCGACAACCTGGCCCAGAACCCGGCCAACACGCGCACCCGGCTGGACAGCTACCAGATCCAGCGCGGATCGATCCTGGTCGGCGACTCGGCGATCGCGAGTTCCGTGCAGACGGACGACAAGTACCAGTACCAGCGGGTCTACACGGATGCCGCGATGTGGGCGCCCGTGACGGGCTACTTCAACCCGGTGCTGCAGTCCTCCACGGGCATCGAGAGCGCGCTGAACGCCGAACTCTCGGGCACGACCTCGAACTCGCTGGTCGCCGAGATCGAGCGCATCCTCTCCGGCCAGCCGCAGCAGGGTCTGAGCGTGCAGCTCACCATGAACGCCAACGCGCAGCGTGCGGCCTGGGACGCGCTGCAGGGCCTGCAGGGCGCCGTCGTCGCGATCGAGCCCTCCACCGGGCGCATCCTGGCCATGGCATCCACCCCCGGCTTCGACACGAACAAGCTGGCCGTGCACGACGCGAAGTCCGTGAACACCGAGCACGACGCGCTCGTGGCCGACCCGACCAAGCCGCTGTACAACCGCGCGATCGCCGGGAACCTCAACCCGCCGGGGTCGACGTTCAAGCTCGTCGTCGCGAGCGCCGCGCTGAGCTCGGGCAAGTACACGCTCGATTCCACGCTGCCGAACCCGGCCCGCTACACGCTGCCCGGCACCTCGACCGAGATCTCCAACGCCTCGGGCACCACCTGCGGCGAGGGGGAGACGACGACGATCGCCCAGGCGATCATCCGCAGCTGCAACATCCCGATGGCGGAGCTGGCGGCCGAGCTGGGCGACAAGGCGATCCGCGAGACGGCGGAGAAGTACGGCTTCAACTCCGAGTTCGCGATCCCCCTGAAGGCCACTCCCTCGAAGTACCCCGAGGGGCTCAACGACCCGCAGACCGCGCTGACCGGATTCGGCCAGGGACAGGTCACCGCGACGCCCCTGCAGATGGCCATGGTCGCCGCCGGCATCGCCAACGGCGGCGCCGTGATGAAGCCGCGGATGGTGGATGCCGTGATCCGCGACGACTTCTCGGTGTACAAGCAGTACACCGATGAGGCGTTCGACCAGGCGATGCCCGCCGACCAGGCCAAGGCGCTCACCTCTGTGATGGTGCAGGGAGTCAGTTCCGGGGCGGCGACGGGTGCAAGAATAGACGGCGTCGATGTCGCCGGAAAGACGGGCACGGCGCAGAACGGATCCAACCCGTACACGCTGTGGTTCACAGGTTTCGCACCGGCGGAGAATCCGAAGGTTGCGGTGGCAGTCGTCGTCGAAGACGGCGGTGGAAGAGGACAGTCGGGTTCCGGCAACGGTATTGCCGCCCCGATTGCGAAGAAAGTCATAGAGGCGGTGCTGGGCAGATGAGGCCGACGCAGGGTGTGTCGTTCGGTGGTCGCTACGAGCTGCAGTCGCGGATCGCGATCGGCGGCATGGGTGAGGTCTGGGAGGCGACGGATCACGTCATCGGACGCACCGTCGCGATCAAGATCCTCAAGGACGAGTACATGGGCGACCCGGGCTTCCTGGAGCGCTTCCGCGCCGAGGCCCGCCACGCCGCGCTCGTCAACCACGAGGGCATCGCGAGCGTGTTCGACTACGGCGAGGAGAACGGCTCCGCCTACCTCGTCATGGAGCTCGTGCCCGGTGAGGCGCTGTCCACGATCCTCGAGCGCGACGGCGCCCTGAGCGCGGACAAGACGCTCGACATCGTCTCGCAGACGGCATCCGCTCTGCAGGCGGCGCACGCCGCCGGCCTGGTGCACCGCGACATCAAGCCGGGCAACCTGCTGATCACGCCCGACGGCCGCGTCAAGATCACCGACTTCGGCATCGCGCGCATCGCCGACCAGGTGCCGCTGACCGCCACCGGCCAGGTGATGGGCACCGTGCAGTACCTGTCGCCCGAGCAGGCCTCCGGCCACGCCGCATCGCCGGCCACCGACGTGTACTCACTGGGCATCGTCGCGTACGAGTGCCTGGCGGGCAAGCGACCCTTCACAGGGGAGTCGCAGGTCGCCATCGCGATGGCGCAGATCAACGAGCAGCCGCCGCCGCTTCCGTCGACGGTGCCGCAGCCCGTGCAGAACCTGGTCATGGCGATGATCGCCAAGAAGCCCGCCGACCGGCCGTCCTCGGCCGCGACGGTGTCGCGCGCCGCGCAGGCGCTGCGGCGCGGCGACCTGAACTCGGCCGCGATCGCCGTGCCCGCCATCGCCGGAATCGGCGTGGCGAACGCCGACGACGCGACGCGCATCCTCACCGGGATGGGCGACGGTCAGGCCACCAGCATCCTGCCGACCACGGCTCAGCTGCCCACCGGGCAGGCGGATGCCGAGGAGCAGCCGCAGAAGAAGAAGCGCAGCCCGTGGACCTGGCCCCTGGTGGCCCTGATCGCGCTGCTCGTCATCGCGCTCGGCGGCACCCTGCTGGGTCTGCTCCTGAACCAGGGTGACGGCAAGCCGGTCGACAAGACGTCGAGCTCGGCGCCCGCCACGAGTCCGTCGCAGTCTCCGACCGAGGACACCGCGGAGCCGGTGAACATCGAGTCGCTGAACCTGATCGGCATGACCTGCGATGCGGCGAAGACCGTGCTCGCGGCGAAGGACCTCACGCTGGACTGCGTCGCCGGGAACCCTGCCGGGTCCGAGGCCGAGCAGGGGCAGATCTACGAGCTGGTGGACAGCGGCAACGTCACCCCTCCCGCCACGATCCGGGTGAAGTACTACGCCGACCAGGTCGCGATCCCCGCGCCGGCGTCCGCGCCCAGCATCCCCGGGACGCTGACCGAGGGCGAGGAGGCGACCGTCAACTGGAACGCCTACGTCTGCCCCTCCGGCACGGACGCGCTATCGGGCTACGAGGTGACGATCGTGAACGCGAAGTTCCAGAACGGCTCGACCACCCTGAACTTCAAGCCGGGCACCGGCTCCGCAGTGATCGTCGTCGACCAGGGCTCGGCGGGCAAGACCGTGACGGCCACCTACCGCGCCTTCTGCGGCGACCGCGCCTCGGGCATGTCCAACTCGGGCACCTCCACGGGCATCCAGCCGGGATCGCCCCTGCCGACCGAGGGGATCACGCCGCCTCCCGCCAATTGATCAGGTTCCAGCGGGTAATCTGACAGGAGACTTCAAGGCATCAGGGGGAGACGGGACGTGACGACAGAGCCGCGCATTCTCGCCGACCGCTATCGGGTCGATGAGGTGATCGGCAAGGGCGGCATGGCCCAGGTGCACCGCGGGTACGACCTGACGCTGGGCCGCGAGGTCGCGATCAAGATCCTCGACCCCGAGCTCGCGCGCGACACGGCGTTCCGCACCCGGTTCCGCCTGGAGGCGCAGGCCGCCTCGCGCATGTCGCATCCGTCGATCGTCCGCGTCTTCGACGCCGGCGACCCGGGCGCGACCCCTGGTGCGCAGGGCGAGACCGAGCCCTACATCGTGATGGAGCTCGTGCACGGCACGCTGCTGAAGGACATCATCGCCGCGGGCCCCCTGTCGGTCGAGGACGCCATCCGCTACACCGACGGCATCCTCGAGGCGCTGGACTACTCGCACCGCGCCGGTGTCGTGCACCGCGACATCAAGCCCGGCAACGTGATGATCACCGACAAGGGCACCGTCAAGGTGATGGACTTCGGCATCGCCCGCGCGGTGTCGGACTCGTCGTCGACCGTCGCCGAGACCACGCAGATCATCGGTACCGCCGCGTACTTCTCGCCCGAGCAGGCCAAAGGCGAGTCGGTCGACTCGCGCACCGACCTGTATTCCACGGGCGTGGTGCTGTACGAGATGCTCACCGCACGTCAGCCGTTCCGCGGCGACTCCCCGGTGGCCGTCGCCTACCAGCACGTCAGCGAGACGCCGGTTCCGCCGTCGGAGGTGAACGAGGAGCTGCCCCGCGCGCTGGATGCCGTGGTGCTGCGCGCTCTCGCCAAGGACCCGTACCAGCGCTTCCCCGACGCCGGCTCGTTCCGCATGGCCCTGCAGGGCATCACGACGGGGCACGCGCCCACGAAGAAGGAGATCGGCGCCCTCACCAGCGAGCTGTACGGGTCGAGCCCGCGTCAGGCGCAGGAGACGGCCCGATCGCTGCGGCAGCTGAGCACAGACACGACCATGACCCGCACCCAGTCCGGCCCTCCGGTGGCGTGGATCTGGGCCGGCGTGGCGCTGCTCGCCGTGCTGCTGGTGTCGGTGCTGTTCTGGGTCGTCAGCCTCTCGATGCGCCCGCCGGAGACGCCCTCGTCGTCGGTGACCGTGCCGAACCTGGTGGACCTCACCGTCGCCGAGGCCAAGACCGAGCTCAAGGACGCCGGGCTGGTCGCCGACGTGCGCCACGAGTCCAGTGCGGACTTCGAGGTGGATCACGTGATCCGCACGCAACCCGGCACGAATGCGAAGGTCTCCAAGGGCGAGTCGATCATCGTCTACGTGTCCACCGGCGCCGACACCATCGACATGCCCGTGATCGAGGGGCTGTCGCAGGACGACGCGACCAAGGTGCTCAAGGACAACGGGCTCGTGCTCGGCACGATCGAGCAGACCAACGATCCGACCGCCCAGGCGGGCACCGTGCTGCACTCCAGCCAGCAGGCCGGCACCAAGGTCGCGCCGGGGACGACCGTGAACCTGGTGGTCGCGAACGGCAAGGTGACGGTCGAGGACATGACCGGCTTCACGATGGATGCCGCGACCAAGAAGCTCGAGGCGCTGTCGCTGACGGTCACCCCGACCGAAGTCGGTGCCTGCACCGAGGGCCAGTCGCCGAACACCGTGCTGTCGATGACGGTCTCGCCCGGCGAGGTGCCGATCCTCTCGACGGTCGGCCTGAGCTACTGCACCGCGGGCTGATCCCGCTCATCCGGGGCTGAGCGCACGCTCGCCAGCCAGTTGCCCAGCAGACGGTGCCCGTCCTCGGTGAGCACGCTCTCGGGGTGGAACTGCACGCCCAGGATCGGCAGGCTCTCATGGGCGACGGCCATGATCGTGCCGTTCTCAGCGCGTGCGGTGACCCGCAGTTCGGCGGGCAGATCCGACTCGACGAGGGCGAGGGAGTGGTATCGCCCGGCGGCGAACGGAGAGCGGATGCCATGGAACAGGGCGGACCCGTCGTGGGTGACCTGCGACACCATGCCGTGCATGAGCTCGGGCGCTCTGGCGACCGTCCCGCCGAACGCCTCGCCGATGGCCTGATGCCCCAGGCACACGCCCAGGAGCGGCATCCGCCTCTCCGCCGCCGCGCGCACGACGGCCAGCGAGGCCCCCGCGTCCGCGGGGGTGCCGGGACCGGGGGAGATCATGACGGCGTCGTGGGCGTCCAACCGGGGATCGAGGTCGTTCTCGTCCAAGGCATCCGCCTCCACCATCGTCACGACGGCGCCGAGTTCGCGCAGGTACCCGATGAGGGTGTGCACGAAGCTGTCGTGGTTGTCGACCACCAGCACCCGCACGCTCATTCCACGTCGACCTCTCCCGGGGTGATGAGCGGGCTGACCCAGGGGAACACCCAGAAGAACAGCGCATAGAGCACCGCCGCCAGCACGGCGAGCAGGATGATCAGGCGCACCCACCAGGGGCCGGGCAGGAGGCGCCACAGTGCTGCGTACATCGGTGGTCTCCTCAGAGGGACGGGGTGGCGGGTTCGACGGGGGCGAGGGATGCCGGCGGGCCCTCGGCGCGCGGCTGGAAGCCCTCGAACACCCCGTAGGCGACGATGCGCTCGGCGAGGGAGTACAGCGGCGAGCAGGCGGTGAGGGTGATGTAGCGCTCGCCCGTCTGCTGCTCGGGCATCTGCGGCACGTCGTCGAGCACGTCGACCTGGGTGGGTTTGACGTACTCCAGGGTGCGGAAGCGGTAGGTATACCAGCCGGCGGGCGTCTCCACGACGATGGCGTCGTTCAGCTTGAGCTTGTCGAGCTGGTTGAAGGGCTTGCCCCAGGTGGTGCGGTGGCCGGCGAGCGAGAGGTTGCCGATCTCGCCCGGCATCTTCGACTGGGTGTACAGCCCGATGCCGATCCTGTCGAGCGTGCGCGCGCGGGTGGTGCCGCCGGCGATGTCCTTGGCGTAGTCGGCGCCGAACCGGGGGATGCGCATGATCGCGAACTTCTCGGCGTCGGCGGGATGCGGCAGGATGGGCGGCTCGTACGCCGACGTGCCGTCGGGCTGCTGCACGAGCGGCGGCGGGGCCGGAGCGGGTTCCCGTGCCCATTCCCGGATGGTCTGGTTGCCTTCGGCGTTCTTCTGCGCGCCGATGATGATGTCGCCGATCCACATCTGCCAGGCCACGAAGAGCAGCACGATCACGCCCGCCGTGAGCAGCACCTCGCCGACTACGCTCGTGACCGTCGCGCGGGAGCGGCCCGCCGCGCGCCGGGTACGGCGTGTCGGCGCGGGAGCGTGCATGAGGGGAAGTCTATTCCGCCCGGCTAGACTGATCCCCATGGCACGATCTCGCGTACCCGAAGAGCCCGTCGAGCGCCCGGAAGGCGCTGACGACGCCGCCCCCAACGCCGTCTGGTTCAAGCCCGTGATGGTCGGCTTCATGCTGCTCGGGCTCGCCTGGATCCTGGTGTACTACATCTCCGGTTCGCTGTACCCGATCCCCGGCCTCGGCGGCTGGAACCTCGGCATCGGCCTCGCCATCGCCCTGGTCGGCTTCCTCATGACCACCCGCTGGCGCTGACGCCAATTGCACAGACTCTGAAGAGGGCTCCTCGCGCAGCGAGGAGCCCTCTTCGTCTACCCGTACCCACCACCAACTCCTGCTGGATGACACCCTCATGAGCTTGAGGGCGCGGAGATGTTCCCGGAGCGAGCATCGGGGAGGGACCCGCGAAGCGGGAGGGGCACCCGTTCTGCGAGCGCAGGGAACATCTCCGCGCCCGCCCCAGCATCCGCCCATCAGCATCCGCCCACAGCTTTCCACAGGAGTTCTCCCCAGAGTTATCCACAACCTGGGGAGAATTACACCGGTGTTATTCACACAGGGGGATAACCCTGTTAACAACCGTTGATCAGCCTTAAGCGAGAATCCAGTTGCCTGCGACGGCGAGTCCGAGCACCAGGACTGTGAGTACCGAGAGCAGCACGACCTGCCAGGTGCGCTGGTCGCGGCGCTTGGTGTTGATGTAGATCAGCGCGATGAGGGCGCCGACGATCAGGCCGCCGAGGTGGGCCTGCCAGGCGATGCCGGACACGATGAAGCCGTAGGCGAAGTTGATGGCCAGCACCACGAGGATGCCGGTGACGTTGGCGCCGATGTGGCGCCCGATGATCAGCAGGGCGGCCATCATGCCGAACAGCGCGCCGGAGGCGCCGACCGTCGAAGTGCCCGGCGCCATGAGCGCGACGGCGACCGAGCCGCCGAGGCCGCTGATGAGATACAGGGCGAGGTAGCGGCCACGGCCCAGCATCGGCTCGAGGGTCTGTCCCAGCATCCAGAGCGCGAGCATGTTGAGCCCGAGATGCAGGATGCCGCCGTGCACGAAGACCGAGGTGAGCAGCCGCCACGGCTCGAACGGGAAGCCGGAGAGGTCGGGATAGAGGTAGACGGCGTTGAACAGCAGCGTGCTGGTGATCTGCGCCCCGACGCCCGGCAGCAGCTGCAGCAGGCCGATGGCCGTGGTGATCGCCAGCAGCACGTAGGTGACGACGGGCCGGCCGCCGCGGCCGGTCATCGCGACGGGACCCCGGCCCCAGGCGCGACGGGCGCGGCGCTGGGCCGGGGACTCCGCCTTGCGCTGCTCCTTCATGCACTCGGGGCAGATGACCCCGACGGGTCCCTGCGTCTGGCATTCCGGGCAGATGGTGCGCATGCAGCGCTGGCAGAGCACGAAGCTCTGCCGATCCGGATGCCGGTAACAGAAGTTGTCGCGATTGCTCGTGAACTCTGGGTTCGTCATCCGGATCGGCTCGCGCTCTCAGGCCTGGACGATGTCGATCGACTGCAGCACGACCGGCTCGATCGGGCGGTCGCCCGCGGCGGTCGGCACGGCGGAGATGGCGTCGACGACGGCCTTGGAGGCCTCATCGGCGACGGCGCCGAAGATCGTGTGCTTGCCCTGCAGCCACGGGGTCGGGTCGGTGGTGATGAAGAACTGCGAGCCGTTGGTGCCCTCGACCTGGCCGGTGATGGCGTTGCGGCGCAGGCCGGCGTTGGCCATGGCGAGGATGTAGGGCTCGTTGAAGTTCAGCTCCATGTTGATCTCGTCGTTGAAGTTGTAGCCGGGGCCGCCGACGCCCTGGCCGAGCGGGTCGCCGCCCTGGATCATGAAGTTGGGGATGATGCGGTGGAAGATGACGTCCTTGTACAGCGGGCCCTCGCCGGGCTTGCCCGTGGCGGGGTGCGTCCAGTCCTTGGTGCCGTCGGCCAGGCCGACGAAGTTGGCGACCGTGTTCGGGGCGTGGTCGCCGAACAGGTTGACGACGATGTCGCCGTGGTTGGTGTGCAGGGTTGCGACGTGAGAAGCGTGAGGCATGGTGACATTCTCGCAGAGCGACCTCTGACCGGGCTGGCATGATCGCAGATGTTCGCCCTCAGCGCCAGATCCCTGCCCGCATCCAGCCTCGCATGGCAAGATGAACACGAACGGACTCCGACCGACGGGAGAGCAACGTGAACCTCAGCCGCAAGCGCAAGAAGGAACTGCGCAAGCTTCAGGATGATGCAGGACACCTGTGGGAGGCGCAGCAGGTGCTCGTCGGCCACGCCGCGGACATCGCCCGCGAGGCGGGCCGCCAGCTCGGCAACTTCAACCGTGAGCAGGTCGTGCCGGTCGTGCAGGACGCCTACAGCCGCAAGGTCGCCCCGACGGTCGATCGAGGGCTGAAGATCGGCAAGCACGTCGTCGACGACAAGGTCGTCCCGATCGTGGGCGGCGTCGTCGGCACGGCGCTGTCGGCCTGGGACGTCGCGAACGCCAAGCGCAACGGCGTGCTGCACCGCGCGCCCGCCGCACCGCAGAAGAAGGGCATGGGCCTCGGCTCCGTCGTGGCTCTGGTGCTCGGCGCCGCCGCTGCGATCGGCGTGGTCGTGGCCGCCTGGCAGGCGCTGCGCGCGGACGACGAGCTGTGGGTCGCCGACGACCCGCTGTCGACGCCGAACGCCTGAGCATGGCCGACCCGCACGAGCGGGTTCGGGCAGCAGCATCCACTCGCGGACTCGAGATCGAGATCCGCGAGCGTCCTGCCGCCCGCAGCCTGCACGAGGCAGCCGAGCTGCTCGGCCTGCAGCCGTCCGACATCGTCAAGACGCTGGTGGTCAAGCGCTCAGATGACACCTACCTGTTCGCCCTGGTCCCCGGCGGGCGATCGATCTCGTGGCCCAAGCTGCGCGCGATCGTCGGCGTGAACAAGCTGCGCCTGCCCGAGCCCGAGCTGGCTCTGGCCGCCACCGGCTACGAGCGCGGCACCATCGTGCCGATCGGCAGCACCACCGACTGGCCGGTGTTCGCGGACGAGACGATCGTGGGCCGCCGCATCGCGATGGGCGCCGGCGCGCACGGCTACAGCCTCTTCGTCGACGCCGACGATCTCATCCGCGCCTACGGCGCCACGGTCGCCGACATCTCGGAGCCCGAGCAGCCCCGCGACTGACGCTCAGCGCTGGTACAGCAGCTTCCCGCCGCCGACGGTGAGCTCGCGGGGAAGGGTGCGCACGAGCACGTCCATCGTGTTCTCGGAGTCGACGAGCACGACATCCGCTCGCGATCCGGCGGTCAGGTCGTTCTTCTGCACGCCCGCGAACGGCGCGCCCAGCGAGGTGGCCAGCTCGACGACGCGACGCAGGTCGTCGTCGTAGACGACGCCGGAGCTGCGCGCGAACTGCCAGGCGATGCCCATGGTGTCGCCGGTGCCGTACGGGCTCCACAGGTCGCGGATGCCGTCGGTGCCGAAGCCGAAGCGCACGCCGGCCTCGGCGAACTCGTGCAGGCTGAACTGCTTCATCCGCAGCGGCGCGACGGTGGTCATGGAGATGTCGAGCTCGCCCATCTGCTGCAGCAGATCGTGGCGACGCGCATCGTCGGCATCCACGATCGCGAAGCCGTGCGCGATGTTGACCCGCCCCTGCAGGCCGAGCTTCTGCGTGCGGTCGATGATGAGGTCGAACTGGAAGGCGCCCAGCGATCCGCCGTCGTGAAGGTGGATGTCGATGCCGACGCCGTGCTCGGCCGCGAGGGCGAAGATCGCGTCGATCTGTCCGACCGGGTCCTTGTCGATGCCGGCGGGGTCGAGGCCTCCGATGTGCTCGGCGCCGGCCTTCGCGGCGTCCGCGAGCAGTTCCAGCACGCCCGGGCGGCGCAGCACGCCGTCCTGCGGGAACGCGACGATCTCGCAGGCGATGCCGCCGTCGTAGGCGGCGACGGCCTCGCGGACGGCCTCGATGCCGCGCTGGCCGAGGCCCAGGTCGACGTCGACGTGGCTGCGGATGGCGGTGGTGCCGTGCTTGACGAATTCTTCCAGCACGCGCGAGGTGAGCTCGCGGCTGGGGATTCCGAGCTCGTCGCGGTGCGCGCGCTCGTGCTGGATGCGGCCGTCGGTGCTGCGGACACCGCCGTAGGACTGCCACGGCAGACCCCACCACGACTTGTCGACGTGGGCGTGGGTGTTGACGATGCCGGGGATCGCGAGCAGGCCGCGCCCGTCGATCTCGCCGGCGCCGATCGGAGCGCCGGAAGCTGCGACGACCTGCGAGATGCTGTCGCCGTCGATCAGGATGTCGCTGAGCTCACCGCCCCAGGGACGGACGTTCCGAACGGCGGAGACGGGGGAGAGCTTTTCGACCATCCTCCCATTCTGACCCATCCGATTGTCTGATGACTAGAGGATTCCCGCCATCCGCATCGCGATGTCCACGAGCTTCACCCGCTGCAGCTCCGCCACCTCGGCGATCGTGAACCATGCCGCCATGTCGGTGGACCCGTTCTGCTCGAACCGCAGCCGACCGCCCGTGATCTCCGCGCGATACACGATGCGGATGGTGTGCAGGGGCGAGCGCTCCCGGTGCACGCGCTGCGACCCGGGGATGACGCGGGAGTGGATGCCGAGCAGCTCGGTCGTCTCGATGTGGAAACCCGTCTCCTCGCGCAGCTCGCGCCGCACGGCGACCTCGGGATCCTCACCCTCCTCGAGTCCTCCGCCCGGCATGGTCCAGGCGACGCGGCGCCCCTCGGTCCAGCGTGCGAGCAGGATGCGGTCCTCATCGTCGGTGACGACGGCGTAGGCGGCGACGCGCAGATCCATGGATTCACAGTAGCGCCGGTTCCCGCGAGCATCCCGGGCGGTCCGCCATGCGGAGTCCGGGTGCCCGGTGGCATCCGATCAGGAATCGAGAAGCGCGGCGAGGACGCCGCTTCTAGCGTGGGATCAGACACGAAGGAGGCCGACATGGCTGAGCAGGAGAAGACCGTGGTGTTCTCGGACGAGGAGCGCGCGGCGATGAAGGCGGCGTCGAGTGAGCGCCGCACGGCCCGTTCGCGGGCGAAGAAGGACCCGGACGAGGTGCGCCGTGAGGGCGAGGCCGAGGTGCGCGCGAAGCTGGCCGACATGCCCGACGACGACCGCGCGCTCGGCGAGGCGCTGCACGCGATGGTCGGGGAGGCTGCGCCGCAGCTGGTGCCGCGCACGTACTACGGCATGCCGGCGTACGCGAACGAGGCCGGCAAGGTGGTGTGCTTCTACAAGCCGCGTTCCAAGTTCAAGGTGCGCTACTCGACGTTCGAGTTCGATCAGGCCGCCAACCTCGACGACGGGGCGATCTGGCCCACCGCGTACGCGGTCACCGCGCTGGGAACGGAGCAGCTCGCCTTCCTGGCCGAGCGCGTGCGGATCGCCGCATCCTGACACCTGTCCCGCGTGCGGATGCGGCGGTAGCGTGGAGCGCGTGAGCTCGCTTCCCTTCCCCGCATCCGTCTACGCCGCCCGCCTCGAGCGGGCCGGAGCCCTGGCCGCCGACGCCGGTATCGACGCCGTGATCGTCGGGCCCGGCCCCGACCTGCGCTACCTGCTGGGTGTGGAGGGCGACACGATCGAGCGCCTCACGGCGCTGGTGCTGGGCCCCGGGTTCGAGCCGACGATCGTCGTGCCGCGCATGGAGCTCGCCAAGGTGCGCGACACCGCGGCGGGCGAGCTGGGCGTGCGGATCGCCGACTGGGTGGACGGCGAGGACCCCTATGCGCTGGTCATCGACGCGCTGCCCGCCCCTGGCGGGAGGATCGCGGTGTCGGATGCCCTCCCCGCACTGCACGTGATCCCGATCGGGGATCGGGTGGATGCCCGGCTGGAGCTGGCGACGCCCGTGCTGCGCGAGGGTCGCATGATCAAGGACGCCGACGAGGTCGCGGAGCTGCGCCGGGCCGGCGATGCCATCGACGCGGTGCACCGTCGTGTCGCGGACTGGCTGCGCGCGGGGCGCACCGAGCGCGAGGTGGCGGCCGACATCGCCGACGCGATCGTGGCCGAGGGGCACAAGACCGTGGAGTTCGTGATCGTCGGCTCAGGCCCGAACGGCGCCGATCCGCACCACGAGGTCTCGGATCGGGTGATCGAGGACGGCGACGTGGTCGTCGTCGACATCGGCGGGGCGGTGCCGAGCGGCTACAACTCCGACAGCACGCGCACGTACGTGGTCGGGTCGCCCACCACGGAGCAGGCCGAGCGCATCGCGGTGCTCGTCCGTGCGCAGCAGGCCGCGGTGGACGCGGTGCGCCCCGGCGTGACCGCGCACGAGGTGGACGCGGCGGCGCGACAGGTGCTGAAGGATGCCGGGCTCGGCGAGGCGTTCCTGCATCGCACCGGCCACGGCATCGGCGTATCCGTGCACGAGGAGCCCTACATCGCGCCGGGCAACGACCTTCCCCTGCGCGAGGGCATGGCCTTCAGCATCGAGCCCGGCATCTACTTCCCCGGCAGCTGGGGCGCCCGCATCGAGGACATCGTGGTGGTGACCGCCGACGGGTGCGTGCGGCTCAACAACGCGCCGCACGCCCTGGCATCCGTCGGCTGAGCGCGGCCGTCAGCGCCAAGGCCGTCAGCGCACCGCGGCTGTCAACGCTCCAGGGCCCGTCAGCGGACCACGGCCGTGACGGATGCCAGCCGCTGCAGCACCTCGTGGCTGATCGACCCGAGCAGAAAGCGGCGCACGACGCCGTGGCCCCGGCTGCCGATGACCGTGAGCCGGGCCTCCTCGGCGAGGTCGTTGATGACCGTGGAGGGGAATCCCTCGGCGACGGCCTCCACGATCTCGAGCCCCGGGTACTGGCTGCGCAGACCCGCCAGCGACAGCGAGAGAGCCTCGCGGGAGGCCTGCTCCATCCCCTGGCGATACCCGGCGGATGTGGTCATCAGGGCGTTGCGGGGAGCGGAGATCGGGGTCCAGACGATCACGGCGGTCAGCGGCTCCCCGAGGCGGTCCGCCTCGGCCGCGGCGAAGGCGATCGCGTCCTCGGAGACCGGCGATCCGTCCACGCCGACGACCACTCCGCGGCGCCCGTCCTCCAGGTCGAAGTCGGGCACCACCACGACAGGGCAGTGCGAGCCGGCGGCGATGCGGATGCCGTGCGATCCGCGTGCGGGTCCCTGTCCCGGACCCCTGTAGTCGCTGCCGATCACGAGCAGAGCCGCGTGCTCCGATGCCTCGATGAGCGTCGAGACGGGGTCGCCGAGCGCCGTCCGAGTCGTGACGGTGAGCCCATCGGCCCGGATCCGGTCCGCGACCTCAGCGAGCAGCTGATCGGAGGCTTCGGTCGCCGCCTGGATGACGATGCCCTCGCCGACCATCCCGATGGCGCCGCCCACGACGCCCAGCAGCTCGATGGACTGCCCGCGCGCGGTGGCGCGGGACACCGCCCAGTCGACGGCTCGGCGGCTTGCCTGCGCGTCGGTCACACCGACGACGATCTTCTCCGACATCTCCGGCTCCCATCAGTGACGGAGCCTCCACTCTATTGACCCCCGGGCGATTTCGCGCGGGCCGGGGCCGTGGAAAACGCGTCAGATCCGCATCGCGTCGAGTGCCGCCTCCAGACGTGCGACGGTGCCGTCGACGTCGCCGAGCTTGTCGAGCCCGAACAGGCCCATGCGGAAGGTGGAGAACGACTCCGGCTCGTCGCAGTGCAGCGGCACGCCGGCGGCGATCTGCAGGCCCTGCTCCTTGAACCTGGCGCCGGTGCGCAGGCCCTCGTCGGTCGTGTGCACGACCACCACGCTGGGCGCGGCGAAGGCGGATGCCGCGACGGACGGGAGCCCGCGCTCGGCCAGCAGGGCGCGCACGCGCGTGCCGAGCTCGATCTGCGCCGCGCGGAGGTCCTCCGGCCCGCGGTCGCGGGTCTCGATCATCTGCGCGAGGTTGCGGGCGATGGTGTCGGTGGGCATGGTCGCGTGGTAGCCGGCCCTGCCGTCGCGGTAGCCGTCCGAGATCGCCAGCCACCGGTTCAGGTCGAGGGCGAAGCTGGTCGGAGTGCCGGATGCGACAGCATCCCGGCCCTTCTCGCTGAGCATGACGAAACCGACACCGGGCGAGCCGCTCCAGCCCTTCTGCGGGGCGCTCAGCAGCACGTCGACGCCGAGCGCGCGCATGTCCACCCAGATCGCACCGGAGGCGATGCAGTCCAGCACCAGCACGCCGCCCACCTCGTGCGCGGCCTCGGCGAGCGCGCTCACGTAGTCGTCGGGAAGCAGGATGCCCGCGGCCGTCTCGACGTGCGGGGCGAAGACGACGTCGGGGCGCCCGGCGCGGATCGCCGCGACGACCTCGTCGATCGGGGCGGGTCTCCAGGCCGCCTGCGGGTCGTCGCTGTCAGGTCGCGCCTGGCAGACGGTGACGGCGGATGCGATGGATCCGGCGTCGAGGATCTGCGACCAGCGGTAGGAGAACAGGCCGTTGCGCACGACGAGCGCCTTCCTCCCGGTGGCGAGGTGACGGGCGACGGACTCCATGGCGTAGCTGCCTCCGCCGTTGATGACCACCGCGCTGTCGGCGCCGTACGTCTCGCGCAGGATGGCGAGCGTCTGCTGCATGACGTCGACGAAGCGGGCCGACATGTGGTTGAGGGAGCGATCGGTGAAGACCACCGAGTACTCCAGCAGGCCGTCGGGATCGATGTCGTCGTGGGGGAGGCTCATGCGTCCAGGTTCGCACCGCTCGCAGGTCCCGGAAAGGCCCTTCCACCTGGCGGAAGTCTCGGCCGGAGGAAGCCGGGACTCGTGCCGCGTCGCCGAGGTGGCTAGCATGCGGGTGGAGCTGACATGGAGCAGGGATCGGATGCCGCGGGGCGGAGCGCGCCCTTGCGCTGGCCCGTGGTGTGCTGGCTCGCGATCCTGGCGCTGATCGGAGTCGCCCAGCTCGTGCGCGGGGAGTGGTTCGACGCCGCGGTGTTCCTGGTCGCGATCGCGCTCGTCTGCTGCAGCATCCTGCTCCCGCCGCACGGCACGCATCCGCCGCGACCGGACCTCGTCGTGTTCGCGGCGACGACGCTCGCCGCCGCGGTCGCGCTGCTGCCCCGGCACGGCACCGGAATGATCGTCGCGGTGCTGGTCACGGGGGTTGTCGCGCTCGTGGCGGGCTGGCCGGGCGCGGCATCCGCTCGCCGGGCCTGGACTCCCGGGCTGCGGCGTCTCGCCGTGGCATGGGCGGTGATCCTGGTGGCCGGATGCCTGTGGGAACTGGCGCAGTTCATCGCCGGGCGGGTCGCGCCGACGCAGCCGAGCTTCGCGCTGAGCGACCTCGTCGATCCGCTGCTGGACACGGAGCTCGGCAAGGCGGTCTTCGCCGGCGCCTGGCTCAGCTGCGGCGCGTTCCTGGTGCTGCGGGGACGGCGCGGCGGATGATCTTCAGCACCGCGTTCTTCCTGCTCTGCGCGGCAGGGCTGATCCTGGCATCCTGGCGCATCCGGCTGCAGGATGCCGGTGCGACCGTCACGGAGCTGTTCGACCGCCTGCTCGAGGACAGATCGGTGCGGATCGCCGTGATCGTGGTGTGGTGGTGGCTGGGCTGGCACTTCCTCGCGGGCGAGACCCTGTGAGCCGCCTACGCTGAGGAGGTGACCGTCGCCGAGGATTCCGCCGCCGCCCTCCGCTCATGGACGCCGCCCCGGGAGAGCGATCTGGCCCTGTGGCGGGAGTACGTGGACTTCGCCGACGATCCCGCGCACGCGCACCGCGAGACGTCGACGGCCGAGCACCTGACGGCGAGCGCGCTGGTCTTCGACGCGGCGCTGGAGCACGTGCTGCTCTGCTTCCACGGGAAGGGACGCTTCTGGGTGCAGCTCGGCGGCCACCTCGAGCGGTCCGATGCGTCGCTGGCGGATGCCGCGCTGCGCGAGGCGCGCGAGGAGAGCGGTCTCGTCGAGCTCACGCCCCTGCTCGCCGCACCCGTCGACCTCGACCGGCACGCCCTCTCGTCTCGGTTCGGGACCTGTCGGGTGCATTGGGACGTCGGCTACGCGTTCCGCGCGGAGCCGGATGCCATGCCCGTCGCCAGCGACGAGAGCGAGAGCGTGGCGTGGTGGCCCATCGACGACCTGCCCGAGGGCAGCGTCGAGGGGCTGGCGAGGCGAGTCGGCCGGGCGGTCGAGGTGCTGCGGCGGACGGGACTCTAGGAGCCTCAGGAGTACAGGGCCGTGACCGCGTCGATCAGCTCGGCCAGGCCGCCGGGCGGGTTGTCCTTCCACCAGGCGAGCATCACGGGAATGCGCGGGCCGTCCTTGATCGGGCGGAACGCGATGCCGCGGCGGGCATGATGGTGCGCCGTCGCCTCGGCCGTGGTGCCCACGCCCGTTCCCGCAGCGATGGTGTCCAGCCACTCGTCCACGTCCGATGACTCGGTCACCCGCGGTCGATGCTCGGCATCCGCCCAGAGGTCGGTGCTGGTGGTGCCGGTGCGGGAGTCGATGACGATCACGCGCTCCGCGACCTCGGCCATGCTCAGCTGGCGGCGTCGGGACCAGGCGGGGTCGTCGGCCGAGAACGCGACGAGCCGTCGTTCGAGGCCCACGACGATCGACCCGAATCGGCGCTCGTCCACGGGGCGTCGGACGATCGCCACGTCGCAGACGCCCTCCTGCAGTCCGCCGGTGGGGGAGTTGTGCCGGATCAGGTGCAGTTCGCGCTCCGGATGCTCCGCGGCCCACGTCCGCTGCAGCACCGGCGTGTGCGCTCCGAGGGCGGCCCACGCGTAGCCGAGGCGGAGCACGCCGTGGCGGGATCGCACGGCATCCGTGAAGCGGTTCACCTCGGCGAGCAGTCGCCGTACGTCCGGCAGAAGCTGGCGTCCGGTCGCGGTGGGCTCGCAGCCGCTCGGCACCCGGCGCAGCAGGGGCTCGCCGACCCGCTGCTCGAGCGCGGCGATCGTGCGCGACACCGACGCCTGCGAGACGCGCAGCGATATCGCCGCGTCGGTGAACGACCCGGACTCGACAGCGGCGATGAAGAAGCGCAGCTCGCGCAGACTCCAATCCATACGCTCAGCGTATGGCATGAGCACAAGGTGCATTAGATGGATACCGAGCGCAGACCTAGCGTGTGCACATGGAGCAGATGCCAGGGAGCACCACGATCTCGGAGCGGGACACGCCGGTGTCCCCGCAGACCGCGAGGCCCCGACAGCGCGCGGTCGGCATCGCCATGATGCTGACGAGCTCAGCGTCCAACCAGGTGGGCGCTGCGCTCGGCGCCACCGCCTTTCCCGTGATCGGCACCGTCGGCGTCGTCGCCGTCCGTCAGATCGTCACGGCGCTCGTCCTGACCCCGCTCGTCAGGCCGCGGATGCGCGGGTTGCGCCGCGACCAGTGGATGCCCGTCCTGGGCCTGGTGGTCGTGTTCAGCGTCATGAACCTGAGCCTGTACATGGCGATCGACCGGATCGGTCTCGCTCTGGCCGTGACGCTGGAGTTCCTCGGCCCGCTGACCGTCGCCATCGCGCACTCGCGCCGCCGGATCGATCTGGGCTGCGCGCTGCTGGCCGGCGTCGGCGTGGTCGTGCTCACCGCTCCCGGGCCGTCCAGCGATGTGGTCGGCATCGCCCTCGGCCTGCTGGCGGCCACGGCGTGGGCGAGCTACATCCTGCTGAACCGCACGCTCGGGCGACGCCTCCCCGGCATTCAGGGAACGGCGATCGCGAGCCTGCTGACCGGCGCGGTCTGGACTCCCATCGCGCTGGTGTGGCTGCTGCTGCACACCCCGACGGTCACGAGCCTGATCCTCGCCGCGGCGTGCGGACTGGGGTCATCGCTGATCCCCTATGCCTCCGACATGATCGCACTGCGGTGGATCCCCGCCGAGATGTTCGGCACGTTCACCAGCCTGAACCTGGTGTGGGCGGCCCTGGCGGGCTGGCTGCTGCTGAGCCAGGAGCTGCAGCTCAACGAATGGATCGGCATCGCCCTGATCATCCTCAGCAATGCGGTGGTGTCGGCGCGTGCGGCATCCCGTTCGTCGACGACGCCCATAGCTGCGCAGACGGGGTGAGGCCCGGAAACCAGAAAGACCCCGGCAGCAGCCAGGGTCTTGATCTGTGGAGCCTAGGAGATTCGAACTCCTGACATCCTGCTTGCAAAGCAGGCGCTCTACCAACTGAGCTAAGGCCCCGAACGGGGATTCCTCGAGGGAATGTGTGGGGCTACCAGGACTTGAACCTGGGACCTCTTCATTATCAGTGAAGCGCTCTAACCGCCTGAGCTATAGCCCCGTCAACCTCCAAGACTTTACCCGATGCCGAGGGTGAAAAGCGAATCGAGCCCGGCCTGCGTGCAGGCCGGGCGTTTCCGATTCACTCCGCGGCGCCCCCGGGGCTCAGGGTGACCGTTCCGGCGGACACGTCGGCCTGGATCCGGTGGGTGCTGGAGGGGTCCTGGACCAGGTCGCTCTCCAGAGTTCCGGCCGTGGCCTGGTGACGCAGAGCGTACGAGCCGTCCGGCACGGTGAGGTCGAGGCGGCCCGCGGTGAGGTCGATCGAGACCTCATCGGGAACCGACTGCAGCTGGGCGGTCACGCGCCCCGCGTTCACCGTGTACTCCGCCGTGCGCACGTCGCGCAGGTCGATGTCCGCGCGGCCCGCGTTCACCTGGGCATCCAGTTCCCTCGCCGCGCCCTGCACGGTCAGGGCCCCAGCGTTGATGTCCAGATCCAGCTCGCCGAACTCGCCGTCCACGCTCAGCGAACCGGCCTGAAGGGTGAGATCCGCGTCGATGCCGAGCAGTGACTCGGGCAGCACGAGCGTGGCCTGCTGCTCACCGCGCAGCCAGTCCGGCCGGAACCAGTCGAACCCGCTCCCCGGTCCGCGCACCTTGAGCTCGTCGTCATCGCGCTGCAGCGACCAGTCCTGCTCCGAGCCCTGCTCGATCTCCAGCCGCGCCTCGGTGACCCCCTCTCGGAACTCGACGGTCATGTCGGCGGCGCCGACCTCGAGATCGAGCGAGGTGACGCCCTGCACGTCGAGCCGCGTCGAGCCGCCCTCCTGCGACGACACCTGCTGCACGCCGGCGAACGCCGCCCCTGCCCCGGTGCCCAGCAGCACCACGCCGCCGCACACCGCCAGCACCACGGTGAGTGCTCCTGCGGTCTTCTTCGTCGCGCCGTTCATCGGACGCCTCCCTGGTAGTCGTTGCCGGCGTCCGCGACGCCGGTGTTCTCGATGTGCGCGAGTGCTGCCAGCACCCGCCGGTTGCCGTCCTCCGGCTCGAGCCCGAGCTTCTGGAAGATGGCGGTGATGTGCTTCTCGATGCTGGCCTCGCTGAGGAACAGCAGGCCGGCGATGGCGCCGTTGGACTTGCCCTCGGCGATCAGCGCGAGCACGGTGCGCTCGCGATCGGTCAGGCGCAGCATCCGCTCGTCGCGATTGCGGCGCGTCAGCAGCTGCGCGACCACCTCGGGGTCGAGCACGGTGGCACCGGATGCGATGCGCTGCACCGACTCGATGAACTCGGCGACGTCGGCGACGCGATCCTTCAGCAGATATCCCAGCGCCCCGCCCTGAGTCGATCCGCTCTGCGCGGCGATGAGGTCGCTCGCGTAGCGCTCCTCCACGTACTGGGACAGCACGAGGAGGGGGAGGGACGGATGCCCGGCGCGGATCGACAGGGCCGCCCGGATGCCCTCGTCTGTGAACGTCGGCGGGAGCCTGACATCCAGGATGCACAGCTCGGGATCCTTCTCGACCACGGCATCCAGGAGGCCGTCGGTGTCGGGGAGGGCGGCGACCACCTCGTGGCCGGCGTCCTCGAGCAGGCGGACGAGCCCTTCGCGGAGGAGGACCGAGTCCTCGCAGATGAGTATCCGCATCACGCCACCTCCTCGTTCTCAGGCCACCGGTGCTGGTTCACAGGCGGGCAGATCAGGATGCGCATGGCACCGTCACCTCCAGGCTGGTGGGGCCGCCCGCGGGGCTGTCCAGGCGGAACGTGCCGCCGGCGGCGAGGATGCGGTTGGTGATGCCGTCGAG
The DNA here is from genome assembly GCF_052056515.1 of Microbacterium sp. 22195. Taxonomy (NCBI): domain Bacteria; kingdom Bacillati; phylum Actinomycetota; class Actinomycetes; order Micrococcales; family Microbacteriaceae; genus Microbacterium; species Microbacterium sp. 22195. The sequence goes on from NZ_JBQEPE010000006.1 coordinate 119,024, forward strand.
CCCGCCACCGGGCTGCACCTGGGCGCCGCCCATGCCGTTGTCCTCGACGCGGGCCCACAGGCCGCCGTCTCGGCTGCGCACGACCACGCGGCATTCGCTGGCCCTGGAGTGCTTGGCGGCGTTGGTCAGCGATTCGGCGATGGCGAAGTAGATCGCGGCCTCGGCATCCCGGCATCCGGCGCCGGAACCGGTCATCCCGGCGTCGATCCGCACGTCGAGCTGCACCGGGATGTGCGAGCGGCTCGCCAGAGCGGAGAGCGCGGCGTCCAGGCCGCGGTCGTCCAGCACGGAGGTGTGGATGCCGCGCGCCAGCTGGCGCAGTTCGGTGATGGCGGCCTTGGTGGAGGTGTGCGCCTCGTCGATCAGGGCCTTCGCGGCGGCAGGGTCGGTGTCGATCTTCTGCTGAGCCAGACCCAGGGTCATGCCCACCGACACCAGTCGCGGCTGGACGCCGTCGTGCAGGTCCCGCTCGATGCGGGTGCGCTCGAGCTCGGCGGCCCGGACGGCGCCCTCGCGCTGAGCGGAGGTGGTGCGCACCTGCGCGGTCAGCTCGGCCTCCCGGTTCGGCATGACCAGGGCGCGGCTGAGCAGGCGGTGCAGCAGGGCCAGACCGAGGATGCCGGCAGCGGCGGCGAGCACGCCGAGGATGCCCACCAGCGGCGCCCAGGCCGCGGCGACCATCGAGCCGAACGGCCCCTCGACCGTGGTGCGCCCTGACAGCGGAGCGAACGCGGTGAAGGCCGACCAGATCACGCCCCAGAACAGGCGCAGCACGAGCGTGCCGGCTATGCATCCGAGCACGAAGTTGAGCAGTGCGCGCCACATGCGGCCGTCGACGGACTGCCGCAGGACGTTGCGGATCCATCCGCCGAAGCCCGGGTGGGTGCGCGGCCGCCACTGCAGGTCGGGGAGGTTCCCGCCGTACAGGCCGTCCACGCGGCGCACCTCGAACCAGGCGAGGCCGTAGAGACCGTAGACCAGTGCGAGCAGCACGAAGATGCCGAGACCGAACACGAACAGCATCCCGAGGCCGATGCCGAGGGTCGCGGTGAGCACCGCGAAGACGGCCGTGCCCACGGCGCCGAGGGCGGCGAGTTCGAGCACGGTGAGGAAGATGCGCAGCGGCGGGCGGTCGGCATCCTTCGCAGGAGCGGCCGCAGGCGCGACGGGCGCCGTCGGCGGTACGGGCGCGGTCGGCGGGACCTGCGCCGCGGGCGGCACCGGCGCTGCCGGGGCGGTGGGCGCAGTGCCCTGGCCCGGTGCCGGGGAAGTCGGATTCGTGGTCATGGCATCCACGCTACGGTCATGAGGAATTCATTGACACGGGGCTGACCGGAGACCCCGATTCGGGTTTTCCCTACACTGGCACCATGACGGATGCTCACCCGGACGAACCGCACGGATCCGGCCTCAGCCAGCGCCTGAACTGGCTGCGCGCGGGCGTGCTCGGCGCCAATGACGGGATCGTGTCGGTGGCTTCGCTGGTCGTGGGCGTGGCCGGCGCGACGACCGACAACGCCGCGCTGCTGATCGCGGGTCTCGCCGGCCTGGTCGGCGGCGCGATCTCGATGGCGCTCGGCGAGTACGTGTCGGTGAGCAGCCAGCGCGACAGCGAGCAGGCACTGATCCACAAGGAGCGCGAAGAGCTGCGCACCATGCCGGAGGAGGAGCTCGACGAGCTCACCCGGCTCTACCGCGACCGCGGACTGAGCGAGGAGACCGCACGGCAGGTGGCGGTCGAGCTCACCGAGCACGACGCCCTCGCGGCGCACCTCGAGGTGGAGCTCGGCATCGATCAGGACGACCTGGTCAACCCGTGGCACGCCGCGATCTCGTCGGCCATCTCCTTCACGATCGGCGCGCTGCTGCCGCTGCTGGCCATCCTGCTCCCGCCCCCGGCGGTGCGGGTGCCGATCACGTTCCTGGCCGTGCTGGTCGCCCTGGCCCTCACGGGCTACGTCTCGGCGAAGGTCGGCGGCGCGAGCCCGGTCCGGGCCTCGCTGCGCCTCGTGATCGGCGGCGCGCTCGCGCTGCTCGCGACCTGGCTGATCGGCACGCTGCTGGGCACGACCGGGGTCGTCTGACCCTCGGCATCCGCTCCGTCTTCCGATGACTCCCCGGAGCGGATGCCGTTCAGCGGACGTCCGTGAACAGGGGGATCAGCACCTCGTCGACGATCCGCACGGCGGTGCCGGCGTCGATCGCGCTGTCACGGAACAGGAACCGGTCGCGCAGCAGCGCCTGTCCGACGTCGAGGCGCAGGTCGGTGACGGCATCCGCCCGCACCTCTCCCCGGGCGACGGCGCGCTGCACGATCTCGCGCATCAGGCGGCGTCCCCGTCCGAGCGACAGCTCGCCCATCTCCGCCTGGTCGTCGGCGAGCGTCTCGGACAGCACCGCCCGCAGTGCCGCCCCGAGAGGACCGGAGAGCAGCGCCGCGGTCTGGGAGAGCGCCTCGACCAGGTCTCCGCGCAGCGTCCCGGTGTCGGGAGCGCCGTCGGCATCGCGCAGCGAGTGATAGGCCGTGTCGCGCACCAGCTCGGCGCGTGAGTTCCAGCGCCGGTAGAGGGACGCCTTGCCCGCACCCGCGCGCTCGGCGACCCGCTCCATGGTGAGAGAGGCGTATCCGCCCTCGGCCAGCTCCGCGAGCACGGCCGCATGGATCGCCCCGATCAGCGCGTCACCTCGGCGGCGCGGTCGCGGTGCACCGGCGCCCGACCGAGGGGATCCGGGCGGGGCATCCGCCGCCTCGGACGATGCGACGCCGCCGATCGGATCAGGCACGGGTCACCGTCCCCGTCGTGCCGTCGACCGTGATCCGCTCGCCGTCGACCAGCACCCGGGTGCCGTCGCCCGTGCCCATGACGGCGGGAAGCCCGTACTCGCGCGCGACGATGGCGGCGTGCGAGGCGATCGACCCGGTGTCGACGACCACGGCGGATGCCCGCAGGAACAGCGGGGTCCAGGCGGGGTTCGTGTACGGGCACACCAGCACGTCGCCCTGCTGCAGGCGATGGAAGTCGCCCGCCTCGCGGATGATCCGCGCGGGCCCGGTCGCGGTGCCGCCGCCCGCAGGGGAACCGCTGACCACCGCGTCTCCTCCGGCAGCGGGCCGGAACACCCCGCGCACGTCGACCACGGGGATGCCGGCCAGTTCCGCACGGCGCGCGCTGCGCCTGGTGACCAGCGCACGCAGCCGACCGATGTACTCGGGCCGCAGCTTCTCGACGTCGGGGATCGCCATGACCTCCTCCCATCGCAGGTGGAACACGTCGAAGGCGGTGTCCAGCACGCCGGCATCCTGCAGCCGCCGCCCGATCTCGAGCAGGGACCGACGCAGCGCGGGCAGCGTCGCCGTGAAGAAGAAGTGGCTGTCCTCGCGGAATCCGACGCCCGCCTGCGCTGCGCGCACCCAGCGCTCGGCGGCGGCGCGCATCCACCGCGGTCGCAGCAGCGGGTGCGCGAGCAGCCGGGCGAGGGCCTGCTTCGATCGCGAGCCGCGATCGTCCGCCGGCGGGCTGTCGATGAAGCCGCGCACCATGCCGATGATCACCTCGGGCGACTCGGTGAGCGTCGGCGGGCTCACCAGCAGCGGAGACGCCGTCTCCTTGCGCCCGAAGTCGTGCCGGAACGTGTCCAGCGCTGCGGCGAAGCCGGGGAAGCGGCCGGCATCCAGCGCGGTCAGGATCTGGTCGGGGCTGCTGTCGGCGAAGAGGCGGCGAAGATCGGCATCCGCCCGCACCGTCGCCGCCATCTCGACCAGCGCTCGCTCCGATGCGGCGGTGCGGGTCGGAGCGCCGCCGGTGAGCTCGCCGAGGAGGCCGATCCGGCCGAGCAGGAACGTGACCGCGGCGAGCCGCGCCACCGCAAGGGCCGTGCCGGGCAGGTAGTCGATGCGCAGGTCGCGGCTGAGGTCCATCGCCCTGAGCGCGCGCTCCGGCACGTCGAGCAGCGCGCGCCACGACAGCTCCCGCAGCGGCAGGGCGTCGAGCTCATCGGCGACGCTCAGCAGACGCGCCAGCCGCGGGTCGTCCTGCCAGCGCTCGGGATGGAATCGTGCGGCCTTGCGGATGAGCCGGAGCGGGGCCCGCAGAATGCCGGGGCCCGGATGCGGATTCGGCGGCACGAAGCGGGTGACCACCCCGTCCTCCTCGCGCAGGTAGTCGGTGAACGCCCCGCGCAACCCGTAGTACTCGGTGATCTGACGCATCATCTCGGCGGGACCCCGTCCCAGCCACGTGGTGACGTCCATCGGGTACGGCCGCACCGGCAGGTACTCGCTGAAGATCATGCTCTGCACGCGCTGCCGGCCGTTCAGCTTCATCGGCTCGGGCGGCAGCGCGGTCATCGGGCGCGCCTGCAGCACGTGGACCGTGCCGCCAGCGATCGCCCACTCCATGTCCTGCGGGCGCCCGAAATGCGCCTCGGCTGCGCGGGCGAGTCGCGCGAGCGTCTTCAGCCGGTCGCGGGAGAGCAGGGGAGCACCGGATGCTCTCGCCTCCTCCTCGCGCACCCCGCCGCCGGCGTCCCGGCGGATGACGACCTCGGCGCGGCCCGGACGGTACTCGAGCTGCTGGCCGTCGTCGTCGAGCAGATAGTGGTCGGGGGTGACGATGCCGGACACCAGCGCCTCGCCGAGTCCTGCCGCGCCGTCGACGACGATCCGGTCGCGCCTCCCGCTGACCGGGTCGGCGCTGAACATCACGCCGGCGAGCTCGGCGTCCACCAGCACCTGCACCACGACCGCGATGCGCACGGTGTGCGGGTCGACGCGACGCTCGCGCCGGTACGACACGGCGCGGTCCGTCCACAGCGAGGCCCAGCAGTCGCGGACCGCGTCGATCACGGCATCCGCGCCCACGACGTTGAGGTATGTGTCCTGTTGGCCGGCGAAGGCGGCTCCCGGCAGGTCTTCTGCCGTCGCGCTGGAGCGCACCGCGACCGGGACGTCGTCGCCGAGGGCGCGGTAGGCCTCGGTCACCTGCACCCGCAGGTCCGCGCCGATAGGGGCGGATGCCAGCTTCTCGCGCAGCGCCGCCGGCTCTGCATCCTCGACCATGGCGGCGAGGCCCACGGCGTCGGCAGCCTGCACATAGGCATCCGTCGTGACGACGAACCCGCCCGGCACCGGCAGCCCGGCCCGGATCAGCTCCCCGAGGTTCGCCCCCTTGCCGCCGGCGATCTCCAGGTCATCCCGCCCCAGCTCGTCCAGCCCCACCACCGCGCGCATCCGCACTCCTTAGTGAACGTTCCGTTCACTAAATCCTCCCCCCGCTCGCTCGCCGGCGCAACCCTTCGTCTCGCTGCGCTCGCTCAGGGACCGGGCGCGACGACGCGCGAAGAGGGGGCGGAGAGGTTCCCGGAGTGAGCATCGGGGAGGGACCCGCGAAGCGGGAGGGGCACCCGCTCTGCGAACGAAGGGAACCTCTCCGCCCCCGGCCCCAGATACAGCGAAGCGCCCCTCCTCCGAAGAGGAAGGGCGCTTCGACAGGCTCAGCGACCCAGTCGTCAGTTCGACATGAACCCGACGAGCAGACCGCCCGTCACCTTCACCGCCAGGTTGTAGATGCCCGCGATCACGGCGCCGAGCACCGTGAAGACGATCAGGTTCAGGATCGCAACGACCGCGCCGAACGCCATCACCTGCGGCAGTCCGACCAGGCTGGTGAGGTCGATGGAGCCGTCGGTGATCTTGTCGAGGAAGTCGCTGGTCTGGGTGAGCACGCCGGTCGCCTGCAGCACCATGAACACCAGGAAGAACGACACCATCGTGACGATCGCCAGTGCCACGGCGCCCAGGAACGACAGCTTCACCGCAGACCAGAAGTCGACGTAGACCAGGCGCAGACGCACCTGCTTGCCACCGGTGCGTCGGGTGGACTTCTTCGCCAGCTTGTCTGCGACTGTGCTCATCGGTCAGCTCTCTTCGGATCAGGCTTCGGGGGACTCGTCCTCAGTGGACTGGGGTTCGAGGTTCTGGGCTTCGGGGGTCTGGGGCTCGGAGGTCTCTGCATCCGCCTCGTCCTCGTCGTCCATGCCACGCTCACTGTTGCGTGCCACGGCGAGGATGCGGTCATCGCCCGTCATCCGGGCGAACACGACTCCCATGGTGTCGCGGCCCTTGGCGGGCACCTCGGCCACGGCAGAGCGTACCACCTTGCCGCTGGACAGAACCACCAAGACCTCGTCGTCCTCGGAGACGATCAGACCGCCCGCCAGAACGCCGCGCTCGTCGCTCAGCTTGGCCACCTTGATGCCCGTTCCACCGCGCTTCTGCACCTTGTACTCGTCCACCGTGGTGCGCTTGGCGTAGCCGCCGTCGGTCACGGTGAACACGTACGAGTCCTCGGCGACGATGGACGCCGACAGCAGGCTGTCCTCGTCATCCTTGAACTTCATGCCCCGCACACCCTCGGTCGCCCGGCCCATCGGACGCAGCGCGTCGTCGGTGGCGTGGAAGCGCACCGACATGCCCTTGGCGCTGATGAGCAGGATGTCCTCGTCGGCGTTCACGAGCTTGGCGCTGACCAGTTCGTCGCCCTCTCGCATCCGGATGGCGATGACACCGCCCTGGCGGTTGGTGTCGTAGTCGCCCAGGCGGGTCTTCTTCACGAGGCCGCCGTGCGTCGCCAGCACCAGGTAGTCCTTCGCCTGGTAGTCGCTGATGGCGAGCACCTGGGCGATCTTCTCCTCGGGCTGCAGCGCCAGCAGGTTCGCGACGTGCTGACCCTTGGCATCCCGGCCGGCCTCCGGCACCTCGTACGTCTTGGTGCGGTACACGCGACCCTTGTCCGTGAAGAACAGCAGCCAGTGGTGCGTGGTGGTGACGAAGAAGTGCTCGACGAGGTCGTCGGCGCGCAGCTGCGCGCCCTTCACGCCCTTGCCTCCGCGGTGCTGCGACCGGTAGTTGTCGCTGCGGGTGCGCTTGATGTACCCCTCGCGGGTGATGGTGACGACCATCTCCTCGACCGGGATCAGATCCTCCATCGACATGTCGCCGTCGAAGCCGTGCAGGATGTGCGTGCGGCGCTCGTCGCCGAAGCGGTCGACGATCTCGGTGAGCTCGGTGCGGACGATCTCGCGCTGGCGAGCCTCGGTGGCGATGATCTCCTTGTAGTCGGCGATCTTCGCCTCGAGCTCGGTGGCCTCGTCGATGATCTTCTGGCGCTCCAGAGCGGCCAGTCGACGCAGCTGCATGTCGAGGATGGCCTGAGCCTGGTCGTCGTCGATGTCGAGCAGCGCCTTGAGTCCCTCACGCGCCTCGTCGACGGTGGGGGAGCGGCGGATCAGCGCGATGACCTCGTCCAGGGCATCCAGTGCCTTCAGGTATCCCTGCAGGATGTGCATGCGCGCCTGCGCCTTGCGCAGACGGAAGCCCGTGCGGCGCACGATCACGTCGAGCTGGTGGTCGAGCCAGTTCGTGATGAAGCCGTCCAGAGCGAGCGTGCGCGGGACGCCGTCGACGATCGCGAGCATGTTCGCGCCGAAGTTGTCCTGCAGCTGGGTGTGCTTGTACAGGTTGTTCAGCACGACCTTCGCGACCGCGTCGCGCTTGAGCACGACCACCAGGCGCTGGCCGGTGCGGTCGGAGGACTCGTCGCGGATGTCGGCGATGCCCGTGATCTTGCCGTCGCGCGCCAGCTCGCCGATCTTCACCGCGAGGTTGTCGGGGTTGACCTGGTACGGCAGCTCGGTAATGACCAGGCAGGTGCGGCCCTGGATCTCCTCGACCTCGACGACCGCGCGCATCGTGATCGAACCACGACCGGTGCGGTACGCCTCCTGGATCCCCTTGGTGCCCAGGATCTGGGCGCCGGTCGGGAAGTCCGGCCCGGGGATGCGCTGGATCAGGCCCTCGAGCAGCTCCTCGCGGGGAAGTCCCGGGTTCTCCAGAGCCCACAGGGCTGCGGCCGAGACCTCGCGCAGGTTGTGCGGCGGGATGTTCGTGGCCATGCCGACCGCGATGCCGATCGACCCGTTGACCAGCAGGTTCGGGAACCGCGACGGCAGGACGTCGGGCTCCTGGGTCTGACCGTCGTAGTTCGGCGAGAAGTCGACGGTCTCCTCTTCGATGTCGCGCACCATCTCGAGCGCGAGCGGAGCCATCTTGGTCTCGGTGTATCGCGGAGCCGCGGCACCCATGTTGCCGGGCGAGCCGAAGTTGCCCTGGCCGAGCGCCAGCGGATAGCGCAGCGACCACGGCTGCACCAGGCGCACCAGGGTGTCGTAGATCGCCGAGTCGCCATGCGGGTGGTACTGACCCATGACCTCGCCGACCACGCGAGCGCACTTCGAGAACGACTTGTCGGGGCGGAACCCGCCGTCGTACATGCCGTAGATGACACGGCGGTGCACGGGCTTGAGGCCGTCGCGCACATCGGGCAGCGCGCGGCCGACGATGACGGCCATGGCGTAGTCGAGGTAGCTGCGCTGCATCTCGGACTGCAGGTCGACCTGGTCGATGCGGCCGTGCTCGTGGGCCGGCTCGGGGCGTTCTTCGTCAGTCATGTCTTTTTCTTCTTCTCCGGATGCTGCCGGTGGTGCCGGACTCCGGAATGTTCTCTTCGTTCGCAGAACGGGGGCCCCGGCGCTGGCGCGCCACCCCGATGCTCACTCCGAGAACATTCCTCCGTCCTTCGTGCGTGTGTGGTTGTCCGAGATCAGCGGTGTGTGAGGAGTAGTCAGGGGGTCAGATGTCGAGGAAGCGGACGTCCTTGGCGTTGCGCTGGATGAAGGTGCGCCGGGACTCGACGTCCTCACCCATCAGCACGCTGAAGATCTCATCCGCGGCCGCGGCGTCGTCGATGGTGATCTGACGAAGGGTGCGCGTGGTGTGATCCATCGTGGTCTCCCACAGCTCCTTCGGGTTCATCTCACCGAGACCCTTGTAGCGCTGGATGCCGGCGTCCTTGGGCAGGCGCTTGCCGTTCTCGCTGCCGTGCTTGAGCAGGGCATCCCGCTCGACGTCGGTGTACACGTACTCGTGCGGGGCGTTGGTCCACTTCAGGCGGTACAGCGGCGGCATCGCGAGGTACACGAAACCGGCCTCGATCAGCCCGCGCATGTAGCGGAACAGCAGCGTCAGCAGCAGTGTCGTGATGTGCTGGCCGTCGACATCGGCATCCGCCATCAGCACGATCTTGTGGTACCGCGCCTTGTCGATGTCGAAGTCCTCGCCGATGCCCGTGCCGAAGGCCTGGATCATCGCCTGGACCTCCTTGTTGCCCAGGGCCTTGTCCAGACGAGCGCGCTCGACGTTGAGGATCTTGCCGCGCAGCGCCAGGATCGCCTGGGTGTGCGGGTCGCGACCCTGCACCGCCGAACCGCCGGCCGAGTCACCCTCCACCAGGAAGATCTCGCTGATCGACGGGTCCTTGCTGGTGCAGTCCTTGAGCTTGTCCGGCATCGCCGCGGACTCGAAGACGCTCTTGCGGCGCGCGGTCTCGCGCGCCTTGCGCGCGGCGATGCGCGCGGTGGCCGCATCGATCGCCTTGCGGATGATGTTCTTCGTCTGCACCGGGTTGCGATCGAACCAGTCGCCCAGCTGATCGTTCACGATCTTCTGCACGAACGCCTTCGCCTCGGTGTTGCCGAGCTTGGTCTTGGTCTGACCCTCGAACTGCGGCTCGCCGAGCTTGATCGAGATGACCGCCGTCAGGCCCTCGCGCACGTCGTCGCCGGAGAGATTGTCGTCCTTCTCCTTGAGCAAGTTGTTCGCCCGCGCGTAGCGGTTGACCAGGCTGGTCAGCGCCGCGCGGAAGCCCTCCTCGTGCGTGCCGCCCTCGTGCGTGTTGATCGTGTTGGCGTAGGTGAACACGTTCTCGGTGTACGAGGTGGTCCACTGCATCGCGACCTCGAGCGAGATCTTGCGCTCGGAGTCCTCGGCGTCGAAGTCGATGATCTCCTCGTTCACGACCTCGGCCTTGCGCACCTTGTTGAGGTACTCGACGTAGTCGACCAGACCGCGCTCGTAGAGGAACACGTCGGAGGGCTGCTTCGTGATGCTCGTGCCGTCGGGTCCGTCGACCTCGTAGGCGGATGCCTCGCGCTCATCGTGCAGCGCGATGCGCAGCCCCTTGTTCAGGAACGCCATCTGCTGGAAGCGGGTGCGCAGGGTCTCGTAGTCGAAGTCGATCGTCTCCGTGAAGATCTCCGCATCCGGCCAGAACGTGATGCTGGTCCCGGTCTCGGAGGTCTCCTCGCCCTTCTCCAGCTGCTGCTGCGGGGTGCCGCCGTCGGCGAAGACGTGCCGCCAGACGTAGCCCTTCTGCTTGACGGCCACCTCGAATCGGGTCGAGAGGGCGTTCACGACCGAGGAGCCGACGCCGTGCAGACCGCCCGAGACGGCGTACGCTCCGCCGCCGAACTTGCCGCCGGCGTGCAGGATCGTCAGCACGACCTCGACGGTCGACTTGGTCGGGTCGGAGGAGTGCGGATCGACCGGGATGCCGCGGCCGTTGTCGACGACGCGGACCGCGCCGTCGGCGAGGATCGTCACGTCGATGTTGTCGGCGTAGCCGGCGAGGGCCTCATCGACCGAGTTGTCGACGATCTCGTACACCAGGTGGTGCAGACCGCGCGGACCCGTCGAGCCGATGTACATGCCGGGGCGCTTGCGGACCGCCTCGAGGCCCTCGAGGATCTGGATCTGGTCGGCGCCGTAGTCGCCGGGGACCTTCTTCGACTCCTGTGTGTTCGGCTCCGTCCCTGTCGAGGGGGCGTTCTCGTCGTCGGCAGGTGTTTCAGGCGTCATCAGAAATGGTTCTCCACATCGAAAGTACCGTTCCATTCTAGCGGGTTTCGATGGTCGACATACGGCTCAAACGCCGTGTGTGCGCTTCTGAGGGCTTGAGGGCCCGTTCGTGATGCCCTACCCGTAGGTGTCCCGTGGACCCCTTCCGGGCACGACGCGCGGTCCCCACTTCCACGACGGGACGTCCGGGCCGATGAACCGGATGTTCTCGACACCGGCATCCGGATAGCGGTTGCCGATCTCGGTCATGATCACGGCGCGCATGAACTGCAGGTTCTTCGCCCACGCCGTGGAGTCGCATTTCACGGTGAGCACGCCTCGCTCCAGCGACACCGGCTCGGAGTGCTTGGCGGTGTCGGCGCCGGCGAGCTCGGCCCATTGCCGCACCAGGTCCTCGGCCGCGAGCGTCTTCTCCCAGCCGGAATCCCTGGTGAGCTTGGCGAGGATGTCACCGAGCGTGCCGGGATCGCGCCCCTTGGAGAACGGCGCGTTGTCGTCGTCGACCTCGATGCGCTTGCGACGCTTCCAGTTCTTCGAGCTGGGCTTCAGCCCGCGCAGCCGCAGGTAGGTCGCCACCGTCTCAGGAGGCTGCGGGTCCATCATCGGCGGTCTCCTCTCCGGTTTCGGGACGCTCATCGCTGATGGTTCCCGCGTGGATGCGCACGACATGACGGTGCAGCGGCTCGGGGATGTCCCCCTCGACGGCGGCCGTGACGATCACCTGCTCGTATCCGGAGGTGATGGCCGCCAGGCGCTGCCGCCGGTCGGCGTCCAGCTCGGCGAAGACGTCGTCCAGGATCAGCACCGGATCACCGGCCGGGGACTCGGCGCGCAGCAGTTCCGCGGATGCCAGGCGCAGCGCGAGTGCCACGGACCAGGACTCGCCATGCGAGGCGTACCCCTTCACGGGAAGATCGCGGACGCGCAGGATCAGGTCGTCGCGGTGGGGCCCCACCAGCGTCAGCCCGCGCTCGATCTCCTTCGAGCGCTTCGCCTGCAGCGCGGCACGGAACTGCTCCTCGATCTCGCCGCGGACCGGCCCTTCTTCGGTCCCTGAGTCCGTCGAAGGGTCGCCCTCCTCCGGATCTCCGCCGCGCACGGACAGCGCCCATTCCAGCTGCGGACGGTGGTCGGCCCCCGCGATCGCCGTGTACGCCTCGGCGAGCGGACCCTGCAGATCGGATGCCAGCCGCAGGCGCGCATGGATGATCTCGGAGCCGAGCGAGATGAGCTTGTCATCCCACACATCCAGCGTCGAGAGGCCCTCGCCGCGCACTCCGCGCGCACGGGCGGACTTCAGCAGAGCGGTCCGCTGCCGCAGCACGCGCTCGTAGTCGGCGATCACCCCTGCCATCCGCGGCGTGCGCTGAATCAGCAGCTGATCTGCGAATCTTCTGCGCGACGAAGGATCGCCGCGGACGATCTGCAGGTCTTCGGGCGCGAACAGCACGACATGCGCGTAGCGCGGCAGCTCGTTGGTCTTCGACGGAGACCCGTTGATCCGCGCCTTGTTCGAGCCCTGCCTGTTGAGCTGCACCTCGACGAGCACCTTGCGCTCACCGTGCGCGAGACGCGCTCGCACCACGGCGAACTCCTTGCCGTCCCGCACCATCGGAGCATCCGACGACACCCGATGCGACCCCAGCGTCGCGAGGAAGACGATCGCCTCGGCGAGGTTGGTCTTCCCCTGCCCGTTGCTGCCGACGAGCACGTTCGGACCGCGATGCAGCGTGAGATCAGCGGTCGCGTAATTGCGGAAATCGCCCAGGTTCAGGTGCTCCACAATCACGAGGATCAGCCTACCTTCGGGGTCGGACGCTCCGTCCGGCGCTGAACGCCGGTGACGGGTCCCTGCCGGTCAGAGTTCGCGCGCGAAGAAGACCTTGTCGGCGGAGCGGTGCGTCTGGACGAGACCGGACTTCTCGAGCACACGGATGGAGGGCGCGTTGTCGAGGTCGGTGTCGGCGATCGCGCGCTTCGCGCCGGCATCCGCGGCGATCCGCAGCCCTTCGGCCACGGCATCCGTTGCCAGTCCGCGGCCGCGAGCAGAGGCGATCAGGCCGTAGCCGAACTCGACGGTGCCCGACTCGTCCGGTGGCCCGAAGAAGCCGAAACCGCCCACGGCCTGGCCTTCTTCTCGGATCATGTACAGCGTGAAGACAGCATCCGCGGCGTCCTGGTCCGCCAGCATCCGCAACGGCACCAGCTCGTCCGCGAACGGATAGTCCGGATGCCAGTGATCGCCGTCCCGCTCATCCCGCACGACGATGCGCCGCGCGAGCTCCGGTGTGATGAGCTCGAGCGTCACCGAAGCAGCAGGTTCGGCTGCAGCAGGTACTTGAACGAGTCCAGACCGGCCTGGTCCACCGAGGTCTGGCTGGTCACGAGCACGGGGCTGAGCTTGTTGGCGTTGTCGCTCGACGTGAACGTGACGCGGGTGAACTCGCTCTTGACCGCGCCGAGCGCCTCGAGCAGGTACTGCGGGTTCAGGCCGAGGGTCACCTCGTCGCCGCCGTTCAGGTGAGCGTCGACCGACTCGGAGGCGCGGGCCTGCTCGCTGCCGGATGCATCCATCGTCACGCCGTCGGCGCCGAACGTGAATCGCAGCGGAGCGGAGCGGTCGAGCACCAGGGCGACGCGGCGCACGGCCTCGATGAGGTCGCCGGTGTTGACGACCGCGTAGTGGTCGGTCTGCTCGGGGAACAGCCTGCGCACGGGCGGGAAATTGCCCTTGATCAGGAGAGAAGTCACAGTCTTGTTGCCCGCGGTGAACGCGATGATCTCTCGGTCACCCGCTCCGGAGAACGCGATCTCGATGTTGCCGGCATGCGCGAAGGTCTTCCCGACCTCGGTGAGCGTTCGGGCCGGGACCAGCGCGGTCTGCTCTGCGCCCTCCCCGTCCCACGGCACGTCGCGGAGCGAGACGCGGTAGCGGTCGGTCGCGACCAGGCTCAGGGTTGTGCCGGAGACCTCGAGCTGCACGCCGGTGAGGACCGGGGTCACATCGTCGCGGGATGCGGCGAAGGCCACCTGCGCGATCGCGGTGCCGAACTCCTCGGCCGGCACGACGCCCGTCGAGCCGGTCACCTCGGGGATGGAGGGATATTCCTCGACCGGCATGGCGGCGAGGGTGAACCGTGCGGAACCGCAGGTGACGGCGATCCCGCCGTCCTCCTCCACCGCGATCTCGATCGGCGCGTTCGGAAGCCGGCTCGCGATGTCCGACAGCAGGCGGCCGTGCACGAGGATCGTGCCCGGCTCGTCGACGGTCGCCTCGATCGTGGTGCGGGCGGATGCCTCGTAGTCGAAGGCCGAGAGGGTCAGTCCCTCAGCGGATGCCTCGATGAGCACACCCGCAAGGATCGGCTGTGGATTGCGCTGTGGCAGCAGCTTGACGACGAAGGACACAGCCTCGCTGAACACATCGCGGTTGACCTGGAACCTCACGGGCGCTCCCTCGTTGTACTTCACCTTTCGCAGTGGGCCCACTGCAGGCGATCCCATGCTAGTCGCACCGGGCGAAGCCCCCGCTACCCCGAATGGGGCTGTGGCGGCCTGTCCGTCCACATCCGTCTGGTGATCGGGGAACCCTTCACTGAGATTGATCTCTTAACGGTGTTAACAACTGTGGATTCTGTGGATAAGTCGGTGGATAGCAGCGGAGAGTAGGAAACTACACGCTTGTCAGTTGTGGAGACCCTGAGGATTCCGGGGCTTTCGGAGGGTTCCGACCCCGAGACGGCGGTTCCCGTTATCCACAGGTGGGTCTGCTCGACAGCATCCGGAAGCCGAAGTTTCCACAAGTTATCCACAACCCCTGCGGACAACCGTCCCGATTCCGCGTGACTTCAGGCGTGTCGGGGGCGTCAGCGACGGCTGATCTGGGTGGTGATCTCGGTGACCTGGTTGTAGACCGAGCGGCGCTCCTTCATGAGCTCGCTGATCTTCTTGCAGGCGTACATCACGGTGGTGTGATCGCGGTTTCCGAACAGCTGACCGATCTTCGGCAGCGACAGGTTCGTGCGCTCGCGGCACAGGTACATGGCGATCTGCCGGGCGATCGCGATCTGCTGCGAACGGCTCGATCCGTACAGGTCGTCGACCGTGAGCTTGAAGTACGCGGCCGTCGACGTGATGATGTCCGTCGGCGAGATGACGTTGTCCTCGGTGGTGTCGACGATGTCCCGCAGCACGGTCTGGGCAAGCGAGATGTCGAGCGCCGAGCGGTTGAGGCTCGCGAACGCGGAGACCCGGATCAGCGCCCCCTCCAGCTCGCGGATGTTCGAGGAGACCACCGTCGCGATGTACTCGAGCACCTCATCGGGGATGTGGAGCGACTCGCTCTGCGCCTTCTTGCGCAGGATCGCGATGCGGGTCTCCAGGTCGGGCGCCTGCACGTCCGTGATCAGGCCCCACTCGAAGCGGCTGCGCATCCGGTCCTCGAAGCCGGTGAGCAGCTTCGGCGCCACATCGCTGGTGATCACGACCTGCTTGTTGTGGTCGTGCAGCTGGTTGAAGGTGTGGAAGAACGCCTCCTGCGTCTCGGCGCGACCCTGCAGGAACTGGATGTCGTCGATCATCAGGATGTCGACCTCGCGGTACCGGCTCTGGAAGGCGGCGCCGCGGTTGTTCGCGATCGAGTTGATGAAGTCGTTCGTGAACTCCTCGCTCGAGACGTAGCGAACCTTAACCCCGGCGTACAGCGACTGCGCGTAGTCGCCGATCGCGTGCAGGAGGTGGGTCTTGCCCAGTCCGGAGTCGCCGTAGATGAACAACGGGTTGTACGCCTTCGCCGGCGCCTCAGCCACGGCGACCGCGGCCGCATGCGCGAAGCGGTTGGACTGACCGATCACGAAGTTGTCGAAGGTGTACTTCGGGTTGAGGCGCGATTCGTGGCGCAGAGCCTGGGGCGTCTCCGCCGCGGGCTCGCTGCGCACCGGCTCGGGAGTCGTGAAGTCGGGGACCGAGATGGGCGCCGTCGGCTGGTCGGCGAGCTCGTGGTTCACCACCGTGCGATACGAGGTGACCTCGTCGCCGATCTGGGACAGAGCCTCCATCAGCGGGATGCGCAGTCTCTTGTTGATCTGCGCGGCGGTCAGATCGTTCGGGACGTCCAGGTACAGCACCCCGCCCATGACGCCAGCCGGAACCACCAGGCTGAGGAAGCCGTGCAGCTGCGGCGACACCCGCTCATCCTCGGCGAGACGATCGCGCAGAGTCGACCAGATCGGCACGTCGGGGTGGGCTGCAGTGGTCATGGTGCTCCGGGCGAGGTTGTGGAAAGGTCGCTCGAAGCGTGGTCTCCCCCTGTGGATAACGTCGGATGCCACGGTAGTCATCACCCGCCAGAACATCAAGCCGCCCGCGGAAACACGCGGGTGTGTCGCGATCCGGCCCGGTCTCCACAGTTGTGGATAATGGGTGTGCGCAACTGACGGGCGGCATCGAGGCATCCGGCGGTGGATTTGCCCTGCGCGGCGGCAGGTCGTACCCTTAATCGGTTGACTTATGCCTTTTGGCAGTACCCCCTGTCTCCGGATGAAAAAGCCCGGTGACACCATTCCCGGAGTGATTCCATGAGCAAGCGCACCTTCCAGCCCAACAACCGCCGTCGCGCCAAGAAGCACGGCTTCCGTGCCCGCATGCGCACCCGCGCCGGCCGCGCCATCCTTTCGGCACGTCGCTCGAAGGGCCGTGCTGAGCTCTCGGCGTAAGCCCGCTCACCCGGACCTGCCGTGCTCGCCCGGCCGAATCGCCTGACGCGTGGCGTCGACTACCGACAGGTGGTCCGCCGCGGCACGCGATGCGGTGGGCCGCGTCTGGTGACCTCGGTTCTGCCGGCGTCCGATGACCGTGCACCCCGGTTCGGGTTCATCATCAGCAAGCAGGTAGGAACCGCTGTGGTTCGGAACACCGTTCGCCGCCGCCTGAAAGCGGTGTGCGCCGAGTTCCTCGACACGGTTCCCGAGGGCACGGATGTCGTCATCCGTGCCCTTCCCGCATCCGCATCCGCCGACTTCGCCGACCTGCGGACCGACGTGGCGCGCTGTCTCAATCGGCTCCTGGCCGGGCCGGTGCGGGCATGAGCGCGCTTCCGTCCTACGCTTTCGGAACGGCGCGGTTCCGGGCATCCGATCTGATCCGCGGGATCCTCGTCCTGCCGAGGAACGCGGTGCTCGCGTTCCTCGTCGTCTACCGAGCGGTGATCTCACCGCTGTACGGGGATGTGTGCAGGTACTACCCGTCCTGTTCCGCTTACGCTGTAGGTGCGGTGCAGCAGCACGGCGCGGTGTGGGGGACGATCCTGTCGGCCTGGCGCATCCTGCGCTGCAATCCGTGGAGCAAGGGCGGCGTCGACGACGTGCGCCCTCATGCTCATTTCCACTACGAACTGACTCCGCACGGATTCGTCGTACCCGCTCGAAAGGACTGAACAGTGGGTCTTGACCTTCTGCTCGCAAGCACCCCCAGCCCGGCCGCCGGCAACGGGGGTGGTTTCGATCTGTTCAGCCTCCTGCTGTGGCCGTTCAAGTGGATCGTCGAGGCGATCCTGGTCGCCTGGCACTGGCTCTTCACCGCATTCGGGATGGCTCCGAATGCTGGACTGACCTGGGTCTTGTCCATCGTCGGTCTCGTGATCGTGATCCGTGCGGCGGTCTTCCCGCTGTTCGTGAAGCAGATCAAGAGCCAGCGCAAGATGATGGAGATCGCTCCGCAGCTGAAGAAGGTGCAGGAGAAGTACAAGGGCAAGCGCGATCAGCTCTCGCGTGAGGCGATGAGCCGCGAGACCATGGCGCTGTACAAGAAGCACGGCACTACGCCGGTGTCGTCGTGTCTTCCGATGCTCGTGCAGATGCCCTTCCTGCTCGGCATGTTCTACACGCTGCGCGATGTCGGCGACCACGCCAAGCACGGCATCGGTGGTGTCGGTCTGCTGCACGCCGACCTCACCAAGCAGTTCTACGACGCGACGCTGTTCGGTGTCGCCCCGCTGCACATCGATCTCCGTACTGCGCTCGAGACCAAGCCCGCCGGCTGGGAGGTCACGGTCACGATCCTCGTGGTGCTCGTGATCCTCATGATCGTCTCGCAGTTCTACACGCAGCTGCAGATCATCTCGAAGAACCTGTCGCCCGAGGCCAAGACCGGCCAGGCGTACCAGATGCAGAAGATCATGCTCTACGTGCTGCCGCTGGGCTTCATCTTCTCGGGTGTCTTCTTCCCGCTCGGTGTGGTGCTCTACTGGTTCGTCTCCAACCTGTGGACCATGGGCCAGCAGTTCCTGGTCATCCGTGAGATGCCGACGCCCGGCTCGGATGCCGCCCGTGCTCGTGAGGAGCGTCTGGCCCGTCGTGGCAAGGCGATCAACGCAGAGGGCAAGATCGTTCCGATCGCGGTGTACGAGGCAGAGCAGCAGCGTCTGCTCGAGGAGGCCGAGCGCGCCAAGGAGCAGGCTCCGAAGCGGGAGCAGCCCATGAGCAAGAAGCGTGCGAAGAAGAAGGGGTCGAACTGATGACGACGGATGAACTGAAGTCCTCGGCCGAGTCGACGATCGAAGAGCTCGAGCAGGAAGGCGACATCGCGGCCGACTTCCTCGAGGAGCTGCTCGACATCGCCGACATCGACGGCGACCTGAACCTCGATGTGCGTCAGGGCCGCGCCTATGTGTCGGTCGAGGCGGAGGGCGATGCCCTGTCGCTGCTGTCGGCACCCGAGACCGTGCAGGCCCTGCAGGAGCTCACTCGACTCGCCGTGCAGAGCAAGACCGGATCGTTCTCACGCATGATCCTCGACATCGGCGGATCGCGAGACACGCGTCGCCGGCAGCTCGAGGGGCTCGTGAACGCCGCGGTCGCCAAGCTCGACGACGGTGCGTCGCAGGCATCCCTTCCCGCGATGTCCTCCTACGAGCGCAAGCTCGTGCACGACATCGTGTCCGAGCGTGGACTGGTCTCGGAGTCGTACGGCGAGGGCGCTGACCGCCACACGGTGATCTCCCGCGGCTGACCTCTCCTCGTGATGTTTCACGTGAAACATCACTGGGCACGCGGTCATCGAGCGAGCGGTTCGAGATGCGCGTTTCACGTGAAACGTGGGTTCAGGCACCGGTCATTGAGCGAGCGAAGCGAGACGAAATGCACCATCCCCTCGAAGGAGCCACAGCGTGACTGAGTCGAACCTCGAATCCGAGCCCGCAGCCGCAGCGAAGATCTTCGGCGATCGCATCGATCTCGCACGTCGGTTCACGGCATCGCTGGCCGCTGAGGGGGAGCTGCGCGGACTGATCGGTCCGCTGGAACTGCCCCGACTCTGGACGAGGCACGTACTGAACTCGGCGATCGCTGCCCCGCTGTTCCATGGGTCGGTCGCGGATGTCGGTTCCGGTGCCGGCCTGCCGGGCCTGGTCCTCGCCATCGCGCGCCCTGATGTGGAGTGGACCCTCATCGAGCCGATGGAGCGCCGGGTCACCTGGCTCAATGAGCAGGTGGAGTCGCTCGAGCTGTCGAACGTGCGGGTCATGCGCGCCCGCGCTGAAGACGTCGGTCTCGAGTTCGACGTGGTGACTGCCCGTGCGGTCAGCGCGTTGCGAACGCTGATCCCGATCACAGCTCCGCTGGCGAAGGATGCCGGCGAACTGATCTTCCTCAAGGGACACAACGTGGATGCTGAGATCACGGCTGCGCAGAAGGTGCTGAAGAAGCACAGGGTGACGGACGTCTCGGTCGAGGTGCTCGGCGAAGGTGTTCTCGCCGAGACGACGCGCGTCTTCCGCGCGCGCGTGCGCTGAGAGGGATTCCCCGGGCGTCGAGCGAGCGGGACGACGCGTGATGTTTCACGTGAAACGCTGACGCCAGCCTCCGGTCGTTGAGCGAGCGCAGCGAGTCGAAACGCGCCTTTCCGGTCCGTCATTTCGTCTCGTCGCTAGCGCTCCTCGCTCAATGACCGGAGGCGGTCGGTCGAAACGCACGGCTCTCCACACGTGCACGTTTCACGTGAAACATCCACAGGCGCCGGGACAAGACTCTTCGCTGTCGAGGGCACGCGCTACCGTCGCCGAATGACCGGATACACCTACATCTTGAGATGCGCCGACGGCACGTTCCATGCGGGCAGCACTGTCGATCTGGATACCCGTCTCGAGACCCATGCGCAGGGAATGGGGAGTGACTACACGTCCTCCAGACTCCCCGTGGATCTGGTCTGGTTCGCGGAGTTCGAGCGAATCGATGAGGCTTTCGGGTTGGAGAAGCGCATCCAAGGGTGGAGTCACACTAAGCGACAGGCGTTCATCGAGGGCGGCTTCGATGCGATCAAAGGCTGGAGTACGCGCGAGCGTGCCCTACGAAAGGCCAGGGGTTGAGCGCGCAGGGTACGGGCATTTCGACTCGTCGCTGCGCTCCTCGCTCAATGACCAGGGGAGATACGTCGGTCGTTGAGCGAGCGAAGCGAGTCGAAACGCCGACCGGCAAGGGTGGAGTGTGCGGCGTCGATTAGAGTGGTAGACGGTCCCGAAAGGAGTCGATGTTTCACGTGAAACCATCCGACAACGCATCGCCGAGCCACGATTTCGGGATGGATACCCCGCTCGCTCGGGAACTCGCCGATCTGTCCAGCCGCCGCAAGGCTCTGCGCGAGGTCAATGTCACCTTCTCGGGTGAGACCCGCATCTTCACGGTCTCCAACCAGAAGGGCGGCGTCGGCAAGACGACGTCGGCGGTGAACCTGGCATCCGCTCTCGCCGAACTCGGAGCGAAGGTCCTCGTGATCGATCTCGATCCGCAGGGCAACGCATCCACGGCGCTCAGCATCCCGCACACGGCGGACACCTCGAGCATCTACGACGTGCTGATCAACGATCTGCCGTTCGCGGAGATCGTGCAGCCGAGTCCGGAGTCCGAGAACCTCTTCTGCGCGCCCAGTACGATCCACCTGGCCGGCGCCGAGATCGAACTCGTCTCGCAGGTCGCACGAGAGTTCCGGCTGCGCCGCGCGCTGAAGACCTATCTCGACGACAATCACATGGACGTCGTGATCATCGACTGCCCGCCGTCGCTGGGACTGCTCACGATCAACGCCTTCACGGCCGCGACGGAGGTTCTGATCCCGATTCAGGCCGAGTACTACGCGCTGGAAGGTCTGAGTCAGTTGCTCGGCAACATCCAGATGATCCAGAAGCACCTCAACCCCGAACTCCACCTCTCCACGATCCTGCTCACGATGTTCGACGCGCGCACGCGCCTGTCGCAGCAGGTCGCCGACGAGGTCCGCAACCACTTCCCGCAGCAGGTCCTCGACGCCGTCATCCCACGGTCGGTCCGCGTCTCCGAGGCACCGAGCTTCGGTCAGACCGTGATCGCGTATGACGGGACGTCGGCCGGCGCCGTCGCCTACCGGGAAGCAGCAGTCGAGATCGCACAGCGAGGCGAACGATCCTCGCAGAACAAGGAGCACTGATGGCCGCCAAGCGCACCGGACTCGGTCGGGGGATCGGAGCCCTCATTCCCACCGCGGATCAGGCCGAGCGCCCCGTGGACGTGTTCTTCCCCGGGGCTCCCAAGCCGAAGACGGATGCTGAACCGGCCCCCGCAGCGGCGGAGGCCGACCTTCCGGAGATCCCCGGCATCCGCCTCATCCAGGTGGACCCCAACAGCATCGTGCCCAACCCGCGTCAGCCGCGCACGCACTTCGACGAGGATCACCTCGCGGAGCTCGTGCACAGCGTGCGCGAGTTCGGCGTGCTGCAGCCTGTCGTCGTGCGCAAGAACGCCGACGGCGAATACGAACTGATCATGGGGGAGCGCCGTACCCGCGCGGCGCGCGAGGCCGGCCTCACCGAGATCCCCGCGATCGTTCGCGAGACCGCCGACGAGGACCTGCTGCGCGACGCGCTGCTCGAGAACCTGCACAGGTCAGAGCTGAACCCCCTGGAAGAGGCATCCGCCTACCAGCAGCTGCTCGAGGACTTCGGCATCACACAGGAAGAACTGGCCACCCGGATCGGTCGCTCCCGCCCGCAGATCAGCAACACGATCCGTCTGTTGCGCCTGCCGGTTCCGGTGCAGCAGCGCGTCGCGGCCGGTGTGCTGTCGGCTGGTCACGCGCGCGCGATCCTCTCGGTGGAGGACCCCGAGCGGATGCAGCGCCTGGCCGACAAGGTGGTGAACGAGGACCTGTCCGTGCGCGCCACGGAGGCGGCCGCGAAGGCCCTTCCCGCGGCGCCGGGCAGCAAGTCGAAGCCGCAGGCGGGAGCGCGCCGCGCCTACCTGGACGAGGTCTCCGCGAAGCTCGGAGACCGGTTGAACACCCGTGTCCAGATCGCGCTGGGAGCGCGTAAGGGCCAGGTCAAGATCGAATTCGCATCCATTCAGGACCTGAATCGCATTCTCGGCGAGCTCGGCGAGCAGGAGTACGGCTCACGCTGATACCCGTCCCAGGGGCCCGCAATGTTTCACGTGAAACAATGCGGGCCCCTTCTTGTTGCCTCGGTCGTTGAGCGAGCGGAGCGAGACGAAACGTCCGCCTCGGCGCGTGGGCATTTCGTCTCGTCGCTGCGCTCCTCGCTCAATGACCGGGGAGTCCGGCGAGCGGAGCGGGACGAAACGTCCGCCCCGCCGTTTCACGTGAAACATCGCAGGTCGATCACCCCTTGTTCACAGCGGGTTCACCGGGATCCGCCACTGTGGGCGCATGACCGACAACTCCCGAAAGACCACGCGCCGCGCCGCTGGAGTCGCAGCCATCGTCACGCTCACCGCGGCGACGCTGCTCGCTGCGCCTGCGGCGCAGGCAGCTCCGAAGTGCCCGACTCCCGCCAAGGGAACCCCCGCGATCAACATGTGCGCGCAGCCTGGTGACCTGCTCGATGTCCGCATCGGCGACGTCCTGCCCACCCAGCCCTCCCTCGGCTACGACGAGGTCTACTACAAGCTCGGCCGGTACACGCTGGGCAAGGACAAGATCAACAAGAAGTTCGACGACTGGTGCGAGGCGAACGGACAGGGCGAGACCGCGGTCGCTGACGCGAGCGCGCGCCTGGACGACCCCACCAGCTTCACCTGCACGATCCCCGTGGGTCAGGAGACCGCTGAGAGCATCGCACCGATGAAGACAGTGGTCATCGGGCCCGGCGGCAAGCTGTACCTCACCGATGGTCACCACACTCTGACGTCCTTCTACGAGCTGGCGGACGGCGGTCCGAACCTGCATGTGCGTCTGCGCGTGCTCGGCAACCTCACCGGTCTGGGCCAGAAGCAGTTCTGGGACACGATGCAGAAGAACGGCTGGACGTACCTGAAGGATGCTGAGGGTGTCGCGATCACGCCCAAGCAGCTGCCGACCTCGGTCGGCCTCGACAACTTCGAGGACGACGAACTGCGCAGCCTGCTCTACTTCGGTCGCGACATCGGCTACGCAGCCGGATCCGTGCCGTTCCAGGAGTTCTACTGGGCGGACTGGGTGCGCACCTCCGGCGCGGTCGACCTCGCGGGCTGGAACCGCGACGACCGTGCCAGCTATCTGAACACGGTGGAGCGCCTCACTCGCGCGCAGACCGCCCTCGCGCCGGATGCCGTGGTCGCGAACGGCCTCACCGCATCCGAGCTGGGTGCCCTGACGGAGTGGAACGACGGCAAGAAGCCCACGGGCGGAGAGTTCGGCAAGCTCTCCAAGCCCTATGAGGACGCCAAGCCCGGCAAGCTCGCCTACGCGCTGGAGTTCAAGCAGCTGCACGGCATCACGAGTGCGGAGACGGTCGGCGCACGCTGACACACGCGGCGTCCACGAGAACGCGGCCGGATGCCCTCCGGCCGCGTTCTCGTGCGTAGGCTGGAAGTCATGACCGAGTCCATCCCGCGCCGCGCGAGCCTCGAGGTGCTGCGCGCCGAAGCATCGGATGAGCTCGCGGTGCTCATCCAGGAGCGACTGCGCGGGGGAGAGGACCCCTGGGAGTTCATGGAGGATCTGCCCAGCATCGACGAGCTGGTCGTCTTCCTGCTGCGCGCCGAGAACATCAAGGCGAACGACGGCGTGCGGCCGAACTCCGCGCGTCATTACCGGGTGCTCCGCCAGATCGCACTCGAGTATCCGGAACTGACGAAGACGGTGTGGGGGATGCTGGGGGAGCGGCGCCACCGCCGCTGGGACCCCACGGTCGCCGACGCCTCCTGATACCGGCAGGCTCGTGCTCGCTCAGGCCCCGGTTACGCTGTGTCCGGAGGCTGAATGCTGGTGGACTACGACCCGGATTGGTCGCGTCAGTTCGATGACGCGGCTGCGGAGTTGCGTGCTGCGGGCGACCCGACGTGGACGATCGAGCACATCGGGTCGACTGCCGTCCCGGGGATGATGGCGAAGCCCGTCATCGACATCGCCGTCCGTCTCGTGGATCAGGGCGACTTCGACCGTCACCGTCCTGGGCTGGAGCGCGGCGGCTGGCGTGTGGGCAGCCGGGTGCGGACGCACCGCGTGATGCTCTTCGAACAGGGCGGAGTGCGCATCCGCATCGCCCACTTCTTCACGTCGGAGCAGTGGCAGAACGCGCATCAGCGCGTGCTGCGCGACTGGCTCCGGATACACCCGGATGACGCGGCCCGATATCAGCAGGCGAAACAGGATGCTGCTCGCTGGGCCACGAGTCGACGCAGCTACAACGACGCGAAGACCGCAGTGATCCAGGAGATCATGGACCGCGCGCGGTCTGCCCGTGGTCTGCCCGCGGTGAACGTCCACGACAAGTGGACGCAGACATCCGGACACGAAGAAGCCCGCCACCCCGAAGGGTGACGGGCTCACTTCAGCAGATGGGCTGCTGAGCCGGTGGAAGCATCAGCCGATGAACGCGGCGAGATCCTGCTCGAGGGCGAACTTCGGCTTGGCGCCGATGATCGTGGTCTTGACCTCGCCGCCCTGGAACACCTTCATCGCGGGGATCGAGGTGATCTGGTACTGCATCGCGAGGTTGGGGTTCTCGTCGACGTTGAGCTTGAGGATGGTGATCTTCTCGGGGTGCTCGGCCTGGATCTCGTCGAGCACCGGCGCGACCATGCGACACGGACCGCACCACGCGGCCCAGAAGTCGACGAGGACCGGGCCATCGGCCTGGAGCACGTCCTGCTCCCAGGTCGCCTCGGTGGTTGCCTTGGCAGTCATGATTCTCCCTGCAGTTGGATGGCGATGATTTTGGATGTCACCCGATGCAACACCGGATGCGGGAAAAGTGTTCCGGATGCTCAGCCGGCGACGGCTTCGGCCGGAACAGAGGCGTCTTCGAGGCCGGCGAGGAAGTGCTCCACGTCCAGAGCGGCCACGACACCCGAACCGGCGGCGGTCGCGGCCTGACGGTAGGTGGGGTCGATCACGTCTCCCGCCGCGAACACTCCGGGCACCGAGGTGCGCGACGAGCGGCCGTCGACCCAGATGGTGCCCTCCGGAGTGAGCTCGAGCTTGTCGTGGACGAGGTGGGTGCGCGGGTCGTTGCCGATCGCGACGAACACGCCCTGCAGGTCCAGCTCGCTGAGCGTCCCGTCGACGGTGGAGCGCAGGCGCACGCCGGTCGTCTCGAACTCGCCGAGGATCTCGGCGACCTCGCTGTTCCAGATGAACTCGATCTTGTCGTTCGCGAACGCGCGCTCCTGCATGATCTTCGAGGCGCGCAGCGTGTCCTTGCGGTGGATGACGTACACCTTCGACGCGAAGCGCGTCAGGAAGGTGGCCTCTTCCATGGCGGAGTCGCCGCCGCCGACGACGGCGATCGCCTTCTCGCGGAAGAAGAATCCGTCGCACGTGGCGCACCAGGACACACCGTGACCGGAGAGGCGCTCCTCGCCCTCGATGCCGAGCTTGCGGTAGGCGGATCCGGTCGCATAGATGACGGCGGATGCCTCGTGCACGGCGCCCGTGCCCAGGGTGACCTTCTTGACCGGGCCGTCGAGCTCGAGCGAGACGACGTCGTCGTAGAGCACCTCGGTGCCGAACTTCTCCGCCTGCTCCTGCAGCTTGACCATGAGGTCGGGGCCCTGGATGCCCTCCGGGAAGCCCGGGAAGTTCTCGACGTCGGTGGTCTTGGTCAGTTCGCCGCCCACCTCGACGGAGCTGGCGATCAGCAGCGGCTCCAGGTTGGCGCGCGCCGCGTAGATGGCGGCGCTGAACCCGGCCGGACCCGAGCCGATGATGATGACCTGACGCATGTGCTCTCCTCTGTCGGCGGGCGCGCGGTGACACGCGGGAAAACCGCCACGATCTCTTCAACCCATGGTAACCGCGCGACATTCCCCATCGCTGAGCGCGGCAGGAGCGGCGGAGGCGCCGTGGCGATCAGCGCGAGGCGCGCGCCGGCAGGAAGCGCTTGAGCAGCCCGGAGACCACGCTGAGCTCCGGGGCGCGCAGCACGAAGAGAACGACGAGGTAGACCGCGAACGCCACACCGCCGACGACACCGGTGCCGATCGCCCCCAGCAAGCGGCCGGTCATACCGGTCGCGGACACGGCCCATCCGTCGGCACCGCCGATCAGCAGGTAGACGCCCCACCCGGCGAAGCCGGCAGGGGCGGCGGCCAGCACGAAGCGGCCCAGCGACAGCGCGACGCGGGGGAGCTCCAGGCCGCCGAGACGGCGGCGCAGCAGCACCACGGCGATGATCGTCTGCACGAGCCCTGCCAGGGACTGGCCGAGCGCCACCGCGGCGGCGAGCTGACTGAGCGGGACGAGCAGCGGAGCCACCAGCGCCGAGACGACGATCAGCGAGCACTGGATGATCGTGAACCAGAACGGAGTGCGGGTGTCGCCGTAGGCGTAGAAGGTGCGCTGCACGATGAACAGCAGCGACAGCGGGAGCAGTCCGACGAGGTAGCAGATCAGCACGGGCGCCGCCTGCTCGGCCTGTGCGCCGTTCTCGGTGAAGATGCGCGTCGCGGGCACGGATGCCACGGCCAGGGCCACCGAGGAGATGACGATGAACAGGCTGATCGCGCGGATGCTGCGGGCGACGTCGCCGCGCACCTGGTCGTGCCGGTCCTCGGCCGTGTGCTCGGCGATCTGCGTGAAGTAGGGCGTTCCGATCGAGACCGCGAAGATCGAGTAGGGGAGCATGAACACGAGCCAGGCGGCCATCATGATCGTCCCCGCGGGGTGCTCGCCCGACGCCCGGGAGACGATGTTCGACTGCGCCAGGCCGGCGAGCTGACCGGCGATGACCATCATGAAGGTCCAGCTCGCGAGCTTGCCGACCTCGCCGAGTCCGACGCCCTTCCAGCGGAAGTCGGGTCGCAGGTGCAGCCCGGTGCGGCGCCAGGCGAGAAGCAGCAGAGCCGCCTGCACGGCGATGCCGAGGGTGGCGGTGCCGCCCATGACGGCGATCATCGTCGGATCCCACATCTCGACGTGATTGCGGTTGTCGCCGAACAGCATCATGAAGACGATGAAGCCGATGATCGAGATGACGTTGTTCGCGATCGGGGCCCAGGTGTACGGGCCGAACACGCGCTTGGCGTTGAGCGTCTCGCCGATGAGCGCGTAGAGACCGTAGAAGAAGATCTGCGGCAGGCACCAGTACGCGAACGCCGTGCCGAGGGCCAGCTGGTCGGGGGTGAACTGGCTCGAGTACATGAACACCAGCCACGGCGCGAGCACCATGGCCACACCGGTCGCGGCGAGGAAGACCACGGTACCGAGCGTGAACAGCTTGGAGATGAACGCCTGTCCGCCGTCCTTGTGGCTGGCGGACTTCACGATCTGCGGGATGATGACCGCGGTCAGGATGCCGGTCTGGATGATCGTGAAGACGTTGTTGGGCAGCTGGTTCGCGGTGCTGAAGGCGTCGCTGGCGCGACCGACGGAGCCGATCGCGGCGAGCAGCACGATCGTGCGCACCAGGCCGGTGACGCGCGAGATCAGCGTGCCGGCCCCCAGGATCGCGCTGGCGCGGCCGAGACTGCTCATTCGTTCTCCTTCGTCGGCGAGGTGGGTGCCTCGTCGGCACGGGCGTCGTCCGCCGGATGCTCTTCCGAGCCCGTCCCGTCGATGCTCGCCCGAGCCCGGCGGCGACGCACGGTGCGGATCAGGCCGAACACGAGCAGCAGGCCGATGACGCCGCCGAGGATGCCGAGCCCGATGGCCTCCCAGTCGGCCCGCAGAGTGACGTCGGCGGTCTCGGCCGGACCGATCGCGACGCCCGTGGGGCTGGTGAGCCGGAAATCGACCTGCACCTCGCCGCTGGCGACGCGGGCCGAGATGGGCACGTCCACTCGCGTGCTGCTGGCACGACCGGCCACGATCTCGGTGGTCTCCTGGATGTCCAGGCGTGGATCGGAGGGCGTGCTGTGCAGTGAGACGTTCACGTTCCAGGGCAGATCGTTGCGCACCCACACCGGCAGCGGTGCGGATGCGGCGATCAGCTGCACGGGCTTGGGGCGCTGGATGCTCACCGCGCCCAGGAGGTCCTGCACGTGCTTCGCGCGATCCGTCGTCGCGGTCGTGAATGCCGCGTCGGAGAGGCCGACCGCGATGGTCCTGAGCATCCGGATCCGCTCGGGGACCAGCATCAGCGCCGGCACGTCGAGGATCGACGAGAACGCCTGCAGCCGCTGCTCGTCGGCCAGCATCGCGGTGAGCGCGCCGGCGCGGACGGTTCCGGCCGTCGTCCGGAGAGTGGCGGATGCCGGGGGTGAGGTGCGCAGCGCGGCGAGGCGCACTCCGGGCGACGCGAATGCGCTCAGCACGTCGCGCAGTGCGACGGGGGAGCGCTTCTGCGAGCGGTCCAGGCCCACGAGCACGGTCGGGGAGGTGCGGGACGTGAAGAAGAGGTGCCCGGCGGCGGCGGCGATCTCGCGGTCCGTCGCGATGGGGTCGGTGCTCGTCACGGCGGTGGACAGGCGGGCGGAGGCCGCAGCATCCGTCACCAGCACGCTGTGGCCGTCCACCGCCGCGTGCGCGCCCGGGTTCCCCTCGAACGAGGAGGACGGGACGATCGTGGTCCCCGGGCCGCCCAGGTACCCGTCGAAGGTCGCGAGGTCGGTCGAGGTGAGGTCGCCTCGTGGCCACAGGATGCCGGACTGCGAGCCCATGACGGCCGTCAGGGCATCGTTGTCGGGCAGTACCGGGGTCGGGGTGGCCGTGCTCGGCGCGGTCGGCGCTGGGGTGCTGACCGGGAAGTCCGTGGTCTGCAGGAGCGGTGCGAGGTCCGGAGCCGTGAGCAGCGACTTCTGACCGGCGTGCGCCTGAGTGGCGGGATCGGCGTCGCCGAGCTGCAGCGCGAACCTGTCATTCGGGAGACGCTCGAGCCGCTGCAGCCAGGCGGTCGCGGAGGCCGGGGCGCTGGTGCCCAGCATCCGGATCGCCGCCGGGATCGCGGGATCGACGGCCAGGATCGCCGGGGTGTCGGTGACCGCGTCCAGCTGACCGGTCAGCATCCCGTTCGGTGCGGTGAGCGCCGCCAGCTCATCGGCGCTCAGCAGGACGTCGTCGCCGGGCGTGGCGGTGATCGGCACGATGATCCCGACGCTCTGCGTGCTCGCCGGGGCCACGACGAGCACCGACGTCGCGGTCAGGTTCCACGCCGTGGTCTCGGGATCGTTCGTGGTCGCGCCGGTGAGGCGCGCCCGCACCGCGTAGACGCCGGGAGCCAGGGCGCCCAGCTCCGCGGCATCCGCGACGCTGCTGACGTCGATGCTCTCGCCGGCCGCGACGGGCGGCGACGGCTCAGTGGCCACGGCGCGGAAGTCGCCCGCGGCGCTGCCGTCGTCCAGCCAGGAGTCCAGAGCCGCGGCGTCTCCGAGGGGAGTCGGGTTGACCTCGAGGTCGACAGAGCCGGCGCTCAGCGCGTCGTCGGTGCTGTTGGCGATCGTGATCGTGCTCACCATGGGACCGTTCGGCTCCATCCGGGCCCCGGAGCCGGTGGAGACGCCCAGCTCGACCACGTCATCGGCGGATGCCTTGGGCTCGCCGGTGGCAGCGGATGCCGGTGCGGTGCCACCCAAGGCGATCCCGGCGACGACGAGCACCGCGGCGAGTCGGCTCAGCAGCCTACGCGCGCGCGGGCGGGAGCCGTTGCGGGGGGAATTCGCGGTCATGGTGTCGGGTCGACGGGGCCGGAAGACCGGCGCAGGCGACGCCCCGATTCTAGCCAGCGCGCCGCGGTGAACCCTGAAGGCGCGTAGAGTGACGGCCGTGCCGGATCGTGCCCACCCCCGCCCCGACCTCGTTCTCGCGCAGGCGCTCGCCGCCGATCTGGACGCCGCCGACTTCCGCTCCGAACCCCTGCGAGCGCTGTGGGGCGAGGAGGCGGATGACGCGCTGGCGCGCGGACTGCGCGAGCCGATCCTGCGCGCCATCGCAGGCCGCGACGATCCGCTGGCGACGCTGGGCAGGCTGTGGGTGCTCGGCATGCCGCAGCCTCACGCCGCCGTCGAATGGGCCGTGCCGCGCGTGGGCGTCGACGGCCTCGAGGCGCTGGGGCTGGCGGTGGCCGAGGGTGCCGATGTGCGGCCGCTCGCGATCATCCGCCCGCAGTCGTTCGTGGATGCCGACGGGGTCGGTGAATGGTGGATCGCGAGCGACCTCGACGAGATCGCCCTGGGCACCTCGCTTCCCGCCGACCATGTGCTCGGTGTGGGCGGGGCATCCCGCACGCTGGCTGAGCTCGTCATTCCCGCGCCGGTGGAGCGCGCGCTGGATCTGGGCACCGGATGCGGCATCCAGGCGCTGCTGGTGTCGCGGCGTGCGCAGCACGTGGTCGCGACCGACATCTCGGCGCGAGCGCTGGCGTATGCGGAGCTGAACGCGCAGCTGAACGGCGTGCGCAACGTGGAGCTGCGCCTGGGCAGCATGTTCGAGCCGGTGGCGGGCGAGGCGTTCGACCTGATCGTCTCCAACCCGCCGTTCGTGATCACCCCGCGCGTCTCCGGGGTGCCGGAGTACGAGTACCGCGACGGCGGACTGGTCGGCGATGCGCTCGTCCAGCAGTTCCTGCAGACCGCGCCCGCTCACGTCACTCCGGGTGGCGTGGCGCAGCTGCTCGGCAACTGGGAGTCGCGCGACGGCGTGGACGGCCTGGACCGGGTGCGCTCCTGGATCGGCGAGGAGCTGGATGCCTGGGTGATCCAGCGCGAGCAGCTCAGCCCGCTCTCGTACGCCGAGCTGTGGATCCGCGACGGCGGGACGCTGCCGCGCGATTCCGGGTTCACCCCGCTCCTCACCGCCTGGCTCGACGACTTCGCGGCCCGCGGCGTGACCGCCATCGGATTCGGCTACATCCTGGTGCGGCGTCCTGCGGGTGCGGATGCCGTGCCGCTCCGCCGCTTCGAGACCGTCACGCAACCGGTCTCGAACCTGGGCCGGGCTCTGGGCGCGGGTCTCGCCGCGCATGACGTGCTCGCCGACGGCATCCCGGATCGCCTGGTCGTGGCATCCGACGTCACCGAGGCTCGCCACCACATGCCGGGCAACGACGATCCGAGTGTGATCGAGCTGCGGCAGGGCGGCGGATTCGCCCGCACGATCAGCGTCGACCCGGCGCTCGCGGGCTTCGTCGGCGCCTGCGACGGCGATCTCACCGTGATGCAGATCGTGCAGGCGCTGGCCGACATCTTCGAAGTGCCCCTCGCAGATCTCTGGGCCGACCTCGAACCCCGCATCCGCCGCCTGGTCGAGGACGGACTGCTGCTGCCCGCGCCCGAAGCCTCCTGACCCGTGCCCCCGGGAATCACGGGCACCACGTCCGGTTCGCCCTGTGATCGGCGACTTCCGGCCGATATTCTGGATGCTCGCGAGTTCTCGCACGCGTGACAGGGGGCGTCATGAAGCTGAATTCCGTTCGCCGCGGCGGGAAGTGGCGTCCGATCGTCGCCGGTGTCGTCGCCGCGATGATCATGCTGGGCGGCACCGCGTGCACGCCGGGCGCACCGGCATCCGAGAGCACCGGAACCGCGGCGCCGTCCCGGACCTCGCCGGCGCCGAGCGCCGCCCCGACCTCGACAGCGCCCGTGGTGGACGGATTCCCCGACGAACTGCAGGGGAAGTGGTGCGCCGACGACGGCAGCGTGTGCTTCAGCGCGAGCGAGCTGCTCGCGGAGCATCCGCAGGCCTTCCTGCAGTCGGCGGACCCGTCCTACACGGTGAAGGGGGCGACGGACTTCTCGATCTGCCTCTCCCCTGACCTGAGCGCGGACACCTGCACCATGGCGGCGTCGATGTTCCTGAGGTACTTCCCCGAGGGCCTGAAGTGGGACTGCGCCAGGTTCGCCGAGGAGGGCAGGCTGAGCGGCTTCACCTCGTGCCGTGCCGACACGGTGGTCGCCCATGACATGAAGAAAGAGCGGCTCATCATCCTGCCCAATCATCAGCAGGACACGCAGTACATCGACAGCGTCCCGATGTACCGACGATGACCCGGCACACGGAATAGCCGCAGGATATATGCGGTTGCATGCAGCATGAAGGCTTTCGGGTTCCTCTCCTTCGGGCACTACGCAGACGTGCCCGGCTCCGTCACGCGCACCGCGGGCGACATGCTCAAGCAGACCATCGAGATCGCCGAGGGCGCCGACGAGATCGGTGTGAACGGCGCATACGTGCGCGTGCACCACTGGGCCCGGCAGGCGGCATCCCCGATCCCCCTGCTCACCGCCATGGCCGCGCGCACCAAGCGCATCGAGGTCGGCACGGGCGTGATCGACATGCGGTACGAGAACCCGTTCCAGTTCGCCGAGGAGGCTGCGGCGCTCGACTACATCGCCGACGGCCGCATCGCACTCGGCGTGAGCCGCGGGTCACCCGAGACCGCCATGCGCGGATACGAGGTGTTCGGGTTCCACGACCCGGAGGACCCGGAGCGCGGCAGTGTGATGGCCCGCGAGAAGTTCGAGCTGTTCCTGCGCGCGATCGACGGCGAGCTGATCGCCCCCGGCGACCCGCGCATGGTCGGTGCCGGCCACTACCTGGCGATCGAGCCTCATTCGCCCACCCTGCGCGACCACATCTGGTGGGGCGCCGGTTCCCGCGCGACGGCCGAGACCACCGGACGCATGGGACTGAACATGATGAGCTCCACGCTGCTCACCGAGGCGACCGGCCAGCCGTTCCACGAGCTGCAGCGCGAGCAGATCGACCTCTTCCGCGCTGCATACAAGGAGGCCGGGCACACCGGCAGCCCCCGCGTCTCGGTCAGCCGCAGCGTCTTCCCGCTGGTCAGCGACAGGGACCGCGCCTACTTCGGGCTGCGGTCGGAGGAGTCGGACGACCAGATCGGCATCATCGACGGCATGCGCTCCACGTTCGGCAAGACCTACGCGGCCGAGCCGGACGTGCTGATCGAGCAGCTCAAGGCCGACGAGGCGGTGATGGCCGCGGACACGCTCATGCTCACCATCCCGAACCAGCTCGGCCCGGAGTACAACCTGCACGTGCTGCAGGCCTTCGCCGAGCACGTCGCGCCCGCCCTGGGCTGGAAGCCGAACACCGAGGGACCCGTGCAGGGCGATCCGATCGCCTGAGCATCGCTCCGGAGCGCGCAGCGACCCACGTCTCTGAAGGACGAATCCGCTTCTGAAGGATGCTGCGGCCGTCAGCATCCTTCAGAACGTCGAAGGTCCTTCAGAAGCGGGGCGGCGGGGCGTCGCTCACGGCGGCCCGAAGAGCCCCTTGCCCTTCTCATCGAGCAGCTCGTAGGCGTCGGCGAAGGTCTTCGGCATGCGCTCGGGCGGCAGCCCGGACTTGGCCAGCAACAGCCCGAGTACGCCCCGCGCCGGGGGAGTGAGCGGCTTGTCCCTGTTGGCGTGCGCGGGGTGCACGGGCGTCGCCTCCGGATTCGGCGGGGTGAACGCCGGGGTGGTGTCCGGCCAGTCCGCCGGATGCCGTGGCTTGCGGAGGTTCACGACTGACAGCAGGTCGTTCGCTCCGGCGTCGCGGTCCGTCAGTGGCTCGAGGCCGTGCAGCCGGTTGAGGGTGGCGATCACCGAGCCGTGATGCATCTCCTCGTGGACGATCGTGTTCCGGGCGGTGTACGCCGACACTGCGATCGCCGGCACCCGGCATCCGAGCCGGTCGAAGCCGAACCCCATCTCGCCCGCTTCCGTGCCGTCGGGCGGCGTTGCCGCAGGCGGGGGGATGTGGTCGTAACATCCGCCGTGCTCGTCGAAGGTGATCAGCAGCAGGGTGTTGACCGCATTCGACCCCTTCGGCGACGCACTGCGGCGGATCGCCGTATACACGTCGTGCACGAGAGCGTCTCCCGCGCGCACATCGGACTGCGCGCTGTCGACGAAGCTGGTGCCGTCCACGGTGCTCTCGCTCAGCGCACCGAACGGCGGATGGAAGTCGTTGTGGTTGTAGATCATCCGCGGTTCGATGAACGCGTACGCCGGGAGCCTGCCTGCCGCGGCATCGGCGTAGAAGTCCTCCATCGTGCCGAAGCGGTTCGTCCTCCAGAACTTCTCCAGCACCGGCGCATGCAGGAAACCCGTGAACGACACCAGCTGCAGCTTGTCGAAGTAGATGCGCCACGACTTCCCGGCATCCTCCAGACGGTTGAAGATCGTCGGGCTCGGATCGGCGTTCAACCACTTCTCGAACCCGCCCGTGAAGTGGTTCGTGACGAACCCGTGCGAGGTCGACGCGTGGAAGAAGGAGCGATTGCAGAAGGTCTGGGAGGGCACACCCGCGAACCAGTGGTCGAACACCGCGAACTCGCGGGCGAGTGTGGAGACCACAGGAAGCATGTCCGGAGAGAACGACCCCATGATCCGGGCGACTTCCTCGGACGAGACCTGCCTGTCGCCCGCGAGCTTGCCGACGTGCGCGGCGTAGTCGGCGACGAATCCGTCCATGGTGGGCTCGGCGCCCGGCTCGGGGGCATTGAACGGCGGTCTCATCGTGGATGCCTGCAGGCGGGCGTTCTCGGGAGGGTCGAAGCGGCCGAACAGCTGCGTGTTGACGTGCGGGTACTCCTCGCCCGGGTCGGGGTCGGGAAAGCTCATGATCCGGTCGGTCTCACCGGTGTACACGTGCGCCGGGATGCGCGTGCCGTCCGGCGCGGTGTTGGCGTGCTCGCCGAAGGCGAGGCCCGCGAAGGTCTCACCGGCCGGGAGATCGTCCTTCGTGTACAGGTAGCCGAGCAGGTTGTCGAAGGATCGGTTCTCGCCCATCAGCACCACGATGTGATCGAACCCGGGTGCGTGCCGCGGCGCGAGGGCGGCGTACTCCGGGTCGGTCTCGAAGCGTTCGTCTCGGCTCATCACGGAAGCGGTGATCGCGGCTCCTGCGGTGCCGCCGACGGCCGCCCCGGCGAGCGTCGCGCCGCCCAACTTCAGGAACCCGCGACGCGTGGTCCGCTTCGAGGGCGCATCCTCCGGCCTGTTGGCGGATCCGCCGACGCCGGCCTGTTCGGAGTCATCCATGCTGCGAGCTTAGGCTCCACCCGTCCGGCCCCATGGGATGCTTCTGGGCATGGATGCTGACAACGACACCTCGATCACGGGCCGGGAGGCCCGGGTGAACACCGACTTCCAGAAGCGTCAGGCGCGCCTGTTCACGCGCTTCGCGATCACCGAAGCCGCCGTGCTCGCCATTGCGGTGATCGCGATCTTCGTGCTGAAGCTCGTCGACGTCGAGATCGGCGTCCTCATCCTGCTCGGCATCGCCGTGCTGAGCGGCATGGTGCTGACCGGCCTGCTGATGCGCATGATCAAGGCCAGGCAGCAGGCGCTCGCGCAGGCGCGCGGCGAGGCCGGTTCGATCTGGTGAGCCGCCCGCGACGCGCGGATACACTCGCCGCATGCGCATCGTCGTCAGCGGCACCCATGCCAGTGGCAAGAGCACGCTGATCTCGGACTTCGCGCTGAGGCATCCGGGATACACCGTGCTCGCCGACCCGTTCGACTCCCTGGACGAGGCATCCGATTCGCCCGGGGCGGCCATGTTCATCGCGCAGCTGCGGATCACCGCGGAACGGCTGCGCGAGGAGACCGCGGCCGATCTGATCGCGGAGCGCGGGCCGATCGACTTCCTGGCGTACGTCCTCGCGCTCGCCGAGCTGTCGGGCACTGCAGCTGATGAGCGTCTGATCGAGCGCGCCTACGCGATGTCCGCGGATGCCATGAGGCGGGTCGACTTGCTCGTGGTGCTGCCGCTGAGCGCCGGCGACGGTATCCGCATCGGCGCGGAGGAGCATCCCGAACTGCGCGATGCGATGAACGACGTCCTGCTGGAGCTGCTCGACGATCCCGACCTCGTCGGGGCGGACGTCGAGGCGATCGAGATCACCGGAGATCCGCGCACCCGGCTCGCGCTCCTCGAGCACTCGATCCGGTGACACGCCGCACGTCTCCCCGTCTTCCGCAGACGTTCACCTGGGACGAGCGTTGGTCCTCATCCCGCAACCTGTGAGCCACCTGAGATCCCTATAAAGGGGACGGCTCCTCTGCCGTCATCCCCCAACGGAACAGGTTCTCCCGTCATGCCCCATACGCCCCTGAGAAGGATCGGCGCGGGCGCGGTCGCCGCGGTGATCACCGCAGTGCTGTGCACGTCCGCACTGCCGCTCGCAGCCTCGCCCGCGTTCGCCCAGGACGCCGTCTCGACGCCGGCCCCGACGCCGGGCGTGACGGAGACCCCGGCGCCCACCGAGACGCCGACTCCCACCGAGACGCCGGATGCCCCGACGCCGCAGCCGACACAGGACCCGGAGCCCGCCCCCACCGGCATTCCCACGCCCGGGGAGACGTCGCCGGCCGAGACGCCGGCCCCCGAGCAGACGCCGCAGGAGACGCCGGATCCCGATGCCGCGATCGCCCGGATCGCCGGCACCTCCGGCAACGCCGGTGCGCACTGGCCGCTCGCGATCTCCGAGATCAACGGCGACAACGACGGCGCCGACACCTACGAGTTCCTCGAGGTCGTCAACACCACCGATCAGCCCATCGACCTCGACGCCGCCGGGATGGGCTTCCGGTACCACACGTCGCAGTGGAACACCGGCACCGTGCAGCCGCTCATCCACCTCGACGGCGAGGACGACGCGCCGGCCATCATCCCCGCCGGCGGCGTGGCCGTGCTCTGGATGAACTACGCCGAGGGAGACGCGCGCCGCAGCCTGACCAAGGAC
The DNA here is from genome assembly GCF_052056515.1 of Microbacterium sp. 22195. Classification (NCBI taxonomy): domain Bacteria; kingdom Bacillati; phylum Actinomycetota; class Actinomycetes; order Micrococcales; family Microbacteriaceae; genus Microbacterium; species Microbacterium sp. 22195. The sequence continues at coordinate 155,869 of NZ_JBQEPE010000006.1, forward strand.
CAGTTCCGCGCCTTCTACGGCATGCAGGACCCCGACGTGCCGATCATCCGCTTCGGCCCGCAGGGCGGCTTCGCCAACAGCGGCAACCGCGGCTTCAGCATCACGGATGCCGGTGGTGCGACGCTCATGCGGGCCTGGGTGCCCGCCGACGACGGCGACGGCTCCACGCCGTGGAACGCCCAGTTCGGCGTTCCGGACCGGACCGACAGCGTCGATGCCCGCATCCTCGCGCACGACGTGACCGGGGCGACCGCGGCGCCCACCCCCGGCGTCATCACGACCGAGCAGGTGACCAGCCGGCTGATCAAGCCGACCGACCCCTCATCCGTAGGGCCGCTGCTGCAGATCACCGAGGTCGCCCCCGACACCGCGAACGTGGCCGGATCCGACGCCTACGAGTACATCGAGCTCTACAACGCCTCCGATGCGCCGATCGACTTCGGCGATTACGTGCTGAGCTATCTCAGCACCGACAACGACCTCACGGACCCGAAGGCGCTCTCGTCCACCCTGTGGCCCGCCGGTCCCGGTGAGCCGACGATCGAACCCGGCGCGACGCTGGTGCTGTGGATCCAGAACCCGGCGGTCGTGTCGGCCGGTCTCACCGTCGCCGACTTCAACACCGCGCTCGGCAGCGACCTGACGCTCGGCGAGAGCATCCTGACGATCCAGTCCGGAGGCATGGCCAACGGCGGATCCCGCGGCCTGCAGCTGATGACGAAGTCGGGGCACGTGATCTCCCGCGCCTTCTACTTCGATGACGCCCAGACCACGTCCAGCACGGCCATCCAGTACGCCTGGAACCCTGGCGACCCCGCCGCCGCGTGGAAGCCCGCCGACCCGTCCGGCGTCACGCAGACCATGCTCGGCCTGGCCGCGCCCACACCCGGCACGGTCACCGAGGCGCAGGTCGCCCCGACATCCGTCGCCTACCCGGCGCCCGGCTCCGCACCGAAGATCGTCGACCTGACCGGCGGATCCGAGCTGCCCGACTCCGGGAACGTCGAGCTCGGCTTCGACATCACCGACGACGTCCTCGTGCGTCGGGTGACTCTCACCCTGAAGGACAGCCTGGGTGCGACCGATGTGCGCGACCTGACCTTCGGATCCGGCGACCGGTACCAGTACGCGATCCCCGCGGTCGACGTCTACGGAAAGCGCTGGATCGAGTACACGGTCACCGCGGGCGACGGCAGCCAACTCACCACCCTCGGCCCCGTGCGCATCGCACTGGACGACTCGCCCGTCGACCCCGTTCGCCTCAACGTCGCCGACGGTCAGTTCGTCAACGCGCAGACCCCGCTCGTCGGCACCACCGACGGCGACCCCGGCGCGCTGCGGGTCGGCATCGACGGAGAGCCCGTAGGCGAGACGGTCCCGTCCCTGGAGAGGGCGCCGAAGTTCGCGATCGACGCGACCGGCACGGACTCCTTCTTCCGCAACGGGATCAAGCTCGGCGACAACGTGCTGAAGATCTTCGACGAGGGCTACTACGACCGCATCGTGACGGTCGACGCCGATGTCCCGGTCGAGGAGGTCGTGCGCGGGGAGAAGCTCACGCTCGGCGTGTACGCCGGCACCAAGGCCTGGCCCGAGCCGAACCTCGACGAGAACAACGACGACTTCACGATGATGAACCCGCGCCTGGCACTGCCGGACGGCCGCGTGCTGCGCCCGACCACGTGCGCGGGTGCGGGTGAGGGCAAGGAGCTCGTCGAGCGGGCCTGCCCGGCGGATGCCGCGGAGCGGATCGCCCTCAGCGACGCCAACCTCGTCTACATCCTCTTCACCTTCACACTCCCGGACGATGCGTTCGACTCGGTGTCCACCACCTGGGACACCACGGCGGTCGCCGACGGCGAGCACGTGATCACGGCATCCGAGGGCGATCGCACGGCGACGCGCACCGTGATCGTCGACAACACCGCCCCCCGCATCGAGAGCACCGTCACCGACGGCAGCCAGTACCGCGGCGACTTCACGATCGACGCCTCCGTCACCGATGAGGGGTCGGGCTTCAAGAGCGTCAGCGCGACGCTGGACGAGCAGGACATCACCCTCCCGCTGCAGACGTCCTCGCTCACGCTGACCCCCGGCGACCACACCGCGGTCATCACGGCGAGCGACCGGGTCGGCAACATCTCCACCAGCACCGTCGCGTTCTCGACGGCCGACGAGAAGCCGCACACCACGCTGATCAGCCCGGACGACGGCGCGAAGATCGACGCCGACCAGGTGGAGCTCGTCGCGAGCCCCGGCTCGAACGTCGACGATCGGCTGGAGCTCTGCTTCGCAGAGGGGTACCGCTTCGTGCCGACGGATGCCCAGGTGCACGTCGCCTCCGGCACCACGACCGACAGCCGGTCCACCGACCGCGGCGACGCCAGGGCCCTGAGCGCCGACGAACTGGCCCGGATCACGCGGATGGACGGCATCGAGGTCGCTGAGACCTCGGGGACGGCGCTGCCGTACCAGCTGTTCACGGTCGAGGTCCCGGCGAACGCGAAGGACGGCTCCGACGTGCGCGTGGCCTGGGAGGGTTCCGCGAACGCCGAAGCCAAGGTGCTGCTGTACGTGCAGACCGCGAAGGGCGACTGGAACGAGGTCGACCGGTACGTCACCACCGCCGGCGCCCCCACGTCGTTCACGCTCGATGCGCAGGTCCCCGTCACCGGCAATGCCAAGGACGGGAAGGTCACCTTCCTCGTGCAGCACTCCGAGGGCTGGGCGGCGACCGGCCGCAGCGGGCGCGATTCGCAGACGACGCCGTACAGCCCCGGCGCCACGCCGCGCGACCAGTACGACTTCACGCTGGCCTGGGAGTCGGACACGCAGTACTACAACAGCAACGAGGGCAAGCGCGCCGGGACCGGCGGGACGGATGCCTGGTACCGGCACCAGGTGAACATCAACCGGTTCCTGATCGACCGTCGCGACGAGCTGAACCTGCAGTACGTGGTCCACACCGGCGACATCGTCGACAACCAGGATCAGGACTACCAGTGGCGCAACGCCGACGACGCGTACCGGATGCTGGATGAGGCGGGCGTGCCGTACGGCGTGCTGGCAGGCAACCACGACGTCGGTCACTTCGAGGGGAACTACGGCCCGTACAGCTCGTACTTCGGTGAGAACCGCTTCGCGCGGAACCCCTGGTACGGCGGCTCGTACAAGGACAACCGCGGTCACTTCGACCTGGTGAGCGCCGAGGGCGTCGACCTGCTCATGCTGTACATGGGCTGGCCCGACCCCAACGACACCGCGTCGAACTCCGAGGACATCGCCTGGATGAACTCGGTGATCCGGCAGTACCCGGAGCGCAAGGTGATGATCAACCTGCACGAGTTCATGCTCACCACCGGCGGTCTCGGGCCGTTCCCGCAGCGGATCTACGACGAGGTCGTGGCACCCAACTCCAACGTCATCGCCGTCGGATCCGGCCACTACCACGACGCCTACACGCGACTGGACGAGTTCGACGACGACGGCGACGGCGTCGCCGACCGCACCGTGACCTCGATGCTGTTCGACTACCAGGCGCTGCCGGAGGGCGGACAGGGCTACCTGCGCCTGCTGCACTTCGACAACCTGAACGGTCGCATCATCGTGCGCACCTACTCGCCCTCGCTGGACGACTTCGACTCCGACGAGGCGTCGCTGAACAGCCCAGCGGGGATGCAGGAGTTCGAGATCCCCTACGCCGCCGGGGGCATCAGGCCGGTGCAGAAGACCCTGTCGACCGACTCGTTCCGCGCCGACGTGCTCACCGCGAACCGGATCGGCTGCGTGCAGGATGTCGTGAGCGGCGAGAAGACCTCGGTCACCTGGAAGGAGCTGACCTCGGGCGCAGCGCCTGCGCAGGCATCCGCTCGGGCGCGGCTGGCTGCCGCGGCGCCGGCGAAGCGCGGCTGGTACGTGCGCACGACGGGTCCGTACGGCGGCGTGGAGTACACCGAGGTGCGCACCTTCACGGCGACCGGAGCCTCGACCGGCCCGACCGATCCGGGTGAGGGCGGGAACACCCCCGGTGGCGGGAACGGCGGCACCGGACCCGGTCAGGGCGGCAACGCCGGAGGCGGCGGCGGGCAGGGCAACGGCCGTCCCGGTGCCACCCGCCCGGGCGACCTGGCGACCACCGGCGGCTCCGCACTGTGGCCGATCGGGCTCGCGGCCGGCGCCCTGCTGGCGGTGACCGTCGGCGGCATCCTGCTCCGCCGCGGCCGCCGAGACGCCTGATCCGTTGACCGGGGCGGGTGCTGCGAGCCGATCCGCAAAAACCACCCC
>NZ_JBQEPE010000006.1:160162-194706 GCF_052056515.1 Microbacterium sp. 22195
GGGGGGGGTGCGGAGACCCCCCCAAACCCCCCCCCCCCGGTAATCTGGAACCCATGCTCAACATGGCCGAGGGCCTGTCCCGACTCGGCGCGCTCGCCGCGCATCCGGTCGTCCGCACCCTCGGCGAGGCGTTCCAGGCGGCGGGCTTCGAGCTCGCCGTGGTCGGCGGCCCGGTGCGCGACGCCCTGCTGGGCCGCGAGACGCACGACCTCGACTTCACCACGAACGCGCAGCCCGACGAGATCCTCGCGATCGTCAAACCGCTGGCGTCCGCTCACTGGGACATCGGCCGCGCCTTCGGAACCATCGGCGCGCGCGTGCAGGGCGAGCAGGTGGAGATCACCACCTACCGCGCCGACAGCTACGACGGACTCACCCGCAAGCCCGTCGTGGAGTTCGGCGACAGCATCGACGGCGACCTGCTGCGCCGCGACTTCACGGTCAACGCCATGGCGCTCAGCGTTCCGGAGACGAAGCTCGTCGACCCGACCGGGGGAGTCGAGGACCTGGTCGCCGGCATCCTGCGCACCCCCATCGACCCGGCCGTCAGCTTCGGCGACGACCCGCTGCGGATGCTGCGCGCGGCGCGCTTCAGCTCGCAGCTGGAGTTCGCGATCGACGACGCCACCTTCGCCGCCATCGAGCAGCTGCGCGAGACGCTCAGCATCGTCAGCCCTGAGCGGGTGCAGAGCGAGCTGATCCGGCTGATGAGCACCGCCGACCCGGTGCGGGGGCTGCGCGTGCTGGTGGACAGCGGGCTGATCGAGCAGTTCCTCCCCGAGGTCAGCGCGCTGCGCCTCGAGGTCGACGAGCACCATCACCACAAGGACGTCTACGAGCACTCGCTCACGGTGGTCCGGCAGGCGATCGAGCTCGAGAGGGTCCGCTATCCCGGCGCCGACCCCGACGTGCCGCTGCGCCTGGCCGCGCTGCTGCACGACATCGGCAAGCCGCGCACGCGCAAACTGGAGCCCGGCGGGGGAGTGACCTTCCACCACCACGACGTCGTCGGTTCGCGCATGGCGCGCAAACGGCTGCAGGCGCTGCGGTTCGACGGCGAGACGACGGATGCCGTGGCGAAGCTCATCGAGCTGCACCTGCGGTTCTTCGGGTACGCCGAGGGCGCCTGGACCGACAGCGCGGTGCGCCGCTACGTGCGCGACGCCGGAGACCTGATCGAGCGCCTGCACATCCTGGTGCGCGCCGACGTCACCACCCGCAACAGGCGCAAGGCGGCGCGCCTCGCCGCCGCCTACGACGACATCGAGCGCCGCATCGCCGAGCTCCGCGAGCAGGAGGAGCTGGACAGCATCCGCCCCGAGCTCGACGGCAACGACATCCAGCGCATCCTGGGCATCCCGCCGGGGCGCGAGGTCGGCGAGGCGTACCGGTTCCTGCTCGACGTGCGGCTGGACGAGGGCGTCATCGGGGCGGATGCCGCCGAGCAGCGCCTGCGCGAATGGTGGGCCGCCCGCGCCTGAGGACGGCCTCGTGAACGCCGTGTGTCGGTCTAATCACGATCCTGACCGCTCGGTTGGGTATGTACATGCGGGTGATTAGATTGAACACCATGAGCCGCGCCGACGACGTGCGCGGAAACCCGACATCACAGGGCAGGTCATATCAATGAAGATCTCCAGAGGCCGACTCGGCCTTGCCATCGGCGCGCTCGGCGTCGCGGCAGTCGTTCTCTCCGGTTGCGCCACGAGCACCGCCGACAAGGGCGGCGACACCGGTGACTCGAAGGGCGGTGATCTGATCGTCGGAACCACCGACAAGATCACCTCGCTCGACCCGGCCGGTTCGTACGACAACGGCTCCTTCGCCGTGATGAACCAGGTGTACCCGTTCCTGCTGAACAGCAAGTACGGCGACGCCAAGGTCTCGCCCGACATCGCGGAGTCGGCCGAGTTCACCTCGCCGACCGAGTACACCGTCAAGCTCAAGAAGGGCCTGACCTTCGCGAACGGCCACGAGCTCACCTCGAGCGACGTGAAGTTCACCTTCGACCGCATGGTCAAGATCAACGACCCCAACGGTCCGGCCTCGCTGCTCGGCAACCTGGCCTCGGTCGCGGCCCCCGACGACACCACCGTCGTCTTCACGCTGAAGAACGGCAACGACCAGATCTGGCCGCTGATCCTCTCCAGCCCCGCCGCCCCGATCATCGACGAAGAGGTCTTCTCGCCTGACGCCGTGACCCCCGACGCCGACATCGTCAAGGGCAAGCCCTTCGCCGGCCAGTACACGATCGACTCGTACAAGGTCAACGAGCTCATCTCGTACAAGCCGAACAAGGACTACCAGGGCAACCTCGGCGCGGCCGAGAACTCCGGCATCCAGGCCAAGTACTACGCCGACGCGTCCAACCTGAAGCTCGCGATCGGCAACGGCGACATCGACGTGGCCTTCCGCAGCCTGTCGGCCACCGACGTCGAGAGCCTGAAGGGCAACTCGAAGGTGAAGATCGTCGACGGCCCCGGCGGCGAGATCCGCTACATCGTCTTCAACTTCGACACCATGCCGTTCGGCGCGAAGACCCCCGAGGCCGACCCGGCCAAGGCGCTCGCCGTGCGTCAGGCGATGGCCGACCTGATCGACCGCGCTGCGGTCGCGAAGGACGTCTACAAGGACACCTACAGCCCGCTGTACTCGTTCGTCGCAGACGGCATGCCCGGTGCCACCACCGTGCTGAAGGACATGTACGGCGACGGCAAGGGCGGCCCCGACCAGGCCAAGGCCGAGAAGGCCCTGAAGGATGCCGGTGTCACCACGCCGGTCACCCTGAACCTGCAGTACAACGGCGACCACTACGGCCCCTCCTCGGGTGACGAGTACGCCGCGTACAAGACGCAGCTCGAGAAGGGCGGCCTGTTCAAGGTCAACCTGCAGCAGACCGAGTGGGTGCAGTACTCCAAGGACCGCACCGCCGACGTGTACCCGATGTACCAGCTCGGCTGGTTCCCGGACTACTCCGACCCGGACAACTACCTGTCGCCGTTCTTCGTGAAGGACAACTTCCTCGCGAACCACTACGACAACCCGGCGGTCAACGACGCCATCGTCAAGCAGCAGACCGAGACCGACTCCGCCAAGCGCGAGGAGCAGATCGGCCAGATCCAGGAGATGGTCGCCAAGGACCTCTCCACCCTGCCGATCCTGCAGGGCAAGCAGGTCGCCGTCGTGGGCAAGGACGTTCAGGGCACCACGCTCGACGCGTCGTTCAAGTTCCGCTACGCGCCGCTGAAGAAGTAACGCGTTCCGCATTCGGGGGTGCTGCCCAGCGCAGCACCCCCGAATGCGCTCGCCCCGAAGAACGCAACAGTTAGGTAGTACCCCCAATGGCCGTCGACGGCGCTGTCCTCGCCCCTGTCCAGCCCCGAAGCCGCTCAAAAGGCGGCGGGCTGTGGCGCTACATCCTGATCAGGCTCCTGCTGATCATCCCCACCGTGTTCATCCTGGTGACCACCGTCTTCTTCCTGATGCGGATCACCGGAGATCCGATCACCGCCGCGCTCGGCGGCCGGCTCCCACCGGAGCAGCTGGCGCAGCGCATCCACGAGGCCGGCTACGACCGGCCCCTGATCGTGCAGTACCTCGAATACCTCGGCAACGTGTTCCGCGGCGACTTCGGCACCACGATCACCGATCGCCGCCCGGTCACCGAGATTCTGCTGCAGTACGGCTCCGCCACCCTCGAGCTCTCGATCTACGCGCTCATCGTGGCGCTCGTCATCAGCATCCCGCTGGGCCTGATCGCCGCCTACCGTCGTGACCGCTGGCAGGATGCCTCGCTGCGCGTCATGGCGATCCTCGCCTACGCGACCCCGATCTTCTTCGCCGGTCTGCTGCTCAAGCTGATCTTCTCGGTGTGGCTGGACTGGCTCCCGGTCTCGGGACGGGGGAGCACCCGCACCGAGCTGCTGATGGGGGGCATCGACACCCCCACCGGCATCTACCTGCTCGACGCCATCCGGCTCGGCAACGGCGCCGCCATCGCCGATGTTCTGCAGCACGCCATCCTTCCGGCGGTCGCACTCGGCCTGCTGACCGCCGGCGTGTTCCTGCGCCTGATCCGCACCAACGTGATCGGCACGCTCGGCCAGCAGTACGTCACCTCGGGGCGCTCCCGCGGTGTGAGCGAGTACCGCCTGGTCACCAAGCACGCCTACCGTCCCGCGCTCATCCCGATCATCACGGTCATGGGCATGCAGATCGCCATGCTGCTGGCGGGAGCGGTGCTGACGGAGAGCACCTTCGAATGGAAGGGCATCGGCTTCATGCTGGCCGACTACCTCAAGTCCCGTGACTTCGTCGCCGTGCAGGGCATCGTCGTGATGATCGCCGTGGTCGTCGCCGTCACGAACTTCCTCGTCGACATCATCGCGGCGTTCATCGACCCGAGGGTGAGGTACTGAGATGTCGATCCCCGACTCCTACGACGAGATGCCCACCCCGCAGACCTCGGTGCTGGCCGCCACTCCGGTGCGCAGGAAGCGCTGGACCGAGAGAGTCCCGGTCATCAAGGAGCTGCGACAGAGCGTCGGCCTGCAGCGCGGGATGCTGATCACGGGCCTCGTGATCACCCTGCTGTTCGTCGTGATCGCCGTGTTCGCCCCGCTGATCGCGCCGTACACCTGGGCGCAGCAGCAGACCGCCGACGGACACTCCTTCGGCACCCAGCAGGCTCCGAACGCACTGAACCTGCTCGGCACCACGGTCTCCGGCTTCGACGTGTTCTCCCGGGTGATCTGGGGAGCGCAGACCGCGCTGCTGGTGATCATCGCCGCCATCGTCTGCTCGATCTTCATCGGCATCGCGCTCGGCCTGATCTCCGGCTACTTCGGCGGATGGCTGGACCGCCTGCTCGTGGTCGTCGCCGACGCGATCTACGCGTTCCCGTCGCTGCTGCTGGCGATCGTGATGTCGATCGTGATCAGCCGCGGGCAGTCGACCCTCGGCGGCGGCATCATGGCCACCGCGATCGCCATCACCGTCGTGTTCGTGCCGCAGTACTTCCGCGTCATCCGCTCCGAGGTCGTGCGGGTGCGGGCGGAACCGTTCGTGGACTCCGCGAAGGTGATCGGCGTGCCGACCACGCGCATCCTGCTGCGCCACGTGCTGCGCAACTCGACCCGGTCGCTGCCGGTGATCATCACGCTGAACGCCTCCGAGGCGCTGCTGACCCTCGCCGGCCTGGGCTTCCTGGGCTTCGGCATCGAGGCGACCGCCGCGGCCGAGTGGGGCTACGACCTGAACCGCGCCGTGGGCGATGTGACCAGCGGCATCTGGTGGACGAGCGTGTTCCCCGGTGTCGCGATCGTGCTCGTCGTGCTGGGCGTCACGCTGGTCGGCGAGAGCCTGAACGACCTGGCCGACCCGCGACTGCGGCTGCGCCGCCGCGCGGGCGGCAGGAAGAAGATCGCGGCTGCGACTGAGGGAGCGAAGGCATGAGCGCCGCTGAGAAGAACCGGATGCCGGCCGATCTGGCGCCCGCAGTCGCGGAGATCCGCGACCTGAAGGTCGTGTTCGCCACCGACGACGAGCCGGTCGAGGCCGTCAAGGGCATCACGCTGAGCGCCTACGCCGGCGAGGTGCTGGCGATCGTCGGCGAGTCCGGATCGGGCAAGACCGTCACCGCCAACACGCTGCTGGGCCTGCTGCCCGAGACCGCCACCACATCGGGCGCGGTGATCGTGCGGGGCCGCGCGGGTGACGAGACCGACATCGTGCACGCCGACCACGCCCGCATGCGCAGCATGCGCGGACGCGACGCGGCGATGGTGTTCCAGGAGCCGTCCACGGCGCTGAATCCGGTGTACACCGTGGGCTGGCAGATCGCCGAGGGCATCCGCGCGCACGCGAACGTCTCGAAGAAGGAGGCCAGGGCGCGTGCGATCGACATCATGCAGCGCGTCGGCATCCCGGACGCGGCCACCCGAGTGGACGACTATCCGCACCAGTTCTCCGGCGGGCAGAAGCAGCGCATCGTCATCGCGATGGCGCTGGTGCTGGATGCCGGGCTGATCATCGCCGACGAGCCGACCACGGCGCTCGACGTGACCGTGCAGGCCGAGATCCTCGACCTGCTCCGCACGGCGCGCGACGAGTTCGGCGCGACCATCGTGCTGATCACGCACAACATGGGCGTGGTCGCGGATCTCGCCGACCGTGTGATCGTCATGTACCAGGGCGACATCGTGGAGGAGGCGCCGGTCCGCGAGCTGTTCGCGAACCCCCGCGAGGAGTACACGAAGAAGCTGCTGGCCGCGGTCCCGCACGTGGGCCAGGGCAAGTCGGCCGCCGGCCCTTCGTCTCGTCGCTCCGCTCCTCGCTCAGGAGACGGGGGAGATCCGGTTGCTGAGCGAGCGCAGCGAGACGAAGCACCGGAGGGCTCGCTGATCGTGGCATCCGGTGCCGAGATCGGCTACCCGGGCCGCTTCGGCCGCAACGCGGTGGTGGCCGTGAAGGGCGTCGACTTTCACGTCGGTCCCGGCGAGGTCGTCGGCCTGGTCGGCGAGTCCGGTTCGGGCAAGACCACCATCGGCCGCGCCGTCGTGGGTCTCACGACCGTTCTCGGCGGCTCGCTGACGGTGCTCGGGCAGGAGATGCGCGGCGTGAAGCCGCGCACCCTCACCCCGTTGCGTCCGCAGGTCGGGTTCGTGTTCCAGGACCCGGCGACCAGCTTCAACCCGCTGCTGTCGATCGCCGAGTGCATCGCCGAGCCGCTGATCGTGCACGGTCGGGCATCCGGTCTGCAGGCGGCGCGTCCGCGTGTGAACGAGCTGCTCGACGCGGTGCGGCTGCCGACGAGCTTCGGCGACCGCTACCCGCATGAGCTCTCCGGCGGTCAGCGCCAGCGGGCGTCGCTGGCGCGTGCGCTGGCACTCGACCCCAAGCTGCTGATCGCAGACGAGCCGACCAGCGCACTGGACGTGTCGGTGCAGGCGACGGTGCTGGAGCTGTTCGTGCAGCTGCAGGCCGAGCTCGGGTTCGCGTCGCTGTTCATCAGCCACGACCTGGCCGTGATCGACGCCGTGTCCGACCGGATCATCGTGCTGCAGCAGGGCCGCATCCAGGAGCAGGGCACCACGGCCCAGGTGCTCGGCGATCCGCGCGACCCGTACACCCGCGAGCTGCTCGCCGCCCTGCCCGTGCCCGACCCGGTCGCGCAGGCCGAGCGCCGTGCTCAGTGGGAGGCGGTGCGGAGGCACTAGCGGGTCACGCCGCAGGCATCCGCTCCGATCAAGCCGGGCCGCGCGCCACCCGTTCCCCGCGGCCCGGCATCCGACCTACACTGGGCACACCCCGTCAGCGCCGATCGGAGGCTCCGTGCCGTCTGGATGGTCATCGTCGCGCGACCCCTCGCCGGAGGCGTCGCGGCTGCTCATCGAGCGCGCGCACGAGGAGCTGGTCGCCGGCAATCTCGACGATCGGCGCCTGCAGCAGGTGCGTCCGATGGTGCGGGCCTCGTGGCAGCGCGCCTGGCGGGACCGGGTCGGCGCCGAAGGGCTGCCGCGGCTGGACTTCACGCAGGAGGCGCTGGAGACCTACCGCACCGCCCACCCGCTGGCCGGGGCGATGGACCTGATCCGCACGCTGCTGCTGCCCGGCGCCCCCGAGGACTCCGGCGTGATCGTCGCGGTCGGCGACCACGCGGGGCGGCTGCTGTGGGTGGAGGGCGACCTGCAGCAGCGGATGCTGTCGGGCGAGATGGGCTTCGTGGAGGGCGCGAACTGGTCGGAGGGCGTCGTCGGCACCGCCGCACCCGGCACCGCACTGGCGCTGGGCGAGTCGGTGCAGATCCACCACGCCGAGCACTACAACCGGCTCGTGCAGCCGTGGTCGTGCACGGCCGCACCCGTCTTCGACCCCGAGACGCGCCGCATCCTGGGCGTACTGGACGTGACCGGCGGGAGCGAGGCGGCGACGCCGCAGGCGCGGATGCTGGTGGACGCCACCGCACGCGCCGTGGAGGCGGAGCTGATGATCGCGCGGCTCCGCGCCCGCGCCGAGACGCCCTCCGCGGCATCCGCTCCCCGCCGTCCCCTGCGTGCGGGCGTGCAGCGAGCCCAGCTGCAGGTGCTCGGTCGCGACCGCGCCCGTCTCGAGGCCGTCGGAGCGGCCGACGGCGTGGCGGGGGAGCGCGTCATCGAGCTCAGCGCCCGGCATGCCGAGATCCTGCTCATGCTGGCAGTGCACCGGCAGGGCCTGTCGGCGGATCGGCTGGCCGAGCTGGTCTACGGCGACGGCGCGTCCCCGGACACGCTGCGGCCCGAGATGGTGCGCCTGCGCAAGGTGCTGGAGCGGATCTCACCTGAGCTCGTGCCGCAGTCCCGGCCCTACCGGCTGCCGATCGCGCTGGAGACCGACGCGCAGAACGTGCTCTCCCTGCTGGACCGCGGTGCCCACCGGGTGGCGCTCTCCGCCTACCGCGGCCCGGTGCTGCCCGACTCCGACGCCCCGGGTGTGGTCGAACTGCGGGAGGGACTGCGTGGCACCCTGCGCGAGACGATGCTCACCGAGGCGAGCGTGGACGTGCTGCTGAGCTATGCAGACATCCCCGAGGGGGCCGACGACGCCGAGGTGCTGCGCCTGTGCCTGGAGATGCTGCCGGCGCGCTCGCCGCGGCGAGCGGGGCTGGTCAGCCGGATCGAGAAGCTCGAGGCATCCGGCTAGTCGCAACCGGATGCAACGTGACGCACGGGACTGCAACCTCGGGCGACCTACTTTCGACGCATCAGATCGTGCGGCATCGGAGCCGCCGGATGTCGAAGGAGACGCCATGACCATCGTCGAGGAGAGCGTGTCGACCGCCTATGCCGCCCCCGGGCGTCCGGGGGCCATCGCGAACTACCGCCCGCGTTACGGGCACTACATCGGCGGCGAGTTCGTCGATCCCGTGAAGGGGCAGTACTTCGAGAACCTCAGCCCCGTCAACGGCAAGCCGTTCACCGAGATCGCCCGCGGCACGGCCGAGGACATCGATCGCGCGGTCGAGGTCGCCTGGAAGGCGTTCGAGTCGTGGAAGCGCACGTCACCCGCCGAGCGCTCCGTGATCCTGAACCGCATCGCCGACCGCATGGAGCAGCACCTCGAGGAGATCGCGGTCGCCGAGACGTGGGAGAACGGCAAGCCCGTCCGCGAGACGCTGGCCGCCGACATCCCGCTGGCGATCGACCACTTCCGGTACTTCGCAGGCGTCCTGCGCGGTCAGGAGGGCGGCATCAGCCAGCTCGACGAGAACACGGTCGCGTACCACTTCCACGAGCCGCTGGGTGTGGTCGGCCAGATCATCCCGTGGAACTTCCCGATCCTGATGGCCACGTGGAAGCTGGCACCCGCGCTCGCCGCGGGCAACTGCGTGGTGATGAAGCCGGCCGAGCAGACCCCGGCATCCATCCTGTTCCTGTTCGAGATCATCGGCGACCTGCTGCCTGCCGGCGTCGTGAACATCGTCAACGGCTTCGGCATCGAGGCGGGCGCCCCGCTCGCGCAGCACAAGCGGATCCGCAAGGTCGCCTTCACGGGTGAGACCACCACGGGCCGGCTGATCATGCAGTACGCCTCCCAGAACCTGATCCCGGTCACGCTGGAGCTCGGGGGCAAGAGCCCCAACGTGTTCTTCGAGGACGTCGCCCGCGAGGACGACCCGTTCTACGACAAGGCGCTCGAGGGCTTCACGATGTTCGCGCTGAACCAGGGCGAGGTGTGCACCTGCCCGTCGCGGGCGCTCATCCAGCGGTCGATCTACGACGGCTTCCTCTCCGACGGGCTCGCCAGGGTCGGCAAGGTCATCCAGGGCAACCCGCTGGACCCGGCGACCATGATCGGCGCGCAGGCGTCGAACGACCAGCTCGAGAAGATCCTCAGCTACATCGACATCGGCAAGCAGGGCGGCGCGAAGCTGCTCACCGGCGGTGAGCGGGTCGACCTGGGCGGCGATCTCAGCGAGGGCTACTACGTCGCGCCGACCGTGTTCGAGGGAACCAACGACATGCGCATCTTCCAGGAGGAGATCTTCGGGCCGGTGCTGTCGGTGACGAGCTTCAGCGACTTCGACGACGCGATCTCGATCGCGAACGACACGCTGTACGGACTGGGCGCCGGTGTGTGGAGCCGCAGCGGCGACACCGCCTACCGTGCCGGCAGGGCGATCGAGGCCGGCCGCGTCTGGACCAACACGTACCACCAGTACCCGGCGCACGCCGCGTTCGGCGGGTACAAGCAGTCCGGCGTCGGCCGCGAGAACCACAAGATGATGCTCGACCACTACCAGCAGACCAAGAACCTCCTGGTCTCGTACGCGGAGGGCCCGATGGGCTTCTTCTGATCCTTCGTCTCGCTGCGCTCGCTCAGGAACCGGCGTCCCCGGTTCCTGAGCGAGGAGCGAAGCGACGAGACGAAGGGCCCCGCACGAGAGGAATGAGCACATGGTCAGCATCGGCAGGTACGAGCGGGTGGATGTCACGGATGCCGCGGCATCCCTCATCCGCGATCTCACGGCGCAGCACGGCCCGCTGATGTTCCACCAGTCGGGCGGATGCTGCGACGGGTCGGCGCCCATGTGCTACCCGGTGGGCATGTTCATCACGGGGCCGAGCGATGTGAAGCTCGGCGATCTCGACGTGGGGCTGGACGCACCCGTCGAGATGTACATGTCGGAGTCGCAGTTCGAGTACTGGAAGTACACGCACCTGACGGTGGACGCGGTCCCCGGCCGCGGTGCCGGGTTCAGCGTGGAGGGCCCCACCGGGATGCGGTTCCTCACCCGGTCGCGGATGCTGAACGACGCGGAGCTGGAGTACTTCGGGCTCGCGCCCGCGCAGTCCTGAGCGTCCGGGATCAGTGGAACAGGGCGAAGCCCAGCACGCCCAGGAACTGCGGCACGAAGAAGAAGCCCAGCATGAGCAGGATCGCCACGATCGTCACCCACGAGACGCCCCGCTTCAGCCTGCGCCCCTGCACGGCGACGCCGGGCGGCGGTGCCAGCATCCCGGCGGGCGGAGCGAACGGCAGCGGTCCGGCGGGCGCGGGGACCGCGACGAATCCCGCCGGGGCGGACGGCGCCGGCATCCCGGCCTGCAGCGGGGGAGCGGCGGGCAGCGACATCGCGGATGCCTGCGCCTCGCGCAGCCGGTCATCGCGCCAGCGCGCCCACTGGTCGAACTTCGTCATCAGGGCGCCGACGGTGCCGAACAGCCACGCCCAGGTGGCGGCATCCGTCGTCGCCGCCGGCCGCTGCATGTAGAGGAACATCCAGTCGTCGACGATCTCGACGTCGAGTTGAGCGGCGTGGTCGATGAAGCGAGCCATGATGTCGGGCGTGAACAGGTACAGGGCGTCCGCCTCGTAGCCGCGGGGGCAGTACAGCGAGAAGTACCGGTCGAAGTCGCCCTCGAGCGAGAGGCGCTGGTCGCGCGAGAACGTCGCAGGCAGGTTGCTGCCGAGGGCGTTGTTGCCGAGCGCGTCGAGCACGATGTTCGGCAGCGGCACGTCGAGCTTGACGGCCACATAGCCCCAGTGGTGGGTGGTCTGGTTCTTGCCCGAGCCGGTGGTGTACCGGTAGTTGCCGAACTCGACGAACCGCGGCGAGTAGCCGCGCACCAGGGACGACGACACCCGGCTGGACCCGTTGCCGAAGATCATCCCCGGCAGGGCCGGCTGGTTCACCTGGTGCTCGTAGGCCATTCCGTTCGCGGCGGCGAACTGCGCGATGCGGAACGCCTCCGCGCGCTTGCGGCGCATGCTCACGATGCCGATCGGCACGCCCGCGCCCAGGGCGACGAGCATGATGAGGAGCGGGATGCTGAACACGCCGCCCACCGGCCCGATGCCGGAACCGCTGGCGATGATGCCGATCACGGTGATCCCGAACATCGGCACGAGGATCATGACGGCGACGACGCCGATGATCACCCAGGCCACGATCGTGCTCGTGGAGGTGGGGTAGCGGGAGCGGATCGAGCGCCAGAAGCCGCTGACCGCGCGCGGGTCGACCGGATCGGTCAGGGGCCGCGTGTCGAACGGGTACATTTGCGTCGGCGGGTTGGTCATCGGTTCACCTCGTCGGCATCCCAGGTCAGATCGGCGTTCTCCGTGACGGGCAGCGCCTCGATGGCGGGATCGTCGCAGATCGCGCGGATGAGGTCCGTCGAGCCCGCGACGATGGTGGAGTCGTAGTCGATCTCGCTGACCAGCGCCCACGCCCGGTCCTCCGGCCAGATCAGGCTCGGATGCTGCGCCGACGGCGAGAAGCCGTGCTCCTCGGCCTCCACGTCCCGCCAGGGGGCGTCGAGCACCCAGGCTGGATCGGCGAACGCCCGCGGCGGTGCGGAGAACAGCACGTGGTCACGGCTGGGCAGCTCCAGACGCGCGCCCTTCGAGATCTCCTCCGACAGGATGCCGGGCTGCCAGCTGGGCTTGCGGAACGCGTCCTCGAACGGATTGTGGATGCTGCGCTCCAGCATCTGCTCGTGGTCCGGCTCGTCGCCGAACATCAGGAACGCCCGCGAGGGGGTCTGTCCGAAGTGCCCCAGCAGGCCGCCGCGGCCCTCCCAGAGCGCGGCGAACCCGGCATCCGGAGTCGAGGTGTGCGCGACCAGGTGACGGGCGATCGCCGCCAGCAGCTCGGGCGGCATCGACCCCTCCTCGGGCGAGGTGAACTCGCGCCCGTCCGGAGCGATCCTCGTGCGCCAGTCGCCCTCGGCGGGGGTGCGCACCAGCCGCTGCCACTGGACGAGCGGATGCAGCTGCGTGCCGAACGCCTCCGCGGTCGCCGCCCAGGTCGCGGTCTCGTCGACGTAGTCGCCGTGCAGAGCGGCGATCTCGGCATCCGGCATCCGCGCGTACTCCTGCGGCGTCGGCACCGCGCGACCCGGCAGGGACCGCACGTAGGCCGGATGGAAGACGCGTGCGTACGCCGGGAACCCGCGCGGCACCACGCAGTGCATCGTGGCGTACCCCTCGTCGAGCCGCTCGCGCAGCCATGCCCCCGGGGAGGGGTCAGCGATCCACTCCATGGCACAACGGTACCTGCCATGATCTATGGGTGACTCAGACCAGCACCCTCCCCACGCTCGACGGCCGCACATTCCGGATGGTGTCGTCCACGACTTCGGTCGTGGACCACGACGCGCCGAGCGTCTTCCACTACTTCGAGCAGGACGGGGCGATCTGGGGCGATTACACCGGCGACACCGTGACGATCGGCCGGTTCGTGGGCACGCGCGCAGGCGACACCATCCGGGTCTCCTTCGTGCACGTGCTCGCCGCGACCGGTGAGGTGGTCACGGGCGAGGGCGAGAGCGAGATCGAGCGCGGCGACGACGGGATGCTGCGCCTGGTGGAGCACTACGAGATGCACGGCGCCCCGCAGCTGAGCGTCTGCGTGGAGACCGCCGCGGCCTGAGGATCCGCCCGGCCCGCGCTCCTGACGGACGGCGTCAGCGGGGCGGCAGGGTGTCCCGCCCGCCGGTGGCCGGCGTCCACTGCGTCATCCCGAGGGGCACGTCCAGGCTGCGCTCCGGCAGGTCCGGCGGCAGCACGTACGGGCGGCGGATCACCTCGTCCAGCACCACCACGCTGACGACCGTGCGCACCTCGGGCAGCTGCGCGATGACCCCGGTGGAGAACTCGTGCACGCCGCTGACGTCGGTGGCGCGGATCAGCAGCATGGCGTCGTGCTCGCCGGTGGTGACCGCGCAGTACTCGATGTCGGGCATGTCCGCGATCTGCGCGCGGAACGACGCCCATGCCTGCGGATAGACCGTGACGAAGATCATCGCCCCGATCGACAGACCCGCGCGTGCCGGGTCGACCCGCGCACTGAACCCGGTGATCACGCCGTCGGCCATGAGCGCCTCGACCCGGGTGTAGGCATTGGCCCGCGAGATGCCGATCCGCTCGGCGAGGGCGGCGATCGAGATGCGCCCGTTCTCGCGCAGAAGATCGAGGATGCGGTAGGAGACAGCATCCAGGGCGGCGGCACTTCGTCCAGAATCCTTGTTGTGTTCAGCCTCAGTGCTGGACATTCTGCATTCCAATCTCCATTGTTCGAGCAGACTCTGTCTTCATGACGCAATGTCATTGGACAGATCGTCGCACATCATGGGAATCTGATCACGGTCGTCCACAGTAGGGCGATCTGGACTCCCCGAATCCACCCTGCCAACGGAGGTACCCATGCTGTCGACCCTGCGCAAGTCGGCGATCGCCCTCGGAGCGGTCGCGCTCCTCGCCCTCACAGGCTGCTCGGGAGGTAACTCCGCGAACAACAGCAGCAACGGATCGAGCACCTCCGGTGGTTCGCTGGTGATCGACACCGCGTTCTCGGTCGAGACCGCCGACCCGGGCCACACCTACGACCCGACGGGCAACATGCTCGCCAAGGCGATGTACGAGACGCTCGTCGACTTCAAGGGCTCCGACGTCTCCACGCCGATCCCTGGCCTGGCGTCGTGGAAGGCCAACGACACGGCCACCGAGTTCACCTTCACCATCGAGGACGGCCGGGTCTTCTCCGACGGCTCGCCGGTCGAGGCGAAGGACGTCGTCTTCTCGCTGCAGCGCATCCAGGGGATGGCCGACGCCAAGCCGAACTTCCTGCTCGCCGGCGTGACGATCAAGGAGGTGGATGCCAAGACGGTCACCTTCACCACCGAGACACCGCTGCTGCAGCTGCCCGCGATCCTCGCGAACCCGGCCCTCGGCATCGTGAACTCCGACGTGGTCAAGAAGAACGGCGGCGCCACGGACGGCAAGGACACCGCGCAGAAGTACCTCGACGGCGCCTCCGCCGGATCCGGTCCGTTCGTGCTCGGCTCTCTCGACCTCAGCTCGCAGATCGTGCTGAAGAAGAACGACAAGTACAACGGCGATGAGAAGCCCGCCTACGACCGCGTCGTGATCCGCAACGTCACCGAGAGCGCCACCCAGCTCGCCAACCTCAAGGGCGGCGACTCGATGGTGGCGATGGACCTCAACGGCGACCAGGTCGCCGGGCTCGGCAACGGCATCAAGGTCGACTCGGTGCCGTCCGGGCAGACCATCTTCCTGCTCCTGAACCAGTCCAAGGGCATCGCGGGCGACCTCGCGAACGTGAAGCTCGCCGAGGGCATCCGCTACGCACTCGACTACCCGAAGCTGCTCGAGCTCGCCGGCGCCGGCGCCGTGCAGGCCACCGGCGTCATCCCGCCCGGGTTCGAGGGTGCACTCCCGAAGGGCGTCAGCCAGG
This sequence comes from Microbacterium sp. 22195, assembly GCF_052056515.1. Taxonomy (NCBI): domain Bacteria; kingdom Bacillati; phylum Actinomycetota; class Actinomycetes; order Micrococcales; family Microbacteriaceae; genus Microbacterium; species Microbacterium sp. 22195. The sequence continues at coordinate 175,398 of NZ_JBQEPE010000006.1, forward strand.
ACCTCGCGAAGTCTAAGGCCGCGCTCGCCGAGGCCGGGTACACCGGCCAGACGCTCAAGCTGCAGTTCCCGAACGACTACCCGGTCGGCGGCGTCGAGTTCACCCCGCTGGCCGAGCGCATCCAGTCGCAGCTGAAGGACGCCGGCGTGAACGTCGAGCTGGCACCGGCGCCGTTCGCCACCGAGCTGGACGCGTACGTCAACGGCAAGGAGGGCTTCGGCCTGTGGTTCTGGGGTCCGGACTACGCCGACTCCGCGAACTTCCTGCCCTTCGCCCCGGGACTGAAGGTCGGCCTGCGCTCCGGCTGGGAGGCATCCGCCGACCCCGAGATCGCAGGACTCGCCGCCGGCGCCGCCAGCGCGACCGACCCGAAGCAGCGCGAGGAGGCGTTCACGAAGTTCGCCGAGGAGATGCAGGCCAAGGGCCCGTTCGTGCCGATGATCGTCCCCGGTCGCAACATCGCCACCTCCGGCAAGGTCGCAGGCGCCGTGTACAACTCCGTGTGGGAGATGGACATCGCCGAGATCACGCCCGCCGGCTGAACGGACCGACCGTGATGACGACAGTGGCTGTGCGGACCCAGGCGCAGCGGAAGAAGTCACCCCTCGCGGGGTACCTGCTGCGCCGGGCCGGCACGTCCCTGCTGCTGCTGATCGGCGTCACGGTCGTGACGTTCCTGCTCACCAACCTGGTGCCCGGAGACCCCGTCTCCGCGGCACTGGGTGAGGGCGCGTCGCAGAACCCCGAGACCCGCGCCGCGTTCATCAAGGCGCAGGGCCTGGATCAGCCCCTGTTCGTGCAGTACTTCATCTACATGGGCAAGCTGCTGCGCGGTGACCTGGGCGTGTCCCTGGTCACCGGGCAGCCGGTGACGAAGGATCTCGCCACCGCCGTTCCCGCCACGATCGAGATCGCGATCTGCGCGATCATCCTCAGCCTGGCGGTGAGCCTGGTGCTCGGCACTCTCGCCGCGTACCGCCGTGGCCTGGTCACCGACCAGATCGTGCGGATCGTCACGCTGATCGGACTGAGCGTCCCGACCTTCTGGCTGGCGCTCGTCAGCTTCTACGTGTTCTTCCTGAACCTGCGCATCGCGCCCGGTTCCGGCCGTGTCTCACCGTCGATCATCCCGCCGCCGCGGGTGACCGGGCTCTACACGATCGACTACCTGCTCGACGGAGACGGCGTCGGATGGGCGGATGCCATGGCGCACCTGGCGCTGCCGGTGATGGTGCTGTCGCTGGTGACCATCGGACTGCTCACCCGATTCATCCGCACCTCGGTGCTGGAGGTGCTCGCCAGCGACTACGTGCGCGCGGCACGGGCCAAGGGCCTGCCTGCCCTCCGTGTGATCGTCGACTACGTGCTGCGCGGTGCGGCCCTGCCGGTGCTGACCGTGGTGGGTGTGGCCTTCGGATCGCTGCTGTCGGGCACCGTCCTGGTCGAGTCGGTGTTCGCCTGGCCGGGCCTGGGCACCTACGCCTACAACTCGGCGGCCAACCTCGACCTCCCCGGAATCATGGGCGTGGGCCTGGTGGTCGGCGTCATCTATCTGGTGATCAACTTCGTCGTCGACCTGCTCTACGGCGTGCTCGACCCGAGAGTGAGGATCGCATGAGCACCGTCGAACCGCGGATGCCGATGCGGCTGAAACTGCGCTGGCCGCGCGCGTGGCGCACGCCGCTCGGCATCATCGGCACGGTCATCGCCGTCGCCTGGATCGTCATCGCCTTCACCGCGCAGTGGTGGGTGCCGTACCCGCCCAACGCGCAGTCGCTGCCGCGGCTGCAGGCGCCCGGGGTCGACACGCTGCTCGGCACCGACGGCAACGGACGGGACATCTTCTCCCGCCTGATGACCGGCGCCACCGTCACCATCCCGCTCGCGCTGACCCTGGTGGTCGCCGCCCTGGTGATCGGCACGATCATCGGAGCGCTCGCCGGATACTTCGGCGGCTGGATCGATGAGACGCTGATGCGCATCACCGACCTGTTCATGGCGTTCCCGACCGTGATCCTCGCGATGGTGGTCGCGGCCTCGCTCGGTCCGTCCCTGTTCAACGCCGTGATCGCCGCGGTCGTGGTGTCGTGGCCGCAGTACTCCCGCGTCACCCGCAGCATCGTGCTCTCGCTGCGCAACCAGAACTATGTGATCGCGGGCCGCCTGCTCGGCCACTCGCCGGCGCGGACCCTCATCGTGGACATCCTCCCGAACGTCGCCGGCCCGCTGCTGGTGCTCGCCACGCTCGACATCGGAGCGGCGATCCTGCTGCTGTCCGGGCTGTCGTTCCTCGGTCTCGGTGCGCAGCCGCCGATGGCCGAGTGGGGATCGATGATCTCCGCGGCCATGCAGAACTTCGACGCCTGGTGGCTGGGCGTCTTCCCGGGCCTGGCCATCCTCACCGTCGTGCTGGCCTTCAACTTCCTCGGAGACGCGATGCGCGACGTGCTCGACCCCACTGCTGAGGTCACCCATGACAAGCAGAGCGAGCTGGCCGCGAGCGGAGCGGCCGCATGAGCATCCTCGACATCCGCGACCTCACCGTCGGCATCGGCCGTCCTCTGGTGAAGGGCCTGTCCCTGCAGCTCGAAGCCGGCCGCATCCACGGTCTGGCCGGCGAGTCCGGCTCCGGCAAGACGCTCACCGCCATGTCGGTGCTCGGCCTGCTGCCACGGCACGCCCGCACGGGCGGCTCGATCCGCCTGGGAGAGACGGAGCTGCTCGGGCTGAGGCGTCGCGCGCTCAACCGCATCCGCGGCCGCCGCATCGCGATGGTCTTCCAGGATCCGTCATCGTCCCTGCACCCGCAGATCCCGGTCGGCCGTCAGCTCACCGACCACATGCGGGTGCACCTCGGGCTGCGCGGAGCTGCGGCCCGGCAGCGCGCCGTCGAGCTGCTCGAGCGCGTGCAGGTGCCCAACCCCGACGAGGCGCTGAAGCGGTATCCGCATCAGTTCTCCGGCGGCCAGCGGCAGCGCATCGCGATCGCGTGCGCCCTGGCCTGCGACCCCGAGGTGCTGCTGGCGGACGAGCCGACCACCGCACTCGACGTGACGGTGCAGGCCGGGATCCTCTCGCTGCTGCGCGAGCTGGCCGACGAGCGACAGCTGGCTGTGCTGCTGGTGACCCACGATCTCGGCGTGATGAGCGCCGTCGCCGATGTGGTCACGGTCATGAAGGACGGCCGCGCCGTCGAGCACGCCGACCGCGCCACCCTGTTCCACGATCCGCAGCACGAGTACACCCGGCAGCTGCTCGCGGCACTGCCCGGATCGAGCATCGAAGGAGGCGATCAGGATGCCTGAGGGCGTGGTCCTCGACGCGCAGGACATCGTCGTGCGCTACCCGGGCAACCCGCCCGTGGTGGCGGTGAACGAGGTGTCGCTGCAGGTGCACGCGGGCGAGACGGTGGCGCTGGTGGGCGAATCCGGCAGCGGCAAGTCGAGCCTGGCCCGCGCGGCCGTCGGCATCGAGAAGCTCGCCGGCGGGCAGGCCCTCTTCCTGGGCGGCGAGATCACCCCGTTGCGGGTCCGCCGTCGCCCTAAGCACCTCACCGGAATCCAGATGGTGTTCCAGGACCCGTCGACCTCGCTGAACCCGCGCCGCCGGATCGGCGATCAGATCGCCGACGGCATCGCCACAGCCCGCGCCCGCGGCGCGGAGGGGTCGAAGGTCGAGGAGTGGCTCGAGAAGGTCGGGCTGCCCGCAGCATCCGTCTCGAAGTACCCGCACCAGTTCTCCGGCGGGCAGAAGCAGCGCATCGCGATCGCACGGGCGCTCGCCGCCCGCCCCCAGCTGCTGGTGGCCGACGAGCCGATCTCCGCGCTGGACGCCTCGACTCAGACCAGCGTGGCTGCGCTCATGCGCGACCTGGTGCAGGAGGCGGGCGCCGGGATGCTGTTCATCTCGCACGACCTCGCCGTCGTGCAGCGCATCGCCGACCGCACGTTCGTGATGTACTCCGGGCGGGTGCTGGAGTCCGGTCCCACGGCGCAGCTGTGGGCCGATCCGCAGCATCCGTACACGCAGGCGCTGCTGGCGGCGATCCCCGAACCGGACGGGCTGGGCCGGATCCCGGCCGCGCCGTCGACCGAGGAGCGGGCGATCTGGGCCGACGTGCCCGCGGTGCAGCGCTGAGCAGCGGGTGATGTCCTCGGAGCGCTGACCGCGTCACCCGACGTTCACCCGCGCGTCGGAAGCGTGTAAGCGCGGCCCTGCACCATGACCCGGTGGCATCCCCGACCGTGACCGTGATCGTGCCGGCCAAGGACGCCGGCGAGTACATCGGCACCGCGCTCGAGACGCTCACCCGGCAGTTCGACGATCCGGCGCAGCTGAAGCTCGTCGCGATCGACGACGGGTCCTCGGATCACACCGGCGAGATCATGCGGCAGTACGCCGCGCGGTTCCCGCACGCGGAGGTCGTCGTCAACCCGGTGCCGCGGGGGCTCGCCACCGCCCGAAACCAGGGGCTCGCGCACGTCGAGGGCGAGGCGTTCACCTTTCTCGACGGCGACGACTGGATGCAGCCGGGTCGCCTGCCCGTGCTCGCCACTGCGCTGCACGAACTGGGCTGCGACTTCGTGCGCACGGATCACGTCGCGGTCAAGCGCTCCGAGCGCACGCTCGTGCGCGCGCCGTTCACGCATCGCGGAGTGGTCGCCGACCCCCGGGCCGCGATCCTGCCCGTCGACGACCGCAGCATGGTCGACTACCCGTACGCGTGGGCGGGGATGCTGCACCGCCGTGTGCTCGACCGCGGGCTGGCCTGCTTCGGCGACGGCCTGTTCACCGCCGAGGACCGGCCGTGGATCTGGCGGCTGCACCTGGAGGCGGAGTCGTTCGCCGTGGTCGACGCACCGCACCTGCTGTACCGGCGCGGGCTCTCCGACTCGCTGTCGAAGACCCTCGACCATCGGCAGCTGCACTTCACCCGCGCACTCGGCGAGGTCCTCGATCTCGTGGAGGCCGACCGCGAGGCGGAGCGGATGCTGCCCAAGGCCGTCTTCTCGGTACTGGCGCTGAGCTCCCACCACCTGGTGCGCGCTCGCCGCATGCAGCCCGCCCTGCGCAGGCGGCTGCGCACCGGCATCCGGGATCTCCTGGCCCGGCTTCCTCGGGACCAGGCCGAGACGGCGATCGCCCGCATCGGCGGGCCGCGCCGGCGGGTCCTCGCGCGCGTGCTGAGAGAGGCCGATCACGCATGATCCAGCTGTTCGCGCTGCACAGCGGCTACGGCCTGATGGCCGCGGCGGCCGCGCTCGACGCCGGGCTGCTCGGGGAGGCGGAGCAGCGCATCCTCGTGCCGATGAACACGGCATCCGTGCCCGAGACGGCCATCGACCTCGCCACCTCGCCGCGCTGCGCCGCGCTGCGCGCCCGGTTCGACCGCGTGGAGCCTCTGAACGCCCTGATCGACCCGCAGCATCCGACGGCCTGGAAGCCGGACGAGCAGGACCTGCCGATGCTGGAGCGGCTGTTCCGGCGGGCGTGGGGATTGGGCGGTGCGGAGCTGGAGCTGTTCGTGCAGTCGCCGCAGGTCGCCCCGGCGCGCACCCTGATGGCGCTGTTCCATGACGCGCGGCTGGGCGTGATCGGCGACGGGCTGATGACCTATGCGCCGATCCGCAGCCGGCTGCCGCGGCGGATCACCGAACGCGTCGGCCGTGTCGTGCATCCCGACGTTGTGCCCGGCGTGGAGCCGCTCGTGTTCGCCTCGACCGACGCCGTGTGCGTGCCCGTCCCGCCTCCCGCTTTCGGCGCGGTGCTGCAGGAGGTGGGCGAGGCCGAGCGGGATGCCGCACTCGACGCGCTCGCCGACGACTCCGCACCCACAGGGCTCGTGCTCGGTCAGTACCTGGCGGCGCTCGGCCTGGTGTCGGCGGCCGAGGAGCAGGTCATGCAGGTGGCGATGATCGACCGGGCGGCGGATGCCGGTGTGCAGCGGATCGTCTTCAAGCCGCATCCCTCCGCCGCACCCGGTCTGACGGCTTCACTCGCCGCGCAGGCGGGGGAGCGGGGCATCGACTTCGCCGTGTATGCGGGCGACCAGCCCGCCGAGTACGTCGCCGCCCGCCTGGGGGCGACCGACGTGGTCGCCGGGTTCTCCACAGCCCTGCCGACGGTGCGCGCCCTGCACGGCACGCGCGTGCACGCGGTGGGGACGGGCGCCGTGCTCGCGCGACTGCATCCGTATCAGAACAGCAATCGGATGCCCGCGACGATCGTCGACGCCATGGAGCGCTCGAGCTCCGACCTGCGCGGGCTGGTCGAAGCGGTCGGTTACGCGATGCAGCCCGAGATCATGGCGCACCTGCGCGACCACGCGGTGTCGTTCCTGGGCGAACTGCCCGCGGCGGAGCGCGAGCGGTACGTGCCGCCATCCCGGCTGCGGGCACTCGAGCTGCCCGGTGCGCCGGCGCCGACCCGGATGCAGCGTCTCATGGAGCCGGCCGGGGGCGTCGGACGGCTCGAGGAGCTGCGGCTCACAGCAGCCGGTGCGAAGCGCCGCGCCGCCAGGGTGTGGAAGGCGGCGAGTGGTCGATGAACGGTGTCCATCGCACACCGGGCGTGCGGCAGGCTCGGCGTTCCCGGCGCGAAGTGACGATGCGCGAGAAGGAGCGGTCATGACGGATCCCACGGCGCTCACGGTCGCGATCATCCCCGCCCGCGGCGGTTCGAAGGGCGTGCCCGGCAAGAACCTGCGGCGGGTCGGCGGCGTCCCGCTCGTCGAGCGGGCGGTGCGCGCGGCATCCGCGGCATCCGGCGTGGACCTCGTCGTCGTCTCGACCGACGATGACGCGATCGCGGCCGTCGCCGAAGGCGCCGGGGCGCGTGTGGTCGCGCGTCCGGCGGAGCTCTCAGGTGACACCGCCTCCTCGGAGAGCGCGCTGCTGCATGCGCTCGACGTGCTGGAGGCCGAGGGCGCGCGGGTCGGCACGGTCGTGTTCGTGCAGGCGACGTCGCCGTTCATCCCCAGCGAGGGGATCGCCGAGGCCGTGGACCAGATCGTCTCGGGCCGGTTCGACAGCGTCTTCTCGGCATACGAGACCTACGGATTCCTCTGGCGGCGCAACGCCGAGGGGAGGGCCGCCGCGATCAATCACGACGCCGCCCACCGGCCACGCCGGCAGGACCGCGAACCGCATTACCTCGAGACCGGGGCGTTCTACGCCTTCGACGCCGTCGGATTCCGCCGCTTCCAGCACCGCTTCTTCGGGCAGGTCGGCATCGTCGAGGTGCCGGAGAGCTCGGCCGTCGAGATCGACGACGAGCAGCAGCTCGCCCTCGCGGAGGCGCTCGCCGCAGCATCCGCTGTGCCCGGCTGCGCCGTCGCGCACAGTCCTGCAGATCCGCACAGTCCCGCAGACGTCGGGCCCGAGCCCTGCGAAGAATCGCGGATCTGCGGAGATGTGCCGATCACCGCATCCGTCCTGGTCACGGACTTCGACGGCGTGCACACGGACGACACCGCCACGGTCGACAGCGAGGGGCGCGAATCGGTGCGGGTGAGCCGGGAGGACGGCATGGGAGTGTCGCGGCTGCGCCGCGCGGGCATCCCGATGCTGATCCTCTCCACCGAGCAGAACCCCGTCGTCGCCCGCCGCGCCGAGAAGCTGCAGGTGCCCGTGCTGCACGGCATCGACGACAAGGCGTCCGCGCTCGCCGCCTGGGCGGCCGAGCACGGCATCCGCCTGGCCGACATCGCCTACGTCGGCAACGACGTGAACGACCTCGGCGCCCTGAGCATCGTCGGCTGGCCGATCGCCGTCGCGAACGCGCATCCGCGGGTGAAGGCCGCTGCCCGCGTCGTGCTCTCGCGCCGCGGCGGCGAGGGCGCCGTCCGCGAGGTTATCGAGCGGATGCTGCCGCGCTGACCAACGCGCTGACCTCCCGCTGACTTCAGCGCCGGCCGTGCCACTCCGGGGGCCGACACGCCAGATCACGGACGTTTCCCGCGAATCCGTCCGAGAAGTGGCGTGTCGGCCCCCGATCTGGAACACGCACGGCACCGCGATGCACCCGCCGAGCCTGCCGCTTTCGTCGCCCGGGCTTCCGCGAACGGTCACCCGAGCGACGACGGGGGTTCATCTGGCGCCCGTAGACCAGGAAGACGGACCGGAGAACCAATCGAACGGAGCGTCCTCATGACCGTCAGCATCGCAGACCGGGTGGTCGGTGGGGGCCGTCCCACCTACGTCATCGCCGAGATCGGCCTGAACCACAACGGCGACGTCGAGATCGCCAAGCAGCTCATCGACGTGGCGCGCGCCGCCGGCGCGGATGCCGTGAAGTTCCAGAAGCGCACGCCCGAGATCGCCACGCCCGAGCACATGCGCGACGTGCAGCGCGAGACGCCCTGGGGCACCATGAGCTACCTCGACTACCGCCGCCGCGTGGAGTTCGGTCGTGACGAGTACGTCGAGATCGGCGACTACGCCACGATGGCGGGCCTGCACTGGTTCGCCTCCCCGTGGGACGTGCCGAGCGTCGAGTTCCTCGAGGACCTCAATGTCGTGGCCCACAAGGTCGCGTCCGCGAGCCTGACCGACACCGAACTGCTGCAGGCTCTGCGCGACACCGGCAAGCCCGTGATCCTCTCCACCGGCATGTCCACGATCGAGCAGATCGACACGGCGCTCGAGACCCTCGGCACCGACCGCACGATCCTCATGCACGCCACCTCCACCTATCCGATGGAGCCCGGCGAGGCGAACCTCAAGATGATCTCCACGCTGCGCGACCGCTACGCGGGCATCCCGGTCGGCTACTCCGGCCACGAGCGCGGCCTGCAGATCTCCCTCGCCGCGGTCGCCCTCGGCGCCGTCGCGGTGGAGCGTCACATCACGCTCGACCGCGCCATGTGGGGCTCCGACCACGCCGCCTCCCTGGAGCCGGGCGGGCTGGAGCGCCTGGTGCGCGACATCCGCGTGATCGAGGAGGCCCTCGGCGACGGCGTCAAGCGGGTCTACCCGGGCGAGCTGGCACCGATGGCCAAGCTCCGCCGCGTGGGCGCATGACCTATCCCGGCAGCCGCCCGCCCCGGCTGCGCGTCGTCGCGATCGGCGACGCCGACTCGTTCGTCAAGTGGGCCGCGCACCTCGTGGACCGCGTCGACGACATCAGCCAGCACCTGCTGCTGGTGCAGACGCCGCTGGTCGTCAGCGATGCGCAGAAGGATGCCGCGCTCGCCGGCACCCGGTTCGCCGACGATCCGCGCAGCGTGACGCGCATCGCCTTCGCCGACGTCGTCGACTGGCTGGCCAGCGACGTGCCGGATGTCGTGGTGCTGGCGGGCAGGGCGCCGTTCGTGCGACTGATGAGCCGGCAGATCGACCGTCTCAGCCGTCGCCCGGTCGTGGTCAGCGGGCTGCCCGGCATGTCGATCCCCGCTCTGCGCGGAGCGCTGGAGTACCGCCGGCACTGCGATCTGATGGTGGTGCACTCCCGCCGGGAGGTCGCCGCATACGCCCGCCTGGGCCGCGCGATCGGAGTGACGGTGCCCGTCGCCCTGGCCACGCTGCCGTTCGCGCACCGCACCTCCGAGCGCACCGGCGGCACCGACCTGGTCTTCGCTGCGCAGGCCCTGGTGCCGGCGGCCCGCGATGACCGCCGCAGGATCGCGGAGATCCTGCGACTCGCGGCCGTCGCCGACCCCGCACGCCGCGTCGTGGTGAAGCTGCGTTCGCGGCCCGGCGAGGTCGAGGCGCATCAGGAGCGAGACGGCTACACCGAGCTGCTCGAGAACGCGCCCGACAACCTGGTGTTCTCGTTCGCCCCTATGGCGGAGGCGCTCGCCACGGCCGAGGGACTCGTCACCGTCAGCTCGACGGCGGCGATCGAGGCGATGGTTGCAGGCGTGCCGGTGATCGCGCTCGACGAGTTCGGCGTGCGCCCGGAACTGCTCAACGGGGTCTTCGGGGACAGCGGCCTGCTGGGCGGTGCGGATGACGTGGTCGCCCGCAGATTCCGGCATCCGAACCCGCGCTGGGCGACGACCAACTACTTCCACGATCCGCGCGACTCGCGCTGGTGGGAGCAGACCCAGCGCCTGGTCGCGCAGCGCCGGAGAGGCATGCTCCCCGCCCGGACGGTCCCGCGTGCGCGCGGCGGAGCGCTGCACGAGGCATGGCATCGCCGCAACGTGCTCGGGTCCGAGGACCGCTCGATCGCGGGCCGGATGGCCGGGGTCGTCGTCACGCCGGTGATCGCGCTCCTGGCGAGCGTGAAGCGGCGCCGCGGAGCGATCCTCACGGATGCCATGGCCGAGGACTTCTCGCTGGCGCCCTCGCCGGTGCGCGAGCCGGTGGCGCAACCCGTGCGCCGCTGATCCGGTGACGGAAAGCAATGCAGGGACCGGGCTGGATGCCCGATCCCTGCACGACTCCGTCCGAGATCAGCGGATCACATCGGGGCGACGATGTCCTGCTTCACATCCCACTCGGTGACCTCCATCGACGAGTCGGCCTTCATGCCGTTCGCCTCGGCGGTGCTCTTCGTGGCGAGCGAGGCGTAGTCGGCGGTCACCTCGTAGGTGGTGTCGGCGCTCGCGCCGTTCGTCTGCACCTTGCCGGTGAGGATGAACACCTCCTGGCCGAGGCGCGTGCCCTTGCCGGTGACCGTGAACGTGCCGTTCAGCGCTGCGGCCACGGCGGCCGGGTCGAGCGCGGAGACGTTCTGGGCCGCTGCGCTGAGCCCCGCGATGATCGGGTCGCCGGAGCCGGTGTCTGCCTTCTGCCAGTCGCCGGTCGCGCCCTTCACGTATGCGGCGCCGTCGACCAGGATCATCGAGCCCATCGGCGACGTCGTCTCCATGGCCTTGTCGGCGGGGTTGTACCGGGCCTTCGTCTCCATGCCCAGGGTGCTGGTGGTCGCGGCGTACCCGGCGATGGTCTTCAGGTGGTCCGCGATGCAGGTGCCGAGCACGCTGCCCTCGATGGTCGCGCCCTCGGTGAGCTCCGGGCAGTCCTGGGCGGTGCTGTCGGCGGGCTTCTCGCTCGCCTGGCTCTGGCTCTCCGGCTTCTTCTCGTCGTCGCCGCCGGCCGGTGCCGAGCATCCGACGAGCATCGTCATGGCGATCAGCGTCGCCCCGATCCCCCACTTGCTGACGCGCATGGCGTCTCCCTCCGTTCGTGCACGCCGAGATGGCGGTGCCGGAACAGTCTGCCAAAAGGCGGAGGGCGACCCTTATGGGGTGAACTCACCATGGTCGCGTGGAGGCGTGGACTCCGGTAGACTGTTGTGGTTGTCTGCCCGGCGGCGCCATGCCGAAGGAGCGGATGACACGCAACACACCCTCCTGCTTCCGGGAAAGTCCCGGGAGCCGTTCTAGTCCGAAGGAGGTGGGTAAGTGACGCACCAGTACGAGCTCATGGTCATTCTGACCCCCGAGCTGGACGAGCGCCAGGTTGCCCCCAACCTCGACAAGTTCCTGAAGGTCATCACCAACGATGGTGGCTCGATTGACAAGGTCGACGTGTGGGGCAAGCGCCGTTTCGCCTATGAGATCAACAAGAAGAACGAGGGCATCTACGCCGTCGTCAACTTCACCGCGACGAGCGAGGCCACCCAGGAGCTCGACCGTCAGCTGAAGCTGAGCGAGCTCGTCTTCCGCACCAAGGTCCTGCGCGCCGAAGAGGCACAGGCCATGGTCGCCGCCGAGGCGAAGCGCGCTGCCGACAAGGCCGCTCGCAAGCCCAAGACGGCCGCGAAGGCGTAAGCATCATGGCCGGCGAAACCGTCATCACCGTGGTGGGCAACCTCACGGCGGACCCCGAGCTGCGTTACACGCAGAACGGCCTGCCCGTGGCGAACTTCACCATCGCATCGACCCCGCGCACGTTCGACCGTCAGGCCAACGAGTGGAAGGACGGCGAAGCGCTGTTCCTCCGCGCATCGGTGTGGCGTGAGTTCGCCGAGCACGTGGCAGGTTCGCTGACCAAGGGCATGCGCGTGATCGCGCAGGGCCGTCTGCGTCAGCGCTCCTACCAGGACCGCGACGGCAACAACCGCACGGCGATCGAGCTGGAGGTTGACGAGATCGGTCCGTCGCTGCGATACGCGACGGCACAGGTCACGCGGGCCGCATCCAACGGTGGTGGGGGCGGAAGCCTCCAGGGCGGTGGCCGCCCGCAGCAGCAGGTCTCGGAGGAGCCGTGGTCGACCCCCGGTTCGTCGAGCGCTGACGCGTGGAGCACCCCGGGCAGCTTCGGCGACGACACCCCGTTCTAACTTCTGGATCCCCGAGCCCGTTCAGGGCTCAGGCATCCGATCTCATCTTTAAGGAAAACTCATGGCTGGAAAGTCGAGCGGCGACCGCCGCAAGCCGCGGAAGGGTGGCAAGCCCACCGCTCCCGCGAAGTCGATCCGCGTGGGCGTCATTGACTACAAGGACGTCGCAACGCTTCGCAAGTTCATCTCGGAGCGTGGGAAGATCCGCGCCCGTCGCATCACCGGTGTCTCGGTCCAGGAGCAGCGTCTGATCGCCAAGGCGATCAAGAACGCTCGCGAGATGGCCCTGCTGCCCTACGCCGGCGCTGGCCGTTAAGGGGTACGAAAATGGCAAAGCTGATTCTCACGAACGAGGTCGCCGGGCTCGGAAGCGCCGGTGACGTCATCGAGGTCAAGAACGGGTACGCCCGCAACTACCTCATCCCGCAGGGCTTCGCTGTCGCGTGGACCCGCGGTGGCGCCAAGCAGGTCGAGTCGATCCAGGCTGCTCGCAAGGCGCGCCAGATCCACGACCTCGACGAGGCGACGGCCCTGAAGAACAAGCTCGAGGGCACCAAGGTGCGTCTGGCCGTCAAGGCCGGCGCCGAGGGTCGCCTGTTCGGCTCGGTGAAGACGGCCGACGTGGCCGACGCTGTCGCCGCTGCCGACCTCGGCTCGATCGACAAGCGCAAGGTGCACTTCGCCGCCCCGATCAAGTCGGTCGGCGAGCACGAGGCGACCGTCCGTCTGCACGACGACGTCACCGCCGTGATCACCCTTCAGGTGGTCGCTGCGAAGTAATCGCCGCGCGCATTGAACGTCCCGTCCTCCTCGGAGGGCGGGACGTTCTGCATTCGGGGGCGGCGCACAGCCAGAATATTGGCTCTTCACATGTTCGCGTCTACGGGTGTAACCTCCGAGTGAAGACCGGGGGGTGATTCCGATGCAGACAGGCGACTCCGCAATGCGCAGCAGCGCCGCCCACCCCGGCATGCGCATCGGCCTCATCGGTCTCGCGGTCGGTGCCGCGTGGTTCGCGGTCAGCCTCTTCACCGGTGCGCAGGGCGCATCCGCCGCCACCGGCGACTCGGATGCCGGACTGCTGGGCTCCCTGGTCAGCCAGGTCGAGAGCACCGCGACGGAGGCCGTTCAGGCGGTCACCGCCCCCGTGAAGCCGGTGGTCGCTCCGGTCCAGAAAGCCGTCGCTCCCGTCGTGCAGGTCGCGGCGCCCGTGGTCGAGGTCGTCAAGACCGTGCCGAAGGCCACCGCATCCCCGCCATCCGTCGCGAACGTCGTCGCGCATGTGCCCGAAGCCGTCGCGCAGACCGTGCGGAACACTGTCGCGGTGGTCGAGAACGCCCCGAAGACCGTCGCGGACGTGGTCGACTCCGTCCCCGTGGTTCTCGACGCGGTCGAGGTCGGCGACATCACGGCACCCGTCACGCGGCTGCTCGACACCGTGGTGAACGACACCGTCGGACAGGTGCCGCTCGCCGGCGACCTGGTCACCGGACTGCTCGGCGATGCGCCGACGGGCGACCTGCTCACGCCGGTCATCGGCGGCGTCGACGACGTCGTCGATGCTGTGCACGGCACCCCTGAGGCGCTGATTCCCGCACCGCCGGGCGTTCCGGTGGAGGACGCCGTCTCCGAGACGGTCCCCGCCCCCGGCGCGGCATCCGCTGCGCCCGCGGCCTTCGCCGCGTCCGCGTCCGCGCTGGTCGCTCTGCCGACGGCGGATGCCGATGCTGCGCCCGCCGCCGTCGTCGCGGACGACAGCCCTGCTGATTCGCCGACGGGCGGCGAGCTGCCCCCTGTCGCGCCTGCGGCGCCCGCCCCGTCCGGGGGTTCCGGCACGTCCGCGGGCGGCTCCGGCGCGTCCGGGGCATCCATGATCTCGGATGCAGCGGCTGCCGCATCCCTTCACGAGGCCACGGCCTCTCTGGCGCTGAGCACCGTGCACGACGAACTGCCTTCGTCGCCGGTGTTCGACACCGACTCCACCCCCGACTGAGCGAGGGAGGCGTCGCGCTTCGTGCGCGACGTGCGTGATTCATCAGATGTGAATCCACTCTTCTTCGTACTCAGAAAGGGTTAGGCATGAACAAGTACGTTTCGCGCGGTCTGCTTCTCGCAGGCTTCGCAGGCGGCCTCTGGGTCGCAGGTACTGGTGTCGCTGCCGCCGCTGAAACACCTGCCGGGGATGAAGCCCCGGCGGTCGTCAATGTCCAGCTGCCTCTCACGCTCGAGGGTCAGGCCGTCTCCGCGACGGGCACGTCCACTCAGGACCCGCCCGCCGAGAAGCCGAAGCCTGCTCCGATCGTCTCCGTCGACCTCAAGGCCGTAACAGGCGTCTTGAAGGGCGAGAAGGCGGTAGCCGCTGTCTCGACGCCGGTCACGGTGTCGGGCAACGCGGTGAGCGTGACCGGGAACGCGAAATCGACGGCTTCGTCGGTCACGCAGGCCCCGGCGCAGCCGAAGGACGCCCCGAGCTCGAACGATCCGCTGGGAGTGCTCACGGGCGCCCAGGGCCTCGTCGACGTCTCCGCGCCGGTGACGGTGGCGGGGAACGCGGTGAGCGTGTTCGGCGATGCGGAATCGCACGGCTCGGCAGTGACGACCACAGGTGCAGGCGGCGATGGCGGCGGCAGCGCTCTCGAGAATGAGGGCATCGGTGTGGGGACGGGCTGGCAGGCTGCCGGCGACGTGACCGCGCCGCTGACCGCGGCGGGCAACGCCGCGAGCGTCTTCGGGGATGCGTCCTCGAACGACTCTCGCGTCGATGTGCGCGACGCTGACCGCACCGCCGGCGGTGCGGGCACGATCTCGAACTCGGGGATCGGGCTCAACACCGGATGGCAGGTGCCCGCTGATGTGACGACGCCGCTCACGGCGGCCGGCAACGCCGGCTCGTTGTTCGACGACGCTGCATCGAACGGATCCCAGGTAGCGATCGAGGATCGTTCCGGAGTCGCGAACTCCGGCGGTCGGATCGAGAACTCGGGAATCGGCAAGGACACGGGATGGCAGATCCCCGCGGATGTCGTCGCTCCGGTGACGTTCTCGGGCAACGCGATCTCCGGCACGGGTGAGGCAGTCACCTCGGGCTCGGATGTCGCGATCTCCGACCGTGCGGGTGTCGCGAACGGCGGCGGCGAGGTGTCGAACACAGGCATCGGCTGGCTCGTCGGATGGCAGATCCCCGCCGACGTGTCCGCTCCGCTGACGGCATCCGGCAACGCCTTCTCGGCGACGGGTGATGTGGCGAGCCGGGATTCGGGAGTGACGGTGGCCGACTCGGCCGGCGTCGCGAACAGCGGCGGCGAGGTCGGCAACGCCGGCTACGGCGTCGGATCCGGCTGGCAGATCCCCGCCGACGTGATCGCTCCGGTGACCGTGTCCGGCAACGCCGGATCGGTGCTCGGCGACGCGGGAACGTCTGGATCGGATGTCGCGATCGTGGACCGCTCCGGTGTGGCGAACGGCGACGGCGAGGTGACGAATGCGGGTTACGGTGTCGGCGCTGGCTGGCAGATCCCCGCGGATGTCACCGCTCCGCTGACGTTCTCCGGCAACGCGGTGTCCGGTTCCTGTGACGCGGTCACGACGGGCTCGGATGTCTCGGTGCTCGACAACGCCGGTGTCGCCGACGGCGGCACGGCCTCCAACGCCGGTTACGGTGTCGGGGCCGGCTGGCAGATCCCCGCGGATGTGACGATGCCGGTGACGGCGTCGGGCAACGCAGGGGCGCTGCTGGACAACGCCACGTCGACCGGTTCCGGGGTCGCGATCGTCGACAACGGCGGCGTGGCCGACGGTAGCAGCGAGATCGGCAACGCCGGCTTCGGACTCAACTCGGGTTGGCAGATCCCGGCCGACGTCACCGCTCCGGTGACGCTCGCGGGCAACGCCGTCTCGGCGGGGAACGAGGCCGTCACGACCGGTTCCGGTGTCGGCATCGTCGATGACGCGAGCGTCGCGGACGGTTCCGGTGAGGTCTCGAACGTCGGTGTCGGAAAGGACACCGGCTGGCAGATCGTCACCGACTGGACCACGCCGCTGACGGCATCCGGAAACGCCGTCTCGGGTGCGGGTGACGCAGTCACCACGGACTCGGGTGTCGGCATCGTCGACCGCGGCGACGCGGTGGACGGCGCGGGCGAGGCGTCCAACACGGGCATCGGCTGGCTCGTCGGCTGGCAGGTGCTCGGCGATGTGACCGCTCCGGCCACGGCATCCGGCAACTCCGGTTCCGTGCTCGGGGATGCCGGGACCACCGGCTCCACGGTCGGCATCGTCGACAACTCCGGCGTCGTGAACGGCGACGGTGACGTCTCGAACGCAGGGTACGGTGTCGGCGCAGGCTGGCAGGTGCTCGGCGACGTGACGGCTCCGGTGTCGTTCTCGGGCAACGCGCTCTCGGGCAGTGGTGACTCGCTCACCACCGACTCGGGTGTCGCGGTGGTCGACGACGCGGGCGTGATCGACGGTGACGGCGACGTCTCCAACACCGGCATCGGTCTCAACTCCGGTTGGCAGGTCGTGACCGATTGGACGACGCCGGGTACGGCATCCGGGAACGCGATCTCTGGTGTGGGTGACGCCAGGACCGCGGGCTCGGATGTCGCCGTGGTCGACCGTGCAGGCGTCATCGACGGCTCCGGCGTGATCTCGAACGACGGCATCGGCAAGGACTCGGGCTGGCAGGTCGCCGGCGACGTGACCGTGCCGCTGACGGCCTCGGGCAACGCCGGTTCCGCCTTCGGTGATGCGGATGCTGTCGATTCGGGCGTCGGCATCGTCGACGACACCGCTGTGATCGGCTCCGCCGGTCAGGCGACCGACACCGGGGTCGGCTTCGGCACCGGGTGGCAGGTCGTGGGCGATGTCGTCGTGCCGGTGACCGGTTCGGGCAACGCGGCGTCGGGCCTCGGCGACGTGGTGGCCGAAGGCTCGGATGTGGCCGTGCTGACCGAGGGCGGTTCGATCGTCTCCGGCCACGCGGACGACTCGGGCATCGGCGTCGCCTCCGGGTGGCAGGTCGTGGGCGGCGTGGTCGCTCCGATCACCGCTTCGGGCGATGCGGTCACGATCGCGGGTGACACCGGGTCGCACGACTCGCTCGTCACCGTGCACGGCTCGAACGGCGACCTCGGCGACGGGGCTCTCGGCAACGAGGGCGTCGGAGTCGGAACCGCCTGGCAGCCTGTCGTCGAGATCACGACTCCGGTCACGGTCTCCGGCGACGCGGTCGCTCCGGTGGGCGCGGTGTCGGGTGACGCCACTGTCGTGGTCGAGCCCGGGATGTCCGGTTCGCTGAACCCGGGTCTTCCCGGTGTTCCGTCGATTCCGCTTCCCGACCTCGGCGCTGCAGCGGGCGATGCTCTCGGCAACGTGCACGGTCTGCCCTCACTGCCCGGCGGCGAGCTGGTGGGCGGTGTGATCGGCGACGTGATCGGCGCCGGTGAGCCCGGAGACCCGGCTGTTCCGGGTGCCGGAGACCTCATCGACGGCGTGATCGGCGCTGTTCCCGGCCTGTCCACTGCGCCCGGCGTGCCGGAGCTCGGAGGCTCGCTGGGTGACGCGGTCGACTCGATCGGCACCGTCATCGGCGGCGGTCTGCCCGAGGTGCCCACGGAGCCTTCGGTTCCGGGGGAGCCAGAGGTTCCGTCGCTGCCCGTCATCGGCGCCCTCCCGGGCGTCGGAGAGGTCGTCGGCACCCTTCCCGGTGTCGGTGGCGTGATCGGGAACCTCCCCGGGATTCCGGCTCTGCCAGTTCTGCCGGGGGAACCTCACGGTCCCGTCCTCGACCTCGGCGACCTGGTCGGTGACATCACCGACTGCCCGTGCGATGCGATCGACGGTGTCGTCGACACCGTCGGCGACCTCGGCGGAACGATCGGTGATGTCGCTGGCTCCATCGGCGACATCGCGGGTGGGCTGCCGGGTCTTCCCGGTGGTGACCCTACGGTTCCGGGTCTTCCCGGGCTGCCTGACCTGGGTGGGATCGTTGGTGGTGTCGTTGACACTGTCGGTGGTTTGATTCCGGGTCTTCCGGAGCTGCCGGGTCTTCCCGGTGGGGACCCCACGGTTCCGGGTCTTCCCGGGCTGCCGGGGCTGCCTGACCTGGGTGGGGTCGTCGGTGGTGTCGTTGACACCGTCGGCGGTCTGATTCCGGGTCTGGGTGAGCTGCCGGGTCTTCCCGGCGGTGATCCCACGGTTCCGGGGCTCCCGGGCCTTCCGGGTCTGCCTGACCTCGGTGGCGTGATTCCGGGTCTGCCGGGTCTTCCTGACCTGGGCGGGCTGGTCGGTGGTGTCGTTGACACCGTCGGTGGTCTGATTCCTGGTCTGGGTGAGCTGCCGGGTCTTCCTGGCGGCGACCCCACGGTTCCGGGTCGCCCGGGGCTGCCTGACCTCGGTGGTGTCGTTGACACCATCGGTGGTCTGATTCCTGGTCTGGGTGAGCTGCCGGGTCTTCCCGGTGGTGACCCTACGGTTCCGGGTCTTCCCGGGCTCCCGGGTCTGCCTGACCTGGGTGGGCTGGTCGGTGGTGTCGTTGACACGATCGGTGGTCTGGTTCCTGGTCTGGGTGAGCTGCCGGGTCTTCCCGGTGGTGACCCCACAGTTCCGGGTCTCCCGGGTCTTCCGGGTCTTCCTGACCTTGGTGGCGTGATTCCGGGTCTTCCGGGTCTTCCTGACCTGGGCGGGCTGGTCGGTGGTGTCATCGACACCATCGGTGGCCTGGTCCCTGGTCTGGGCGAACTGCCGGGCCTGCCCGGTGGGGACCCCACGATCCCGGGTCTTCCCGGGCTGCCTGACCTTGGTGGACTCATTCCGGGTCTGCCGGGTCTTCCTGACCTCGGTGGTGTCGTTGACACCATCGGTGGTCTGATTCCTGGTCTGGGTGAGCTGCCGGGTCTTCCCGGTGGCGACCCCACCGTTCCGGGTCTCCCGAGTGTTCCTGACCTGGGCGGGGTTGTCGGTGGTGTCGTTGACACCATTGGCGGTCTGATCCCGGGTCTTCCGGAGCTGCCGGGTCTTCCCGGCGGCGACCCTACGGTTCCGGGTCTGCCTGACCTCGGTGGCGTGATTCCGGGTC
>NZ_JBQEPE010000006.1:194806-195040 GCF_052056515.1 Microbacterium sp. 22195
TGCCGGGTGTTCCTGACCTGGGTGGGCTGGTCGGTGGTGTCGTTGACACGATCGGCGGCCTGGTTCCTGGTCTGGGTGAGCTGCCGGGTCTTCCCGGTGGTGACCCCACGGTTCCGGGACTCCCGGGTCTTCCGGGTCTGCCTGACCTCGGTGGCGTGATTCCGGGTCTGCCGGGTGTTCCTGACCTGGGTGGGCTGGTCGGTGGTGTCGTTGACACGATCGGTGGTCTGGTGC
>NZ_JBQEPE010000007.1:0-54449 GCF_052056515.1 Microbacterium sp. 22195
GGGGGTGGGGGGGGGGGGGGGGGGGTTTTCCCCCTCCCCCCCCCCCCCCCCCCGCGGCGATCAGCCTGCGTTCGCGGTGAACCAGGCGTCCATGGACTTGATGACGTCGGCGGCCGGCGTTCCGCCCATCAGCGCCTGGGTCTGGGTGTTCAGCTCACCCGAGAACCCGTCGGGCATGGTGCGCTCGCCGTAGCCGCCGCCGGTAGGCGTGTAGTCGGATGCCGGGGTGTCGGCGACAATCTTGAGCAGCTCCTCGCCGAGGGGCGTCATGTCGTACTCGTAGCCGTCGCGGAAGTTCCCGTCGACCTCGAGCTGGTCCGCGACCGCCTTCTTGTCGGTGGTGAGGAACTCGATCAGCTTGGCCGAGGCGTCCTGGTTCTTGCTCGCCTTGAGGATCGAGTACGGGCTGGCGATGTTGGCGCCCATCGCGGGCTTGTCGCCGGCCTTGGTCGCCGGGGCGCGGAACACTCCGATGTCGGCCGAGTCGGTGGCTTTCGCCTGCGATCCCATGAACCAGCTGCCCATGGAGTAGATCGCGGTCTTGCCGGAGAGGAACGCCTGCTCGGCGTCGGGGTACTTGATGCCCAGGGCGTCCTTGGGGACGTAGCCCTTCGCGACCCAGTCGGCGAAGGTCTCGATGGCGGGTCCGTAGGTCTTGCCGAAGCTCACCTTGCCGGAGGACACGTCCTGGAACCACTTCGGGTTCTCGGACACGATCGTCGGCAGCGCGAGGGCCTGCAGCGTGGCGCTGGACATCCAGTCGCCGCCCTCCTGGATCGGGGTCCACCCGGCGTCCTTGAGCTTGCCGAGGTCCTCGGTGAGCTCGTCGACGGTGGTGGGCACCTCGGTGATGCCCGCCTCCTTGAAGGCGGTCTTGTTGTAGAAGAACAGGCTCTGCAGCTGCACGCCGATGCCGGCCATCAGGTACTTGCCGTCCATGGAGTACTGCTCGGCGAGCGGGCCCTTCTTGGCCCATTCGTACTTGGACAGGTCGACGAGCTCGGGTGCGAGCTTGCCGTTCGGGGCGAGGGACTGCACGATGTCGGGCGCGTCGCCGGAGGCGAGCAGGCGCGGGATCGCAGCCGAGACGCCTTCGGCGCCGGGGTTCTGGATGACGACGTCGATGTTCTTGTTCTTCGCCTCGAACGGGGCGACGAGGTCGTTCCAGAACTTCTCGGTGAGGTTCGGGGTGACGTTGACGAGCACGCGCAGGGTGACCTTCTCGTTCGAGGTTCCGCCGTCGCCGGCGTCCGCTGCGCTGCTGCAGCCGGCCAGTGCCAGGGCGGCGGCCGCGGTCATGCCGACTGCTGCGAGGAGTCGAGCCTTGATCATCGTTGATCCTTTCGGGATGCATGGGGAGGGTGCTTCCAGGGACATTACACTAATCGATAATCGTTTGTGAAGAGTGTGCGAGGGATTGGATGAAGCGCTTTCCCGCCGATGGTGGGTGGGCGCGCGTGTCCGGCGGTCGTCCAGGTCGCAATCTGTCCGCTTCTCGGTGCCCAACATCTGTCCGGGTCGCGATTCGTCCCGCTTCGGTGGCCGGGTTCCGGGATGAAATGCGACCCGGGTGGGCGATGGATGCTGAGAACGGGACGAAATGCGACCCGGCCGCCAGGAACGCGCGGAAGGACGGTGGGTGCTTGCGCGGTCGTCAGCGCGAGGCGCGGCGGGCGCGGTACGCGGCGACGGCGTTGCGGTTCGCGCAGGTGGTGGAGCAGTACCGCTTGGAGCGGTTGCGGCTGAGGTCCAGCGCGATCGCCTGACAGTCGGCGTCCGCGCAGACGTCCAGCCGGCTGCCCTCGTCGGCGCGGATGACGTCGATCAGCGCCATCGCGGTCTCGACGAGGATCCGCTCGGCCAGCGGGTGGTCGTCGGCGACCGCGTGCAGATGCCAGTCGGCCGCGTCGTGGCGGGTCAGGCGCGGGGTGAGGGTGACGTCCGCCAGGGCGGTGTTGACGTGCGCGACCATCTCATCGCGAGGGGCGAGCAGCATTCCGCGCAGGCGCGGGCGCAGCTCGCGCAGGGTCTGGAGCTCCGCGGCATCGCGGTCGAGGCGGCCGGTGTACGGATACTCGGCGAGGAAGCTCTCGTAGTCGTCCAGGGTCGCGAGCGCGTCGGGATCCTCCGCGGAGTTCACCAGCGCGACGGCGGCGCGGAGCGCCTCCTCGGTGTCACTGGTGAAGATCATGTTGACACCTTACATCGCTCCGGAATAGTGTCATCTCCCATGGGGCATGTTGCACATGACACCCGCGTTGGTGCGGGTCTTCTCGTCGCGCTGGGCGCGGCGTTCTCGTTCGGCATGTCCGGAGCGTGGGCGCGCGGTCTGATCGATGCGGGATGGACCCCGGGCGCGGCCGTGACCGCGCGAGTGTGGGTGGCGGCGCTGGTGCTGCTGGTGCCGACGATCCTCGCGCTGCGCGGACGCTGGTCGGTGCTTCGCCGCAACGCCGGCATGGTGATCGGCTACGGGCTGCTCGCCGTCACCGCCACGCAGCTGTTCTACTTCCAGGCGGTCGCCGTGATGGATGTCGGCATCGCGCTGCTCGTCGAGTACACCGCTCCCATCGCGGTGGTGCTCTGGCTCTGGCTCCGCCGCGGCGAGAAGCCCACACGCCGCAGCATCCTCGGCGCGGTGATCGCGTTCGCGGGCCTGGTGCTCATGCTCGACATCCTCACCGGTGCGCGGGTCGATGCGGCCGGCATCCTCTGGTCGCTCGGCGCCATGGTCGGCGCCGCTACCTACTTCGTGCTCTCCGCTCGCGAGGACACCGGCATGCCGCCGATCGTGCTGGCGGGGTCCGGCCTGCTGCTCGGCGCGATCGGGCTGACCGTCGCCGGGCTCACCGGCGTCCTGCCGATGGCCTTCACCTTCGGCGAGGTCGCCTACCGCTTCGGGACCGTCCCGTGGTTCGTCCCCGTGCTCGCGATCGGCCTGCTGGCGACCGCCCTCGCCTACGTGCTCGGCATCGCCTCGACACGGATGCTCGGCTCGAGACTGGCGTCCTTCGTCGCCCTCGCCGAGGTCGTCGCGGCGCTGCTGTTCGGCTGGATGCTGCTGGGGCAGCTGCCCGAGCCCCTCCAGCTGCTCGGTGCGGCTCTGGTGCTCGCGGGCGTCGTGGTCGTCAAGCTCGGCGAGCCGGCGGTGGCCGAGGAGGAGCCTCTGCCGGTTCCGGTGTGAGGTCGCGCCGCCCGACGGGCGGACGGCGCGACAACGGCGAGCGGACGGCTCAGTCGTCGAGGTCGGTCGTCACCGCAGAGAAGTCCGCCGCGAGTTCGACGTCGGCGTCGCGACCGTCCGCGAGGCGGATGCTGACCTCGTAGGCCACGCCGGGCGAGTCCGAGCCGGAGATCGAGTCGATCACCCCGTCCGCGCCGCCGGCCGAGGCTGCGGCCGCGAGTGCCGCCTTCTCGATGTCGGCGAGCCGTGCGAGGTCCAGGACAGGGTCCGGACGGTCGTCGTCGGGTCGGTCGGTGTCGGTCGTGATGGTTCCGTCGACGGCGACGAGCAGGTCGCGCTCACTGCCGTCCGCGAGCTGCACCTCGATCTCGTAGCCCGTGCGCTCGACGTCGATCGACGTGGCACCGGCGGCTCCCGCCGCGGCGACGGCCTTCTCTGCGGCGGCGCGGAGCGCGGCGGCGTCGGATGCCGGCAGCCCGGCGCCCCGGCCATCGTCCTGGCCGCCGCCCGACCGTCCGTCGTCGTCGCTGTCATCCCGGTCGTTCCGGTCGCCGTGGCCGTCGTCCGTGGTGGTGTTGCCGACGACGGCAGGACGGTCGTCGTCATCCTCACCGATGTTCGAGCCGATCGCATAGGCGCTCCCGCCCACGACGATCAGCGCCACCGCCGCTGCAGCGCCGATCAGCAGACCGCGCTTGCGGAGAGGATGCTTCTTCCTCGTCTCCGCGGAGTTCTCTTCGGGCCGGGGGTTCTCGTTCTCGTTCATGCTTCCAGCCTGCCCAGAAGGTGCTGAAGCGCTTCTGAAGCGACCTGAAGGACGCTTCAGGCGGAGGGCGCGGCGGGCAGAGCGAGCATGAACCGTGCGCCGCCTCCGGCCCCGGCATCCACCGCGACGGTGCCGTGGTGCACTTCGGCGACTTCGCGCACGATCGCCAGGCCCAGGCCGCTGCCGCCCTCGTCCCGGGCTCTGCCCTCGTCGAGCCGGGCGAAGCGGTCGAACACGCGCAGGCGATCCTCGGGCAGGATTCCTGCTCCGTCGTCCTCGACCTCCAGTCGCACCACAGGTCCGTCAGCGGCGACCCGAAGGGTCACTGCGCGGTCCGCGTGCCGCGCGGCGTTGTCGACGAGGTTGCGCACCGCCCGTGCGAGCAGCGGAGGTGCGCCGAGCACGCGACCGGCACCGACACTGGTGGTGTCGACGTGCACGCCCATGCCGCGCAGCCGCGCAGCCTCCTCGAGGGCGAGATCGTCCAGATCGACGGGCTCGAACGGCGGCTGCTGATGCTCGTCGAGGCGGGCGAGCAGCAGCAGGCCCTCGACCAGGTCCTGCATCCGGGCGCCCTCGTCGCGTACGACGCGGCCGAGCTCGTCCAGGGAGGTCGAGTCCGGATGCGCGTGGGCGAGCTCCGCGTGCTGCCGCATCGTCGCCAGCGGGGAGCGCAGCTCGTGCGATGCGTCGCTCACGAACCGGCGCTGCACGCTCTGCGCGTGCTCGATGCGCGCAAGCATCCGATTCATCGTCTCGGCCAGCGCGCCCAGTTCGTCGTCACCCGCATCGACACGATGCGAGAGGTCGGTCGCGCCGATGCCGTCGACCTGCCTGCGCAGCCGTTCCACAGGGGCGAGGGCGCGTCCGGCGACCACCCATACGACCACCGCCATCAGCGCGAGCACCAGCGGCACGCCGACTGCGAGCAGCACGGTCGCCGTGGAGACGGCGTCGTCGACGTGCTCGAGCGGGCGCGCGACGGTCAGCACTCCGGCATCGGTGTCATCGGATCCGACCAGATACGCATCCCCGTCGACCACCACTCGGCGGGTGCTGTCCTCGGAGACGGAGGGCAGGGCCGCGGCATCCTCGTCATTGACCACGGTCGAGGATCCGACCAGGCGCACCAGCACGTCATCGCCGATGTCGTCGAGGGTCCGCCCGGCCGAGGGGCTCGTCTCGAGCCGCGCCCCGATGGTCTCGAGATCCTGCTCCACCGAGACCCGGACGCCGTCGGTCAGGGCGCCGGCCAGGATCTGCACGGTCGACACCGCCGCGATCCCGAGCACGACGGCGACGACGATGAAGGCGCCTGCCGTCACGCGTGCTCGGATCGAATGGGAGAAGGGCGCTCCGGCCACGTCAGCCGCCCGTCCCGGACAGCCGGTAGCCGGCGCCGCGCACGGTCTCGATGGCCTCGCGGCCGAAAGGGCGGTCGAGCTTGGCGCGCAGATGCCCGATGTACACCTCGACGATGTTGGCGTCGCCGTCGAAGTCGTCTCCCCACACGTTGGCGATCACCTCCGGCTTGGTGACGACCTCGTCGCGCCGGCGCATCAGGAAGTCGAGGACCGACAGCTCGCGGGCGGTCAGCGCCACCTCCGCGTCGCCGCGGAACACCCGCCGGGCCGCGGGATCCAGTCGAAGGTCACCGGCCTCGAGCACCGCGGGACGCTCGCGCCCGCCCCGCCGGATCAGCGCACGCAGCCGGGCGACGAGCACCGGGTACGAGAACGGCTTGGTGAGCCAGTCGTCTCCGCCGGTGTCCAGGCCCTCCACCTCGTCCCACTCGCCGTCCTTGGCGGTGAGGAACAGCACAGGCGTCCAGATGTCGTCCGCGCGCAGCGCCTGGCAGACGCGGTACCCGCTCATGCCCGGCATCATCACGTCGAGCACGATCGCGTCGTAGTCGGCGTCGGTGGTCATCCGCAGGCCGTCGACGCCGTTGTGGGCGACATCGACGAGCATGCCCTCGGCCTCGAGGCCGCGGCGGATGCCGTCGGCGAGGCGCACCTCATCGTCAACGAGCAGGATCCGCATGATCTCAGTCTGGCCGGATCCCGCTGAAGCGGGGCTGAAGAGGATCAGTCCTCGGCTGACGCGTCGTAGCGCTCGCGATTGGCGCTGATCTCCGCCTGGTGGTCGGATGCCCATTCGGCGACGGCGAGCATCGGCCCGGCAAGGCTCTTGCCGAGGGGTGTGGAGCTGTAGACGACGCGGGGCGGGATCTCGGCGAAGATCTCCCGCTCGACGAGCCCGTCGCGCTCCAGTTGCCGGAGCGTGTGGGTCAGCATCCGCGACGAGATCCCGGGCGTCATCTGCTTGAGCTCGGTGAAGCGGCGGGGGCCCTCGTGCAGCATCCCGACCAGCATCACCGACCACTTGTCGCCGATGCGCGACAGCACCGAGCGGAACAGCTCGGACTCCATCGGGTCGTGTCCGCACATCGCATGCATGCTCGGCTGATGGATGGTCGCCATCCTGTCTTCGACGCTCATGACGTGCTCCTTCGGTTACCTCGATGTGACCAGGTCACGTTGAAGTGCCTGGCCCGACATCGGAATACTTACCCATGGTACCTCAGTTACCGATAGTAACTTCAGAAAGGCTTCTGCTCCTCATGATCGTCCTCACCATCATCACCTGGGTTCTCTCCGGTCTGCTCGCCCTCCTCAACCTCATGGCGGGCGGCGGCAAGATCGCCAAGCCGCACGGCGGCGCCCGCCCCATGCCCATGCTCGACGACTACACCGACACGCAGGTGCGCCTGATCGGCATCGCCGAGGTGCTCGGCGCGATCGGGCTGATCGTGCCCGTGCTCACCGGCATCCTGCCGATCCTCACGCCGATCGCGGCGCTCGGCATCGCACTCATCCAGTTCCTCGCGATCTTCGCGCACCGCAAGCACGGCGAGCCGTTCGTTCCCAACATCGTCATGATGCTGGTAGCCGTGGCGATCGCCGTGCTGCGCTTCGCAGGGGTGTGACCTCATGACAGACACCGCTGCCTCGCAGCCGGTCGTCGCGACCGGCGCGCCCGCCAAGTCCGGCAGGAGCATGATCTGAGCCGGTTCCGACGCTACCGGTCGCAGTTCGTCCCGTTCTGAGCATCCGTGACCCGGGCTGCGGTCGGGACGCGGTACCGGGAGGAATCGCGACCTGGACGCGGGCGATCGGTTGCGGGCCGACGAGCGTACGACCTGCGAGGATCGACGGATGCACGAGGATCTGCTGCAGGCGTACGACGATCAGCTGCGGGGTGCCGCGGAGCTGCACGGTGAAGTGGATGTGGAACGGCTCGGTCCGCTGTGGCTCGCGCAGTTCCGGGGCGATCGCGGCTTCATCACCTACCGGTCGCTGCCGGCTGATGCGCGGGAGATCGCAGACCTGGTGGATGCTGCGCTGGAGCACTTCCGTGAACGGACCGCAGCCTCCTCGGTCGAGTGGAAGACGCGTGGACACGACCTCGCGCCCGGCCTCGAGGACGAGCTGCTCGAGCGCGGATTCGTCGCGGAGGAGCCGGAGTCGATCATGGTCGGCCGCGCCGAGGGTCTGGTCGCGGACGTCGACCTGCCGCAGGGCGTCGAGGTGCGGCGGGCGTCGTCCGTCGAGGACATCCGGGCGTCGTACGAGATGCAGGGCATCGTCTTCGACGACCCGGATTGGCGGAGCCGCGCGGAGGATGCGGTGCGGCGCCGGGAGTCCGGCGAGCAGCAGGAGCTGTGGATCGCGGTGGCCGACGGCGCCGTCGTCAGCACGGGACGCCTGGAGCCGGTGGAGGGCACGGACTTCGCCGGTATCTGGGGTGGCGCGACGCTGCCGGAATGGCGGGGTCGCGGCATCTACCGTGCGCTCACCTCGCGGCGCGCGGAGGTGGCGCTCGCGCTCGGCAAGACCCTGATCAACTCGGACTCGACGGAGTTCTCCCGCCCGATCCTGGAGCGCTCCGGCCTGGTGAAGGTGTCGACGACGACTCCGTACGTCTGGACCCGCTGAGCCCGGCAGCGTCTCCGTTCGCTGCGTCACAGAGCCCCGCAGCCTTCAGAGCGGCTGCCACGTGCAACGCCGTCGTCGGGAACACCGGCACAGCGGAGTCCTGCTGGGTGATGAGGAGCTCGATCTCCGTGCATCCGAGGATGACGCCCTGCGCTCCCGCGTCGACGAGCCGCTCGATGACGCCGCGGTACTTCTGTCGCGACTCCTCGGTGACGATGCCCTGCACCAGCTCGTCGTAGATGATGCCGTGCACGGTCGCACGGTCCTCGGCATCCGGGATCACCGCAGCGATGCCGTGTGAGGCGAGGCGGTCTCGATAGAAGGACTGCTCCATCGTGAAGGCGGTCCCGAGCAGGCCGACCGTCTGCAGGCCTGTCGCGCTGATCGCCTCTGCCGTGGTGTCCGCGATGTGCAGGAACGGAATGCCGATCGCGTCGGTGATCCGGTCGGCGACCAGGTGCATGGTGTTCGTGCACAGCACGACGAGTCCGGCTCCGGCGGCTTCGAGCCTCTTGGCGTGGGCGGCGAGGACCTCGCCGGCCGCATCCCAGTCGCCGGATGCCTGCATCGCCTCGATCTCCGCGAAGTCGAGCGAGTCCAGCAGGATCGGGGCCGAGTGGAAGCCGCCGAGCTCTTCCCTGACCTTCTCGTTGGCGATCCGGTACCAGTCCAGGGAGGACTCCCAGCTCATCCCGCCGAGCACGCCGATCGTCTGCATGCCCTCACGCTATCGGTCGGCGG
Organism: Microbacterium sp. 22195; assembly: GCF_052056515.1. Lineage (NCBI taxonomy): Bacteria > Bacillati > Actinomycetota > Actinomycetes > Micrococcales > Microbacteriaceae > Microbacterium > Microbacterium sp. 22195. The sequence continues at coordinate 8,690 of NZ_JBQEPE010000007.1, forward strand.
ACGACGTGAGCGGAATCGGACGAGGATCGCGCAGCTCCAGGTCGCGATCGGTCCCGTTCTCAGCATCCGTCACCTGTCCGGGTCGCAGTTCGTCCCGGTATCCGCGAGGGATACCGGGACGAATCGCGACCTGGATGCTGGATGCCGGGCCGTTCCGCGACGAATTGCGACCTGGAGGGCATCGGGATCAGCCGATCCGCCTCCGGTAGGCGCGCATCGCGAAGACGTACGCGATGACTAGGATGCCGACGCACCAGGCCAGGGCGATCCAGATCGACGAGCCGACCGGCTGCCCCTCGAACAGCGCCTGGATGGTGTTCACGATCGAGGTGACCGGCTGGTTCTCCGCGAACCAGCGCACCGGACCCGGCATCGTCTCGGTCGGCACGAACGCCGAGCTGATGAACGGCAGGAAGATCAGCGGGTAGCTGAACGCGCTCGCCCCGTCGACGGTCTTCGCGGACAGGCCCGCGATCACCGCCAGCCAGGTCAGCGCCAGAGTGAACAGGGCGAGGATGCCGATCACGCCCAGCCACGCCCAGACGCTCGCCCCCGTGCGGAATCCCGACAGGAACCCGACCGCGAAGATGATGACCAGGGTGATGCCGTTCGACGCCATCGAGGTCAGCACGTGCGCCCACAGCACGCTCGATCGGGAGATCGGCATGGAGTGGAACCGCTCGAAGATGCCGCCCTGCAGGTCGGTGAACAGCCGGAACGCCGTGTAGGCGATGCCGGATGCGATGGCGATCAGCAGGATGCCCGGGAGCAGGTAGTTCACGTAGCTCCCGTCCCCGATGCTCTGCTTCAGCGCACCGCCGAAGACGAACACGAACAGCAGCATCAGCGCGATCGGCGTGACCGCGGTGGTGATGATGGTGTCGGCGCTGCGCAGGATGTGGCGCATCGACCGGCCGGTGAGTGTGGCTGTGTCCGCCACGAAGTGGGTGGTCATGCTGCGCTCCTCTCGGATGAGGGCCCGATCAGCGCGAGGAAGATCTCCTCGAGCGTGGGCTGCTTCTCGACGTACTCGACCTTCGCCGCCGGCAGCAGCTGCTTCAGCTCGGCGAGCGTGCCGTTCGCGATGATGCGACCCTCGTGCAGGATCGCGATGCGGTCGGCCAGCTGCTCCGCCTCGTCGAGGTACTGCGTGGTCAGCAGCACCGTGCGACCGGCATCCGCCAGCTCCTTCACGACGTTCCACACCTCGATGCGCGCCTCGGGGTCCAGCCCCGTGGTCGGCTCGTCGAGGTAGATCACCTCGGGTTCGCCGACCAGGCTCATCGCGATGTCGAGCCGGCGGCGCATGCCGCCGGAGTAGGTGCCGGCGCGCCTGCCGCCGGCATCCGTGAGCCGGAACCGGGCGAGCAGCGCATCCGCCACCGCACCGGGGTCGGGCAGGTGCCGCAGCTTCCCGACCAGCACGAGGTTCTCGCGTCCGGTGAGGATCTCGTCGACCGCGGCGAACTGCCCGGTCAGGCTGATCGAGCGGCGCACGTCGAGCGGCTCGGATGCCACGTCGAAGCCGTGCACGGTGGCCGTGCCGGCATCCGCCTTCGACAGCGTGGACAGGATGCGCACGAGCGTGGTCTTGCCGGCGCCGTTGGAGCCGAGCAGGGCGAAGATGCTGCCCTTGCCCACCTCGAAGTCCACGCCGCGCAGCACATGCAGGTCCTTGAAGGACTTCTCGATGCCGCGGACCGAGATCGCCGTGCCGGCGTCTGTGCGTGCGTCGTTCATGATCGCTCCTCCTTCTTCGCGTCCTCGAGCGCCTTCACGAACCGTGCGCGCTCCTTGTCCTGCCATTCCTTCGCCGCGTACGCCTTCGCGAACGTGTCCGCGAAGTCGGCCGGGTCATCGCCGACGATGTCGTGCACGGGGGTGCCGTCGACGGCGGCGGTCTCCCAGAGGTCGGCGAGGTCGGTGAGCATGCGGATGATGATGTCGCCGTCGACGATGCCGCTGGTGTTCAGCAGGTAGCGGTGCATCGCCTTGGCGGCGCTGCCGTACGGTTCGGCGAGCCCGTCGATGCGCGCCTTGTCCTGCCGGTACTGCTTCTTCTGCTCGAGCGATCCGGTGAGCGCTTCGATCCACTTCATGGCCATGTCAGTTCTCTCCTTCAGAGGGGTTCTCGGATGCTGCGGGGGAGTGGAGCTGTTCGATGCGATCTGCGAGGAAGCTCCAGGTCCTCCAGAACTCGGCGAGCTCCTGCTCGCCCTGGGCGTTGAGGGTGAACACCTTGCGCGGCGGGCCCTTCTCGCTCGGCACCTTCTCGATGTCGACGAGGCCCTTCTGCTCGATGCGCACGAGCAGCGCGTACACGGTGCCCTCGGCGATCTCCTCGAAGCCGCGGTCGCGCAGCTGGGTGGTGATCTCGTACCCGTATGCCGGTCTGCCCGACAGGAGTGCGAGCACGATGCCTTCCAAGGTGCCCTTGAGCATCTCGGTCATCTGCTTTCCCATGGCCGCTCCTTTCGCTACTCAGTGATGATGACTACCGGTACAAAGTAACACTGAGTAGTGGTACTTAGCAAGACTGAATACTGACTTCTTTCATGACGTTCCATGACAGGGGGTGTCGCACCATGACAGCCGGAGTGCGCGCGATGTCGTCTTCCTGTTTGCATGGCGACATGACCAAGAACCGCGCACCTCGCATCCTGACCGCACTCGCCGTCCTGGCGGCCGGCATGATGGCGTTCGCCGGCTGCGCGGCCGCAGCCTCCGAGCCGTCGTCCTCGTCGTCCGGCACCCAGAAGATCGTGCTCGGCGCCGATGATGCGACCGAGGCGCACTGGGGGATCCTCAAGGACAAGCTCGCCAAGGAGGGCATCGAGCTCGAGGTCCGCAACTTCACCGACGGCGTTCAGCTCAACAACGGGGTGAAGGACGGCGACCTCGACATCAACCTGTTCCAGCATCTGATCTTCCTGGCGCAGTACGACGTCGACAACAAGGCGGATCTCGTGCCGATCGGAGCGACCGCCGTCTACCCGCTGGCGCTCTACTCCGAGAAGTACTCCAGCGTCGACGACCTGCCCGAGGGCGCCACCGTGGCGCTGCCCAACAATCCCACCAACCTGGCGCGCGCTCTGCTGAACCTGCAGACGGCGGGCCTGCTCACCCTCAAGGACGGCGGCAACGCGCTGTCCACGCCGGCGGATGTCGTCACCTCCAAGATCGAGCTGAAGCCCGTCGACTCGAATCAGACGGTCACCGCGCTCAAGGACGGCAGCGCGCAGGCCGCCGTGGTGAACAACACCCAGGCGCAGCGCGGCGGTCTCGGCGACGACCGGATCATCTTCAAGGAGGACCTCGACGATCCGAAGCTCGCGCCGTACATCAACGCCTTCGTGGTCAAGGCCGATCGCAAGGACGACAAGGTCTGGCAGAAGATCATCGACGCCTACCACTCCACCGAGGTCGAGGCGTCCGTGACCGAGCTCAACCAGGGCAATCTCAAGTTCAAGGCCGAGTGGACCCCCGCTCAGCTGCAGGACGAGCTGACCAGGCTCGAGGACGACATCCGGGCGCACAAGTGAGCTCGGTCATCAGCTTCGAGGGCGTGACCAAGGCCTTCCCCGGCCCGAAGCGCGCCCCCGAGCTGGTGGCTGTCGACGATGTGAGCCTCGCAGTCCAGGCGGGCTCCATCGTCGGCGTCATCGGCTATTCCGGGGCGGGGAAGTCCACCCTGGTGCGCCTGATCAACGGGCTGGAGAAGCCGAGCAGTGGCAGCGTGAACGTGCTGGGGGTCGACGTCGGGACGGCGTCGCCCTCGGCGCTCCGCGCGCTGCGCGGCCGGATCGGGATGATCTTCCAGCAGTTCAACCTGTTCAATGCGCGCACCGTGCGCGGCAACGTCGGCTACCCGCTGAAGGTGGCGGGCTGGAAGCGGGTCGACATCGACCGCCGGGTCGACGAGCTGCTCGACTTCGTCGGCATCGGGGACAAGGCGTCGCAGCATCCGCGCAGACTGTCCGGCGGGCAGAAGCAGCGCGTGGGCATCGCCAGGGCGATCGCGACCGAGCCCGAGATCCTGCTGGCCGACGAGGCCACCAGCGCGCTGGACCCGCAGACCACGGCCGAGGTTCTCGCGCTGCTCAGGCGCATCAACCGGCAGCTCGGGGTGACGATCGTGGTGATCACGCATCAGATCTCGATCGTCCACGAGCTGTGCGACCAGGTGATCGTGATGGACGGCGGCAGGGTGGTGGACAGCGGCGAGACCTACCGCGTGTTCGCGCACCCCGAGGCCGCCCTCACCGAGAGGTTCGTCGCAGCGGTGACGCAGGGGCTCCCGGAGGGGGAGACCCTGGCCGCACTGCTCTCCGGAGGCGGGGTGCTGCTGAGCGTGGACGTGAACGAGGTGACCACCGAGGACATCGCCGCCGTGCTGGACGCGCACGGTCTGCGCGGCACCGTCGTCTACGGCGGTGTCACCGACGTCCTCGGGCGCCAGCTGGGCACCTTGACCTACCGGATCAGGGCTGAGCAGGATGCCGTCCGGCGCGCCGCCGCCGAGCTCTCGCAGCGCACGAAGGCGACGATCTTCACAGGCGCGGACGCGCGAGCGGTGGTGGGTCCGTGATCCGCGACGCCGCGAGCTGGGACTCGCTGACCCCGGTCCTGCTGCAGTCCATCCAGGAGACGGTCTTCATGGTCGCCGTCACCCTGGTGATCGCCGGTGCGGCCGGACTGATCGTCGGCGCGGTGCTGTACGCCACCAGACCCGGGAACCTGTTCGCGAACCCCATCGTGTTCCAGACCCTCAACATCGTCATCAACCTGGTCCGGCCCATCCCGTTCATCATCTTCCTCACCGCGGTCGGGCCGCTCACCAAGGCCGTGGTCGGGACCACGCTCGGCACCACGGCGGCGATCGTGCCGATGGTGGTGATGGCGACCGTGGTCATCGCCCGCGTCGTCGAGCAGAACCTGGTCGCGGTCGACCCCGGGATCGTGGAGGCGGCCAGCGCGATCGGCGCCAGGCGGCTGAGCATCCTGTTCGGCGTGGTCATCCCCGAGGCGCTCGCCCCGCTCATCCTCGGCTACACCTTCATGTTCATCGCCGTGGTCGACATGTCGGCGATGGCCGGCTACATCGGGGGCGGTGGGCTGGGCAACTTCGCGATCATCTACGGCTACCAGCAGTTCGATCAGGGGGCGACCTGGGTCACTGTGGCGATCATCGTCGTGATCGTGCAGGTGGGACAGTTCATCGGGAACCGCCTCGCCCAGCGCATCCTGCGCCGTTAGAGCTGTCGCTTGAATGTATACGAATAGGGGATGATACCCGGCTCTGATTGATCATCCGACCCACGTATGTATACACTGATGGCGTGCGAGCCAGTGAACGAGCGTATGCTGCGCTCCTCGACGAGATCCAGTCCGGGGCTCTTCCGTCCGGCGCCGTGCTCGCCGAGGTCGAGCAGGCCGCGCGCCTCGGAGTCAGCCGCACGCCCCTGCGCGAGGCGCTGCGCCGGCTCGCCGCCGACGGCCTGGCTGTGCAGCAGTCGCCGCGGGTCACGGTCGTCGCCGACCTGGATGCCGACGACATCCGCTCGCTCTTCGAGATCCGCCGCGCGCTGGAGGAGACCGCCGCGCGACTCGCCGCGCAGCGCGGCGACGCGGCTGCCTTCGCCGCGCTCGCCGCGGAGTTCGCGCACGTCGACCTCGACGAGGGCGAGGGCCGGGACGCGTACTACGCGCTGATCGCACGCCTCGACGCCCAGGTCGACGCCTCCCACGGCAACGACTACCTCACCTCCGCACTGCGGACCGTGCGCACGCACCTCGTGCGCGTGCGCCGCATGGCGCGGGACAAGCCCGAGCGCCTGGCGGCATCGGCATCCGAGCATCAGCTCATCGCCCGCGCCCTGGCATCCCGCGATGCCGAGCTCGCCGCCCACGCCACCCACGTGCACCTGCACAATGCCCTCGACAGCATCCTGACCTCGCTCGACAGCCCGAGCACCCTCCCGGAAGGAACCCCATGACCGTCACCCATCACGTCCGCGTCTACCGCTCCGAAGAGGATCTGCCCCGTGAGGAGCAGCTGGCCTGGAAGATCGCGCAGGTCGCGGTCGATCCCGTCGAGGTCGAGCCCGAGGTCGTCGAGATGATCATCAACCGCATCATCGACAACGCGTCCGTCGCCGCGGCATCCCTCACCCGCGGCCCGATCGTCGCCGCCCGCGCCCAGGCGTTCAGCCACCCGGTCTCCACCGGCGGCAAGGGCTCCGCCGTGTTCGGTGCGAAGCTCGACGAGCGCACCAGCCCCGAGTGGGCCGCGTGGGCCAACGGCGTCGCCGTGCGCGAGCTCGACTACCACGACACGTTCCTCGCGGCCGAGTACTCGCACCCGGGCGACAACATCCCGCCGATCCTCGCCGTCGCCCAGCACGCCGGCTGCGACGGACGCGCGCTGGTGCGCGGCATCGCGACCGGTTACGAGATCCAGGTCGACCTGGTGCGCGCCATCTCGCTGCACGCCCACAAGATCGACCACGTCGCCCACCTCGGCCCGTCGGCCGCCGCCGGCATCGGCACCATGCTGGGACTGGATGCCGAGACCATCTACCAGGCCATCGGCCAGGCGCTGCACACCACGACCGCCACGCGGCAGAGCCGCAAGGGCGAGATCTCCACCTGGAAGGCGCACGCCCCGGCCTTCGCCGGGAAGATGGCCGTCGAGGCCGTCGACCGTGCGATGCGCGGCCAGACCAGCCCGTCGCCCATCTACGAGGGCGAGGACGGCGTGATCGCCTGGATGCTGGACGGCAAGGACGCCTCCTACGATGTGCCGCTGCCCGCCGCCGGCGAGGCCAAGCGCGGCATCCTGGACACCTACACCAAGGAGCACTCCGCCGAGTACCAGGCGCAGGCGATCATCGACCTCGCCCGTCGCCTGGGCACGGCCCGTCCCGAGCTGCGCGACCCCGCGAACATCGCGAGCATCGTGCTGCACACCAGCCACCACACGCACAACGTGATCGGCTCGGGGGCGAACGACCCGCAGAAGTACGACCCCAAGGCATCCCGCGAGACGCTGGACCACTCCGTGCCGTACATCTTCGCCGTCGCGCTGCAGGACGGCACCTGGCACCACGTCGACTCCTACCTGCCCGAGCGCGCGCAGCGCGAGGACACCGTCGCCCTGTGGCACAAGGTCACCACGGCCGAGGACCCGGAGTGGACCCGCCGGTACCACTCCATCGACCCGGCCGAGAAGGCGTTCGGCGGTCGCGTGGAGATCACGCTCACGAACGGCGAGACCGTCATCGACGAGATCGCCGTCGCCGACGCCCACCCGCTGGGCGCCCGTCCGTTCGGCCGCGAGCAGTACATCCGCAAGTTCCGCATCCTGGCCGACCCGGTGCTCGACGCCTCCGAGATCGAGCGCTTCCTGGAACTGGTGCAGCGCCTGCCCGAGCTGACCGCCGCCGAGGTGGGGGAGCTGTCCATCATCGCGAAGCCCGGCGTCCTGGCATCCGCCCCCGAGGCTCCGAAGGGGCTGTTCTGATGCGCGCGGCTGCCGCCGCGGGCGAGTCCTCGCGTCCGTCAGAGGCTCCGACAGTCCGGAAGGAAATCTGATGCTGTACTCATCCACTCCGGCGCACGAGAAGCGCCGTCTGTTCCGCGAGCGGCTCGCGACCGGCGAGCTGCTGCGCTTCCCAGGTGCGTTCAACCCGCTGTCCGCCCGGCTCATCGAGCAGAGGGGCTTCGAGGGCGTCTACATCTCCGGTGCGGTGCTCTCCGCCGACCTGGGCCTGCCCGACATCGGCCTCACCACGCTCACCGAGGTGGCCGGCCGCGGTCAGCAGATCGCCAGGATGACCGACCTGCCGGCGATCATCGACGCCGACACCGGGTTCGGCGAGCCGATGAACGTCGCCCGCACGATCCAGACTCTCGAGGATGCCGGCCTCGCCGGCGCCCACATCGAGGACCAGATCAATCCGAAGCGCTGCGGCCACCTCGACGGCAAGGCCGTGGTGGACGAGCAGACCGCCCTCAAGCGCATCCGCGCCGCCGTCGACGCCCGTCGGGACGAGAACTTCCTGATCATGGCGCGCACCGACATCGCCGCGGTGGAGGGGCTATCGGCCGCGAAGGACCGCGCGAAGGCGCTGGTGGATGCCGGCGCCGACGCGATCTTCCCCGAGGCGATGCGATCGCTGGAGGAGTTCGCCGCGATCCGGGATGCCGTGGACGTGCCGATCCTGGCGAACATGACCGAGTTCGGCAAGAGCGACCTGTTCTCGGTCGACCAGCTGCGCGACGTGGGCGTGAACATCGTCATCTGGCCGGTGTCGCTGCTGCGGATCGCGATGGGCGCGGCGGGTCGCGCACTCGATACGCTGAACGAGGAGGGGCACCTCACCTCCAAGCTCGGCGAGATGCAGCACCGCGCCGACCTGTATGACCTCATCGACTACGAGTCGTACAACCACTTCGACTCCGGCGTCTTCAACTTCAGTATTGATCACCCGGGTCGCGAAGCGACCTCCACCCGGTTGCTGAGCGAGGAGCGCAGCGACGAGACGAAGTACGCGAAGGACTGAGCTCATGACCGAAGACATCAAGAAGGGCCTCGCCGGCGTCGTCGCCGATGTGACCGCGATCAGCAAGGTCAACCCCGAGACGAACAGCCTGCTCTACCGCGGATATCCCGTCCAGGAGCTGGCGGCCACCCAGCCGTTCGAGGCCGTCGCCTACCTGCTGTGGAACGGCGAGCTGCCGGATGCCGCGCAGCTGGCGCAGTTCCGCGAGACCGAGCGGGCGCACCGAGCGCTCCCGCCGCGGGTGAAGGACGCCATCGACGCGCTGCCGCTGGACGCGCACCCGATGGACGAGGTGCGCACCGCGGTCAGCGTGATCGGCGCCATCGAGACCGCGGGCACCGGCAACGTGCTGGATGCGGTCGGCACTCCCGACCAGAACCTGCAGCGCAGCCTGCAGCTGTTCGCCGTGCTGCCCGCGATCGTCGCCTACGGTCAGCGGCGTCGCCGCGGCCAGGCCCTGATCGAGTCGCGCGACGACCTCGACTACGCCGCCAACTTCCTCTGGCTCACCTTCGGCGAGGAGCCGGACGCCGTAGTCGTCGACGCCTTCAACCGCTCGATGATCCTGTACGCGGAGCACTCCTTCAACGCCTCCACGTTCACGGCCCGGGTGATCACCTCGACGCTCAGCGACCTGTACTCGGCCGTGGTCGGCGCGATCGGCGCGCTGAAGGGCCCGCTGCACGGCGGCGCCAACGAGGCGGTCATGCACATCTTCGACGAGATCGGCTCGGCCGATCAGGTGGTGCCGTGGCTGGAGCGGGCGCTCGCCGAGAAGCGCAAGATCATGGGCTTCGGGCACCGGGTGTACAAGCGCGGGGACTCGCGCGTTCCGACCATGAAGGCTGCGCTGGACACGCTGGTCGAGCACTACGACCGGCCCGATGTCGCCGAGCTGTACGAGAAGCTCGAGAGCGAGTTCGTCGAGCGCAAGGGCATCTACCCGAACCTCGACTACCCGTCGGGCCCGGCGTACAACCTGATCGGCTACGACACGCTCACGTTCACGCCGCTGTTCATCGCGGCGCGCATCACGGGCTGGACCGCGCACATCCTCGAGCAGCAGGCGTCCAACGCCCTGATCCGGCCGCTGTCGGCGTACAACGGCGTGGACGAGCGCCACATCGACAGCTACTCGCCCGACACCGCAGCGATCGAGGTGCAGGAGCGTCCCGAGGAGGCCGCGGGCTGACCGGCATCCGTCTCTCGGCCTCCCGGTGAGGCATCGCTTCGGGCACGAGGATCAGCGCTGCGGCGCGGACCTCGTGCCCGAAGTCGTCCGGGGGTGACGGGGAAGAATGTTCACGTTATCATTCTGGTGACATCCGAGCAGGGGAGCCACCACGTGACCATCGATCCCGCCTTCGACATCGACCGCATCGCCGACCCGCGCTTCGTCTCGGAGAACCGCCTGCCGGCGCACTCCGACCACCGCTGGTTCCGCGACGCCGACGAGGCCCGCACCGGCGTCAGCTCCTTCGAGCAGTCCCTCAACGGACGCTGGGCGTTCCGCTGCGCACGCAATCAGCGGGAGGCGCCCTCGGGCTTCGCCGACCCGGGGTACGACGTCTCCGCCTGGGACACGATCAGGGTGCCGTCGCACCTGCAACTGGAGGGCTACGACCGCCCCCAGTACGTCAATGTCGGGTACGCCTGGGACGGTCAGGAGGACATCGTCCCCGGCCAGGTGCCCGAACGCGACAACCCGATCGGATGCTATGTCCGCACGTTCACGCTGGACGCCCCGCTGCAGACCGGTGAGCGCCTGAGCGTGAGCTTCCACGGCGCCGAGAGCGCGATCGCGGTGTGGCTGAACGGACGGTACATCGGGTACAGCACCGACGGCTTCACGCCCGGCGAGTTCGACCTGACGGATGCCCTGATCGAAGGCGAGAACCGTCTCGCGGCACAGATCTTCACCTACAGCTCCGGATCGTGGCTGGAGGATCAGGACTTCTTCCGCTTCTCCGGCATCTTCCGCGACGTCGTGCTGTACCGCCGCCCGGCCGTGCACGTCGAGCACCTGCGCGTGCGGACCGTGGTGGCCGACGATCTGGCATCCGCCGACATCGAGCTGCACGTGGATCTCGCGGGCGAAGGATCGGCCTCCGCGCGCATCGACGGGCTCGGCGAGCTGACGGCCCGCGGGGACGGCGCCCTGGTGCTGCACGTCGAGGATCCGCGCCTGTGGAGCCCGGAGGACCCGCACCTGCATGAGCTGATCATCGAGGTGCGGGATTCCGAGGGGACGGTGACCGAGGTGATCCCGCAGCGCGTCGGCATCCGCCGCTTCGGAATCGAGAACGGCGTGCTCTCGCTCAACGGCGTGCGCGTCGTGTTCAACGGCATCAACCGTCACGAGTTCTCCCTGGCGGGCCGCGTCCCGTCGAGGGAGGTGACCGAGGCCGACATGCGGGTGCTGAAGGCCCACAACGTCAACGCCGTGCGCACCAGCCACTACCCGAACGACTCCATGTTCTACGAGCTGGCCGATGAGTACGGGCTGCTCGTCATCGACGAGATGAACATGGAGACGCACGGGCGCTGGACCGAGATCCGCCAGCGCGGCGCGGCGGAGGACATCGCCATCCCCGGCGACCACGACGAGTGGCGGCCGGCGGCGCTGGACCGTGCGCGCAGTATGCTCGAGCGCGACCGCAACCACCCGAGCGTCGTGATCTGGTCGTGCGGCAACGAGTCGTACGGCGGCACGGTGCTGCGGGACGTGGCCGACTGGTTCCGCCAGGCGGATCACAGACCCGTCCACTACGAGGGCGTGACCTGGGATCCGCGGCATCCGGAGACCACCGACATCACGAGCCAGATGTACACCCCGGCCGCCGCCGTCGAGCGCCAGCTGCGCGAGCATCGGGACAAGCCGTTCATCCTGTGCGAGTACGCGCACGCGATGGGCAACTCCTTCGGAGGTGTGGCGGAGTACGTCGAGCTCGCGTACCGCGACGAGCTGTTCCAGGGCGGATTCATCTGGGACTTCGCGGATCAGGCCATCCGGATGCGCGACCGGTACGGGCGCGAGTTCCTGGGCTACGGCGGCGACAACGGCGAGGCGCCGCACGACCACGACTTCAGCGGCAACGGGATCCTCTTCGCCGACCGCACCCTCTCGCCCAAGGCGCAGGAGATGAAGAAGCTGTACCAGCCCTTCGTCGTCGAGGTCTCGCCCGCCGGGGTCGCGATCACGAGCAGGATGCTGTTCACCTCGTCCTCGGCCTTCGAGACGCGCGTGTCGATCGCCCGCGAGGGCGCAGTGGTGGCCTCCGGCATCATCGACACCGACGTCGCTCCCGGAGAGACCCGCTCGTACCCGCTGCCGGTGGACGTGCCGCGGATGCCGGGGGAGTACGCGATCGTCGTGTCGCTGCACCTGCGCGTCGCGACGGCGTGGGCGCCATCCGGGCACGAGGTGGCCTGGGGCGAGCACGTGGTCGCTGTCGGCGAGCCGGCGCCGGCTGTCGTGGCCGCCCGGCCCCAGGTCGTGGAGGGCACCCTGAGCATCGGCGTGCACGGACCCGGGTTCCACGTGCTCTTCTCGCGGCTGTTCAACGGGCTCGGCTCGTACCGCTTCGGCGGGTCGCGGACGGGAGGTCGCGAGCTGCTGGCCGGCACCGTGACCCCGAACTTCTGGCACGCGCCGACCTCGAACGAGCGCGGCTGGAACGGACCGTTCGACGAGGGGCAGTGGCTGCTGGCCAGCCGGTACGGACGCGCCAGCGGATACCACGAGCCGGCGGACATCTCGGTGATGCAGGAGGAGCAGGGGGTGCGCATCGGGTACCGGTACGAGCTTCCGACGAACCCCGTCACGCACTGCGAGCTGAGCTACCTGATCGACGGCTCCGGCCGGGTGGAGGTCACGCAGCGGATGCACGTGCCCGAGGGCATGCCCGCGATGCCGGAGTTCGCGACCATGCTCGCCATGCCCGCCGACTACGACCGGGTGCGCTGGTACGGCGAGGGGCCGGAGGAGTGCTACGTCGACCGCCGCGCGGGCGCCCGGCTCGGCGTCTACGACCGCCGCGTGCCGGACATGCTCACGCCCTACCTGAACCCGCAGGAGGCGGGGAACCGCACGGGCGTGCGCTGGGCCGAGGTGACGGATGCCCAGGGCGTCGGGCTGCGCTTCGAGGGCGATCCGACCATGGAGTTCTCGGCGCTCAGCTGGACGCCCGCAGAGATCGAGAGCGCACTCCATCCGAACGAGCTGCCGCCGATCCACCGCACGATCGTGCGGCCGGCGCTCATGCGCCGCGGCGTCGCCGGCGACGACTCGTGGGGTGCGCGTCCGCTGGCCGAGCACCTGCTGCCGACCGGCGACCTCGAGTTCCGCTTCGCCTTCCGGGGGATCTAGCCCGTCAGCCCCGGAGCCGCCCCGCCTGTGCCTTCACCGGCGGGGCGGCGCGGTGCTGGCGCGCACGACGAGATCGGTGGGGACCAGTCCCGGCCCCGTCTCCCCGCGGTGCTCGATCCGGTCGACCAGCATCTCCACGGCGGTGGTGCCCACGCGGTCGAAGTACTGGTGGACGGTGGTCAGGGGCGGCTGGAAGTCGGCGGCCATGTCCATGTCGTCGAAGCCGACCACGCTCACGTCGTCCGGCACGATCCGCCCGGCCTCGCGCAGGGCGCGCATGGCGCCCAGGGCCATCTCGTCGTTCGCGGCGAACACGGCGGTCACCGACGGGTCGGCGGCCAGCCGGAGCCCGGCGGCGTGACCGGATGCCGCGCTCCAGTCGCCGTGCAGCACCGGCGGGACCTCGCGGTCGTGCGCGCGCAGCGTCGCCTCCCAGGAGGCCGCACGGTCACGAGCGGAGAACGAGTCCTCGGGGCCGCTGATGTGCCACACCGTGCGATGGCCGAGGCCGAGAAGATGCTCGGTGGCCAGCCGCGCGCCCTGGGCCTGGTCGATGTCGATCGTCGGGTAGGGCTGGGAGCCGCCCGCCGTCACCACCACCGCGGGGATGCCAGCGATGTGCGCGAGATCGGAGTCGTGCAGGTCGTGCGCCTCGAGCACGACGAGCACCCCGTCCACCGCCTGCTCCGCGAGCCGCACGAACGCCCCGGCGAGACCCGCCTGGGCGATGGTCCACAGCGGGGTCAGCGCCAGCGAGTAGCCCGCCCGCGACGCCTCGTTGGCGATGGCCTCCAGCGTGCGCATGTTGCCGTAACTGGAGAGACCGGACATGATCACGCCGAGGGTGCGGAACCGGCCGGACTTCAGCGCGCGGGCGGCGGAGTTCGGCCGGTAGCCGAGCCGGTCCATCGCGGCCAGCACCTTCTCGCGCGTCGCCGGCCGCACGATGTCCATGCCGTTGGCCACCCGAGAGACGGTCTGCGCGGACACCCCGGCCTCTCGTGCGACGTCGATGATCGACGGGGCGCGCCATACGCGTGCGTCGGGTCTGTCCGCCACCGAGTGCTCCTTCTCCGCCCTATCTGAACGATATCAACCGGGACGGACGGGGACCCGATCAACCCGGACGGACGGGTACCCGGCGCAACCGGCCAGTCTGCCTCTGCGCAGATCGCAGGAAAATGCTTTCCGAGGTCTTGCGCAATCGTCCCCGCCGATGTAGAACTGACTTGCAACTAGTTACAGTCTTGGTGGCGTCGAACTCGATAAGGACCTCACCGCCCCATCTGCACATCAAAGGAGATCACATGCACGACGCATGGAAGCAGACTTTCACGCGACGGCTCTTCATCGCCTCGACCGGTGTCGCCATCGCATCATTGGCGCTCGCGGGCTGCTCCGGGGCTGGAAACGCCGCCGGTGGGTCAGCGGACAAGACCACGATCCGATTCCTCTATGCCACGGGCGACGAGACCTGGAACAGCACGGTCGATGCTCTCGTGAAGGACTTCAACGAGCACAGCGACACGACCACCGTGAAGCTCGACCCCCTGCCTGCGGGCAGCGACTATGCCACCGCCTTGAAGACGGTCGATGCGACCGGCAAGTGGCCGGCGATCGTCGACATGCGCGACACTCTGACCTACGTGAAGGCCGGCAAGCTCGCGCCCATCCCGTCGGAGGTCACCGACCTGCTGCAGCCCGACGCCTTCGCCCCGGCGGCCGATGGCAATGTCTACACGACTCCCTACAGCGCTCTGAACGGTGAGATCGGCATCAACATCGTCTACGACAAGGACTACTTCAAGAAGCACGACCTGTCCGTGCCGAAGACCTACGACGACTTCATCTCTCTGATGAAGAAGATCAAGTCCAATGGTGATGTGCCGCTGGCGACCGCGGCTGCGGAGGTGTGGCCCTCGGATCAGCTGTGGAAGCCGCTGGCTGCACCGACGTTCGCCGAGTACGCCGACAAGGGAGGGTTCTGGAACGCGGTCGTGAACGGCGACGCCAGCATCGCCGATCTTCGCGCCCCGCTCGAGGAGCTTCAGGACATCACCGACAATTACGTGCTGCAAGGGTGGCAGTCCACCGCCGATGCGCAGACGACCACCCTGCTCGTGAACAAGCAGGCAGTCATGGCCACATCGTCGGCCGGGCTGGGACGACTGATGGACATCAGCAAGGTCGATCCGAAGTTCAACGCCGGGATGTTCATCGTCCCGGCGAAGGACGGCAAGATCTACGTCCTCAAGAACAGCGTCGTGGGCGACACCGCAGGCGGTCTGGCCATCTCGTCGCAGGCGGCGAAGAACAAGAAGGAACTGGCCTCATCGATCGAGTTCCTGAAGTACTTCTACTCCGTCGACGCCGCGAACCTGATGCAGAAGAGCGGCTGGCTGAATCCGAACATCAAGAAGTCCGACGAAGTGAAGCTGAACGAATCCATTCCGGGCGCCGCAGACTACTTCGCGCTGCTGAAGAACCCGAACCTCGTCTGGTACGAGAACTCGCCCGAGCTGCCCACCTTCAGCGCCTTCAACACGTTCTTCCGTCAGGCGCGGATCGAGATGCAGGACGAGCAGACCACGATCGATCAGACGATCGACAAGTCTCAGAAAGAACTCGAGAACCAGGTTGCAGCGGCGGGCTGATTCCGCCACGGGGCCGGGCACAGTCTGCGCCCGGCCCCGGACCATTGACCCATCGTTTCCGAAGGAGGACACATGAGCGATCAGAGCTCGATGGAGGGCGGTATCGGCGTCATCGGCGCCGCCGCGCTCCTCACCGATGAGCCGCATCTCGCGGGCACGCCGGATGTCGTTCGCGACGCACCTTCCCGGCGTCGGGGCATCAGCATCGCGACCCGCGGACGTCTCGTCCTCATCGGATTCGTGATCCCCGCACTGGTGGTCTATCTGCTGATGGTGATCATCCCGTCGCTGCAGTCCGTGCAGCTCAGCTTCACGAACTGGGATGGGATCAGCGACTCGTACGACTACATCGGCGCGAAGAACTACGAGATCATCCTGAACGACGGCCGCTTCTGGAACGCGGTGAAGAACACCCTGATCCTGGGGCTCGGGTCCGCCGTCATCGTCAATGTGATCGCGCTGGCCATCGCGCTCATGCTCGACCGGCTCAATCACGCTCAGGGCCTGTTCCGCACCGCGGTGTATCTGCCCGCCCTGGTGAGCGCGTTCATCATGGCCACGATCTGGAAGTACCTGCTCAACTACAACTTCGGGATGGTCAACGGAGTGCTGCGCGATCTCGGGCTGCCGAGCTGGACCCGCGACTGGCTCGGTGACAGCGGCATGGTGGTCTGGGTCATCCTGTTCATCGCCTGCTTCACGCTCGGCGGAAACACCACTCTCATCTACCTGGCCAACCTGCAGTCCGTCCCGCAGGAGCTGCTCGAAGCTGCCCGAATCGATGGCGCGGACGGCTGGAAGGTCTTCTGGAACGTCACCTGGCCCATGATCGCCGGAGCTGTCACCGTGAACATGACCCTGGCGATGATCGCCGGCTGGGTCATCTTCGATCAGGTGATGGTGCTCACAGCAGGGGGGCCGGGCTTCGTGAGCGAAACCATGGCCTTCTTCATCTACAAGGTCGGCTTCGGGGAATACCGAGCTGGATTCGGCTCGGCCGCAGCCGTGGTCCTGTTCATCGTCGTGATCGTCAGCACCGTCGGCGCCAACGCCTACATGCGCAAGAGGGAGATCCAGGCATGAGCGCCGCCGACACCACCCGTGCACACGTGCTGCCCAAGAAGACGCGCACGCCGAGGGAGAAGAAGAAGTGGAGTCCCGGCGAGGTCGTCGTGATGGCCGTGCTCACGGTGCTCGTCCTCGTCGTCGCATCGCCGGTGATCTACGCCCTGCTCCAGTCGTTCCGCTCCTACGCCGAGATCACCATCGATCCGATGGGCCTCCCGACCCGGTTCACGCTCGACAATTACATCGCCCTGTTCCAGCAGACCGACTACGCTGAAGCGCTGCTGAACACGCTCATCATCACCGTCGGAACGGTGGTGCTGCTGGTCGCCGTCGTCCCGATGGCCGCGTACGGCATCGAACGCGTAGGTGGCTGGACCAGCCGCTTCCTATACGTCCTGTTCATCGCCGGCCTCATGATCCCCTTCCAGGTGAGGATGATCCCGCTGGTCAAGGGGTTCAACGAGGTGGGCCTCTACAGCACGCTCACGGCCGTGATCCTCGTTCACCTCGGCGGGGCGTCGAGCTTCGGCATCCTCCTCTACTGCAGCTTCATCAAGGGCATCCCGATCGAAGTCGAAGAAGCCGCTCACGTCGACGGTGCGGGCCGGCTTCGCACGTTCTGGCTGATCGTCTTCCCGATGCTGATGCCGGTGACCAGTGCGTTCGTGATCATCCAGGCTCTGGGCCTGTGGAACGACTTCTTCGTCCCACTGGTGTTCCTCGACTCTTCCTCTGCAGGAACGATCAACGTCGCGATCAACCGGATGATCGGCCTTCTGACCTCGCAGTGGCAGCTGATCTACACGGGTGCGATCCTGGCGGTCATCCCGTCGATCGCGATCTTCGCCGGCTTCCAGCGCTATTTCATCAAGGGAATGTCGGTCGGAGCGGTGAAGGGATGAACACTCTGTACAGAGTCGGATCCGGCCGTTCTCTCGGCCGCATCCGGCAGATCCTCGGTTATGACGGACCAGTCGCATCCACTGTCCTCGGAGTCTTCGCCGTCTTCGTCGCCTCGGTGTCCTTTCTCGCTTCGATGCTGCCCGCACTTCTCTTCCAGGCGCTGGTCGGCTGGCAGGGGACGCATGCGGCCATCTGGCTCGGCGCGATCTCGTTGACGACCGTCTTCCCAGGAATACACGGCCTGCTCGCCGCGGCGACGTCGATGCTGGACGACGGATTCGAGAGCGCTCGCGCCGCACGCCGGTTCTGGCAGGCGTTCGGCACAGCGTTCCGCGGGTTGTGGTGGATGTCGGCGGTCCTGCCCGCGGCGACTGTGATCCTCGGATACGACTACGCGCTGATGGGCGGGAACGACGTCGTCCTCCTGCTCGTGGTCAGCGGTGCCGCCCTGGCCATCGCACTCGTCGTGGGAGTGGCTGCGACGGCGCAGTCGATCCACACCTGCGCGCCGGTCGTGCTGATGACACGAACCGTATCGGCCATGCTGCGTCGCCCCCACGTCGTTCTGGCCTGGCTGCTCATCGTCGGCCTGACGGTCTCGGCGATGGTCCTGCCCGTCATCGGCGCCGTAGCGGTGCTGCTTCTGCCCGCCGGCGCCGCGCTCGCGATCGTGGTGTGCAATCGATCACTGGGATATTCGGCACTCGTGGACGGAGCCGCACGATGAGCACCGCACTTGACTCTCAACCGCGCGTGGCGGACTCGTGCGCGATGATCGGCGCGTTCCGCCTGCACTGGTCCGGGTGCGCGCCCGCCTCGCTGACCGCCGACCTTCCGGGCATCGGACGCGATTCCGTCGCACTCGTGGAGATCTTCTCCGCTTCGGAGCACCGCGCGCGCACCAGCCAGGCATATGTGCGCTCCGCCATCGGGAGCCGACTGAGAATTCGGAGCGTGGACCGTGCCGTCGATGACGATGCCAGTGTTCTCGTCGCCGTGCAGCGCGACGACGAAACCGGGATCGAAGTGTCGACCACCATCCGCACGACGCAGGGTGCGCGCACCGTGCGGATGCAGCACGTCATCCGCAACACCGGTGCGGAGGCTCTGGTGCTCACCGCCGTCTCGTCCGCGACGATCGGCTTCGGAAGCAAGGAAGCCGACCTCGACCCGGCTCGGCTGCTCACGGCGCGCAGCGAATGGCTCGCGGAGGATCGCTGGGTGGATCGTCCCCTGCGTGAAGCGCTGCCCTCGCTCTCGTTGCCCATCCACGCGCAGGACGGTCGAGGGCGGTACGCCATCGTCAGCCATGGTTCGTGGTCGACCGGGGAGCACCTGCCCGTGGGCGTTCTGCTCGCGTCGTCGGATCCCGAGGCCCCCGCCCTCGCCTGGCAGCTCGAGACGTCCGCAGGCTGGTGCGCCGACATGTCGCAGGGAGCCGAAGGCGCCGCGCTGTCGCTGCTCGGGCCGACGGATCTCGAGCATCAGTTCGCCCAGGTGCTCGCTCCGGGGGAGAGCCTCCTCACCGAGCCTGTGGCGCTGGCCGCAGTGCGCGGCGGAGCCGATGCGGCGTTCGCCGAGCTGACTCGGTATCGCCGCAGCATCCGATGGGAACCCGAGTCCGCCACCCTGCCGGTCATCTACAACGACTTCATGAACACGCTGATGGGACAGCCGAGCACGGAGGCTCTGCTCCCGCTCGTTGATGCCGCGGCAGACGCCGGCGTGGAGGTGTTCTGCGTCGATGCCGGCTGGTTCGCAGACCCGGAACTGGGCGACTGGTGGTCGACGGTCGGGGAGTGGCAGGAAGCGGAGACCCGGTTCAGCGGTGGACTCACGCAGATCACCGATCGCATCGCCGCCCGCGGCATGCGGGTGGGCCTCTGGCTCGAACCGGAAGTGGTCGGAGTGGACAGCGCTGCGGCCAGCACGCTGCCTGAGCAGGCGTTCTTCCGCCGGTACGGCAGGCCTGTCGTCGAGCACCGCCGCCTGCACCTGGACTTCCGGCATCCGGCCGCCCGCGCGCATGCGGACGACGCAGTGGACCGCGTGATCGCAGACTATGGGGCGACCTACCTGAAGCTCGATTACAACATCAATCCCGGCGTGGGGACCGAAGTCGACGCGGCAGCGCCCGGCGCGGGGCTGCTCGGTCACGCCAGGGCCTATCGGGAGTGGCTCATCGCCGTGCAGCAACGGCATCCGGGCGTGCTGATCGAGAACTGCAGCTCAGGGGCCATGAGGGCCGACTACGGGCTGCTTGCGGTGAGCCACCTGCAGTCGACCAGCGACCAGCAGGATCACCGCCTGTATCCGCCGATCGCCGCGTCCGCCCCCGCGTCGATCCTGCCCGAGCAGTGTGGCAACTGGGCGTATCCCGCTGAGCCGATGAGCGATGCGGAGACCGCGTTCACGCTGGTGACCGGCCTCAGTGGTCGGCTGTACCTCTCCGGCTTCCTCGATCAGCTCCGGCCGGAACAGACGGCGCTGCTGAGCGAGGCGGTGTCCCTGCACAAGAGTCTCCGCCGCGACCTGACATCCGCCGAACCGTTCTGGCCCCGAGGCCTCCCCGGATGGGAGGACGAGGTGGTCTGTCTCGGCCTGCGCGGTGCCGCGGGCACACTGCTGTTCGTGTGGGATCGCAGCGAGGACGCGGCCGAGTTCGTGATTCCCGGCATCAGGGGCACGGCGGATCAGGTCTTTCCCAGTCGCGACGGATCGTGGCAACTCGACGCCGTATCGAGCGGGCTCCGCATCCGAACCGGTTGTGGTATCGGCGCGCGGGTGCTGCATGTCGCGGAGGCCGGCTCATGAGCGCGGTCATCCGCACGGGGGAGCTCCTCCTCGACGACCGCGGACTCATCGCGCAGCTGCACGGCATCGGGATCCGGCGCGTGGACGAGCACTGGTACGCCTGGGGGGAGAACAAGACGGCCGGCGACAGGTTCACCTCGATCGCGTGCTATCGCTCAGCGGATCTCGCGACCTGGGAGTTCGTCGGCGATGCGCTCAGCTCCGGTGACGGCGACCTCGCACCCGACCGGATCATCGAGCGGCCCAAGGCTCTGCATCGGCCGGACGGGAAGTGGGTGCTGCTCGTCCATGTGGACGACGCGGACTACTCCGCGGCCAGGGTCGGCTACGCGATCGCCGACCGGCCCGAGGGCCCTTATGAGTACCTGGGCAGTGAACGTCCCCTCGGCAACGTGAGCAGAGACATCGGTGTCTTTCAGGAGGGCGATGCGGCGTACCTGCTTTCCGAGGACCGGGACCACGGCCTGCACATCTACCGGCTCCGGGAGGACTGGTGCGGTGTGGAATCGATCGTCGCGACCCTGCGTCAACAGGACCGCCCCGAGCTCGGCTACGAATCGCCCACGCTGATCCGGCACGAGGGACGCTGCTATCTGTTCGGGGCGGACCTCACCGGCTGGGACCTGAACGACAACAAGTACGCGACCGCACCCTCGCTCGAAGGGCCCTGGTCCGCCTGGAGGGACTTCGCGCCGGCGGGCAGCCGCACCTTCGACTCACAGGTGAGCGTCGTGCTGCCTGTCGGAGAGGGGCACGTGTACTTCGGAGACCGCTGGCGACGCGAGGAACTCGCCTCCTCCGCCCCGGTGTGGCTCCCGCTGATTATCGAGAACGGTCGCGCAGAGCTGATCTGGCGCGACGAATGGAGCATCGAGGAGATGAACGCGTGAAGGAGCTTCCGCGCGCCGCCCTGGCGATGAGACCGGCGACCCTCGCCGACCACCTGTTCGCACCGCACCGAGCCCGCCTGGCGGCGATGGTCGAACTGCATCCGGCTGTGCTCACCGAATTCGACAGCGTCGATGCGCGGCGCGCACTCGAAGACGTCGAGATCCTGATCACCGGATGGGGGTGCCCGCGCATCCTCAGCCGGCAGCTCGACCTTATGCCGCACCTGCGGGCGGTCGTCTTCACGGGTGGCTCGGCCGGTGCGCTCGTCGATCCCGCTGAGGCTGCGCGTCGCGGAATCGCCCTCACCAACACCGGAGAGGGCAACGCGAAGGGGGTCGCGGAGTACACGTTCGCGACCATCGTGCTGGCGGGCAAGCGCGCACGGGACGCGGAACGGCTCTATCGCGAGCGTCGTGCATTCATCCCGCGCGAGGAGGAGCTGCTGGACACCGGGAACTTCGGCCGCACCGTGGGGCTGATCGGTGCATCTCGCATCGGGCGCCGTGTCGCACAGCTGCTCGCTCCCACCGACATGCGCGTGCTGATCTTCGACCCGTATGCGGGTGAGGATGAGATCGTGGCGCTGGGAGCGGAACAGGTCGATCTCGACGAGCTGATGGCTCACTCGGACATCGTCTCGGTGCACGCTCCCGCCATCCCCGAGACCGACCACATGATCGGCTCCCGAGCGCTGTCCCTGATGCGTGATGGGGCCGTGCTCATCAACACGGCGCGGGGTTCGCTGGTCGATCACGACGCGCTGCGTGAGCATGCCCGGAACGGCCGCATCCGGGCGATCCTCGACGTGACGGATCCCGAGCCGCTGCCCCCTGACGACGAGCTCTGGAGCCTGCCGAACGTCACTCTGACCCCGCACATCGCGGGCGCCACCGGCAACGAACTGCATCGTCTCGGGCGAGATGCCGTGGACGAGGTCGAGCGATACGTCGCCGGTGAGGTCTTCGCCGGACTCGAACGAGTACCGGGCATGGTCCGATGATCTCGCCGCGCAACCCGATCCTTCGCGGGTTCAACCCCGATCCGTCGATTCTGCGCGTCGGCGACGACTTTTTCATCGCGACCAGCACGTTCGAGTTCCATCCTGCGGTGCGGATCCACCACTCCGTAGACCTGGTGAACTGGACTGTGCGCGGGCACGCCCTGGATCTGGACCTGCGCGGCATCCCCGATTCCGGCGGCGTCTGGGCCCCGAGTCTGTCCTACGCGGACGGTCTGTTCTGGCTGGCCTACTCGATCGTGCGCACGATGGATGGCGACGACAAGGACATCGACAACTACCTCGTCACGTCCGAGAGCGTCGACGGGCCGTGGAGCGAGCCGGTGCACCTGGGCTCACGCGGTTTCGACTTCTCGTTCTTCCACGACACTGACGGCACCCACTGGATCGTGGGCGTGCAATGGGATCAGCGCCCCGAGCACCCGTCCTTCAGCGGGCTGGTGCTCGAGCAGTACCTGCCTGAACAGCGACGCACGTCTGGTGAGGCGACGCTGCTGTATCAGGAGCCCACTCTCGTGGAGGGTCCGAATCTCTACCACATCGGCGACTGGTACCACCTGCTGATCGCAGCCGGCGGAACGGGATGGAATCACGCGATCACGATGGCACGCTCTCGTCACAGGGAGGGCCCGTACGAGCGCGATCCGCGGCCGTTCGTGCTGACGAGCCGAGACGCCCCCGGAGCCCCGCTGCAGAAGGCGGGGCATGGCGAGCTCGTGCAGACCGCGGACGGCGAATGGATGCTGGCGCACCTGGCATCCCGTCCGACCTTGCATCTGGGGGAGCGGTACTCGACTCTCGGGCGCGAGACCTGCCTGCAGCGCGTGGTCTTCGACGACGACGGCTGGCTCCGGCTGGAGGGCGGTGGTCACCATGCCCTCACCGGGACGGATCGCGCTCCGCAGGTCTCGTGGATCGATGAATTCGACGGACCGCTGAATTCTGCGCGCTGGTCCACGCTGCGTGCGCCACTCAGCCTGGACGCCGCCGATCTGGCGAGCCGACCCGGGTGGCTTCGGCTGCGTGGCGGGCACTCGACCTCATCGGTGTTCGATCAGTCGATGATCCTCACCCGCGTGGAGGAGCACGAGACCGACTTCTCCGTGGTGATCGATGCGTCGCCCACCACCCCGCGGGAGAGCGCGGGGATCATCGCCTGGTACGACCGGTCCGGCTGGATCCAGCTGCAGGTGACGGCGGATGCCGAGAACGGCAGGCATCTGCGGGTGGTGACCCGCGACGGCCGGCGTACCGAGCGCTCCGGCCCGGTGCGGGTGCCGGATGGGCAGCTGACGCTGCACGCGCGGCTCCGGGGCCCCGAGCTGACCTTCGCGTGGCGCGACACGCAGCGTGTCGAGCACAGGATCGAGGGTACGTACCCGGCATGGAAGCTGTCCGACGATCATGGCGAACTCCTGCGGTTCACCGGCCTGTTCCTCGGACTCAGGGCAGACGACCTGGACGGTCGCGGCTGGAGCGCCGACTTCGACAGCGCCGCGCTCGCTCAGCGCGAGGTCTGAAGAAACCCCACGTGCGGTTCGCCGCCGGACGAGCCCGGATCAGGAGCCCGATATGCCGCCGACCATCGACCCTCGCGACCACGGTGCCGTCGGCGACGGCGTGACGAAGGACACCGCGGCGCTGCAGGCAACTCTGGACGCATGCGGAGAAGCAGGTGGTGGGCGAGTGGTGCTCGAGGACGGCACGTTTCTCACGGGAACGCTCTTCCTCCGCTCGCGCGTCGAGCTGCACATAGCCGCGTCGGCGCGGCTTCTCGCCAGTCCCGACATCGATGACTACCGCGAGGACGTCCATCACAACCGCTATCGCAACGAGCCCGACCTCGATCGCTGCCTGCTGTACGCCGAGGACGTCGAGCACGTCACGTTGAGCGGAGGCGGCGAGATCAATGGGAACGGTCCCGCCTTCCCGCGGTCCGGACCGCCCGGACGAGCCATGATGCTGCGCACACTGAGAGCGAGTCACGTGCGGGTGCGCGACCTCCGGCTGCTGGATGCATCGGGCTGGACCACCGCGTTCCTGGATTCGCGCTGGATCTGGGTCGAGGACGTGCGCATCCACAACGCGTCGAACTTCAACGGCGATGGCCTCAACTTCGACGGCTGCGAGCACGTGTGGGTTCGCGGATGTCACATCGTCGGCACGGACGACAACATCTGCCTGCAGTCCTCGAGTCGCGAGTATCCCACTCGGGACGTGCACATCAGCGATTGCGAGCTGAGCTCGGTCTGCGCGGGCATCCGCATCGGCCTCAAGTCGATCGGCACGATCAGCGATGTCACCATCCAGGGCGTGAGCATGGCGCGCGTGCTGCGCGAGGGAGTGAAGATCGAGTGCACGGAGGGCGGCACGATCACCAGGATCGCGATCAGCGACCTCGTCATGCAGGACGTGCGTCGACCGCTCTGGGTCCTGCTGAACAATCGCTTCGAGCCCGATGATCTCGGCTCATCCAAGGAACTCGACCACATGCCGCCCATCGGAGAGCTGTCGCACGTCCGCGTCTCGGGCCTGACCGCGGTCGACTCCGAGGAGATGCGCCGGGAGCAGTGGCGATTCGACCACGACATCCAGGGAACGCCCGAGTTCGCTGGGATCCGCGTGGACGCGGCGCCGGGCAGACCGATCCGATACCTCAGCCTGCGCGACATCACCTACGTGCCGTGGGGTGGGGTGCAGAGGCCGTCTCACCGCATCGAGGAGTATCCGGAGGTGGTCGACGGGCTGCGCGGAAGCACGGTCGGTGCATCGTCGAACTACTATCCGACCTGGAGCCGGACGACCTTCCTCGATGTGCGCAATGTCGAGCAGCTGCGCCTTGACGCGATTCTGCTGGAATCGCAGCATCCGGATTCGCGTCCCCCGTACCGGGTGGAGGGCTGCACGATCCTCGCTGAGGACGTCACCGTGGTCGGCGCGGCATGAGACGGTGCGTCACGCCACGGGCTCGCTCCGCCACTCGTCGAGGAGCCTGACGAATCGATCGGGATCCTCCAGGTGCAGGTAGTGACCGTGGCCGCGCCAGGTCACGGATCTCGAACCCGCAGGCGATTCGAGCGAGGCCTCACGGCCGGCGCTGTCCTGATTCGAATGCAGCGACAGTACCGGCCGCCTCCGCATCGCCGCGGCGGCGTGAGTCGCTGGGGAGCAGCCGACGGCCCCATCGTCGACGTATTCGGACAGGAGGAAGCGGGCGATGGCCTCCGGTGAGGTGGCGTGCAGGTCGCTGAGCACCCGATCTGCCAGCGCGGAATCCATGCTCCGCGTCGCCGCCCCGAAGAAGTCGGAGACCTCGTCCATGCCGTACTGCCGGATGCGCGCCGCCCACTCCGCCATTCCCGATGCCGATTCCGGGGCGGCGCCGTATGCGGGATCGATGACGACTTCGCTCGACACGGCATCGGGATGCGCGATGTGGGCGAGCAGCGTCACCTGCGCACCCATCGAATGTCCGACGATGATGGCGGGCGATCGCGCATCTGCGAGCATCTCGGCCAGCAGCTCCGCAGCAGCGCGCACGGTGAATTCCGTTCCGGGCGGGGTCCCGCGGGACCCCGGCAGGCGCAGCGCGGTCGGTGTCCAGCGCTGCGGATCCAGGCGATCCAAGATCGGCAGCCAGCTGTCGGCCGATCCGGCCCAGCCGTGCACGAAGATCGCGGGGATGGGAGTCATGGCGATGATGCGCTCTCTGCCGGGTGGGCTCAGCTGCGGGCAGGACCTGAGGAACCGCGGACGATCAATTCGACCGGCAGGACCACGGGTTCCTCATATGGGCCGCCCACGGCGATGCGTCCAGCCAGTTCTCCGACTTCGTGAAACGGAGCGCGTATGGTGGTCAGCGGGGGCGTGAGGTCGCCGACCAACTGCATGTCATCGAAGCCGACCACTGAGATGTCTCCCGGAACCGCGACGCCGGCCTCGTGCAGAGCGCGGTAGACGCCGACCGCGAGGATGTCGGTCTGGCAGGTGATGGCGGTGACGTCGGGATGCTGCGCGAGGAACGCGCGAGTCATGACCGAAGCCTCCTCGGAGGTGTTCTCGCACCGGATGGTGATGCCGGCGTCGAAGTCGATCCCGGCATCCGTGAGTCCGTCCTGATAGCCCAGGAAGCGCTGGCGCGAGGTCGTCATCTCATCGAGCGAGCCGATGAAGGCGATGCGACGGTGCCCGAGCCCAGTCAGATGGTTCACGCCGCTGCGCACCCCACCGCGGTGGTCGTAGTCGATCGACGCGATCTGCGGCAGCGCAGGGACTGCGGCACGTCCGCAGAGGATGAGCCGCGCGCCCACCCGGTCGAGTGCATCGGCGTACCCCGCGGCCCGCAGCTCGAACTCATCGGTCGCGGGAGTCGATCCGACGAGCAGCACAGCGGCGACCCGCTGCTCGCTGAGCGCCGCGATCAGAGCGTTCTCGCGATCGACATCGCCGCCGGTGGTGCACATGGTGAACAGGTGGCCTTCCGCGGTGGCGACGTCCTCGGCGCCCGCGGCCATGGAGGCGAAGGTGGGGCCGACCATGATGCTCGAGATGAAGGCGATGCTGCGGCGTCCGACACCCATCATCGAGCGGGCCAGCCCGTTCACGACGTAGCCCAGCTCCTCCGCTGCGGCGAGGACTTGCGCGTGGCTCGCGGCACGTCCTGCAGAGCGTCCGGCGAGCACTCTGGAGGCGGTCGCGCGGGAGACTCCGGCCAGGCGTGCCACGTCGGCGAGGGTCGCGCCCCCGGTGCGCACCGGACCGGGGGCGCCGCTTCGGCTCGTCGGCGCTCCGGATGCTGCGGTCGTACTCATGCGAGAAATCTACCGTTCCCAGCGCCACTCTTGATCTAGTTGCAGATCGGCGATTCGGTTTCCTGCGGACCCCAGAGGAGGCATCCTCCGGGGTCCGCAGTTCGGGGTCTGCGCTACCCGGCTGCGACCAGCTGCGCGCGTGCATCGGCGATCCGCGTCGCGGCCGAATCGACCGTCGCCTGATCCGCCGAGGCGTCGGCCAGCACCGAGGAGCCCGCGGCACGGGCATCCGCCAGCGATGTCCACGAGGATGCGGTCCAGTCCTGCTCCGTCAGCCCGGCCGTCTCATCGAGCAGCAGGCGCAGCCCGCTGTGGTCGACCGACGTCGAGATGAGCGACACCTCAGCGAGGTTGGTGTTGCCCGAGGGCGCGTACACGCGGAACGCTCCCATGGTCATCGGCGCGTCCAGCGTGACGCGATTCGCGCCCTCGGTCGCCGATCCGACGGTCGCGAACGTCGTCCAGGTGTGCCCGTCGTCGGTCGATCCCTGGAACTGGATGCCCACCGCCCGCGAGGTGTAGCCGGCGCGCGGCGTGAACCCGATCGCGGCGACCGTGAGCGGGGTCCCGTCAGGCGGGATCACGCTCACCCAGCCTGAGGATGATGTGGTGTCGGTATACGTGGCAGGATCCCCGTCGAACATCGCCCACCCATTGCCCGCCGCGTCGCGCTTGCCGTCCCAGGAGCGGGTGCTCGCCGTGACCCAGGCGGGCTGTACGGCGACGGTCTCGGGCACGGGGGGCTCGAGCAGGTCCCAGGCGGCGAGGGCGCGAGCTGTGAGCGCGGCCTGATCGGCATCCGGCTTCTGCGCTGCGGTGCGGATCGCGTCGATCTCGCGGGAGAACAGCAGCCGCGAGGCGCGCGAGTACGCCGACGAATCGATCGCGTCGGCCTCGGCGAGCACGTCGGCGAGGGTCGCCTCGGAGCGTACCCCGTCGATGTGGAAGTCGGCCTGCGTCCAGATGCCCGGATACGCCGGATCGGTCGGGATGCCCGGCTCGTCCAGCTGCAGTCGGATGTACCGGAAGCGCTGGTCCTTCACGGCGTCCTTCACATCGAGGTACTCGATCTGGTCATCGCGCCCCGCGTTGGGGTGCTCGGTGAGCAGCGTCCAGGTCCGGCCGTCGTCGGAGCCGTACACGTTGGTGCCCTGCGACCGGTTCGGGAAAGTGTCGCGCGCGAGCAGCCCGAAGCGGTCGGCCCGAACGCGGTAGCCCGCGCCGAAATCCAGGTCCACGGTCTTGTCCCTGCGGTCGCCCCACGTCGTACTGTTCGATCCGTCGACCAGGGCGCCCAGCACCTGCGGGGTCAGCTGCCCCGAGGTGACGATCCGGGAGTAGTCCAGCGTGCCGTCCGCGAGGTGCGGGTTCAGCAGCACCAGGCCGCACACCGCGATCCGCAGATTCTCCAGCAGGCCGGCGAAGGTCGCCGAGTCGGATGCGATCCCGTCGCGGGCGGCATCCGCCGCGGCGGCCACCGGCCCCCAGGTCTCGCTCGTGTACGCCGATGGCTCGGCCAGCCCCGCCTGCACGGCGGCGATCGCGGCGGTGCGATCGGCGGCCACCGTGATCGTGACGGGCAGCGTCGTGGTGGCCTCGCCGTCGTCGGCGACCACCAGCAGCTTCGTGCTGCCCGCGCTCGGAGGTGTCCACGACAGTGTTCCGTCCGCGGCGACCGCGGCGCCCTTGGGCGCGCTCTGCAGCGACAGCGCCGGGGTGGAGTCCGCATCGGTCACCGCGAGTCTGCGGGCGATCGGCTCGCCGGAGACGGCCACGAAGCCCAGCGACGGGCTGTCGGCGAACTTCGGCGGTGTGAGCGTGCTGGTGGCATCGCTGAGCACTCCGCCGATGTCGACCTTCGAGGCGTCGCCGGTTGCGCGCAGGAACAGGATGTTCGCCCCCACCGCGCTCGGCGGTACGAGATTCTGATCCAAGTCGACCCACACCCAGGTCCACCGGTTACCGGTGTCGGGCAGCGAGAGTTGCGCGAACGGCGTGCCCTGCGCGGTGCCGAGAGCGTCCAGCGTGGCCGTACCGTTGGTGCGAACCCGGATGCCGACCAGCGAGGTCTTGCGGGTGTCGCCCCACACCATCCGCCGCAGCGCGACCGCCGCGTCGCCCTTCTGCGGATTCAGGCGTGCGATCTCGGCGCCCTCGTCGTCGGTGAGCACCTTCGCGCCCGCGCCGAGCGCAGTGCCGTATCGCACCGGCGACACCACCGCGGAGGATGCGGGAGCGGGCACCTGCACGTTCTGCGAAGCGAGCTGCGGAGGGAATGCGACCCAGTACTCCGAGTCGGTGAAGTCCGATCCACGCGGGTTCCAGAAGTTCTCGATCCCCGAACCGTAGTAATAGAGCGGGCCGTCGGACTGCTCGTGCAGCTTCGCGACCCAGGGTGCGACGGATGCGACGTCCACGCCCTCGACATAGGTGTACTGGTAGTAGAGGTCGTTCATCAGTTCGCGCAGCCGGCCGCGGTACGCCTGCGAGAGCGTGCTCGCCCCGCCGGACGGGTCGATGAACGGCGGCTCGGAGCCCATCATGAACTGGGCGAACGCGTTCGCGCCTTTCAGCAGGCGGTTGTCCAGGAACCCGTACGGGCTCACCGCGTCGGCCGCGGCGGACACGGTGCCGTGCACCGGGTCGAGTCGAGTGCCCTGGTTGCTGATCATCCGGGCGGCGGCGCTCAGCGTGGTGATATCGCCCTCGGCGTGCGCCTGGTCGCGCTCCATCTCGACGAGTTCCACGAAGTCCTTGCCAGTGGTGTTCAGCGGATCGTCCGCGCTGATCATCCGGATCAGAGAAGCCAGACCGCCGTTCACGTCGCCGCCGTTGATCGTGTGCTCGCTCTGATACGTGGAGTTCACCGAGAACCACTCCACCCGCTGGGCATACAGGTCGGCGTCGTCGAGGAAGATCGCGGCGGCGATCATGCCGACCACGCCGTAGGTGTGCTGGTTCCACAGCCTGTTCTGCGAGAACAGGAAAGTGTCCAGGGTGGGGCGCACGAGGTTGTCGGCGGCGCGCTGCTGGTCCCGATCCGTCCAGCGCAGGTCGTAGCCGTCCAGCGAATCATGGACCGGCTTGGTGGAGCGGATGAGCTCAGCGGCCGTCACGAAGTAGTACAGCGGCACCCCGGTGTGGATGTGCGCGTCCGGGAAGTACGCGTACTTGGCGGGATCCAGACCGCTCCAGCTGCGCAGCACGTGCAACGCGTTGGCGCGGTAGACCTCGTCGCCCGTGAGCGCGTACATGAGCGACTGCGTCAGCGCACCGATGCTGTCGTCGAGTGCTCGTGAGCGCATGCCCACCTTGTCGTACGCGTCGTCCTTGGGCTGGTCGTCGGCACCCTGGTTCTGCGCCGTGTACGACTTCGAGGCGTACTTGGTCTTCGTCATCGCGGAGAAGTAGCTGGCCCACGGTTCGACCCCGGCGTTCACCTGCTGACGCGTGTTCTGCAGTTGCGCCGCGGTCACGCCGATGCCCGGATGCACGAAGCCCTGCGGGCTTGTGGTGGACACGATCTCGGGAAGGGAAGCCGTCGCGACCGGCGTCGCCGCCGCCGGAGTCGCCGTCCCGGCGGCGGCGGGCGCGGCGGAGAGGAGCGAGACGCCCAGCACGAGAGCCACGGCACCTCCCAGCATCCCTCGCAGGCGCGCGCGCCCGGCCCTGATCTGAACACGCTGCATTGCGGATCTCCTCTGTCTGCGTCGTTGCGGGGCGGATGCCGGCACGGGAAAGCCCATTCCGACCGGTCCGAGGCCAGGGTAATGAAAATGGATAACGTTTGCCAGTACTATTTCCACGCAGCGTTTCCAGGCATACGCAGAATCGGCCGGAGTTCATCGACACAGGGGGCTCCCGGGCAACCGAACTAGGTGCCGTGCTCCACGGTTCTGCCATCATGCTGGTAAACGATGTCCACTAGAGTGTGCGACAGGGGTCTGCCTTCGCGCTGCCGAACTGCAAAGGATGACCAGACGCGGACGATCCGCGAAGATGGTTCGTGGAGGCGTTCTCGACGCCGACGTCGAGTTCCATCCGCCGTGGATGTCGAACTCATTCGGGAGGACGTGATGGCGAGAGCCGGGAAGCCGCCGACTCTGGTCGATGTGGCACGACTGGCGGGCGTCTCGGTGCCGTCGGCATCGCGTGCACTGAACGGCGGCGTGCGAGGCGTGCAGAGCGGATCCTCCGAGGTGCGCAAGCGCGTGACGGATGCTGCCCGGGCCCTCGGCTACGTCGTCAGCCCCGCGGCCCAGGCAACCAAAGGCGGGCGTGCACGCACGGTGGCGCTGGTCGTCAGCGACATCGAAGACTTCGGGTCCGCCGCGCTGATCTCCGGCGTCATGCACGCCGCCGAGATGCGCGGCGCGTCAGTCGCCGTCCGCGCGACGGGAGACGACCCGAAGCGCGAGGCGGCGCTGCTCACGCATCTGGCCGGGGAGCGGCACCGCGCGGTCATCATCGGCACAAGCCGCACGACCGATCAAGCGCGGGAAGCGCAGTTGGCGTCGCTCCTGCAGACGCTGCACGAGCGCGGCACGCGGGTCGTGGTGATCGGCGACAACGACATGGACTTCCCGACAGTCACCGTGGACAACCGCCGAGCCGCGCGTCGGCTCGCCGCGGAGCTGGCCGCCACAGGCGCACGCAGGTTCGCGCTGGCATCCGGCCCCGACCAGGAGATCACCGCGCACGAGCGGGTGACCGGGTTCCTGGAGGGGCTCGCCGAGCACGGACTCGCTGTGGCGCAGGACGATATCGTTCAGGCACCGTTCTCCCGGGACGGCGGATACGCGGCCGTGGACCGGATCTCCTCCGATCTGTCCGAACTGGACGTCATCGCCGCGATGAGCGACGCGATGGCTGTCGGGATCATCGCGCGGCTGCGCGAACTCGGGATCGGGTATCCCGGCCCGGTCGAAGTGACAGGGTTCGACCACGTGCCGATGCTCGGCGATGTGCTGCCGGAATTCAGCACTGTGGAGGTTCCCCTCAAGGCGTTCGGCAGGGCCGCCCTCACTCTGGCACTGGACGAGCAGGACGTCGCCGGGGAGATCTCGCGGATCGCGTTGCGCGCGATCCCCATCGTGCACGGGATCCCGCTGCGTCCGTTGTCGGACTCGATCGACTGATTCGTCCGACCAGTCTCAGACGTGGTCGCGCCAGGAGTGCTGCGGGTCGTAGCCCAGCACGTCCCTGGCGTGGTCGATCGACAGCAGCGTCTCGTTCGGGCCGACCTCGCGGGTCATCGGCACGCCGGGGAAGACCTCCGCGATCAGCTCGGCGTTGGGGCGCGACATCACGGTGTCGGCCGCCGCGATGATGAAGCGGTCGAACCCGGGCTCCGCCACCTGCAGAGCGCGCTCCACGGCCTGCGCGCCGTCGCGGGCGTCGATGTAGCCCCACAGGTTCCACTTGCGCTGCCGTGCGTCGGCATCGAACGAGGGGAACGCCGCGTAGTCCTCGGGCACCATCACGTTCGAGAAGCGCAGGGCGGTGATCGAAAGGTCGGGATGCCAGCGCACGAGCTCTCTCGCCAGCTGCTCCTCGAGCGTCTTCACCAGCGAGTACACCGACTCGGGGCGCGCCGGGTACTCCTCGTCGACGGGGATGTAGGGCGGCGGCACGTCGAACGGCAGGCCCAGCACCGTCTCGCTGGACGCGTACACGATGCGCCGGATGCCGAGCCGCACGGCCGCCCAGAACACGTTGAACGTCGCCGGCATGTTGTTGTGGAACGTCGCGACGTCGGTGCGGATGCCGGGGGCGGGGACCGCGCCGAGGTGCACCACGGCGTCGATGCCGTCGTGCCGGTCGCCGACGGCGGTGAGCGCGTCCACGACCTGCCCGTAGTCCGTCAGGTCGACCTGCACGAAGTCGGGGGCGCGCGTGCCCACGACATCCATCCCGATCACGTCCCAGCCGTGCGCGCGCAGTTCACGGGCGACGACGACGCCGAGTTTCCCGGATGCCCCGGTGAGTGCGATGCGCATGTGCCGTCCTTCCGTCGGATGCCTGTTCTGCAACGTTATATGGTGACTGTGTCCGGAACAGGGGGAGAAGTCGCATGGCTGTGACGCTGCATGATGTGGCGAGGCTCTCGGGCGTCTCGATCAAGACGGTCTCCAACGTCATCAACGACTACCCGCACATCCGGCCGGCCACGCGCGAGAAGGTCGAGAAGGCCATCGCCGAACTCGGCTACACGCCGAATCTCACCGCGCGCAACCTGCGCTCCGGCCGCACCGGCGCGATCGCCCTCGCGCTGCCCGATCTCAGCCTGGCGTACTTCGGCGAGCTCGCCGCGCAGGTGATCAGCGAGGCCGAGGCGGCCGGCGTCGTCGTGCTGGTCGAGCAGACCGGGGCGGACCGCGACCGCGAGCTCGAGCTGTTGCGCAGCCCGCGCCTGAAGCTCACCGACGGCCTGATCTTCAGCCCGCTGGGCATGGGGCAGGAGGATGTCGCCGCGCTCGACGTGCCCTACCCGATGGTGCTGCTCGGCGAGCGCATCTTCGACGGCCCGACCGATCACGTCACCATGCGCAACGTCGAGGCGGCGCGCGCCGCGACCGAGTACCTGCTCTCGCTCGGCCGCCGCCGCATCGCCGTGGTGGGAGCCCACGAGGGCGAGGTGATCGGCTCCGCGGCTCTCCGGCTCGAGGGCTATCGTCAGGCGCTGGACGCCGCAGGCATCCGCTTCGACGACGACATCATCGGCTACACCACCCTCTGGCACCGCGCCAACGGCGCCGATTCGATGCGCGAGCTCCTCGCGCGCGGCGCCGAGTTCGACGCGGTCTTCGGGCTGAACGACACGCTCGCGCTGGGTGCCATGCGCGTGCTGCAGGAGGCGGGTCGGCGGGTGCCCGACGACGTCGCGGTGGTCGGCTTCGACGGTCTCGACGAGGCCGCGTACTCCATTCCCTCGCTGACCACGGTCGATCCCGGCCGCGACTGGATCGCGAAGACCGCGGTCACGACGCTGCTCGCGAGGATCGCCGGGGAGGCGGATGCGGCGCCGCAGACGCTGCTGAGCGAGTTCCGCATCCTCGAGCGCGAGTCCGCACCGGCTGTCTGACCGCCCGGCGCGGAAATCATCGTTGACAGCTCGCCCGGTTCGGGCCACAATGCATTTACAACGTTTACTACAACGTTGTAAAGAACCTCACTCCGAGAGGAAGACCCAGCACAATGAAGTTCCGGATCCTGGCCGCCGTGGGCGTCATCGCCCTCGCCGGCACCGCAATCACCGGCTGCGCGGGCGCGAGCGCCTCGGGCGGCGACATCAACGAGCTCACCTTCATGTTCCGCGGCGGAGATGCCGAGAAGGCCGCCTACACCGACGCCATCAAGGCGTTCGAGAAGGACAACGACGCGAAGGTCAAGATCATCATGACCACCGCCGACGACTACAACACCAAGCTCAAGGCCGCGATCACCGGGCACAAGGTGCCCGATGTGTTCTACGTCGGCCCGGGTGACGTGCAGTCCTACGCCAAGTCGGGAGTCATCACCGACATCACGAAGCAAGTCGAGAGCGCGCCGAACTTCGCCGACATCTGGGATTACGGCATCGACAGCTACCGCTACGACGGCAAGGTCCAGGGCAAGGGCGCGATCTACGCCGTTCCGAAGGACCTGGGGCCGTTCTCGTTCGGCTACAACAAGACGATGTTCGAGAAGGCGGGCATCCCGCTGCCCGACAAGGACAAGCCCTACACCTGGGCCGAGTTCGCCGAGGTCGCGAAGAAGCTCACCCAGGACACCGACGGCGACGGCAAGCTCGACCACTGGGGCACCGGCCTGAACGTCACCTGGAACCTGCAGTCGTGGGTGTGGTCGAACGGCGGATCCTGGCTGAACGACGATCAGACCGAGGTCACCGTCAACACGCCGGAGTTCGCCGAGGCGCTGCAGAACTTCGCCGATCTGAAGTCGGTCAGCCCGTCCGCGACCGAGGCGGCGAGCCTGGACACCTATCAGCGCTGGATGAAGGGCGAGATCGGCTTCTTCCCGGTCGGGCCCTGGGACGTGCCCACCTACGAGAAGCTCGACTTCGACTGGGATCTGATCCCCTACCCGGTCGGCGAGACCGGCGAGCCGGCCACCTGGATCGGCACGCTCGGCATCGCCGTGAGCGCGAGCACCAAGAACCCCGATCTCGCCACGAAGCTCGCGCTGTACCTCAGCACCGACAAGACGGCGCAGCAGTCGCTCGTGGACGCGGGCGTGCAGATCCCGAACCTGAAGAGCATGGCCGACGCCTGGGTGACCAGCTCCGACCTTCCGCCGGCCAACAAGCAGGAGTTCCTGGACATCGTCAAGGACTACGGCCGCGCCCTGCCCGCCAACAACACCTACAGCGGCGAGTGGTACGACGAGTTCTGGAAGAACATCCAGCCCGTGCTCGACGGCAAGGTCACGGCCGCGGACTACGTGAAGAAGGAGCAGCCCGCGATGCAGAAGCTCCTCGACAAGGCCATTCAGGACGCCGAGCTCGGCTGACCCGTCGGCGGGGGCGTCCGCGACGGACCCCCCCGCCTCCCTCCTCCGGCCACGGCCGGACCGCATCTCACCCTTGGAGGTGGATCGTGGCAGCACTGCCGCACGCCGCGCGTCGTTCCACGCTGCATCGCCGGGAGCACCTGACCGCCCTCGCCTTCATCGCCGTGCCGGTCATCGGCTTCCTCGTGTTCATCGCGTTCCCGATGCTCTTCGCCGTGTACGTCTCGTTCACGAAGTGGAACGGCCTCACGGCGCCGCGCCCCAACGGCATCCAGAACTACGTCGACATCCTCTCCGACCCGTACTTCTGGCAGTCGATGGGCAACACGGTCTTCATGATGATCGGGATCCCGATCGGGCTGATCCTCTCGCTCCTGCTCGCGCTCGCGCTGAACCGCAGGATGCGCGGCACCACCTTCTTCCGCACGGTCTACTACGTGCCGGTGATCTCGTCGCTCGCGGCGGTCGCCATCCTGTGGCAGCTGGCGTACAACGGCGACGTCGGACTGATCAACCACCTGCTCGCGCTGGTCGGAATCGACGGGCCCAACTGGCTGCAGGACCCGGCCTGGGCCAAGCCCGCGATCGTCATCATGGCGATCTGGAAGGGCCTCGGCTTCTCGATGCTGCTCTACCTGGCCGCGCTCCAGTCCGTGCCCCGTCACCTGTACGAGGCCGCCGCGATCGACGGCGCCGGCGCCTTCCGCCAGTTCCGCTACATCACGGTCCCGATGCTGCAGCCCGTGACCTTCTTCCTGGTCATCACGAGCATCATCGGCGGATCCCAGATCTTCATCGAGATCAACATCATGACCCCGACCGGCGGGCCCGAGTTCTCCACGGCCTCCATCGTCTGGTACATCTGGCAGAAGGCTTTCAACTACTCGCAGATGGGCTACGCGACGGCGATGTCGGTCGTGCTGGGTCTGCTGGTCTTCGTCGTCACGGCGATCCAGTTCCAGATCAACCGCCGCTCCCAGTTCTCCATCGAGTGAGGCAGCCATGACCATCGACGCACCTGACACCGTGGCCACCGTCGTCCCGTCCCCTCCGGGCGGACGGCGCCGCCTCTCCGACACGATCGGCCGGCCCGTGCGCTCCGGCGCCCGTGCTCGCAGTCACCGTCTGACGAACGCGATCCTGACCATCGTGCTCTCCCTCGGCGGGATCGTCATGATCGCACCGCTGGTGTGGACGCTCAGCACCGCGCTGAAGTCCAGGGCGGCCGCACTGACCGACCCGCTGCAGTGGATCCCGGACCCGATCCAGTGGGACAACTTCGTGAGGGTGTGGGATGCCGGCCCGCTCGCCTCGGGGATCGGGAACAGCCTCATCGTGTCGGTGAGCGTGACCGTCGTCGGCACCGGGTTCTCCGCGCTCGCCGCGTTCGCGTTCGCGAAGATGCGGCTCCCGTTCAAGAACGCGATCTTCCTCGTGCTGCTCGCCGCGATCATGATCCCGTTCCCGACGATCATGATCCCGCAGTTCATCATGTTCGCGAATCTCGGTCTGGTGGACACCCTGTGGCCGCTGATCCTCCCGGGGCTGTTCGGCAACATCGTGATGGTCTTCTTCCTGCGGCAGTTCCTCGACTCCGTGCCGGACTCGATCATCGAGGCCGCAAAGCTCGACGGCGCAGGGCACCTGCGGATCTTCACGACGCTGATCTTCCCCGCGATCCGTCCCGCGGTCGCCGCCCAGTTCATCCTGTGGTTCATGGCGGTGTGGAACGACTACCTCGCACCGGTCATCTACCTGAACACCCCGGCGAAGCAGACCCTGCAGGTCGTGATCGCGACCTTCAACTCGACCTACGCGACCCAGCGCGACTACCCGCTGATCATGGCGGCGTCGTTCATTGCGCTGATCCCGGTGCTGCTGGTGTTCGTGATCTTCCAGAAGCAGATCATCGAGTCCGTCGCGCTGACGGGGGCGAAGGGCTGAGCATGGTCGACCTGGACACCGGTTCCTGGGGAGCCCGCAACGCGCACGACCCCACGATCGTCCGCGGCGACGACGGCCTCTGGTACATGTTCTCGACGGATGCCGCCGCCGGCGTCGACAGCGTCCCGGCGGGCGCGCACGTGCGCACCTCGCCCGACCTGGTGGAGTGGACCTTCCACGGCACCGCGCTGCCCGGCGTGCCCGCACCCGCCGCCGAGTGGTCCGGTGCCGTCGGCCTGTGGGCGCCCGAGGTGGTGCGGTGGCCGGATGCCGATGGCGTACCGCGGGAAAGGGCTGCCGAGCGGCGCTGGCACATGTACTACTCGGCGTCGACCTTCGGATCCCGCACCTCGGCGATCGGCCTGGCCACGGCATCCGATCCCGCCGGGCCCTGGACCGATCGCGGCATCGTGATCGCCACCCGCCACGACCGGGACGAGATCAACGCCATCGACGCGGCCGTCGTGTTCGACCGCGACGGGGCGCCGTGGATGATCTACGGCTCGTTCTTCGGCGGCATCCACGCGGTGGAGCTCTCGCTCACGACCGGGATGCGGCTGCGCGACGAGCCGGGCACGCTGATCGCACGCCGTCCGCGCAGCGTGGACGGAGCGATCGAGGGCGCCTACGTCGTCGAGCACGACGGACGATACTTCCTGTTCGTCTCGTACGACTCGCTCGCGGACTCCTACAGCGTGCGGGTCGGAGTGTCGGATGCCATCACCGGACCCTACGTCGACCAGAGCGGACGCGACATGACGTCGCCCTCGGAGGAGGAGGCGCGGGCGACCGGCACCAAGGTGCTCGGCGGTCTGCGGTTCCCCGGCGGCGTGGGTCTGATCGCGCCAGGACACAACTCGATCCTCCGGGTGGGCGATGACATGTTCATGGTGCATCACGTGCGGCTCGCGGACGCGCCTGCGCAGCACGAGGCGCAGGTGCGCCGCGTGCACTGGACGGCATCCGGCTGGCCCGTCGTCTCGCCGCACCCGTACGCCGGCGCGGACACCGAGCGGCTGCCTGACGCCGAGCCGATCGCGGGGGAGTGGGACGCCGTGCGCTTCGCGCCCGAGGTGTCGGCCCTCGTCGACGCGCGGCGCGTCGAGGTCAGCGCGAACGGGATGTCGGACGGGACGCCGGTCGCTCAGGTCCTGGTCCTGGGGGGCGCGATCCTGGACGCCGTCGTGTTCGGCGCCTGGGACCCGGTCGCTCAGCGCACCGTGCTCGCATTCAGCGGAATCGACGCGGACGGCGTCGTGTGGAGCGGATCGAAGACGGTGACGGCATGACCGGGCATCCCCTGAGCGGTGACGCGCAGCCCGCCCTCGGCTGGGCGGGCCGCGTCATGCAGATGCTGGGTGCGGTCTGGTCGCTCGTGCTCGTGAACCTGCTGTTCCTCGCCGGCGTGCTCGCCGGGCTCGTGCTGCTCGGAGTCATGCCCGCAGCGACGGCGGCGGTGTCCGTCCTGCTCCGCGACGCCGAAGGCGTCGACCAGGATGGCGGCGCCACGCGGATCTTCCTGCGCACCTATCGACGCGAGTTCCGGCGCGCCAATCTCACCGGCGCCCCGCTCCTCGCAGCGGCCGTGCTGCTGACGGCGGATGCCCTGGTCCTGCCGCACCTGACCGGACCGGCCGCCGCGGTGCTGATCGTCCTGACCGTCGCGGCGGCCGTACTCGTCCTGCTCACCGGCGTGGTCGCCGTCACACTGCTGGCCCGCTACGACGACCGCCCGACGGCGGTGCTGCGCTACGCGCTCGGCATCGCCCTGACCGCACCTCTCACCGCTGCGGGAGTGGTGCTCGCCCTCGTCTCGTGCGGCATCATCGCCGCCGTCCTGCCCGTCTTCGTGCCGCTGGCGGGGGCGTCGCTGCCGCTCGGGATCGCCGCGCGGCTCATCGACCGCCGACTCAGGGCGCTCGACCCCGGGCATCCGAACCACTGACCCCACCCATCCAGAAAAGGAACACCGTGACCCAGGCACGCATCTCCATCGACCGCGAGGCGGTCGTCGCCCCGATCGATCGGCGCATCTTCGGCTCCTTCGTCGAGCACCTCGGCCGCTGCGTCTACGACGGCATCTACGAGCCCGGCCACCCGACAGCTGACGAGGACGGCTTCCGCCTGGACGTCGTCGACCTGGTGCGCGAGCTCGGCTCGACCACCATCCGCTACCCCGGAGGCAACTTCGTCTCCGGCTTCCGCTGGGAGGACTCGGTCGGTCCGCGCGAGAACCGTCCGGTGCGCCGCGACCTGGCCTGGCACTCACTGGAGACCAACCAGGTCGGCGTCGACGAGTTCGCCCGCTGGCTGAAGCTCACCGGTTCCGAGCTGATGATGGCAGTGAACCTCGGCACCCGAGGGATCGAGGCGGCGCTCGACCTGCTGGAGTACTGCAACCACCCCTCCGGCACCGCACTGAGCGATCAGCGGATCGCCAACGGCACGATCGAGCCGCACGACATCCGGATGTGGTGCCTGGGCAACGAGATGGACGGGCCCTGGCAGACCGGATACATGACCGCGGACGACTACGGCAAGCTCGCCGCTCGCACCGCGCAGGCCATGAAGGCCGCCGATCGCAGTCTCGAGCTCGTGGTGTGCGGGTCGTCCGGGTCGTCGATGCCGACCTTCGGCGACTGGGAGCGCACGGTGCTCGAGCACGCCTACGAGCACGTGGACTACATCTCCTGCCACGCCTACTACCAGGAGCGCGGCGGTGACCTGGACTCGTACCTGGCCTCCTCGCTGGACATGCAGTACTTCATCGAGACGGTGGTCGCCACCGCCGACCACGTCGGCTACAAGCTGAAGAGCGACAAGAGGATCAAGCTCTCCTTCGACGAGTGGAACATCTGGTACCTCGACGAGCACCAGGCATCCGACGAGGTCAACGACGAGTGGCGGTACGCTCCGCGCCAGCTGGAGGACGTCTACTCGGTGGCGGATGCCGTGGTGCTGGGCAACCTGCTCATCACGCTGCTGAAGAACCACGACCGGGTCGCCTCGGCGTCACTGGCACAGCTGGTCAACGTGATCGCCCCGATCATGACGGAGCCCGGCGGCGACGCCTGGCGGCAGACCACGTTCTTCCCGTTCTCGGTCACCTCGCGACTGGCCAGGGGCGAGATCATCAAGCCGCGCATCGAGGTGGGGACGTACGAGACCAAGGTCCACGGCGAGGCTCCTCTGATCGACGCGGTGGTCACCACCGACGGCGAGGGCTCGGCCGTGTTCCTGGTGAACCGCAGCCGGACCTCGGCCATCACCGTCACGATCGACGCGACCGAGCTCGGGGTCGCGACGATCGACGAGGCGGTCACTCTCTGGGACGACGACGTGTACGCCAAGAACACGCTCGCCGACCAGGACCGCGTGGGCCTGAAGCCGCTGGAGGGCGCCGCGCTCGCCGACGGCGTGCTCACCGTCACCCTGCCCCCGGTCTCCTGGTCGGCGCTCGCGCTGTCGTGAGACATCCGATCCTGCGCCTGGCCGGCGCAGCCGTCGCGGCCATCACGGCGGCGGCTGCGCTGGCCGGCTGCGCACCCGCGGTCGCGGCGGCGCCGCAGCTGAGCGGCGACGTGTTCGTGCACGATCCCGCGTACGTGCGCACCGACCACGGCGACTTCGTGTACTCCACCGGCGACGGCCAGATCGCAGACGGGAACATCCAGATCCGCCGCTCCGACGACGGCGCCGAATGGGAGTACGCGGGGGAGGTGTGGCAGCACAAGCCCGCATGGCTGGCCGAGGCGGTGCCCGGAGTCGACAACCTGTGGGCGCCCGAGCTCTACGAGCACGACGGCACCTGGTACCTCTACTACGCGGCATCCACCTTCGGCAGCAACCGGTCGGTGATCGCGCTGGCCACCAACACCACCCTCGACCCCGACGACCCCGAGTACGAGTGGGTCGACCGCGGGGAGGTGATCGCCAGCGCGGGCACCGACTTCAACGCGATCGACGCCGGCATCGTCGAGGACGCCGACGGCACCCCGTGGATGGCGTTCGGATCGTTCTCCTCCGGCATCCGCATGGTGAGGCTCGAATGGCCGAGCGGGCTGCGCGCCGACGACGCCGAGCCGCTGCGCCTCGCCGACCGCGGCCTGGTCGAGAACGCCATCGAGGCGCCGTACATCGTGCGTCACGACGGCTGGTTCTACCTCTTCGCCTCGCGCGGCTTCTGCTGCCGCGGCACGGACAGCACCTACGAGATCATCGTGGGCCGGTCCGAGGACGTCCGCGGCCCCTACCTGGATGCCGACGGCGGCAGGCTGCTCGAGGACGGCGGCACGGTCGTCCTCACGACCGACGGCGACCGCATCGGCCCCGGTGGCCAGTCCGTCTCCGGCGGGATGCTGGCCTTCCACTGGTACGACGGCGCCGCCGAAGGCGTGCCGACACTCGGCATCCTGCCGCTGGAGTGGGCGGACGGCTGGCCGTCGGTCGCCCCCGCCGAGGGCTGACGGCCCCGCGGCGAGAAAGTCCTTGTCCCGCCGCACCAGCCTCTGCTACCGTGGCCGTAGTTTAATCAGGGGTTAGTTTTATACCTGTTCATTCCACCCGGTCGACGCCGACCGGGTCGCGCAGAGAGGCGGGGGATGATACCGACGCAAGCACCACGACGGCGGAAGTCGCTGTGGGGGCAGATCAGGAGCAGCAGGATGCTGATCCTGATGTGCGTCCCCGCCATCGCGTTCTTCCTCGTCTTCAACTACGCCCCGCTGCCCGGCATCTGGATCGCGTTCACCGACTTCAACTACCGGGACGGCATCTTCGGCAGCCCGTTCGTCGGGTTCAAGAACTTCGAGTTCCTCGTGAAGTCCGGGATGCTGTGGGATCTCACGCGCAACACGATCCTGTACAACGTCGCGTTCATCGTGCTGGGCAATGTGCTGCAGATCGCGATCGCGATCATGTTCAACGAGGTGCGGCTGAAGTTCTTCAAGAAGATCACGCAGGGCGTCATGTTCCTGCCGTACTTCATCTCGGTCGTGCTCATCGGCGTGATCGCCTTCAACCTGCTCAACTACGACAGCGGCGCACTGAACACGCTGATCAAGCAGACCGGCGGCGATCCGATCAAGATCTACAGCATGGCCGGGCTCTGGCCGCTGATCATCATCGTCGTGCACCTCTGGCAGAGCACCGGCTACGGGTCCATCGTCTACTTCGCGGCGATCATGGGCATCGACAAGGGCCTGTTCGAAGCGGCCGAGATCGACGGGGCATCCGCCTGGCAGCGCATCCGGTACGTGATCCTGCCCAGCCTGAAGCCGACCTTCATCATCCTCTTCCTGTTCTCGCTGGGCGGGATCATGAGCGGCAACTTCGGCCTGTTCTGGAACCTGGTCGGCAACAACGCGGCGCTGTTCTCCACCACCGACATCATCGAGACCTCGGTGTACCGGATGGTCATGTCGCAGAACAACTTCACGACCTCCACGGCCGTGGGCCTGTACCAGTCGCTGTTCGGCTTCGCCATCGTCATGACGGCGAACTGGCTCGTTCGAAGGATGAACAAGGACTATGCCCTCTTCTGACCTGACGATGAACCCGCCCGTCACCGACACCGGCGCGACGAAGACCCTGCTGCTGCCGTCGCGGGACAAGAGCCTGTTCGCCCGTTCCCCGCGGCCGCGGTCGATCAAGCTCTCCGCGAGCGACCGCTGGCTGCGCGGCATCTCGTACGTGTGGATCACGCTGTTCGCGCTGTTCTGCCTGCTGCCGTTCGTGCTGA
Source organism: Microbacterium sp. 22195 (assembly GCF_052056515.1). Taxonomy (NCBI): domain Bacteria; kingdom Bacillati; phylum Actinomycetota; class Actinomycetes; order Micrococcales; family Microbacteriaceae; genus Microbacterium; species Microbacterium sp. 22195. The sequence continues at coordinate 51,977 of NZ_JBQEPE010000007.1, forward strand.
TCGTCTCGGCCTCGTTCTCGAGCGAGGCGGCGATCCGCAAGGACGGGTTCGGCCTGCTCCCCAAGGGTTTCAGCCTCGCCGCCTACGAACTGATCTTCCAGGCGCCCAGGCAGATCATCGGCGCCTACGTCGTCACGGTCACGATGACCGTGCTCGGCACGGCGATCGGCCTGTTCATCATCGCGATGACGGGGTTCGCGCTGTACCGGCAGGACTTCCCGTTCCGCAACCACATCTCGTTCTTCATCTACTTCACCACGCTGTTCTCCGCGGGGCTCGCGCCGACCTTCCTATGGATCACGCAGGGGCTGCATCTGCGGGGCAGTTATCTCGCGGTGTTCCTGCAGCTGCTCATGACGCCGTGGCTGATCATCCTGATGAAGAACTTCATGCGCACGGTCCCGTACGAGGTCGTCGAGTCGGGCAAGATCGACGGCGCCGGCGACTTCCGGATCTTCGCGCAGCTGACCCTTCCGATGATGAAGCCCGCGCTCGCGACCATCGGCCTCTTCCTCGCGCTGGCCTACTGGAACGAGTGGTACCTGTCGTCCCTCTATCTGGGCAGCACGGTCGAGTTCAAGCCGCTGCAGTACTACCTCTACAACATCATCAACACGGCCAACGCCCTGCGGAACTCCGTCGCCGGCGCCAACGTGAGCATCAGCGACCTGCCCTCCAACACCTTGAAGATGGCCAGCGCCGTGGTCGCCACCGGCCCGATCCTGCTGTTCTACCCCTTCGTCCAGAAGTACTTCGTCAGCGGCATCACCATCGGAGCGGTCAAGGGCTGAGCCCGCCCGTTCCCCACACCCCGAAACACCGAACACCCCATCACTAGGAGACTCGCAATGAAGAGAAGGATCCTCAGAGCCGGAGCGGTCATCGCGACCCTCGGCGTCGGAATGACCATGCTGGCCGGATGCACCGGGTCCAGCGAGGACGACCCGAGCAAGCCCACCAAGATCACGATGCTCGTGCTCGGCGACAAGCCGACCAACGGGCGCCTGGAGGCGATGCTCAAGAAGCTCAACGCGAACCTGAAGAAGCAGGCCAACGCCACGCTCGACCTGTTCTACGTCGAGTGGGCCGACTGGCAGACGCAGTACAACGTGCAGCTGCTCTCCGGCGACGACAAGGTCGACCTGATCACCACCGCGACCGACTGGCTGTTCGGGTGGGAGAACGCCGAGAAGGGCGCCTTCCTCCCGCTCAGCGAGGACATGCTCAAGGCCAACGCGCCGAAGACCTGGGCGCAGGTCGAGAAGTCCGGCGACTGGGACCTCACCAAGCTCGACGGAGAGATCCAGTTCATCCCCGAGGACGACTACACCCAGTACACCAATCACGGGTTCTTCTACCGCGGCGACTGGGCGAAGGAGGCGGGCTTCGCCGACGGCACGATCACCACCTTCGAGGACTTCACGAAGTACTTCCAGTGGGTCAAGAAGAACAAGCCCGAGGCCTACCCGTGGGACGTCGCCTCGACGGGCGGCAACGACGCCGTGCTCACCGGCTACCTGCAGGGGCACACCGACCAGATGCCGCTGCAGGGCGTGAGCGCCGGCAACTACGCCCCGTTCACCACCTCGGAGTCCGACCCCGGCGAGGTGACGTCCTGGTACATGGAGGGCGACGAGCTGGAGAAGGCCGCCGAGCTCGCCAAGGAGTGGAACAAGCTCGGCGTGTGGCGCGAGGACGCGCTGAACTACGACGGCGACACCCGTGAGGAGTTCTACTCGGGGCTGTCCGGAACCGACCAGCACCACACCCAGACGTTCATCGGGCAGATCTGGAACAACATGACCACCAAGCAGCCCGGCTCCGAGCCCAAGATGTTCTACTGGGGCCAGGAGAACGGCAACCTGTACAAGGACATCAAGACGCACGGCGCGATGGCCGTCAGCGCGAACTCCAAGCACCCCGAGAAGGCGCTGCAGGTGTACGACCTGATCCGCAACGACAAGGCCGACTACGACCTGCTCAACTTCGGCATCGAGGGCACTGACTATGTGATGAAGGACGGCAAGCTCGGGTACCCCGAGGGCTACGACGCGTCGAAGGACTCGCTGGGCTCCAACTTCTGGGCCGGGCGTCGGGACGAGTTCGAGCCGGCCAAGGTCACCGACGACCCCGACCGCGACAAGATCTACGGCGCTCTCGACAAGGTCGCCCGTGACTACCCGTACTCCACGCTGATCATCGACAAGAGCAGCATCGACCCGACGCTCGCCGCGATGGGCGCGGTGCTCTCGGAGTACATCCCGCAGCTGAACTACGGCAAGTTCGACGACCCGGCCAAGGCCATCAAGGAGATGCGCCAGAAGCTGAAGGACGCCGGTTACGAGGACGTGCGCGCGTCGCTGCAGAAGGACGTCGACGCCTGGGCGAAGGACCACCCGCTCAAGTAGCCGCTGCACGACACCGCCGGGGGGGGGCGGCGAGGGGGGCCACCCCGACCCCCCAAAAAGAAAAA
>NZ_JBQEPE010000007.1:54459-163805 GCF_052056515.1 Microbacterium sp. 22195
CCGCGGCACGCCACCGCTGGGGGGTCCCGCCGAGCGGCCCCACCCGGCCACCACGAGAGGACCCGGAATGGGAAGCATCTTCGCGGCGGATTCGCCGCTGATGAGGACGCTGACGCGCATCGCCGACGTCATGATCCTCAACATCCTGTTCATCGTGACCGCCCTCCCGGTGATCACGATCGGGGCCGCGCTCACCGCCCTGAACTTCACGGCGATGCGCATCGCGACGGGGACCGACCGGACGATCACCGGCGACTACCTGCGGTCGTTCCGCAGCAACCTCCGCCAGGCGACCGCGATCTGGGGCATCCTGCTCGGTCTGGCGGCCGTCCTGGTCGCCTGGTACGGGGTCATCTCGGCGCTCGTGACCGATCCCGTCGTGCAGTTCGTCCTGTTCGCGGGCTGGTACATCCTGGTGTTCCTGGCCGTGGTGATGACGCTGTGGGTGTTCCCGTATCTCGCGAAGTTCGAGGGCAGCATCCGCGAGACCCTGCGCAACGCGCGCCTGCTGTCCTGGCGCCACCCCCTGACGACCCTCTTCGCCCTGACCGTGATCGTCCTCTGCGCGACGGTCACGGTGTTCTCGCCGCAGGCGACCGGCTACGGGCTCCTCTGGCTGCTGATCGGCTTCGGCGGCATCGCCGTGGTCGACGGCACGCTCTTCGCGCGGATCTTCGACAGGTACATCCACTCATCCGAGGAGGGCTGAGGGCGTGCAGACGTTCACGGTCGACAACTGGCGCTTCGCGCTCGCCGATCATCGCGAGGCCTGGATGAAGGGCTTCGACGACGCGACCTGGCGCGCGGTCGCCGTACCGCACGACTGGAGCATCGAACAGGACTTCGCGCCCGAGCACTCCAGCGGCACGGGCTACCTGCCGGGCGGCATCGGCTGGTACCGCGCGCACGTGCCGCTGTCCTCGCTCGCCCTGGCCCCCGGCTCGCGCGTCGTGCTCGCGTTCGGCGGCGTGTACAAGAACGCCGACGTCTGGGTCAACGGCTATCACCTCGGCGGCCGGCCGAACGGCCATGTCCCGTTCTCGTTCGAACTGACCGAGCTGCTCTCGTACGCCCCCGACGACGACCTCGTGATCAGCGTGCGCGTCGACCGCACCGAGATCTCCGACTCCCGCTGGTACAACGGGGCGGGTCTGTTGCGGCCGGTCGCGCTCGAGGTGCACGAGCCGGTGCGGGTGCTCAGCACCGCCTTCTCGACGGTCGCTGCGGATGCCGCGGAGGCCACCGTGCACGTGGACCAGCGGATCGACGGCGCCCTCGACGAGACCACGACGGTTCAGGTGCAGCACGAGCTGCGCTCGCTGGCATCCGGCCGCACGCACGCCGTCGAGACCTCGGTCGAGCTCCCCGCGGGCGGCACGGCCGATGTCCGCTCCGAGCTGCGGGTCGCGGACCCCGACCTGTGGTCGGACACCGCTCCGGAGCTGTACCGGCTGACCACCACGCTGACCTGGGAAGGCGCCTCCGCCTCCTGCCGGGAGATCGTGGGCATCCGCACCTTCGCCTTCGACCCCGACCACGGGTTCTCGATCAACGGCGAGCCCCGCACGCTGAAGGGTGTCTGCCTGCACGAGGATGCCGGATGCTTCGGCGTCGCGGTGCCCGCAGCCGTCTGGCTGCGCCGGCTGCTGAAGCTCAAGGAGATGGGCTGCAACGCCGTGCGCATGGCGCACAACCCGCACGCCTCCGAACTGCATGCGCTGTGCGACGCGCTCGGCCTGTACGTCATCGACGAGGCGTTCGACGAGTGGGAGAGCCCGAAGAACAAGTGGTGGCAGGGTCACAACGTCTACCCGCCGCGGCACGAGGGATACGCCACGCACTTCCCCGACTGGCACGAGCGGGATCTCCGCGCGCAGATCGAGGCGCACCGCAACCATCCGTCGATCATCGCCTGGAGCATCGGCAACGAGATCGACTACCCGAACGATCCGTACGCCAGCCCGCTGTTCGAGGAGATGACAGGCAACAACGACGCCGCCAAGCCGGCCGAGGAGCGCAGGTACGATCCCAACCGCCCCGACATTCGCAGGCTCACGACCATCGCGCGGCGACTCGGCGCGATCGTGCGGGACGCCGATCCGACCCGGCCCGTGACGCTCGCCGCGGCGTTCCCCGAGCTGAGCAGCCGCACCGGGCTCCTCGATGATCTCGATGTGGTCGGCTACAACTACAAGGAGCACCTCTACGACGAGGATCATCGGCGCTTCCCGGAGAAGCCGTTCCTCGGCAGCGAGAACGGCCACGGCTACGCCCAGTGGCGAGCGGTCGCCGACAACGCGTTCATCGCGGGGCAGTTCCTCTGGACCGGGATCGACTATCTGGGCGAGGCGCACGGCTGGCCCGTGCACGGCTCCGGTGCCGGCGTGCTCACGATGGCCGGCTTCGCCAAGCCCGGCTGGCATCTCCGCCGCAGCTGGTGGGCGGGCGAACCGGTCGCGCACCTCGCGGTGCGCGTGACGCCGGATGCCGCGGATCGCAAGGAGTTCTGGCGGCATCCCGTCTCGCGGCACTGGCAGGACTCGGATGCCGGGACGATCGAGGTGACCTGCTTCGCCGCGGGCGGCGAGCCGCGGCTCACCCGAGACGGAGCGGATGTGCCGCTGTCCTTCGACGACGACGGCGGATTCTGGACCGCGGAGATCCCGGCATCCGACGCCGTCCTCGTGCTGGAGGTGCGGGACGGCGACGAGGTGGTGGCGCGCGACGAACTGCGTCGCGCGGGGGAGCCGGCACGTCTCGACGTCTCGATCTGGCAGGCGCCGGCGGATGCCGTGCGGCGGTGCCGCGCCGCGGGGGTCGCGATCGAGGGTGTGGCCCAGATCGAGTGCGGGCTGGTCGACGCCGACGGTCTTCCGGCCAGGGGAGACCTGCCGGTGACGGCGGAGCCGGGCGGGAGGATCCTCGGCCTGGAGAACGGCGACCTGGCCGATGTCACGCCGTACAGCCGCCTGCAGCGGAGCACGTTCGACGGCCGGCTCGCGGTGTTCGCACGCAGTGGGGAGGACGCCGCCGTGCGACTGAGCGCGCCGGGGGTCGATGCTGTTACGGTGCAGATATGAGAGGTGTCGTGCCGAGGCGGACGTCGCGCGACATCCGCAGCGACTCCATGATCGACGTGCTGCACGCCGTGCTCTCGGCGGGCGAGACCACGCGCAACGACATCGCCCGCTCCACCGGACTCAGCGCCGCCACCGTCGTCACGATCGTGAGCGAGCTGATCGCCGAGGGGGTCCTCGCCGAGACGAAGGTCGCGGCCGGACGCGTGGGGCGCCCGACGTCGGTCTTCGGCATGAACGCGGCACGCGGGTACGTGGTCGGCATCGACGTCGCCGAGACCTACATCCGCGTGATCGTGTTCGACACGGCGCTGAACCAGATGGCCTACGCCGAGAGTCAGCATGACGAGCACGTGCTGGAGCCCGACACGATCGTCGAGGCCATCGGGGCGGAGCTGGACGGCGTGCTGGAGCGCGAGGGCATCGCGCGTCAGGACGTGATCGGGGTGGGCATCTCGCTGCCCGGCCTGGTGCACGAACCCACCGGGGTCGCCGTCGTCGTGCCGCACTGGCAGTGGCACAGCGTGGAGCTGGAGCGTCTGCGCGAGCGCATCGGCCTGCCCCTGGTGATCGAGAACCCGCTGAGGGCGATGGTCAACGCCGAGCTGTGGCTCGGCCGTGGCCGATCCGCCTCCAGCCTCGCCACGATCAACCTCGGCACCGGTGTGGGCGCCGGGATCGTGCTCGAAGGGCACGTGCTCAGGGGCGCGACGAACTCCGCCGGTGAGTGGGGGCACTCGCTGCTCATGCTCGACGGCAGGCTGTGCCGCTGCGGCCGGCGCGGCTGCGTCGAGGCCTACATCGGCGTCCCCGGCATCCACCAGACCCTGCGGGAGCTGGCCCCAGGGCATCCGCTGGCCGAGGTCGAGCTGCAGAGCGACTTCATCACCCGGCTGGCCGAGGCGGCGGACGGCGCCGACCCCGACGCCGCGGCGCAGGAGACCATCGCCAAGACGGCCTATTACCTGGGGTCGGCGCTGGCGGATCTGGTCGCGGTCGTCAACCCCGAGGTCGTCACGCTCACGGGCTGGACGACCTGGGCCCTCGGCGACCGGCTGCTGCCGATCGCCCGGGAGCGGATGCGGTCCCAGGCTCCGGGCCGGGCGGGCGCCGCCGTCGATCTCGAGGTCTCCTCCGTGCGCAGCAACCCCGTCGCGACCGGCATCGCGATGATCGCGCTCGAGCGTTCGATGGTGGATGCCGGGCTGCTCACCACGCGGATCCCCGTCGCGCTCTGACCCTCGCGCTCTGACCGTCGCGCTCTGATCCCGCCCTCAGCCGAGGAGGCGGAGTCCGTCACCGTCCTCGACGACCTCGTGCAGCTCGGCGCGCACCCGGGGCGTGTTCATGCCGCGGTGCAGCACCAGCATCAGGCGCCCCTCGAACGTCTCGAACAGCATCCCGTGCCCGGCGTTCCCGTCGACCAGCACGTCGAGCTGCTCCCACGGCCCCGTCAGAGCGCCGCCGCGCGAGATCGCCATCGTCTCGACGTACTCCGACCCCTCGTCGCCGAGAGGACGGTACGTCGCCCAGATCATGAGCAGGGCCCCGCCCGGCAGCCTGCGCAGCTGCGGGCCGTCGGTGACGTACGGCATGCGCGTCCTGGCGCTGGGTGGCAGCTGTGCGAGCAGCCGGGCCTCGGAACCGCGGAACAGCAGGATCGGATCCCCGGCCGCCGCCCGGAGATCGGCCGTGAGGGGGACCGCCTCGATCGTGCCGTCGAAGATCTGCACCCACTCGTGCGCATAGACCATCCAGGGCGCGCCGTCGTCGTCGACGAAGAGCGTGCCGTCGAGCGTCATGAACTCCGCGGGGGCGACCGGGGCATCCGTGCGCAGCAGCTCGAAGGGCCCGGCGGGATGATCGGCGACCGCGACCACCGTGCCGCGGGCTGTCGGCACGAGCTCGGTGCCGGTCCGGTCGGATACGGCGCGGAACCTCGGCCCGCCGGGGATCTCGAGCTCGCGTGACGAGTCGTGCAGTGTCGTGAACAGGTAGTACCGGCCCTGATGCTCGTGCACCTCGGGCGCCCAGGGCGCCTCGGTCGGCGAGGCCCAGGTGCCCTCCGGGACGCGGAACACCTCGATGGCCTCGTCGGACCAGCTCACCAGGTCGGAACTGCGGTAGGCCAGCACCACCGGGTCCGTCCGCGAGGCGGTGTAGAGGTAGTACTGCCGCTCCGCCGGGAACGGCAGGATGAACGGGTCGTGCGCCCAGAAGTCGTCCAGTTCCTGAGTCATGCTCATGCTCCTCGTCTCCACTGTCTCACCGCAGCATCCTGATGACTCCGATCGCGGGTGCGGGTCGCCCGTCCACGGCGGTGAAGCCCACCTCTGCCGAGGTGCGGCCCGCGAGCTCGCCGACCGCGTAGTCGACGTCGAGCACCTCGGGGTCGACCCCGGCGGCCGCGTCGAAGCGCTCCTCGGCGATGAGGTCGTCGTCGATGCGCACCACCACGGCGGTGGGCTCCTGCGCCAGCCGGTACCGGATGCGCAGTACGCGGGCGTGCGCCGTCCGCATCCGCACCGACATGCTGTGGGAGGTCGTCCGCCAGCGCCGGTCGCCGGTCGTCAGCACCGCAGCTCCCGTGCCGCTGAACGCGTGATCGGATTCCGGCTGCTGGTCGCCCAGTGCGACGGCGTCGACGGTCGCCTCGTCCACCGCGAGGCCGTCGTCGAGCTCCCTCAGCCGCGCGGCACGGGCCGCTGGGTCGCCGTCGGAGACCGGCCAGTACACCGTGTACCGGGAGTCGTGGATGCCGGCGAACGGCTCGAGACCCTCCGGCACCTCGTCGGGATCGAGCACCGGCAGGTCGGCGAAGGGCAGCAGCGGGCCGTGCGCGATGTGCCCCATCCGGCTGTCGTCGGCGAACAGGCCGTCCAGGCGCGCGTCCCCCGCGCGCGCAGCCAGCACGGAGGGTCCGGAGAGGAACGCCTGCCAGGGCGATCCGTCCGGCAGGCGCTCGGATCGCACACCGGTGGGAAGCCGGAACGTCACGCGGTCGCCGGGGGCCCAGGTGCGCTCCACCAGCACGGCCCCGGGAACGGCGGCCGTTGCGACCGGCGCTCCGTTCACGCGCAGCTCGGCGAGCTCGTCCGCCCACCCCGGTACCCGCAGCCGCAGCGCGAACGCGCACGAGCCCTCCGGATCGACGCTGATGCCGACCTCTCCGCTGCGCGGCAGATCGGCGTCGACCCGGATGCGGACGCCGGGACGGGCGGCATCCGGCAGATCGATCGATGCCTCGGCCGGCAGATACAGGTTGACCGCGGGCGAGCCGTCCTCGATGCCGAACGCCCATTCCGCGGCCGAGCGCGCCTGCGCCTCGAGCCCGGTGCCCACGCAGCACCAGAACCCGAGCTGCGCCTGCGAGTACACGCGGTAGTGCCGCGGGCGCATCGAGGTGAAGTACACGAAGCCGCCGCGGTCGGGATGCTGCGAGGCGAGCACGTGGTTGAAGATCGCGCGCTCGGCGAAGTCCAGCAGTTCGGGGCGCAGCTCCCGCTCGGCGAGGGCCCGCGTGAGGCCGAGCATGTTGTAGGTGTTGCAGAACTCGGGGCCCTCGCGGTCGTCGATCATCGGGGTGAAGTCGTGCGCGTCGTGGAAGTGCTCGCGCACGCTGTTGCCGCCGATCGCGACGGTGCGGTGCTCGACCACGGTGCGCCAGAACGCCTCGGCGGCTCGCAGGTAGGAGTCGTCGCCCGTCGCGACCGCGGTGCTGGCGTAGCCGACCGCCTTCGGGATCTGGGTGTTCGCGTGCAGGCCGGTCAGGGCGTCCTCGCCGCGCCGCAGCGGGTCGAGGATCGCGTGATGCGAGAACCGCTCGGCCTGCGCGGCGTACTCCGCGCGACCGGTCAGCTGCGCCAGCCGGGCGAAGGCGTCGTTCATCCCGCCGAACTCGGTGTCCAGCATCCGCTCGAACGCGGCGTCGTCGATTCGGTCAGCGATGGGCAGCCACCAGTCCGCCAGCGCCGTCACGATCCGCAGCGGCCGCTCGTCACCGGTCACGGTATGCGCGTCGATGAGGCCCTGGAACGTCTTGTGCAGGTTGTACCAGGGAACCCAGTGCTCGCTGGAGCCGAGCTCGGCGACTGCTTCCGCACCGTCGGCGAGCGCCTCGAACAGCGCCTGCCCGCCCGGGATGCCGCCGACATAGCCGCCCCCGCCTGCGATCCGGCACTCCTCGAGGCCGGCGATCATCGCGTCGAGCCGGCGCCTCGCCTCGGCATCGCCGGTCCCCGCCCAGAGGAACGCGAGCGCCGAGAGCAGGTGCCCGGCGATGTGGCCGTCCAGTCCGGAGTCCTCCCAGTTGCCGTAGCCCGGTGCCGTCGCGGGCAGGCCGGCCTCGCGCCGGAACGGGGCGAGGAGCCTGTCGGGATCGAGAGCGATGGCGTAGCCCAGATCGGTCTCGAGCGCCCTGGCGAAGGGGCCGTCGAGCAGGCGAACCCGATCCAGAGGGAGGAACTTCATGCGGGTACCTCGGGTCACGATGTGCGGGGAGGGGGCGCGCCCGGACGGCGGATGGCGTCCTCGGATCGCGGTGTTGTAACGCTACAGGAACTGTGATTGTATCGCTACACACAGTTCGCCCGAACTGCTGTGATCCGACCCCTTCCCGCGAGGACGCGCATGATCGCTCTCTCCCGCGCCGCAGGCGCACCCGTCATCGACCGGCGCATCTACGGCCAGTTCGCCGAGCATCTCGGCCGGTGCATCTACGAAGGCGTGTGGGTGGGGGAGGACTCCGCCATCCCGCACCGCAACGGACTGCGGATCGACGTCATCGACGCTCTGCGGCACATCAAGGTGCCGCTGGTGCGCTGGCCGGGCGGATGCTTCGCCGACGAGTACCACTGGCTCAAGGGTGTCGGGCCGGAGCGGCAGCCGATGGTGAACACGCACTGGGGCGGCGTCGTCGAATCGAACGAGTTCGGCACCCACGAGTACTTCGAGCTGCTGCACCAGCTCGACGCCGAGGCGTACATCAACGGCAACGTCGGCAGCGGCACGGTCGCCGAGATGCAGGACTGGATCGAGTACATGACCCTCGACTCCACGGCGCCGATGGCCGAACTGCGCAAGCGGCACGGCCGCGAGCAGCCGTGGAAGCTGGAGTTCTTCGGCGTCGGAAACGAGAGCTGGGGATGCGGCGGCAACATGCTCCCGCTGCACTACGCGAACCAGTACCGGCAGTTCCAGACCTACGTGCGCAAGTACGGCGAGCATCCGATCTCGAAGGTCGCCTGCGGCGCGAACTCCGACGACTACGAGTGGACCGAGGTGCTCATGGCTCGCGCCGCCGAGCACATGAACGGACTGAGCCTGCACTACTACACGCTGCCCACCTCGGACTGGGAGAGGAAGGGCGCCGCCCTCGACTTCACCGACTTCGAGTGGCACGAGACCCTGCGTCAGGCGCGTCGCATGGACGAGCTGATCACCCGGCACAGCCGCATCATGGACAGGTACGACCCGGCCAGGCGCGTCGCGCTGATCGTGGACGAGTGGGGCACCTGGTACGACGTCGAGGAGGGCACGAACCCCGGCTTCCTGTACCAGCAGAGCACGCTGCGCGATGCCGCGGTCGCGGCGATCACGCTGAACATCTTCCACCGCCACGCCGACCGGGTGCGGATGACCAACATCGCGCAGATGGTCAACGTGCTGCAGGCCATGATCCTCACCGACGGCGCGCGGATGCTGACCACGCCCACCTACCATGTGTTCGACCTGTACACGGATCACCAGGACGCCGAGTACGTCGACGTGCCGGTGGGCGCGTTCGGCGCCGACGTCGACGCGACCGCCTCGTTCAAGGACGGCGCGTACACGGTGAGCATCACCAGCACCGCGCTGGACCGCGAGACCGAGGTGGAGTTCGAGCTGCCGTCGGCCGTCACCGAGGTGCTGCGCGCACAGGTGCTCGGCGGCGCATCCGCCACCGCGCACAACACCTTCGACGCACCGTCCACGGTGGCGCCGGTCGAACTGGCCGTGGCCGTGCAGGGACGCACCGTCAAGACGACTCTGCCGCCGCACGCGGTCGCCACCGTGCGTCTCGCTGTCGCAGACTGATTCCCTGGGATCGAGACGCCCGGGGGAGGAGACGACATGACGACGATGCAGGACGTGGCCCGGCACGCGGGGGTGTCGGTGATGACGGTGTCGAACGTGATCAACGATCATCCGCACGTGCGCGACAGCACCCGCCAGAGGGTGATCGCCTCGATCGCCGAGCTCGGATACCACGTCAACACCTCTGCGCGGAGCCTGCGGCAGGGCCGCACCGGCGTCATCGCCCTGGCCGTGCCCGAGATCGATCGCCCCTACTTCGGGCTGCTGGCCAGCCTGCTCATCGAGCGCGCCGCCGCGCGCGGGTTCGAGCTGGTGGTGGAGCAGACCGCCGCCAGCCGCGACCGGGAGCTGGATGCCATCTCGCGGTCGCGCCTGCGCAACTACGACGGCCTGATCCTCAGCGCTGTCGAGCTGCACGACGACGACGCGACGCTGCTGCGGGGCGACTACCCCACGGTGGTGCTGGGCGAGCGGGGATTCACCGGGCCGCTCGACCACGTCGCCATGGCCAACGAGGAGGGGGCGGCGCTCGCGGCGGCGCACCTCGTCGAGCGCGGCTGCCGCACGGTCGCGATGCTCGGCGGATACCACAGCGCCACCGGGGCGGTGGACGTGTCCACGCTGCGTGTGCGCGGATTCGAGAGCGCGCTCGTCGAGCGCGGCGTCACCCCCGACGCCCGTCTGGTGCGCTCCACGCCGTTCACGCTCGAGGGCGGTCGCGCGGCGATGAGCGAGCTGCTCGCCGAGTTCCCTGACGTCGACGGCGTGTTCTGCTCCACCGACCTGATCGCCATCGGCGCCGTGCGGGCGCTGGCGGATGCCGGACGGCGCGTGCCGCACGACGTCAAGGTCGTCGGCTTCGACGACGTGCCGCTCTCGTCGTTCCTCACCCCGTCGCTGACGACCATCGCCCCCGATCACGCCGCCATGGCTGACGCCGCGATCACGATGCTGATCGATCGCATCGAGGGCAGCCGCGCGGCCGACGACTATCGCACGGTGGTCGGGCCGGTGCGCCTGATCGCCCGCGAATCGACCTCGGACTGAACCCCCTCACCACCGGAACCGCCCAGCCGAAGGAGCACGACGCCCATGCGCACACCGATCTCCGCCCGCCCGCCGATGGGCTGGAACAGCTGGGACTGCTACGGCACGACGGTGACGGAGGGCGAGGTGCTCGCCAACGCGCGGTTCATGTCGGCGCACCTGCTCGAGCACGGCTGGGACACGGTCGTCGTCGACATCGACTGGTCGGATCCCACCGCGCGCAGCCACGGCTACAACGAGAGCGCACCGCTGTGCATGGACGAGCACGGGCGTCTGGTGCCCGACCCGGAGCGGTTCCCCAGCTCCGCGGGCGGACGCGGGTTCGCCCCGCTCGCGGCGGAGATCCACGCGCTCGGGCTGCGGTTCGGCATCCACACCATGCGCGGCATCCCGCGCCGAGCCCTCGCCGCCGACGCTCCGATCCTCGGCACGGATGCCAGGGCATCCGACATCGCCGACCCCTCGAACGCGTGCGAGTGGAATCCCGACATGGTCGGGCTCGACCACCGGCATCCGGCGGCACAGGCGTACTACGACAGCACGCTCGCGATGTACGCGCAGTGGGGCGTGGACTTCATCAAGGCCGACGACATGCTCTGGCCGTACCAGGCGGCCGACGTCGAGGCGTACGCGCGCGCCATCGAGCGCAGCGGGCGGCCGATCGAGTTGAGCCTGTCACCCGGCCGCGACCTGTCGCTCGCCCACCTGGAGCACCTGCGCGAGCACGCCACCATGTGGCGCATCTGCGACGACCTCTGGGACCGGTGGGAGGACGTCGAGGCGAACTTCGCCCGCTTCGCGCGCTGGGCTCCGCACGCATCCGTGCACGGGTGGCCGGACGGCGACATGCTCCCGCTGGGCAGGATCGGCATCCGCGCCGAACGCGGCGAACCGCGCGACGATCGGCTCACCCCCGCCGAGCGCGTCTGCCTGCTGACGCTGTGGATCATCGCGCGCTCGCCGCTGATGATCGGCGGCGATCTGCCCTCCAGCGACCCGGAGACCATCGCGCTGCTCCGCAACGCCGATGTGCTCGCGGTGCTGCGCGACTCCTCGGGTGCCAGGGAGCTGTTCCGTGAGGGGGACACGGTGATCTGGGGCGCGGACGGTCCCGACGGCATCCGCTTCGCCGCCGTGTTCAACCTGACGGGCGCTCCGCGCGAGATCGTCCTCGACATCCGCTCCCTCGCCCTGCCGGAGGGGGCGTCGGCCGTGACCGAACTGTGGACAGGACGCACCGTGCGCACCGAGCCCGTCGAGGTGCAGTCGGATGCCGCCCGCGGCGTCGCGCCCGGCAGTCGTGCGCTGCGCCTGGACGTCCCCGCGCACGGGGCGGCTCTGGTCCGCTGCGAGGCGTGAGCGGCTGAGAACCGCGCCGGGGCGACGAGAGCGCGCTGCCCCGACCGGCCCGGAACGCGGCGGTGCCCGCCCGGGTGCTGACCCGGGCGGGCACCGGATGGCTGGGCTCAGCGGCAGGTCGCCGCGGGATGGCCCACCGTGATCGACTCCGCGCCGATCGTGGCGACGACTTCACCGGCCGCCACCGACCTCTGATGCAGCGCCACGACGGCCTGGCCGGTGGCGCCGGGCGCCACCGCCTCGATCACGCGCCGGCCGAACGGCGTGCGCACCGTGGCATCCGTCGCGGCATCCCGGTCGTTGCGCACCGTCAGCACCAGCTGCACGTCACCGGCCACGCAGCGCGTCGCCACCGCGGGCAGGAACCCGGCATCGCGCGCGCCGACGGCGAGAGTCGGGATCTTCAGATACGAACCCGGCGTGCTGAACACGATCCGCACCGCGGATGCCAGCACCGGATCGAAGGCGACCTGCGTGGGGCGCCCGTTCCCGCTCGGCGCCACCTGCTGCGCCGAGGTCGGATGCCAGGTGCCCTGCGCGTCGCGGTACTCCACGCTCACGTTCCGGATCGTGCCCTCGATGTTCGTGAAGCCGACCCGGTCGACGACCGTCGCGGCCTTCGGCTGCACGGTGAACGTCGCCGAGTCCTTCGGCGTGCCGCCGGTCCACGTCGACCAGGAGGTCGACGCCCGCCCGTCGCAGGCGTTCTGCGGCGGCATCGTCTCCCACTCCGTCTGGTGGAAGCTGGCCGACACCGTCGTCCCCTCGGCGGAGCACACGTCCTGCACGCCGTCGGCACCCCAGATCTGCACCTCCGAGATCGACTGCCAGGTGTTCGTCGCGGTCGTCAGCTGCAGCCGGATGCCGCTCGTCGGCGGGATGCCGGACACGTCGAGCGCGGCCACCGGAGCCGACGCCGACGGGTCCTGCGCGACGTCGACTCCCACGCCGGTGGGCACCCAGTCGCCGGCGGCGTCCAGGTACTCGGCGACGATCCGCGAGGGCCAGGTGGCGCCGCTGCCGTCCTTGTACATGTGCACGACGACCTCGTCGACCTTCTGGGTGAGCGGCCAGGTGAACGACAGCCAGCTGGACTTCGGGTAGACGCCCCCGCCCACCCAGTCGTCCCAGCCCTTGCCCTTCACGTCGCCGTCGGCGACGGTCGCGGCGAGGCTCTGACGGCTGGACGCCGACACGGCCGACTCGAGCGCGAGGTCGACGATGCCTGGCGTCGCCACCTCGATCGTCCGGGTGAACGTGCGGCCGGAGGTGAACTGCGCGTCGGCGGCGAGCGTGCCGACGATCCGCTGCGTCCCGCGCTCGGCGAACGAGGTCGCACTCCAGGTCACGGCGGTGTCCACGGTCGTGCTCCCGACCTTCACGGGCACGGTGGCGGGCAGCGCATCCGAGAAGTCCTCGCCGGGCTCCACGGTCTGCGGCAGTCCGTCGTCGACCACGCTCCAGATCTCGGTGCCGCGGCCGTGCGCGTCGAAGTACGAGGCGTCCCATCCGCCGCCCCAGCGCGCCGGGTCCTCGGTGGCGGGGTTGCGCATCTCGGCGCGGCCGTTCTCGCCGATCGTGATCGGCAGCCACACGTAGGTGGAGTTCGCGGCGCCGGAGTTCCAGCGGTCGCCCATGTACACGAAGCGCCCGCCGCCCAAGTCGAGCACGTTCGTCGACTGGGAGCCGAAGGTCGAGCGGCGCGTGTCGCCGACCGACAGCAGGCCGTCGCCGCCCTCGGGGACCGCGTTGTACGCGACGTTCTCGAAGGGGTCGTCGGACTCGACGCCGCGGATCCACGTCCCGAGGATGCTGTCGGCGGTGTGGTAGGTCTGCGGGTTCGGCGCCCAGCCGGTCGCTCCGGATGCCACGGCGTAGTAGCGGCCGCCGTGCGCGAACAGTGCGGGCGCCTCGAGCATCCCGCACTCCTTCACGATCTGGAAGTCCTGGCCGCGCACCGGCGCATCCGCCGTGCCGTCGGCGAACAGGTACGGATACCGCCCGTCCTCCGAGTACTGCCGCGCGTTCGCCATGTCGGTGCCGGTCGTGTGCGTGACGTTCGTGTACGAGGCGTCGAGCCGCGCGATGTACAGCGAGCGGTTCTCCTCGGAGGAGTAGACGATGTACGCCGTGCCGTCGGCGTCCTGGAAGAGCGTCATGTCGCGGGCCTGACCGGGCACGGCCGCCGAGATGCAGGCCTTGTAGTCGGTGCGGTTCGGCAGCCGGTAGACGCCGGTCATCCGGAACGGGCCGGTCGGGCTGTCCGACACGGCGACCCCGGCCATCGAGCGGGCGTACATGCTGCCGCCGGGCGAGGTCTGCCCGTCGGAGTGCCACCAGAGCACCCACTTGCCCGTGCTCTCGTTGTGCAGCACCTTGGGCCGCTCGAAGATGGTGGTGTAGTCGGCGGCATCCGCCGTGTTCAGGTGGTAGTTCAGCTCGGCGATGCGGTCGGTGCGAGGCTGCCCGGACTCGTCGACGGTGTCGTACAGCGAGTCGAAGTACTCGTCCTCGAGTTCGGCGGCGCTGGACACGGAGCGCAGCACGATGCCCTCGTCGGTCCAGTTGAGCGTGTCGTAGGACTTGTACGCGTGCACCCCGGGGCTGCCGTAGTAGCCGCTGCTGCGGTCCTCGCCGTACCAGTAGTACACCGTGCGGCCCTGCTCGGAGCCCGCCACCACGTCGCCGCCCTCCACGCCCAGCTCCTGCGCCGAGACGACCGCGCCGCCGTGCGCCTGGATGTGCCTGCCGTTGTCGTCGAACCAGTAGGGCTGGAAGTAGTCCGGCGCGCCCGCGCCGGGGTCGTGGATCGGCTGGTACGTCGCGTACGTGACCGGGTCGCCCACCGGGACATCGGCATGGGCGGCGACGGCGGGGGAGAGGGTCAATGCGGTGGCGGCGCACACCGCCACGGCGATGCCCTTCGTTCTCTTCATGTGCACTCCTTCGTGTTGCATGGCCTTCGTCAGCAAATGTTCACGTAAACATTGTGACGTTAAAAACCATGCAAGCAGAGAACCGGGGAGATGCGCAAGCATCTCCCCGGTTCTCCGCTCGACGATCGGAGCCGGATCAGCCCAGCTCGATCACCGACCACGACAGCGCCGGCAGTGCCGCGCGCACCGCGCCGTCGACGACGTCGGCCTCGAGCGGCACCATGTGCACGGCATCCGGAGACGTCTCGAGGTTCGCCGTGTGCCGATCCCCGCCGTCGGGGATCGTGAGCGTCTCGGCCTTCAGCACCCGCAGGCCGCCGAAGCCGCGCAGATCCACGGTCAGGTCGTTCGCGTCGGTGAGCGATCGGTTCGCGACGAACACCACCACCCGGCCGGACTCCTCGTCCCAGGTCGCCGCGGCGTCGACGGAGTCGACATCGCCGTAGCGCTTGGTGGCGATCTGCGACGCCGACACCGCGAGACGCAGGATGCGGCCGCGGGCGAGGCGGGCCATGCGCTCGAACGGCCAGAAGCTGGTCTGCCGCCACGCGGCGCCGCCCTCCTCGGAGCGGATCGGCGCGATCACGTTCACCAGCTGCGCCTGGTTGGCGATCCGCACGCGGTCGCCGTGCCGCAGCAGGCTGTTCAGGAACGTGCCGACGACCACGGCATCCGTCACGGAGTAGGTGTCCTCGATCAGCCGGGGGTGCTCGCGCCACGTCTTCGACACCTGGTGCGGCTGGTCCTCGGTGTCGAGCCCCGACTGGTACCAGACGTTCCATTCGTCGAACGAGATGTCCACCTGCTTGGTGTGCTTGCCCGCGGCCTTCACCGCGTCGATCGTCGAGACCACGCCGTCGATGAAGGCATCCATCTCCACCGCCTCGGCCAGGAACGACTCGGCGTCGCCGTCGTGCTCCTGGTAGTACGCGTGCATCGAGATGTAGTCCACCTCGTCGTACGCGTGCGTGAGCACGGTGTGCTCCCAGGAGCCGAAGGTGGGCATCCCGCGACTCGACGACCCCACCGCGACGAGCTCGATCGAGTCGTCGACGAGCTTCATCGCCTTCGCGGTCTCCTGCGCCAGCCGGCCGTACTCGTGCGCGGTCTTGTGGCCGATCTGCCACGGGCCGTCCAGCTCGTTGCCCAGGCACCACAGCTTGATGTCGAAGGGGTCGGCGGCGCCGTTCGCGCGCCGCAGGTCCGACCAGTACGTGCCGCCGGGATGGTTGGCGTACTCCACCAGGGCGCGCGCCTCCTCCACCCCGCGCGTGCCGAGGTTGATGGCCTCCATCACCTCGACCTCCGCGTCGCGGGCCCAGTCGACGAACTCGTGCAGGCCGAAGGCGTTCGTCTCGATCGTGTGCCAGGCGCCGTCGATGCGCACGGGTCGGTCGGCGACCGGACCGACCCCGTCCTCCCAGCGGTAGCCGGACACGAAGTTGCCGCCGGGGTAGCGCACCACCGTCGGCCCCATCTCGCGGACCAGTTCGAGCACATCGCGGCGGAAGCCGCGCTCGTCGGCCTGAGGGTGCCCCGGTTCGTAGATGCCCGTGTAGACGCAGCGCCCCATGTGCTCGACGAACGACCCGAACAGGCGTCGCGGGACGTCGGCGATGGTGAACTCGCGGTCGATGGTGATGCGGGACGAAGACATTGCTCTCCTTGTGAGGGTGGGTGGATGCTACTGACCGCCGAAGCCGCTGGTCGCGACTCCCTTGACGATCTGCTTCTGGAAGACGAGGAACACGACGATCAGCGGCAGAGCGGCCAGCACGGCCTGCGCCATGACCTGCGCGTACTGCACGCCGTAGGCGCTGATCACGGTCTGGAGCCCGACCGGAAGGGTCATCAGGGTGGTGTCGTTGATGACCAGGAACGGCCAGAGGAAGTTGTTCCACGCGCCGATGAAGACGAAGATCGCGACGGATGCCAGGATCGGCCGCGACAGCGGCAGGATGATCGACCAGAACACGCGCAGCCGGCTCGCGCCGTCAACGCGCGCGGCGTCCTCCAGCTCGATCGGCACGGCGTCGAAGAACTTCTTCAGGATGAACACCATCGCAGGCGCCACGACCTGCGGCAGGATCAGCCCCCAGTAGGTGTCGACCATGTTGAAGGCGAGCATCTCGTAGAACAGCGGGATGATCAGCACCTGCGGCGGCACGACGATCGCGGCGATGATCGCGACGAACAGCCACTTCCGGCCGCGGAAGTCCAGCCGCGAGAAGGCGTATGCGGCCAGCGCCGAGATCGCGACCGTGATGACCGTGACCGCCACCGAGGTGAGCAGGCTGTTCCACGCCCACAGGTACACGTTGCCCTGCGACAGGATCGCGCTGAACGCGTCGAGGGTGGGCCCGGACGCCCCGATCCACGAGGGGTCGCCGGAGGCGGCATCCGTCTCGGTCTTGAAACCGGTCGCCACCGCCCAGAGGAACGGCAGCAGCCAGCCGATCGCGAGCAGCGCGAGGATGACGAAGGCCACCACCCGCAGGGGCGCGAACGGCTTCTGGCCGGGCAGGCGCGGGCGGCGGGCGCGTGCGGAGCGCCGCGAGGGGGCCGGGACGGTGACGGCCTCGGTCGGGGAGAGCGTTGCGGCGGACATCACTGCACCTTCCTGCGCCGGGTCACGAGGGCCTGGGCGACGCCGACGATGATGATCAGGGCGAAGAACACGTAGGAGATGGCGGCCGAGAACCCGAACCGGTAGTTCACGAAACCGGCCTCGTAGATGTACTGCACGATCGAGCGGGTGGTGTCGCTCGCGACGCCGCCGAGCATCTGGTAGGCCTGGTCGAACAGCTTCAGGGAAGCCAGGATCTGCAGGATCAGGATCAGCACGGTGGCCGGCCCCAGCTGCGGCAGCGTGATCGACCAGAACTGACGCCACGCTCCCGCGCCGTCCAGCGACGCCGCCTCGTACTGCTGCGCCGGGATGTTCTGCATCGCGGCCAGGTACAGCAGGAAGTTGAAGCCCACGGTCCACCAGACCGTGGCGATCACGATCGACAGCATGTTGGTGTCGGGGTTCTGCAGCCAGGCGAGCGGCTGCAGGCCGAGGGCCTTGAGGATGTTGTTGGCCGCGCCGATCTGCGGGTTGAAGATCCACACCCAGATCTGCGAGATGACCGTGGATGCCAGCAGGTACGGCATGAAGAACGACAGCCGCCACAGCCACTGGCCCGGCAGGCCGCGGTCGACGAGGGCCGCCATGATCAGCGAGAGCGCCACCAGCGGCACCGTCGACAGCAGCGTGAACCACACCGTGTTCCACAGCGACTGCCACATGACCGGGTCGCTGAGCGCCTCGGCGTAGTTGGCGAAGCCCACCAGGTCTCCGCCGGCGCCGGTCAGTGACTGGTCGGTGAAGCTCAGGTAGATGCCGTGCAGGATCGGCCAGACCAGGAACAGCGCGAATGCGATGAGGAATGGGGCGAGGAACGCCCAGCTGACGAGCTGCTCGCGCCGACGGGGACCCGCGGGACGGAACGGCTCGGAGCTCTTGCGGCCGGTGACGACCGCGCGGGTGCTGGCTGTGGTGGTCATCACTTCCACTTCCCTTCGGGGTCGGCGGGGTTCGGCTGGGCGAGCAGGGTGTCCACGCGCCGGATGAACCGGTCGATCGCGGCGCCGGGGTCGTCGCCGCTGAGCAGCACGCCCTGCACGGCCGCCCCGAACTCGCCCTGGAAGTTCGATCCGGATCCGGTGAACCAGGCCTCGGGGTCGTACACCACGTGCTGCGCGGCGTCGGCGTAGTGCGCCTGGGGGAGCAGCTTCGCGTAGTCGGGAGACTCCGTGACGGGCAGGTACGCCGGGATGTGGCCGGCCTCGGCCCACCCGAACGAGCCCTTGAGCATGTCGGAGACGAACCGGTACGTCAGATCGCGGCGGCGCTCGTCGGCGTGCGCCTGGTGGGGGAGCACGAAGGAGTGCGAGTCCGCGTAGGCCGCGGGAGTGCCGTAGAGGGTGGGGATCATCGTCGCGTCGAAGGGGAGCTTCGCGTTCTGCATGGTGCGCAGCTCCCAGACGCCGGTCATCAGCATCCCGCTCTTCCCCGTCGCGAACTCGGCGACCGCGGTGCCGTAGTCGTTCTGCGCCGCGGCGATCTCGCCGTCGAGCAGGGTCTTCATGAACGCCAGTGTCTCGACCGCGGCATCCTTGTCGATGCCGATCCTCCCGCCGGACGGCAGCTCGATCGCCAGCCCGTGCTGCGCGTAGAGCCCGTAGAACAGCCGCCACATCTGGGCGCCGTCGCCGAGGTACCCGTACGAGAGCGCGTGGCCCTTCGCCGACCCGCCGACCGCGCGCAGCTGGTCGAGGAACTCCTCGGGCGAGGAGGTCTTCTTCAGCTGCCCGTCGGAGTCGAGCTCGCCCGCGGCGCCGCAGATGTCGGTGTTGTACATGAGCACGAAGGGATGCGCGTCCAGCGCGATGCTGAACCGCTTGCCGCCGACGATGCCCTTGTTCCAGATCGGCTCGGGGAAGGTGGACTCGTCCACGCCGAGCTCGGCCAGTCGGTCCAGGTCCCAGTCGTCGAGCAGTCCGCCCGGCGCCCAGCCCGGCACGCGCGTGGCGTGCATGATCGCGACGTCGGGGGCGCGTCCGCCCGCGCCCGCCATGGCGAGCTTCGTGTAGTACGGGGTGCCCCAGGCGAGCACGGTGGGGCGGATGCGGTAGGCGCTCTGCGCCCTGTTGACGCCGTCCAGCAGCTGGGACATGGTCACGCCGTCTCCACCGGAGAGCAGATGCCAGAACTGCAGGGTCTGCGTGGCGGAGCCGGATGCTGTGCCGGGTGCGCAGCCCGCGAGGAGGGCGGCGCCGGCGGTGAGCGAGGCGGCGGTGAGGAACTGCCTTCGAGAGAGATCTAGCGGGGGTGTCATGAATCACTCCTTCGTGAACGGCACCATCATTACATCGTGGTAATCAATGTGCAAGACCCAGCGTCGCCCACCTCTCGGGGCGTCAGGGACGGTATCCGCCTGGGCTGCCCGCGGTGCTGCCTCGGGGATGCAGCCGATGCGGCAGCGTGACGGCCCGCGGGGGCATCGCGCGATCGTCCATGCGCGCGGTCAGCAGCGAGAGCGCTGCGCTCGCCAGCGCGTCCCGATCAAACGCGATGGTGGTGAGCGACGGGGTCGTGAACGCCGAGAGCTCCACATCGTCGAAGCCGGTCAGCAGCACGTCGTCGGGAACGCGGATGCCGTGCGCCGCCAGCGTGTGCAGCGCACCGAACGCCAGCGAGTCGGTGAAGGCGACCACGGCATCGAAGCCGACCCGCCGGTCCAGCAGCTCCTGCATCGCGTCGGCACCGCTCACCATCGACCACGGCAGCCGATCCGCCTCGAGCGCGGGATCGCGGGGGATCCCCGCCTCCTGCAGCGCATCGTGCACGCCCTGCAGGCGCAGGCGGCTGGTGGCGGTGGCGGTGCTCTGGCCGGTCGCCCCGCCGATCACGGCGATCCGACGCGCGCCCTGGGCGATCACGTGCCGAGTCGCATCGGCCGCCGCCAGCCGGCTGTCGATGCCGACGTGGTCCGCTCGGCTCTGCTCCACCTCGCCGATCACCACGAGCGGCGGGAGGTCGTCCGCCAGGGGGATCGCACTGTCCTCCAGCCGCACCGGATTGAGGATGAGGCCGTCCACCTGGCGGGTGCGCGCGCGTGCGAGCAGCTCGCCCTCGCGCTCAGGGGAGAGCGCGGTCTCCTCGAACTGCACCGCGAGCTGGCGCTGGTGGGCTGCCGCGACCAGACTGTGCACGAGCTCGGCCGAGTAGGCGGTGGCGAGGTCGGGCAGGGCGACCGCGATCGTGCCCGACCGCCCGGTGCGCATGCCGCGGGCGCTGAGGTTCGGCACGAAGTCGAGCTGCCGCATCGCCCGCTCGACCCTGTCGCGCTTCTCCTCGCTGACCGTGAACGCGCCCGTGACGACGTTCGAGACCGTCTTGGGCGAGACCCCGGCGAGGGCGGCGACATCCTTCATCGTCGCGCGGTGCGGAGTCGGCGGCGTCATGCGGGTCAGCCTAGTGCGGGGCGGGGCCGTCCGCGGCCGTACACTCAGGACGATGGACGAGACGGCCGCAGAGCGCACGCGTGCCGTCGGCGTGCGCGACGTCGCCGCGCTCGCAGGGGTCTCGCGGCAGACCGTGTCGCGCGTGCTGAACGAGCATCCGGAGGTCGCCGAGGAGACCCGCCGGCGGGTGCTCTCCGCGATGGCCGAGCTCGGCTACCGGATGAACAACGCCGCCCGCGCGCTGGGAACCCGGCGCTCGCGCACGCTGGGCGTGCTGGCCTCGAACGCCGAGCAGTACGGGCCCTCGCGCAGCATCGCGGCCATCGAGGCATCCGCCCGCGCCGCCGGCTACTGGGTCAGCGCGGCGTTCGCCGAGGCGGGGGATGCGGATGCCGTGGTCGCCGCCGTCGACCACCTGATCGCCCAGGGCATGGACGGCATCGTGGTGGTCGCCCCGCACGCGCGCACGCTCGAGGCGCTGGACGCCCTGCGCATCGACGTCCCCATCGTCACCCTGCACTCCTCGGGGCGCGGCGCGCGCGGCCTGTCGGTCGATCAGGCGGCGGGCGCCCGGCTCGCGGTGGCCGAGCTCGCCGACGCCGGGCACACCCGCATCGCGCATCTCGCGGGTCCTGCGGACTGGCTCGAGGCCGAGTCGCGGGCCGACGGCTTCGCCGCCGAGCTCGCGGCGCGCGGGCTGGAGCCGGGCCCGGTCATCGAGGGGGACTGGTCGGCGGCATCCGGCCACGCGGCGACCAGTGCGATCATCGACGCCGGTGTCACCGCCGTGTTCTGCGCGAACGACCAGATGGCGCTCGGCCTGCTCGGCGGGCTGCACGAGGCCGGCATGCGGGTGCCCCGCGACATCAGCGTGGTCGGCTTCGACGACATCCCGGATGCCGCGTACTACTGGCCGCAGCTGACGACCGTGCGGCAGGACTTCGCGGAGCTGGCCCGCCGGGCCGTCGCCGTCGTGATCGCGGAAGCGGATGCCGCGGCATCCGCCCTCGACCCGGTCGCCCCCGTGCTGGTGCGCCGCGACTCGGTCGCGCCTCCGCGCGCCTGACGTAGCGGCGAGCCGCGGCGTGGTGTTGACGACTGCGGGCGAGGGTGTCATGCTGGGCATTGTGACCGGTCACAGTGGCCGAGCATCAGACCGACGAGGTGTCCGTGAGCAAGGAAGCCCCCGACTTCAGCCCTGAGCTGCAGGCCGCGATCCAGGCCGTCCGCGAGGACGTCTCCCGTCTGCACGTCGAGCTCGTCCGCTACGGCCTCGTGGTGTGGACCGGAGGGAACATCTCCGGTCGCGTCCGCGTCGGCGACGACCCGAGCGCCGACCTGTTCGTCATCAAGCCCTCCGGCGTCTCGTACGACGACCTGGCCCCGGAGAACATGATCCTCTGCGACCTGGACGGCGTCGTGATCCCCGGCACTCCGGGCAGCGACCGCTCGCCCTCCAGCGACACCGCCGCGCACGCGTACGTGTACCGCCACATGCCCGAGGTCGGCGGCGTCGTGCACACGCACTCCGACTACGCCGTGGCCTGGGCGGCGCGCGGGGAGGAGATCCCGTGCGTGATCACCGCGATGGCCGACGAGTTCGGCGGCCCCATCCCGATCGGCCCCTTCGCGATCATCGGCGACGACTCGATCGGCCGCGGGATCGTCGAGACCCTCACCGGGCATCGCTCCCGCGCGGTGCTGATGCAGAACCACGGGCCGTTCACGATCGGCGTGAACGCGAAGGATGCCGTGAAGGCCGCGGTCATGGTCGAGGACGTCGCCCGCACCGTGCACCTCGCCCGCGAGGCGGGCCCGCTCATCCCCATCCCGCAGGAGGCCATCGACAGCCTCTACAACCGGTACCAGAACGTGTACGGCCAGAGCGCGGACGCACGCCGATGAGCGCCGCGACGGGACATTCCGCTCGCGAGGACGTGCTCGCCGGCCGCACCAGCCTGGGCATCGAGCTCGGCTCCACCCGCATCAAGGCGTGCCTGATCGGTTCCTCCGCCGAGGTGCTCGCCACCGGCTCGTTCTCCTGGGAGAACCGGCTGGAGGACGGGCTGTGGACCTACAGTCTGGACGACGTGTGGACCGGCCTGCAGTCCGTGTTCGCCGACCTGATCGCCGACGTGCACGACCGCTACGGCGTGCGCCCGGACACGTTCGGTGCCATCGGCGTCTCCGCGATGATGCACGGCTACCTGGCCTTCGACGCCGCCGGCGATCTGCTCGCCCCGTTCCGCACCTGGCGCAACACCAATACGGGCCGCGCCGCAGCGGAGCTCACCGAGCTGCTGGGCGTCAACATCCCGCTGCGCTGGTCCGTCGCGCACCTCCGGCAGGCGCAGCTCGACGCCGAGCCGCACGCCGAGGACGTGCGCTTCCTCACCACTCTCGCCGGCTACGTGCACTGGCGGCTCACCGGGCGCCGGGTGCTCGGTGTCGGCGACGCCTCGGGCATGTTCCCGATCGACTCCGTCGCCCGCGACTACGACCAGACGATGATCGCCCGCTACGACGAGCACGTCGGCGGCGACCTGCGCTCGGTGCTGCCCGAGGTGCTCGTCGCCGGGCAGGACGCCGGATCCCTCACCGCGGCGGGCGCCGCGCTGCTCGATCCGACCGGGGCGCTGCGGCCGGGCATCCCGCTGTGCCCGCCGGAGGGCGATGCGGGCACCGGCATGGTCGCGACGAACGCGGTCGCACCGCGCACCGGCAATGTGAGCGCGGGCACCAGCATCTTCGCGATGGTCGTGCTCGAGCATCCGCTGGCCGAGGTGCACCACGAGCTCGACCTGGTGACGACTCCCGCCGGTGACGCGGTCGCCATGGTGCACTGCAACAACGGCGCCAGCGAGCTGGCGGCGTGGGTGGGCATGTTCACCCGGTTCGCCGAGGCGTCCGGCATCCGCGGGTCTGCGGATGCCGTCTTCGAGACGCTCTTCCGCGAGGCGCTGGACGGCGAGGCGGATGCCGGCGGACTGCTGGCCTACAACCACCTCGCGGGCGAGCCCATCGCCGGCCTCGACGAGGGGCGCCCGCTGTTCGTGCGCACGCCCGACAGCCGCTTCACCCTGGCGAACGTGATGCGCGCCCAGCTGTACGGCGTGTTCGGCACGCTCGCGCTGGGGATGCAGGTGCTGACGGACGAGGGCGTCGCGCTCGACCGGATGTATGCCCACGGCGGCATGTTCCGCACCGCCGGTGTCGCGCAGCGCTTCCTCGCCGGGGCGCTGAACGCACCCGTGGCGGTCGGCGACACGGCATCCGAGGGAGGGGCCTGGGGCATCGCCGTGCTCGCCGCCTACCTGTCGGCGGCCGGCGAGCAGCCGCTGGACGCCTACCTCGACCAGCACGTCTTCGCCGGAGCATCCCTCTCCGTCATCGACCCCGACCCGGCCGACGTCGCCGGGTTCACCACCTACCTCGACCGCTACCGCGCGGGTCTGGCCATCGAGGCCGCCGCCACAGGCTCCATCTAAGGACTGCGTCAATGCCCAAGCTCACCACCTCCCTCGACGGCTACCAGGTCTGGTTCCTCACCGGCAGTCAGCACCTGTACGGACCCGAGACGCTCGCGCAGGTCGCCGAGCAGTCGCGTGCCATCTCGGATGCGCTCGACGGCGCCTCCGAGGTTCCCGTCCGCATCGTGTGGAAGCCGGTGCTGACCGACTCCGCCGCCATCAGGAAGGTCATGCTCGAGGCGAACGCCGACGACAGCGTGATCGGCGTCGTCGCCTGGATGCACACCTTCAGCCCGGCGAAGATGTGGATCGCCGGCCTCGACGCACTGCAGAAGCCGCTCGCCCACCTGCACACCCAGGCGAACGTCGAGCTGCCCTGGGCCGACATCGACTTCGACTTCATGAACCTGAACCAGGCCGCGCACGGCGACCGCGAGTTCGGCTACATCCAGACCCGCCTGAACGTGCCGCGCAAGACCATCGTCGGGCACGCGTCCGACCCGCGCGTGCGCCAGGAGCTCGGCACCTGGCAGCGCGCCGCCGCGGGCCTGGCCGCATCCCGCTCGCTCAAGCTCGCGCGCTTCGGCGACAACATGCGCTTCGTCGCCGTCACCGAAGGCGACAAGACCGAGGCCGAGCTGCGCCTGGGCGTGCAGGTCAACACCTGGGGCGTGAACGAGCTGGCGGATGCCGTGGCCGCGGCATCCGAATCCGACATCGATGCGCTGGTGGCCGAGTACGAGGAGCTGTACGAGGTCGTGCCCGAGCTGCGGCGCGGGGGAGAGCGGCACCAGTCGCTGCGCGACGGCGCGGCCATCGAGATCGGGCTGCGATCGTTCCTGGAGGAGGGCGGCTTCGGCGCCTTCACCACGTCGTTCGAGGATCTCGGCGAGCTGAAGCAGCTGCCGGGCCTCGCCGTGCAGCGGCTGATGGCCGAGGGCTACGGTTTCGGCGCCGAGGGTGACTGGAAGACCGCGATCCTGGTGCGCGTCGCGAACGTGATGGGCTCCGGCCTTCCGGGCGGCGCCAGCCTGATGGAGGACTACACCTACGACATGACCCCGGGCGATGAGCTGATCCTCGGCGCGCACATGCTCGAGGTCTCGCCCTCGCTCACCTCGGCCAGGCCGACCCTGGAGATCCACCCGCTCGGCATCGGCGGCAAGGACGACCCGGTGCGCCTGGTCTTCACGGCAGACCCCGGCCCCGCCGTCGTCGTGGCGCTCAGCGACATGCGCGACCGCTTCCGCCTGACCGCAAACGTGGTCGAGAACGTCGAGCCGCGGGCGGCGCTGCCGAAGCTCCCCGTGGGTCGTGCCGTGTGGAAGCCGGCGCCGGACTTCAACACCAGCGCTGCCGCCTGGCTGACCGCGGGCGCCGCGCACCACACCGTGATGTCGACGGCCGTCGGTCTCGAGGCGTTCCGCGACTTCGCCGAGATGGCGCAGATCGAGCTCCTGGTGATCGACGAGTCGACGACCCTGCCCGAGTTCCAGAAGACGGTGCGCTGGAACCAGGCGTACTACCGGCTGGCGCAGGGGTTCTGACCCGAGGCCCCCGCGCGGCGGGGGCATTCTGTCCTCGGACGATGTGGAGCAGGCGGGGCGGACGGATGCCGGCCCGGCGGGCGGCCGGATGCCGGGCCGGCGGGACTCAGGCGTCCAGCACGCGCGCGGCCTGCCGGGCGGCGCCGAGCGCCACGTACTCCGCGGGCGCCGGCACCTCGACCGGGATGCCCAGCACGAGAGGAGCGATCCGCCGCACGGCTTCGGACTGCGCGCCGCCCCCGATCAGCAGGGCGCGCTCGACGCGGACCCCCCGGTCGCGCAGGGCGGTCAGGCCGGCGCCGAGCCCTGACAGCATGCCCTCGACGGCCGCACGCGCGAGATTCTCGCGAGTGGTCGAGGCCAGGGTCATGCCCGAGAGCGTGGCGGTGGCATCCGGCAGGTTGGGGGTGCGCTCGCCCTCGAAGTAGGGCTGCAGGGCGAGACCCCCCGCGCCGGCGGAGGCCTGCAGCGCCAGCCGGGACAGCTCGTCGTGGTCCACTCCCAGCAGCCGGGCGATGGCGTCGAGCACCCGGGCCGCGTTCAGCGTCGCGACCAGGGGCAGGAAGCGCCCATCGGCATCAGCGAAGCCCGCGACTGTGCCGGTCTCGTCGTGCACTGCGCTCTCGCTCACCGCGAAGACCGTGCCGCTCGTGCCGATCGACACCACGGCATCCCCTGGGCGGGCACCGACGCCGAGCGCCGCGCCGGCGTTGTCGCCCGCGCCGGGGCCGACGCGCCGGCCTGCGGCATCCGTGACCCACTCCGACGGTCCGAGCACGCGCGGCAGCACCGCGTCGTGGCCGAGCGCCGCGACCAGCAGCTCGCGGTCGTAGTCGCCGGTCTCCGGGTTCCAGTAGCCGGTTCCGCTCGCATCCGATCGGTCGGTCACCAGCTCGTCGAGCCGGGGATCGGCGCCGCCGGCGGCCGGGCCGAACCCGCGCAGCCGCCAGGTGAGCCAGTCGTGCGGCAGCGCGACCGCCGCGACCCGTGCGGCGCTTTCGGGTTCGGCGTCGCGCAGCCAGCGGAGCTTGGTGATCGTGAAGGATGCCACGGGCACCAGTCCGGTGCGCTCGGCCAGAGCGGATGCCCCGAACTCGGCGACCAGGTCGGCGGCAGCGCCCGCTGACCTGGTGTCGTTCCACAGCAGGGCGTCGCGGACGACGGCGCCCGAGGCGTCCAACACCACCATGCCGTGCTGCTGCCCGCCGACGGACCAGGCCTCGACGTCGTCCATCCCGCCGGCATCCGCGATCGCCGCCTGCAGTGCGTCCCACCACGCCTCCGGCGCCACCGAGGTCCCGTCCGGGTGGGGAGCCCGCCCGGTGCGCACGACGGCGCCCGTCGCGGCATCCGCGATCACGACCTTGCAGGACTGCGTCGACGAGTCGACGCCCATCACGAGTGCCATAGCGTCATTCTCTCTGTTCGCTCTGCCGCCGGGAGGGTCCCGGTGAAGGGGTCTCAGCGGGCGCCGAGGAGGTGCTCGGATGCCAGCTGCTGCAGCCGCACGAAGCCGAAGCCGCGCGCGCCGAAGTACGCGGAGGGGTCGAAGTCCTCGAACGCGCTCCGGTCGGCGAGCAGGTCGTCGTACGACTCGCCCTCGCCCAGGGTGGGCTGCGACAGCTCGGCGACGCGCGCTGCGGCCAGGGCATCCTGCACCTCGGGGTCGGCGCGGAACGCGGCGGCCCTCTCCTTCAGCAGCAGGTACATGCGCATGTTGGCGGCAGCGGAATCCCACACGCCGGCCTCGTCCTCGGTGCGGCTGGGCTTGTAGTCGAAGTGCCGCGGGCCGTCGTAGGCCGGCGTGCCGTTCGCGCCGCCGTTCTCGAGCAGATCCACCAGCGCGAACGCGTTGTGCAGGTCGCCGTGGCCGAACACCAGGTCCTGGTCGTACTTGATGCCGCGCTGCCCGTTCAGGTCGATGTGGAACAGCTTGCCGTGGTACAGCGCCTGGGCGATGCCCGCGGCGAAGTTCAGCCCCGCCATCTGCTCGTGACCGACCTCGGGGTTCAGCCCGACCAGCTCGGGGCGCTCCAGCGAGTCGATGAACGCGAGCGCGTGCCCGAGCGTCGGCAGCAGGATGTCGCCGCGGGGCTCGTTGG
Source organism: Microbacterium sp. 22195 (assembly GCF_052056515.1). NCBI lineage: Bacteria > Bacillati > Actinomycetota > Actinomycetes > Micrococcales > Microbacteriaceae > Microbacterium > Microbacterium sp. 22195. Next base: position 82,085 of record NZ_JBQEPE010000007.1, read on the forward strand.
GCTTGGGCTCGATGGCGAAGCGGATGTCGTAGCCCTTGTCGGTGACGTAGTCGCCGAGCAGGTTCACGGCCTCGCGGTAGCGCTCGAGAGCGGCACGCACGTCCTTCGCGGAGTCGTACTCGGCGCCCTCGCGGCCGCCCCACATCACGAAGGTCTTCGCGCCCAGCTCGGCGCCCAGATCCAGCTGGCGCAGCACCTTGCGCAGCGCGAAGCGGCGCACCTGGCGGTCGTTCGACGTGAATCCGCCGTCCTTGAAGACCGGGGCGCTGAACAGGTTTGTGGTGACCATCGGCACGATCAGCCCGGTGTCCGCCAGGGCGCCCTTCAGGCGATCGATCTGGGTCTGCCGCTCGGCATCCGTGGACCCGAACGCGAACAGGTCGTCGTCGTGGAAGGTGAGGCCGTACGCGCCGAGCTCGGCCAGCTTCTCGACCGCGTGCACGACGTCGAGCTGCGGACGGGTGGCCCCGCCGAACGGGTCGGCGCCGTTGTAGCCGATGGTCCAGAGACCGAACGAGAACTTGTCGGCCTTGGTGGGGGTGAGTGACATGGTGATCCGCCTTCAGCGACGTCGATGAAATGTTGTGGATCAGAACATATCAAGTCGGCGGAGCGGATGCAACGGATCAGGTCCTCGGTGCGGCCGTCGTCTCCCGCACGACGAGCTCGGCCGGCAGGCGCACGTGCTCATGCGCCTCGCCGTCCAGCATCCGCAGCAGCAGGCGCACGGCGGTGGCGCCCATCTCGGTCAGCGGCTGGCGCACCGTGCTCAGTTGCGGCGCGTGCGCGGCCGCTTCGGGGATGTCGTCGAAGCCGATCACCGAGAGGTCGTCCGGCACGTGCAGGCCGCGCTCGCCCGCCACGCGGATCATCTCGATGGCGGAGAGGTCGTTCGCCGCGAAGACCGCCGTGGGGCGGTCCGCGAGGTCGAGCAGCGCGTGCGCGCCCGCGGTCGAATCCGCCGTGCGATAGCCGCCGTCGGCGATGAGGGCGGGGTCGAAGCGGATGCCCGCGGCGTCGAGCGCCTCGCGATACCCCTGCTCGCGCTGCCGGGCGGAGACGAGGTCGGTGCGGCCGCGCAGGTGGGCGATGCGGCGATGCCCCAGTGAGATCAGGTGCTCGGTCGCGGCCCGTGCGCCGTCGACGTTGATCACGCTCACCGTCGCGGGGCCGTCCGGGCCGGCATGCGGATCGATCGCGACGATGGGCACCGATGCGTCCGCGGGGGTCGAGGTCGGCGTCACGACGATGGCGCCGTCGATCAGGGTTCCGCCCAGGCGGGAGAGCGAGCGTCGCTCCCAGCCGCGGTGCTCTCCTGCCGAGACGCTGCCCGCGTAGGCCAGTACGTCGAAGCGCGTGCCCTGCAGCTCGGTGGAGACCCCGCTCAGCAGCTGCAGTGCGAACGGCTCGAACTCCGCCACCAGAACGCCGATGACGTTGGTGCGCCGTCGCCGCATCGATGTCGCCACGAGCGAGCTGGCGTATCCGAGCTCGTCGACCACGCTCAGCACGTGCGCCAGTGTCGCGGGTGCGACGCCGTCGCGGCCGTTGATGGCCTTGGAGACAGTGGCGACGGAGACTCCGGCGGCGTGAGCGACATCGTGGATCGTCGTGCGGCGGTTCATCCGTCCAATCTAGTGATGGAAAACGATATCGATAACGATTGACATGGCGAATCGAACCTGCCAGAGTGGCCGGAGCACATTCGGTGTAGTCGGCAACAAATGGAGCCGGACCGCGAACTCGAAGAGGAGACACACGGCATGAAGATCGGCAAGGCATGGGTCGCCGCAGCGGCGGCCGTGGCGACGCTGGGGATGCTCGGGCTCACCGGCTGCTCCGGCAGCTCGGACGGAGCGGGCGCCGACGGCGCGACCACTCTCACGATGTGGCACAACTCCACCACGGGCCCCGGCAAGCAGTACTGGGCCGACGCGGCAGCGGCCTTCCACGAGGAGAACCCCGATGTGACCATCAAGGTCACGTCGATCCAGAACGAGGACATGGACGGCAAGCTGCAGACGGCCGTCAACTCGGGCGACATGCCCGACATCTTCATGGCGCGCGGCGGCGGCAAGCTCGCCGACATCGTCAACGCGGGCAAGGTGAAGGACCTCACGAAGCTCATCGACCCCGACGTGAAGAAGGCCTTCGGCGACGCCCCGTTCAGCGCCTTCAGCGTCGACGGCAAGGTCTACGGGATGCCGAGCGCGGTGCTCCCCGGCGGCTTCTTCTACAGCAAGGACCTGTTCGCGCAGGCGGGTATCAGCTCCGAGCCCACCACGATGGACGAGCTCGAGACGGCTGTCACCAAGCTGAAGGCGGCAGGCATCGAGCCGATCGCGCTCGGCGCCAAGGCGGCGTGGCCGGCCGCGCACTGGTACTACTTCTTCGCCCTGCGGGCCTGCGGTCAGGATCTGATCGCGAACCTTGCGACCAAGGCCGACTTCTCCGATCCGTGCTGGCTCACGGCGGCCGAGAACCTGCAGGACTTCGCCGGGACGGAGCCGTTCAACAAGGGCTTCCTGACGACCTCCCCGCAGGAGGGCGCGAACTCCTCGGCGGGACTGCTGGCCAACCACAAGGCGGCCATGGAGCTGATGGGCGCGTGGGACGTGGGCGTGATCGCCAGCCTGACGCCCGACGAGAAGCCCCTGCCCGACCTGGGCTGGTTCCCCTTCCCCGAGGTGGACGGCGGCGACGGCGGGGCCGGCGCGATGATGGGCGGTGTCGACGGCTACTCCTGCTCGGCCGACTCCCCCGCCGCGTGCGAGAAGTTCCTCAACTTCGTCTCCTCGAAGGAATGGCAGGAGAAGTACGCTGTGGCGTTCCAGACCATCCCGGCGAACCAGGACGCCACCGGAGCGGTCACCGATCCGTCGCTGAAGCCGCTGATGGAGGCGTACACGAAGGCCCCCTATGTCGCCCTGTGGCTGGACACCGCCCTCGGGCAGAACGTCGGCAACGCGCTGAACACCAGCGTCGTCGAGATGCTCGCGGGGCAGGGGTCGCCGAAGAAGCTCGTCGACACGGTCACCAAGGCCGAGGCGAGGGGCTGACCGGCTCATGACCGACACCCAGGCACTGCAGCGCACGACGGTGCCTGAGAGGATCGCCGTCCCCGGAGCGGGCCCCGCGCCCGTTCCGGGGCGGCGCTCGCCGCGGGCCGACTGGCGCAAGCGCGGCGAGATCGCGCTCCTCTCGGGACCGGCCCTCATCATGTTCGTCGGCTTCGTCATCCTCCCGGTGGCGATGGCCGCGTTCTACGGCTTCTTCAAGTGGAACGGCTTCGGCTGGCCGACGGAGTTCATCGGGCTCGACAACTACCGCATGATGTGGGAGGACGATACCTTCCGGCAGGCGGTGCTGCACAACGGCGTCATCGTCGTGCTCTCGCTGCTGCTGCAGGGTCCGGTGGCGATCCTGTTCGCGCTGCTGCTGAACCAGAGGATCCGCGGCAGGTCGGTCATCCGCGTGCTGATCTTCGTGCCCTACGTCATCTCGGAGGTCATCGTCGGCATCGGCTGGAGCCTGATGCTGCAGGATGCCGGCGCGCTGAACTCCCTGCTGGAGAAGTGGGGACTCGGGTTCCTGCAGCAGTCCTGGATCGCCGATCCCTCGATCGCGATGGGCTCGCTGATGATCATCATCACCTGGAAGTACCTAGGCTTCGCGGTGATCCTCATGCTCGCCGGCATGCAGTCGATCCCGGAGGAGCTGTACGAGGCCGCCGCGATCGACGGCGCCGGCTTCTGGAAGATCCAGTGGAGCATCACGGTGCCCCTGCTGGGGCCGACCATTCGGATCTGGGCGTTCCTGTCCATCATCGGCTCGCTGCAGCTCTTCGACCTGGTCAACATCATCTGGGGCCAGTACATCGCCGCGACCGCCGGCACCTCCACGATGGCGACCTACATGTACCAGAACGGCCATCTGGCCGGAAGCTACGGATACGGCAACGCCGTCGCGGTGATGCTCTTCCTGATCACCCTGATCGTGGCTCTCGTCTACCAGCGCTTCGTGCTGCGTCGTGACACCGATGGTGCGCTGACCGGCGAAGGCGGAAGGAGGCGCAAGTGAGCGCCGAGACCCTGAACACCCGCGTCGCCATCCGGGCGATCCCCCCGAAGGGCCGCCGCGCGCGCGAAGCCGACGTGAAATGGGGGAGCCCTGCGGTCTACCTGGTCGCGCTGGTGTTGATCACCATCTGCATCACGCCCGTGCTGTACGTGATCATCGGCGGATTCCGCACCAACTCGCAGATCACGCTCGACCCCTCCGGGTTCCCGTCGCCATGGCAGCTCGGCAACTACGGCGACGTGCTGGCCAGCTCCGAGTTCTGGACGGCCATGCTGAACTCCACGATCTCCGCGGCAGGGACCACGGCCGGCGCGGTCGTGCTCGGCGTGATGGCGAGCTACGTGCTCGCCCGCTACGAGTTCGCGGGGCGCGGGGTGATGTACGCGCTGTTCGCGGCCGGCCTGATGTTCCCGGTGACGGTGGCCATCACGCCGCTGTACATCCTCATCCGCAATCTGGGGCTGGTGAACAGCCTGGCCGGGATCATCCTGCCGCAGATCGCATTCGCGCTGCCGACGACGATCATCATCCTCGTGCCGTTCCTGCGCGCCATCCCGAAGGAGCTCGAGGAGGCCGCGTCCATCGACGGCGCCTCGCGTCTGGGCTTCTTCTGGCGGATGGTGGTGCCGCTCAGCCTGCCCGGCGTGATCACCGTCGGCATCCTGGCGTTCGTGGGCGCCTGGAACGGGTACATGCTGCCGCTGTTCATCCTCAACGACCAGAGTCTGTTCACCCTGCCGCTGGGCGTGCAGAACTTCGCGTCGCAGTACTCGGTGGACACCGCGCGCGTGCTGGCTTACACCTCGCTGTCGATGCTGCCCGCGCTGGTCTTCTTCAGCATGTTCGAGCGCCGCATCGTCGGCGGACTGACCGGAGCGGTGAAGGGCTGACGGATGCTGCACGAGACCCCTGTGAAGACGATCCCCGCCTTCCCCGCCGCCTCGCCGCGGGTGAGCGCGCTGCTGGCCGAGATGTCCCTGGAGGAGAAGGCCGCGCAGCTGGTGGGCTACTGGCTCGACCAGGGCGGTGAGGTCGTCGCCCCGATGCAGCACGAGATGGGCGCGACGCGCGAGACCGGGGCGCTCGCCGAGATCACCCGGCACGGGATCGGGCACTACACCCGCGTCTACGGCACCCGTCCGGTCGATCCGGCGGAGCGGGCGGCGTGGCTGTGGCAGGAGCAGCGCCGGCTCACTCGAGAGACCCGGCTGGGGATCCCCGCGCTCGTGCACGAGGAGTGCCTCACGGGGCTCGCGGCCTGGAAGGCGGCGACCTTCCCCACGCCGCTGGCCTGGGGAGCGTCCTTCGACCCCGACCTGGTCGCGGACATGGGCGCCCTCGTCGGGGAGTCGATGCGCGCGCTCGGCATCCATCAGGGTCTCGCCCCGGTGCTGGACGTCGTGCGAGACCCGCGCTGGGGACGTGTCGACGAGTGCATCGGCGAGGACCCGTACCTGGTCGGCACCGTCGGCGCCGCCTATGTGCGCGGGCTGCAGTCCGCCGGTGTGCACGCCACGCTGAAGCACTTCCTGGGCTACTCCGGTTCCCGGGCCGGTCGCAACCACGCGCCGGTCTCGGCCGGCCCCAGGGAGATCGCCGACGTCTTCCTCCCGCCGTTCGAGATGGCCATCCGGGACGGCGGAGCGCGCGGCGTGATGAACAGCTACGCCGAGATCGACGGGGTGCCCGTGGCATCCGACCCGGCGCTGCTGACCGGACTGCTCCGGGAGAGACTCGGCTTCGACGGCGTCGTGGTGGCCGACTACTTCGCCGTGGCGTTCCTCGAGATCATGCACGCGGTGGCCGCGGATCGCGGTGAGGCCGCGCAGCTGGCCCTGACCGCCGGCATCGACGTCGAGCTCCCCTCCGGGGACGCGTACCTGGCGCCGCTGATCGAGCGCGTGCGCGCAGGTCTGCTCGACGAGGCCTATGTCGACCGGGCAGTCACGCGGGTGCTGCTGCAGAAGGAGCAGCTCGGCCTGCTCGATGCCGGCGCGTTCGACGGCGAGCCTCCCGCGCGCATCGACCTCGACACCGATCGGCATCGTGCGGCGGCCCGCCGGCTGGCGGCGGAGTCGCTCGTGCTGCTCGGCAACGACGGCATCCTGCCCCTGCGCGGTCCGCGTCGCGTCGCCCTGGTCGGCCCGAACGCCGACCGCACGGCGGCACTGCAGGGATGCTATTCGTTCGCGAACCACGTGCTCGCGCACCATCCGGATCATGAACTCGGCTTCCGCATCCCGACCGTGCGCGAGGCGCTGACGGCGGCGATTCCGGATGCCGAGATCGTGCACGTCGAGGGCTGCGACGTCGAGAGCGAGAACCGCTCCGGGTTCGACGCGGCTGTCGCCGCGGTGCAGGATGCCGAGGTCGCCGTGGTCGTCGTCGGCGACCAGGCCGGGCTGTTCGGCCGCGGCACGGTCGGCGAGGGCAACGACGTGGACTCGCTCGATCTTCCGGGTGTGCAGCGTGAGCTGGTCGAGGCCCTGGTCGCGACGGGCACACCGGTCGTGATGGTGCTCGTCACGGGGCGGCCCTATGCCATCGGGTGGGCGCTCGACGTCGACGGCGCGCGCCCGGCGGCCGTGCTGCAGGCGTTCTTCCCCGGCGAGGCCGGCGGCGAGGCGATCGCCGACGTGCTCACCGGCGCGATCGCGCCGTCGGGACGGATGCCGGTGAGCCTGCCGCGCTCGTCCGGGGCGCAGCCGTACAGCTACCTGCATCCGATCCTCGGCGGGCCCTCGGACGTGACCTCCACGGATCCGACGCCGCTGCGTCCGTTCGGGTTCGGCCTGTCGTACACGACCTTCGCCTACGACGACCTGCAGGTGTCGGGGCGGGCCCGCACGGACGGCCGGTTCACAGCATCCGTCCTGGTGCGCAACACCGGCGACGTGTCCGCGACCGAGGTCGTGCAGCTCTACGGCCGGGATCCGGTCGCGAGCGTCACCAGGCCCGTCGCGCAGCTGCTCGGCTATGCACGCGTGCATCTCGGTCCGGGGGAGAGCAGGCGGGTGCGCTTCGACGTGCCCGCCGCGCGCTTCGCGTTCAGCGACCGCCGCCTCGTGCGGGTGGTCGAGCCGGGCGAGGTGCGGGTGTGGGCGGCGTCGCATGCCGAGGCGCAGGCCCCGGTGTCGGACCTGAGCGGGGCCACGTCGGGGGCGATCTCCAACGAGCGACCTCGCGCGGAGCGGTCGCTGCCCGGTGCCGCCACAGCGCCCGCCACGGTGCTGCTCACCGGCGCCGTGCACGAGGTCACCGGGGAGGAAGCCCGCATCGTGGAAGTCTCCGTCGAGTGACGAGCGGGTCGCGCGGCGAGGTGCGCACGACCCGGTCGGCACATGGGCCGATGGCGCACACCGGGATCGGTAGCCTGGGACGATGAGCGAACGCGCGACGACCGTGGAGGGGGTGCGGCGCACCAATCTCGGCGAGGTGCTGCGTCTCGTGCACCACGGGGGACCGCGCTCCCGCGCCGTGATCACGGCCGAGACGGGGCTGAACCGTTCGACCGTGTCCGACCTCGTCGCCCGGCTCGCGGCGGCCGGCCTCGTGCGGGAGCACGATCCCGATCCCACCCGCCGTGTCGGTCGCCCGTCGCCCATCGTCGCGCCGAGCCCCGACGTGGTCGCGATCGGCGTGAATCCCGAGATCGACGCGATCGAGATCGGCGCGGTGTCCCTCGGCGGCGCCGTGCGGCTGCGCGAGCGCGTCCCCGCGTCGAACCCCGACGTCGCCGAGGTGGTCGAGGTCGTCGCCCGCGTGGTCGCGGCCTGGCGGGCGGATGCCCTGAAGGACTGCCGCATCGTGGGGACGGGGGTCGCCGTGCCCGGCCTGGTCCGGGCGGAGGACGGCCTGGTGCGTTTCGCGCCTCACCTGGACTGGCACGACGCCGACATCGCGGGTCCGCTGGCGGAGGCCCTCGGCCTGGCCGTCGTGGTCGGCAACGACGCCTCGTACGGCGCCCGCGCCGAGCGCCTGTTCGGCGCGGCGCGTGAGCACGGCGACGTGGTCTACCTCAACGGCGGCGCGAGCGGCATCGGCGGAGGGCTCGTGCTGCACGGGCAGCTCATCGGAGGCGAAGGCGGGTACGCCGGGGAATGGGGGCAGACCGCCGCCAGCCTGACGGATGCCGCCGATCGGCGCGTCGACGGCGGCGTGCTCGAGGACGAGGTGAACCGCGCACGGCTCGTGCGGGCCGCCGGCCTGACCGCTCCCGACGACGCTGAGCTGGAGCGGGCTCTCACGGCATCCGATGACGCCATGGTCGAGGCCGCCAGGCAGCGCCGCATCCTCGCCGCCACCCTGGGCAACGCGGTCAACGTGCTCAACCCGTCGATCATCGTGCTCGGCGGGTTCCTCGGCAGCCTCCGCGAGATCGACCGCGAGGGGTTCGACGACGAGGTGCGCGCCCGCGCGCTCGCCGCGAGCGCGGAGCGCCTCGAGCTGGCCTCCGCGGCGCTGGGAGCCGACCGTCTGCTGATCGGTGCGGCGGATGCCGCTCTGCACCGACTGCTGTCCGACCCGCTCGGCTGAGCTGCCATGAGACCTGAGCCGTCATGAGACCTGAGCCGTCATGATCACGAGGAGGCGCCGATGAGCGCGGAACGCAACTGGGCCGGGAACATCGGCTACCGGGGTGCCGTGGCGCATCCCTCGACCGTCGACGAGACGCGCGCGCTGGTCACGGCAGGCGGGAAGGTGCGGGTGCTGGGCACGCGGCACTGCTTCAACGACATCGCCGACACCACCGGCACGCTCGTCGCGTTGGACCGGATGCCGGTGGTCTTCGAGATCAGCCCGGAGCGCGACGCGGTGCGGGTGTCCGGCGGGCTGCGCTACGGCGACATCGCACCGCGTCTCGAGGCCGAGGGGCTGGCGCTGGCGAACCTCGCCTCCCTCCCGCACATCTCGGTCGCGGGCGCCGTGGCGACCGGCACGCACGGATCCGGCGATGCGATCGGATCGCTCGCCGCGGCGGTGCGCGAACTGGTGCTGCTCACGGCATCCGGCGAGCTGCTGCACCTGCACCGCGGCGACCCGCGGTTCGCCGGCGCGGTGGTCGGGATCGGCGCACTGGGGGTCGTGCTCGAGCTCGTCCTCGATGTCGAGCCGACGTACTCGGTCGCGCAGCGCGTGCACGAGCGCCCGGGCTGGGATGCGATCCTGGGCGACCTCGACGCGGTGACCTCGGCGGGCACCAGCGTGAGCATCTTCACCACCTGGCAGCGCACGGACTCCGCCGACCAGCTGTGGATCAAGCAGCGCGGTGCCGACGACCTGGCCGGAGACGTCCCCGCACGGCTGGGCGCCGCGGCCGCGCAGGTGAAGCGGCATCCGATCCTCGGCGTCGATCCCGAGGCCTGCACAGACCAGGGCGGCGAGCCCGGTGCGTGGTACCAGCGCCTGCCGCACTTCAAACTGGAGTTCACGCCCTCCGCGGGCGCCGAGCTGCAGAGCGAGTACCTGATGCCGCGCCAGGACGCGGTGGCGGCGCTGGAGGTGATCCGCGGGCTCGCCGGCCGGATCGCCCCGCTGCTGCTGGTGAGCGAGGTCCGCACGGTCGCGGCCGACGATCTGTGGCTGAGCTCCTCCTACGGCACGGATGCCGTGGGCATCCACTTCACGTGGCGGCAGGACGAGGCCGCCGTGCGGGCGCTGCTGCCGGCGATCGAGGCCGCGCTCCCGGCATCCGCCCGCCCCCACTGGGGCAAGATCTTCACACTGGACGGAGCGGAGGTGCGGCGCCGCTACGCTCGGTGGGACGACTTCGCGGCGCTGCGCGCCGAACTCGATCCGGAACGCCGGTTCGTGAACGACTACCTGGAGAGGCTGGGACTGTGACCGATCCCCGTTCCGGACGGCAGCTGACCATCACCGCGCGCGGATACCGCGCCGAGATCGCCAGCATCGGGGCGACCCTGCGGGCCCTGACCTTCGAGGGCCGCGACCTGGTGATCCCGTTCGACGCTGACGAGGTGCGGCCCGCGCACCGCGGTGCCACGCTCGCCCCGTGGCCGAACCGCATCGTCGACGGCCGGTACGCGTTCGGCGGCGCCACGCACCAGCTGGCGCTCACGGAGCCGGCCCGCAGCCACGCCCTGCACGGGCTGGTCACCTGGCTGGACTTCGCGGTGCGCGAGATCGCCGACGACCGGGTGGTGCTGGCCGCCGTGATCCAGCCGCAGGCCGGCTACCCGTTCCGCGTCGAGGTCCAGGTCGAGTACTCCGTGGACGCCACCGGCCTGCACCAGCGCGTCACGGGTCGCAACCTCGGGGCGGATGCCGCTCCCTGGGGAACCGGACCGCACCCGTACCTCACGGCCGGTGACGAGCACGTCGACGACACGGAGCTGCTGCTGCCGGCATCCGAGGTGCTCACGGTCACCGCAGATCGGCTCAGCCCGGTCGCCCTCGAACCGGTCGACGCGCATCCGGAGTGGGACTTCCGCACCCCGCGCCGCATCGGCGACACGTTCATCGACCACGCCTTCACCGGCCTCCAGCGCGACGCGCGCGGTGCGGCCGTCGTGCGGCTGCGCGGCGCGTCCGGCGCCGGTGTCGAGATGGTGTGGGACGCCGGATGCCCGTGGGTCCAGGTGCACACGGCCGATCTTCCGGACCCTGTCGCCAGCCGGCGCGGCCTCGCCGTCGAGCCGATGACCTGCCCTCCCGACGCCTTCAACTCGGGCACCGACCTGATCGTGCTCCAGCCGGGCGCCGCGCACACGGCGGGCTGGAGCATCCGGGCGCTCTGATCGCGGATGAGCGGCGACAGCTGTCGCCACTCAATCGCGCGATCAGCCCTTCACGCCGCCGGCGGTGAGTCCGGACTGCCAGTACCGCTGGAGAAAGAGGAAGGCGATCACCAGCGGGGCGATCGACACCAGTGAGCCCGTGATCACCGTCGAGAACAGCACCTGAGCCCCGCCTCCTCCCGAGGCGGCCATCTGCCAGTTCGCCAGACCCACCGTGATGGGGAACAGATCCTCCGAGTTGAGCATGATCAGCGGGAGGAAGTAGTTGTTCCAGGTGGCGACCAGCTGGAACAGCAGCACGGTGACCAGCCCGGGCGCCAGCAGCCGGAGCCCGATGGAGCTGAAGATCCGCAGTTCGCCGGCCCCGTCGATGCGAGCCGCTTCGAGCAGGCTGTCGTCGACCGCCTCCTGCGCGTACACGCGCATCAGGTAGACGCCGAACGGGCTGACCAGCGAGGGGAGGATGATGCCCCACATGGAGTCGGTGAGGTTCATCGCGCTGAACAGGAGGTACGTCGGGATCGCGAGTGCGGTCATCGGCACCATGATCGCTCCGATGATGAGCCAGAACACCGCGTTCCGACCGCGGAAGCGGTACTTCGCGAGTGCATAGCCGCACATCGCGGCCAGGATCGTCGCCCCGAGGGCGCTGGCGGCGGCGTAGATCAGGGTGTTCAGCAGCCAGCGCGCGAACAGGCCGCCGCTGTTGGTGAACACGGTGCCGATGTTGTCGAAGAGATGGAAGGCGTTGCCGAACCACAGGCCGAAGGTCGTGAAGAGGTCGGTGTTGTCCTTGGTGCTCGACAGCGCGAGCCAGACGAGCGGCACGATGAAGTAGGCGACACAGACCCAGACGATCACCGTGAGCAGAGTGCTGCGACGACGGTCCTCTGTGATCAGGCGCTTGCGCTTCCGCTGAGGCAGCTCGGCGGTGTGAAGGGTCGACGTGGCGGTCATGCCTCACGCTCCTTCCTGTTGACGATCGTCTGCACGACGACGGAGATGATGACGATGACGGCACCGAGCAGGAACGCGATCGCCGCAGCGTAGTTGATGTCCTGGTTCTTGAACGCGACGCTGTACGCGTACAGGTTGGGTGTGAAGTCGGTGCCGATGGCATTCGGCGCGATGTTGTAGAGCAGGTTCGGCTCGTTGAAGAGTTGGAACGAGCCGATGATCGAGAAGATGACCGTGAGCAGCAGCGCCTGCTTGACGGCGGGGATCTTGATGCTCCAGGCGATGCGAAGCTGGCCGGCTCCGTCGATCTCCGCGGCCTCGTAGCGCTCGCGCGGGATGGTGCGCAGCGCCGCATACAGGATGATCATGTTGTAGCCGACGAACTCCCAGCAGACGATGTTCATCGTCGAGCCGAGCACCTTGTCGGGGCTCAGCAGTTCGGGGCTGCCCAGCCCCAGGGATCGGGAGACCTGAGCGATGAGGCCGAAGTTGTTGCCGTACAGATAGCCCCACATGAGGGTCGCCACGACGCCCGGCACTGCGTACGGGAGGAAGATCAGCAGGCGGGCGATCTTCCCGCCGCGCACTCGGCCGCTGTCCAGCGCCAATGCGAAGAACAGCGACGCGGCGAGCATGATGGGCACCTGGATGAACAGGAAGAGCGCGACTCGGCTCAGCCCGCCCCAGAAGCTCGGATCCGACAGTGCCCGTGAGTAATTGGCGAAGGCGCTGAAGACCTCTCCGCCGACGAGCTGGGAGGTGAACATGCTGAGGTACGCGGAGTAGAACAGCGGGACGAGGAACATCGTCGCGAAGACGACGAGGAACGGGATGACGAGCATCCAGGCGGCGCGCGTCTGGGCGCTGTGCAGCCCCTTGGCGCGGCGCCGGTTCAGCGTGAGGGACATCTCTGCGGCTCTCTGTGGGTGTTCGGACGCTCGGGGGGTCGGGGGCGGTTAGGACCGCCCCCGACCGGTCACTTGACGGTGAAGCCCTGCTGCTTCGCGTAGGACGTGACTTCGTCCTGCCAGGCGGTCAGCGCTGCGCGCATGTCGCCGTGATCGCTGATCGCTTTGCCCAGCGTCTCGTTGTAGCTCGAGTAGACGTAGTCCATGAAGGGCAGCCATTCGAACTTCTTCGAGACCGTGTCGGAGACGCCCGCGAAGAACTCGTTGACCTTCTGCCCGCCGTAGAACTCGGAGGTCTGATCGACGAACTCCGGGTCGTTCAGCACCGCCTTCGTGGTCGGGAACAGGAACTGCTCGTTCGCCAGCGCGAGGGCCGACTCCGTCGACGTGTTCAGGAACTTCGCGAACTCGTAGGCCGCGATCTTCTTCTGGCTGGACTGCAGCACGACCGACGTCGATCCGCCCCAGTTGCCGGAGACGTCCTCACCCGCCTTCCACTGCGGGATCTTCGCGGCCGTCCAGTTGCCGCTGGTGTTCTTCGCCGTGCCCTGCAGGAAGACCGGACCCCATGCCGCCACGAGCCAGCTCGCGTACTTCCCGCGGGCCGCGCCCTGGTACCACTCGTCATTGAAGTCCGCGTCCGTTGCGACCAGGTCGCGCTTGATGAGGTCCTGCCAGTAGTCCACGACCTTCTGCGTCTCGGGGGAGTCGATGTTCACCGTCACGGTCTTGCCGCCGTCGTAGCCGAACGGCTGGGCGCCGGCCTGCCAGAACAGTCCGACCATCTGACCCGGGTCGTTGCCGGGCAGGTCCGTGATGTACGAGTCGGTCTTCTCCCGGACGGCCGCGGCGGCGTCCGCGAACTCGGCCCACGTCGCGGGCGCCTCATCGATCCCCGCCGCAGCGAAGATGTCGTGCCGGTACAGCGTTCCGATCGGGCCGGAGTCCTGCGGCACCGCCCACACGCCCTTCTCGTCGGCGACCTGATTCCAGACCCAGTCGACGAACTCGTCCTGGGTCTTGCGCGCCCCGTACGGTGAGAGATCGGCGAGATCGCCGGTCTGCCGGAACGAGGAGATGTACTGGAACTCCATCTGAGCGACATCCGGTGCGCCCTTGCCCGCCTTGAGCGCGGCGCGCAGCTTCGGATAGTGCTGGGAGCCGCCGGTCGTGTTCACGAGCGTCACGTGGATCTTCGGATACTTCGCCTCGAAGAGGGCGACCTCCTTCTCGATTCCGGGCACCCAGGTCCAGAAGGTCAGATCGGTGTCCGTGTTCATGGCCTTGTCGATCTGCGCCTGGGTGACCGGCGCGTCCTTCGTGGCGTCGGCGGTCGACGACGGGGTGCAGCCGGCGATGGCGAGCACCGACACCAGTGCGACGCCGCCGAGCATCATTGCCTTGCTAGAGCGCTTCATGGTTCTCTCTCTGCTGTGGTGGGCGGGCCGCGGTCAGCGGTCCGAGGTGACCTCGAAGATCCGCGCATCGCGCGGACCGAGGACGATACGGGAGCCGGCGGCATGCGTGACGCCGTCGACGAGATCGGTGAGCGCGGCGGGAGCCACGACGACGGATGCCTCACCGGACCAGTTGGAGGCGAAAGCCAGCCGCCGGGTTCCCGACGCGCCGGTGACGACGGTCACCTCCCGCGCGGCCTGCCACGCGGCCGCCGCCGGGTCTGCGACCAGCCAGCGGCCGAGGCTGCGTGCGAGCGGAGCATTCGGCACTGTGGCGAGGTAGCTCACCCGTCCGCGGCCGAAGGCCTTCGACGAGAGAGCCGCACCGGTGCCGAGTTCCCACGGCTCGAAGGCCAGCAGGATCTCGGCATCATCCACGTGCAGCACATCGACCCAGTCGGTGCCCGCTGCGCCTTCCTCGAGAACGGAGGGGAACGGCTGCTCGGCGTGCACGGCGAGCGGCTCGGAGCGGTTGCTGTACTCCTCGTACCAGACCCCGGCCGCGTCCGTCAGCCGTGCCGGCGGTCGTTCGCGACGCGCACGGGCAAGCTCGTCGCCGTATCCGGTGCGGATGCCGAGCACGAGGTGCCCGCCGGCCTCGGCGTAGGCCCGCAGGGCGTCGAGCACGGCGTCGTCGGCAACGTACAGTCCCGGTGCGACGAGGACCGGATGCCGCTGTGCGAAAGCTGCCGGATCTTCCGTGAGGAAGCTCGCCACATGGTGCACCCTCACCTGCGCGCCGGACTCGAACAGCCCCCGATACCAGGCATCGAAGATCCGCGTGTAGGAGTCCGGATCCGGGGAGCCGTCCTCGCGCGCCAGGGGCGGGTAGAAGTCCCACGACCACTTCGTGTCCGTCGACCACAGCATCACCACGTCGGCATCCGGCTCGAACTCGTCCAGCGCGCCTCCGATCGATCGCAGGGCCGACCCGAGTTCCGTGACCTCGCGATGGATGCGACCGGGCACCTGGCTGTGCGGGAGCACCCCGCCCCAGTACGTCTCGATGCCGAAATGCAGCGTGTGCCAGTGCCAGTACTCGATCATGCGCGCTCCGCGCGAGAGCAGCGCGAACGCCGCCTGCTTGAGCTGACCGGGATAGGGTGGATGGTTCTGCCACGAGCCGCCGATGGACTGCGCATTCGTCTCGGTCACGAGGAACGGGGCCTGCGCACTGGACCACGCACGATCGCCCCACTGATGCAGCGCCCATACGCCGGAGTGCCACCAGCGCTCCTGGCCGGCTGCATCCACATCGGCATCCAACCCGTCCTGCATCTTGTAGTACGGATTTCCCGCGGTGACATCGAGCTCTTCCACCAGCAGATCGTCAGCGATCTGCGGACGGGAGTATGAGATGCAGGTCGTGACGAACTGGTCCGGGCGCGCATACTCCCGCACCACCTCTGCCTGCCAGCCGATCAGGTCGGACGCCAGGGTGGCCTGGAACCTGCGCCATTCCAGCTGATACTGCGGCATCATGTTCCCGTCGGGGCGCCACAGCTCCGCCCACTCGCTGATGCGATGGGACCAGTACACGAGTCCCCACTCCTCGTTCAGCTGGTCCACCGTGCCATACCGCTTCCGAAGCCAGCTGACGAAGGTGTCGAATGTCGCCGCGTTGTGAGGCAGGAGGTTCCCGGGCTCGTTGTCCACCTGATAGCCGATGACCGCCGGATGCTGCGCGTAGCGCTCGACGACCTTGCGCACGATGCGCTCGGCGTAGAAGCGGTAGGCGGGCTGGCTCTGGTCCATCTCCTGGCGCGATCCCCAGCAGATCGGCTCGCCGGATCGGATCTCCGCTGCGATCTCGGGATGCCGTCGCTGCAGCCACGGCGGGATCGCATATGTCGGCGTGCCGAGGATCACTCCGATGCCGCGGTCATGCGCCCCGTCGAGCACGGGCTGCAGCCAGTCGAGGTGGAACTCGCCCTCCCTCGGTTCCCACGTCGACCAGACGGATTCCCCGACGCGGATGACCGTGAATCCTGCCTCCTGCATCAGGTCGAGGTCGCGGTCGAGGGTGCCGTCCGGCTGGTATTCCGCGTAGTACGCGGCTCCGAAGAGGATGCCGGGGAAGGGCGTGGTAGAAGCCACCTGCAACTCCAATGTTGTCGATAACAAAAGCAATGGACCTGAAGCTAGCAGCAAATGTTGTCGATAACAAGACTTCAGTCGAAGTGCGTCGTCCCGGCAGGCTCGATCACCGCAGGGCGGCGGTGGAGCTGCGGGGACGGAGCTCTGGGGCGGCGACGTCGGGCACGCGCTGCCGGCTGCCGGAGATCTTGGCCAGCAGCGCCGCGACCAGATGCGCTCCCTCGGATTCGAAAGCCATCGCGACGGTCGACAATGGCGGATTGAGATAGGCCGCCTCCGGCGAGTCGTCAGTGCCGATCACGCTGACGTCGCCGGGCACCGACCGCCCCGACGCCGCGATCGCGGAGATCAGGCCCACGGCCATGCTGTCGTTCCCTGCTCCGACCGCGGTGAGGCGCTCGGACTGCGCGGTGAGCGTGGACCACGCGGCAGCACCGGTCGCGGCGAGCCAGTCGCCCTCCGCCTCCGCCGCGACCGTCAGGCCGTGATCCTGCAGCTCGGCCAGGAAGCCGGCACGTCGATCCCGTGCGGACACCCAGCTGAGCGGGCCGCTCAGGTAGCCGATCTCCCGATGCCCCAGCTCGATCAGATGCCGAGCTGCGATCCTTCCCGCGTACTCGTTCAGAGGCATCCCGTCGCCCTGCAGCTTCACCCTGGCGCCGGAGACGTGGGGTACGTCGAGTCCGTGTCCGAGCAGCATGCCCTCGAGGCCCTCGGTCGCCGCGGTGAGCACCACTCCGGCGAGCTGGTGCTCGGCCAGCATGGAGACGGCCTTGTCGATGCTCTCCGCGTCCTCCTCATCGACGGACACGATGTCGAGCATGTAGCCCCCGGCTCGTGCCGCCGCGTTCGCGCCGCCGACCAGGCGCGCGGGCCCGGGCGCGCTCATCCGGAAAGCGACCAGTCCGATGCGGTTGACGACGCCGGCCCGCAGCAGCCGCGCCGCCGAGTTGGGACGGTACTCGAGTCGTGTCAGCGCCTCCTGCACACGCTCCCTCGTCGCAGGACGGATCCCCTCGTAGCCGCGGAGGTAGCGGCTGACGGTCTGGTGGGACACGCCTGCTTCACGTGCGACGTCGTAGATCGTGGGGACGCGGCCACTGCGGCTTGTCATAACCGAAGGGTATGCGATGCGCTGATCGGGATCGCGCCTCCGCATTCGTGAGGCGTCATGATGGACGTATGAGCAGCGAAGCCGTCGTCGTCGATGTCATCCGCACCCCGGTGGGGCGCGGCAAGCCGGGAGGGTCGCTGTCCGGCGTGCATCCGGTGGATCTCGCCGCGGGGATGCTGCAGAGCATCCTGGAGCGCAACGGCCTGGAGTCCGGGCAGATCGATGACGTGATGCTGGGCTGCGTGAGCCAGGTCGGCGACCAGGCCATGAACATCGCCCGGCAGGCCGTGCTGGCCGCGGGCTTCGACGAGCACATCCCCGGCACGACGATCGACCGGCAGTGCGGCTCAAGTCAGCAGGCCGTGCACTTCGCCGCCGCGGGCATCGCCGCCGGGGAGAACGACATCGTGATCGTCGGGGGAGTGGAGTCCATGAGCCGGGTGCCGCTCGGCTCCTCGGCATCCGGCGGTTTGCCGATGTCTCCGCGGCTCAGCGCCCGCTACCCGCAGGGGCTGGTCAACCAGGGCGTGAGCGCCGAGCTGATCGCGCAGCGGTGGGGCTTCGACCGCGCCGCGCTCGACGCCTTCGCCGCGGAGTCGCACGCCCGCGCCGCGCAGGCCTGGCGCGACGGCTTCTTCGACCGCACGGTCGTGGGCGTGCCCGAGGCGCCCGAGGCCATCACGGACGAGACCGTCCGCGAGGGGACGACGGTCGAGAAGCTCGCCGGGCTCCCGGCATCCTTCCGCACGGATGCCTATGCCGAGCGCTTTCCCGACGTCGAGTGGAGCATCACGCCGGGCAACTCCTCTCCGCTCACCGACGGGGCCTCCGCCGCGCTGATGATGAGCGCCGACCGCGCCGAGCAGCTCGGTCTCACGCCGCGCGCCCGGTTCCGCGCGTTCGACGTGATCGGCGATGACCCGCTGTTCATGCTCACCGGGCCCATCCCCGCCACGCGGCGCGTGCTCGAGCGTGCGGGCCTGTCGATCGACGACCTCGACGCCTACGAGGTCAATGAGGCGTTCGCCTCCGTGCCGCTGGCCTGGGCGGCCGAGCTGGGTGCCGACCCGGCGAAGCTCAACCCGCGCGGCGGTGCGATCGCCCTCGGCCACGCGCTCGGCTCCTCCGGCACGCGCCTGCTCGGCACCCTGCTCGACCACCTCGAGGCCACGGGCGGGCGCCTCGGCCTGCAGACGATGTGCGAGGGCGGCGGCATGGCGAACGCCCTCATCCTGGAGCGCCTCTGACCCCGGCCCTCGGCGCGGGCCGTCAGCCGCGTCCACCGGTCAGCCGCGTCGTTCCGTCAGGTGCACGGTCACGAGGTCGCCGGTCCCCTTCCCGATCCTCTTGCGGATCGCGGCGGTGATCGGCAGCTTGTGGGTGCCGTCGCCCAGCGCCATGAAGGATCCCTGGAACGGCTCGCCGTCCACGGTTCCGGTGACCCGGACGAGCCCGCGGGTGCCGAAGAAGTCGGCCGAGCCGTCCAGCTGCACGTAGGTCCAGCCGCCGGGTGCATCGCTGGTCACGAGGGGAGCGGTGAACGTCACGTCCAGCGGTCCCGGAGTCTTCCCGTCCATGATCGACATTCCTTTCGCAGGGTCAGTGGAGCAGCCCGATGACGACGGCGATCAGCAGCAGCTTCAGCAGCCAGTCGCCGGCGTGCAGCACGGCCGTCGGGATCGGTGCGCGATCCCAGCCGACGGAGCCGGTGAGCAGCACGACGGGGAACGCCACCCACAGCACGAGCGCGAGCAGCAGGGTGCCGGGGAGGGCGAGCAGGGATGCCGCACCGGCGATCCAGGCGAAGCCGGATGCGAGGACGAGGGTGCGCACGAGCTCGGCGGCCACCTTCGACGGCCCCGGCCGTCCGCGTTCGACCGCCCGGTCCCCGGCCGCACGCCGTTCGAGCGGAGTGCCGACCGCGTAGTAGACGGAGCTGAGGATGAAGGCCGCCACGGTGGCGACGGCGATTCCGATCCAGATCATCATGCCTCCTTTTAAGTACTGATGGGTACGCTATCGCGTGAATTGCGTACTGTCTAGTACTATTCGAGTATGACCACGGCATCCGAGAGAACCCGACCGCGTCGCCGGGGGCGCCCCGGCGGCCTCGAAGGCGCGGACCTCCTGTCCGTCGCGCGCGACATCCTGCTGCGCGAAGGCTACGCCGCGGCCACGATGGATGCGATCGCCTCCGCCGCCCGGATCTCCAAGCAGACGCTGTATCGCAGTCATGCCTCGAAGCAGGAGCTCTTCGCTGCGGTGGTCAGGGACTGGGTCGACCGCGGACGGAACTCGATGCGCCCGCACCTCGACCGGCTGCGGAGGACCGAAGACCTGGAGCAGGCGCTGATCGACCTCGCCGGCGTCCTGCACGCCGCGGTCCTGAGCCCGCCGGTCGTGCAGATGCGCAGTCTCGTCATCGCGGAAGCCGAACGGTTCCCGGAGATCGCCGCGGAGTACGTGCAGCGCAGCTGGGAGCGCAACGAGGCGCTCCTCGCGGACGTCTTCGCGGACCTCGCTCGTCGAGGGCTCCTCGCCGCCGGCGATGCCGGAACGGCGGCGCAGCAGTTCACCTGGCTCGTGCTGGGAGCGCCGCTGGACCGGATCACGCTGACCGCCGGTGCGTCCCGATTCTCGGAGGAGCAGCTGGCAGCCATCGCCCGCGATGCCGTCGCGACCTTCCTCGCGCGCTGGAGGCCCGTGAGTCCGGCCCCGAAGCAGGTTTGACCTTCCCCCGGGGGCAGAGCGGAACCTGAGCCGGTCGGCGAGAGTCGCCGATGCGATGAGAGGGATGATGGACCGCATGCAGCTCATGTCGATCGGCGACTTCGCCCGTGCCGCCGGGCTCAGCCCCAAGGCGCTGCGCATCTACGACGACCTGGACCTGCTGCGCCCGGCCGAGGTGGATGAGCGCACCGGATACCGGTACTACGCACCGGAGCAGCTCGAACCGGCACGTCTGATCGCGGCGCTTCGTCGCGTGGGCATGCCGCTGGAGCGCATCCGGACCGCGCTCGAGCTGCCGCCGGTCGCCGTCGCGGCCGAGCTCACCTCGTTCTGGCGGCAGACCGAGGCCGATGTGCGCTCGCGCCGGGTCCAGGTGTCCGCTCTCGTCGCAGACCTTCGAACGAAGGAGAGCATCATGACGACGACACGAACACCCCGGACCCGCACGGCGCACGCCACCCGGCAGGGTACCCGCGACGCCCAGCTGGATGCCGTGCACATCGGCGGCGCACTGTGGGCGGTCGCCGACGGCTTCGGCGGCGCGCCCTCGGTGGCGGAGGACCTCGTCCGGCTGCTGGCGGCCGAGCCCCAACCCGTCAGCGCCGAGCGCTGGGACGAGCTCGCCGCCGAGTGCGCCGACGGCATCGGCGACGAGGAACGCGGCAGCACCCTCACCGCCATCTCGATCAAGGGCAATGTCGCGACCATCGCGCACCTCGGCGACTCGCGTGCCTGGCTGCGGCGTGACGGCGTGCTGCGCCAGCTGACCACCGACCACAGCGAGGTCTCGGTGCTCGTCGAAGACGGCCGGCTCTCCGAGGAGGAGGCGCGGCTGCATCCGCGTCGCGCCGTGCTCAACCGGGCGCTGGCGGCTGGGCTGCCCTCCGCGCCCGATGTCGTGGGCGTCACGGTGCAGCGCGGCGATCGCCTGGTGCTGACCACCGACGGCGTGCATGCGCTGTTCTCGGCATCCGACTTCGCCGCACTGCTCGACGCGGAGGACCCCGACGCGGCGGTCGCCGCCGTCGAGCGTGCGGTGGCGGATGCCGGCGAGCCGGACAATCACACGATCGTGGTGGTCGACATCCACGGCTGACGCCGCTGCGCCCCTGCAGGGAGAGACCCCCGCCGACCCGATTCGGCGGGGGTCTCGCGGTCCGAGACCGCGGCGGGAGCGATGCTCACCGCGGCGCGGCAGTGGTCGGCACCCTGATCCGGTCAAGCCGTTCGGCCGCGCAGAGACAGTTGTACGCGGCCGATGTGTCCGGCAGGTGAACGGGGCCGGAATTGTCCGGCGCAGTGCATTTCAGACTATGGAAGCGCTTACGATTTCTTCGTCAGGCGCGCGCTCAGGTTGAGTGTTCACAACTGGAAGCGCTTGCAGTTGATCGCGGCATCCTGCTACTTTCACAGACACAGCCCCGGACGCGTCGTCGCGCCCGCCACCCCTCCTGGAGCATCCGTGTCGAAGAAGACCGCTGTATCGAAGCCCCGCATCGCACACCGCGCCACTCGCCGCGTCGCCGTCCTCGCGATCGCCGCAGTCGTGGCATCCGGCCTCTCCGCGCTCGGCGCGGTCGCCACTCCGGCGGTCGCAGCCGACCGCACCGCCGCCCTCGTCGGCGACCTGCAGTCCGAGCTCGGCTGCGCCGCCGACTGGGCACCGGACTGCACCCAGACCGAGCTCGCGCCCACCGGCGCCGCCGGGATCTACTCCGCCGAGTTCACGGTTCCGGCCGGCAGCTTTGAGTACAAGGTCGCGCTGAACGACACGTGGGACGAGGCGTACGGTCTCGACGGCGGCGGCGACAACATCCCGCTCACGGTCGCCGGCCCCGCCACCCTGCGCTTCACGTTCGACGACAACCTCAAGCGCATCGGCGTGCAGGCGACCGGCCTCCGCCAGGGGTACACGGCGGACGACGACGCCCTGATCCTGAAGCCGGTGCGCCAGCCCGGCTCCGAGGAGCAGTTCTACTTCGTGATGACCGACCGGTTCGCGAACGGCGACACCGCCAACGACACCGGCGGACTCACCGGCGACCGCCTGAGCACGGGCTTCGACCCCACCGACAAGGGCTTCTACCAGGGCGGAGATCTGAAGGGCCTGCGCGACCGGCTCGACTACATCGAGGGCCTGGGAACGACCGCCATCTGGCTGACCCCCAGCTTCGCCAACAAGCCCGTGCAGGGCACCGGTGACAACGCCAGCGCCGGTTACCACGGCTACTGGGTCACCGACTTCACCCGCATCGACCCGCACCTGGGCACCAACGCCGAGCTCGAGTCGCTGATCGCCGACGCGCACGCCCGCGGCATCAAGGTGTACTTCGACATCATCACCAACCACACCGCCGACGTCGTCGACTACGCACAGAAGCAGTACTCCTACATCGACCAGGCGACCAGCCCGTACAAGGACGCCGACGGCAAGGCGTTCGATCCCGCGGACTATGCCGGCACCGACGGCTTCCCCACGCTCGACGCGTCCACCAGCTTCCCGTACACCCCGGTCATCGCCGACGCCGACAAGGACGCCAAGACGCCCGCATGGCTGAACGACCCCACGCTGTACCACAACCGGGGCAACTCGACCTGGTCGGGCGAGTCGGTCACCTACGGCGACTTCGACGGTCTCGACGACCTGATGACCGAGAACCCGCGGGTCGTGGACGGGTTCGTGAAGGTGTACCAGGACTGGGTCGACCTCGGCATCGACGGCTTCCGCATCGACACCGTCAAGCACGTGAACTTCGAGTTCTGGAAGACCTGGTCGACCCGGGTGCTCGACCACGCCCACGCGGCGGGCAAGAAGGACTTCTTCATGTTCGGCGAGGTGTACGACGCCGACCCGGTCAAGCTCGCCCCCTACGTCCGCGACACCGACATGAACTCGGTGCTGGACTTCACCTTCCAGTCCTCGGCCGTCAGCTATGCATCCGGCAACTCCGCCAAGGGACTGCAGAGCCTGTTCGCCGGCGATGACCGGTACACGACGTCCGACTCCAGCGCCACTGCGCTGCCGACGTTCCTCGGCAACCACGACATGGGCCGGGTCGGATCGTTCCTCCAGCGGACGGATGCCCCGCTGCAGCGCACCGAGCTGGCCAACGAGCTGATGTTCCTGACCCGCGGGCAGCCGGTCGTCTACTACGGCGACGAGCAGGGCTTCGCGGGTCCCGGCGGCGACAAGGACGCACGCCAGACGCTGTTCGCCACGCAGGTGGACGAGTACGCGAACCAGCAGCTCATCACGGGGGAGCAGGCGGGCTCCGTCGACCGCTACAGCACCGACGCCCCGCTGTATCGGCAGATCGCGGCGCTGTCGAAGCTGCGCGCCGGCATCCCGGCGCTGCGCGACGGCGCCCAGATCGAGAGATACGCGGCATCCGGCGCCGGCGTCTACGCCTTCTCCCGTGTCGACGCCGCCGACAAGGTGGAGTACCTGGTCGCGGTAAACAACGCCACCAGTGCGCAGACCGTCGACCTCACCACCCTCACCTCCGACGCGTCCTACGCCGTGCAGTACGGCGACGGGCAGGCGATCACCACGGATGCCGGTGCCAGGACATCGGTCACCGTGCCGGCGCTGTCGGCCGTCGTGTGGAAGGCGGATGCCCCGGTCTCCGCTCCCGCCGAGGCCGCACCGGTCACCGTCTCCGTCCCGGCTGCGGGCGCCGGAGTCTCCGGCCAGTCCGCGGTGCAGGCCGCCATCGCCGACCAGTGGGCGCAGACCAGCCTCTCCTGGCGGGTCGTCGGCTCCGACGAGTGGCACGCGCTCGGCACCGCCGAGGACACCGACCCGCGCGTCTTCCACGACATCCGCGGGCTGAAGAAGGGCACCCTGCTCGAGTACCGAGCGGTGACCACGGACGCCGCCGGCCACCACTCCGCCGCATCCACCTACGCCTCCGTCGGCAACGCCGTCTCGCTGGGGGCGGGGGAGGAGCAGCCGGAGTCGCCCATCGAGATGGTCACCGTGCCCGGCAGCCTGAACTCCGAGATGGGCTGCGCCGGCGACTGGGACCCGGCCTGCGAGAACGCGAAGCTCACGCTGCGCGGTGACGGCGTGTGGGCGGGCACCTTCGACCTGCCCGCCGGTGACTACGAGTACAAGGCCGCGATCGACGGGAGCTGGACGGTCAACTACGGCGCGAACGGCGTCGCCGACGGACCGAACATCACCATCAGCCACAAGGGCGGACCGATCTCGTTCTACTTCGATCCGCGCACGAACATCGTGCAGTCCTCGGCCGAGGGCCCGATCGTGACGCTCCCCGGCTCCCTGCAGGACGAGCTCGGCTGCGCCGGTGACTGGATGCCGGACTGCCTGGCCACCCTGATGGCCGACGGCGACCGCGACGGCGTCTACCAGTTCGCCACCTCGGAGCTGCCGACCGGCGCGTACGAGCTCAAGGTCGCGCACGGCCTGAGCTGGGCCGAGAACTACGGCGCCGACGGCGCGCGCGACGGCGCGAACATCTCGTTCAGCGCCACCGAGGGCAAGGTCACCTCGTTCCGCTACACCCTCGCCACGCACGTGCTCGAGGTCGCGAGCGACGACGCCCCGCTGCCCGGCACGGGGGAGCAGCGCGCCCAGTGGATCGACCACGACACCATCGCCTGGCCGGCCCGGCTCGGCCAGACGGACAGGGCCGCGTACCGGCTGCACTCGGCATCCGACGCCTCCCTGACCGTGACCGACGGCCAGGTCGCCGGCGGCGACGCGGTCGACCTCACCGTCGTCGACGGCGGACTGACGGATGCCCAGAAGAAGCGCTTCCCCGCGCTCGCCGGCTACCTGGCGCTGAAGGTGCCAGCGGATGCCGACGCGCCCGCGCTGCTGCGCACGCAGCTGGCCGTCGCGCAGAGCGACACAGCCGGTGCGCTCACCGCGTTCACGGGCGTGCAGGTTCCCGGAGTGCTGGACGACCTGTACGCCGCGAACGCGGCGGATGCCGAACTCGGCGTGGTCTTCAGCGGCGTCAACCCGACGTTCCGTCTCTGGGCGCCCACCGCGCAGAGCGCCACTCTGCTCACCTGGGCCGATGGTGCGGCATCCGACGCCGAGCCCACCCGCCACAAGGCGACCTACGACGCCGCATCCGGAGTCTGGACCGTCAGGGGCAAGAAGGCGCTCAAGGGCGTCGAGTACCTGTGGGAGGTCGCGGTCTACGCGCCCACCACCGGGAAGATCGAGACGAACCGGGTCACCGACCCCTACTCGGTCGCGCTCACGCTGAACTCCGAGCGCTCGGTCGCCGTCAGCCTCGACGACAAGGCGTTCCAGCCGAAGGCGTGGAAGACGACGAAGAGCCCCGTGATCGACAAGCCCGTCGACCGTGCGATCTACGAGCTGCACATCCGGGACTTCTCGATCGGCGACGACACGGTTCCCGAGGCAGAGCGCGGCACGTACCGCGCGTTCACCCGTGACAGCGCGGGCACGAAGCAGCTGCGGCAGCTGGCGGACGCCGGCATCAACACCGTTCACCTGCTGCCGTCCTTCGACATCGCGACGATCCAGGAGGACCGCGGGGCGCAGGCCGTGCCGGACTGCGACCTGGCCTCGTACGGCCCGGCCGACACCGCCCAGCAGGCGTGCGTCGAGGCGGTCGCCGACACGGACGGCTTCAACTGGGGCTACGACCCGTACCACTACTCCACCCCCGAGGGCTCGTACGCCGTGAACCCGGAGGGCGGTGCGCGCGTCGCCGAGTTCCGCTCCATGGTGGGCGCCCTGCACGGCATGGGTCTGCAGGTGGTGCTCGATCAGGTGTTCAACCACACCGCGGCATCCGGCCAGGCCGAGCGCAGCGTGCTCGACCGGGTCGTCCCCGGCTACTACCACCGCCTCAACGCGGCAGGCGCGGTGGAGACCTCGACCTGCTGCCAGAACGTGGCGACCGAGCACCTCATGGCGCAGAAGCTCATGGTCGACTCGCTCGTGATCTGGGCCCGCGGCTACCGCGTCGACGGCTTCCGGTTCGATCTCATGGGCCACCACTCGGTCGCCAACATGGCGGCCGCCCGCAAGGCCCTCGACGCGCTCACGCTCGAGGACGACGGCGTCGACGGCAACCGCATCTACCTGTACGGCGAGGGCTGGAACTTCGGCGAGGTCGCGAACAACGCCCTGTTCCCGCAGGCCGTGCAGGGTCAGCTCGGCGGCACCGGCATCGGCACCTTCAACGACCGGCTGCGCGACGCCGTGCACGGCGGCAGCCCGGTCGACGGCGGCTCCACGTTCATGCAGGGCTTCGGCACCGGGCTGGCGACCGACCCGAACGGCGACCCCATCAACGGCAGCGCGGCGCAGCAGCTCGCGGCCCTCGGCCACGACACCGACCTGGTGAAGCTGGGCCTGGCCGGCAACCTGCGCGACTTCGCGTTCACGACGAGCGACGGCAGGACGACCGCTGGGAAGGACATCGACTACAACGGGCAGCGCGCCGGCTACGCCGACCAGCCCGACGAGGTGATCAACTACGTCGACGCGCACGACAACGAGACGCTGTACGACCTGTCGGTGCTCAAGCTGCCGGTCAGCACCTCGATGGCCGACCGCGTGCGCATGAACACGGTCGAGCTGGCCACGGTCACCCTGTCGCAGTCGCCGTCGTTCTGGCACGCCGGCACCGAGCTGCTGCGCTCGAAGTCGCTGGACCGCAACAGCTACAACTCCGGCGACTGGTTCAACCGCATCGACTGGACCGGACAGCAGTCCACGTTCGGCTCGGGCCTGCCCATGGCGGCCGACAACCAGGGCAAGTGGGGCATCATGGCCCCGCTGCTGCAGAACCCGGCGCTCAAGCCGAAGGCATCCGACATGGCCGCTGCCGAGGCATCCGCTCTCGATCTGCTGCGCGTGCGCAGCGAGGTCGGCCTGCTCCGGCTGGGCTCCGCGGATCTGATCCGGCAGAAGGTCAGCTTCCCGAACGGCGGGGCGGATGCCGCGCCGGGCGTGATCCTGATGCAGATCGACGATCTCGTCGGGAAGGACGTCGACCCGGCGCTCGATGGCGCGCTGGTCGTGTTCAACGCCTCGCCGAATCCGGTCACGCAGACCGTCGCGGGCCTGGCCGGCCGGGATCTCGTCCTGACGCCCGCGCAGGCGAAGGGCTCGGATGCCGTCGTGAAGACCACCACCTGGGATGCCGCGACCGGCACGGTCACGATCCCCGCCCGCACGGTGGCCGTGCTGGTGGACGTGCAGTAGATCGGAGCGGAGAGACCCCGTTGCCGCAACCGAAAGCGCCGGCCCCGTGAGGGACCGGCGCTTCCGGTTCGGGCTGATCGCTCAGCCCCGACGCGGGATCAGCCCGCGGCCGGCGGCGTCACCGTGATGAGCGCCGCGGTGTTGTTCTGCATGGACTTCTTCACCGTGATGACGGTGCCGTAGCCCACACCCGAGTCGGCCGGGTTGCCGGTGCCGAGCACCGTGCTGCCGACCTTGACGCCGAACAGGTCGGTGGCCGGAGTCCCGTCGGGGTTGACGATGCGCGTGGTGTACGGCGCGCCGCCGACCGAGGGGACGACCACCGAGGCGTCGCGCAGGCGGTAGTACAGCGAACCGTCGCGCAGCTCGAGACCCGGCACCCAGCCCTTGTCGTCGGTGAACGTGCTCACCGCCGGCTGCGGGGCGAGCGTGGTGCACGCCTCGTTGTAGGACGCATCGACCAGGCAGTCCTTGAACGCGTAGGTCGGCTGCAGACCGAACGCGGCGTTCGAGGACTGGGCGCGGCTGGAGATGTTCTTCAGCAGCGACGGGTCCAGCGCGGCCTCCGCACCCGTGCGGCGCAGCGGATCGAAGTGGCTGTCCACCAGCAGCAGGCCGCCCTTCGCGCCGTAGCTCGGCAGGCTCGTCAGGTTCGAGGTGACCTGGTTCGAGGTGCCGTACACGGCGTCGCGGTACCAGATCAGCGCACCCGGTGCGTTGTACGGGACCTTCTCGACCTTCCAGGCCTCGTCGCTGTAGACCGTGGTGTAGCCGTACTTCAGGCCCTCGTCGAAGCCGTCCAGGTTGCGCCACTCGACCAGGTAGTACTGCGCCTTGATCTGCGTGCCGCTGTCGTGGTGCCATCCCGCGCCGGTGGTGTCGGCGAAGGAGGCGACGGTCGCAGTCCAGCCGTTGTCGCCGTTCTCGACGTCATCGCTCCAGACGACGTTGCCGTCGCTGGTGAGTGCGAAGTCATCCGAGAACCAGTTGCGCTCCTCGAACGCGGCATCCGTCGCCTGACGCAGTCGCAGCTGGATGTCCTGGCCCGCGTACGCCGACAGGTCGACGTGGTCGTGCCGCCAGCCGTCGCTGGAGCCGGTCAGGCCGTACTTCTTGCCGCCGAAGTCCTTCATGCGGCCGTTCGGGTCGGAGTACCCGTCGTCGGTGGAGACCAGCTGGCCCGCCTCGTCGTAGACCTTCTGCTCGGTCCAGGTGGAGCCGCCGTCGGTCGAGACCTCGACGTAGCCGTAGTCCCAGTCCTCCTCGATGATGTAGTTGTTCCACATCGAGAACTGCGCGTTCGCGGGCACGTTCTCGATCGAGCGGGTCAGGCGGACGTCCGCCCAGTCCTGGTCGGCGCCGGAGTACCACATCTCGGATCCGCTGTGCGGGGTCGCCAGCACGATCTTCTTGTCGGGCAGGTTGACCTTGATGCCGTCCTCGGTGCCCTTCGCGGGACGGGAGGTCTGGCCGACCTTGATCGTGGTGGTGTCGTCACCGGGGTTCACGACCTTGGGATCGGCCCAGCCCAGCACCCACTTGTCCCAGAGGCCCATGTGCGTGGGCATGGACTGGAAGATGGGGCCGGAGTGCGAGCCGGAGCTCATCAGATCCCAGAAGTCGATGTCCGAGTTGCCCGCGTTGGACGTGTCGTACAGGTCGGGCAGGCCGAGGTCGTGGCCGTACTCGTGCGCGAACACGCCGACACCGGAGTTCTCCGGCTGCACGATGTAGTTCGACAGCTTGAGGTTCGTGCCGGGGATGGTCGCGCCGCCGGCCACCGCCGAGGAGTGCGCCCAGATCGCGTACGTGCCCTCGGCGCCGCCGCCGCCGGACTTGTCCTCGCCGGCGTGCACGAGCACCACGTGGTCGATCACGCCGTCGGGCTCGTTGACGTTTCCGTCGCCGTCGCGGTCGCCCTGGTCCTCGATGTCGTAGTCGGCCCAGGGGAAGTCCGGGTTCTGCGCCGCGAGCGCCGCCACCGCGTCGATGGGCAGCTGCCCGGGGCCGAGCGGGTTGTCCGGGTGACCCTGCTGGTCCTGCATGGGCCCGGCCTCCCACTCACCGGCCTCGTTCCTGTGGCAGACCGTCGCGCCGTAGTAGCCCTCGGAGTGCGGCACCTTGACCCAGGGGGTCGCCTCGCCGGTGAGGGTGTACGCCCCGCGGGACATCTCCTCGTACATGTTCTTCATGGTGTAGCCGGAGATGTCGAAGCCGGGCTTGCCGTCGGGTCCGGTCAGATCCGTGCGCACGCGCTCGGTGATGCCGTCCTCGGTGAAGAGCATCTTGTTGAAGTGCTCGCTCGAGAAGTCGGGCACCCACATCGTGTTGTTGTCCTCGTGCGCGGCGTCCGCCGGGTTCGGGATGCCGTTGTGCAGCGTCGGGCCCTGCAACGCGCCGGGCTTGCAGGTGGTCGCGCCGAACTCGGTCGGCACGTACAGGTCGCTGAAGTCCTCGCTGCCGTCGAACTCGACCAGGATCGTCAGCAGCTTCGCCTGCTGGGTGGTCTTCGACTTCTTCAGGTTCTTGGGGCTCTTGCCGGTCTTGATGGCCTTCGCCTCGGTCTTGGCGAGCTGCTCGGCGGCCTTCGGGTTGCCCTGCGCGAACTTGCGGTCGTTCTCCTGCGCCTTCTCGATCGCGGAGGATCCGGACGGCGTCTTGAGGACCCCCTTCGCGGTGGCGACGGCGGTGTCGTCCACGTGGTCGAAGGCCTCTTCCGCGCGCGGCGCGACGTAGTTCATGTAGTACTCGTCTGCGCCGATCGTGGCGGTGGGCGGCGGCGCGTCCGTGTTCGTCGGCGCAGCGGTCGCGCTGCTGGAGCCGAAGGCCACCAGGCCCGCGGCCGCCAGGGCGAACGCCGAAGTCGTCGCCAGGGCGCGTCGTCGCGCTCGGGCATTCCGTTCTGACATCGAATATCTCCTTTCGCACGGCGGCGCGAAGGGTCTTCGCGGCGCCGCGATCGGCGGGCGCCGGGTGGACGCCCGGGGACTGTCTATCGTGCTCAGCCGGTTCAAAGGAAGTGGTGCGTGTGAAGAATAGACATTCGTCTATGCCGGGTGTCCGATGCGCCAGATAGTAGGAAGCCCTAGTAATTGCCCTGTGTGCCGACTAGTATGATCACTGTGCCAAAGAAGGCGCAGAGGAGTGTCAGCACAATGACTCGTTTCATCCCCCATTTCGTAGGCGGAAAGTCGCTCGAGCCCACCGGCGGACGCGTCGCCGACGTGTTCGATCCGAGCACCGGAGAGGTGCAGGCGCGTGTCCCGCTGGCCACGGCGGACGAGGTGCGCGCGGTCATCGAGAACGCCGCCGCCGCGCAGCCGGCGTGGGCCGCCACCAACCCGCAGAAGCGCGCCCGCGTGATGATGCGCTTCGTCGAGCTCGTGCACCGGAACATGGACGAACTGGCCGCCCTGCTCTCCAGCGAGCACGGCAAGACCTTCGAAGACGCCAAGGGCGACATCATCCGCGGACTCGACGTGATCGAGTTCTGCATCGGCGCCCCGCACATGCTGAAGGGCGAGTACTCCACCGAGGTCGGCACCGGCATCGACGTGTACTCGATGCGCCAGCCGCTCGGCGTGGTGGCCGGCATCACCCCGTTCAACTTCCCGGCCATGATCCCGCTGTGGAAGGCCGGTCCCGCGATCGCCAGCGGCAACGCCTTCGTGCTCAAGCCCTCCGAGCGCGACCCCTCCGTCCCCGTGCGGCTCGCCGAGCTGTTCCTCGAGGCGGGGCTGCCCGCAGGCATCCTCAACGTCGTCCACGGCGACAAGGTGGCGGTCGACACGATCCTCACCGACCCGCGCATCCAGGCCGTCGGGTTCGTCGGGTCAACGCCCATCGCGGAGTACATCTACTCGACCGCCGCCGCCAACGGCAAGCGCGCGCAGTGCTTCGGCGGCGCGAAGAACCACCTGATCGTGCTGCCCGACGCCGATCTCGACCAGGCCGCCGACGCGCTGATCGGCGCCGGCTTCGGCTCGGCAGGCGAGCGCTGCATGGCCATCTCGGTGGCCGTGCCGGTGGGCGAGGAGACCGCCGATGCCCTGGTCGCGAAGATCTCCGAGCGCCTGGGCGAGCTGAAGGTCGGCCCCGGGATGCAGGACGGCGTCGACTACGGACCCCTGGTCTCCGCCGCGTCGAAGGCCCGCGTCGAGGGACTCATCCAGGAGGGCGTCGATGCCGGCGCCACGCTCGTCGCCGACGGTCGCGGGCTGGTGGTCGAGGGCTACGAGAACGGCTACTACCTCGGGCCCACCCTGTTCGACCACGTCACCACCGACATGTCGATCTACCGCGAGGAGATCTTCGGTCCGGTGCTCTCGGTGGTCCGCGCGGCGGACTACGAGGAGGCTCTGGCCCTGGCATCCGACAACCCCTACGGCAACGGCGTCGGCATCTTCACCCGCGACGGCGACGCCGCCCGCGACTTCGCGGCTCGCGTGAACGTCGGGATGGTCGGTGTCAACGTCCCGATCCCGGTGCCGATCGCCTACTTCACCTTCGGCGGCTGGAAGGCGTCCGGGTTCGGCGACCTGAACCAGCACGGAGCCGACGGCTTCCGCTTCTACACGAAGACCAAGACCGTGACCAGCCGCTGGCCGTCGCATGGCGTGCGCGAAGGCGCCAGCTTCGTCATGCCCACGATGTGACCCCCGCCACCGCCGCACACATCCCCGAGATCCGAGGACCGAGAGAAATGACCATGATCGACAGCACCGTCACCGCCGAGGAGCGCGAGGCGATCCTCGGCGCCGTGCGCGACTTCACCGAGACCGAGCTCGCGCCCTACGCCGCCGAGCGCGACGAGAAGCACATCTTCCCCCGCGAGACGCTGAACAGGGCGGGCGAGCTGGGCCTGGGCGGCATCTACGTGCGCGAGGAGTTCGGCGGCACGGGCCTGGCCCGCGTGGACACGGTCGCCATCTTCGAGGAGCTCGCCAAGGGCGACCCGGCGGTCGCCGCGTACATCTCGATCCACAACATGGTGGCGTGGATGATCGACACCTACGGCGACGATGCGCAGCGCGGCAGGTGGCTGCCGGCCCTGACCGCCATGGAGCAGTTCGGCGGTTACTGCCTGACCGAGCCCGGTGCCGGATCGGATGCCGCGAACATCGCCACCAGCGCGGTGCGCGACGGCGACGATTACCTGCTCACGGGCGTCAAGCAGTTCATCTCCGGTGCGGGCGAGGCCGGCGTGTACGTCGTCATGGCGCGCACGGGCGGCGCCGGCTCGGGTGCGCGCGGTATCAGCGCGTTCCTCGTCCCCGGAGATGCGGCCGGCCTGAGCTTCGGCGCGCCGGAGAAGAAGATGGGCTGGCACGCCCAGCCCACCCGCCAGGTGATCTTCGACGGCGTGCGGGTGCCCGCATCCGACATGCTCGGAGACGAGGGCAAGGGCTTCGCGATCGCGATGTCGGCGCTCAACGGCGGACGCCTCAACATCGCCGCCTGCTCGCTGGGCGGTGCGGCCTGGGCTCTGGAGAAGGCCGTGCAGTACGTGCACGAGCGCGTCGCGTTCGGCGAGCCCCTCTCCGAGAAGCAGTCCATCCTGTTCACGATCGCCGACATGCGCACCGAGCTGCAGGCGGCACGCCTGATGGTGCGCGACGGCGCCGAGGCCGTCGACGCGAAGGCGCCGGATGCCACGATGCGCTGCGCCATGGCCAAGCGCTTCGCCACGGATGCCGGGTTCGAGATCGCCAACAAGGCCCTTCAGCTGCACGGCGGCTACGGGTACCTTCAGGACTACGGGGTCGAGAAGGTCGTGCGCGACCTGCGCGTGCACCAGATCCTGGAAGGGACGAACGAGATCATGCGACTCATCGTCGGACGCGAGATGCTGCGCCCCGCAGGTTCGAACCAGATGCGGAGCGCATCATGATCCGTATCGCCTTCCTGGGCCTCGGGCACATGGGCCTGCCCATGGCCGTGAACCTGGTGAAGGCCGGTCACGAGGTGCACGGCTTCGACCTCGTGCCCGCCGCGATCGATGCCGCGCGCGCCGCGGGCATCCCCGTCGCGGGCAGCGGAGCGGATGCCGTGCAGGACGCCGAGGTCGTCATCACGATGTTCCCCGCCGGGAAGCACGTGATCGCCGCCTACCAGGACGAGCTGCTGGCCGCTGCCGCGCCGGGCACCCTGTTCATCGAGTCGTCCACCATCGCCGTCGACGAGGCGCGCACGGCGCATCAGCTGGCGATCGACGCCGGGCATCGCAACGTCGACGCCCCGGTCTCGGGCGGCGTGGTCGGCGCCGAGGCCGGCACGCTGGCGTTCATGGTCGGCGGGGCGGACGAGGACTTCGAGGCGGCCCTTCCGCTGCTCGAGGCCATGGGCAAGCGCATCGTGCACTGCGGCGGGCCGGGGCTCGGCCAGGCCGCGAAGGTGTGCAACAACATGATCCTGGGCATCTCGCAGATCGCGGTGGCCGAGGCGTTCGTGCTGGCGGAGCGCCTGGGGCTGGAGCACCAGGCCATGTACGACGTCGTGTCGCAGGCATCCGGTCAGTGCTGGGCGCTGACCACCAACTGCCCCGTCCCGGGTCCGGTGCCCACCAGCCCGGCGAACCGCGACTACCAGCCCGGCTTCGCCGGCGCCCTGATGGCGAAGGACCTGGGGCTCGCGCTCCAGGCGATCGAGCAGACGTCGACGGATGCCAGGATGGGCCGCCTCGCGCAGGAGATCTACGCCGCGTTCGCCGCGGGCGAGGGCGCCGGACGCGACTTCTCGGGGATCATCACCGACATCCGCAAGGGTGACGTCTGACGCCTTCCGTTGCGGAACATCTCCGGTTCCTGAGCGAGCGGAGCGAGACGAAGGGCCGACCTGGGATACTGGTCGTGCCGCAGTGCTGCGGCTGAGGGGAGTGACACATGGCCGACTACGAGACGATCCTTGTCGAACAGCGAGGACGGGTGGGCTGGATCACCCTCAACCGGCCGGAGGCGCTCAACGCCCTGAACGGTCAGGTGTCCGAGGAGGTCGCGGACGCGGCATCCGCCTTCGACGCGGATGAGGGCGTCGGCGCCATCGTCGTCACCGGCTCCGAGAAGGCCTTCGCCGCGGGCGCGGACATCAAGGAGATGGAGTCGAAGACCGGTGCCGAGATGATCGCCACCGACCACTTCGGCGCATGGACCCGCTTCGCCGCCGTGCGCACCCCCGTGATCGCGGCCGTCTCCGGCTACGCGCTGGGTGGCGGATGCGAGCTGGCGATGATGTGCGACATCATCCTGGCGGGCGACAACGCCGTGTTCGGCCAGCCCGAGGTCAACCTCGGGGTGATCCCCGGCATGGGCGGCACGCAGCGTCTGATCCGCGCGGTCGGCTACTACAAGGCCGCCGAGATCGTGCTGTCCGGCCGCATGGTGAAGGCCGACGAGGCGGAGCGCATCGGCCTCGTGTCGCGCGTGGTGCCGGCATCCGAGCTGCTCGACGAGGCCGCGAAGCTCGCCGAGACCATCGCGTCGAAGTCGCTGCCGTCGATCTACGCCGCGAAGGCGACTCTGGATGCCGCGATGGAGACGTCGCTCACCGACGGCCTCGCCGTGGAGAAGGCGACGTTCGCCGCCCTGTTCGACACCGCGGACCAGAAGGAGGGGATGGCCGCCTTCCGCGAGAAGCGCCCCCCTCACTTCCAGCACCGATGAGCGCCATGACAGAGGTGCTGCCGGACGACGCCGACCTGACCCTCTCGGTGTCGGACCGTCGTGAGCTCGTGGAGTGGACGATCGCCTGCGCCGAGCGGATGCTGCCGCTCTTCCTCGCCGAGAGGCCGGACGACACCCGCCCGCAGGAGGCACTGGATGCGGCGCGTGCGTTCCTGCGCGGTGAGCTGAGCATCGAGGCCGTGCGCGAGAAGGCGTTCGCCTGCCACGCGGCTGCGCGTGAGGCGGACGACCCGTCGGCGCTCGCCGCCGCGCGGGTGTGCGGTCAGGCCGCCGCGGTCGCGCACATGGCCGGGCATGCCCGCCAGGTGCCGCGGTACACGGCCAAGGCCTTCCCCGGCGACCGCTCGCGGCGTGACGAGGAGCTCGCCTGGCAGCGCATGAACGTCCCCGAGCGCTTCGACCACTACGTCTACGACGGCGACTGAGCGCGGCCTCGCCCCGAGGGTTCAGACCGCGACCCTGTCGTCCTGCTCCTCGGCCGCGTGGGCGGCGTCGAGGTGGGCCCGCACCGCAGCCCGGCCGGGCAGCAGGGTGCTGGCGCCCGCCGCGATCACCAGTCCCGCGACGGAGATCCAGGTCGACGCGGTGAGAGCATCGAGCACGTGCTCCCGGCTCCAGTCGTCGCCCGTGACGGCGAAGAACACGGTGGTCGACACGGCCACTCCCACCGCGGCGCCCAGCTGCTGGAACGTGCTGTACGCGCCGGAGGCCGCACCCGCGTCGGCTACCGGCACGGTGGCGAGGGCGACGTCGACCAGGGGGATGATCAGCATCGCCAGACCGATCCCGGCCACGGCCATCGGCACGGCGGACTGCCACCCGGTGAAGCCGGCTCCACCCGTCGTCACGGTCCACAGCGTCGCCAGCGTCCCCGCCGCCATCACCAGCGCACCCGCCGTGACCAGGGCCCGACCGAGCCGGGGCACCAGGGGGACCACGAAGCCGGTGCCGACCATGGCCCCCAGGCTGAACGTCAGCAGGGTCAGGCCCGCGGCGAGCGCGTCGAACGACAGGGCGAGCTGCAGGTAGAGGATGAGCGGCAGCACGAAGGCGTTCATCGCCCCCTGGAACATCGCCTGGGTCACGATGCCGGCCGAGAAGCCGCGATCGCGGAACAGCGGCATCGGCAGCAGTGCCGAGCCGTCGCGCTGCATCCGGCGCACCGAGTGCAGGACGAACCAGGCGCCGAACAGCGCTCCGCCCACGACCAGGGCCCACAGCCAGCCCGGCCAGCCCAGCTCCCGCCCCTCGATCAGCGGGACCATGAAGCCGGCGATCGCGGCCACCAGCAGCGCGACGCCGACGAGGTCGAGCCGCATCGCGCGGGCCGAACGCGTGTCGGGCACGAACCTCACCGCCAGCGCGACGATCGCGATGCCGACCGGGACGTTGACGAGGAAGATGCTGCGCCAGCCCAGACCCCAGATGTCGGCGTCGACGAGCCACCCGCCGAGCACCGGTCCGACCACGGCCGCGATGCCGCTGACGGCGCCGATGATGCCGAACAGCGGCGCGCGCTCGCGCGGGGCGTACAGTGCCTGCACGCTCGCCAGCAGCTGAGGCACCATGAGGGCGGCGAACAGTCCCTGGGCGACGCGCAGCGCGACGAGCATCTCCGCGGAGACGGCGGCTGCGGCCAGTGCCGACACGAGCGTGAAGCCCGCGATGCCGGTCAGGAACACGCGGCGGCGCCCGAAGATGTCGCCCAGCCTGCCGCCCGTCACGAGCGCCGCGGCGAACGCGAGCATGTATCCCGACACGATCCACTCCAGTGCGCCGGAGCCGGCATCGAGGTCGCGCCCGATCGCCGGCAGGGCCACCTGCACGATGGTCACATCGAGCAGATCCATGAACGCGGCGAACAGCAGGATGCCGATGGCGAGGCCGCGGCGGGGGAGATTGTCCATCGTGGGGTCCCTTCCTAGAATGAGGTGTCTCCAGATCGGAATATTCCCGAAGTGGGATCGTCCCGATATGGGAATAATAGGAAGGCGTCCTGATGATGTCAAGCGACCCCGAACTGACCCGTGGACTGCTCGACCGGATCCAGCGGTTCATCGGCAGTGCCGTGCTCACCAACGAGCGCATCGCCCGATCGCTGGGCATCAACGTGGTCGACCTGCAGGCGCTCGGCATGATCGCGCGCGCCGGTGATCGGCTCACCACGGGGGAGGTCAGTCAGCTCACCGAGCTGCCGACGAGCACCACCACCCGTGTGCTGGACCGGCTCGAGCGCAACGGCCTGATCGCGCGGGACGCCGACCCGGCCGACCGCAGGCGCGTCGTCGTGCGCATCTCGGATCACGCCGCCGAGCTGCTGGGCAGGGGCGGCGACGACGATCCGTACGCGCCGATCCTCGAGCGCATGGGGCGCGTGAACGCGCTCTTCACGCCGGGCGAGCTCGAGACCGTCGTCCGGTACTTCGATGCGATGGAGGCCGCGTCCGCGGGCGACTCCGCCTGAGCGCAGGCCGCGATCAGCCGCGCAGCTCCTCCAGAGCCTTCGCCAGACGGCGCTCGCGGGTGGCGTCCTGCTTCGCCTCGGCGATGCCGCGGGCCAGCTCCTTGCGGCGCGTGTAGGAGAGGGTGTCGAAGGCCGCCTTGGCGGCCGGATCGGAAGCCAGCGCCTCGGCCAGGGCATCCGGGATCTCCACCGTGCGCTCGGCGGCATCCGCGGCGATCACGACGTCGAACTCGTCTCCCAGCTCCACCCCCATCTCGGCGCGCACCGCCTTGCTGAACCCGATCAGGTTCTGCCCGCCCATGCGAGCCAGACGCAGTCGCGCCGTGCGGCCGCCGATCGCGACGACGACGGGGAAGGCCTTGGCCGTGCTGAGGAGCGCCACCTCGTCGTCGTCCAGCACGATCGCCCCCGCGGGGCCCATCGGCTGCAGGATCTTGTGCGCTCTCAGCTCGCTCATGCCGGCCATCCTACGTGCCGGCGGGATCTGGATCGACGGCTTCCGCCGAGCGCAAGGGGGTGCCGCACACGGATGCGCCCGGGTAGCTTCGCCGGCATGAGCGACGTGACGATCTTCGCCCCCTCGCCGATCCTCACCGTGACGGTCGAGAACTCGGGCGATGCCGATGAGATCCACATCCACGCGGGCGGGCAGGGCGTGTGGCAGGCGCGGATGCTGCGCCGCCTCGGCGTCTCGGTGACGATGTGCTGCTCGCTGGCGGGGGAGGCCGGCCAGGTCATCCGGCACCTGCTCGAGGACGACGGGGTGACGGTGGTCGGCATCGAGCGGCCTGGCAGGGCATCCGCCTACGTGCAGGACCGACGCGGCGGGGAGCGCGCGGAGATCGGCACCGAGGTCGGCGATCCGCTCGCCCGGCATGAGCTACTGCGGCATCCGCGCGGCAGGGTGATCAACGTGAACGTCCCCAACACGGTCGAGTCGCGCGGGATGGTCGAGGCCGACCTCGCCCCGTTCGGAATCGTGCAGACCACGCTGACGCAGCAGGATGAGCACCATGTGCGCCTGGCGGTCGAGGATCTGCCCCGCGAACCCGTTCCCGGGAGCGACGCCACGCTCCTCGCCGACGGCTGGATCACCGTGACGGGCCTCGACCCCGTCTCGCACGTGCCGCTGGGCATCGTGGCTGAGGTCGGCGCGGGGTGAGGATGCTCAGCCGAAATGCGCGGTGATCGCGTCGTTGCGCTCGGTGATCACGGCGACCAGATGTCGGCGCATGACCAGTGCGTCCACCAGTCGGCCGAGCGGACCGAACGGGGAGCGGAACTCGAGGGTGTCCCGCATGAGCGTGCCGCCCTCGGCGGGCAGGAACTCGTGGGTGTGCCGGAACTCCGCGAACGGACCCCTCGTCTGCCGGTCGCGGAACCTGCGTGGTCGGTCGACGTCGAAGACCACCGACGACATCCGGAAGCGGATGCCGAAATGCCGGGCGCTCCAGGTCACCTCATCGCCCTCGCGCATCGTCCCGGTGGTGACGCCGGCGACCGCGCGCTCGCCGCGCGAGCTCTGCGAGGCCAGGTGCAGTCCGACGTCGAGGGAGATGTCGAACACGTCCTCGGGCGACACGGCGACGATGCGCTCCAGGACGAAGGAGGCCATCAGAGCGGGTCGGGGACCGGGCGGGGGTCGGTGAAGTCGCCGGCGTTCTTGCGCATCCGGGCCACGATGCCGACCAGGGCGCTCGCATCGTCGGCGTCGATGCCTGGACTGCGGAACACGTCTGTGTTCAGCGCGCGGGTGGCGCGCTCGACGAGGTCGCGCCCGGTCTCGGTGAGGGTGAGCAGTGCGGCGCGGCCGTCATGGGGGTGCGGCTCGCGCAGCACGAGACCGTCGCGCACCAGCCGCTCCGCCGTGCTCGTGACGCTCGTCGCGTGCACCTGCAGGCGGGCGACCACGCTCGACAGCGGCAGCGTGCCCGACCTGCTGAACGCCAGCAGCCGCAGCACCTCGTACCGCGCGAACGTCACGCCGAAGGGCTTGAGGGTGGCATCCACCCGCGCCAGCAGCAGCTGCTGCGCCCGCATGACGGAGGTGACGACGGCCATGCCGTCGGCCGCGTCTTCCCAGCCGTGCGCGAGCCATTGCCGTTTCGCTTCGGCGAGCGGATCGATCGACAGGGGGCGAGGGCGGGCCATGCCCCCACGTTAGTCGCATGCGGCGCCGGGGATGCAGCAAGCGACGGAACTCAGTACCATGAGAAGTGACATCCGATTTCAGGCTCTGAATCGGTGCGGCAGAAGGCGCCCGACTACAATCGACACAGGCGCGAGGAGGCTCGATGAAGATCTACGTCCTGGTGAAGGAAGTCCCCGACACCTACGGTGACCGCAAGCTCGATCTCGAGACGGGATTGGCCGATCGCGGGGCGGGTGACGTCGTCCTCGACGAGATCACCGAGCGCGCGCTCGAGGTCGCCCTGTCCTATGCCGACAAGAACGCCGGCACCGAGGTGGTCGCCCTATCGATGTCGCCCGAGTCCGCGACGGCGTCCGTCCGTCGCGCACTGGCGATCGGTGCGGCATCCGCTGTGCACGTGGTCGACGAGCAGCTGCGCGGCGCCGACCTCGGCCTCACCGCGGCGACTCTGGCGGCGGCGATCCGCCGTGGTGAGCCCGACCTGGTGATCACCGGCAACCTGTCCACCGACGGCTCCGGCGGCGTGATCCCCGCGATGCTCGCAGAGCACCTCGGCTTCACGCAGGCCACCGCGCTGAGCGCGGTGGAGATCACCGAGGGTCAGGTCAGCGGCACGCGCTCCGGCGACGCCGGCACGCAGCAGGTCACGGCGGCGCTGCCCGCCGTCATCTCCATCACCGAGGCCCTGCCCGACGCGCGCTTCCCGAACTTCAAGGGCATCATGGCGGCGAAGAAGAAGCCCCTCGAGTTGCTCTCGCTCGCCGACCTGGGCGTCTCGGCCGACCCGGCCGAGGCCCCGCACACGATCATGACCGCCGTCTCCGAGAAGCCGCCGCGCGCGGCCGGGGTCAAGATCGTCGACGAGGGCGATGCCGCCGCACAGCTCGTCGAGTTCCTCGCGCAGAACAGGCTGGTGTGAACATGGGCTACCCCGAGAAGTCGATCCTCGTCCTCGCCGACGTCGCCCCCGACGGCGAGGTGCTTCCCAGCACCGCCGCGCTGATCGGTGCCGCGTCGTCCATCGGCGCCCCCGTCGCCCTGATCGTCGGCGGCTCGCCGGCCGCGGCCGAGGCCGTGGCGGGGATGGGCGCGCAGGTCGTGCTCACCGCAGACGGCGATGCTGCAGCGCTCACCGTCCCGATCGTCGACGCCCTGCAGACGGCGTACCAGCAGGTGCACCCGGATGCCGTGCTGATCTCCAACTCGATCGCGGGACGTGACGTCGCCGGACGCCTCGCCGTCCGGGAGCGGCTCGCCCTGTCCGTGGACGCCGTCGGCGTCTCGCGCGACGACGAGGGCGTGGTGGCGCACCACTCGGTCTTCGGCGGCTCGTTCCAGTCCGACTCGGCGCCCACCTTCGGCGCCCCGGTCGTCACCGTGCGACTCGGCGCCGTCGACACCCGCGCGGAGGCGGCACCGCTCGTCACCGAGGCGCTCACCGTCACCGCGTCGGAAGCCCCCGCGGCATCGGCCGGTGAGGTCGCCGCCGAGGAGAAGACCTCGTCGCGGCCCGACCTGCGAGGGGCCGCCAAGGTCGTCTCCGGTGGTCGGGGGCTCGGCTCCAAGGAGCAGTTCGTACTCGTCGAGCAGCTGGCGGATGCCCTGGGTGCCGCCGTCGGCGCCTCGCGCGCAGCCGTCGACGCCGGGTACATCCCCTACGCGCACCAGGTCGGCCAGACCGGCGTCTCGGTCTCGCCGCAGCTGTACATCGCCCTCGGCATCTCCGGCGCGATCCAGCACCGCGCCGGTATGCAGACCGCCAAGACCATCGTCGCGATCAACAAGGACGGCGAGGCGCCGATCTTCGACGTGGCCGATTTCGGCATCGTCGGTGACGTGTTCACCATCGTCCCGCAGCTGATCGAGGCGATCGAAGCGCGGAAGAAGTAGCCATGGCCACTCGGATGCTGCGCCGCGGCCTGCCGCGGGTCAAGGGCGGCGAGGCCTGGCCGTCCCCGATCGAGGTCGAGATCGCGGATGCCGTGGCTGTCGACGCTGCTGCCGCCGACGCTCCCGCTGCCGGAGCGGCGGCGGCCCCTGCCGTCGC
This sequence comes from Microbacterium sp. 22195, assembly GCF_052056515.1. Lineage (NCBI taxonomy): Bacteria > Bacillati > Actinomycetota > Actinomycetes > Micrococcales > Microbacteriaceae > Microbacterium > Microbacterium sp. 22195. Next base: position 123,747 of record NZ_JBQEPE010000007.1, read on the forward strand.
GGACCCCGCGGCGTCGAGTGCACCGCTTCCTGCCGAGAGCACCGGAAACGTGCGCGAACAACTGGTGCAGTCGACGGGATCCGGTGCAGTCGCAGCGGCGGAGGCCGGAGCTTCCGCATCGCCCGCGCCTTCCGTGCCCGCAGCTCCCGGGGTCGCAGTCCCCGCGGGTGCCTCCCTGCGCCGCGGGCTCCCGCGGGTCGCGGGTGGCGACCCGTGGCCCCCGGCATCCGCTGCTCCCGCCGCAGCCGCATCGAGTGCACCGCTTCCCGTCGAGAGCACCGCAGGCGTGCGCGAACAAGTGGTTCCCTCGGCAGCATCCGGTGCAGTCGACGTGCAGGACGCGCCCGTGGCCGCCAAGGTCGAGGCTGCGCCGTCCGCGGCATCCGATGTCCCCGTCGCGGTGCTGACCGACGGCGCCGCCCTGCGCCGCGGGCTCCCGCGCGTCGCCGGCGGCGACCCGTGGCCGCCGGCCGGTGTGGCGCGCGTCGCAGAAGCATCCGCCGTGCCCGCGGGCGCGGCGACCGAGGGTGCGGAGACCGCCTCGCCGGGTCTCACGACCCAGGAGGCCGCACCGGGCGCGACGACCCAGGTCGCCGTCGTCGATCAGAAGGCGGCCGCTGTGGCATCCGCCAAGACGGACGTCTCCATCCCGCTGCCCTTCACGCGCACGGTCTGGGCGGGGACGGCTCCGCGCCACGTCGCCCAGCCCGAGGAGCAGCCTTCGAAGCTGCGACCGACGTGGCCGCAGGCGATCGGCGGCCTGCTCGGCCTGTTCGCCGCAGGGCTGCTCGCGGTCTCGGCCGTGTTCCTGGTGCGCACCTTCCTCAGCACCTCCTTCATGCAGGACTTCCTCACCACCTACCCGGGTGAGTACCACGTCGACGTCGCTCCCGGGTTCGCCCCGTGGGTGGGCTGGCAGCACTTCTTCAATATGTTCCTGATGGTGCTGATCATCCGCTCCGGTCTGCGCGTGCGCACCGAGAAGCGGCCCACGGCGTTCTGGACGCCGCGCGGTCAGAAGAAGAGCAAGATCAGCCTGACGCTGTGGTTCCACCAGTCGCTCGACCTGCTGTGGATGATCAACGGCGTGGTGTTCGTGGTGCTGCTGTTCAGCACCGGGCACTGGTTGCGCCTGGTGCCCACCAGCTGGGAGGTCTTCCCGAACGCGCTGTCCGCGGGCCTGCAGTACGTCTCCTTCGACTGGCCCACCGACAACGGCTGGGTGAACTACAACAGCCTGCAGCAGCTGGCCTACTTCACGACCGTGTTCCTGGCGGCGCCGCTCGCGGCGATCACCGGCTTCCGGATGTCGGGTCTGTGGCCCAAGAAGGCCGAGAAGCTGTCGAAGGCGTACCCGATCGAGTGGGCGCGCGCCGTGCACTTCCCCGTGATGCTGTACTTCGTGGCGTTCATCGTCGTGCACGTCGCGCTGGTCTTCCTGACCGGTGCGCTGCGCAACCTGAACCACATGTTCGCATCGATGGGCTCGGTCGACGGCGTGGAGTACGCCGCGAACTGGACCGGCTTCTGGGCGTTCGTGCTGGCGATCGCCGTGATCGTGGCCGGATGGTTCGCCGCGCGTCCGCTGGTGCTGGCGCCCATCGCGAGGCTGTTCGGGCAGGTGTCCGGACGCTGACCCGTCATCGCGGCTCATCATCGACGCCCCCTCCGATCCTCGTGATCCGGAGGGGCGTCGACGTTCAGAGGGTGCCGGCGAGGGATGCTTCTCACCGCCGGCGCGGGTGAGGCTCAGCATCCGTCTTTCTTCGAGGTAAAGAACGGCGGATCTTGAGTGGTCACAGTCTGAGAAGTGGGACAGTTCTTCCACCCCGATCAGTAGTCTGAGCGAAACGTGAATCCGGCGCGGACGCCGGACGGAAGGATCGCGATGACGCAGATCGGAATCGTGCAGGAGGGGCCGGATGAGGCGCGGGTCGCCGCGACCCCGGCCACCGTGCAGAACCTGTTGAGACTCGGCTACCAGGTGGCCGTCGAGGAGGGCGCGGGCACGCGCTCCTCGTATTCGGATGAGGAGTACCGCCGCGCCGGTGCGACGGTCGTGCCGCGGGCGGATGCCTGGGGCAGCGCCGTCGTGCTGAAGGTGAACCCGCCGACGGAAGCGGAGATCGGTCTGCTCTCGGCGGGGACGACGCTGGTCGGCCTGCTGTCCCCGGCGCTGCGGCCCGACCTGGTCGAGGCGCTCGCGGCGCGCGGGGTCACCGCCCTGGCGCTGGACGCGGTGCCGCGGATCTCGCGCGCGCAGTCCATGGATGTGCTGACCTCGATGGCCAACATCTCGGGCTACCGTGCGGTCGTCGAGGCCGCGCACGAGTTCGGCCGTTTCTTCACCGGCCAGGCCACCGCGGCCGGCAACGTGCCGCCCGCCAAGGTGCTCGTCGCCGGTGCCGGTGTCGCCGGTCTCGCCGCGATCGGTGCGGCGGCCCGGCTGGGCGCCATCGTGCGGGCGACGGATCCGCGAGCCGAGGTCGCCGACCAGGTCACCTCGGTCGGCGGCGTCTACCTGCCCGTCGACGTCGCCGTGGAGAAGTCCACCGACGGCTACGCCAAGGCCACCAGCGAGGACTACAACCGCCGCGCGGCCGAGATCTACACGGAGCAGGCGGCCGACGTCGACATCATCATCACCACCGCCCTCATCCCGGGGCGCGCGGCGCCGCGCCTGATCACGGCATCCGACGTCGCCCTGATGAAGCCGGGCAGCGTGATCGTCGACATGGCCGCCGGCCAGGGCGGAAACGTCGAGGGCTCGGTCGCAGGCGAGCGCACGGTCACCGACAACGGCGTGATCATCCTCGGCTACACCGACCTCGCCTCGCGGCTCTCCGCCCAGGCGTCCCAGCTGTACGGCACGAACGTCGCCAACCTGGTCGCCCTGCTCACCCCGAACAAGGACGGCGCTCTCACGATCGACTTCGACGACGTCGTGCAGCGATCGGTCACGGTCGTGCGCGACGGCGAGGTCACCTGGCCGCCGCCCGCCGTGCAGGTCGCGGCGGCACCGGCATCCGCTCCCGCCGCTGCTGCCGCGGAGGTCCCCGCGAAGCAGCCGCTGTCGGTCGGGAAGAAGGTCGGCCTGATCGTCGCCGGCATCGCGGCGCTGTTCCTCGTGAACGTCTTCGCGCCCGCACCGCTGCCGCAGCACTTCACGGTGCTCATGCTCTCGGTCGTGATCGGCTTCTACGTGATCGGCAAGGTGCACCACGCGCTGCACACCCCGCTCATGTCCGTCACCAACGCGATCTCGGGCGTGATCATCGTCGGCGCGATGCTGCAGATCACGGACGCGAATCCCGTCGTGCAGGTGATCGCGGCCGTCGCCGTGCTGGTCGCCAGCATCAACATCTTCGGCGGCTTCGCCGTGACCCGCCGAATGCTCAGCATGTTCGTGAAGGGCGGAAGCAAGTGACCGTCGACGCCATCGCCGGCGGCGCCTACATCGTCGCCGCACTGCTGTTCATCCTGAGCCTCGCCGGGCTCAGCCGCCATGAGACCGCCCGTGCGGGCGTGATCTACGGCATCGTCGGCATGGCCATCGCCCTGCTGTCGACCCTCGCCCTCACCGTCGCGGATGCCTGGGGCGGAGCGGGCTCCGCGCTCGGACTCACCCTGATGGCCGTCGGCGTGCTGGTCGGCGCCGCCATCGGACTGTGGCGCGCCAAGGTCGTGCAGATGACCCAGATGCCCGAGCTGATCGCCATGCTGCACAGCTTCGTGGGAATCGCGGCCGTGCTGGTCGGCTGGAACGGGTACCTGGCGCATGAGCCCATCGCCGAGAATCTGGTCGGCATCCACAACGCCGAGGTGTTCATCGGCATCTTCATCGGCGGGGTGACCTTCACCGGATCGATCGTCGCGTACCTGAAGCTGTCGGCGAAGATGTCGTCGCGCCCGCTCATGCTGCCGGGCAAGAACGCGCTGAACATCGGGGCGCTCGTGCTGTTCCTGGCGCTCACGGTCTGGTTCGTGATGGACCAGCAGCTCTGGCTGCTCATCGCCGTCACCCTGCTGTCCTTCGCGCTCGGCTGGCACCTGGTCGCCTCGATCGGCGGCGGCGACATGCCAGTGGTCGTCTCGATGCTGAACAGCTACTCGGGATGGGCGGCGGCCGCGGCCGGCTTCCTGCTGAACAACGATCTGCTGATCGTGACCGGTGCGCTGGTGGGCTCCTCGGGTGCGTACCTGTCGTACATCATGTGCAAGGCCATGAACCGGTCGTTCATCTCGGTGATCGCCGGTGGGTTCGGGATCGTGGCATCCGCCTCGAGCGACGAGGACTACGGCGAGCACCGCGAGGTCACCGCCGAGTCCGCCGCCGCGATGCTCGAGAGCGCCTCCAGCGTGATCATCACCCCCGGCTACGGCATGGCCGTGGCGCAGGCGCAGTACCCGGTCGCCGACCTGGTCGCCCGGCTGCGCGAGCGGGGTGTGGACGTGCGGTTCGGCATCCACCCGGTCGCCGGCCGCCTGCCAGGGCACATGAACGTGCTGCTGGCCGAGGCGAAGGTGCCGTACGACATCGTGCTGGGCATGGACGAGATCAATGATGACTTCGCCTCGACGAGCGTCGTCCTGGTGATCGGCGCCAACGACACCGTGAACCCGGCGGCCGCCGAGGATCCGGGCAGCCCGATCGCGGGGATGCCGGTGCTCAAGGTGTGGGAAGCCGAGAACGTGATCGTGTTCAAGCGCTCGATGGCCGCGGGCTACGCCGGTGTGCAGAACCCGCTGTTCTTCCGCGAGAACGCGCACATGCTGTTCGGCGACGCCAAGGAGCGGGTGGAGGACATCATCCGCGCCCTGTGATCGGCGGAACATGAGTGCGGCCCTCCCGGATATCCGGGAGGGCCGCACTCATGATGTCTGCGCTCAGCGCACGAATCGCACCTCGGTGAGGGTCTCGCCCAGGAACGGCTCGGTGTGCGCGGCGCCGTCCAGGGTGAAGCCGTTGCGCTCGTAGAAGCGGTGCGCGCGGGGGTTGTCCTCGGCCACCCACAGGTACAGGGACTCGTCCTTGTCGACGGCGGCGTCGAACAGCTTCTGGCCGATGCCGGTGCCGTGCCACGCGTCGAGCAGGTAGATGAAGTACAGCTCGCGCAGCGACGGTGCATCCTTGTCGCGGGCGGGACCCGAGCCCACGAAGCCGACGATCTCGCCGTCGACGAGCGCGGCGCTCATCTTGAAGTCCTCGCCCTGGCGGGCCCAGTTCACCCACAGCTCCGCGAGGCGCTTGGGGGAGATCCGCTCGAGGGCGGCCTTGCTGATCAGGTGGTCGTAGGTCTCGTGCCACGTCTGCGCGTGCACGCGACCCAGGGCCTCCGCATCCGCATCGCGGACCGGACGGACGATGATCTCGGGCTGGGCTTCGGCGCTCATGCCGCGACTCTACGCGCGCTTTCGCGGCAGGTGAAATCGAGTGGACCGTGCATGACGCGTATGTCGTCATCCGACAACCGGATTGCGGCAGTGGTTGCCGATAGCTACTGTCGATGCTCGTGAATGTGATCTGGCGCACCCTCCTCGTCATCCTCCAGGCGCGGAGCCGCGTGCGTCGGGGGCGCACGGTGGATTCCGCCGAGGTCGGCCGCATCCGGCTCACCACCCTCCCGACGGACATCGACATCCTGCGGCACATGAACAACGGCCGGTACCTGTCGCTGTTCGATCTGGGACGCTGGGACCTGCTCATCCGCACCGGGCTCTTCGACGCGATGAAGGAGCGCGGCTGGTACGCCGTGGTCTCCAGTGAGACGGTCACCTTCCGCAAGTCGCTGCAGCTGTGGCAGCGCTTCGACGTCGAGTCCCGTTTCATCGGCCACGACGAGAAGGCGGTGTTCATGGAGCACCGCGCGGTCGTCGACGGCGAGGTCTACGCGCGGGTCATCGTGCGTGCGCGGATGATGCGCCGCAGTGGCGGCACGGTGGGTCACGATGAGCTGTTCGCCGCGGTCGGCACCCCCGCCGGGGTGCCCGACATCGACGACTGGATCCACGACTGGGCCACGGCATCCGCTCTGCCCCCGACGAGGAAGCCGGCGCCCAGCGTCTGGAGATGAGCCTCACGCCCCCGGAGGACGGACGGTCCCCTCTAAGCTGAGAGGCGTCATCGAGGGGGAATCATGTCGTACGATCCGAACGCGGGCGAGCCCGCGCAGCCGCAGCAGCCGCCTGTCCCGCCGCAGTACCAGCCTCCGGGCGCGGTTCCGCCGGTGAACCAACCGCCGGCTCCTCAGCAGCCGACGTACCAGCCGCAGCCCGGATACACCCAGCCCGCGCAGCCCGGCTACACGCAGCCCCAGCCCGGTCAGCCGCAGGCGCCGCAGCAGCCGCCCTACGTCGGCTACGCGCAGCAGCCCGGGTACAGCCCGCAGGGCTACCCGGTCACGTCCTACCCCGGGTACGGCGCGGCACCCGGGCAGCTCCCGAACCCAGGCGTCGGCGGACTCGCGATCGCGGCGATCATCGTGTCGGGCGTCGCCTTCCTGAGCGGCTGGATCCCGATCGTCGGCGTCGTCCTCGCGCTCGTCGGGCTCGTGCTCAGCATCTTCGCGATCCGCAGCGGCCGGGGCAAGGTGCTCGGCATCATCGGCACGATCCTGGCCAGCATCGCGCTGCTGTTCGGCGCGTTCATGACGACCATGATCTTCGTCGTCGCACCGTGGAACGACACGTCGAGCAGCTCCTCCGATCCCTGGTCCGTCGAGACGCCCTCGGCCGCCCCCGACGACACTGCCTTCGATGAGGCAGAGGCCGCGGCGGTCTCCGGCCAGCTCATCGAGACGCCGTGCTGGAGCTATGACGGCCCGAAGCACTTCACCGACAACATCTCCGCGGACGAGGCCGGCGCCTGCTACGGCCAGCTCGAGCTGTGGGGCGAGTACGACGAGAACGGCAACTTCGTCCCCACCGGCTACGGCGAGACCGCCGGGCAGATCACCGTGGAGCCGGTCAGTTCGGCGACCGCCGCGAAGTACTCCGACGGCACCGACCTGAGCGCGACCGTGGACGCCCTGGAGAAGCCCTACCTCAGCACGGTCGGCGGCACGATCTCGAGCCTGCACGAGGAGACCACGCTGGGCGGCGTGCCCGCGAACATCACACGCATCGACAGCGACGTGGCCGAGACGCAGATGAAGGTGGTGCTGACCACATTCTCGCCGCAGCCCTACGACATCGAGGGCAACCAGCGCCGGCTGTTCCTGATCAGCATCACCACCCCGTACTCGAACGGTGAGGAGCAGCTGCAGCAGCTCCTGGACAGCTGGGAGTGGCGCTGAGCACGCGCCCGCTCCACGACTCGCGATAGCGTGATGCCGTGAAGGCGATCCTCGTCACGGCCGGGCGTGCGCTGGCCCGGCACTGGCCCGCGATGCTCGCGTGGTACCTCGGCGGCATCGCCGTGCACTACGTCATCGTGCAGTTCGCGGGCATCGTCGGCGCGCACTCCGCCACGGTGGGGTTCCTCATCCTCCCGATCGCGATCCTGGCGCGGCTCATCAGCTACGTCGCGATGTTCCTGGTGCTGCGCGACGGGCTGCGCGAGCTCAACGCGATCGCCCCGCTGCCGGAGTCCGCCGCCGACCGCCGCCGCACCTTCCTCACCGCGCTGCTCGCCGGCATCCTGCCCTTCCTCGCCGTCTACTGGGGGCAGGGCCTGCTGGCGGAGGACGTCGTGGCGTACTCCGCGCGCGCCCTGCGCGAGCGCACCGACATCATCTTCCAGGCGGCGCTGACGCCCGGACAGAAGCTGAGCACCGATGACACGGTGCTGAACCTGCCGCTGAACGTGTGGACGATCGCGATCATCGTGGTCGCCTTCGCGGCTCGCTGGGCGTGGACCAAATGGCAGCAGCGCATCCCCGGCTGGGTCTCGCTGATCGCGGTGTACCTCGAAGTGGTCTGGGTGTTCTTCTCGGTGATCGTGATCGGCGACGTCACCGACCGCGTCAAGGCCTGGGTGGACACCCGCGCCGCGATGGCGTGGCTCGAGCAGGTGCGCGAGAACGTGCTGGATGCCGTCGCGCCGCTGCGCTGGGCCTGGGACGGCATCGGCTGGCTGCTCGGCGAGGCGGGGCCGATCCTGCTCGCCCCGCTGGCCTGGCTCACGATCGGCGGCGTGGTCTACGGGCAGGCGATCGTCGCCGAGAAGCTGCGGATCGAGAACGAGCTGCTGGCGAACCTGCGCGAGCACGCCGCCGTGGTGCCCAACCCGATCATGCGACGGCTGAAGGACCTCGGCGACGAGCTCGGCTCCCGCTTCGTGCCGATCGGGCGCGCGCTGCTGCTGATGTGGCGGGCGGGTCCCGTGCTGATCGCCTCCTACGCGCTGCTGCACGTCGCGGTGAAGACCCTGGAGACCTACCTGCAGTACGGGGCCGTTCGCCTGATCGGCCCGCACGACCTGGTGTTCTGGGGCATCGCGCTGCCGCTGGTCTCTCTGGTGCCGGTGATGCTGACGGAATCGCTGCGCGTCGCGGTGATCGCCGGCGCATACGACGCGACTCTGGGCCGGCTGCGCCAGCGTCAGCAGAAGAAGGTGGACGCCGGCGTCGTCGAGCAGGCCGAGGCCGACGTGCGTGCCGTGGCGGATGCCGCCGGCGTGCTGCCGGATGCCGTCCTCGAGGCGGGCCTGAAGCCGGACACCACGGGAGGTCAGGGGTCGATGGAGAACCTGACGAACCGTCCGTCGCCGCGGGGATCGACCTCGAGCCAGAACGGCCCGGTGACGTCGTCCGGAACCACGAACCCGACGGTCAGCGAGAACGGCTGAGCCGACTCCGGGTCCTTCTCGTCCGCCAGATCGCTGACGCACTTGTCGTTCTCGTCGTAGCTGTACGCGAGGCCGATCTCGGAGCGCATCGGCGTCCATTCGCGCCCGGTGCTCTGCTGCACGAGCACCGGTGGGTCGCAGGAGACGGCCTTGCCGTCGGGCGTCACCGGCACGATCGCGGCGAGCAGGCGGGCGCCCTTCGGCATGTCGAGCTTGCTGGTGTCGGTGATCTCTCCGCTTCGGATCGGACCCCATTCCGCGCCGGAGAGCTTCACCGTACCCTTGTCCGGGACCTCGACCGCTGTCACCTTGCGCGCCCCGTAGCCGTAATAGGAGTACCACTCGTTCCAACCCACGCCGATGCCGATCGCAGGGACCAGCACCAGCAGCGCGACGAGCGCCACGCGGTTGGTGCGCCACCAGCCGGGCTGCTTCGGCGCGGGCGTCTGCGATTCCGGAGTGTCTGCGACGAGGGGCGTCGGGATCGTCATGTGTGCGTCCAGTGCGTCGTGGGGAGGGTGATGGCATCCTCCACCGGGATGTCGCCCAGGTCGATCGTCAGTTCGACGAGGCCGTCGTAGCGGGCATCCGACGGGATGCCCAGACGCAGCGTTCCCGTTCCCTTGAGCGCGTCCGCGGGCAGTTCGAAGGCCACGGCGCCACTGCGCGGCACGCCGGGGACGAGCCGCTGGCGGAAGAAGCTCTCGACGCGCTCGGTGGCACGGAACGTGCGTCCGCCGACCGTCAGCTCGGCGAACCCGAGCGTTGCGCCGGACTGGGAGTCGAGGGCCTCGGCATCCACGTCGATCACCACCCAGGTGCTCTCCAGCGTCCGTCCCGTCGGGTCGGCGATGGTGCGCGCCGCGCGCACATCCGTGACGGTGAGCGTGAGGTTGCGCGCGGTGGCGGCGTGGCCGACCGTGGCGGGCGTGAGGAAGCTCGCCTCGGATGAGCCGTCCGGCAGGGCCACGGCGTTCAGCACCCACGCGCCGGCGAGCAGCACGAGCGTGAGGAGCCAGGGGAGCACCTTCTTCATGGGGTGTCCTCCTCGCTCGCGGGGATCTCCTCGACGGCCGCGGTGAGGGTCGCGCCCACCACCACCTCGTCCCAGATGTCCACGCCCCGCTGCACGTTGGTGCCGACGCTGTGCGTGGAATCGGGAAGGGTCAGACGCACCTCGTCGCCGTCGTGCAGCTCATCCGGTCCGACGACCCACGACAGCACGAGCCGGACGGGGACGCCCGGCTGCAGCCAGACCGACCCGCCGCTCGCGTCGGCGTAGGCGATGACCGGCTTCTCGTCGATGCCGTCGACGTGGATGCCGTCGACGGCGGGGGACGGACTGCCGCTCCCGGTCGCGAGCCGGGGCTTGCCGAAGGTGTTCACCACGTCGACGATCACGGCGAGGACCTTCTCGTGCTTCTCCTTGTCGGGGAAGGATGCCGCATTGCCGCGCTCCGCGCGGAGCTCGACGCCCTGCACCGTCATCTCCAGGTCGGACCCGGAGTACTGCCCGCCGATGGACACTGTGGGTGCCGGCTTCGGCGAGACGGTCTGCAGGCCTCCGAACGCCGCCGTCGCCGCCAGCAGCACCGCGCCGCCGGCCGTGATCAGCCACGGCGTCGGGATCAGGCTCGCCATGCGCCGCACCCGGGTGAGCAGAGTCCTCTCCTGCACGGGCGAGGGCGGGGCGGCGTTCACGTGATCAGCATAGGGTGACTTTCCGCCGCCGCCACCGGGTTCAGCCGCCTTCCCGCGCGGTCGGGACCTACGCTGGGATCATGTCTGAGCAGCCGTCCGTCGCACCCGGGGCGCGTCTGGAGGACGCCGCCGTCGAACTCGCCCGTCGCTGGGTGCAGGAGGAGGCGTCGATCCCCGTCGATCCCGCCGCGCAGCGCCTGGCCGGCGTGCTGCGCGATCCGAACGGCCTGCCGTTCACACTGGGGTTCGTCGACGGCGTCATGCGGCCCGAGAGCGCCGCCGCCGCGGCATCCAACCTGCACCGCGTCGCGCCGCTCGCTCCCGGGTTCCTGCCCTGGTACCTGCGCGGGGTCGTGCGCCTGGGTGGCGGGGTCGCGCCGGTGCTGCCGCTGCCGACCGTGCCGATCGCGCGGCGGGTGCTCCGCGAGATGGTCGGTCACCTGATCGTGGATGCCCGCCCGGAGAAGCTCGGCGCTGCGCTGGAGAAGCTGCGCGAAACGGGTCATCGGCTGAATCTCAACCTGCTGGGCGAGGCCGTGCTGGGCGAGGCCGAGGCCAAGCGCCGGCTCGACGGCATCCACGACCTCGTCCGTCGCGACGACGTCGATTACGTGTCGGTGAAGGTCTCGGCGGTCATGAGCCGCATCTCGATGTGGGCGTTCGACGACGTGGTGGAGGACGTGATCGAGCGGCTCACGCCCCTGTATCTGACGGCCGCCTCGAATGGCACTTTCATCAACCTCGACATGGAGGAGTACAAGGACCTCGACCTGACCATCGCGGTGTTCACTCGCATCCTCGAGGACCCGCGGCTGAAGAACCTCGAGGCGGGCATCGTGCTGCAGGCCTATCTGCCCGATGCGCTGCCCGCCATGCGCGAGCTCACCGCCTGGGCGCGCGACCGCGTGGAGCACGGCGGCGCGCCCATCAAGGTGCGCCTGGTCAAGGGCGCGAACCTCGCGATGGAGAAGGTGGACGCCGTCATGCACGGCTGGACGCAGGCTCCCTACGGCTCCAAGCTCGACACCGACGCCAACTACCTGCGCTGCCTGGACGAGGCGTTCCAGCCGCGCAACGTCGCCGCAGTGCGGGTCGGCGTGGCCGGGCACAACCTGTTCGACATCGCCTTCGCCTGGCTGCTCGCGGGCGAGCGCGGTGTGCAGGACTCGGTGGAGTTCGAGATGCTGCTCGGGATGGCGCAGGCCCAGGTCGCCGCCGTCTCGCGCACGGTCGGGCCGGTGCTGCTGTACGTGCCCGTGGTGCATCCGCACGAGTTCGACGTAGCGATCAGTTACCTGGTGCGCCGCCTGGAGGAGAACGCGTCGCCCTCGAACTTCCTCTCGGCCGCCTTCGACCTCGCGCAGGACCGCTCGCTGTTCGAGCGGGAGCGGCTGCGCTTCGTCGACTCCGTCAGCCGCGCCCGCGACCACTCCCTGCAGATCGGCCCGCGCCGGGTGCAGAACCGCACGGCGCCGCTGCACGAGTCGGTGCGCCCGATGACCAGGCCCAGAGCCGAGACCGAGGACCTCACCGGTCTGGTGCTCGGCATCGCCCGCGGCTCCTCAGGGGATGACGACGAGTACGGAGCCGACGACGACCCGTTCCTGCAGACCGCGGTGTACTCCCGTCAGGAGGTGGCGGGCTCCGCCGCCGGTGCGCCCGGGTTCGTGAACACACCGGACAGCGATCCGGCGCTCGCCGCGAACCGCGACTGGGCGCGCGGGATCTTCGAGCGCGTCTCCGCGGCAGGACTGTCCGATCTCGGGGTCGCGACCCTGCGGGCCGCCCGGATCGAAGACGAGCGGATGCTGGCGCACACCGTCACGCGCGTGCGTGATGCAGCATCCGGCTGGGGCTCCCGCCCGGCATCCGAACGCAGCGAGGTGCTGCTGCGCGCCGCAGCCGCTCTCGCCGGCCGCCGCGCCGAGTTCATCGAGGTCGCGGCGATCGAGACCGGCAAGACGTTCGCCGAGGGCGACGTCGAGGTGAGCGAGGCCGTCGACTTCGCGAAGTACTACGCCGCCACCTGCCGTGAGCTGGACGGCATCGCGGGCGCCGCGTTCGAGCCCTCCCGGGTGACCGTCGTGACGCCGCCCTGGAACTTCCCGATCTCCATCCCCGCGGGCGGCGTGCTCGCCGCGCTCGCCGCGGGGTCGGGGGTCGTCTTCAAGCCGGCTCCGCAGGCACGGCGCTGCGCGGCCGTCATCGCCGAGGCGCTGTGGCAGGCGGGCATCCCTCGCGACGTGCTGGTGCTCGCCGACGTGGAGGAGGGTGAGCTCGGACGGCAGCTGATCTCGCACCCGGACGTGGATCGCGTGATCCTCACGGGCTCGTGGAACACCGCGGCGCTGTTCCGGTCATGGCGGAGCGACCTGCCGCTGCTCGCGGAGACCAGCGGCAAGAACGCCATGATCATCACCCCGACCGCCGATCTCGACCTCGCCGTCGCCGACCTGGTACACAGCGCGTTCGGGCACGCGGGGCAGAAGTGCTCGGCGGCGTCGCTGGCGATCCTGGTCGGGCCGGTCGGCCGGTCCAAGCGCTTCGCCCGGCAGCTGGTCGACGCCACCCGTTCGCTGCGCGTGGCCTGGCCAGGCGACCCCCAGGCGGAGGTCGGGCCGGTGATCGAGAAGCCGCAGGGCAAGCTCGCCTGGGCGCTGACGCAGCTGGAGGGCGAGGAGAAGTGGCTGGTCGAGCCGCGCTCGCTGGATGAGAGCGGAAGGCTGTGGAGTCCCGGCATCCGGGTGGGAGTGCAGCCCGGTTCGCGCACGCACCGCGAGGAGTTCTTCGGGCCGGTGCTCGGCATCATGCACGCCTCCACGCTGTCGGAGGCGATCCGGATGCAGAACGCCGTGGCGTACGGATTGACCGCGGGCCTGCACACCCAGGACCCCGCCGATCTGGCGCTGTGGCTGGACGAGGTGCAGGCCGGAAACCTGTACGTGAACCGCGGGATCACCGGCGCGATCGTGCAGCGTCAGCCGTTCGGCGGGTGGAAGCGCTCCTCGGTCGGCCCCGGCGCGAAGGCCGGCGGTCTGAACTACCTGATCGGGCTGGGCTCGTGGCGCTCGCGCCCTCGCGGCAAGTCGTCGAGCACGCTGCATCTGCGCGGGCTGGACGTCAAGATCTCCGGTCTCATCGAGTCGGCGCAGCCCTCGCTCGACTTCGACTCCTTCGAGTGGCTGCGGCAGGCGGCGCTCTCGGATGCCGTGGCCTGGGACCGCGAGTTCGGTCAGGTGCGCGACGTCTCGCAGCTGGGCGTGGAGCGCAACCTGTTCCGGTACCGGCCGCTGCCGGTGACGGTGCGGGCCGCGTCGGACGCATCCCTGGCCGCGATCCTGCGCGTGGTGCTCGCCGGCATCCGCTCGGGAGCGGACTTCTTCGTGTCGGTGCCGGACGGAGTGCCCGCGGGAGTGCGCGCCGAGCTCGTCGCGCTCGAAGTGCCCGTGGCGGTGGAGAGCGACGAGGAGTGGATCGAGCGGATCCGCCGCCCGGCTCCGGACGCGACCCGCGTCGGACGGGTGCGTCTCATCGGCGGACGCGATGCCGTGGCCGACCTGCATCGCGCGCTCGCTGAAGCGGTCGAGGGGGACCCCGACCTCGCCGTGTACGACAACGAGGTGACCTCGGCAGGGCGGCTCGAGCTGCTGCCGTTCGTGCACGAGCAGGCGATCTCCATCACCGCGCACCGCTTCGGCACTCCGGATCCCTGGAGCGCCGAGGTGATCTGAGCGGAAACCGCCCGACACGACTCTCAGCGAAAAGAGTGGCGATCCTGGCGTCCGGATGCGAAAATACAACTGGCGTGCCTGTGTCGCATCTTCCCCGCGCTCCACTCACCGTGGGCGGGTCGAACTTCCGCCGGGCCCCTGGACAGCGTCCGCCGCACCTTCTCCAGAGGAGCACCCATGTCCACGCCTGAGACCGCCGTCACCGGCACCGCGACCCGCAAGGCCCACCACCGCCGCTACCTGATGTGCCGGCCCGAGTACTTCACGGTCGACTACAAGATCAACCCGTGGATGGACCCGGCCGCGCCGACCGACACGGCCAAGGCCGTCGCGCAGTGGCAGAAGCTGTACGACCTGTACCGGGAGCTCGGTCACGAGGTCGAGCTCATCGAGCCGCTCGCCGGCTACCCCGACATGGTCTACACGGCCAACGGCGGCTTCACCATCGGCGGCAAGGCGTACGTCCCCGAGTTCTACTACGAGCAGCGTCAGGGCGAGGCCCCGGCGTTCGCCGAGTGGTTCCGCACGCACGGCTTCGACACCGTGCTGCCCCAGGAGGTCAACGAGGGCGAGGGCGACTTCCTGCTCGCCGGTGATGTGATCCTGGCCGGCACCGGCTTCCGCTCCGCGGGTGACAGCCACCGCGAGGTGCACGAGGTCTTCGACCGTGAGGTCGTGACGCTCACCCTGGTCGACCCGCGCTTCTACCACCTCGACACCGCACTGACCGTGCTCGACCCGGTGGTCGGCGAGGAGAACGGCGGCCCGGCGCACGCCAACGTCGCCTACCTGCCGAACGCCTTCGACGAGGCATCCCGCCGCATCCTCGAGGAGCGCTTCCCCGACGCGATCCTCGTCGCCGACGAGGACGGCGCCGTGTTCGGTCTCAACTCGGCATCCGACGGCTACAACGTCATCATCTCGCCGCGCGCCACCGGCTTCGAGAAGCAGCTGCGCGAGCGCGGCTACAACCCGATCATGGTCGACCTGTCCGAGCTGCTGCTCGGCGGCGGCGGCATCAAGTGCTGCACCCTGGAGCTGCGCGGAGCCTGACCCGGCTCCATCAGGCCCTATCGGCGCCGGCGGTCCTGACCGCCGGCGCCGAAGTGCGTGACCAGGGACGAGCATGTGACAGGTACACGTACCACTCCTGCGCGGCAACCGAATACGGCGAGGTTGAGACGCCGAGTCGGCCGCTGTCGTTGGCCCAACTATTCGCGGTTGGTCATCTCAACAATCTGTCTCCACGCGTCGCCAAGGGTTTCGGCATGGTCCTGCTTGCGCATGGCACGCTCGTAGCGTTTCATGAGTTCGCGGCTTTGATCCTCTGTGGCACCGACATCGGTGAGAAAGTTCGTGATCGAGATCGATGGGTGGAAGGTCAGCGGGCGCATCTCCTTTATTTCTGGTGGTGCGAACGGGTTCATGGCGACTTGTTCCGCCACCTCCGCTCGCCGGCCCAGCATGGCAAGAATCTCTTGAGCCACGGACCGGTTGTTGGCTAGCGACTGTAGGACTCGAAAATCGTCGTCGGTCGCAAGTATCTGCGCGATCTCCGGTTCGAGGTCCGCGGCACCTGCCAGCGTCCATCGTTCAGGAATGCTTCCTGAGAGTGCGATCTCCTTGCGCTTCGCCGATGGGGCGGGACTAGCTTGATTAGTTCTGGACAACTGCCCTTCGTTGCCGGTGGTCATTGAAGGAAGATGCAGCGCCACGCGCCGGGCGTTGGCTCACTGCAGGTGTCAGTCATGCCGGTGCGCCATTCGTAAGCGCCACTTTCGGGGTTGGCGGGATTGATGCCGGGCGTCTCGACGAACGTGCTCACGTTCGCAAAGAATTTGTAGCCCGTCAGAGAGAGGTGAGGGCTCATCCACAGAGTGGTAGTCGTGGACTGACCAGGACCTCCCACGTAACCCGTGGCCTTGAGCTTGATCATCTCGACGTTGCGGTAGACCTCACCCTGGACCATGTACGACCCGAGCTTGCTGCCCCAGACGGCGGTCTGGATCAGAATGCGAGACCCGCTGCCGCCGGGATCAACGGTGTATGTGAAGTCGATCCAGTCATTGACTTCACAGGTGCAGGCGCATCCACTGGTGCGGCTTCCGCGTGGGCGGGGGTCCCCAGGAGCATCGCCGAGGCGAACATCCCCACCAAGGCGAGGCTTCCCGCTGACCATCTCAGTCTCTTCTTCACATCGGTTCCAATCGATACGCGTGGCAGACGCGCATTTGGCGCGTTTTCAGTCTTCCCGAAGCGCGCCGCACGTGTCTGTCCCCCTTTTGGGCGACATCCGTAGGTCGCCATGTGCACAACGCAGAGGGGCGCGCTTTTCAGAACATGACTCCGCCTGCGCGGTCACAACCAAGGCGCGTGACGTGCTCAGCTGGCAACCATCAGAACCGGTGGACGTCGACTTGTGCGTTCGGGCGGCTCAGGCCGGTGAGTCGTCCGGGTCGAGGCTCTTCAGCGCATCGCGTTCGACCGCCGTGTCAGCATCCAACTGCGACTCGGTCGTCTCGTCGCCGCCGAGCGGCGCATCCTCCTCGTCGCCCGGTACTCCGTCGGGGGCGGTGTTGTGCGCCGGGTTCTCCTCCGGGATGCCGGTGTGCCCGCCCTCGTCAGAATCCCGAGCATCCGCCGTCCGTCGTGTCTCGTGCGGCGCGCCGCTGCCGGCGGGATCCTGCCCGGGCGTGTGCGGGTACTGTCCGACAGCCTGGTCCTGACTGCTCTGCCGTTCGTCCATGCCCACGACGGTAACCGGCGGCGCACGCCGCCGGGAGGGCATTGACAGGCGTCATTCCTTCAGGAACGGACCCGCGTCCTGCTGCTTCACGTCCGGGTCGTCGAGGCCGGCGAGCTCGTCCTCGCCCACCAGGCCGTCGATGTCGAGGGTGGAGGGGGAGGAGTCGCCGTGGCTCTCCAGGGAGAGCGCGCCGGGCGTGATGCGGATCGGCTCGGTCGGTGCCACGGGCAGCCCGAACCGGCGCTGCAGCCGACGCATCCAGCGGGGCTGAGCGCCCAGCACGCCGGTCGCGTCGTGCGACTCGACCTCGAGGCCGTAGTACTCGCCGATGCGGTCGATGAACTGCGCTCGTTCGGCCTTGGCGTAGGCGCGCCGTTCGCGGGTGAATGCGACCACGGTCGACCAGCAGATCAGCAGCATCACGATGCTGAACGGCAGGGCGATCGTGATGGCCGCCGTCTGCAGGGCGGTGAGCCCGCCCGACAGGAGCAGCGAGATCGCCAGCAGTGCGGTGATCACGACGAAGAAGGTGCGGATCCAGCGCTTCGGCTCGGGCTTGCCGCCGGTGGCGATCATGCCCATCACCAGGGCGCCGGAATCGGCCGAGGTGATGAAGAAGATCGCGAGCAGCAGGATGGCTCCGATACTCACCACGGCGGCGCCGGGCACGTTCTGCAGCATCGCGAACAGCGCTCCCTGCAGGTCGACCATTCCGTCGGGACCGGTGAGGGAGCCGGGCTTCGCGAGCTCCATCGCCAGGGCCGAGCCCCCCAGCACCGAGAACCACAGCACGCCGATCAGGGTGGGCACCAGGATCACCCCGATCACGAACTCGCGCACCGTGCGCCCCTTCGAGACGCGGGCGATGAAGATCCCCACGAACGGCGCCCACGAGATCCACCAGCCCCAGTAGAACGAGGTCCAGGAGGCCTGCCACTGCTCGCCGGCGGCGCCCTGGAAGGCGCTGACGTTGAAGGAGAGACCCACGAAGTTCTGGATGTAGTAGCCGAGGGACTGCACGAACTCGCGCAGCAGGAACTCCGTCGGCCCCGCCGCGAGCAGATAGATCACCAGCAGGCCCGCGAGCACGAGGTTCGCGTTCGACAGCCACTTCATGCCCTTGGTCACGCCGGACAGCACCGACATCAGCACGAACACGGAGATGACCAGGATGAGCACCACCTGGGTGGTCTCGTCGGGATTCGCGAAGCCGGCGGAGTGCAGGCCGGCGCTCATCTGCAGCACGCCGAGACCCAGCGACGTGGCGACGCCGAACAGCGTGCCGACCAGGGCGATCACGTCGATCGCGTGCCCCCAGCCGCCTTCGACGCGCTTGCCGAGCAGCGGTTCCAGGGTCCATCGGATCGACACCGGCCGGCGTCGCCGATGGATGGCGTAGGCGAGGGCGAGCCCGATCACCACGTAGATCGACCAGGCGTGCACACCCCAGTGCAGGTAGGTCTGGCCGAGTGCGGCCTGGGCCAGCTGCTCCGGCGTGCCGGTGACGCCGGGGCGGGGATTCGTGAAGTGCGAGAGCGGCTCGCTGACCCCGTAGAAGACCAGGCCGATGCCCATTCCCGCCGCGAACAGCAGTGAGAACCAGCTCATCAGCGAGAACTCGGGCTCCTCGTCGTCGCGGCCCAGTTTGATGTCACCGAACCTGCTGAAGCCGAGGAACAGGCAGAACGCCACGAAGAAGGCGGCGATCAGCACGTAGTACCAGTTGAAGGCGTTGACGATCGTCGTCTGGACGGTCTTGAACAGGGCCTCGGCGACGTGCGGTGCGAGCAGGGCGAACAGGGCGAATGCGACGACGATCACGGCGGCGGGCCAGAAGACCCATCTCAGCACCTGTGGCTCACGTCGCACCCCGCTCTGCGGCGCGTGGCCTGCGGTGGCGCTCGGATCCGACCCGTTCCTGTTCCCGCTCATGCCCTCCACGGTATACACACGCGCCGCCGCTCGACAGATCGACCGTGCTCAGTCCTGAAGTCGGCGCTCGGCGCGCAGCATCTCCCACTCGTCGACGAGTTGGGGCATCCGCTGGCCCATGAACCTGAAGAACTCGGCCATCTCCTCGGCGCGCAGGCGGGCCGCGTGATCCTCGGCGTGCGCTGCGCCGATGTCGTCGATGTACGCGGCCAGCCGGTCGTAGACGGGGGAGTTGTTCGACATCATCACGTACCAGGTGTCGTTGATGATCTCGTAGTGGGCCAGCCGCTGGTCGGGTCGGGAGACCTTGCGGATCATGTGCAGGGTCTGCAGGTAGCGCACGGCGCCCGAGACTGCGGCGGCGCTGACGCCCAGCCGGTCGCCGAGCTCGGCCGCCGTGTACCCCTCGGCGGGGGCGGCGATCAGCGCCATCATGACGCGCGCGGGCATCCGGGGGAAGCCGACCGCGGTGATCGCGGCGGCCGCGCTCTCGGCGGCATCCACTCCCGCGTGCGTCACGCCGTCCTCTCCCATGCGTTCATCCTTTCATCGAACGGCCTCGGCTCAGCTCACCTGCAGCGCAGCGGTCAGCTGGCAGGATGCAGCTCGCGCCGGCGCATGAGCGTGAGGGATGCCGCGGCCACGACCGCGACGATCAGCACCAGCCACCACGTGCCGCGCAGCTCCATCGTGCCGTCCGAGACGATGGGCGTCACGGCGAACGGTGAGAAGCGCGTCGTCCACTCCGGCAGGCCGAACAGCGGACCGAAGAGGCCGAACACCGTCGCCAGCATCACGAGCGCCCAGGCGATGGCGATCGTGCCGCGGGGGAGCAGCACGAACACCAGGGCGGTGAGCGCCGTGAACACGCAGGCGGCGAGGCCCTGGCCGAGCCCGACGACGGTCACGACCTTCGCCAGTGCCGGGGCATCCTCGTTCCCGGCGAGGCCGGCGAACGCCGCGAGCATGGTCGCAGCGACGATGATCGCGATCGCGAACGTCGCCACGAGCAGGTGGTCCAGCAGCCAGCGCACGCGGCCGACGGGCTGCGCCAGCACGATCTCGGCGGTGCCGTGGGCCTCCTCCTGCCGCGCGCGGGAGAGGATCTGCACGGCCGCGCAGGCGGCCAGGATGCCCATCATCGTGAAGAACACCGAGACCACCGTCTCCTGCAGGTCGCCGGCTTTGCCGATCTTGTCGAGGATCTGCTGCACCGCGGGGTTCTGGCCTGAGATCTGCCCGGCCAGCCCGGAGAGCTTCGTCGCGAGGATGCCCGTGAGTGCGCCGCCCACGGCCCAGCCGATGATCGCACCGTTGGTCAAGCGCCAGACCAGTGCATGCGGGCTGGACAGCGCGGGCCGGGCGAAGACTCGGCCCGGGCGGGCCGGGATGAAGCCCTCGCCGATGTCCCGCAGGGACTGCAGCGCGACGGACCCGACGGCGAGAACGAGGCCGAACCCGAGCCCGAACAGGGCGGGCCACGCGTCGTCCGTGTCGAAGGGGCGAGCCTGCTCGGCCCAACCGAACGGCGAGAGCCACACGAGCCAAGAACTGCTGATGCGGGTGAGATCGTCGCTCGGCGTGCCCGCGACGTTGCCGATCCCGTTGAGAAGGAAGGTTCCGACCAGGATCCACACCGTCAGGGAGTTCGCGCCGCGCGAGGTGCGCATGAGCTGCGCGGCGACGAGTCCGATGCCGAGGAACGCGATGCCCGTGGCCGCCGACACCGCACCCGTCAGCCAGGAACCGGTGACGGGCAGTTTCGAGCCGGCCAGGGCGAGAGCGACCAGCACGCCGAGGACGACGTTCGCGGCCACGCCGTGGACGATCGTGGCGACGGTCGGCAGCGCACGGCCCGCGGGGGTGGCCGCGAGCAGCTCGGTACGCCCCGCCTCCTCATCGCCGCGCGTGTGCCGGACGGCGAGGAACGTGCTCATGAGGGCTGCGAGCATGGTGAGCCAGGGGAGGATCTCGAAGGACAGGAACTGACCCTCGGATGCCCCGGACGGCAGCCCGCGGAACATCATGATCACCGGGTTCGCCATGACGGCGGCGAGCACCTCGACCCGGTCCTTGTGCGTGGCGTACGACTGCGTGACGCCGGCGAAGCCGGAGTACGCCATGAGGACCGTCGCGAGGATCCAGAGCAGCAGCTGCAGCCAGTCGCGGCGCAGGCGCTGACGGAGCAGCGCACGGAACATCAGCGCGTTCCCTTCGCGGCCGCGCGTCGCGAGGCGCGGGTGCCGCTCTCCGAGGCCGACGAGTCCTCCTCGGCGGCGCGCAGGGCGGCGAGGTCGTCGCCGTAGTGTCGCAGGAACAGCTCCTCGAGGGAGGGCGGCTCGATCCGCAGACCGGTGACGGCCCGCTGCGCGAGCACCGGGAGTACGGACGGGATCGCGTCGCTGTCCACGGTGAACCGCGCGCGGCCCTCCTCGACCGTGCCGTCGTGCGCCTCGGGGATGCCGATCAGTGCGTCGGCGGACGCGGCTTCGAACGACACCTCGGTGCGGGTCAGGTGGCGCAGCTCGGAGAGTGTGCCCGACTCGACGATCCTCCCCTCGCGGATGATCGAGACCCGATCGCAGAGCAGTTCCACCTCGGAGAGGATGTGGCTGGAGAGCAGCACGGTCGCTCCGGTGCGGCGCAGCCGCTGCACCTCGTCGCGGAAGACGACCTCCATCAGCGGGTCCAGGCCGCTGGTCGGCTCGTCGAGGATGTACAAGTCGGCGGGCACCGCGAAGACGGCGATCAGGGCGACCTTCTGCCGGTTGCCCTTCGAGTAGGCCCGTCCCTTCTTGCGCGGGTCGAACTGGAACGCGGTCATCAGGCGCTCGCGCTCGGCGCGGTACGCGGCATCCTTCGTCTTCGCTCCGCGCAGGCGGGCGAGGAAGTCGATGGCCTCGCCGCCGGACAGGTTCGGCCAGACGCTCACGTCGCCCGGCACGTACGCGACGCGGCGGTGGATCTGCACGGCGTCGCCCCAGGGCTCGAGTCCGAAGACGGATGCCTCGCCGCCGCTGCGGCGGGCCAGGCCCAGCAGGATGCGGATGGTGGTGGACTTTCCCGCGCCGTTCGGGCCGAGGAAGCCGTGCACCTGACCGGCTTCCACCTCGAGGTCCAGTCCGTCGAGGGCATGCACGCGCCCGTAGGTCTTGGTCAGACCGCGCGTGCTGATGATGGTGTTCATGAGAGGCGACGGTACACCCATTTCACGAATTCGTGAAGACAGTGAATCGCGATCCTCACGGAACCCTCACGGGTCACCCCACGCTGACGCTGATCGTGTGCCATCCGCTCGCGCCGTCCGGCGCGGGAGCCGCGATCGTGTCGGTCTGCACCGTGCCGTCGCCGGCGATTGCACGGCAGCGGATGCTGTGCTCGCCGGCCTTCGCGCGCCAGGGGAGCCGCCACTGCACCCAGGTGTCGTCGGAGATCGCGGTCGCGAGCTCGGCCGACTGCCAGTCGCGGTCGTCGACCTGCACCTCGACGCCGGAGACCCCGGTGCCCGGTTGCCAGGCGACGCCGGCGATCACGGAGTCTCCGGCAGGGATAGTGCGCCCCGCACGCGGCACGTCGATGCGGGACTCCAGCTTGATCGGGCCCTTCTCCGACCATCCGCGGTCGGTCCAGTACGCTCGCGCCCTGTCGAACCGCGTCACCTCGAGGTCGGTCACCCACTTCGTCGCGGACACGTACCCGTAGAGACCTGGCACGACCATCCGCACCGGAAAGCCGTGCTCGAGGGGGAGTGGCTGCCCGTTCATCCCGATCGCGAGCAGCGCGGCGCGGTCGTCCGTGAGCGCCTCGAGGGGCGTGCCCGCGGTGAAGCCGTCGACCGAGGTGGAGAGCACCATGTCGGCATCCGCGTCGGGAGCCGCGCGCTTCAGCAACTCACGGATCGGATAGCCCAGCCAGACCGCGTTGCCGATCAGATCCCCGCCGACCTCGTTCGACACGCATGACAGGGTCGCGACGCTCTCGACCAGGGGCAGGGCGAGCAGCTCGTCCCAGGTGAGGGTCACCTCCTGCGCGACCATCCCGTGGATGCGCAGCTTCCAGCTCGACGGGTCGACCGACGGCACCACGAGCGCCGTGTCGATGCGGTAGAAGTCCGCGTTCGGTGTGATCACCGGGGTGATCCCGGGGACATCGAGCGAGGCGGATGCCGGGATCGCGGGCGCCGGAGTCGCCGGCTTCGGCAGCTTGAGAGCTTCGCGCACGGTGGTGACGACCGTGGAGCCCGCCCGCCCCAGTCCGCCCACGACAGCCATGGCGACGCCGACGGCGGCCGTGCCGATCGTCCAGGTGAGGAACCGCCGGCGGGAGGTTCCCGTTTCGTCCGCAGGGCGGTCTGCGCGTCCGGAGGTGGACGCGCCGGTGATTCGGCCTGCCGACGTCGGATCGACCTGCGGACGGAGGGCGGGGACGGGGACGACGGAGGGGACGGAGACGACGGAGGGCAGGATGCCCAGCAGCATCCGCAGCGCGAAGGCCGCCACCGCGCCGGCGAGCACGGACGGCAGCCAGGCCAGCATCCCGGCATCCGTTCGGGTGAGCCCGAGGAGGCCGGCGCCGATGCCGAGCGCCGCGAAAGCGACGACACCGGAGTGCCGCCACCGCGCCTCGGCGAGTCCGGCGAGCCCTGCGACCACCAGCAGCACGACGGCGATGCCCACCAGCAGGGCTGCCTTGTCAGAGGTGCCGAACCAGGCGATCGCGGTGTCCTTCGCCCACGAAGGCGCGAGGTCGATCAGGGCGCCGCCGACCACGGCGAACGGGCTGGATGCCGGCGCGGCGAACGTGGCGACCAGTTCGCCCGCCCCCGCGCCGAGAACCACCGCGGCGATCCCCGCCGCGGCCGGGCGCCATCCTCGAGAGCCGCTCATGCTCTCAGGCTACGAGCGCGGACAGCAGCCGCGGCCGATTCTCACGGATTCGTAAGATCTCGCGCCCGCCCCGCGAACACCACGAGAGCCAGTGCCACTGCGAACGCGGCCAGCATCGTCGCACCGAGGGTCGTCGCGGTGACGCCGAGCAGCGACAGCAGAGGCGGCACGAGCGCACCCAGCAGCATCGAGATCGTGCCGAGCACGGCGGAGGCCGAACCCGCGCTGTGCCGGATGTGGCCCAGCGCGATCGCCGTCAGCGATGGGTTGTTCAGGCCCTGCGTGCTGACGGCGACGAACAGCGGCACCAGCAGCCACGGCAGCGCCGAGTCCAGCAGCCCGGCGAGCGTCAGGGCGAGTGCGCCGGCGACGCCGATGGACAGCGACCAGCGCACGATCCGCACGCCGTGCACGCGCCGCGCCAGCCGGCGGTTCAGGTTCGCCGCCACCGTGATGCCGACCGCGTTCGCCGCGAACACCAGCGCGAAGCCTCCCGCGCTCAGCCCGTACTGGGTCTGCAGCACGAACGGCGAAAGCTGCAGATACGTGAACAGCGCGATCGACGCGACGCCGAGCGTGAGCGCCGCGACCAGGAACGGCCCGTTCCGCAGCGCGGCGCCGATCCCGCGGAAGTCGTTCGTGAGGCCTCCGCTCGTGCGGTGCGCAGCATCCAGCGACTCCGGCACCGCGAACGCCGCAACCGCCAGCAGCAGGAGCCCGATCACCGCCAGCGCCACGAACACGCCCCGCCAGCTGGAGAACGACGCCACGACACCGCCGACCAGCGGGGCGAGCACCGGCGCCACGCCCATCACGGCGGCGAGCGTCGAGAACGCGGCCACCGCGTCGGCGCCGGAGAACAGGTCGTGCACCACCGCACGGGCGATGACCATCCCGGCCGCGCCGCACAGGCCCTGCACCACCCGGATGCCGATCAGCACCTCGATCGACGGCGCGAACGCGCACGCCACCGACGTCGCCGCGAAGCCTGCGATCGCCAGGATCAGCGGCATCCGCCGGCCGAACCGGTCGCTGATCGGGCCCCAGAGCAGCTGGCCGAGCGCGAGCCCGATCATGCAGGCGCTCATGGTCAGCTGGCTGAGCGATTCGGATGCCGAGAACTCAGCGCCCAGCTGGGGGAGCGAGGGCAGATACACGTCGAGGGAGATCGGGCCGAACGCGGTCAGCGCGCCGAGCGCGAGCATGAGCGAGCGCGGATGCCGGGTCACGCTCACTCCGCGTTCTTGCGCGGCAACTGGATCGGCGTGGTCGCGGCGGCCTTCTCGTCGTACATGTGCGGGTCCATCGCCTGCACCACCGACAGCGGCCGCGTCTCATCGAGCGTGAGCAGGAACCGGGTGCGCCCGGCGCGGTGCAGCCGTCCCGACCAGAGCATCCACGACAGGCCGATCGCGCAGGCCAGAAGACCCGCAACACCGCCGACGTTGATCGCCATCCGCGGCCCGAACGTGTCGGCCACCCAGCCGGCGATCGGCGCGCCGATCGGAGTGGAGCCCATCACGACCGCCATGTACAGCGCCAGCACGCGGCCGCGCAGCGCGGCATCCGTCGTCGTCTGCACGTACCCGTTGGCGGTGGTGAGCATCGTGACCGTCGAGAAGCCCACGAAGACCAGCACGGCGCCGTACATCCAGTACACGGGCATGGTCGCCGACACCAGCGAGGCCGCACCGAACCCCGCGGCCGACAGCACGATCACCCGCACCCGGGCACGGTCGCGGCGCGCCGCCAGCAGCGCGCCCGCGAGCGAGCCGATCGCCAGCACGGAGCTGAGCACGCCGTAGCCCGCTGCGCCCTCTCCGAACTCCAGCGCCATGGTCGACGCGAAGATCGGGAAGTTCATGCCGAAGGCTCCGAGCAGGAAGACCATCACGAACACGACCTTCAGGTCGGGCCGGCTGAGCACGTACCGCACTCCGGCTGCCAGACCGCCGCCCTTCCTGCTGCTCTTCACACGCGGCACGAGCTCGCTCTTGCGAATCAGGAGCAGGGCGATCAGCATCGCCAGGAATGTCACGGCGTTGGCGATGAACACCCAGCCGGAGCCGAGCGCCACGATCGCGACTCCGCCCACCGCCGGGCCGATCAGACGGGCCATGTTGAACGACGCCGAGTTCAGGGCGACCGCGTTCGAGGTGTCCTCGACGCTGACCATGTCGGACACGAACGCCTGACGGGCCGGGGCGTCGAACGCGTTGGTCACGCCGAAGGCCGCCGCGAAGCACAGCATCAGCGGCAGGGTGAGGATGCCGGTGAGCAGCAGCGCGCCCACGCCGATCGCCAGCACCATCAGGGTCGTCTGCGTCGCCAGCAGGATCCTCCGCCGGTCGAACCGGTCGGCGACCCAGCCGGTGAGCCCGACCAGCACCAGCGGAGGACCGAACTGCAGCGCCATCGTCGCGCCCATGGCCGCGGCGTCGTTGTGGGTCAGTTCGGTGAGCACCACCCAGTCCTGGGCGGTCGACTGCATCCAGCCGCCGATGTTCGAGACGATCGCACCGAGGAACCAGGTGCGGTAGTTGAACGACCGGAAGGAGCGGAACATCGAGCTCATGACTCGGCCACCTTCCGCAGCACGGGGGCGGCCGCGCGCAGCACGGCGAGCTCGTCCGCGTCGAGGTCGAGCTCGGCGATCATGTCGGCCAGGACCTCGTCGCGGCGGCGGACGGTCGCGGCGACGACCTTCTCGCCCTCGTCGGTGATCTCGACGTAGACCCGGCGGCGGTCGTCCTCATCGGGAACGCGCCGGACCAGCCCGAGATCCTCCAGCCCGTTGACCGTCGCGCTCATGGTGGGCGCGGTGACCCGCTCGTGATCGGCGAGGCCGGAGAGCGTGCGTCGTCCGTGCGCGCGGAGGGCACCGAGGGCGGCGAGCTGGGCGTCGCTCATCGCGTCGACGGCGCGGACGCAGCGCAGGCGCCTGGTCAGACGGAAGAGGGCGAATCGGAGCTCGGATGCGGTGGCGGCGAAGTCCTCGGTCATTACTTAGATAGCCTAACTAAGTTTGTGGCGGCGGGGAAGCGTGAAAATAATGTTCACCATCTTGGGAATCAGGCCTCCGGGTGCGAAAATGCTTCTCGTGCCCCTCGCGTTCGAACTCGCCGTCCAGAACCCCGCCGGGGCGCGCATCGCCCGCGAGGCAGGAGCCGCACGCATCGAGCTCGCGCAGGCACTCGCGCTGGGCGGGCTGACCCCGTCGCGGGGGACTCTGCGCAGCGTGCTCGCCGCCGTGGGAGACGACGGGCCCGAGGTGCACGTGCTCATCCGCCCGCGCGCCGGCGGATTCCAGTACAGCGCGGACGCCATCGACGTGATCGTGCACGACGTGCGCGACGTGCTCGCCGCCGGCGCCCACGGCGTGGTGGTCGGATGCCAGGACGAGACCGGCGCGCTGGACCGTAAGGCGCTCGCGCGCATCGTGGACGCCGCAGGCGGAGCATCCGTCACGCTGCACCGCGTGATCGACGTGACTCCCGACCCGATCGCCGCCCTGCGGACAGCCCGCGAGCTCGGGATGCGCCGCGTGCTCAGCTCCGGCGGCGCCTCGCAGGCGATCGACGGGATCGACACCCTGCGGGCGCTGGTCGCCGAGGCCGCAGGCGGGATCGAGGTCATGGCGGGCAGCGGCATCGACGTGGACACCGTCGCCGCGATCGCCGCGACCGGCGTCGACGCCGTGCATTTCTCGGCCAAGCGGACGGTGCACGTCGACGGGGGTGTGCGGATGGGATCCGCCAGTGACGGCGTCGGCGGCTACGAGGTCACCGACCGCGAGACGGCGCTCGCCATCGTCGCCGCCCTGCGCGCCGCCGAGACCTCCGCGGCCTGACATCGCGACACCGCGCGACCGCGCGCGACACGCGGCATGGGAGAGGCTACTCCGCCTGCTCCGGCGAGGCCAGCCCCTGCCCGGATGCGATGACTCCTGAGAGGGTTACCGCACCTGGAAGGAGAGTGCCATGACCGTCAACGAGCACGAGCTGATCGCCCTCGGCGACAGCGACAAGACCCTCGCGAAGGAAGACGACATCCGCGGCCGCGACGTCAAGGACGTCGGAGGCGAGGACCTCGGGAAGGTCGACGACCTCCTCGTCGACACCGCTGAGGAGAAGGTGCGCTTCCTCGTCGTCGGATCGGGCGGATTCCTGGGGCTGGGCGAGCAGAAGTCCTACATCCCGGTGGACGCCGTGACCGACGTCACCGAGCGCGAGGTGCGCATCGACCAGAGCCGGGAGAAGCTGCGCTCCGCCCCCGCCTACGATCCTGAGCTGATCAACGACGTCGCGTACAACGAGGACGTGTTCGGCTATTACGGCCTCGCGCCGTTCTGGTCGGCCGGCTACGTCTATCCGATGTACCCGTTCCACCGCTGAGCGCTCGCCGCCTCGGAGTCGCTCGGCGAAACGAGCGGATGCCGGCCGGCCGGCATCCGTAGACTCGGGGCATGTCTTCTGAGAGCAGCGTCGCCAAGAGAACAGCGGAGTTCACCGACGCCCACGGCATCGCGATCGTCTACGACGTGTACGAGGCGCAGGGCGAGGCGAGAGGAGTCGTGCAGCTGCTGCACGGGGTCGGCGAGCACGCGGGCCGGTACCAGGCGCTCATCGCGGAGCTCACGGCCGCCGGCTTCCACGTGTACGCCGACGATCACCGCGGGCACGGGCGCACCGGCATCCGGCAGTGGAACGGCCCCGCAAGGCTCGGCCACCTCGGCAAGGGCGGCATGCGGGCGACCGTCGCCGCATGCTGGCAGCTCACGCAGATCATCCAGAGCGAGCGCCCCGGACTCCCGATCGTGCTGCTCGGGCACTCCTGGGGATCGTTCCTCTCGCAGATGCTGTTCAACCAGCATCCGGAGGCCTACTCGGCCGTGATCCTCTCCGGCTCCGCGTACCGCACTCCGACCGACATGAACCCGCTGCCACTGAACAAGCAGTGGGACGGGCCGGACGCCGACGGCCTGGAGTGGCTCTCGCGCGACTCCGCCGTGTGGCAGGCCTTCCACGACGACCCCCTCACCGTCGAGACCCCGCTGCTGAAGCTCTTCGGTCCGATCGAGGCCGCGCGCATGTACGGCAGGCCGAAGAAGGACCTCGGGAGGGACGTGCCGGTGCTGCTGCTCGTCGGCCGCGACGACCCGGTCGGCGGGCCGCACAGCGTGCACAAGCTCGCCGATGCCTACCGGAACCGCGCGGGCCTGAGCGATGTCACCACGCTCGTCTACGCCGACGCCCGGCACGAGATCTTCAACGAGCTGCAGCAGGATCAGGTGCGCGCCGACGTGCTCGCCTGGCTCGACAAGCACGTCCCCGCCGCGAGCACGAGGTGACCGAGGTCCTGCGCTGGCTGCTGGACGCCTTCAACGCGCAGATCCCCGTCGGATCGTCGACGCTCCTGGTGCGCGAGGTGGTCGGGAACGTCTTCGGACTGGCATCCGCTCTCGGCGCGATGCGCCGCCGGCTGTGGGCCTGGCCGGTGGGGATCATCGGCAACGCCCTGCTGCTGACGGTCTTCCTGGGCAGCGTGTTCGGCACCGACCACACCGCGAACCTGTTCGGCCAGGCCGGCCGGCAGGTGATGTTCATCGCCGTCTCCATCTACGGCTGGATGCGCTGGAAGCAGGCTCGTGACGGCGAGGGCCATGCGGTCGTGCCGCGCTGGGCCTCGGGGCGCACCCGGGTGCTGCTGATCGGTGCACTGCTCGTCGGCACGGCGGGCCTGACCCCGATCTTCCGGATGCTGGGCTCGTACGAGCCGGTGTGGAGCGACGCCTGGACCTTCGTCGGATCGCTGCTGGCGACCTGGGCGATGGCCAAGGGGTGGGTCGAGTTCTGGCTGATCTGGGTGGCGGTGGATGCCGTGGGCGTGCCGCTGCTGTTCTCGGCCGGTTACTACGCGACGGCGTTCATGTACCTGTTCTACGGCGGGTTCACCATCGTCGGCTTCTTCGTGTGGATGCGCGCCTCGCGCGGCGACAAGCCCCGCATCGACACCGGCCTGCCCGACCCGACCGTCCGCGCCTGAGAGCGCGCCGTTAAGCTGGAGCGGTGCATGGTGAGTACAAGGTTCCCGGTGGCAAGCTCGTCGTCGTCGACCTCGAGGTCGAAGACGGTCTGATCCGCGACTTCCGCCTGGCGGGAGACTTCTTCCTCGAGCCAGACACGGCGCTGGAGGCGATCAACGCCGCCGTCGAGGGGATGCCCGTCGAGGCCGACGTCTCGACGATCGCCGCGGCGGTGCGCGGTGCGCTGCCCGACGGGGCGCAGCTGCTGGGCTTCACCCCCGAAGCGGTCGGCACCGTCGTGCGCCGTGCCCTGGTGACCGCGCCCGGCTGGCGCGACTTCGACTGGGAGATCGTGCACGAGACGGCCGTCTCCCCGCGGATGAACCTGGCGCTCGACGAGGTGCTGACCTCGCGCGTGGGCGAGGGGCGCCGTCGTCCCACGCTGCGCATCTGGGAGTGGGACGAGTCGGCCGTGGTGATCGGCTCGTTCCAGTCGTACCGCAACGAGGTCGACCCGGAGGGCGCCGCCCGGCATGGCTTCGATGTCGTGCGCCGCATCTCCGGCGGTGGCGCGATGATGATGGCCGCGGGCCAGATCATCACCTACTCGCTGTACGTGCCGGCATCCCTCGTGCAGGGCATGACCTTCGCCGACTCCTACGCGTTCCTCGACGACTGGGTGCTGCAGGCGCTGCGCTCGGTGGGCATCGACGCGACCTACCAGCCCCTCAACGACATCGCCTCGCCCACCGGCAAGATCGGCGGCGCCGCGCAGAAACGCCTCGCCAACGGCGGCGTGCTGCACCACGCGACCATCTCGTACGACATCGACGGCCAGACCATGACCGAGGTGCTGCGCATCGGCCGCGAGAAGCTCAGCGACAAGGGCACCACCTCCGCCGCCAAGCGCGTGGACCCGCTGCGCACCCAGACCGGCATGGAGCGCAGCGAGATCATCGAGCGCTTCAAGGAGACGTTCCGGGCGCTGACCGGTGCCGAGGACGGGCACATCACCCCCGACGAGTACGCCGACGCCGAGGCGCTGGTCGAGTCGAAGTTCGCCACCGACGCGTGGCTGCACCGTGTTCCGTGAACGCAGCGCGCAGTGAGCGCTGACGCCGAGCGCCTCGTGCGGGAAAGTGCGCCTGCTGCGGATCAATCCGCGGATTCCGTCCGCGCGAAGCGCACATCTCCGCGCGAAGCGCCCGCCGCTCCCGGCGCCGTCGAGATCATCGAGGGCGACAATCTCGAGGCGGCCGGCACCCTGGCATCCGGATCCTTCTCCCTCGTCTACCTGGACCCGCCGTTCAACACCGGCCGTGCGCAGGAGCGGCAGGTCGTGACCGCCCGCCGGGCGGACACGACTCCGGAGGATGCAGGCGAAACCGGCGCGGATGCCGCGGAATCACCCGATTCGGCCATGGATCTCCGGAGTTCTGGCGGGCGTGCGGGCGAGAAGGAGATCAGACACGGATTCCACGGCCTGGCGTACGAACGGGTGCGCGGCATGCTGCGCGCCTACGACGACCGCTTCGACGACTACGGCGAGTTCCTCATGCCGCGGCTGGAGGAGGCCTGGCGGCTGCTCGCCGACGACGGCACGCTGTACCTGCACCTGGACTACCGCGAGGCGCACTACGCCAAGGTCATGCTGGATGCGGTGTTCGGCCGCGACGCGTTCCTGAACGAGCTGATCTGGGCCTACGACTACGGTGCGAAGTCCCGGCGGCGCTGGCCCACCAAGCACGACACGATCCTGGTCTACGTCAAGACGCCCGGCGGGCATTTCTTCGACTCGGATGCCGTGGACCGCGAACCGTACATGGCTCCGGGCCTGGTCACGCCGGAGAAGGCCGCCCGCGGCAAGCTGCCCACCGACGTCTGGTGGCACACGATCGTGCCGACCACGGGACGCGAGAAGACCGGATATCCGACGCAGAAGCCCGAGGGCGTGCTGCGCCGCATCGTGCAGGCGTCGTCACGGCCGGGCGACCGGGTGCTCGACCTGTTCGCCGGATCGGGGACGACCGGCGCCGTGGCATCCGCCCTGGGTCGCGACGCCGTGCTCGTCGACCACAATCCCGAGGCGGTGCGCGTCATGCGCGAGCGGATGCCGCACGCGACGGTCCGCGCGCTCTGAGCGCCCCGACTCAGCCCACCTGCACGAAGATCGGGTTCGCGTAGAACCAGGTGTCCTTCCACGGGTCGCCCTCGCCGTCCCCGTGCCGCAGCGGGCCCGCGGGATCGACCGAGGCGCCGTGATAGCCGATGCCGTTCCGGTTGCCGTCGCTGCCGCGGAAGCGCACGTAGAACGGGCGGTCGACCTTCTCGAACACATGCGTGAGCGTGAAGGTGCCGCGGCGTCCGGTGGTGTCGAACTGCCGCACGACCCGGGTCTCCGGGGCGCGCACGGCATCCGCATCCGTCGCAGGCCCCGTGACCGGGCCGGCGATCAGGTCGACATGCGCGAGCTCCGGGCGGATGCCGGCGGCGTTGGCGTACTCGGTGGTCGAGACGGTGATCGTCACGACGACGTCCTGGCCGCGGCGCGCCGTGAGGGTGTCGCCGAGGGTGACCGAGCGCCCCGCCGCGTTGCCCCAGCCGCCGCCCGCGCCGTTCCCGCGGCCGTGGCCCTTGCCGGGCATGGTGGCGTGCGCCTGCACGTCCAGGCCCGAGAGCAGGTGGCCGTGGTCCACCCACATGCGCCCGCGGCGCATCGCGTCGAGCACGCCCGCGTAGGTGCGGGCGGTGACGCCGGTGTGCAGCCGGGAGAACTGCCCAGGCCAGAAGTCGCTGCCGCCCTGCGGCACCCCGGTGTCGACGGGGTCGGGACGCTTGCCGAGCACGGCCCAGCGGTCGAACTCGTTCGGCAGGCTCGCGTAGGGCTCGCCCGCGGGGTAGTCGCCGATCCGCCAGGTGTCCTTGACCGTCAGGTGGTTGTCGGAGTTGGAGGTGATCCAGAACGGACGGCCCTCGGCGAGCAGGGCGTCCCAGAGCCCGCCGACCGTGGCCGTCGCCCAGTCGAACCCGCCGTACGGCCGGTACGCGTCGGCGGGGTACCCGGGCCAGCTGTCCGGACGCGGGGCGTTGACGTACTCGCCGCGCTGGTCACCCGGACCGGAGTACTGGCTGATCGCCGAGCCCTGGGCGCCAGGAGCCCCCTCCATGCCGATCATGATGTGCGGGTCGGCGTCGCGCCAGGCGCGGATCTCGTGCGGCGAGTCGATGCCCAGGCGCATCGGGTGGTTGGCCAGCGCCACCGCATCCGCGATGAGCCCCGCCCGCTTCTGGGCCCCGAGCCAGGCGATCGCCTCGGCGGCCCTGCGCTGGAACTCGGCCGCCTGCGCGGCATTCGCGGGACGCTCCCAGCCATTGAGCTTGCCGTCCCAGGCCAGCTCGAACGCACGCAGCACGCGGGCGTCGTCGGTGCCCGGTGCGACGAGCACCGACGCGTGCTCGGCGCCGGGGATGTACCACTCCAGCCCCTGGAAGATCAGCATCCGTCGCGCGTCGCGCTCGCGCTGGATCTGCTCGCGCGCGGTCGGCAGCCCGCGCTCCGCGTGGGCGAAGTTGCTGTGCTCGGTGAACGCGAGCCAGTCGACGCCGTAGCGCTGCGCGGCGTCGAGCTGCTGCGCCATCCGGTACTTCGCGTCATGGCTGAACTGCGTGTGCACGTGATGATCGCCGACCAGCCAGGTCAGCGGGGGAGCGGTCTGCGGGCGGCCTGCGGCGACCGCGGCCGAGGCGGTCGTGGCCTCGCCCACCACCGCCGAAAGCCCTCCCGCGGCGAGGGCGACGCCCGCGGCGCGGAGCATGCCGCGGCGGGAGAATCCGAGCCGGGTCAGCTCGGCGTCGGCGTCGATCGGACGGGAGACGGGCGCGTCGTGGTCGCACATGAGGGTTCCTTCGGGGTCGGGACCCTCGGGACCCTAGGCACCGCGGATGGACGACGAGGAAACATCGGATGTCCGGCCCGTGACCGCGCGCCGGTTCAGGGCGCCACGCGGTGGTGAGCGGTGAAGGCCTCGCGCAGCGCGGCGCGCACCAGCGCGACGGACTCGTCGGCACGCGAGGAGCTGCGCACGGCGGTGAACACCTCGCGCACGGGGGAGCCGGGCAGGTCGGCGACGGTGAGCGGACTGGGCTCGTCGCCCCAGATCAGGTCGGGCAGCATGCCGACGGCGTGACCGGAGGCCACCAGTCGCACGTGCGCGGTCAGGTCGGCCGCCTCGTAGCGGATGTCGGGCTCGAACCCGGCCGCCCGGCACTGCTGCACCGCCCACTGCCGGGCGGCCGTGCCCTCGGGCTCCATCACCCAGGCGCGGTCGCGGAGTTCGTGCAGGGACGCCGGATGCTCGGCGGGGGGCAGCACGATCCGGATCGGGTCCTCGCCCAGAAGGTCGTGCACCACGCCGTCGCGCAGCTCACGGGTGTGCCCCGGGTACTGCTCGGCGATCACCAGGTCGAACCTCCGCGCCCACAGTTCGAACAGGCTCTCCTCCGGCGGCAGCTCGGCGAGCTCCACGCGCAGGCCCGGCGCGCGCTCGGCGAGGACGGTGAGCGCCGCGGGCACGATCGTCTCCGCCGCGGTCGGCATCGCCGACAGGCGCACCGTCTCCCAGCCGGCGTGCGCGGCCAGCGCCGCTCGCGCCGCCTCGTCGAGCTCCAGGGCTCGCGCGGCGTGCTCGGCCAGCATCCGTCCCTGCGGCGTCAGCCGAACCCGTCGGCCGTCCGGCTCCAGCAGGGCCACGCCGGCCTCGCGCTCCAGTAGCGACAGCTGCTGCGACACCGTCGAGGGCGAGTAGGAGAGCGAGGCGGCGACCTCGGCGATCGTGCCGCGCAGCGCCAGTTCGTGCAGCAGCCGCAGGCGCCTCAGCTCGAACATCCGCTTCCCTCCGATTCATCGATGACAGCGAACATTATCCTTCATCAATCATCGCTTTTCATAGACGTTCGGACGCGGCATCCTGGGAGCATGAGCACCCCTGTGTCCGCTTCCGAAGCATCCGTCAACGACCTCGCCGAACTGGCCGACGACGCCGTCGCCCTCGTCAAGAAGTGGCTGGTCGACAGCCGTGAGGTCCCGGTGGATGCCGCCGGCCAGCGCCTCGCCGGCGTGCTGCGCGACCCCAACGGCCTGGACTTCACCGTCGGCTTCGTCGACGGCGTCGTGCGCCCCGAGGACCTGAAGGTCGCCGCCGCCAAGCTCAAGGAGCTCGTGCCGCTGACCCCCGCCTTCCTCCCCGGCATCATGAAGGGGGCGATCGGCCTGGGCGGCGCCACCGCCACGATGCTCCCCGGCATCGTCGTCCCCTCGGCGCGCGCCGTGCTGCGCCAGATGGTGCGCCACCTGATCGTCGACGCCCGCGACGAGAAGCTGGGCGCCGCGATCAAGCACATCCGCGAGACCCAGGGCGTCAAGCTCAACGTCAACCTGCTCGGCGAGGCAATCCTCGGCAAGGACGAGGCCGTCCGCCGCCTGGAGGGCACCCGCCGCCTGCTGCTCCGCGACGACGTGGACTACGTCTCGATCAAGGTCTCCTCCACTGTCGCCCCGCACAGCCCGTGGGCGTTCGACGAGGCCGTCGCGCACGCCATCAAGGCGCTGCACCCGCTCTACGAGATCGCAGCCAAGCCCGCCCGCGGCCCCAAGAAGTTCATCAACCTCGACATGGAGGAGTACAAGGACCTCGACCTCACGATCGCGGTCTTCACCGGCATCCTCGACCGCCCCGAGTTCAAGGATCTCGAGGCCGGCATCGTGCTGCAGGCCTACCTGCCCGACGCCCTCTCCGCCATGATCCGCCTGCAGGAGTGGGCGGCGAAGCGCGTGGCCGACGGCGGCGCCCCCATCAAGGTGCGCGTCGTGAAGGGCGCCAACCTCCCGATGGAGACCGTCGACGCCGAGTCGCACGGCTGGGAGCTGGCCACCTGGTCGACCAAGCAGGAGTCCGACTCCTCGTACAAGGCCGTGCTCGACTACGCCCTGCGCCCCGAGCACATCGGCAACGTGCGCATCGGCGTCGCCGGCCACAACCTCTTCGACATCGCGATGGCCTGGCTGCTCGCCTCCAAGCGCGGCGTCACCGAGGGCATCGAGTTCGAGATGCTGCTCGGCATGGCATCCGCTCAGGCCGCCGTCGTCAAGCGCACCGTCGGCTCGCTTCTGCTCTACACGCCGGTCGTGCACCCCGACGAGTTCGACGTCGCGATCGCCTACCTCATCCGCCGTCTGGAGGAGGGCGCGAGCCACGAGAACTTCATGTCGGCCGTGTTCGACCTCGACGCCGACCCGAAGCTGTTCGAGCGCGAGAAGGAGCGCTTCCTGGCATCCGTCGCCGGCATGCCGACCGACGTTCCCGGCCCGAACCGCACCCAGAACCGTCAGCTGCCCGCCGCTCCGGCACCGCGCGACGGCTTCGTGAACACCCCCGACACCGACCCGTCGCTGGCGGCCAACCGCGAGTGGGCGGACGCGATCCGCGCCCGCATGGTCGAGTCGAAGCTCGGGAACGACACCGTCGCCGCGAACACCCTCACCACGGCCGAGCAGGTCTCCGAGCGCATCGCGACCGCCGTCGCCGCGGGCGAGGCCTGGCGCGCGCTCGGCGCCGCCGGTCGTGCCGAGATCCTGCACCGCGCGGGCGACGTGCTCGAGGCGCGCCGCGCCGAGCTGCTCGAGGTCATGGGCTCCGAGGCCGGCAAGGTCATCGAGCAGGGCGACCCCGAGGTCTCCGAGGCCATCGACTTCGCGCACTACTACGCCGAGAGCGCCAGGGCGCTCGCCGACGTCGACGGCGCCGAGATGCACCCGGTCGGCCTGACCGTGGTCACCCCGCCGTGGAACTTCCCGGTCGCGATCCCCGCCGGCTCCACCCTCTCGGCGCTGGCCACCGGTTCGCCGGTGATCATCAAGCCCGCCCGTCAGGCCCGCCGCTCCGGCGCCGTCATGATCGAGGCGCTGTGGGAGGCCGGCGTGCCGCGCGACGTGCTGCAGTACGTGCAGCTCGACGGCCGCGAGCTGGGCACCCAGCTGGTCAGCGACCCGGCCGTGGGCCGCGTGATCCTGACCGGCGGCTACGAGACGGCCGAGCTGTTCCGCGGCTTCCGCCAGGACCTGCCGCTTCTCGCCGAGACCAGCGGCAAGAACGCCATCATCGTCACCCCCTCGGCCGACCTGGACCTGGCCGCCAAGGACGTCGCCTACTCGGCGTTCGGTCACGCCGGCCAGAAGTGCTCGGCCGCCTCGCTCGTCGTGCTGGTCGGCTCCGCCGCCAAGTCCGAGCGCTTCCGCCGCCAGCTGGTCGACGCCGTGCGCGCCTACGAGGTGGGCACGCCCGAGGACGGCTCCAACCGCATCGGCCCGCTGATCGGTCCCGCCGAGGGCAAGCTGCTCGGCGCCCTCACCGAGCTGCACCCCGGCCAGTCCTGGATGCTCGAGCCGAAGAAGCTCGACGACGCGGGCCAGCTGTGGACCCCCGGCATCCGCGACGGCGTGCAGCGCGGCAGCGAGTTCCACCGCGTCGAGTACTTCGGCCCGGTGCTCGGCGTCATGACCGCCGAGACGCTGACCGAGGCCATCGACATCGTCAACGACATCGACTACGGCCTCACCAGCGGCATCCACTCGCTCGACGAGGACGAGATCCAGCAGTGGCTGGCGAACATCCAGGCCGGCAACGTGTACGTCAACCGCGGCACCACCGGCGCCATCGTGCAGCGCCAGCCGTTCGGCGGCTGGAAGAAGGCCGCCGTCGGCGCCGGCTCCAAGGCCGGTGGCCCGAACTACCTGGTCGGCCTGTCGGAGTGGACGGATGCCCCGGTCAAGACCACCCGCCCGCTGGACGAGCTGGGCCTCTCGGCCGCTGCGCTCGTGGAGGGCGACGACGCCGCGTGGCTGCGCGGTGCGCTCGCCACCGACATCGACGTGTGGGGTTCCGAGTTCGGCATCGTCCGCGACGCGACGGGCCTGGTCACCGAGCAGAACGCGCTGCGCTACCAGGCGCTGCCGGTCACGGTCCGCTACGAGGGAACGCGTCTGGCCGAGCTGGTGCGCGTGGTCGCCGCAGGCCTGCGGGCCCGCTCGCGCGTCACCGTGAGCGCAGCATCCGCTCTGCCTGCTGCCGTCGTCACCTGGCTGGGTGCGCACGACGTGACCGTCGTGACCGAGGATGCGGATGCCTGGGGCGCGCACGCGCGTCGCCTGTCCGGTGCCGGCGGTCGCGTCCGCGTGATCGGGACCACCGCCGCAGCGACCGCCGCGGCCGTGAACGGCTCGCCGAGCCTGGCGATCTACGCGAACCCGGTCGTCGCCGCCGGCCGCGTGGAGCTGCTGACCTTCCTGCGCGAGCAGGCCGTGTCGGTCACCGCGCACCGCTTCGGCACGCCGCACCGCTACGAGATCCCGCTGCTCGAGCCGGTGCGCTGAGCCGCGACATACCCGTCGCCCTGTCGCAGGCCCCTGGTGCTCTGGGTCCTGCGACAGGGCGTCGTCGTATCCGCGCGGCGGAGCAGCCGCCCTGTGGCGCCCCGGGCCTCGGGCGGAGCGGCTAGACCAGGGGCAGCGCGTCGTCGTAGGCGCTGCGCGAGAGCGCGGGCTGGTCGCCGAAGATCCGCGTGATGCCCGGCTCGGTGCGCCAGGCAGGCCAACCGGGATCACCCGAGGTCACGAATGCGACGGCCGCCGAATGCATCTCGGATGCCAGCGACTGCGGCGGGTGCGCGCCCGTCATCCTGGCGACGTGCTCCTCGCGGAGGCAGTCGAACCAGAACGGCACGTCGAGGCAGTGGTGCGACCAGCCGTTCACCGGGGAGCTCCACGCGAAACGGTAGACCCAGGTGCCGGCATCGCGCCGCGTCTCCGCGACCCGCACGACCAGCGAGCGGAAGATGCGATCGGTGACGAAGCGTCCCAGTGCGGGCCCCGCGCCGCGACGCGCACGGTTGGACCGCCGCCACCGGCGGCGCAGCGCGCCGGCCTTCTCCACGACGCGCAGCGCGAGCGGGACGGGCACCCATCTGAGGGCCCGCGGCGCGTTGTCGAAGATCATGGTGAACTCGTCGTCCGTGGCCCCCAGCAGCAGCGGCTTGCCTGCCCCGTTCCCCGCGGCGAACGAGTCGACCGTCGGACGGGTGATGAGGTCGCCGTCGATCACCGGTCCCCAGGGGAGGCCGTCGGTGAGCGTGGCGGTGGTGGCCGCCAGCCCCTTCTTGCCGAGCAGGGATGCCTCGAACTGGCGCCGGGTGAGCGCGCGCTCCTTCACGCCGCGGAAGCCCTCCAGGGTCGGTTCGCATCCGACCATCGAGGCGAGCAGCTCGCTGCGCGCCCGGGCGCGCTCGCGGGGCAGGTCGCCGAGTGCTCCGCTGATCGAGATCCCGGCGTGGAACAGGTGCTGTGCGGCAGGCATCCCGAACAGCGTGAGCACGGCTCCGCCGCCGGCGGACTGGCCCGCGATCGTCACACGGCCCGGGTCGCCGCCGAAGGAGGCGATGTTGCGCTGCACCCACTCGAGCGCCGCCATCCAGTCGCGCACACCGCGGTTGTCGGGGACGCCGTCGATCACGCCGAACCCGTCGAAGCCCAGCCGGTACGAGATGGTCACCAGCACGACGCCGTCGCGGGTGAACGACGCGCCGTCGTACCACGGGCTCGCGGAGGAGCCCGCCGAGTAGCCGCCGCCGTGGATCCAGACCAGCACGGGTGCGCTGCCGTCGAGGGCAGGCGTGAACACGTTCAGGTTCAGCGTCGCCGTGCCGGGAACGCTCGGCTCGGGGATGATCGCATTGTCCTCCGGGCGGCGCTGCGGCGTCGGCCCGTAGGCGGTCGCATCGAGCGGCTCGGTCCAGGGCGTCACCGGCTGCGGCGGCTGGAAGCGTCGCTTTCCCGTCGGCGGAGCGGCGTAGGGGATGCCCAGGAACGCGAGTGATCCGTCGGCGCGGCCGACTCCTCGGACGGGCCCCTCAGCGGTGTGCGCGATCTCGTCCACGAGATTCACGCTACCGCGTGCGTGTCCCCGTGCGATCCGCGCGGATGCTTTTCGCTGGTGCAACGGCGATGGACCGGACGCCTTCCATCCGAACCGGGGAAGCCGCAGACGCGACTCCCGCCGACACCCCCGGGTAGCGTCGAGACCCCCAGGTACGGACGGGCGGGTTCCAACGGTCGTCGCAACACCCCGAGTTTGGGAGGTTGCGGCGACCGTGTCGTTTTCGGAGGAGAGGGTGCAGCTGCGGGCTGAGTTCGTGGTGTT
>NZ_JBQEPE010000008.1:0-130219 GCF_052056515.1 Microbacterium sp. 22195
ACGCACCCACACACCCACCCCATCAGGGCGAGAAGCGCAGGGCAACTTCACAATCATACCCGGCAGATCCAGGACTGTTGACCAGTCGTTCCGGAGCCGGAACCTCCATCTTACACCAGCGAAGCCGTCAGTGGAAGTTGAGGATTTCCGTTCGCTGCTTGGAGGGGAGCCAGGCCTTCAGGCCTTCCGCTCAACCGCTTGGGGCGAACAAGTAATAATTTACGTGGATCCCGGGCACCCGGCAAATCAGCTGCGGAGCCCGGGCGTGTCGCCCGCTTTCCGGCGCAGCGCAGCCGCGATCCCGCCCGCGTCATCGAGCTGCTGCGGGGAGAGCACGTCGACGAACAGCTCCTTGACCGCGCGCAGGTGCGGGACCGAGCCGGCGCGGAACAGCTCCAGGCCCACCGCGGTGATCGTCACCTCCACGCCGCGCGCCTCCGCCTCGCTCGCGTCCCTCGTGATGAGGCCGCGGCGCTCCATCCTCCTCAGGTGATGGGACAGCCTGCTGCGCTCCCATCCCACGGCCTCCGCCAGCTGCGCCGAGCGGAGCGTGCGTCGCGGCGCCTCACTCAGGGCCAGCAGCACGCTGTAGTCCCCGGATGACATCCCCGACTCCGACAGCATCCTGCCGTCCAGGGTGCGCCGCAGCGCGTCGGCGGTCTCGATGTACTCGCGCCACACGCGCAGCTGCGCAGGGGTGGGCGTGCTCCTCGTCCTGTCCGCAGGCATCCGTCCTCCTCGGGAATGGATAGGCTCACCATACGGTTGAGCCGATTGACACGTCAACCAATAGGACGTCGCACAGGAAGGTCGGCACACCATGAGCGCCTCGGTCGAGGACATCGAGTTCGGGCTGAACTCCTTCGGGGACGTCGCCACCGAGGCCGGTCGGGTGATGTCGGATGCCGAGTCCCTGCGGCTGCTGGTCGAGGAGGCGCAGCTGGCCGAGTCCGTGGGCCTGGACGTCTTCAGCATCGGCGAGCACTACAAGGAGGGCTCGGTCGACTCGGCGACTCCGGTGGTGCTGGCCGCCGCAGCGCAGGCGACCTCCCGCATCCACCTCGGCACCTCCGTCACGGTGCTGTCCACGCAGGACCCGGTGCGGCTCTACCAGCAGTTCGCCACCGTCGACGGCGTCTCCGGTGGCCGCACCGAGATGGTCCTCGGCCGGGCATCCGCCATCGAGTCCTTCCCCCTGTTCGGCTACGACATCGCCGAGTACGAGGAGATCTTCGAGGAGAAGCTCGAGCTGTTCATGCGCCTGATGCGCGAGGATCGCGTGACCTGGTCGGGCAAGTACCGCACCCCGCTGGAGGACGTGCGACTGCATCCCCGGATGCCGGAGGGCGGCATCCCCACCTGGATCGGCATCGGCGGCAGCCCTGACTCCGTGATCCGCGCCGCCCGTTACGGCCTGCCCCTGATGATGGCCATCATCGGCGGGCGCCCCGAGCGCTTCGCCGGCCACGTGGAGCTGTACCTGCGCGCCCTCGCCAAGTACGGCCACCGGGAGCTGCCGGTCGCGCAGCACTCCATCGGACTGATCGCAGACTCGGACGACGAGGCGAGGAACACGCACTGGCAGTACTGGGAGCCGATGGTGCAGCAGCTCAGCAAGGAGCGCGGCTTCTACCCGCCGACGCCCGAGCGCTACGCGGAGGAGGTCGACTCCGGCGCACTGTACGTCGGCTCACCCGAGACCGTCGCACAGAAGATGGCGAAGGCGTTTCGCGACAACCACCTCTCCCGCTTCGACCTGAAGTACGACCTGACGCACCTGCCGCGCGAGGCGCGGGAGAACAGCATCCGCCTGCTCGGCGAGAGGGTGGTGCCCCGGGTCCGCGAGCTCCTCGCCGAGGACCCGGGGAGCTGGTACCCGACCCGCCGCCAGGTCGCCCAGATCACCAAGGATGGCAAGGCCGTCCATGCCTGAGACCACGAACCCCCAGGAGAAGTCCATGACCACCATCGGCATCCTCGGCGCCGGCAAGGTCGGCACCGCGCTCGCCCGCCTCGCCGTGGCGGCCGGCCACCGCGTGCTGATCGCCGGCTCGCGCGACCCCGAGCGCATCGCACTGACCGTGGAGGTCCTGGTGCCTGGTGCGACCGCCGTGCACGCCGCCGACGCGATCCGCGAAGCCGACATCGTGGTGCTCGCCCTGCCGCTCGGCAAGCACGACACCCTCGACGCCGACCTGCTGCGCGGCAAGCTCGTGATCGACACGATGAACTACTGGTGGGAGACCGACGGCATCCGCGACGACCTGGACGATCCCCGCACCTCGACCAGCGAGCTCGTGCAGGAGCACCTCGCGGGCGCCCGCGTGGTGAAGGCGCTGAACCACATGGGCTACCACGACCTCGAGGACGAGTCCCGTCCCGCAGGCGCGCAGGGCCGCAAGGCCATCGCGGTGGCCGGTGACGATGCGGACGACGTGGCGACGGTGTCAGCCCTGGTGGACGCTCTGGGCTTCGATCCGGTGCTCGCCGGCCCGCTTGCGAACGGCGTCGTACTGCAGCCCGGATACCCGACCTTCGGCGCGAACGTCACCGCCGGGCAGCTGCGCGAGCTGATGGACGCCGCGGCCGTGCAGCACGGCACGGCGCTGGAGGCTGCGCGGCGCTCGGCCTGAGCCGCGGCCGGATGCCCCGCGCGGGCGCGCATGAGGGCAGAGCGCGGCATCCGCAGCGGCGCGCAGGCGCAGCATCCGCTCTCTTCTGAAGGACACTCTCGGTTCTGAAGGATGCGCGGGCGCCGAGCTTCCTTCAGAACCGCGTCCTTCCTTCAGAGCTGCGCGAGGGCGAGCACCCGATTTACACCTCTCCCGCCCGCCACGCCCGAATCGAACCGATTCGATCCCCGCACTTCCGGAACTGTAAGCGCTTCCAGTAGCCTGTTCGCATGGCACAGCTCGAGCAGGTCGCATCCCCCGGTTCCGAATGGTGGCGCACGGCCGTCATCTACCAGATCTATCCGCGCTCCTTCGCCGACGCCTCGGGCGACGGCATCGGCGACCTGCCGGGCATCACCGCGCGACTCGACGACCTGAAGAGCCTCGGCGTCGACGCGATCTGGCTGAGCCCGTTCATGACCAGCCCGCAGAAGGACGCCGGCTACGACGTGGCCGACTACCGCGACGTCGACCCGCTGTTCGGCACGCTCGCCGACTTCGACGCCATGCTCGACGCGGCGCACGCCCGCGGCATCCGGGTGATCGTCGATCTCGTCCCCAACCACTCCAGCGACCAGCACGTCTGGTTCCAGCAGGCCCTCAAGGCCGCACCCGGCAGCCCCGAGCGCGCCCGCTACGTGTTCCGTGACGGACGAGGCGAGAACGGCGAGCTGCCCCCGAACAACTGGGAGAGCGTGTTCGGCGGCGGTATGTGGGAGCGGGTGACCGAGGCCGACGGCACGCCCGGACAGTGGTACCTGCACATCTTCGACGCCAGCCAGCCCGA
This sequence comes from Microbacterium sp. 22195, assembly GCF_052056515.1. NCBI lineage: Bacteria > Bacillati > Actinomycetota > Actinomycetes > Micrococcales > Microbacteriaceae > Microbacterium > Microbacterium sp. 22195. Next base: position 3,460 of record NZ_JBQEPE010000008.1, read on the forward strand.
CTTCGACTGGACCAACGAGGAGGTGCGCGAGGAGTTCCGCAGCATCCTGCGCTTCTGGCTCGACCGCGGCGTCGACGGCTTCCGCGTCGACGTCGCGCACGGCATGGTCAAGGAGGCCGGCCTTCCGGACTACGCGCCCGTGGCCGACGCGGACTCCATGGGCGGCGGCGAGGAGAACGTGCCGTACTGGGGCCAGGACGAGGTGCACGACATCTACCGCGACTGGCACAAGGTGATGGCGGAGTACGACGGCGACCGCGCACTGTGCGGAGAGGCCTGGCTGCCCACTCTGAAGAAGACCGCGCTCTGGGTGCGCCCCGACGAGATGCACCAGACCTTCAACTTCCCGTACCTGATGTCGGAGTGGGATGCCGCGGCGCTGCGCGCCGTCATCCGGGACTCCCTCGACGCCTTCGGCGAGGTGGGCGCTCCAAGCACCTGGGTGCTGTCGAACCACGACGTGATCCGGCACGCCTCGCGCCTGGCCCTGACCGCCGACAGCCCGCAGGGCGACGGCATCGGGCCGAAGTCGAAGGGCAAGCCCGACCCGGCCATCGGACTCTCCCGCGGGCGCGCCGCGACCACCGTCATGCTCTCCCTCCCCGGTTCGGCGTACGTCTACCAGGGCGAGGAGTTGGGCCTTCCCGAGGCGATGGAGATCCCGGACGAGTTCCGCCAGGACCCCACCTGGTTCCGCACGAACGGCGAGCGCTACGGCCGCGACGGCTGCCGCGTGCCCCTGCCGTGGACGGCGTCGGGCAAGGCGTTCGGGTTCAACGACACCGGCGCATCCTGGCTGCCGCAGCCGGCCGAGTGGGCGGGCTTCGCCCGGGATGCCGAGGAGCAGGACCCGACCTCGACCCTGAACCTGTACAAGGCGCTGCTCGCAGAGCGCCGTGCGCGCGGGCTCGGCTCCGGCTCGCTGGTGTGGGACGACGTGGATGCCGCCGCCGTGGCGTTCCACCGCGGCGACCTGCACGTGGTGGCGAACCTGGGCTCCGAGCCGATCGAGCTCGGCGAGGGCGTGACGTTCGTGATCCAGTCCGAGCCGTTCGCCGGCACCGCCCTGCCTCCGAACACCGCAGCCTGGTTCACCCGGGCCTGATCCAGTGCGCGAGACTTGCCTTGCGGCATGAGACGACCGGCCTTCGCGGCGGCCGTCTCACGCCGCAAGGCCGGTCCCGCGGCCCGAGAAGAGCAGGAGTGACGCCATGGTGAGCATCGACGAGGTCGCGAAGCTCGCGGGAGTGTCGACCGCGACCGTGTCGCGGGCGCTCAGCGGACGCGGGCACGTGTCCGCCGGCGCGCGCGATCGCGTGCACGTCGCTGCCGAGACGCTCGGGTACGTCGTGTCGTCGCGGGCGTCGAGCCTGGCATCCGGCCGCACCCAGAACGTCGGCGTGATCGTCCCGTTCCTGGACCGCTGGTTCTTCAGCACAGTGCTCTCCGGCGCGACGAGCGCCCTGATGCGCGCCGGCTACGACATCACGCTCTACAACATCACGGCCGACGCCGCGGTCCGGCACGAGGTGTTCTCCACGTTCCTGCGTCGCCAGCGCGTGGACGCGGTCGTCGCCGTGTCCATCGAGCTCGACGACGACGAGACCGGCCAGCTGCTCGACCTGGGGCTGCCGGTGATCGCGATCGGCGGCCCGAACCCGCGGCTGCGCACGCTCACCGTCGACGACACCGCGGTCGCGCGCCTGGCGACCGATCACCTGATCGGCCTCGGCCACCGCGACATCGCGCACATCGGCGCGAACCCGGAGTTCGACATCGACTTCCACATCCCGACCCAGCGCCGCCTCGGCTTCGAGCAGGCGCTGACGGATGCCGGGATCACGCCGAACCACGCCTTCCTGGAGCCCGCGGACTTCACCGTCGACGGCGGCTTCCGCGCGGCCAAGCAGCTGCTGGGGCGCCCCGGCCCTCGTCCGACGGCGATCTTCGCAGCATCCGACGAGATGGCGATCGGCGCGATCCTCGCCGCCCGCGATCTGGGCTTCCGGGTGCCGCAGGACCTCTCGATCGTCGGGATCGACGGGCACGAGCTGGGCGAGTTCTTCCAGCTCACGACCGTCGACCAGTTCCCGATGGCGCAGGGCGAGCGCGCCGCGCAGGCGATCCTCGCGCAGCTGGAGGGCGGTGCGGATGCCCCCGGCGGCGAGCTGCCGTACGAGCTGATCGTCCGCGGCACGACCGCGCGGGTGTAGTCGCGGGCTGGTCCTGCGTGCGGCGACGCACGCGCTCGCGCGACCGCGCCGAGCACTTCGCGCGGAGATGTGCCCTTCCCGCGGACCGAATCACAGCATCCGTCCGCGCGAAGCGCACATTCCCGCGCCAAGTGCACAGCATGCGAGAGCGCGTCGCGGCGCGCGGCGATGACCGCGCGGGGTCAGCGCACGGTGAACTCGGCCCGCAGCAGCGCCTCGTCGCGGGACGACGGGCCGACCAGCAGCTCGAAGTCGCCGGGCTCGACGATCCGGCGACCGCTGGCATCGACGATCGTGCAGTCCGCGACGGGCAGTTCGATGCGCACGCGCTGGGACTCACCCGGCGCCAACGGCACCTGCCGGTGGGTCTTCAGCTCCTTGTCCGCCCAGCTGACGCTGGTCACGGCGTCGCGCACATAGACCTGCACGGTCTCCAGCACCGGCCGCGAGCCCGTGTTGGTCACCGTCACGTCCGCGGCGATCGTGCCGTCGGCGCAGACCGAGGCCGAGAGCACGGTCAGCGCTGAGTACTCGACGGTCGTGTACGACAGCCCCTCGCCGAAGGCCCAGGCGGGCGACTGGGTCAGGTCGGCGTAGCGGTGGCCGTGCTGGCCGCGGATCTGGTTGTAGTACGTCGGCTGCTGGCCGACGTGACGCGCGAACGAGATGGGAAGCCGTCCCGAGGGCTCGATGGCACCGGTGATCAGCTCGGCGATCGCGCGGCCGCCCTGCATCCCGGGGTTCGCCGCCCAGATCACGGCGGCGGCCCGAGAGGCGGATGCCGGCAGCACCAGCGGCTTGGAGGCGAGCAGCACGATCACCACCGGTCTCCCGGTGGCGATCAGCGCGTCCAGCAGCGCGTTCTGCCCGCCGATGAGCTCGAGCGTCGCCGTGGATCGCCCCTCGCCCACCAGCTCGATCCGGTCGCCGACGACGGCGACGACGACATCCGCGGCCTCCGCCTCCCGGACGGCCTCGGCGATCAGCCGCTGATCCGGCGGCGTCGGCACCACCAGCGGCGGGCGCGGCTGTCCGTCTGGGAACCTCGCACCGAGCGGGTCGTCAACCAGCGTGAGGATGTCCGCGCCGCGCGCGTGATGCACGGCGAGGCCGTCGACAGCGAGGAGCCCGTCGAGCACAGTGATGATCATCTCCCGCGGCTGCCCGTCCAGCCAGCCTGCCTGCCCCGAGCCGCCGGCCCAGTCGCCGAGCTGGGTCTGCGCATCGTCGGCGAGCGGACCGACCACGGCGACCCGCAGCGGCTCGGCAGCCGGCAGGAGAGGCCCACCAGGCGCAACCGGCAGAAGAGGTAGAGTCCCGTCGTTCTCGAGCAGGACGAGCGAGCGCCGCGCCACCTCGAGGTTCAGGTCGGCGTGCGCCCGGCTGCCGACCACCGTGTCGAGGTGCTCGGACGGCATCCGCGGGTCCTCGAACAGTCCGAGGTCGAACTTGAGAGTCAGGATGCGGCGCACGGCGTCGTCGAAGGCGTCCGCCGCGATCAGCCCCTGCTCCACCGCGGCGAGCGCGCCTTCGAAGAACCCGGGCGTCGTCATGATCATGTCGTTGCCGGCCTTCGTCGCGGCCGCGGCGGCGTGCGCGTAGTCGGGCTGCACATGCTGCTCCCACACCATGCGCCCGACGTTGTCCCAGTCGGTGACCAGCGTGCCGGTGTAGCCCCACTCGCCCTTGAGGACGTCGGTGAGCAGCCACTCGTTCAGCGTGATCGGCACGCCGTCCGTGGTCTGGTAGCCGAGCATGAACGTGCGGCAGCCCTCCCGGGCGACTCGCTCGAACGGAGGCAGGAACCACGAGCGGAGCTTGCGGGGCGAGATGTCGGCCTCGCTGGCATCCCTCCCGCCCTGGGTCTCGGAGTAGCCGGCGAAGTGCTTGGCCGTGGCCAGGACCGCCGTGCGATCCGAGAGGCCGTCCCCCTGGTAGCCGCGCACCATCGCCGATGCCAGCTCGCCGATCAGGTACGGATCCTCGCCGAAGGTCTCGTTCACCCGCCCCCATCGCAGATCGCGGGCGATGCACAGCACCGGGGAGAAGGTCCAGTGGATGCCCGTGACCGCGACCTCCTCGGCGGTGGCCCTCGCGACGCGCTCGAGCAGATCGGCGTCCCAGGACGCCGCCATGCCGAGCTGCGTGGGGTAGATCGTCGCGCCCGGCCAGAACGAGTGACCGTGGATGCAGTCCTCCGCCACCAGCAGCGGGATGCGGAGCCGGGTCTGCGCGACGAGTTCGTTCGCCAGCAGGATCCGCTCCGGAGAGGTGTGCAGGATCGATCCCGCGTGGCGGGAACGCACCGCGTCGTCCAGTTCCTCGCGGGCGTCCAGCTGCAGCATCTGCCCGACCTTCTCCTCGAGGGTCATCCTGTTGAGCAGATCCTCCACACGATCGGCGGTCGGCAGAGCGGCGTCCTGATAGGGGTGGGAGGTCAACGTACCGGTTCCTTCGCGTGGTTCTCGCCGGGCTGCGCGCCGGCCTCGTCGGTCCGGGTGGATGCCGGCTGCGTCCGCACCGAGGTGACGGCGGCGTTCAGATCCAGGCCCTTCTTCCTCATGGCGCGAGCCCGCTCCCCCGCGGAGCGGAGCCGCGGGTTGACGTACTCGTCGATGCCGAAGTTGATCAGCGCCAGGGCGACGCCGACCAGCGCGATGCACAGGCCGGCGGGGACGTACCACCACCAGTAGTCCGGGAACGCGTTGTTCTGCTGCGCCCAGAACAGGATGGTGCCCCAGTTCAGGTTCGACACGGGGATCACCCCGATGAAGGCGAGCGTCGTCAGCCCCAGCACCGCGGCGGTCATGGTCCCGACGAAGCTGGAGGCGATGATCGCCATGAGGTTCGGCAGCATCTCCACCAGGATGATGCGGTGCAGCGGCTCGCCGTTGGCCCTGGCGGCCTGGATGAAGTCGCGGTTGCGCAGCGACATGGTCTGCGCACGCAGCACCCGGGCGCCCCACGCCCACCCGGTCAGGCCCAGCACGGCCGCGATGACCCACAGCGGCGGGTCGGCGAACTGCGAGGCGATGATGATCATCAGCGGCAGTCCCGGGATGACCAGGAACACGTTGGACAGCGCCGACAGCGACTCGCTCTTCCAGCCGCGCAGGTATCCCGCCGTCACCCCGACGACGATCGCGACCACCGTGGCCATGATCGTCGCCAGGAATCCGACCACGAGCACGCCGCGCGTGCCGTAGACCATCTGGCTGAAGACGTCCTCGCCGATGTGCGTCGTCCCCAGCAGGTGCTGGAACGACGGCGGCTGCAGCGTCTGGTCGAGGTGCTGCGCGGTCGGGTCGTACGGGGCGATCAGCGGCGCGAGGATCGCGACCAGCGTGAAGATCCCGAGGATGACGAGCCCCGTGGCCGACTTGGCGTTGCTGAACATCGCCATCGATGCGCCCAGCTGACTCCAGAACGTCTTCCGCCGGGGCGCCGGGGGCGCGGTGAACGCCTGCTGGGCGATCAGGTTCTGCGTGGGAGCGGTCATGATCAGGCCTCCGTCTGCCGGGTGCGCGGGTCGAGGATCGCGTAGGCGATGTCGGCGAGGATGTTGGCGATCAGCACGGCGAGGACCAGCACCAGGAAGATCCCCTGCATCAGGGCGAAGTCCTTGGCGTTGGTCGCGCTGAGCAGCAGCAGACCGATGCCCGGGTAGGAGAACACCATCTCCATCACGATCGTGCCGCCGACGATGAACCCGAGGGCCAGGGCGAAGCTCTGGATCTGGGGCAGCACGGCGTTGCGAGCGGCATAGCGCCACAGCACGCGCTTGTCGGGCATGCCCTTCGCCTGCGCGACGGTGACGTAGTCCTCGTCGAGCACCGTGAGCATCATGTTGCGCATCCCGAGCACCCAGCCGCCCAGGGAGACGAGCACGATCGTGATCACGGGGAGCACGGCGTGCGAGACGACCTGCGAGATGAACTCTCCGTTCCAGCCCGGCTCGACGCCCACCTCGTACGCGTGCCCCGCGGGGAACCATCCGAGCACGGTGGCGAACACCGCGATGAAGATCAGGCCGAGCCAGAAGTAGGGCACGGTGCCGAGGAACGTGGTGATCGGCACCAGCGAGTCGAGCCTGCCGCCCCGTCTCCAGCCGATCACGGCGCCGAGCACGGTACCGATGATGAACGAGATCACGGTCGCCACGCCCACCAGTCCGAGCGTCCACGGCAATGCCGCGGCGATCGCCTCACCCACCGGCGCCATGCCCGTGGAGATCGAGACGCCCAGGTCGCCGTGCAGCAGGTTGCCCCAGTAGGTGAGGTACTGCTGCCAGAGCGGGATGGACTTGTCCAGGCCGAACAGGATGCGCAGCGCCTTCTCGGCATCCGGGGTGAGCTGTCCCTGGCTGCGCGCCATGTAGGCGTCGACCGCGTCGCCCTTCATCAGCCGCGGGAGGAAGAAGTTGATGGTGATCGCCGCCCACGCCGTGAACGCGTAGAACGCGACGCGACTGCCGATGAACCGCCAGGGCACGCGGATGCCGCCGTGCTCGGCCTTCGTCGCGGTCGTCCCGACCAGCGTCGGGTCGGTCGTCCCAGCGGCGGCGTGCTGTTCCGCGGATGCCCGGTCCACCGCTTCCGCCGATGTCTGCTCCGCGCTCATCGCGCGCCTCCTGCCTGTGTCGCGGCGGTCCGGAAGAACTCCTCCGGATCGGGGGATGCGGCGCGCAGCTCGCGTGTGTAGGGGTCCGTCGGGTTCAGGATCACGTCGTCCGCGGGCCCGTACTCGACCGCCCTGCCCTGGTTGAGCACCATGATCTCGTCGCTGAAGTGCCGGGCCGTGGCGAGGTCGTGCGTGATGTAGAGCACGCCGAGCCCCTGCTCGCGCTGCAGATCCGCGAGCAGATTGAGCACGCCGAGCCGCAGGGACACGTCCAGCATCGACACCGGCTCGTCGGCGACCAGCAGCGCGGGCCGCGATGCCAGCGCACGGGCGATCGCCACCCGCTGGCGCTGCCCGCCGGACAGCTCATGCGGGCGTCGCTCCATCACGGCATCCGGATCGAGCTTCACGCGCTCCAGCAGCCGGCGCACTTCGGCGTCGATCTCGCCGGACGGGACGACCTTGTCAAGGCGCAGGGGACGCTCGACGTGGTGGCGGATGGAGTGGTACGGGTTCAGCGAGGCGAACGGGTCCTGGAACACCATGCGCAGCTGCTGCCGGTACTTGCGCAGCCCCCGCCCGCCGCGCGGGATGGGCGTGCCGTCGAGCAGCACCTCGCCGTGCGTGGGCGTCTCGAGCTGCGTGAGGATCTTCGCGATCGTCGACTTGCCGCTGCCGGACTGTCCGACCAGTCCGATCGTCTGATGCGAGCGGAGCGTGAAGCTCACATCGTCGAGCGCCCTGATCTGTCCCGATCCTCGGACGTTGTAGATCTTCGTGACGTTCTTGAACTCGAGGGTCGTCATCGCGTCACCACTCCTCTCTCGCCGGTGAGGCGGGGGAACGAGCGCAGCAGGTTCTGCGTGTACTCGTGCCGGGGGTCCGTCCACAGCTCCCTCGCGTCCGAGAGCTCGACGATCTCGCCCTCGCGCATCACGGCGATGCGGTCGCTGATCTCCAGCAGCAGAGGCAGGTCGTGGGTGATGAACACCACCGAGAAGCCGAACTCGTGGCGCAGCTGAGAGATCTGCTTGAGGATCTCCCGCTGCACCAGCACGTCCAGCGCCGTCGTGGGCTCGTCCATGACCATCAGCTGCGGTCGCAGGGCGAGGGCCATCGCGATCATGACGCGCTGGCGCATGCCGCCGGAGAGCTCGTGCGGGTACGACCGCGCGCGCTGAGCGCCCACCTTCACGATCTCGAGCAGCTCGTCCACGGCCTCACGGCGCTCACGACGGCCCATGCGGGGCCGGTGCACCACGAACACGTCGTCGAGCTGCGAGCCGATGGTGGCCACGGGATTGAGGGCGTTCATGGCGCCCTGGAACACCATCGAGATCTTGTCCCAGCGGAAGCGCCGCATCTGCTCCACGTCGAGCGCGTGCAGGTCGATGTCCGCGCCGTCCTCGTCGTGGAAGACGACGCTGCCGCTGGTGATCACGGCCGGGGGCTTGAGGAGTCTCTGCACCCCGTACGCGAGCGTGGTCTTGCCGCTCCCGCTCTCGCCGGCGAGACCGATGATCTCGCCGCGGCGGATGTCGAGCGTGACGTGCTTGACCGCCTCGACCGGCGGATCGACGTCGTACACGACCGAGAAGTCGCGTATCGAGAGGAGGGGATCTGTCATGAGGAGGCCCTTCGGCTCGGTGCAGGTCCGGGGCGGGAGAGCCCGCCCCGGACCTGCGATGACGACTACTTGACCGGCTTCAGGTTCATCAGCACCTGGACGGCGGACGGCTGCGTCGGGTCGGCGGTCGCGTACTGGTCGCTCTCGCTCGGCCAGCCCGTGAACGTGCGGGTGTTGTACTCCGCCAGCTGGGGGTGGGTGCCGATCGGGATGGCCGGGACGTCCTCGACGAAGATCTTCTGGATCTTGTTGAGCGCGTCGGTGCGGGCTGCGTCGTCGGATGCCTGGGCGTACTGCTTGAGCAGGGCGGTCGCCTCCGGGTTGTCATAGCGGCCGAAGTTGTCGGAGACCTTGCCGCCCGACGCCTGCTCGAGATAGGCGCCGTTCATGACGTCGTCGTAGATGTGCCACGGGTTGGATCCGGAGCCCGACCAGTGCAGTGCCGCATCGAAGTTCCCGGTCGCCATGTTGCTGAACCAGGTGTCTGCGTCGGGCGTCGCGACCTTCGCGTCGGCGCCGAGGGTGCTCTTGACCTGGGTCGCGACGAGCTGGATGCCGGTGACGTAGTCGTTCCATCCCTGCGGGTCCTGCAGGGTGAAGGAGACCGGGTTGCCGGACGGATCGATCAGGGCGTCGTTCTTCCAGGTGTAGCCGGCGTCGGTGAGGATCTTCTTGGCGCCGTCGACGTCGACGGTGAAGTTCTTGTCCTTGTACTCGGGGGCGATGTACTGGTCACCGGTGGGCTGCGGGATGCCGGTGACGTTCTTCAGCTCCGGACCGGCGTTGCTGCGCGCCTTCTCGGCGTGCGCCTTGCGGTCGACGACCATGTTGACGGCCTTGCGGAACGCGACATCGTTGAACGGCGCCTTCGTGGTGTTGACCAGGATCATGTCGGGGCTCAGGACGTTGGCGCCCCAGAAGACGTTGTGCTTCGGATCCTTGTCGACGAAGTTGGTCTGGTAGTCGGTGATGAAGATCTGCGCCCAGTCGGCCTCCTTGCTCTGCAGCGCGCGGAGCAGGCCGGTGTTGTCGTTGTACTCGAGGTACTTGAGGGTGGCCACCGGGACCTTGCCGCCCCAGTAGTCGTTGCGGGCGCTGAGCACGACGCCCTGCGACGAGAAGCTCTTGATCGTGTAGGGCCCCGTGCCGATGGCATCCTTGACCGGATCCTTGGTCGGGTCGGCGATGCTCTTCCACTGGTGCTCGGGAACGATCGGCACCTGGAGGACGTCGCCCTGCTTGACGAACTTCGACTCGCTGAACGTCATCACGACGTCGTCGCCGTCCTTCTCGATGCCGCTCAGCTTCAGACCGCCGAGGTCGAGGGCGGGGGTGTCCTTGATGAGGGTGAAGGTGAAGACGATGTCGTCGGCGGTGAACAGCTTGCCGTCGTTCCATTTCACGTCCTTGCGCGGGGTGACCGTGAGCTGCGTGTAGTCGCTGTTCCACTCCACCTTCGAGGCGAGCCACGGCGTGGTCTCGTTCTTGCCGACCGGGTTGACCATCGCGAGCGGCTCGTAGATCATCCGGTCGTACGCCAGCGACATTCCGGAGCCGGTGCCGATGAACGGGTTGTTGATCTGGGTCGAGAGCACCCCGGAGCCGTCCGGCTTCGCGACGGTCAGCGAGGTGCCGCCGCCGCTGGATCCGGTCGAGCCGCTCGACGAGCATCCGGTCAGGGCGAGCGCACTCAGTGCGGCGATCGCAGTGCCTGCGATCAAGTACTTCTTGAGCTTCATTGCTTCTCCTAGGGCACGGTGTCCTGGTGCGAGGGGCGAGCGTCTGCGCTCGCTCTCCGGGTTTCACTTACTGGCGAGAAAGTGAATAGACGGTAGGTTACCTACTAGTAAGTAAGCTTTCAAGGGAGCATTATCAGACCGTTACACTCGCCCTGAGGAGGACATCGTGCCGAAGGCCACACAGGACACGCCCCGCACCCGGGCGGCGCAGCACAAGCGCATCGAGATCCTGAACGCGGCCGTCGAGATCTTCGGGAGCAAGGGCTCGACCAACGGCACCCTCGCGGACGTGGCCGAGCAGGTCGGGCTGACCCACGCCGGCGTGCTGCACCACTTCGGCTCCAAGCAGCGGCTGCTGCTCGAGGTGCTGGCGTATCGCGACCAGGCCGACGTCGCCGACCTGGACGACAAGCACATCCCGGGCGGACTCGAGCTGTTCCTGCACCTCGTCCGCACCGCATTCGCGAACGTGCGACGGCCGGGCATCGTGCAGGCCTACACCGTGCTGTCCTCCGAGTCGGTGACCGACGGGCATCCGGGACGGGAGTACTTCGAGGACCGGTACATCACGCTGCGCCGCGAGGTCACCGAGGCCTTCGAGGTGCTGTGCAGGGCCGAGGGCGTCACCGACACCGGCACGATCGCCCACGCCTCCGCCGCCATCCTCGCCGTCATGGACGGCCTGCAGCTGCAATGGCTGCTGCATCCCGAGATCGTCGACCTCGGCGAGTCGAGCGAGTTCGCGATCACCGCGATCGTCAACAGCGTGCTGAACCCCGGACCGCCGCTGGAGTCCTACCGCCGCTGATCAGGCCGTGCGCGCCGCGGGCTTCGCCCGCGACACGATCAGGTGCAGGATCATCGTGGCGGCGAGCACCACGGCGGATGCCGGCACCAGCCCGTCGGCGGGAAGTCCGGACGCCAGCAGCGCGCCGCCCAGCATGCCTCCCAGCGCCGAGCCGAGCTGCATGCCGCTGCCGTTCAGCGCCAGCACCAGCGACATCGCGTCGGGGGCGAGGTCACCCAGCCGGGACTGCAGGGCGACGCCGGACCCGCCGTTGAAGAACGCGCAGCAGAAGAACCAGGCGAACGCCGCGACGGCGCCGGCCGCACCCGGGAGCAGCAGCCCCGCGGTGCCGAGCAGGGCGACCGCGATCAGAATGCCGACGATCAGCGAGATCACGTGCACGGGATCGAACCGGTCGGTGGCGCGCCCCGAGACGATGTTGCCGAACAGGCTGACGACCCCGTAGCCGAACATGGCCGCGATGATCGCGGGCCCCTCGCCGACCCGCGGCCCGAAGATCAGGGTGGCGTAGGTGAAGCACAGGTAGCTCGCGCACATGATCCCGGTGGCCACGAGGATCGAGCCCACCAGGGCCGGACGGGCCAGCGGCTTCAGCGTCTCGCGCAGCGACAGCGCTGGCAGGTGCAGTCTCGGAACGTTCACCAGGATGCCGATCAGCGCGACGGCGCCGACCCCGGTGACCAGGTACAGCGGCAGCCGCCAGTCCTCCTGGCCGATGACGAGTCCGATCGGCACGCCCAGGGCGGTCGCTGCGAGGAAGCCGCCCAGCACGAAAGACAGCGCGCGTCCGCGGCGCTCAGGTGCGGTCTTGGCCAGCACGTAGGCGCTCACCACTGCGCTCAGCAGCGAGCCGCCGATCGCGGAGAGGATGCGGCCGCCCATCGCCATGACGTAGTTCACGGACAGTGCGATCACGAGATTGCCCACGACGAACACGGCCAGCGACGCGGAGATGATCCCCTTGCGCTCCCAGCCGCCGGTGAGCGCGCTGAGCACGGGACCCGCCAGCGCGGCGGTGAGTGCGAACACCGCGACGAGCTGTCCGGCGGCGGGCTCGGAGACGTCGAGGTCCTTCGCGATCTGCGGGAGGAGCCCCGCCAGCACGTAGCCGTCGATGCCCATCGAGAACGTCGCCATCGCCAGCCAGAGCAGGGCGCCGAATCCGGCGGGGCGGGTCTCATCCTTCGTCACCGATCCATCCTTCCAGAGTTCGGCACCGGCACGGCGGGAGGGCATGCCCCAGCGGCCCTATGCTCGTCCCGTGGGGTTCTGGGGACGCCGACGGGGGATGCTCGTCGCGGTGATCGGCACGGCGGTGGCCATCGGCACGGGCGTGGTCGGGCTGTCCGTCATGCCCGGGCTCCTCTCGAGCGCCCCTCCGGCGGAGCCGGAGCCCACGGCATCCGCCTCCCCCACCCCGAGTCCGACGCCGCTCACGCCCGTCGAGCAGCTGCTGGCGACCACCGCCGACCCGCTCGCCTGCGCGGTCGACTTCCGCGGCCCCGGCATCGCACTGCCTCCGATGCTGCAGACCCAGGGCGCGCTGTACACCGGGCTGCCGATCCCCAGACGAGAAGGCGCGGTCTTCGGGGGCTGGTATGCGACGGAGTCGGATGCCGGCGCCCTGACGGCCACCGCCCGCGTCAACGGCGCGCGGCTCGCGAGCTGCGCCGATCGGCGGCAGACCCTGTACGCCGGATGGGCCACGCCCGAGCAGGTCGCCGCCGCGCACACGCGCGTGCCGATCCTGATGTACCACCAGTTCACGACCAGGCCCGAGGGCGAGAAGGGCTGGCTGCGCGGCAACTACGCGTACATCGGTGACTTCGAGGCGCAGATGGCCCACATCGAGCAGACGCGGTTCTACCTGCCCACCTGGGATGAGCTCGACGCGTTCATCGACGGAGCCCTGTACCTGCCGCCGCGCTCGGTGATCGTCACGGACGACGACGCCGATCACACCTGGCTGGAGCTGGCCGTCCCCGTCGTCACCCAGCACCGCGTCCTGACCACCTCGTTCGTCATCACGAAGTTCCGCCACGACGGTCCGCCCTCGCCCTACGTGCTGCAGCGCTCGCACACCGACGACATGCACGAGGCCGGCGCGAACGGCAAGGGGCGGATGGTGAACTGGACGGCTGATCAGATCGCCGCCGATCTGGAGCGCTCGGCGCAGATCCTCGGCGTGAAGGAGGTCGTCGCGTACCCGTACGGGCACGTGAACGAGACCGCCGAGGAGGGCGTGACCAGGGCGGGGTTCACCTTCGGCCGCACCACCGCGTGGGGCTTCGTGACGCCCGGCACGGACAAGCTCAGGCTTCCCGTCATCCGGATGAACTACGGCGACACCGTGCAGACGCTGATCGAGAGGATCGGCTGACCGCCGAACGGAGCCGTAGGGGCGCCGCAGCGAGCCCGCGTCGATCCCGGCCGAAACGCACCGGAGAAGCAGAACCGGCCCGCGAGATCTCGCGGGCCGGTTCGTGATGCTCGGGTCAGAGCGGGCGGATGTTCATCGCCTGCATGCCCTTGGGGCCGCGCTCAGCCTCGAACTCCACCTTCTGGTTCTCGGTGAGTTCCTTGTAGCCCGACGAAGCGATCGCCGAGAAGTGCGCGAAGAGGTCGGCGGAGCCGTCGTCCGGCGCGATGAAGCCGAACCCCTTCTCCGAGTTGAACCATTTCACAGTGCCAGTGGCCATGTGCTTTCTTCTTCCTGTTGAAACGGCCGCCGTGACGGCCGGGTGCGTCCCGGCGGAATGCCGTGGGACGCGGATCGCGCCTCCCGGATGGGAGCGGATGAACGTTGCGGTCGCACGCGCGTGTCCGCGTGCGAAATGGAGAGGGGCGATGGTGACGGTCGCCGAGGTGAGAGATCACCGGGGCCTCCGGATCGGAGGACATGCAACCGTACCACGCGGACCTGCCGCCCCCTGCGGGGCACCGGCGGGGAGCAGTGCTGCCGAACGGCACGGATGGCTAGGCTCAGCGTCATGAGCATCGACCTCGAAGCGCTGTACATCGACCTGCATCAGCACCCTGAGCTCTCGTTTCAGGAGACCCGCACGGCCGGCATCGCCGCCGGCCAACTGCGCGACCTCGGACTGGAGGTGCACGAGGGCGTCGGAGGAACGGGCATCGTGGGCGTGCTCGCCAACGGCGACGGTCCTACCGTCTGGGCCCGTGCCGACATGGACGCCCTGCCGGTCACCGAGGAGACCGGCCTTCCCTACGCCTCGAAGGCGACGGGCGTCGATCCCGACGGCAACGAGGTCGGGGTGATGCACGCCTGCGGCCACGACATGCACGTGACCGCCATGATCGGCGCGGTCGAGCAGCTGGTCTCGGAGCGGGATCAGTGGCAGGGCACGCTGGTCGTCGTGATCCAGCCAGCAGAGGAGCTGGGCGCCGGTGCGCGAGCGATGCTCGACGACGGCGCACTGGACCGGTTCCCGAAGCCGGACATCGTGCTCGGCCAGCACGTCGGGCCGCTGCCGGCGGGCGCGGTCGGCCTGCGCCCCGGTCCGCAGATGTCAGCATCCGACGGTCTGCACGTCGTGCTTCACGGCCAGGGCGGGCACGGCTCGCGGCCGGATTCCACGATCGACCCGGTCGTGATGGCGGCCGCGACGATCATGCGCCTGCAGACGATCGTCTCGCGCGAGGTCGACCCGACGGGGATGGCGGTCGTCACCGTGGGCGCCGTGCACGCCGGCACGAAGAACAACATCATCCCGGCGGAGGCCACGCTGGAGCTCAGCCTGCGCTACCCCGACGATGCGGCCCGTGAGAAGGTGCTGAAGAAGGTCGAGCGCGTGATCCGCGCCGAGGCCGCGGCATCCGGCGCCGAGCGCGACCCCGAGATCTCGACGCTGCACACGCTTCCGGCGACGATCAACGACGCGGATGCCACGGCGCGGGCGACCGCGGCGTTCCAGGCGGCGTTCGGCGAGCAGGCCGTGATCGACACCGGCCTGATCACCGGCAGCGAGGACGTGTCCTGGTTCGCACGGGATGCCGGAGTGCCGCTGGTGTTCTGGTTCTGGGGCGGCGTGGATCCGGCCGCCTTCGCGGCGGCCCTGCAGAACGGCTCGGTCGACCACGACATCCCGACCAACCACTCGCCGTTCTTCGCCCCGGTGATCCACCCGACCATCGAGGTGGGCGTGAAGGCCCTGGTGACCGCAGCGCGGGAGTTCCTCGGCTGAGGCGGCGTCAGGCCTCGATCACGCGGTGATTGATCTCGAGCGCCTCACGGTGCAGGCGCTCCATGCGCAGGTCGAGCTCGCCGGCGGCATCCGCGGCCTCGGTGAGGCTCTGCACCAGGTGGGCGGGCACTCGTCCGTCGAACTTGTAGTGGATCTTGTGCTCCAGGCTCGCCCAGAAGTCCATCGCGATGGTGCGGAACTGCACTTCGACGGGCACGGGGATGGCCCCCGTGGACAGGAAGACGGGCACCTCGACGATGGCGTGCAGGCTGCGGTATCCGTTGGGCTTGGGCTCGGCGATGTAGTCCTTCACCATCAGCACGGTGATGTCGTCCTGGCGGGTGAACAGCTCGAACAGGCGGTACACGTCTGTGACGAAGCTGCAGGTCACCCGCACGCCGGCGATGTCGGTGATCTCCCGGCGGATGACGTCGAAGTCGGGATCGATGCCCTTGCGGGCCACCTTCTCGACGATGCCGTCCGGTGACTTCAGCCGGCTCGAGACGTGCTCGATCGGGTTGTAGGCGTGCATATGGGTGAACTCGTCGCGCAGGATCGAGATCTTCGTCTCGACCTCGCGCATGCCGAACTCGTACTCGCGGAGGAAGCGCTGGAACTGATCCCGCAGCTGCTTCGCCTGGGCGATCGCGGCATCGTCGACAGGCACCGTGCTCATGCTTCCGACGTTACGCCGTGCGGTTCGGAATGGGCTGGATGCTGCCGGAGACGACGGATGCCGGGGATGCCGCGTCAGCGGCGTCCCCGGCATCCGGAGCAGTGCGTCAGGCCTTCGGCGCAGCCGGGTCGGCGGGAGCCTCAGGAGCAGCCGGAGCCGCCTCGGCGGGGGCCGAGGGAGCCTCAGGAGCGACCGGAGCCTCGGCGACCGGAGCGGCCGGCGGAACCGGGGCGCCCTGCGCGGCGGCATCCGCCTGCGGGGCGACCGGAGCGTACTGCGGAGCCGCACCGTCCACCGGCGGAACCGGCTGGTAGTTGAGGCTCTGCGCGAGGGCGCCGTGCGTCGACGGGTCGTTCGCGTCGTAGGCCGCGGCGGAACCCTGCTTCTTCACCTTGGAGGCGGCGACGAAGTACTGGATCACGCTGACCACGGTGAGGATGACACCTGCCGCGAGCGGGTACCAGAACACCGTGTAGCGGAACTCGCCGTTGGCGTCGGGCTTGGCGAACAGCACCTGGAAGAACGGGATCGCGGCGCCGACCACGAACACGGCGGCCCACAGCACGACCATCCAGCGCATCTTCTTCAGCGACGACTGGGAGACCTTGCCCTTCTTGTCGACCTTCGGCTCCAGCAGACCCTGCTGCTTGCGGGTGAGCAGCGCGAAGACCAGCGCGAGCACCAGGATGACGATGGCGACGATGAGCAGGATCAGCCACACCATGAGCGTGGGGTTCGAGGTGGGCTGGTTCTTCAGGTACTCGTTGTACTTGTCGACCGTCGCGCTGTAAGCGTCGACCGCGGCACCGAGGTCGGTGTCGGCCTGCTGCGCGGCGCTCTGGTCCTGCGCGCTGATCGCGTCGGCGAGCGCGCCGGCGGCGGCGGCCATGTCGCCCGCCTCCCCAGCGAACTCCTTGGCGAACGCGGCGCTGCCGCTGTCGGCCTTCTGCGCGACCTTGGTGAATTCGCTCTTGGCGGTCTCGGCGGCTGCCTGGAACTTCTTCGAGGCGGTGGCGATGTCCTCGAGCGGTGCGGACTGGTCGGAGTAGACCGCGCCGAACTCCTCGGCGGCGGTGCTCAGCGCAGCATCGACCTTGGTCAGGTCATCCGTGGTGTCGGCCATCGCGGGCGCTGCGGCCCCGATGATCATCATCAGGCCCGCGATGACGGCGACCACCGTCAGACGCGCGCGGGTTGCGATTGCAGTCATGAGAATGAGATTCCCCCCTCAGCCCGCAGAACGCGGGTCGTGTGCGGCGCCGCCCTCCGACGCCCCCGACATTCTAGGAGATTGCTGAGAATGCGCGGTAATCGCATTTCCGCGCGGTCTCCCCGATCAGACCGCGATCGACAGCGCCGCCGTGTAGCCCTTCCCGATGCTGCCGGTCATGGTCGCGACCTGCAGGACGCCGCCGTCGTCGCCGAACACGTTGTCGCTCTTCAGCGTGACCCGCGCGGCGTTGCTCACGCTCTTCTCGTAGCCGGTCGTGGCGTATACCTTCGCGTTGGTCTCCTCCGGGAGCGCGATCTGCGAGGTCTTCACGATCGGCCCGGTGGCGACGGCGGTGGCCACGTCCTGGTAGACCTCGAAGTGGATGTGCGGCCACCGGCCCGAGTAGCAGGCGGGATAGATCGACGTGAAGCGCACGGTGCCGGTGTCGTCGGTCTCCTGCACGCCGCGCAGATAGTTCTCGTCCTTCGCGGCGTCCGAGTAGAGCGAGTAGTTCCCGTCACGGTCGCAGTGCCAGAGGTACACGCCTGCACCGGTCATCGCCTTCCCTGTGGCCGCGTCGCGGACGGTCAGCACGATCTCGAGCGGCACGCCCTTCGCCGTGGTCGTCGAGGAGCCGAAGCTGGAGCGGATGTCGCCGCGCACGATGCCGGAGTCGTCGAGCACGTTCACGCCGTTGGACCCGTCGCCGGGATAGGGCCCGGCGGTCTCGTTCGGGACCTCGCCCTCGAGCAGGTCGCTGTTGTCGGCGGCCGCCGGAGCGCCACCCGGCCCGCCCTGCGGCGCAGCGCCGGACGGACCGTCCGACCCGGTGGACGCGGACGTGGTCGGCGCGCAGGCCGCGAGCAGCGTCGTCGCCGCGATGCCGCCGAAGATGCCCAGCATCCGACGGCGGTCGATCAGGGTGCGGATGTCGTAGACGAGTCCGCGATGGTCCTCGTCGATCTCGTAGCCGTTCTCGTCCAGCCAGCGCGGGTCGGTGGTCTCGGTGCTCATGATCTCGTCCTCTCGTCGGGCGGGCCGCCCACGTTCCGAGACAAGCGGCCCGACCCATGAGGGATGCAGGAGGACGACAAGGGGATGCTGTGAGCACCCTATGCGGATCGAAGGAGCCGATCCGCGCTGAGCCGGTCCTACGCGTCGCGTGAGCGCCAGAGCAGCCAGACGAAGTACGGAGCGCCGATCAGCGCCACGACCAGTCCGGCGGGCAGCTGCGCCGGCGCGAGCACGGTGCGCCCGATGGCATCCGCCGTGCCCACGAGCACTGCACCGAGCACGACCGACACCGGGATCACGCGACTGTGCTTCGCCCCCACCAGAGCGCGGGCGGCGTGCGGTGCGACCAGACCCACGAAGCCGACCACGCCGACCGCCGAGACGCTGAGCGCCGCCAGCAGGGCTGCCGCACCCAGCAGTCCGAGGCGAGCGCGTTCGAGTCGCACGCCGACCAGCCGGGGAGTGTCCTCGTCCATCGCCACGATGTCGAGCTCGCGACGCTGGGCGATCACGAACGGCAGCGCGACGGCCAGGACGATCGCCAGCGGGATCACCTGCTCCCACAGCCGCCCGTAGGTGGTGCCGGACAGCCACGTGTAGATCTTCGGGGTGTCCCATGGGTTGGAGCGCAGCAGCACGAACGTGGTCAGCGCCGTCGCTCCGTAGGAGACGCCGATGCCGATGAGGATGAACCTGTCCGCGCTGAGGCCGCCCCGCCACGACAGCGCGTACACGAGCAGGAAGGCGAGCAGCGCGCCGGCGATCGCGGCGGCGATCATGCCGAAGGTGGAGGCCGCGACGCTGGTGACCACGAGCACGGCCCCCAGTCCTGCACCGCCGGTGATTCCGAGCAGCCCCGGCTCGGCGAGCGGGTTGCGGCTGACGGCCTGCGTGATGGTGCCGGCCAGCGCGAGAGCCGCGCCGGCGACCACGGCGGCGATCACCCGCGGCGAGCGCTCGTCGAGGGCGAACGAGACCAGAGGCGGCGCCTGGTGCTGCATCCACAGCAGGATGTCCCCTGTGAGCAGCGGCGTGGCGCCCACCAGCATCCCGATCAGGATCACGGCGGCGAGCAGCGCGACCCCGACGGCGAGCACGACGGCGAAGCGGCGGGTGCTGCGCACCCCGAAGCGGATGCTGGGCGGGCGGCGCGTGGGGCCGGCGTCGCGCAGGCGGCGGGCCATCGCGATCAGCACGATCGCGCCGAGGAGGGTGGTCGCGACGCCGGTGGGCACAGCGATCGCGCCCTCGGCGCCGATGATCGCGCGGAGCACGGCATCGGCGCCGATCACGACGATCGCGCCGATGAATCCGGTCGCCGGGATGAGCAGCAGGTGCTTGGTGAGCAGGGGGAACACCCGGGACAGCAGCCGGGCGAGCACGGGCGCGCAGAGGCCGACGAAGCCGATGGGGCCGGCCAGCGTGACCGCGGCTGCGGTCAGCAGCACGGAGAGCAGGATGCCCATCACCCGCGTGGAGCGGATCGGGACGCCCAGGGAGGAGGCCGTGTCGTCGCCGAGCGCGAGCACGTCCAGGCGCCGCGTCAGCACCAGCGCCAGCGCGATGGCGACCACGATCACCGGTGCCGCACGCAGGAAGGCCTGGATGCCCAGCTGGGACAGGCTGCCGCTCCCCCACGCGAACAGCCCCTTGGTCTCCTCCTCGAACAGCACCAGCAGCGTCGACGTGCCGGCCTGCAGGGCCATGGCGAGCGCGGACCCCGCGAGCACCAGACGGGTGGTCGACGATGCGGCGCCGCCCGCCAGGCCGAGCACGATGCCGGCGGCGGCGAGCCCGCCGGCGAAGGCGACGATGCCGGATGCCCAGAACGGGATGCTCACCCCGAACGCGGTCACCGCGGTGACCGCGAAGTACGAGCCGGCGGTCACGCCGAGCGTGTCCGGTGAGGCCAGCGGGTTGCGCGCGAGCGACTGCATCAGGAGCCCTGCGACCCCGAGGGCGGCCCCCACAGCGATTCCCGCCGCCAGCCGCGGCATCCGCGAGCCGAACAGCACATCGGCATCCGCGAGCACGGCCCCGCTCGTGCCCTGCGTGAGATGCCACAGCGACACCGCGACCAGAACGACGAGCAGCACGAGGAGCACCCCCGCCGCGGGGAGCGCCCCGCGCCGGGGCGTCACGCCCCCGGCATCCGTCGCCGGCAGCTCCGCGACGATCGCATCCCTACTGCTCATCGACCCGTCTCACCTTCCGCATGGCCCGGATGCTCCCGACACAGATCGGGGGCCGACACGCCACTTTCCGGACGATTCCAGCGAGAACGTCCGTGATCTGGCGTGTCGGCCCCCGGAGTGGAACACGTCACTTGGTGATGACGGCGACGTACGCGTCGACGATCTGCTCGGCCGAGCGCGGTCCGCCGAAGGTCCAGATGCCCGCGGGGAACGCGTGGATGCGGCCGTCCTTCACGGCGGGGATCGAGGCCCAGGCGGGGTTCTTGGCCGCCGCGTCGATGAAGCTCTCCGAGTCGGGGTCGGCGGTTCCGGTGTGCAGCAGCATGGCGTCGCCGATCGTGGTCATGCCCTCGATGTCGGTCTGGCCCAGACCGTAGGCCGGGTCGACCTCGCCGGTCCAGGCGTTCTCGAGTCCGAGCCGCTCGCCGAGCTCGCCGATCAGCGAGCCCTGTCCGAACGGCCGCAGGGACACGTTGCCGCCGTCGACCCAGCCGTCGAAGAACACGAAGGGCGCGCCCTCCAGGGAGGCGCCCGCGACGGCCTTCTCGCCCTCGGCGAGCTTCTTCTCGAACTCGTCCTTCACGACGTCGGCGCGCTCGGTGCGGCCAGTCGCCTGCGCGATCAGGTCGAAGGTCGCGAGCATCTGCTTGATCGGGTCCTTCGCATCGGCGCCGGTGGTGCTGAGCACCGGGACGCCGTACTTCTCCAGTTGCGTGATGATCGCGTCGTCCCGGGTGCCCGCCTCGACGATCACGAGGTCGGGCTCGGTGGCGAACAGCGCGTCGAGGTTGGGCTCCTGACGGGTGCCGACGCTCTTGACGTCCTTTGGCAGCTCCTCGGCGGTGTCCCAGGTGCGGTAGCCGTCGGCGTCGGCGACCGCGACGGGCGTGAGGCACAGCGAGAGCACGTCCTCGATCTGCTGCCATTCGAGCACGGCGACCTTCGCGGCCGGCTTGTCCAGCTTGACGGTGCGGCCCAGTGCGTCGGTCAGCTCGACCGGCTTGGTGGACGTGGAGGTGCTGTCGTCGGCGCAGCCGACGCCGCTCGCCGTGGAGGTCTTCGCGTCGGTCGGTGCGGGGGCCGCCGTGGTGGTGCCGCAGGCGGTGAGCGCGAGGGTCAGGGCGCCGAGCGTGGCGAGGGCGGCGAGGGGCTTGTTCATCAGGATGGCTCCGGGATGTCGGGGTCGGGGTCGGGGAATCGGGTATGGGGAGGGTGCGCGGCGAGGCCGCGGCGGGAAATCAGGCCGAGAGCGCGGCGAGGCCGCGGCGGGCGCGGTCGTGATGCCTGCCGCGCGGCGTGACGCGCACCCGTCCGGTGCGCGGGTCGTGGTCGGCGTCGATGGGCAGTCCGTACACCTCGGTGAGGTTCTCGGATGTGAACACGTCGTGCGGGAGTCCCGAGGCGTGCACACGGCCGCGGTGCATGAGCACGACCTCGTCGGCCACGGATGCCGCATGGCTCAGGTCGTGCAGCACCACACCCACGGCGGTGCCGCGGTCGGCCAGGTCGCAGATCAGGTCGAGGGTCTCGACCTGATAGCGCAGGTCGAGATGGTTGGTGGGCTCGTCCAGCAGCAGGATGCCGGTGTCCTGCGCGAGAGCGGTGGCGAGCCAGACGCGCTGCAGCTCCCCGCCGGAGAGCTCGTCGACGGCGCGCTGCGCCATGTGGTCGAGACCGGTGAGCTCGAGGGCCTGCGCGACGGCATCACGGTCGGCGTCGGTCATGCCCGCGAACCTCCGGCGATGCGGATGCCGGCCGTAGGCGACGACGTCACGCACCTCGAGTCCGGAGGGGTGCGGGCGGGACTGCGAGAGCATCGCGACCGTGCGGGCGAACTCCCTGGCCGAGAGCGCCGCCGCGTCCCGCTCACCCCGCTCGTCGACCACGCGGACGATCCCCTCGTCGACCCTGTGCAGCCGGGCGAGGGCGCGCAGCGCCGTGGACTTGCCGCTGCCGTTGGGGCCGATCAAAGCGGTGACGACACCGGGGCGCAGGTGCAGCGACACCTCGTGCACCACCCGGTTGCGGCCGTAGCTGAGGGCGAGCGATTCGCCGTGCAGCTCGTCCGTGCGGGCCTCGGATGCTTCCTTCGGATTGGTCACGTTAGGAGAGCCTAACCTATGCTGAAGTGGTGAGCCACCACCCATACCGGACCTTCCGCACCACCGTCGCCCGCATCGAGAAGCTGACACCGAGCTTCGCGCGCATCACCCTGACCGGCGACGACCTGGCGCATTTCGGCACTGACGGCCTGGATCAGCGCATCAAGCTGATCATCCCCTTCGCAGACGGCACGATCACCGATGTCGGCCAGTTCGACGAGACCCAGAGCATGACCGAGTGGTACCGGCCCTGGCGCGAACTCCCCGATGAGGAGCGCAATCCGATCCGCACCTACACGATCCGCTCCCCGCGTCCCGCCGACCGCGAGATCGATGTCGACTTCGTGCTGCACGGCACCGAGGGCCCGGCATCCGCCTGGGCGACCGGTGCACAGGTCGGCGATCCGCTGTTCGTCGTCGGACCGGACTCGCGCTCCGACGAGAAGGGCGGGGGCATCGAATGGAAGCCGGGAGACGCGACCTCCGTGCTGATCGCCGGCGACGAGACCGCCATGCCCGCGATCTGCTCCATCGTCGAATCGCTGCCCGCACACATCACCGGCGAGGTGTGCATCGAGGTGCCGTCCGAAGCGGATGCCCTCCCCCTGGCCGCCCCGGACGGGGTTCGGGTGAGCTGGCTGGGCCGCGGGTCGACCGCGCACGGCGTGCGGCTGAGCGCAGCCGTGCACGCCTGGGGACGGCGGCGCAGCGCATCACCGGCATCCGCTCCCGGCGCGGAGCCGGTCCGCGGACTCGACGAGGACGACAGGCCCGAGGCATCCGACGAGATCCTCTGGGAGGTTCCCGAGGCGGCGTCGGGCGGCGAGTACGCCTGGCTGGCCGGCGAAGCCGGCACGATCACAGCGCTGCGTCGCCACCTGGTGCGGGACCTCGGCATCGACCGTCACTCGATCGCGTTCATGGGTTACTGGCGCCGCGGCCGCGCCGAGGCCTCCTGACCCGCCCGCATCCGACCGCGCCGACCACGCCGATCGCCGCGACTGCACGACATCTCCCCGACTGCACGGGTTCTTCACGTGAACTTCTCGTGCACTCGGCGAGATCCCGTGCTCTCGACGAACGGCGAGGGGGCTCGGGATGTCAGCGCGGGGAGCGGGCGTCGGTCAGCTGCTGACCGGAGAGGATGCCCGGCAGTCCGCGGCCCTGACGGGTGAAGAAGAACATCATGCACGCGACGAGCATCGCGAGGCTCGTCAGGGGCGCCACGATCCCGCCGATCAACCCGATCGTCGACAGCCCGGCCACCCCGCCGACCCAGCGCAGCAGACGCGCGACCGGCTGGGGCATCCGCGCTCCGTCATAGCGCAGCTCCACGGCGAGGTCTCCGACCGAGCGACCGGTCATCAGGATGGTCGCGAGCCAGAACGCCCCCGCACCGCCCGTGCCGACCAGCTCCGACAGGGTCCCGTCCAGCACCGCCGCACGATCGCGCACCACGTACTCCAGGAACAGCTGCATCCCCACGCCGAGCGTCGCCGAGACCAGGAAGAAGCCGAGTCCGTCGCAGATCATCGCCAGGGCACGGCGCCCACGGGTGACGGGGCGCGGCATCCCGGCATCCGCCGCACGGGACAGACCACGGTGCGCCCGGGGCACGACGAGCCCGAACGCCGAGCCGACCAGGGCGCCCGTCGTGTTGGTCATCAGGTCGCCGACGTCGAAGAACCGGTACGCGCACGGATACACGCCCCATACCCCGGTCAGCTGCGTCGTCTCGATGAACAGCGACAGGCCCAGGCCCACGAGCAGGGCCGTGACGATCCCGCGTCCGCCCAGCACCCGCAGGAAGAAGCCCAGCGGCACGAACAGCAGCACGTTGAACGCGAGCTGCAGGATGCCCGGATGCGTGAGCGGGTTGCCCGGCGCGGCGAGCGCCTGCTGCACGTCCCGCACCACCGACATGGGGTCGGTGATCGCCCCGACGCACCGGATGGACGAAGGCTCGGGAAGCGGCAGCAGCGTGTACGTCCAGATCGCCCAGAAGTAGATGAGTACGGCCAGCCACATCAGCAGTCGCACCGGACTCAGACGCCCGCGACGGCGGTAGCTGATGGCCACGAACGGCACGAAGAGGCCGATCCCGACCAGTATGCCGATGCCGATCGCGATCGCTCCGGACATCACCTGCTGGCTCATCGGAATAAAGTCTACGGGCGCCGTGTTGCACCGCCGCCCGCGCAGGCGTAATCTCGCCCGTCGTGGCACACGACGCACGCGAGAACACGGATGCCCCGCAACTCGCCAAACGCATCCTTCTCGGCGACCCGCTGACGACCGAGCAGGTCAACGACCAGCTGCTCCCGAAGCGCATGGCCCTGCCGATCTTCGCGTCCGACGCGCTGAGCTCGGTGGCCTACGGGCCGCAGGAGATGCTGATGATCATGCTGATCGGCGGGACGGCGTTCCTGACGCTCAGCCCGTGGGTCGCGGCGGCCGTCGTGCTGCTGCTGATCGTGGTCGTGCTCAGCTACCGCCAGATCATCAAGGCGTACCCCTCCGGCGGCGGCGACTTCGAGGTGACGCAGAAGAACCTCGGCGAGGTGCCGTCGGTGATCGTCGCAGCCGCGCTGCTCGTCGACTACGTCCTCACCGTCTCCGTGTCGATCGCCTCCGGCGTCGACAACATCATCTCGGCGGTGCCCGGTCTGAACCCGTGGCGCGTGGAGCTGGCGGTCGGCTTCGTGATCCTGATCGTCATCGTCAACCTGCGCGGCGTGCGCGAGGCATCCACCGTCTTCGCGATCCCGACGTACGTGTTCATCGGCTCGGTGATCGTGATGATCGGAACCGGACTGGTGCGGATGCTGCTCGGCGACGCCCCCGTGGCGGCGAGCGCGGCGTACACCGTGCAGGCCGAGAGCCTCAGCCAGGCGGCGATGGTGCTGCTGATCCTGCGTGCGTTCTCGAGCGGATGCTCCGCCCTCACGGGCGTGGAGGCCGTGTCGAACGGCGTGCCGGCGTTCCGCGTCCCGAAGATCCGGAACGCCAAGACCACCCTGGCGATGATGGGGTCGATCGCCGCCCTGCTGTTCTCCGGCCTCACCGCGCTGGCGCTGATCTCGGGCGTCAAGTACGCCGAGAACGCCTGCGACCTGGTCGGCTTCGACTGCTCCAACCCGCAGCCGAGCCTGATGGCGCAGGTCGCTTCGGCGACGTTCGGCGCCGGCAGCATCCCGTTCTTCATCATCCAGGCCGCCACCGCGTGCGTGCTGCTGCTGGCCGCCAACACGGCGTTCAACGGCTTCCCGCTGCTGGGCTCGGTGCTGGCGCGCGAGGGCTACGCCCCGAAGGCGCTGAACACCCGCGGCGACCGGCTGGTGTTCTCCAACGGCATGATCCTGCTGGGCCTGGCCGCGGTCGTCGTACTGGTGGTGTTCCAGGCGAACCTCACCAACCTCATCCAGCTGTACATCATCGGCGTGTTCGTGTCATTCTCGCTGGGTCAGATCGGCATGGTGCGGCACTGGAGGCGCGTGCTGCGCGAGACGCATCACCGGCCCCTGAGCGAGGTGGCCGCGGAGCGGCGCTCGGCCATCGTCAGCCTGTCCATCAACTCCCTCGGTGCCGTGATGACGGTGAGCGTGCTCATCATCGTGACCATCACGAAGTTCACCCACGGCGCCTGGATGGTGTTCTTCGCCATCCCCGTGCTCGCTCTGCTGATGCTGGGCGTCAAGCGGTACTACCGCGATGTCGAGAAGGAGATCGCGATCGAGGACACGACCCACTTCGGGTCGCGCGGCGACGTCGCGATCGTGCTGGTGAACCGGATGCAGAAGCCGGTCATCAAGGCACTGGACTACGCGATCGCCGCACGCCACGAGAAGACGATCGCGCTGCACGTCGCCCTCACGCCCGAGGACGGCCAGGTGCTGCAGCGGCAGTGGCAGGACTACAAGATCCCGGTGCCGCTGGTGATCGTGGACTCCCCGTACCGCACCTTCGCGCAGCCGGTCGAGCAGTACATCCGCAAGTACCGCGAGAAGCACGGTCCCGCAGTGGTCACGGTCTACCTGCCGCAGTACATCGTGGGCCACTGGTGGGAGAAAGTGCTGCACAACCGGCGCTCCCGCCGGATGGCCAACCAGCTGATGCTCGTGCACGGCGTCTCGATCACGCTCGTCCCGTGGCTGCTCGACTCCTCCGAGCTCATCTACGGGCGCCGTTCGCGGCCGCTTCCGGGCCAGGAGCGCGCCGGCCGGCCGTTCGCCCTGTACGGCGGCGACCAGCAGAACGGCGAACGCCGCGTGCACCGGCCCGCCGGTCCCCCGGACAAGGGCTGAGCCGACCCGACCGTGAGCACGGCGCATGGATCCGCGGCGGCGCCGTAGGGATTCCGTGAGGATCGCGTCCGGCCCCCGCTGATCGGAGTGGGATCGGAACGTGCTCGATCTCATCTACCTCGCGCTCACCGCGCTGGTCTTCGTCCTCATCGGCCTGATCGCCAAGGGGGTGGAGTCCGGGCCCCCTGCTCCCGAGGCTCCGCCCGGCGCGAAGCGACGGGTGGAGAGGAGCAGGGGATGACCGCCTTCGGCATCGCCGCGGCGGTCCTCGCCGTCGCGGCCATCGGCTATCTGCTCGTCGCCCTCGTGCGCCCGGGGAGGTTCTGATGAACGACCTCTGGGCCGGCATCCTGCAGGGTGCCACGCTGGTGCTCATCCTGGTGCTGCTGTACCGCCCGCTGGGCGATGCCATGGCGCTCGTCTACACCAGCCCCCGGCACCTGCGCGTCGAGCGCGGGCTGTACCGGCTGTTCGGCGTCGACCCCGAGTCGGAGCAGACCTGGCGCGCCTACGCCCGCGGGCTGCTGCTGTTCTCGGCCGGCGGGATGCTGGCGGTGTACCTGCTGCAGCGGATGCAGTCGCTGCTGCCGTACTCGCTCGGGCTGCCTCCCGTGCCACCGGGCCTGGCGTTCAACACGGCGGCCTCGTTCGTGGCCAACACGAACTGGCAGTCGTACTCCCCGGAGCAGACCGTGGGCTTCATCGTGCAGGCGGCGGGTCTGGCCGTGCAGAACTTCCTCTCCGCGGCGGTGGGCATCGCCGTCGCGATCGCCCTGGTGCGCGGCTTCGCGCGCCGCGGGTCGGGCACGATCGGCAACTTCTGGGTGGACACCACCCGCGGCGCCGTCCGGCTGCTGCTGCCGATCGCCGTGCTCGGCGCGGTCGCGCTGATCGCCGGTGGCGTGGTCCAGAACCTGACCGGAGTCACCGAGGTGCACACGCTGGCCGGCGGCATCCAGCGCATCCCGGGCGGACCGACCGCCTCGCAGGAGGTCATCAAGCTGCTCGGCACCAACGGCGGCGGATTCTTCAACGCGAACTCAGCCCACCCGTTCGAGAACCCGACGCCGTGGACCAACCTGTTCGAGATCCTGCTGCTCCTCGCCATCCCGTTCGCGCTGCCGCGCACCTTCGGGCGGATCATCGGCGACGACCGCCAGGGCTACGCGATCGCGTCGGTGATGGGCGTGCTGTTCCTCGCCTCGACGACGCTGCTGTCGGTGCTCGAGTCCGCGGGCGGAGGCGCGGCCCCGCAGCTGGCGGGCGCGGCGATGGAGGGCAAGGAGCAGCGCTTCGGCATCCTCGGCTCCGCGCTGTTCGGCAGCGCGTCGACGCTCACGTCGACGGGCGCCGTGGACTCGATGCACGACTCGTACACGCCGCTCGGCGGCATGATGCCACTCCTGAACATGATGCTCGGCGAGGTCGCCCCCGGCGGCGTCGGTTCGGGACTCTACGGGATGCTCGTGCTGGCCGTGATCGCTGTGTTCGTCGGCGGTCTGCTGGTGGGGCGCACCCCCGAGTACCTGGGCAAGCGGATCGGACAGCGGGAGATGACCCTGGCGAGCCTGTACATCCTGGTCGTCCCGATGCTCGTGCTGGGCGGCGCGGCGCTGAGCTTCGCGATCCCCGGCATCCGCGAGGACGTGGTGAGGACCAGCATCCTGAATCCGGGCGCGCACGGACTGAGCGAGGTGCTGTACGCCTTCACCTCGGCCGCGAACAACAACGGCTCGGCTTTCGCGGGTCTGGGCGCGAACACGCCGTGGCTGAACACGTCGCTGGGCGTCGTGATGCTGCTGGGACGCTTCCTGCCGATCGTGCTCGTGCTCGCCCTCGCCGGCGCCCTCGCGCAGCAGCAGAGCGTGCCGGCCACCACCGGCACCCTTCCCACGCACCGCCCGCTGTTCATCGGGCTCCTCCTGGCGGTGGCGATCATCATCACCGCCCTCACCTACTTCCCCGTGCTCACGCTCGGGCCGCTCGCCGAAGGACTGGTCTGACATGACCCTCACCGACACCCCCGTCCACCACCCCGACGAAGCGCATCATCACGATGCGCCCGCCGCGCCCCCGCGCGCGTTCGGCTGGCGCCAGCTGGTCGCCGCCGTCCCCGGTGCGCTGGGCCGGCTCAACCCCGCGCGGCTTCTGCGCAACCCCGTGATCCTGCTGGTCTGGGCGGGCGCCGCCTTCACCACCGCACTGGCGATCGCGGAGCCCTTCCTGCAGGCGCCGACGCCCGGCATCCCGGCGGGCTTCACCTGGGCGATCGCCGTCTGGCTGTGGCTGACCGTGCTGTTCGCCAACCTCGCCGAGTCCGTGGCCGAGGGACGGGGCAAGGCGCAGGCCGCGAGCCTGCGTCGCACCCGGACCACCACCACGGCTCGGCGCGTGACGGCGTACGACCCCGCCGATCCGCTGGCCGAGCACGCCTCCACCGAGGACGTCGCCTCGTCCGAACTGCGCCTCGGCGACGTCGTGATCGTCGCGGCCGGCGAGCCGATCCCCGGAGACGGCGACATCGTGGCCGGCATCGCGACCGTCGACGAGTCGGCGATCACGGGCGAGAGCGCGCCCGTCATCCGCGAGTCCGGTGGCGACCGCAGCGCCGTCACCGGCGGCACCCGGGTGCTCTCCGACCGGATCGTGGTGCGCATCACCTCGAAACCGGGCGAGACGTTCGTCGACCGGATGATCGCGCTCGTCGAGGGCGCGAACCGGCAGCGCACGCCCAACGAGATCGCGCTGAACATCCTGCTCGCGAGCCTGTCGATCGTGTTCCTCGTGGTGGTGCTGGCGCTGAACCCGCTCGCCGGCTACGTCGCCTCGCCAGTCGGCATCCCCGTGCTGATCGCGCTGCTCGTGTGCCTGATCCCGACCACGATCGGCGCCCTGCTCAGCGCCATCGGCATCGCCGGCATGGACCGGCTGGTGCAGCGCAACGTGCTGGCGATGTCGGGACGCGCGGTCGAGGCCGCCGGAGACGTGTCCACCCTGCTGCTCGACAAGACCGGCACGATCACGTACGGCAACCGCCGCGCGGATGACGTGCGCCCCGTCGCGGGCACGGACGCGGCCGAGCTGCTGCGCGCGGCCGCGCTGTCGTCGCTCGCCGACCCGACGCCCGAGGGCGCGTCCATCGTGGAACTGGCGGCCGCCCGCGGCATCCGGGTCACCTCGCCGGAGGGCGCGGTGTCGGTGCCGTTCACGGCGCAGACCCGGATGAGCGGGATCGACCTCCCCGACGGCACGGTCATCCGCAAGGGCGCCGGCTCCGCCATCCGCGCCTGGCTGGATTCGCAGGGAGCGGATGCCGCGGATGCCTCCGCCGAGGCCGCCCGGTACGCCGATGAGATCGCGGCGTCCGGCGGCACGCCTCTCGTGGTCGCGGCGTCCGGCCCCTCGACGGACCCGGCGGCCCCCGCGGCCAGGATCCTCGGCGTCGTCCACCTGAAGGACATCGTCAAGGACGGCCTGCGCGAGCGGTTCGACGAACTGCGCGCGATGGGCATCCGCACCGTGATGATCACCGGCGACAACCCCCTCACCGCGGCGGCGATCGCGAAGGAGGCCGGAGTCGACGACTTCCTCGCGGAGGCGACCCCCGAGGACAAGCTCGCCCTGATCCGCCGCGAGCAGGAGGGCGGCCGGATGGTCGCGATGACCGGCGACGGCACCAACGACGCCCCCGCGCTGGCGCAGGCCGACGTGGGCGTGGCGATGAACACCGGCACCTCGGCGGCGAAGGAGGCCGGCAACATGGTCGACCTCGACTCCGACCCGACCAAGCTGATCGACATCGTGCGCATCGGCAAGCAGCTGCTCATCACCCGCGGTGCGCTCACCACGTTCTCGCTCGCGAACGACATCGCCAAGTACTTCGCGATCATCCCGGCCATGTTCATGACGGCGTTCCCGGGTCTGGGCGTGCTGAACGTCATGCAGCTGCACTCCCCGGCATCCGCCGTGCTCAGCGCCATCGTCTTCAACGCGATCGTGATCGTGTTCCTCATCCCGCTCGCGCTGCGCGGCGTGACCTATCGTCCGGCCGGCGCGGCGCGGATGCTGCAGCGCAACCTGCTGATCTACGGCCTGGGCGGCGTGATCGCCCCGTTCATCGGCATCAAGCTCATCGACCTCGTCGTGAGCCTCATCCCCGGCTTCTGACCGGGCTCGGAAAGGACCCCCATGTCGAATCTCCGCACCACCGGTCGCACCGCGCTCGTCGCCGTGCGCGCCGTGCTCGTGTTCACCGCCCTGCTCGGCATCCTGTATCCCCTCGCCGTGACCGGGATCGGGCAGCTCGCGTTCCCCGCCCAGGCGAACGGCTCGATGCTGACCGCGGACGGGAAGGCCGTGGGCAGCTCTCTGATCGGGCAGGCCTTCACCGCCGAGGACGGCACTCCGCTGCCGCAGTACTTCCAGTCCCGGCCCTCGGCATCCGGCCAGGACGGCTATGACGCGATGGCGTCCGGCGGCAGCAACCTCGGCCCCTCCAACCCCGACCTGCTGGCGCAGATCCGGCAGCGGCGGGCCGCGATCGCCGCGTTCGAGGGCGTCGACCCGTCGCTGATCCCGCCGGATGCTCTCACGGCATCCGCCTCGGGCCTGGACCCGCAGATCAGCCCGGAGTACGCGCTGCTGCAGGTGCGACGCGTCGCCGACGCGCGCGGACTGTCCGACGCCGCCGTGCACGCGCTCGTGGAGTCTAGGATCCAAGGACGGGACCTCGGATTCCTGGGCGAGCCGCGCGTGAACGTGCTGGAGCTGAACCTCGCCCTCGACCGGCTCTCGAGCGGCGAGGAGGGCTGATGGCACGCGGGCGGCTGCGGGTGCTGCTGGGTGCAGCGCCCGGTGTCGGCAAGACCTACGAGATGCTCGCCGAGGCGCACCAGCTCGCCGCAGCCGGCCGCGACGTCGTTATCGGGGTCGTCGAGACCCATGGCCGCTCCGCGACCGCGGGGCAGGTGGCGGGCCTGGAGACCGTGCCCCGGCGCAGCATCCGCCATCGCGACGTCGAGCTGACCGACCTCGACGTCGACGCCGTGCTGGCGCG
Organism: Microbacterium sp. 22195; assembly: GCF_052056515.1. Classification (NCBI taxonomy): domain Bacteria; kingdom Bacillati; phylum Actinomycetota; class Actinomycetes; order Micrococcales; family Microbacteriaceae; genus Microbacterium; species Microbacterium sp. 22195. Next base: position 35,232 of record NZ_JBQEPE010000008.1, read on the forward strand.
CGCGCCCGAGGTGGCGCTGATCGACGAGCTCGCGCACACCAACGCCCCCGGCTCCCGCAACGCCAAGCGCTGGCAGGACGTGGAGGAGCTGCTGGATGCGGGCATCGACGTGCTGACGACCGTGAACGTGCAGCACATCGAGTCGCTGAACGACGTGGTCGAGAAGATCACCGGGGTGGCGCAGCAGGAGACCGTGCCGGATGCCGTGGTGCGCGCCGCCGACGACATCGAGGTCGTGGATCTGGCCCCGCAGTCGCTGCGCGACCGACTCTCGGCCGGCCAGGTGTATCCGGCGGAACGGGTGGATGCCGCGCTCTCGAACTACTTCCGGCTGGGCAACCTCACGGCGCTGCGCGAACTGGCGCTGCTGTGGCTGGCCGACGAGGTCGACAGTGCGCTGCGCAGCTACCGCGAGGCGCACGGCATCGACTCTGCCTGGCAGACCAGGGAGCGCGTGGTCGTGGCTCTCACCGGCGGGCCGGAGGGCGAGACGCTGATCCGGCGCGGGGCCCGGATCGCGGCGCGCTCGGCGGGCGGCGAGCTGATGGCCGTGCACGTGTCGGCGCAGGACGGCCTGCGCACGGTGACCCCCGGCGCGCTCAGCGCGCAGCAGCAGCTCGTCGCCTCCCTGGGCGGGAGCTTCCATCAGGTGGTCGGCGATGACATCCCGGCCACCCTGGTCGAATTCGCGCAGTCCGTCGACGCGACGCAGCTGGTGATCGGGGTGAGCAGACGCAGCCGGCTCTCCGCCGCGCTCACCGGGCCGGGGATCGGCGCCGGCATCATCCGCAGCTCCGGCGACATCGACGTGCACATCGTCAGCCACTCCGCGGCCGGGGGCCGGCTCACGCTGCCCCGCGTCTCGGGCGGCGCGCTGGGGTGGCGCCGCCAGGTGCTCGGCTGGGTGGTCGCCCTCGTCGGCGGACCGCTGCTGTCGTGGCTGCTTTTCTCGCTGCGGACGGAGGAGTCGATCACCTCCGACGTGCTGGCCTACCAGCTGCTGGTGGTGATCGTCGCCCTGATCGGCGGGCTGAGACCCGCACTGTTCGCGGCTGTGCTCTCGGGCCTGACCCTGGACTACCTGTTCGTGGTGCCGCTGTTCACGATCACCATCGCCGAGCCCCTGCACGCGCTGGCGCTCGTGCTGTACGTGATCATCGCCGTTCTGGTCAGCATCGTCGTCGATCAGGCCGCGCGGCGGGCCCGTGCGGCGCGGCGGGCGTCGGCAGAGGCGGAGCTGCTGGCCACCGTCGCCGGCAGCGTGGTGCGTGGGGAGAGCGCTCCGCTGGCGCTGGTGAGCCGGGCCCGCGAGGCGTTCGGGCTGAGCGGGGTGCGGCTGATCGCACCGGACGGGTCCGTGCTCGCCACGGACGGCGAGCCGCTGCCGGACCGGGAGCCGTTGCTCGTGCCGGTCGGAGAGCAGCAGGGCGGACCGCGGGCGACGCTGGAGCTCCACGGCGACGAGCTCGATGCGCCGGCTCGCCGGCTGCTGGACGCGATCGTGGCCCAGCTGGCCGCGGCGATCGAGCACACCGAGCTGACGGCGGCAGCCCGCCACGCCGAGGTTCTGGCCGCCACCGATCAGGTGCGAGCGGCGCTGCTCTCGGCGATCAGCCACGATCTGCGTCGCCCGCTGGCCGCCGCGATGGCCGCGATCGGCGGGCTGCGCGGCGCCGGGCGGCTCAGCGAGGCCGACCGCGGCGAGCTGCTCGCCACCGCGGACGAGAGCCTGTCCGTGCTGACACGTCTGGTCACCGACCTGCTCGACGTCAGTCGCGTCGAGGCGGGCGTGCTGGCCGTCTCGCTCAGCCCCGTCGATGCCGCCGATGCCGTGCTCTCCGCGATCGACGAACTGGGCTCGGGGCCGTCGGAGATCGATCTGAACCTCGACCCCGACCTGCCGCCTCTGCTCGCCGACCCGGTGCTGCTGCAGCGCGTGCTGGTGAACGTGATCGCGAACGCGCGCCGGCACTCCCCCGAGGGGACGCGGATGCTGGTGACCACCAGCCGGCTGGGTGCGGTCGCCGAGATCCGCATCGTCGATCGCGGCCCCGGTGTCGCCGCCGACCGGCAGGAGAGCATGTTCGCCCCGTTCCAGCGGCTGGGTGACTCCGACAACACGATCGGGCTCGGCCTGGGCCTGGCGCTCTCCCGCGGATTCACCGAGGGCATGGGCGGTACGCTGACCCCCGAGGACACGCCGGGAGGAGGGCTGACGATGGTCATCGCCCTGCCGGTCGCGGCATCCGACGCCGAGGTCGTCTCGTGAAGCTGCTGGTCGCCGACGACGACCCGCAGATGGTGCGTGCGCTGCGGATCACACTCGCCGCGCACGGGTACGAGGTGGTCGCCGCCGTCGACGGGCCCGGCGCCATCGCCGCGGCCGCGCAGACCCACCCCGACATCGTGCTGCTGGACCTGGGGATGCCGCACCTCGACGGGGTGCAGGTGATCCAGGCGCTGCGCGGATGGACCGCCATCCCGATCATCGTCGTCTCGGGTCGCACCGGATCAGCCGACAAGGTGGAGGCGCTGGATGCCGGCGCAGACGACTACGTGACCAAGCCGTTCCAGATCGACGAGCTGCTCGCCCGGCTGCGCGCGCTGTCCCGCCGCGCCGCGGCCGAGTCCGGCGAGGCGACCGTCGCGTTCGGCGACGTGGTCGTCGACCTGTCCGTCAAGTCGGTCACCCGCGCCGGCACGCGCGTGCACCTGACGCCGACGGAATGGCGGATGCTGGAGCACCTCGCCCGGCATCCAGAGGCGCTCGTCACCCGGCAGGAGCTGCTGCGCGAGCTGTGGGGATCGGATCAGGTCGCCGACACCGGCTACCTGCGGCTGTACATGTCGCAGCTGCGCAAGAAGCTCGAGGCGGATCCCGCGCATCCGGTGCACCTGCTCACCGAGCAGGGGATGGGCTACCGGCTGGTGCGCTGATCACCCCCGTACGGGGGTGGCCGGGTCGCCGGCCGGGGAGCATCCTGATGCGATGAGCAACGGCGCTTCCTATGCATCCGGAACCAGCACGACCCCGCTTCTCGGCCAGACCATCGGCGGGATGCTGCGCGAAACGACGGCCCGCTTCGGCGAGCGCGAGGCCCTGGTCGACTCGGCGTCCGGTCGCCGGTGGACCTTCACGCAGCTGCTGCACGACAGCGAGCGCCTGGCCTCCGCGCTGCGCGGGCTCGGCATCCGCAAGGGCGACCGGGTCGGCATCTGGGCGCCGAACTGCGCCGAATGGGTGCTGACGCAGTACGCCACCGCGCTGATCGGCGCCATCCTGGTGAACGTCAACCCCGCGTATCGCACCCACGAGGTGAAGTACGTGATCGAGCAGTCCGAGATGGCGCTGATCGTCAGCGCGGTCGAGTACCGCACCTCGAAGTACGCCGAGATGCTCGCCGAGATCGGCTATGAGAAGACGCTGTTCATCGGCACCGACCGCTGGGCTCGGCTGATCGATGCCGCGCCGGAATTCCAGGACACGGATGCCCTGGCCTTCGACGACCCGATCAACATCCAGTACACGTCGGGCACCACCGGGTTCCCGAAGGGCGCGACGCTGACGCACCACAACATCCTCAACAACGGTTTCTTCGTGGGCGAGGGCATCGCGTACACCGAGCAGGACCGCGTGGCGCTGCCGGTGCCGCTGTACCACTGCTTCGGCATGGTGATGGGCATCCTCGGGGCGCACTCGCACGGCGCCGCCGCGGTGCTGCCGGCGCCGGGCTTCGACCCCGAGATCACGCTGCAGGTCGTGCAGGACGAGCGCATCACGTCGCTGTACGGCGTGCCGACCATGTTCATCGCCGAGCTGTCACACCCGCGGTTCACGGAGTTCGACCTGTCGTCGCTGCGCACCGGGATCATGGCCGGCTCGCCGTGCCCGGTGGAGATCATGGAGCGCACCATGAACGAGATGGGCATGAGCGAGGTGGCCATCTGCTACGGGATGACCGAGACCTCACCGGTGTCGACCATGACGAAGATGGACGACGACGTCGCCGCCCGCACGCAGACCGTCGGGCAGGTGATGCCGCACGTCGAGGTGAAGATCATCGACGAGGACGGCCAGGTGGTGCCTCTGGGCGTCCCGGGGGAGCTGTGCACGCGCGGCTACTCGGTGATGCTCGGCTACTGGAACGAGCCGGCGAAGACCGCCGAGGCCATCGACGCAGGACGTTGGATGCACACCGGCGACATGGCGACCATGGACGCCGACGGTCGCCTGCAGGTCGTCGGCCGCATCAAGGACATGGTGATCCGCGGCGGAGAGAACATCTACCCGCGCGAGATCGAGGAGTTCCTGTACTCGCACCCCGACGTGCAGGACGTGCAGGTGATCGGCGTGCCCGACGAGCAGTACGGCGAGGAGCTGATGGCCTGGATCGTGCTTCGACCCGGCGCTTCCGCGCTGACGGCCGAGGACGTGCGGACGTTCGCGACCGGGAAACTGGCGCACTTCAAGATCCCGAAGTACGTGCACCTGGTCGACGCGTTCCCCATCACGATCACCGGCAAGGTGCGCAAGGTCGAGATGCGGGAGATGGCGGTGCAGCTGCTGCTCCTGAACGAGGAGCGCAGCGACGAGACGAAGGGGGCCGGGCGCTGAGCTCCGGCGGCGGTGTAGGTTCTATGGCGGGCGGCGGCACCGTGGCACCGCCCGGCAGGAGGTGCAGGATGCCGTTGTTCGGATCCTCATTCCACGCGCTGCGCGACCGCAGCGAGCTGGACATCGTGTTCGGCGGCATCGCGCGCCCGCGCGCCAACCACTTCGCCATCTCGCACACGCTCGGCGGTCGCACCGATCGGCTGAACGGCCTGGTGATCCGCACCGGTCACGGCCTGGGCGGGCTGGTGATGGCATCCGCTCGTGCGGCGACGGTGCGCGACTACCTCAGCGACGGCCACATCACGCACACCTACGACGCCGCCGTGGCGGCCGAGCGGATGCGCACCGTCAGCGCCTTCCCGGTGATCGTGAAGGGCGATGTGCGCGGGGTGATCTACGGGGCCACGCGGGATGCCGCGACGCTCACTCCCGAGGCGTCCGCGGCGATGAAGCGCGTGGCCGACGGGTTCGGCTACGACCTGGCCGTGGAGGAGGCGCTGGCGCAGCGCGCGGAGGTGGCGGATACTGCGGAGAGGATGCGCGCGGGCGAGCGCTCGGCCCCCGATCGCGAGTGGGAGGACGTGCGCGTCGCGTTCGCCGAGCTGCGCGAGCTGGCGCAGGACGTCGAGGATGCCGGCATCCGGGCGCGGCTGGACGCGATCCTCGAGCGCATGACCCATCCGCGCTCGTCCTCGGGGGCGCGGCTTTCGGCGCGCGAGGTGGACGTGCTGGCCCTGGTCGCCATGGGCTGCGGCAACAGCGAGGTCGGCACGCGCCTGAACCTCGGCGCCGAGACCGTGAAAAGCTACCTGCGCACGGCATCCCGCAAGCTCGGCGCGGCGAACCGGGTCGAGGCCGTGCGGCTGGCGCGCGCCGCCGGGCAGCTGCCCTGAGGCGGAGCCGCCGCATCCGGGTCCAGCATCCGCTCCCGGCATCCGCCCACCGGCATCCGGCCACCGGCCAGGTCGCGGTTCGTCCCGTTCTCGGCATCCCGCCCCGGTTCACGTCGCAGTTCGTCCCGTTCTGGGCGCCGCAGAGCGTGACGAAATGCGACCCGAAGGTCTCGTGTGCTCGAATGGCGCGACGAAGTGCGACCCGGAGCGGTCGGGTCGGCAGAGGGCCGGCGCTACGCTGACGGAATGGCTTCACTCAGCAGTGTCGACTGGCCGATCCTGACGGAGCGGCTGCGGATCCGGCCGCTGGAGGACGCGGACCTCGACGCGGTCTGGGAGTTCCGCCGGCTTCCCGAGGTGAACAGGTGGCTCGGTCGCGCGCCGGACACCCGAGAGGCGTTCGGCGAGACGTACTCCGATCCCGGGCGACGCGCGATCACGTTCGTGATCGAACTCGCGGATGCCACCGGCGGCGCACCCGCGATCATCGGCGACCTGATGGTCAAGGTGGGAGACGCGTGGGCGCAGGCCGAGGTCGCCGAGCAGGCGGCGGGCACCGAGGCGGAGCTCGGCTGGGTGCTCGCGCCTGCATACGCCGGGCGCGGGTACGCCTCCGAAGCAGTCCGCGCGGTGATCGGCCTCTGCTTCGGAACGCTCGGGCTGCGCCGCGTGCACGCCGGGTGCTTCGCGGCCAACGAGCCGTCGTGGCGGCTGATGGAGCGCCTCGGCATGCGCCGCGAGGAGTTCAGCCGGAAGACCGCACTGCACCGCTCGGGCGAGTGGATGGACGGCATGAACTACGGGCTGCTCGCCGAGGAGTGGCCGGGCCGCCGCTGACGACCACAGCCCGCGGCAGGCCGGCCGGCTCTGCGACAGGCCGACGGGTGGACGGAATCACTGTCCAGGTATCAAGATCGGTCGAATCTCCGCCCTGAATAACGGCAGAAGCTGATACCCGGGAACGGGGTTCCGGCAGAAGTCGATACCTGGACCAGGCCGAGCCGCCGCGTCAGCGGGCGACGACCCGTTCGGGGCGCAGGTCGAGGCGGCGCAGCGCCTGGGCGTTGAGCGCCACGACGATCGTGGACAGGCTCATCAGCACGGCGCCGACCGACATCGGCAGCACGAACCCGATCGGAGCGAGCACGCCGGCCGCGAGCGGCACCGACATCAGGTTGTAGCCGGCGGCCCACCACAGGTTCTGCTTCATCTTGCGGTAGCTCGCCTGCGACAGCTCGATCACCGAGACCACCGAGCGCGGGTCGTCGGATGCCAGGATGACCCCGGCCGAGGCGATCGCCACGTCCGTGCCTGCACCGATCGCGATGCCGACGTCGGCCTGCGCGAGCGCCGGGGCGTCGTTGACGCCGTCGCCGACCATCGCGACCTTCTTGCCCTCGCGCTGCAGCTCGGCGACCTTGGCGGACTTGTCCTCGGGCCGCACGCCCGCGAACACCCGCTCGATGCCCAGTTCCCCGGCGACCGAGCGCGCCACGGCCTCGGCATCACCGGTGATCATGACCACCTCGACGCCCCGCCGACGGAGCGCGGCCACCGCCTCGCGCGACTCGGCGCGGATCTCGTCCGCGAGCCTCAGCCCGCCGATCACCCGCCCGTCGCGCACGACATGCAGGATGATCGCGCCCTCGGTGCGCCAGCCGGCGGCATCCGGCACCTCCTCGGCACCGACCTCCTCCAGCAGCCGGGGTCCGCCGACGCGGATCTCGTGCCCGTCGACCGTGGCGGTGACGCCGACGGCGGGCGAGGACGTGAAGCCGGTCGCGCCGGCGACGGTCAGGGCGGATGCCGCGCGCACGATCGCCCTGGCCAGCGGATGCTCGCTGTCGGCCTCCGCGGCGGCGGCGAGCGCCAGCACGTCGTCGTCCGACCATCCCTCGACCGGAGCGACGCCCGTCACGGTGGGCTCGCCCTTGGTGAGCGTGCCGGTCTTGTCGAACAGCACGGCATCGATGTCGCGCATGGTCTCCAGCGCGAGACGGTCCTTCACGAGCACTCCGGCGCGCGCTGCGCGCTCGGTCGCGATCGAGACGACCAGCGGGATCGCCAGGCCCAGCGCGTGGGGGCAGGCGATCACGAGCACCGTGATGGTGCGGATGACGGCCTCGTCCGGCAGTCCGACGAACGTCCAGACCAGCGCGGTGATCACGGCGGCACCCAGCGCGAACCAGAACAGCCAGGCGGCGGCCCGGTCGGCCAGCCGCTGGGCGCGGGAACTGGATGCCTGCGCGTCGGCGACGAGCTTGCGGATCCCGGCGAGTGCGGTGTCGTCGCCGGTGGCGGTCACCTCGACGCGCAGCCCGGAATCGGTCGCGACCGTGCCTGCCGTGACGGGGTCGCCGGTGGTGCGGCTGACTGTGCGGGACTCGCCGGTGAGCATGGACTCGTCCATGTCGGCGCGACCGTCCACGATCACCCCGTCGGCCGGGATGCTGCCGCCCGGGCGCACCCGCACGATGTCGCCCACGCGCAGGTCGGCCGGGCTCACGACGGTGATGTCGTCGCCGTCCACCCGCTCGGCCTCGTCGGGCAGCAGGGCTGCGAGGGAGTCGAGGGCCGAGGTGGTCTGCGCGAGCGAGCGCATCTCCAGCCAGTGCCCGAGCAGCATGATCACGATCAGCAGGGCGAGCTCCCACCAGAACTCGAGCTCATGGTGCAGGATGCCCAGGCTCGCTCCCCACGAGGCGAGGAATGCCACGGTGATCGCCAGGCCGATCAGCAGCATCATGCCGGGCTTGCGCGACCTGAGCTCGGAGACCGCGCCGGTGAGGAACGGCCGCCCGCCCCAGACGTACATGACCGTGCCGAGGATCGGGGCGATCCAGCGAGCCCAGCCGGGGACCTCGTAGCCGAGGATCATCGCGAACATGCCGCTCGAGGCGACCACGGGGACGGCGATCAGCAGGTTGATCCAGAAGAGCCGGCGGAACTGGCCGACATGGTCGCCGTGGCCTGCGTGTCCCCCGTGCCCGGAGTGGTCGCCGTGGCCTGCGTGAGCTGCGTGGTCGCTGTGCTCTGCGTGAGCTGCGTGGTCGCCGTGGCCCGCGTGCGCGTCGTGCTCCGCGTGCGCACCATGGCCCGCGTGCCCCGCGTGCGCACCATGACCGGAGAGGTTCTCCGACATGGCAGGACTCTCGTGCTGGGAGGCTTCCCCCATCGCGGAGTTCTCCTCCCGAACGGGGGTGCGACGCATATGCTCTGCGTGGTTGTGCGGGTCCATCGGGGCCTCCTCGGCATCCGGTGCCGGGGGTACCGGCTTCTGATGTCTTCCAACCAAGATACCCCCAGGGGGTATTCCCGACAAGGACTCCGAAGATGTCGAGAAGGGGCGGTGGAACATGCAGCGCAGCACCGGCATGCCCCTGCTGCTGGCGATCGCGCTGGGCGTGATCCTCGGCCTGCTCGGGATGCACACCTTCAGCGCCGACCCGGTGGGGCACGGTCCGGGCCTCGTCTCCCACACCATCGAGTCCGACGACTCCGCCCACGGCTCGACCCTGAGTGCGGCGGCGCACGGCGAGCCCCGATCCACCGCGCCGGGCCTCTCGTCCGCGGCACAGCCCGAACCCTCGCACCCCGGCATGCTCATGACGTGCGTGCTCGCCCTGCTCGCGGGACTGCTGCTCGCGATCCGCCCCTCGCGCGTGCAGCGCGTGCTGCGCGGCATCCGCTGGGCGGCCCGCAGCAGGGCATCCGCATCCCGGACGGCGCCTCGCCGTCCGCCCTCGCACATCGCGCTCTGCATCAGTCGGACCTGAGTCCGGTATGGACGCCGCCCGCGGCGTCATCCCCACGACCCAGACGACAGATACCAAGGAGACTCAGATGCGAATCCGCACACTCACCATCAGCACCATCACGCTCGCCACGGCCCTCACACTGGCCGGATGCTCGGCTCCGTCCGACATGAGCGGGATGGATCACAGCTCCTCGAGCGCCTCACCCGCGCCGAGCAGCCCCAGCGGCTCCACCGCCGCAGCCCAGGCCGACATCGACTTCGCGATGAACATGATCGCCCACCACCAGCAGGCCGTCGAGATGTCCGACATCGTGCTCGGGAAGGACGGCACCGCCCCGCAGGTGGCCGAACTGGCCGAACGGATCAAGAGCGCCCAGCAGCCCGAGATCGACACCATGCGGGAGTGGCTGACCGGGTGGGGGCAGGCCCCCGACATGGGCGGCATGGACCACGGCGGCGGGATGATGTCGCCCGACGACCTCGCGGCGCTCGAGGACGCCGACGGCGTCACCGCGTCTCGCCTGTTCCTGGAGCAGATGATCATGCACCACGAGGGCGCCGTCGAGATGGCCCGGAAGGAGCTGGCCGCCGGGAAGGCTCGGGATGCCCTGGACCTCGCGCAGCGCGTGGTCGACGATCAGACGGCCGAGATCGCCGAGATGCGGAAGATGCTCAACTCGCTCTGACGCTCGGGCGCACGAAAAGGGGGCGGGTCGCGATCGCGGCCCGCCCCCCTTCTGCGTCGTCCTCTCGGTGACGCCGTTCAGCGGAAGGAGCGCAGACGCAGGCTATTGCCCACGACGAACACGCTCGAGAAGGCCATCGCGGCTCCTGCGAGCATCGGGTTCAGCAGGCCCAGCGCCGCGAGCGGGATCGCCGCGGTGTTGTACGCGAACGCCCAGAACAGGTTGTCCTTGATGGTGCCGAGCGTGCGGCGCGAGAGGCGGATGGCGTCGGATGCCGCGCGCAGGTCCCCCCGCACGAGAGTGATGTCGGATGCCTGGATCGCCGCATCCGTGCCCGTGCCCATCGCCATGCCCAGATCGGCCTGAGCGAGGGCGGGGGCGTCGTTGACGCCGTCGCCGACCATCGCGACGACGCGGCCCTCGGCCTGCAGCCGCGCCACGACGGCGACCTTGTCGGCCGGCAGCACCTCGGCGATCACCTCGTCGATGCCGACCTGTGCGGCGATGTGGCGGGCGGCGGCCTGATTGTCGCCGGTCAGCAGCACGGGCGTCAGCCCGAGCGCCTTCAGCTGCGCGACCGCCTCGGCGCTGGTCGCCTTGACCTCGTCGGCGACGACGATCATGCCGCGAGGCGCACCGTCCCAGGCGACCAGGATCGCGGTCTGCCCTGCGGACTCGGCATCCGCCTTCGCCGACAGCAGCTCGGCGGACGGATGCACGGACCAGTCCTCCAGCAGCGACAGACGCCCGACGAGCATGGCGTGTCCTTCGACGACGCCGGTGACCCCGCGACCCTCGTGATTCTGGAACGACTCGACGGCCGGGAGCTCGGCGTCCGCCTCGTCGGTCGCGGCGGATGCGATCGCCCGGGCGATCGGGTGCTCGCTGGCGTGCTCGATCGCCCCGGCCAGCCGCAGCAGCTCCGCGGCAACCGTGCCCTGCTCGGGCATGACGGAGACGACGGACATGCGTCCCTCGGTGACCGTTCCGGTCTTGTCGAGGACGATCGTGTCGACGCGGCGGGTGGACTCGAGCACCTCCGGGCCCTTGATCAGGATGCCCAGCTGCGCGCCGCGACCCGTGCCGACCAGCAGCGCCGTGGGCGTCGCCAGGCCCAGAGCACACGGGCAGGCGATGATGAGCACCGCGACCGCGGCGGTGAAGGCCATGGATGCGGGGAAGCCCAGCAGCAGCCAGGCGGCGAGCGTCACCAGGGCGATGCCGATGACGATGGGCACGAAGATCCCCGAGATCCGGTCTGCCAGGCGCTGCACCTCGGCCTTGCCGGTCTGCGCGTCCTCGACGAGACGCGCCATCTGGGCCAGCTGCGTGTCGGCGCCGACCCGGGTGGCTCGCACGACGATGCGCCCGCCGGCGTTCACGGTGGCGCCGGTCACGGCATCCCCCGCCGACACCTCGACCGGGACGGACTCGCCGGTGATCATCGACTGGTCCACCGCCGACGTCCCGGAGACGACCACGCCGTCCGTCGCGACCTTCTCGCCGGGACGGACGACGAACTCGTCGCCGACCCGCAGCTCGGCGATCGGGATGCGGCGTTCGACCTGGGTTCCTGAGCCCGGCGAGGGGCGGAGCACCGCGACGTCCTTCGCCCCGAGCTCCATCAGCGCCCGCAGCGCCGCCCCCGCCTGGCGCTTGGCCCGCTTCTCGAAGTAGCGCCCGGCGAGCACGAACATCGTCACGCCCGAGGCGACCTCGAGGTAGATGCTCCCTGCTCCGTCGGTGCGCTCGAGCGCGAACGAGAACCCGTGCGTCATGCCGGGCATCCCGGCGGTGCCGAGGAACAGTGCGTACAGCGACCACAGGAACGCGGCCGAGGTGCCGAGGCTGATCAGTGTGTCCATGGTGGCCGCGCCGTGGCGCAGGTTCACCCACGCGGCCCGGTGGAACGGCCAGGCCGCCCACACGATCACCGGTGCGGCGAGCGCCAGCGACGCCCACTGCCAGTAGGTGAACTGCAGCGCGGGGATCATCGCGAGCAGGATCACCGGCACGCTCAGCACGACCGACCCGATCAGGCGGTGTCGCAGCGCGCGCAGCTCGGGGCCCTCGGCGTCCGGTTCGGTGCCCGCGCCGTCCGCATCGGCGGGCGGCACGGGCACAGATGCCGTGTAGCCGGCGTTCTCGACGGCCGTGATCAGCAGGGTCGGGTCGAGCGGCCCGTCGACCACGACCTGCGCCTTCTCGGTCGCGTAGTTGACGGTGGCGGTCACACCGTCGAGCCTGTTCAGCTTCTTCTCGATGCGCATGGCACAGGACGCACAGGTCATTCCGCCGATCTCGAGATCGATGCGGGACGGCTCTGCGATGGTCATGTCATGCTCCTCGGGTCGGGGCTGGATCGGCTGAAGGTGTCGTTCGGAAGGACGTCAGGCGGCGACGGCGCGGTAGCCGGCCTCGTCGACGGCCGCGATCACGGCGTCGGAGTCGACAGCGGATGCCGAGCTGACGACCAGGCGGCCGGTCTGGGCGCTCACGTCGATGCTGTCGACACCGGCGATCTTCGCAACCTCTTCGCGGACGGACATCTCGCAGTGTCCGCAGGTCATTCCGGTCACCTGGAACTCGGTGGTGGTCATGGCGTCTCCTCTGTGTCTCGAGTACCCCCGCAGGGTACTTCCATCAGAGTACTACCAAATACCCCCAGGGGGTATTCCCGTGGCCCTGAGATTCTTCGAGCGCGCTCAGGCGCGGTGGCGGGCCGCGGCCTCGGTGCGGCTGGACGCGCCGAGCTTGCGGAGCACTGCAGAGACGTGCACGCTCACGGTCTTGATGCTGATGAACAGTCGCTCGGCGATCTGCCGGTTGCTCAGGCCCTCGGCGATCAGCTCGAGCACCTGCTGCTCCCGCTCGGTGAGCTCCGATCCGTCGCCCCGGGCCGGCGAGGCGCCCAGCCTGCTGGCCTCCGCGAACTCCCTCGCCTCCCGCCGCAGCCGGGCATGCCCGGTGCGCTCGGCGATGCACGCCGCCTCGGTCAGCGCCGCGGCGGCCTCGCCCCGATCGCCCTGCACGGCGACGAGAGCCCGCGCCAGCTCGAGCCGCAGCGCCGAGCGGAACATCACGGGCCCGTCGATGCGATCCGCCACCGCGATCGCCTCGCGCAGCGAGACCGCGTCACCGTTCAGCAGCCCCTCGACCAGCACGCCCCAGTCCTCGAAGTACGCATGGTGCTCCGACCACGCCTCGCGGATCCGCTCGGCGAGGGCGCTCGCCCTGGCGGCATCGCCGGCCGCGCGCATCCCCGCGACGATCAGCGCCCCGTCCAGCAGCCGCCGCGCGCTGTGAGCGAGTCGCGGGGTCTCGTGGTCCAGCATCCGCTCGAGGGCCTGCGCGGCGTCGGAGAGCCGGCCCGAGGCGAGTCCGATCGCCATCTCGACGTCGATGATCGAGTACCAGACCTGGCGCTCCACCTCGGCCGCCGCCAGGAACGTCGGACGCCACTCCTCGAGCAGGGCGCTCGCCTCGTCGATCCGGCCCCGCCAGACCAGTGCCCGGATGCGGGATGCCGTGGTGTACACCCGGAAGATGCGGAAGCTGCGCAGCGTGAGGTCCTTCGACAGCAGCTCCTCGGCACGGTCGACCTCACCCAGTTCCAGCAGCGGCTCGACCATGTTCTCGGTGAGGATCGACCCGCTGGAGCGCTCCAGCCCGAGTTCGCGGGCGTGCTCGACCCCGCGCTCCGCGGCGCTCAGCGCCTCACGGTAGCGCCCGAGCGTGCTCAGCGAGTCGGAGTGGTTGACCCAGTAGCGCAGCTTGGCGTCGGTGTCGCGGGCGTGCTCCCACGACAGCTCGTACAGCTCCAGCCCCCGGTCGACCTCACCGAGATGCAGCCGGCTGCTGGCGATCAGGTTCGCCGCCACCGAGATCACGTTCTCGAAGCTGCCTTCGCGCCCGATCCGCAGCGCCTGCTCGCCGGCGTCCACCGCCGCCGCCAGGTCCCCCTCGACCATGAGCCGCCCCGCGAGCAGGTTCAGCAGCACGGCGCGAAGCCGCTCGTCGTCGACTCCGTCGTCCATCGCCGCCAGCGCCTGGCGCACGAGACCGGCAGCGCCGGGGCGCCCGCTGTTCTGCACGTACAGCGCCTTGTCGCGAAGGAGCTTCACGCGCACGATCGGCGGCGTGGTGTCGTCGACCTCGTCGAGGGCGAGATTCACGACCGCGATCGCCCGCTCGTCGTGTCCTGCGTTGCGCAGCAGGGATCCGAGACCCTTGAGCAGCTCGAGGTGCGACCGGCCGGCGACCTCCTCGGCATCCGGCACCTGGTCCCACAGCTCCAGCGCGAGCTCGCCGAAGCGGACCGCGCTCGAGAAGGCGAAGCTCGCGCGCGCCCGCTCCGCCGCGGCGATGGCCGCGCCGAGTGCGCGACGCGCGTCGTGCGCCTGATGCCAGTGGAACGCGAGCGCCGCCTCCAGGCCGCACTCCCCTCGCTCCGCGCGCCGCTCCAGCGCCTCGGCATAGGCGCGGTGCAGTCGAGAGCGCTCACCCGGCAGCAGGTCGTCGTGCACGGCCTCGCGCAGCAGCGCGTGCCGGAAGCCGTAGCCCCGGTCGCTGCGCACGGCGAGGATCGCTGCGCCGACGGCGGCACGGATGCCCGCGTCGAGCCGGTCGTCGTCGAGCCCGGCGAGCTCCGTCAGCAGATCGTGGTCGACCACGGCATCCGACGCGGAGATCACCCGCACCACGCGCCTGGCGTCCTCGCCGAGGGCGTCGAAGCGCACCAGCAGCACGTCGCGAAGGGAGTCGGGCAGGGGGCCGGATGCCTCGCAGGAGAGCTCCTCGATGAAGAACGGCACGCCCTCGGAGCGCTCCAGCAGCCGGGCGAAGCCGGCATCGTCAGTGGGGCCGTTCAGCGCCTCGACGAGAGCGCGCACCTGGACCGGGTCCAGGCGCTGCACCTCGATGCGCTCCAGCAGCCGCGCGCGCTCCGCCTCGACCAGGAACGTGCGCACCGAGCCGCCGCGGCGCACCTCGTCCACCCGGCAGGTGAACACGAACAGGATGCGGTGGCCGGCGAGAGCGCGCAGCAGGAAGGCGAGTGCGGTGAGGGTGGCGTCGTCGGCCCAGTGCAGGTCCTCGACGACGATGACGAGCGGATGCCGCGCGGCGGCCGCCTCGAGCACATTGGCGATCGCCTCGCGCAGACCCTCGGCGCCCGAGGTGCGATCGGCCGGCGCCGGGCCGAGCTCGGGCAGCAGCACCCGCAGTGCATCCCTGCCGGGACCGGCGGCCTGCGCCGCGTCGTCGCCGAGAGCCGCCAGCGCGGCGCGCAGGATCGCAGGCAGCGGACCATAGGGAGCCGGAGTGGACCCGTAGTCCAGGCACCATCCGGCGAGCATCAGCGCATCATCGCCCGTGCGTGCGCGGAACTCGCGCAGCAGCCGCGACTTGCCGATGCCGGCCTCGCCCGCGACCAGCACGGCGGAGGTCTCCCCCGCCATGGCACGACGCAGCGCGGCGCCGAGCAGTTCGAGCTCGGCGTCGCGACCCACCATCTCGGCGGTCGAGGCGATGAGGGACATGCCTTCATCGTGCCATCCACCACCGACGTCGGGGGCCGGTGCGGCGGATGCCGGCCGTGCGCCTCGCCCGACGACCTTCCGCGCGGCCGGGGCGGGGGAGGTCGGGGACGGGGCACCTGCTGCGAGGGTCACGCGCGCCTCGCGTCAGGCGTCGGCGAGCGCGCAGCGGGCGCCGGCCGGGCAGTCGGCGGTCGAGGCCGCGGTGCGATGCGCGGCGAGCCGCCGCATCATCCGCCGCCAGACGCCGTCCTTCGCGACGACGCCCGTGCGCTCCGCGATCATGCGCTGACGCTCCGCCAGCTCGGTCGCGCGCTCGAGCTCGAACACGGCGACCCGGTAGGTTCCGAAGGTGTCCAGATTCATGGGATGTCCCCTTTCGATGCATCCCTACACTCCTCGGTAAGGGGGAGGGCGGGCATCGGGAGGATTCCCTATTCCTGCGAGCCGGGCGCCTCAGACCGGCGAGTTCGGGGGGATCCGGGGCGCGTGGCTCACTCAGGCGGCTCGGTCGAGGCCTCGTAGCCGTCGGGCAGTTCGGGAGTGATCAGGGTGGCGTCCGCGGGGTAGACGATCACCGCGAGCAGTTCGGCGTCCTCGTCGGTGCGGATCTCGAAACTCGACAGCGTCGCGGGAGCGACCCGATGGATGCGGCGGATGCCGACCGTGCCGCCGGCGACGAGCTCGCGCCCGCCCTCGACGACCTCATGCCGGGTGATGCGCTGGCCGTTCTCGACGGCTTCGCGCAGCTCGATCTGGCCGACCTCGATCGATTCCGGAAGCGTCGCGATCCAGCATCCGCGCTCCTGCTGGACCAGAGCCGCGTGCACCGGATGGGCGAAGCGGCGGTCGAGCTCGGCACGGAACTCGCGGCCCCGATCCACGTCGGCCGCGTCGATCCGACCGGAGATGTCCGGCGGCAGATTCAGCAGCAGGTTCGCACCCAGGCCGACGGACTGCAGATGGATCGCCATCAGGTGCGCGACGCTCTTGGGTGCGTCGTCCGGATGCCAGAACCATCCGCGCCGGATCGACACGTCGCACTCCGGGGGCGCGTACACGTGCTCGGCCAGCTGATCGCTGCCGGTCACGTACTGGTTCAGAGCCATGCGGTCGGTGACGTACTCGACCGGGTCGGACGCGAGGCCGTCCTCGTTGCCGACCCAGCGGATGGTCGGCTCACCCATGTTGAAGATCATCGCGTCGGGCTGGTGCTCGTGCACAACCCGCATGTACCGCGCCCAGTCGTAGGTGCGACCATCGGATCCGGCGCCGTCGAACCACACCTCGGTCAGCGCACCGTATCCCGTCTTCAGCTCGGTCAGCTGAGCGGCGTACAGGTCGTCGTAGGCGGCCGCGTCCGGATACTCCGGCGCATGCCGATCCCATGGCGACAGGTAGACGCCGAAGCCGATGCCGCGCCGCCGGCACGCGTCGGCGACCTCCGCCACCACGTCGCCGCGTCCGTCCCGCCAGGGTGATGACGCGACGGAGTAGTCCGTGGTCGCGGTGGGCCACAGGCAGAAGCCGTCGTGGTGCTTCGCCGTGAGCACCACGTACGCCGCGCCGAGCTCCACCGCCGTGTCCACCCACTGGCCGGCGTCCAGATCCGTCGGGTCGAAGATCGCGGGGTCGAGCGTGCCGTCGCTCCACTCCAGGCCTGCGAAGGTGTTCAGCCCGAAGTGCAGGAACATCCCGACTCCCGCACGCTGCCACGCCAGCTGTGCGGGGGTCGGTCGCAGTACGGCGCTCATGACCCGACGAACTCCTCGCGCGGGCCGTAGTCGGCGCTCTCGCGGATCTCGACGGCGGCACCGAGGCGGTCGGTCTCGAGCACGACGATCTCGTTCTCGCCCTCACGCCACAGCGGCCCGGGGGCGTACAGCGTGACCTGCGGGCCGCGCTCCCAGTACCGTCCGAGCAGGAAGCCGTTCAGCCACACCATGCCCTTCGCGGAGCCGGGCAGTGCGATCCACGCGTCGAGCGGTCGGGAGACGGTGAGGGATGCCGTGGCCAGGCCGTCGCGCCCTTCGTCGGTTCCTGAGCGAGCGAAGCGAGACGAAGGGCGCTTCGCTCGCTCAGGAACCGGGAGGGAACGCCCCGGGACCACGTCGCGCGGCAGCATCCGGTGCTCCCAGCCGTGCTGGAACCGGCGGCCGATCAGCACGCCGCCGAGGATGCCCTTGCGCTCCCCCGTGAGCGGGCCGTAGTTGATGCGCCCGAGGCTCTCGACGACGATCGTGAGCCGCCCGGCGCCACCCGCCGAGGGCAGCGCGAGGCTCTGCTCGCCGTCGTGCTCGATCGTGCCGAGGCGCACGTCGTCGAGGAACACCGTGGCGCGATCGCGCAGCTCACGCAGCGTGAGCACCGTGTCGGCCTCGAACACGACATCCGACTCATAGGCGACCAGGCCGTCCTCCGCGCCCAGCTCCTCGTACGTGAGCGGCTGGGGCGCGGTCGCGACGACCGGCTGTGCGCGCACGACCTCCAGCAGCGAGGCGGTCGGCACGAGCGGGGCGGATGCGGCGGGCTGATGCTCCGGGGCATCCGGAAGCTCAGGAAGCCCGCCCGCCTGGACCGGGGCGAACGCGGCGCGCAGCGCGTGGAACTTGTCGTTCAGGGAGCCGTCCTCGCCGATCGGGGCATCCGAGTCGTACGACGTGATGGTGGGCTGGATCACCCCGTCGTGGTTGGCGCCGGCCCACAGCCCGAAGTTCGTGCCGCCGTGCGCCATGTAGACGCTGACCGACCCGCCCGCGTCGAGCAGCTCCTGCACGGTGCCGATCATGCTCGCGGCCGAGCGCACGTGGTGCTGCTCGCCCCAGTGGTCGAACCAGCCGCCCCACAGCTCGCTGCACATCAGGTGGTGATCGTCGCGGCGCAGCTCCTGCGCGAGGGGGACGCCGGTGCCGAAGGTGAAGGTGCCCATCACTCCCGGGATGCTGCCGTTGCGCACCATGTCGGCGGTGGTGCCGTCGGCAGTGGTGAGCATCTCGACCATCCCGCGCGAGACCAGCGCGTCGCGCTGGTGCGCGAGGTACGCCTGGTCGCTGCCGTAGGAGCCGTACTCGTTCTCCACCTGGATCAGGCGGATCGGCCCGCCGTGCACGGCCTGCAGCGGTTCCAGCTGAGGGATGAGCGCGTCGAACCAGGCATCCGCGGCGGCGAGGAAGCCTGCATCCGACGAGCGCAGCGCGCGCACCCGACCGGACAGCCAGAACGGGATGCCGCCGTTGGACCACTCCGCGCAGATGTACGGGCTGGGGCGGACGTAGACGTCGAGGCCGACCTCGCCGGCGATGCGGATGAAGCGCGCGACGTCGCGCCAGCCGGTGAAGTCGAACTCGCCCTCGACGCGCTCGTGGAAGTTCCACGCGATGTACGTGTCGACGGTGTTCGCGCCCATCGCCGCCAGACGACGCAGCCGGTCCTCCCACTGGTCGGGGTGGATGCGGAAGTAGTGCACCGCGCCGGAGAGGATGCGGTGCGGTTCGCCGTCGCGGAAGAGGCGGCCGTCGCGCCAGGTGAGCGAGGGTGCGGCGAAGCTGGTCATACGTCTCCCGAGATGCGGATGTTTGCGTTCACACTATCCCATTCGAACCCGAGAACTACCGCAGGATCATGCGGTTGTGCCGCTACCATCGTTCCATGTCACCACGACGCCCGAGCCCCGATCGGGCCCCGAATCAGCTCGACGTCGCACGTGCCGCCGGGGTGAGCGCGCAGACCGTCTCGCGCGTGCTCTCCGGCCAGCAGAACGTGCGCCCCGAGACCGCACGGCGCGTGCACGCGGCGGTCGAGACCCTCGGCTACCGCATCCATGCCGCCGCCGCGTCACTGGCCTCGGGCCGCACCCGCATCCTCGGCATGATCCTCGTCTCGACGGACCGGTACTCCTCCGCCGCGCTCGGGGCCGGCGTGGAGCAGGCCGCCGCGGCGAACGGCTACACGGTCACGATGGCGGCCGTCCCCGACCACGCCTCCACCGACGCGTTCGTGCAGGCCTTCGACCGGCTGGAGCGGCAGGGTGCCGAGGGCATCGTGCTCGGCCTGCCGGTCGAGCTGAACTCCCCGGCGATGCGCATGCGCACGGAGCGCACCCCCTCGACACGCACCGAGCGCGCCTCGCTCGACATGGACGCACCGCTCATCGTCGACCAGCACGCGATCGCACGGCTGGCCGTCGAGCATCTGCTCGACCTCGGGCACTCCACCGTGTGGCACGTGCCCGCCGACGACTACTGGCTCGAATCCCGCCAGCGCCGCGAGACGTGGGAGCAGGTGCTCATGGAGCGCGGCATCACCCCGCCGCCGGTGATCCCCGGCGACTGGACGCCCGAGTCCGGCTATCGCGCCGGGCGCACCATCGCCGCGATCCCGGATGCCACCGCCGTGTTCGTCTCCAGCGACGAGATGGCCTTCGGCCTGATCCGCGCGCTGCACGAGGCCGGCAGACGGGTCCCCGAGGACGTCTCGGTGGTCAGCGTCGACGACATCGCACTGGCCGCCTTCGCCTCGCCGGCGCTGACGACCGTGCGGCAGCCCTTCGAAGGCATGGGCCGCGCCGCCGCGTCGCGCCTCATCGCGCACATCGAGGGCCGCGACCTCGAGGACGTGCCCGACCTGCATCCGGAGCTCATCATCCGCTCGTCCACCGCCGCGCCGCGCGCGTGACGTGAAGGAGCGGATGCTGCATCCGCAGCATCCGCTCCCCACGACTCACCTGCCCCGTCGGGCCACCGTCACGGCGCGCAGGTGAACGTGGCGTCCGCCCAGTCGGCGTGGTCGTTGCCGTTGCCGTCGCCGCCGTCACCGACGACGAGCTCGACGAACTGGCCACCGGTCACGTCGGCGGTGAGATCGAACGTCTCGCTGGTCGGCTTCATCAGCGGCGAGGTGACGACGGTCCTGCCGTCGACCTTCACCGAGAACACGACCGATCCACGTGACGTCTGCACGTCGTCGACGCCGACCTTCGCGGTGAAGGCGCTGCAGTTGCCGCCGAGGAAGTACTTCACGCTGCTCGGCGCGTGCGCACCGAGACCCTTCGCGAAGACGACCCCGTTGAGCTTCAGCGGCGTGCCGTCGCCCTGACCCTGCTCGCCGTTGGACAGATCGCGCTCGACCGGCCCCCAGCCGTTGCTGGAGGTGACCCAGTCGTGGTCGCTGGCGTAGACGGTCTTCGTCGGCGGAGCCGGCAGCGTCTTGACCGTCACCGTGCCCGTCGCCGTCCGCGTCCCGATCGGCTCGACCGTGGTGCTGTACGCGCCCTTGACCGTGATGTCGTACGAGCCGTCGGCGTCCGCCGGCGCGTACAGGTTCCAGTTCGTGGTGAGCGTGCCCTTGGCGGGCAGCGTCGCCGCCGTCGCCGGGGTCACGGCCTCGGCCGTCCAGCCCTCGGGCAGCTCAAGCGACACGGCGAGATCCGAGATCGGGGCGCCCTCGTCCGAGATGAAGGTGGTCGTGAACGGCGTGGCCTCACCCTGCTGGATCACGTCCGCACCGAGCTCTCCGCTCACCTGCGCGCAGGCGGGGATCGCGTCGTAGGCTCCCAGGTCCTCGACCAGGAAGTCGTCCAGGATCATGTCCGCGCTGCCGCCGCCGGTGCGCTCGAGGCCCACGAAGGTGTCGCCGCAGGCGCTGGCGTCGATGACCTGCTCGAAACGCGTGGTCTCGTGCACCGCGCCGATCGACGTGCGCTGCGTGACCCGGGGACCGTTCGCCGCGTCGTACCCCGTGACCCAGGCGTACTCGCCCGCGCTGGTGGACTGGTGGTCGAACGACACGCGGTAGCGGTGCCCGGCCTGGAACGGCACGGAGTACTCGGACGTGCGGTACACGATGCCGGAGTTCTCGTCGTGCGCCATGAGGGAGTACTCGCCGTTCAGGATGTTGTCGATCTTGCGGCCGTTCCATCCCTTCTGGGTGTAGTCGTTGCGCTTGGCGATGTGCGTGCGCGGGTCGGTGCTGCCACCGGCCGCGCCCTTGTAGAACGGCCCCCATCCGGCGTCGACGTCCTCGAAGTCCTCGCGGGCGATGACGCCGTCACCGAGCTTCGGGGCGGCCGCCTTGATGATCCGCACGTCGTCGATGCGCACGGCGGCGTCGCCGGCACCGGCGCTGAACGTCAGCGTGGGGCGGGTCCCGTCGGCGGGCACGGTGAACGGCACCTTCAGGCGCTGCATGGTGGTGCCGTGCCACTCGTCGGCGGCCACGTAGTTCTGCGCGTTCGACGAGTCGATCGCGATCCCGGCATCCGTGCCGCCGGGCACCTGGACGCCGAGCTTCACGTCTCGGGTCTTGTTCTTGTCGATGCCGATCCACGCGCTGGCGGTGTATTCGCCCGCGGGCAGCTCGCCGAGGCGCTGGCTGAGGGATGCCTCGCCTGCGCCGATCCTCGCCGAGCGACGGCCGAGGCCGTCGCGCTCGATCGTGACCTCACCGGCCGGGTTCCAGGCGGCGAGCGTCGTCTCGTTGAAGCCGGGGTCGACCACGGGGGTGCTCTCACCGAAGCGCACCTTCTTGGGCAGGCTGCTGCCGGCATCGGCCTTGGCGCCCGCGGCCAGCACGTAGGGCTGCCCCGCCTTCGCGTCGATCGTGACCTTGCCGTCCACGACCGGGACGTCGGCGACCTTGGTGCGCCCGCCGTCGCCGAGCGAGAACAGCTGCATGGTGGCGTTGCCCGCGAACTCCTTCGTGAGGGTCCACGTGGTGCTGCCGCCCGCAGGGTTGTAGTGGTAGAGCTTGTCGACCTCGCCGCCGTCCTTCGAGGCCCACGGCAGCAGGTAGTTCGCACCATGCAGCACCTCGGCGCCGTCGACCGTGATCGACCGGCTCGCCGCATCCGTGCCGGTGACCCGGACGCCGTCCTCGAGATCGATCGCCTCGTCCGTCCAGCGGGTGATCTCGTGGTGCTGCAGGAACTTGGCCGGAACGTTCGCGGTCCACACGTTCTTCAGGAACCCGTTGAAGTCGTTCTGGTTGGTCCAGCCCTCGAACTCGACGATGTGGCTGGTGCCGAGTCGCGGGTCGGGGTTCCAGACGTCGGCCTCGGTGTTGTTCACGAAGCGCAGGATCTTCGAGTTGATGCCCTTGTTCGTCGAGCCTCCGTAGCTCTCGTCGTTCGCCCAGTGCGACCAGGTGTTGTTGGCGGGCAGCTTGTCGGCCCACTCCGAGCCGACGCGGAAGCCGTGGTCGACCAGGGACTCCTGGATCTTCTTCGCCAGCCAGCCGTACTGGTAGTAGACGTCGACGTAGACGAAGTCGAGGTTGTCGTTGGTGGCATCCGCCAGCTCGCCGATGCGCTTGTCGAGCCGGCCCGAGTTCGTGTCGAAGCGCTGGTCGATGTAGTACGACTGGTCGAGCCAGTTCCAGCCCGGCGACTTCGGGTTCATGATGTCGTCGCTGAACGAGTTCGCCTCGGGGTAGATCTCGGTGGCGTTGATGTGCACGCCGAACGAGGCGTTCCACTTCTTGCCGGCCGCGAGGGCGTCGTTGAGCTCGTCCAGTCCGCCTGCCCGCTCGTTGAAGTTGTCGCCGTAGTCCGTGTTGGCCGAGTCGTGGCCCTCACTGGTGTAGCCCTTCAGCATGGCGACCTGACCGAGCCCGTCGGTGTTCAGCGCGATGCGCTTGACGTCGTCGAGCGTGCGCAGGAACGGGTGCGTGGCCTGCGAGGCGAAGTTGAACGGGATGTGCGTGACGACGTTGTCGGGGGTCTGATCACCCTTGAACGGCGCCACGCGGAGGTCGCGCAGCGCGATCGCGCCGTCCTGCCAGTCGACGGTGCCGTCGCCGTTCGCGTCGGGGGTGATCGCGACCTTGACCCAGGGCAGCTCCTCGGGCTCGGGCGCCCCCTTGGCCCGGTAAAGCCACTGGCCGCTCGAGATGCCGACCTCGACGTCGTCGCCGTCCTTGACGGCCTGGCGCCAGAAGTTGCCGGAGTCCTTGTTGGCGGGGCCGCTGGACTCGTCGTACATGGCGTTGGTCGTGAAGGCCGCCGCGAGCCGTCCGGTGTTCGCGATGACGGTGTTCGACGACACCGGCGAGGCGTTCAGCGGGGTCTGCGCGGTGACCGGGATGAAGGTGTCGCCCGAGACGGCACGGTCGACCGAGAGGTTCGCCGCCGCGACGGCCGATCCCTCGTCGGCCGACGAGACCGTCACGAGGTTCTGTCCCGGGATGCGCAGGGTCGCGACCTTCTTGCCGGGATCCTGGATGTCGGTGAACTTCAGCGTGACCACGTTCTTCTTCACGCTCAGGCGCGCCGTGAGTCGCACGCCGTCGAGGGCGGTCGGGGTGAGCACGTACTCGACCGTGCTCCCGTCGATCCGGGCGGAGCTCACCGAGACCGGCTGCAGGGTGCCGTTGATCTGGATCGAGGTGAGCGCACTGTCATTGCCGCGCATGACGGCGCCGCTGGCGCGATCGATGTACTGGACCACCTGCGGGAAGACGCTGGAGGCTCGCACCTCGAGCACGCCGGTGCGCAGCACCACCTGTCCGTCGTCCGCCGCCCATGCGGGGGCGGTGCTGAAGGCGGACAGGCCGGCCGCGACGACCGCACAGGTCAGGCCCACCCCCGCCCAGCGTCGTTGCGTTCTCTTCACCCTGGTTCTCCTTCGAATCGGCGTTCGGTCACGATGATCGCAGATGATGTTTGCGGAAACAACCCTGGACTTCTGGCTATCACTGCGAAGAACGTGTTGACGAATCGCCAGAGATGAATTCTCTGTAGAGCGCAAACACTTGCTTTGGCGAAACCACTCCTGACCAGGGGCGGATGCGCGCACTCGAGCCCCATGCATCGGATGAATGCGGCGTGAAGACCAGGCTCGGGGGCTGGATGCGATCTGCGATCACCCTAGACATCCGATCATTCGGTGGGTAAGAATGCCACACGATGCCTCATTCCTCGGGCATCACTCCCCGATCGATGACGCTCAGGAGGCATCCGTGCTCGACATTCCGATCTCCCGCCGACAGGCACTGCAGGCAGGCGGATTCGCCGCCCTCGCCGCACTGGCTCCGACCTTCCTCGCCGCCCGGCCGGCGTCAGCCGCCGTGGGCGCACCGCACTCCGCAGCATCGGCCGCCGGGGCCGTCCCCCGGCCGCAGCTCTCCCGGTACGCGCTCTGGTACGGCACACCGGCGAAGGACTGGGAGTCGCAGGCACTGCCCATCGGCAACGCGCGTCTCGGCGCGAAGCTGTTCGGCGACCCCACCGCCGATGTGGTGCAGTTCAACGAGCAGAGCATGTGGGGAGGCGTGAACGATTACGACAACGCCCTCGCCGGCCAGGGCGACGGCGCCTACGACACCTCGGTGACCGGTTTCGGCTCGTACCGGGACTTCGGCACCGTGACCGTCTCGTTCGGCGGGACCACCACGGTGACGTCACCCGGCGGGCCCTACCGGACCTCGGGCTCGGAGGGCGTCGACCGCAGTTACGACGGCGACTCCCGCACCAAATGGTGCATCGACGGCCCGCCCGCACAGGTGCTCTGGCAGGCCGACCTGGCGGACCCGGCCGAAGTCGCCTCGTACAGCCTGACCAGCGCGAACGACGTCCCCGCCCGCGACCCCCAGCAGTGGACGTTCCAGGGTTCCGCGGATGGCTCGTCCTGGACGACGCTGGACGCGCGGACCGGAGCTCCCTTCGAGAGCCGGTTCCAGACCAAGACGTACGCAGTGGCGAACCCGGGGACCTACCGGCACTATCGCTTCGTGTTCGTGCCGAAGGCCGGCGTCAGCCACTTCCAGCTGTCCGAGATCGGCCTGGCGGGCGTGGCGCTCACCGGCGGGGACGGCTGGTACGTCTCATCTCCGAGCGGGCACGCCGATTCGCTGCTGGGCAGCGTCGACGGAGACGCCCGCACGGTGTGGCAGGTCGACGAGGTCGGGTCGGGGGCCAGCTGGCAGGTCGAGTCCGCCACGAAGCGCGCCTTCACCGGCTACGCGCTCACGTCCGCGGCCGACGACGCCGCGCGCGATCCGCGGGACTGGACGGTCGCGGGGTCCGACGACGGCCTCACCTGGACGACTCTGCATCAGGCTACCGCCGAGACGTTCGCCGAACGCGGCCAGACCCGCGTCTTCACGTTCTCCAACACGAAGGCGTACGCGGTGTACCGCATCCTCTTCACGGGCCCCTCGGCGTTCCGGGTAGCCGGGATCGCCTTCACCGCCGGGGCGTTCAGCACGGCCGGGGCCCGCACGGTCGTCGACTACCGCCGGGCCCTCGACATCGCCGACGGCACGTACAGCACGCATTTCGCCACCACCGCGGGAACAGTGCTGCGCGAGGCGTTCGCCTCGCGGGACGCCGACGTCATCGTGCTGAGATACTCCACCGATCGCGCCAGCTCGCTGAACGCCGACATCGGCATGGTCTCGGCGCAGGAGGCGAAGACGACAGCGGATGCTGCGAGGCGCCGCCTGTCGTTCGCGGGCACGATGGCGAACCAGCTGAGCCACGCGGCCGTGCTGCAGATCGCCGACACGGACGGCGAGGTCGCGGCGGCGGGAGACGGGCTCCGCGTGACCGGCGCGACCTCGATCACCCTGCTGCTCGATGCGCGCACCGACTACCTGATGGATGCCGCGAAGGGATGGCGGGGCGCCGCGCCCCTGCCCGGGATCGAGAAGGCCCTGTCCGCGGCATCCGCCCGCTCCTTCGACGAGCTGCGCTCGGCGCACGTCGCCGAGGTGTCGGCTCTGATGTCACGAGCGAAGGTGGACTGGGGCCGCACCGCGGACGCGGTGCTGGCGCTGCCGACGCAGCGCCGGCTGACCCGCTATGCCGCCGGCGAGTCCGATCCGACGCTCGAGCAGACCATGTACGCCTACGGGCGCTACCTGCTGCTGAGCTCGTCCAAGCCCGGCGGGCTGCCGGCCAACCTGCAGGGGCTGTGGAACAACAGCAACCAGCCGGCCTGGGCCAGCGACTACCACACCAACATCAACATCCAGATGAACTACTGGGGCGCCGAGACCGCCGACCTGCCGGAGGCCCACGAGGCGCTTGCGGCGTTCATCGAGCAGGTCGCCGTGCCGAGCCGCGTCGCCACCCGGAACGCCTTCGGCGACGTGCGGGGCTGGACGGCGCGCACCTCGCAGAGCATCTTCGGCGGCAACTCCTGGGAGTGGAACACCGTCGCCAGCGCCTGGTACGCGCAGCACCTCTACGAGCACTGGGCGTTCACGCAGGACAAGCGATACCTGCGCGACCACGCCTACCCGCTGATCAAGGAGATCTGCGAGTTCTGGGAGGACCGCCTCAAGACGCTCCCGGACGGCACGCTGGTGTCGCCGAACGGATGGTCGCCCGAGCACGGGCCCCGCGAGGACGGCGTGATGTACGACCAGCAGATCATCTGGGACCTCTTCCAGAACTACCTCGACTGCGCAGAGGCACTCGACGTCGACCTGGACTACCGGGCGACGGTGGCCGACATGCAGAGCAGGCTCGCGCCGAACAGGATCGGCAGCTGGGGTCAGCTGCAGGAGTGGCAGACCGACCGCGACGATCCGAAGGACATCCATCGGCACACCTCGCACCTGTTCGCCGTCTACCCCGGCCGGCAGATCACCGTGGACGACACCGAGCTCGCCGCGGCCGCGCTGGTGTCGCTGAAGGCGCGCTGCGGCGAGAAGGAGGGCGTGCCGTTCACCGCCGGCACCGTCTCGGGCGACAGCCGCCGTTCCTGGACCTGGCCCTGGCGCGCCGGCCTGTTCGCCCGCCTCGGCGATGCGGAGCGCGCCGGCATCATGGTGCGCGGGCTGCTCACCTACAACACGCTGCCCAACCTGTGGGCGAACCATCCGCCGTTCCAGCTGGACGGGAACTTCGGCATCACCGGGGCGATCGCCGAGATGCTGCTGCAGAGCCACGAGGGCGCCATCCGCCTGCTGCCTGCACTGCCCGCCGCTTGGGGCGAGAAGGGCTCGTTCACCGGCCTGCGCGCTCGCGGCGGCTACCGGGTGAGCTGCGAATGGCGGGACGGAAGGGTGGTGTCGTACGACGTCGTGGCGGACCGGGCGCCGAACATGTCGAACGTCGTCGTCATCGTGAACGGACAGCGCCGCAAGGTCAAGCCCGCCAACCTCAAGGCCGGGCTGCCGATGCGGGACCTCGGCCCGGCGAACTGAGTCCGGCGGGTCGAGTCCGGCGGCCCGGCGCCTCCCCCTCGGGCGCCGTGCCGCCGGCATCCGCTCCCCGCGGTCGGATCCGACGGGCGGATCCGACCACCCGATCGCTCAGCGCGCGGGCATCCTCGCGGCCGCGATCTCGCCTCCGGTCCGTCGGGCGAAGGTCACGGTGCGCAGCACCGACATCGCCCCGGGATACTCGCCGTACCAGACACCGGTGACGACGCCCGCCCCGTACAGGCCGGGAATGACGGTCCCGCGCGGCGTGACCACGCGGCCCTGCAGGTCGATGCGGATTCCGCCATAGCTGAACGTCGACGCCGTCGCCAGCGGGTACGCGAAGAACGGGGCCTCCTCGATCGGCAGCGCCCAGTTCGTCTTGTCGATGTCCAGCCCGTTCGTGCGCCTGCCGTCGAGCACCCCGGGATCGAAGTCGCCGTCGCCGACCGCGGCGTTGAATCGCGTGATCTCCTCCTCCAGCGCGGCCGGGTCGACGCCGATCAGCCCCGCGAGTTCGGCGAGGGTGTCGGCCCGGTACGGCTCGATGTCGCTCTGGTTCAGGAACTCCCAGCCCGGGATCCGGGCGGCTCGGGCGTCGAACACGAAGGAGGCGGTGGCGTCGTGGTCGCGCCACACCGACCAGGCGAGCGGTGCGTTGAGCGCCTCGGCCGTCGCGGAGCCCTCGTCCACGAATCGCCGGCCGCGGCCGTCCACGATCACACCGTAGGGGATGCCGAAGATGCCGGCATCGGGCTTGGTCGTCCGCTCGTCGACGAGCTGCACGTGCAGCCGATCGAACTGACCCGCCGTCGCCGCGCCGAGCTCGGTCGCCATCCGCAGGCCGTCGCCCGTGTTGAACCGCAGTCCCGGGACGACGTGGCGGATCTGCCCGGCCCGCTGGCCGACATAGCGGGTCACGGCCTCCAGACTGCCCTCGAACCCGCCCGTCGCAAGGACCACGGCATCCGCCGCCAGCGGACTGGTCAGTCCGTCCGGACCGCGCACGATCGCGCCGTCGACCCGCCCCTCCTCGTCGGTCGTGAGGCGCAGGGCCTCGGTGTCGTAGCGGATCTCCACGCCGTCGCGCGCCTCCAGCAGCGAGCAGAAGGCCTCGACCAGGCTCGCGCCACCACCCACCATCGCGCCGTAGTCGTTCGCCATCGCGAACGGCGGACGCTGGTGGGCGATCTGCACGCCGTGCTCCTCGAGCCACGCCACGGTGGCGGCACCCTCCCGCTCGATCACCCGGAAGTAGTCCTCGTCCACATCGGGATGCGAGGTCAGGATGCGCGCGATGACGCCGGGATCGACGACCCCCTCGCTGTCGACGGTCACGTTGACCCAGGACCATCGGGTCGCTCCGCCGCGCTCGGTTCGCGGTGCCCGTTCGAGGAGCAGGACCCGCGGTGAGCGGCCTTCGCGCTCCGCCTCTTCGAGGAAAGCCTCCGCGACGGTCAGCCCGCCCGCTCCGCAGCCGATGACGAGCAGGTCGAGTGGTGCGGTCTCCTGCGGGACGCTCACTCCCCCTCACCGCCTTCCGGGACGAACGCGAACACCCGAGCCGGACCGGCGGTGCCGCCGACGAGCGGCAGCGGCGCGACGACGACCCACGCGCCGGTCGCCGGAAGGGCGTCGAGATTGCGCAGCGAGGTCAGGCCGTACTTGTCCGATCCGAGCAGGTAGTAGTGGCCGGGGCCGAAGGCTCCAGGGTCGTCCTGGGCGTCGTCCCCATCCGGTCCGGCGCCGAGGCCGTCGATGCCGATCGCCTCGACGCCGAGGCCGGAGACGTTCGGATGCGCCGCCAGCCACTTGGCGGCCTTCAGGGTGAGGCCGGGCCAGACGTTGTCGTTCAGGAAGCGTGCTGGATCGTCGCCGCGCGAGCTCCAGCCGGTGCGGACGAAGAACCACGTGCCCGGCTGGATCTGGCCGTGCTCCGCCTCCCAGCCCTCCAGGTCGGCGACAGAGACGAGGTAGCCCGGGTTCTCGGCGACCGCGGCCGTGCAGTCCAGCACACCGACCGGACCCACCAGGCGCTCCGGCGGAATCTGGTCGACCGAGCGGCCGTGGCGCCCGCTGATCCAGTGCCGCGGCGCGTCGACGTGGGTGCCGGCGTGCTCGCCGAGAGTGATGTCGCTCCAGGACCAGCCGGGGCCATGCTCGTCGAAGTCGCTCACCGGCGTGAAGGTGAGAGCGGCCGTCGGGGCGAAGGGCTCCGGCACGGGCACCACCGGGGTGGACGGACCCAATGGCGTGGTCAGATCGACGATGCGCGATCCGAGAAGGGTGTGGATGGTCATGCGTGTGCTCCGTTCGGGATGATCGGGTGAGGAGGGACGGTGTCGTCGGCGAAATGCGGGAGGTAGGCCCTGACCTCGACCTCGATGAGCATCCCGGGGCCGAGGAACTCGGCGACGTAACCGCTGCCCACGAAGCCGCGCTCGGGGATCCGCTCGCGGAAGATGTCGTTCAACGTGCCGAAGTCCTCGGCGCGCGCCAGGGTCGCGTGGATCTCGTAGACGTGCTCGAAGCCGGCGTCGACGGCGTCGAGCACGACGGCGATGTTGTCGAAGGCCAGCTCCGCCTGCGCGCGGAAGTCGGCGGGCAGGCGCCGCTCCTCGACCGGGCCGGTGAGGTTCGTGAGCGCGGAGGTGCCGGAGACGGTGAGCCATGGGCCGATCCGCACCGCACGGTCGAAATGCCCCGCGGGCGGCGCGAGACGGGACGGGTTGATCGCCTCGATGAACGGGCGTGCGGTGCGGATCATGTGGCGCTCCTCGGGTTGACGGTCGGCGGTTCTCGCCTGGATGGGTCCGGCTCGTCGATGACGCGCGTGCGCATGCGTCCGAGCCCGGTGACTCCGGCCTCGACGACGTCGCCGGGGAGTAGGAACACCGGAGGATCCTGCTCGAATCCGCACCCCGGTGGGGATCCGGTGAGGATGATGTCGCCCGGCTCGAGCGGGATGCCCGCGCTGACGAAGGCGACGAGTTCTGCGATGCCCGTGATCATCTCCGCGGCTCGTGCCCGCTGGCGCACCGAGCCGTTCACACTCAGCTCCAGAAGCAGGTCGGCAGGGCACTGCGCGTCATCCGCCGTCAGCAGCCAGGGCCCGAGCGGGCAGAAGGTGGGGAATCCCTTGGCGCGGGTGAGCTGCAGGGAGAGCGGGTGCGCGAGCCCCGCCCCGAGGGCGATGTCCCGGGCAGAGACGTCATCTGCCACGAGGTACCCCGCCACATGCGCGAGGGCGCGTTCCGCGGGGACCCGATGAGCGGCCGCCCCTATGACGACACCGAGCTCGACCTCGTGGTCCAGCGCAGTCGTCTCGGGCGGGCGGACGATGTCGTCGTAGGGCCCGCACACGGCGGTCGGCGGCTTGAGGAACAGGACGGGATCCCCGACGCGGCTGTCGAGCCCGGCCGCGTGCGCCGGATAGTTCATGCCGATGCCGACCACGAGGCGCGGCGCGGGGATCGGGGAGCCGATGCGGCGATCGCCGAGACGCTCCGCGCCGTCGCGCACGTGGGTCTCGGCCAGCCAGCCGGCGAGGTCCGGAAGCCGGTCCAGCACGTCGCTCAGCTGATCGACCCGGATCCCGTGCTGCGCGGCGAGCGGGCGCAGCGGCACGATCATCGCCTCCGGGGAGAGCGGGCCGTCGGCCCCGGCGTCGTCGACGAGCACGAAAGGCTCCTCGGCGCCGATGGGCCCCACGCTCAGCAACCGCATGCGCGATGCCTGACCTCGTCGACCATGACTCCTCCTCGTGCCTGTCGTTTCGATGACACTAAGAGGACGAGGATGCCGAGTTCCTCGGCGGATGGCTGCTCTTCAGGTCTTGTTCTTCGTGGATTCCACGAAGAACAAGAACGCGTCGGCGTTCAAGCCCTGTCGGCAGGGCCGAGCGCCTCAGAAGCGTCAGCGCGGCGGCCCGATCGACAGCATCGACAGAGCCAGGCCGTCGAACCGTCGCGGGTCGTGTCCGGTGAGCTCGTACCAGCGATCCAGGCGGTAGGCGACGGTGTTCGGATGCAGTTGGAGTGCCGCCGCGGCCGCAGCGAGACTGAAGCCCTCATCCGCGAAGGCCCGCACGGCCTGTGCGAGACCGGGATGCTCCGCGGCGATCGCCTTCGCCTCCCCGTAGAGGGGCGTGAGACGCGTGCGCGCATCGACCAGGCCCGAGTGCAGCCATGCACGCTCGAAGAACGAGACGGATTCCGGCCACGCGACCCGCAGCGCCCGTTCGGCGTCGCCGATGCTGGTCTCCGCCCCCGAGACGCCGGGCCGCTCCAGGCCGACTCCGACGCTGCCATGGCCGGGCAGCTGCCGGTGCACCTCCTCGGCCACCGCCTGCGGGGATGCGCCCTGGCAGAGCACGATCATCAGCGTTCCGTGCAGCCCCGCGTGATTCGTTCCTGGCAGGCGCGCGAGGCCCCTCTGCAGCAGCTCCAGATCGCCCTCCACCCAGGGTGAAGCTTCAGTGCACACGGCGCGGAAGCTGCCCCCGGGGACGAACCCCAGCCGACGGGCGTTCTCCACGGCCTCGCCTTCCGCCGCGTCGCCGGCACGGACGGATTCCAGAAGGCGCTGACGCAGCACGACCTGACGCCCCTGCGCGCCGCCGCCTGCGGCCGATGTCTCGGCGACCAGCGCACTCGCCCGCTGGATCCATGACCACAGCGGATCGGCCAGCTGCACCAGCGTGCCGGCCGAGATCCCATCGACATGCGCGAGGGCATCCCACACGTCCCGTCCCACCACATGAAACGCGGCGAGGACATCCTGGACCGGGATGCCGGTGCCCTCGCGGCGCATCGCCGCGTAGCGGATCGCCTTGGCATCCTCGACCGAGAAGCCGCCCTCCCCGGCGAGCGCGTGCAGCAGTGACTGGATTGTGTCGCGCACGGTTCCGCGGTGCAGCTCCAGCGGCACCAGGGCGTACCGGGGGAGCTCGGCGCGCACATGATCGGTGGCGGAGGCCGTCAGCGGGCCGATCCCTGCCTCGACCCTGGCGCACGCCTTCTGCACCGCGGTCTGCTTCCTCGTTGTCATGCCTCTCCCGGGCGAAGGGCGATTCGTCGTGGAATGCAGGTTACTCCGCGGGTTCGAGCAGTCTCGCCCACGGATGAGACCGGGGACCGGTGCCGATGCCGTCCCAGGCCAGCCGACGCTCGGCATCCGGGTCCGGCATGTCCGCCGCACCCGTCTCCCGGAATCGGTGCTCGTACCGCGTCTCCTCCTCGTACACCTCCCAGGAAGGCCCCGGAGAGCCGGTGCGGGCGAAGGCTGCGAGGCAGTGCGACGCCGCCGCATCCGCAGTCCCGCCGAAGAACGCCGCGACCTCCGCACCGTGCGGGGCCGATCCCGCCGCGTCGGGCACGTCGTAGCGGTACACGTACGTCGCGGCCGCGCCGCCGGCCAGACGCGCCTCGGCGAGACGGAGGCTGCGGATCCGGAACTGGTCGGAGGCGATCGACAGCCAGAGCTCTCCCGGCGGGGAGTCCGGCAGCAGCTCGTGGTACCGCTGCAGGATGCGCGTTGCGTCGTCCGGTCTGTCCAGCCCATCCGCGACGAGCCCGCGCAGTGCTTCCGCTGGCAGCTCACGGGATGCTGCCCCTGGATCGGCACCGAGCGCGATGTGCGACTCGTCGCGCGCCGTGCCGATGATGAGGGGGATGCCTGCTCCGATGCCGGCCCTCGCGGCGGCGGTCGGCGCGAGGGGCAACGGGTCTCGTCCGACGACGGGCGAGAATCGCATGCTGTGCGGGCCGGGGACGGCGCCCGCGCCGAGGTGCTCCTGCACCTGGAGGAGGTCGGTGACGGGAACGCGCCGGAGCCGTTCCGCGAGCTGCTCCGCTGTGCCCTCGAGCCCCAGCGCGTCGGCGACGGCGATCCTCGTCGCGGCGGCGCGCGACGGATCGTTGAGATCGAACTCCGGCCCTGCCATGATCACCGCACCGTGCATCAGATGCGCTGCGGACGGCGTGCTGAGCAGCATCGATGTCTTCCCCCCGCCCCCGGAGTGCCCCACCACGGTCACCCGCTCCGGATCGCCGCCGAACGCCGTGATGTGCGACCGGATCCACCGCAATGCCGCGAGGAGGTCGAGGTGTCCGGCGATGCCGGAGCCGGGCACGCCAACGGGTTCGAGGTCGAGGAACCCGAGGATGCCCAGTCGATGCGTCACCGAGACGACCACGAGGTCGTGCTCCGCGCTCAGCCTGGTCCCGTCGCTGTCCGGTTCCAGTGAGGAGCCCGCGAAGTATCCCCCGCCGTGCAGCCACACCACGACCGGACGCCGACCAGGGACGGCCGGCGTGACGATGTCCAGGCGAAGGCAGTCCTCGCTCATTCCCCGGCTGACATCGGCGAGGGGGCTGAGGGGCTGAGGAGCGATCGGGCCGGGCGCGGACGCGGACAGGATGCCCTCCCAGGGCTGCGCCGGCACCGGCGCGGCGAACCGCCGCTCCCCCACCGGAGCCTCGGCGTAGGGGACGCCGTGGAATCTGAGCACGCCGTCGTCCTGGCGGCCGGCGAGACGACCCGAGGGCGTCGACACCACCACCTCAGGCACTCGCACCTCCGTCCTCCACAGTCCGGATGTGCCGGCCGATCTGCTCCGCGACGCGCTCGGCCTCGGTGTCGAGCAGCCAGTGACCGCCCTGCTCGAACGCGACCATCCGGTAGCCGCCCTGCGCGTACTCCGCGCAGAGCTCGGCCGTTGCCGGGAGCAGGGCTGGCCCCTCGCTGAAGATGTAGAGCGCCGGCACGGTGACCGGCGGGACCTGCGCCATCTCCTCGACCGGGATGAGATGCCAGGCCACCGCCGCCGCGAGCACCTCCGGGTCGTGCAGGCGCGCCGTGGTCTGCGCGACGAGCTCCGGGCGCATCCCGGATCCCGCGAGGAACGATCGCAACGCGGCAGCGTCATCGCGCAGCAGCTGCTCGGCGGCGGGGCGGGGCGGACTCATGCTCTCCAGCGCATCCCACGCTCGACGCTGTTCGGCATCCGTGCGGACGCCGCGCGCGAACGCCGCGGGGTGCGGAAAGCGCAGCGCGGTCAGTGATGCGATCCGATCGGGATGCGCCGCAGCGGTCGCCCAGCTCTGCAATGCGCCCTGCCCGAAACCGGCCAGGTGCAGGAGGTCGCACCCGAGCGCATCGGCGATGCCGATGACGTCGCCGACCACGGCATCCAGCGTGTACTGATCCAGCGGCACGCGTGCGCCCGGCGAGTATCCGCGCTGGTCGAACGCGAGGGTCCGGATCCCCTGCTCCGCGAGCAGCGGCGCGACCCGCGCCCAGCTGGCGGCGTGCTGAGGGAAGCCATGCAGGGCGAGGAGGGGGGTCCCGTCCTCGGGGCCCCAGGACAGCGTGCGGAACAGCAGGTCTCCGACGCGGAGGGTCGACGCGCGACCCTCCGCGAGCACCCGGGGCGCTCTCATGCGCGCGCCTCGGTCGTGGTGGTCCCGGCGACGATAGGGCTCTCCGCAGGCGCGAGGCCAGCGTCATCCACCGGTCCTTCTGCCGTCCGGCGGGCACGTCGTAGCAGCACCGCGCCGACGATCCCGGCCACGGTCGGCACCGCGATGGCCAGGAACAGCTGCGTGGTGCTGAAGCCGGCAGCGAGCATGGCTCCCCCGGCCCAGCCGCCGCCGAGCCGGCCGATCTGCCCCGCTCCGTTGGCCCACGAGACGCCTGTCGCCTTCGCGCGTGCGGGGTACAGGGCGGTGGCGAGAGTCGGAAGCACGGCATTGGATCCGGCGATGGTGAAGGCGATCGCCGAGATCGCGATGAGGAATCCCGCGATGCCGAGGTCGACCACGGCGAGCAGCACGATCCCGAGGGTGCCGACGCCCCACACCACGGCGAGTACGGAGCGCGGGTCCCAGCGCCTCAGCGCGAATCCGAGACCGAGCTGGCCGAGCAGTCCGCACAGGCCGAACAGCCCGGTGACCAGCGCGGCCACGCCCGCGGTCAGGCCGTACTGCTCGACCATGAGCGGCAGATACGTCGCGATGAGGTAGGCGACGCCGAGTCCCACGGCGAAGCAGATCCACGTCAGCAGCGTGGAGGCGAGGTAACGATGCGTGAACAGGGTGCCCACTGCTGTGCCGGCTTCGGCATGGGAGGTGGCGGGGATCGGCTCCTCGAGACGCTCGGCGCGGCGCGGAAGCACCCGGAGAAGGAACGGCACCAGCACGATGGAGAGCACCCCGCTCACGATGACGAGGACGCGCCAGCCGGCGGCGGGGATCACGACGGCCGCCAGCACGCTTCCGAGGATGAACCCGAATGCGCCGCCCGACCACACCAGGCTCACCATGTGCGATCGGGTGCGTCCGGGGACGAGCTCGGACACCTGCGCGATCACGACGGGCACCAGGGCCCCGAGCCCCAGGCATGCCGCGAGCCGCACGATCATCAGGCCGGCCATCCCGGGCACCGCCGCCGTCGCGATCGTGAGCGCCGAGAACTCGAGCGCGCAGACGACGATGACCGGGCGGCAGCCGAATCTGTCGGCAAGCGGCCCGGCGAGATAGCCGCCCACCGCGCCCGCCACGACGCTGAGGGTGACGAGGGTGGTGATGTCCTCGATGGATGTGCCCCACTCCTCCATGACGCGGGGGAAGACGAAGCTCGCGACCACGAGGTCGAGGCCTTCGGCCACCATGGCCAGCATCAGGATGAAGAGAGCGGAACGGATCCGGGGTGTTGCAGTCGACGTTGACATGTGAAGCTCCGTGCTCGGGTCGGTCGGCACGAACAGTGCCGTGCACGCACGCTAACGAGCCGGATCTGCGCCTCGCATCGGCGATTCCCCAACCGGGGCCCGTCGATCCCACAGGAGGTTCAGGCCCCTCTCGCCTACCCTGTTCTCATGTCGATGACCGCCCCTGAAGCACTGGCCGAGCTCGCGGCCCTGGAGGACCCGAAGGCACGGGCCGTGAACGAACGCCACGGCGATGCGCACGGCGTGAACCTGTCGAAGATGCGTGGGCTCGCCAAGCGGATCGGGTTGTCGACCGACCTGGCTCGCTCCCTCTGGGACAGCGACGACGTGGCCGGGCAGCTGCTCGCTCTGCTGATCGCGAAGCCGAGGGAGCTGTCGGCCGACGAGATCGACCGGATGCTGCGCAGCACCCGCAGCGCGAAGGCGCACGACTGGCTGGTCAACTACATCGCCAAGAAGTCGCCCCTCGCCGAGGAGCTGCGGCTGCGCTGGTCGGACGATGCGGATGCCGACGCCCGCGCCGCGTACTGGTCGCTGACCTCGGCGCGGGTGCAGAAGAATCCGGAAGGCCTGGACCTCGACGCCCTGCTGGACCGCATCGAGCGCGAGCTGAAGGATGCTCCCGAGCGCGAGCAGTGGGCGATGAACGAGACGCTCGCGTACATCGGCATCCATCACCCGGCGCTCCGCGACCGTGCCGTCGCGATCGGCGACCGCCTGCAGGTGCTGGCCGACTACCCCACCCCGCCGAACTGCACCAGTCCGTTCGCGCCGATCTGGATCGCCGAGATGGTCCGCCGCCAGGGCTGATCCGAGGGTGCCGCATCTAGGCGCGCAGCGGGCGCCGTCGGGCCGAGGGGCGGGACTCATCGGGGGCGAGGATGCCGAGCAGCTGGACCAGCGTCGACAGCCACAGCAGCACCAGTCCGACGACGATCGCCTCCAGTGCGGCCACCGACAGCATCCGAAGGGCGAAGGCGAGCAGCACCGCGATCGCGATGAGCACCACCAGCACGATCGTCAGCACGCGCAGCATCCGCAGCTCCCCCATCAGCACGGTGGTCATGATCGCCGCCGCCACGATCAGCCCCAGCGTCGCGAACGCGGCGATCGCGTGCGGCACCGGCACCTGATCCAGCGGCAGAAGACCGACGGCGGCGAGCGCGAGCCCGGCTCCCGCCCACGTGACCACGACGACGGCGATGCCGCGCAGGGCGGTGTCGCCCAGCATCCGATGCAGATCCCGACCGACGTACGAGCCGGTCGTCGCGATGAGCAGACCCGCGATCATCACGGTGCCGTTGAACGCCCAGCCGCCGGCGCCGATCCCGAGCTGCGAGAAGCTGCGGTCCCACCAGGCCGTGTCGGTGGCGGTGAGCATGGCGAACAGCGTGCCGATCACGAGGAACGCGAACAGCAGCGAGGCCACGTCACGCGTGCTCAGCCGGATGCCGGTGCGGAACGCGAACCGCCCGCCGAGCGCCGACGCCACGCCCGCCAGCACCCCTCCGCCCAGCGCCGGCAGCTGCAGGCCCTGCAGCCCGGTCGCCAGCACCTCTCCGGCCAGCAGCACCCCGAGACCGGCCACCCCGACGAGTGCGAGAGCCACAGCGATCGCGCTGATGTCGGAGACCACCGCCTGCCAGGCGGGCATCGGCGCGGTCTCACCTGCCCGATGCATCCGGGTGCTCACTGCGAAGGCCGCCGCCGCGATGATCCCGGCGACCACGGCGACGGGCATCAGCACTCCGCCTGAGACCAGCACTGGGCCGTCGCCTCTGAACGGGCGCGTCCCGCCCCACAGCACCACGGTGCCGGCGAGCAGTCCCACAGCGAAGCAGACGGCGGTCGCCCACAGCATCCGTCTCTGCTGCTGCAGCATCCGCTCCACGTCCATGACCTCATGCAACCACTCCGCGGGGACATAACCTGGGATCATGAGCACCCACATCGGCGCCGCGCCCGGCGAGATCGCCCCCATCGTCCTGTTCCCCGGAGACCCGCTGCGGGCGAAGTGGATCGCCGAGAACTTCCTCGACGACGCGCAGCTGTACAGCGAGGTGCGCGGGATGCTGGGCTTCACCGGCACCTGGAACGGGCACCGCGTGTCGGTGCAGGGCTCGGGCATGGGCCAGCCGTCGATGTCGATCTACGCCAACGAGCTGTTCGACTCCTACGACGTGCAGACCATCGTGCGCGTCGGTTCGTGCGGAGGCCTGACCGAGCGCGTGGGCATGAGAGACATCATCATCGCCAACGGTGCCTGCACCGACTCGGGCATCAACCGCACGCGCTTCCACGGACTGGACTACGCACCGGTCGCGGACTTCTCGCTGCTGCGTGCGGCCGTCGAGGCCTCGGAGTCCCTGACGCTGGATGCCGCGGTGCACGTCGGCCTGCTCTACTCGAGCGACCAGTTCTACACGACCCGTCCCGAGCTGACCGAGCCGCTGGTCGCGCACGGCGCCCTGGCCGTCGAGATGGAGACCAGCGCGCTGTACACGCTCGCCGCCTACCGGCAGCGCCGCGCCCTGAGCATCTGCACGGTCTCGGACCACCTCGTCACCCACGAGGAGACGACGTCCCAGGAGCGCGAGCAGACGTTCGGCGACATGATCGAGATCGCGCTGCGCGCCGCGACCGCCTGAGGCGGACGCGCGGACCGTTCGGCTCCGGGTGGTCGCCCACGACGTCGGTCGGGCGACCCGGGGGTCCTGCGCGTCACCGCTGGAGTCTCAGCGCGAGCTCCTCGGGATGAGGCGGGTTGGCTCCCGCGCGCGACACGGTGATCGCAGCCGACGCGAGCGCGGTGTCCAGGGCGCTCAGCACGGCGCCGCCCTGGACACGATGTCCCTCTCGGATGAGCCGATCGGTGCCGTCGCGGAGCAGCGCGAACAGCAGACCCGACATGAACGCGTCCCCGGCGCCGATCGTGTCCGCGACGGTGACCGGCAAGGCGGGACGCTCGTACGGCACGCCGTCGACGAGCGCGAGCGCGCCCTGCGAGCCACGGGTGATCACGGCGAAGCGCGTGCCGTTGTCGGCGAGCTCCCGCAGCACGTCATCCGGTTCGGCGCCCGGACGAAGCCACGCGGCGTCCTCATCGCTGAGCTTGACGACCTGTGCCGCCGCGGCGATCGCGAGCACGCGGGCCCTGGCCTCATCGGCGGGCCCGGTCACGTCGGGCCTGATGTTCGGATCGAAGCTCCGCAGCGTCTGTGCAGGAGCAGCACGGAACGCCTCCAGTAGGGCTGTCGATCCGGGTTCGCGCAAGGCGCCGATCGACCCCGCGTGCACCAGCGCGAAGTGCTCGATCGCGGGAATTGGGATCTCCCCGTGCAGTGCGAAGTCGTACTCGGCCCTGCCCTCGGCATCCAGGCGCACCGACGCGGCCCATGACGGCCCCTCAACCAGCGTGCGAGCTCCGAGCGGAACACCGTCCGCTGCGAGGTGAGCACGGATGAGGTCCCCGTACTCATCGGCCCCGATGCGGGAATGCAGTTCGGCCGGCCACCCCAGGCGAGTGAGCCCGACCGCGACGTTCATCGGCGAGCCGCCTGCGTGGGCCTGTCCTCCGACGACGACATCGACGAGCGCTTCACCGATGACGGCGATCCGCGTCACGCCTGACGCCCTTCTGCTCCCGCGAGCATCGTGCGGGGAACCTCGGCGGACCACTCGTCCACGAGCAGGGCGTCACCGACGGCGACCAGCTCCACGCGCGTGATCCGGGTGCCGACCAGATCGGTGAGGGCGACGGCCCCGCCATCGGCGAACACCTCGACCGACCCCCGTCCGCTGTCCGCGCCGTCCAGCCAGATCTCCGCATCGAAGAGCTCCGGCGCCGCCAGCTGGACGCGCTGCACGCTTCCGAACGCGGAGGGCAGGCCCGCCGACCCCGGCCGCCTGTCCAGGCTCAGCACCCCGTCGGCGAAGCGCAGAACCGCCGAGACACCGCGCGCGTCGCGGAATCGCAGCTCGGCCGCGAGACCGGCATCCGCTCCCCCGGAGGGACGCAGACGGCACCGCAGCCGCGCCTGCGGTGCCAGGTCCAGAGCGAGCGTCGCCCCCTCCGCGACCTCTCGCGGCCAGGTCGAACCTCGCGGGTCCGGGTCGAGCGGGGCGGTGGCAGGGCCGATCGCCTCCTGGATGAGCCGGACCCGCCCCTCTCGCCGGGAGAGCGAGAGCCGACGCGCGAGGGTCATGGCACCGCGCTGCGGGTGCTCGGCGTCCACCGGCAGCTGTCCCGCGTAGTCCCAGTTGCTCATCCAGGCGATGAGGATCCGGTCCTCACCGGCCAGGCCCGAGAAGGTCACGCCCGCGTAGCAGTCCCGCCCGTGGTCGAGCCAGTCGCACGCCTCGAGCTGAGCGCGCGAGTTCTCCCAGCCCTCGACCGGCGCGGCCGGAGGCCCGGGTTCGTCTGCGACGAAGCGCACCCCGTCGAACGATCCGATCACGTACTGCGTCCCGGATCCTCCGGCGATCCCGCCCGGGTTGAGGCTGATCAGCAGCACCCAGCGCACGTCGTCCGGATCGCCGTCCACGGCGAGCGGGAACAGGTCAGGGCACTCCCACACCCCGCCGGTCGCGCCGCGCGGCCCGTAGTCGGACAGGTAGGTCCACGCCTTCAGGTCGTCGGAGCGGTACAGCACGACACGGCGCTCCTGCGCTTCGACGGCCACCATCACCCAGTGGTCGCCGGCCGGTCCCGAATAGCGGAACACCTTCGGATCGCGGAAGTCCGAAGATCCGCGGTCGAGCACGGGATTGCCCGGGTACGGCATCCAGGTGAGGCCGCCATCCGTGCTCGACGCGATGCCCTGCGCCTGGTGGCGGCCGGGCTGATCGGCGAGCGTGAACACGGCCACGAGCGGAGGCGTGCCCTCCGTGCCGAGTCCGCTGCTGTCGTGCTCGTCGAACACGGCGGAGCCGGAGAAGATCTCATGCTCGTCCGTGTATCGGATGGCGACCGGATGCTCGTCCCAATGCACCAGGTCCGTGCTGGTGGCATGTCCCCAGCTCATGAAGCCGTGGTCGGCTCCGTTCGGGTTGTACTGGTAGTACAGGTGGTAGCGACCGTCGTGGAACACGAGCCCGTTCGGGTCGTTCATCCAGTTGTGCGCGGGGCGGAAGTGCATGTCCCTCATTTCCCGCTTCCGGCGGTCAGGCCCTCGCGAAGCGGCTTCTGCCCGAAGATGAACACGATCAGCGCGGGGATCATCGAGATCACGACGCCCGCCAGCACCGTCGACACGCTTCCCGTTCCGAGGTTGCCCTGCAGGGTGACCAGACCGAGCGGGAGCGTGAAGTTCTGTTCGCTGATCGTCAGGATCAGCGGCCGGAAGAACTCGTTCCAGTGGTAGTTGAACGCGAGGATCCCCACGATCGCGAGCCCCGGCGTTGCCAGAGGCAGGTAGATGCGGAAGAACGTCCGCCACGGGCCGGAGCCGTCGATCTGCGCGGCCTCGCCGAGCTCGGCGGGCAGGCCCATGAAGTACTGCCGCATGAGGAACGTGCCGAACGCGGTCGGAAGCGCCGGGATGATCAGGGCGAGCAGCGTGTCGGCCACCCCCATGCCGCGCACGAGCATGAACACCGGCACGATGATCACCTGCAGCGGCACCATCATGGTCGCCAGGATCATCCCGAACAGGAGCTTCTTCGCACGGAACTCGTACCGCGCGAACACGTAGCCGGCCATCGCCGCACTGAGCATCTGCCCGGCCGCGATGAGCAGCGTGACGAGCACGCTGTTCCAGATGTACAGCCAGACCGGGATCTTCGCGAAGACGTCGGCGAAGGCCGCGAACCCGAACGAGGTGGTGTGCGTCACCGCATCCGACGGAGTGAGCGCCGTGATGACGGTCCAGATCACCGGACCGAGCGTCAGCACAGTCGCTGCGATCAGCAGGACGAAGGTGCCGATGCGGCCGATGGCGAAGCCGCGTCCGCGTGGGAGAACTGCTTGAGTAGACATGTCTGGCCTCACCCGTAGAAGACGAAACGCTTGCTGAGCTGGAACTGGATGCCGGTGACGAGCATGATCAGCAGCGTCAGGACGATGCCGATCGCGGATGCCCCGCCGAAGTCGAGCTGCCGGAAGGCCGACTCGTAGATGACCATCACCGCGGTGCGCGTCTCATCGCCAGGGCCGCCCCGTGTCAGCACGTACGGCTGGTCGAAGATCTGCAGCGCGTTGATGATGGCCATGACCGTGGCGACCAGCATCGTGGGGCTGATCAGCGGCAGAGTGATCTGCCGGAACTGCGCCCAGCCCGTCGCGCCGTCGATCGACGACGCCTCGTACACCTCCTGAGGCACGGCAGCGAGACCGCCGAGGAAGAGCAGGAACGTGAAGCCGAAGTTCTGCCACACGTACACGAGCAGCACGACGACCTTCGCCCCGATCCCGGTCGTCAGCCAGCCGACCTTGCCGATGCCGAGCAGCCCGAGGAACTGGTTCACCAGACCGAACTCCTGATTGAACAGGTAGGCCATCACCAGCGAGACCGAGGCGGCCGACAGGATCAGCGGGAAGAACAGCGTCGAGCGGAAGAAGGCCCGCAGCCAGGTCGGCATCTTCGACTGCACGAGCACGGCGAGCAGCAGCGCGACCGCGAGCTGGAGCGCGACCGCGACGATCACGAAGCCGATGGTGTTCAGGAACGACACCCGGATCGTGGGGTTCGTCGCAGCCCTCACGAAGTTGTCGAGACCGACGAACTGGGGTGCCGTGATGATGTCCCAGCGGAAGAAGGCCAGCACCACGGAGGCGATGATCGGGATGAAGCTGAAGAGCCCGAGACCGATCACGGTGGGGGCGAGGAAGACCGCGATGAGCGCGCGTCCGCCTCCGCGCTTGGAGGCTCCGGCGACAGCTCCCGGCGCGGTGATGGCGGCGGTCGCGGGGGCCGCAGTGGGCGTGGTGATGGACATCAGCGTCCCTTCAGGGCGAGCTCGAGGTCGCGCTGCATAGTCTCCAGGCCCGCGCGCACTCCGCTGCGGCCGTTGGTGATGGTGCCGACGACGTTCTTGATCAGGGCCTGCTCGATGGCGGCCTGCTGGGGTGGGGCGGGAATCGGCCCCGTGGTGGGGAACTTGTCGAGGGTGTCGTAGAACACCTTCCAATGGGCGGGGCCCACGCCTGCTCCGTACAGCTCGTCGTTCAGGGAGCGACGGGTCAGCGACGAGTCGGGCTGCGGGTGCGCGGTGCGCATGCCCTCCACCGAGACGCAGTACTTCAGCCATTCCCAGGCCTCGTCCTTGCGGTGCGAGGTCTCCATGATCGCGTACCCGGCCGCCCCGAACTGATGCCGCTGGCTGCGCATCCTCGGGAAGAACGAGACGTCGTAGTCGTCGTTGGCGAAGCCAGCGTCGGCGAGGCCCTTGACCCAGAATCCGCCTGCGGGGGTCATGCCGACCGAGCCGCGGGAGAACAGGGCCACGAGCTCGTTGCCGCCTCCCTGTGCCGGGTTCGCCGCGAGCCCTTCGGAGACCATGCGCTGCAGCACCTCGAAGCTCTCGATCGTGCGCTCGTTGAGTGCATCCGCGTTCTGCCAGAGGTAGCCGCCTCCGCGCGGCTTCTCGTCGGGGTAGAACTGCTTCCAGAACCAGTCGCCGCCGGCCGCCTTCTCCTCGGTGAGGATGCTCGTGTCATTGATGTAGAGCCAGGGGACGACGCCGCCCCAGAGCCGGTTGTTCCAGAAGTACGGGAGGAACGGCGACTGCCCGGACTTCTTCATCGCCTGCGCGACGCCGAAGAAGTCGTCCACGGTCCAGTGGTCCGAAGGGCGTTCGAGGCCGGCCCTGTCCATCGCCTTGGTGCTGTAGTAGACGTTGGCCGCATTGAAGTTGTCCGGGAGCTGGAACAGGCTCCCCTGGTACAGGAACGCTTCGACGAGCGATGGATGCACATCGTCGAAGTAGTCCTGCATCTCCGCCGCGTCGCGTCGCACGTAGTCGTCCAGCGGGTGCGCCATCCGCGACGCGAACAGCTGCGCACCCTCCGTCGCGACGGTGACGACGTCAGGAGAGGTGCCCGCCGCGACCATGGTCAGGATCTTCGCGAAGTAGTCGCCCCAGTCCGTGCCCTGGATCGCCACGATCCGGACCGGGATGTCGGGATGCTTGCGCTGGAAGCCGTCCACCAGGCTCTGCCGTGCTGCCGCATCCTGCGCCGTCCCCAGCAACGCGACCGTCAGGGCATCGCTTCCGCGCCCGGGAATGTCCGTGCCGATGAGTCTCGGCCAGGAGATCGCCGTGCCGATGATGCCCAGGCCCAGTGCGCCCAGCATCATCCGCCGTGAGATGTCAACCACTTCGTCGCTCCTCTTCGATCGGGTGCTGAATTGATTCAGCACTGCATGCTAACAACGTGTTCGACGAGCACGCAAGGGTTTGCTGAATTAATTCAGCAAACCTCGGCTCCGTCGGCTCGAATCGCTATGGTGGGAGGAGAGCTGCGAGTCGCAGCCCGCAGGTCGCGACAGGACGG
This sequence comes from Microbacterium sp. 22195, assembly GCF_052056515.1. Classification (NCBI taxonomy): domain Bacteria; kingdom Bacillati; phylum Actinomycetota; class Actinomycetes; order Micrococcales; family Microbacteriaceae; genus Microbacterium; species Microbacterium sp. 22195. Next base: position 80,089 of record NZ_JBQEPE010000008.1, read on the forward strand.
AGACACGATGTCGGAGCCGCGACCCGGCCGGCGCCCAACCCTGTCCGATGTCGCCGCGCGCTCGGGGATGTCCAAGGCCGCCGTGAGCATGATCCTCAACGATCGTCCCGGCTCCCGGCTCTCCGCGGAGGCGGCGGCACGCGTGCGCGCAGCCGCCGACGAGCTCGGCTATCGACCGAATCCCGCGGCGCAGAGCCTGCGGCTCGGTCGCACGGGAACCATCGGCTTCATCTCGGATCAGGTCACGATCACCCGCTACGCGTCGGGCATGATCCGCGGCGTGCTCGAAGCCGCGAAGACCCGCGAGCGGACCGTGCTCATCACGGAGACCGGCGGCAGCGACGATCTGACCGTCGCCGTGCAGGAGATGACCGATCGCCGGGTGGACGGAATCGTCATCGGCCTGATGGCGGCGCGCATGATCGACGTGCCGAAGATCCCCCACGGCGTCCCCGTCGTCCTCGTCAACGGCGTCTCGAGCGCCGATCATCCGAACGTCCTCCCCGACGAGTACGCGGCCGGCGCCGCGGTGGCCGAGCACCTGGTGGAGCGTGGGCATCGCCGTGTCGGGATCATCGGCGACATCCCTCAGGTCGTCGGCGATCCGCGTCGTTCCGCCACCATCGCCGAGCGCTTCGCCGGCCTGGACGACGTGTTCGCCCGCGCGGGGGTCGACATCGCGCGGGTCGACGTCGACGACTGGCGCCCGGAGATCGGATACGAGCAGCTGCACCGCATGCTCGACGCGCACCCCGACCGCACCGCCATCGTCGCCGGAAACGACAACGTCGCCTTCGGCGTGTACCAGGCGATGGCCGAACGCGGCCTGAAGGTCGCTGAGGACGTCTCGGTGATCTCCTTCGACGACGAGGAGCTGGCGAGCTTCCAGCGGCCGGGACTGACGACCGCGCGCCTGCCCTACGAGCAGATGGCTCGTCGCGGCATCGAGATGCTGGTCGGCGAGGCCGAGCTCGCGCACGAGCGGGTCCCGATGCCGCTCATCGTGCGCGATTCCGTCCGACGCCTGGGCTGACCGCGCCACCCGAACGGGCGGACCCGCACGGCCACGGCGGAGCGACGGCGGGCGGGCCACACCGGATGCCGGGCTGACGCCGCACCCGGCTACCGTTGACGCATGCGCTTCCCCGCCTCGCTCCGCTCGGCTCGACGGGCCCCGCTGCTGCAGGTGCTGAAGTCGGCGGCCGCCACGATCGCAGCCTGGCTGATCGCGGGCTGGGTGCTGCCGGGCCCGCTGCCGGTGTTCGCGGCGATCGCGGCCCTGCTGGTCGTGCAGCCGAGCGTGAACCAGTCGCTGTCGAAGGCGATCGAGCGCAGCGCCGGCGTGATCCTCGGCGTGATCATCGCGGTGCTGCTGACTGTGGTGCTGGGCGCGCAGAGCTGGGTCGTGCTGGCCGCCGTCGTCGTCGCGATGCTGGCTGCCTGGGCGATGCGGGCCTCCACCGGCACGGGGAACCAGGTCGCGATCTCGGCCGTGCTCGTGCTGGCTCTGGGCGCCTCGAACCCGGATTACGCCTTCGACCGGATCATCGAGACCCTGATCGGCGCCGCGATCGGCTTCGTGATCAACATCGCGATCGTGCCACCGGTCCTCACCGCACCCGCCCGGCGCGACATCGGGATGCTGGGGCGCGAGCTCGCGGCATCACTCGACCGCCTCGCGGAGGCGCTCTCCGCGAACCGCAGCGTTCCGCAGCTGCAGGAGCTGATGCTCGAGGCGCGTCTGCTGCGCCCGATGAAGGATGCCGCGGAGGCCTCGCTCGAGGAGGCCGAGGAGTCGCTCGCCCTGAACCCGCGCCGGGGGAGGCACCGCGACGATCTGACCGCGCTGCGCGCCCTGTTCGAGCGCATCTCCCCCGTGGTCACTCAGGTGATCGGCATGACGCGCGCGTACATCGACCATTACGAGGACTCCCTCGCCCTGGATCCCGCGGTGCGGGCGATCGGCGATCAGCTGCGCCGCGCGGGGCACGACATGCGGCTCGCCGTGCAGACGGCCGACGTCGCCCCGGAGCCGGATGCCATGACCTCGACGATCCCGGCGCTGACCACCCCGCTGGTGGTGCGTCCACCGGCATCCGATCACTGGATCCTGGTCGGCTCACTCATGGAGGACCTGCGCCGCATCCACGGCGAGCTTCGCGACGAGGCCTGAGCCTCAGCCCAGTCCGCGCAGCACCGCGTCGACGGCGAACCGCCGTTCGGCGTCGGCATCCGTGACATCCTGGCTCTCGGCACCTGCGAGCCGCGGGAAGCGGTCGGCGATCTCCCCGCCCAGCCACGACGGCGGCGGCGCCCCCTGAACCGTGCGCTCCAGATTCGCGTAGGTGCGCACCAGGCCGTCCAGCAGCATCGCGAGCCTGAGCGCGTCGACGGATTCAACATCGATCGCACTGACGAGAGCGTCGATCCAGGCGTAGGCGCGCGGCTGCGTGGGCATACCCGTCGGGGAGACCTCGGAGAGCCACGGATGCTGCGCGTACCGCGCTGCGAGCAGTTCGACCCACCGGCGGCAGCGGTCCCGCCAGTCGGCGCCGTCGATCGCGGGCACGTCGCCGATGGCGCGATCCACCATCAGCTCGATGAGCGTCGCCTTGTCGTCGACGTATCGGTACAGCGCGGTGGTGGTCATCTCCAGCCGCGCCGCCACCCGGGCGAGCGAGAGCGCCTCCAGTCCGATCGCGTCGGCGAGGGCCACCGCCGCGTCGGCGACCTCGAGTGGGCTCCACCGCGCCTTCGGTCCGCGCACGGTGGGCGGATCGATGCCCCAGAGCTGACGCAGCGCCCGATCACCTTGACTGTGCATGACGTTCACTGTAACGTACCCACATCAGTGAACGACATTCACAGTAAGGAGCAGGGCATGGCGAACATCCTCATCACCGGCGCATCCTCGGGCATCGGCGCACGCGCCGCCGGCATACTGGCGACCCGGGGGCACACCGTGCACGGCGCCGCCCGCAGCACGGGCGCGATCTCCCGGATCGAGGGCGTGATCCCGGTGGCGCTCGACCTCAGCGACGCGACCTCAATCCGCGATGCCGCCGCCGCGGCATCCGCCACCGGCCCGATCGACATCCTGATCAACTGCGCCGGCTACGGCGAGTTCGGCAGCGTGGAGGAGACCTCGCTGGCCGACGCCCGGGCGCAGCTCGAGGTCAACGTGCTCGGCGCCGTCGGGCTGATCCAGGCCGTGCTGCCCGGCATGCGTCAGGCCCGAAGCGGCCGGATCGTGAACGTGTCGTCACTCGCCGGCGAGTTCGCCGCACCGCTGGGCGGCTGGTATCACGCCTCCAAGTTCGCATTGGAAGCGCTGTCCGACTCGCTGCGGGGCGAGGTCGCGCAGTTCGGCATCGAGATCACGCTGGTGCAGCCGAGCTACGTGGCGACCGATTGGCACGAGACGGCGATGGAGCGTCTGGAGCAGGCCTCCGCGAGCGGCCCGTACGCGAGCATGGCCGCGGCGATGCGACGGTACTTCTCCAGCCCGGCCCTGGCGAAGCAGATGTCCAGTCCCGAGGCCGTGGCCGAGCTGATCGCGAAGGCCGCACTCACCGCACGCCCGAAGACCCGCTACCGGATCGGCCCGGGCGCAGGCGTGGCCGTCGCGCTGTCGACGATCCTGCCCGACCGCGCATTCGACGCCCTCACCCGCAAGCAGTTCGGTTACGCCTGAGCTTCCATCATGGGCCGCCGGACGCGCGCGTTCGGGAGGAGCGTTCGAGCGCCCCTCAGAGCTCCCCTGGCACGAAGAAGCAGCCGGAGGCATCAGTGCGGGTGTGCACCATCAGCGCATCTCGCTCGTCGAGCCGCCGTTGAGTGAGAGTGAAGGTGGACGGGTCGGACAGGAAGGCGGCGAACAGTAGGCCGGCTCCCTCATCGCCGTCGATGCTGTAGCTGCGGCGCAGCATGAGACCACGGCCGATGTTCACCGGATTCGCACGGCGGGCGTGCGCGTCCAGAGGCGTGAGCAGTTCGCCGTCCGCCCGCTTGCCGAGCAGGTCTACCTGGTCACGACTGCCGCCGCCGGACAGCGGCGCACCGGTGTCGCGGTGACGGCCGACGGCGCGTTCCTGCGCGGCCACGGGCAGCCTGCCGAAGTCGGCTGAGATGCGCATGCGGCGCAGCACCAGATGCGTATCCCGACGCGTCCGGTCAGACCACACCCCGGCTGCCAGTTCCTCCGCGGTGCGCGGGTTGATGATGCCGTCGATGAACCCGGCGGCGGTGCGCGCCGTGCCGTCCTCGGTCGGCGCGTCGCGCGTGCCGGCCTGACGCCAACGCACGTCCGGCTCTCCCAGCGCGCCTCGCACGGCGAAGGCGGTCTCGCGCACGCCGGCGACGGTCTCTCCGCACACCTGCACGGCCAGGTCACCGCCGGAGAGCATGCCGTCTGCGTCACTGACGAAGGAGGGAAGATCGGATGCCGCAGCGGAGCGCTCCGGCCACAGCACGCGCGCGTGCTGTGGCGCGAAGCCGAACGTGACCGTCACGATCCCGGCATCCGCAGGCAGATCCGGAAGCCCGGCGAGAGCCGCCCGCACGCGCGTCAGCAGATCGCGCGGGTCGGGTCGATCGAAGGCGAGCACCTCCACCAGCGCGTGCCGCTGAGGCACGGCGGGGAAGGTGATGCCCGGCCGCTGATCCGCGTCGGCCAGCGGCGCGGGAGAAGCGGACGCCGTGCGCGCGGGTCCGGGCTCGTCGACGTTCGCTGCGCCAGCCGATCCCCGCAGCACCCACCCGGCGGTTCCTGCTGCCGCGGCGCCGCCGAGCGCGAGCAGCAGTCCGCGGCGGGTGTGCCCGCCGGTCGTCTGTTGCTCACTCATCGCTCGCCCCGAGCATCCGGTCCACCTCGGGGATGCGCGCCGCGGGCTCGACGTCGGAGGGTCGGATGACCAGCGCGACATCATCGCCGGCATCCATGCGACGCAGCGCTCTCCTGTCATCGACCCACAACCGCGTGCTGGCGCGCGCTCCGTCTGTCCGCTCTCCGTCAGCACTGGGCGCACGGAAGACCTGCAGCATTTCGCCCTCGTCTTCGGCGGATCCCAGGTACCGTGCGTCCGACTGCCTCAGCAGCTGCGCGTTCTCTGGCCTGTCCGCGCCGAGCGCGAACAGCACGGTCAGCATCGGCGAGGGCGGACTGGACTCCTGCCATCCGGCGCCCCCTTCGACCAGGTAGGTCCGCGCGCTGAAGGCGACGTGCTCGGTGACGGCGATGCCGTCCGGCCCGCGCTTCAGATCGCCCCAGGCGATGCCGTCATCGAAGTCCACGGTCAGCTCCGCCGACACGTGATCGACGGCATCCGATGCCCCGGTCGAGACCCGCACGACGCCGTCCCCCTGCGCCGCCAGCCGGAAGCGCACCTGCGCGAGCGTGTCGGCCTGCTCCACGGTGAGGGGCTCGCCGTCGTCCGACAGCCCCGTGCTGCAGCCTGTCAGGCTCAGCATCCCCACCAGCACGGCCGCCAGGACGAACCGGCGCGAACGCGCCGGTGAGATGCCCCGCACGCTCACTTCCCGTCCGCAAGAAGATCGGCGGCCGGCGGTACGATGCCGTCCAGATCGGGCATCTCGATCGTGCGGGGCAGCCGGCGTGGGGTGTCATCGACATCGGCGAGTCCCGGACGCTGCGGCGGCACCGCCACCTTCGAGAACACGATGCCCTTGGGCGCGGGCTCCTGCGTGAACGGCGCGCTCGCGTTCGCGCATCCTTCCAGGCCCTCCGGCGACGTGCGCACGCCGGTCGTGAGAGTGAAGCAGTTGTCCTCGCCCGGCGCGACCTCGCTGGCCGCCATCGCGATGTCCAGCGCGTTGCCGTTCCACGCGTTGCCCTGCACGCGGCTGCCGACCGGGGCGAAGTCGTCCGAGGAGGTGATCCACAGTCCGACAGCCTTATTGCCGATGATCGAGTTCGCTCGCACCTCGGCATCCGTCGTGCCGCCGAGCCCGACGCCGACCCCGAACGCGCCGCCGGCCTGCACGGGGGTCGCCGTCTCGTTGTTGTCGGCGATCAGGTTTCCCACGATCTGCACGCCCCGGCTGGGCCCGTGCGCCTCGAGGTAGTTGCTGAGCACGCTGACGCCGATCCTGTTGCGCACGATGCGGTTGCCGGTGACGACGACCGCCGAGGCGTTGGCCAGTTCGATCCCTGAGGCGTTGAAGGTGATCACGTTGTCCTGGACGACGGCGTTGCACTGCGCGCACTGACCGACATAGATGCCGGAATCCGATCCCCCGCTTGCGAGGTTGTCCCGGATCACGCCCTCGGTGCGGTTGAACGCGTAGATGCCGTACAGGCCGTTGTTCGTGGAGGTGACCTGCTGGACGAGGTAGCCCGGCACGGGCGGCGGCACGTCCTCGGGCAGGTAGCCGTCGGGACCGCGGGCGACTCCGGCGCCGTTCTCGTCTGTGGCGCCGGTGATCAGGATGCCGTTCTGCAGGTGATCGCGCACCGTGAGGTTCTCGACTGTGACGCGCTCGCCTGTCGCGACGACGCCGTTGGCGCGGGTGAGCTCGCCGTCGATGATCACGCCGTTGCGGTCCTCGCCCCGCACGGTCACGTCGTCGGCGCGCACGTCGAGCGTCTCCGTATAGGTGCCGGGCGAGATGAGGATGATGCCGCCGTCGGCGACACGCCCGCCGGCATCGGTGAGGCTCGCATCAGCCGGCACGTGCACGACCTTCAGCCCGGGCTCTTCTGCCGGCGCGGAGCTGCAGCCCGCGAAAGCGAGCACGGCGAGAGCCGCCGCGATGATCGCGGCGGCTCTCTTCGATCCGTTCGTCACTGGAGAAGGCTACCGGCGGTTCCGGTCTGCTCCTCCATCGATGCCGTACGGCGACGCCGCACCAGCATCAGACCTGCTCCGATCATGAGCAGCAGCGCCGCGATGGATCCGAGGGTCCAGGGCAGGGCCCCGCCCGTCGTCGCGAGCTCGACCGGCGCGTAACCGGCATCCAGCGTCGGCAGGTCGGCCTTGCCGGGCTCGGCGGAGTTCGTCCCGGACGCGGTCGTCACGAACGTGATGCGGCCTGTGCTCGGGTTCGCGTCGGAGTCGCGCGCATCGTCGCCGCCGCGGTTCGCCGAGGTAAGCGGAACCGTGCTGCCGTCGACCGTGACGCTCTTCGGGAACTCGATCGTGTACTCGGTGCTCGGCTTCAGATCCGTGAACGCGTAGTACCCGTTCTCGTCGGTCTTGGTCGTCGCCACCAGTGCGCCGTTCTCGTCGAACAGCTTCACGGTCACACCGCCGATCGGCTTCTCGCCCGGGTCCTGCACGCCGTCGTGGTCCTTGTCGAACCAGACGTAGTCACCCACGGAGACGAGGATCGGCTTCGGCTGCAGGACGAATCCGGCATCGATCGTCGGGTCGTCCGCCTCACCGGGCTCGGTGGAGTTGCTGCCGTTCGCCGGGGTCGTGACCGGGGCGCGACCGGTCGCCACCTCGGCGTTCGAGTCCGCAGCGTCATCCCCGCCTGCGCCGGGAGTCGTCAGACGGTACAGGTCGTCGCCGATCGTCACCGTCGTCGGGAACTCGATCACGTAGTCGGTCGAGTTGGGCAGGTTCGGGAACACGTAGTAGCCGTTCGCGTCCGTCGTGGTCGTCGCGACCACGTCACCGTCGGGCGTCAGCAGCTTGACCTCGGCACCGGGGACCGGCTTCTCACCGTCGTCCTGGATGCCGTCGCCGTCCGCGTCGACCCACACGTAGTCGCCGACCGACACCAGCGTCGGCACGTAGCCGGCGTCGATCGTCGGGACGCCAGCCTTGCCGGGCTCGCCCGAGTTGCTGCCGTTCAGCGGCGTGGTGACCGTCGCGCGGCCTGTGTCGACCGCCGGGTTGGAGTCCGTGGCGGCGTCACCCTGCGCCGGCGTGGTCAGCACGTGGCTCACACCGTCGACGGTGACCGACTTCGGGAACTCGACCACGTACTCCGTACCAGGAGCGAGATCGGTGAACGCGTAGTACCCGTCCTCGTCCGTCTTGGTCGTCGCCAGTACATCACCCTCCGGCGACAGCAGCCTCACCGTGGCGCCCGGAACCGGCTTCTCACCGGCATCCTGCTGACCGTCACGGTCGACATCAATCCAGACGTAGTCGCCGATCGAGACCGGCGGCACGATGTACCCCGCGTCGATCGTGGGGTCGTCGGCCTGGCCGGGCTCAGCCGAGTTCTGGCCGGTGGCCGGGGTCGTCACCGGCGCGCGACCGGTGGCGACGGCCGGGTTCGAGTCGACCTTGCCGTCGGTGCCCGCGCCCGGCGAGGTCAGGGGCAGCTGCGTGCCGTCGACCATGACCGTGGTGGGGAACTCGATGATGTAGTCAGTCGAGTTGGGCAGGTCGGTGAAGACGTAGTACCCGTTCGCGTCGGTGGTGGTCGTGGTGACCACGTCGCCCTCCGGCGTGAGCAGTCGCACCGTCGCACCGGGAACCGGCCTCTCACCCGCGTCCTGGATGCCGTCGCTGTCCGCGTCGATCCACACGTAGTCGCCGACTGACACCAGCGTCGGCACGTAGCCGGCGTCGATCGTCGGCACGTCGGCCTTGCCGGGCTCGCCCGAGTTGCTGCCGTTCAGCGGCGTGGTGACCGTCGCGCGGCCTGTGTCGACCGCCGGGTTGGAGTCCGTGGCGGCGTCACCCTGCGCCGGCGTGGTCAGCACGTGGCTCACACCGTCGACGGTGACCGACTTCGGGAACTCGACCACGTACTCCGTACCAGGAGCGAGATCGGTGAACGCGTAGTACCCGTCCTCGTCCGTCTTGGTCGTCGCCAGTACATCACCCTCCGGCGACAGCAGCCTCACCGTGGCGCCCGGAACCGGCTTCTCACCGGCATCCTGCTGACCGTCACGGTCGACATCAATCCAGACGTAGTCGCCGATCGAGACCGGCGGCACGATGTACCCCGCGTCGATCGTGGGGTCGTCGGCCTGGCCGGGCTCCGTCGAGTTCTCGCCCGCCGCCGGAGTCGTCACCGGCGCACGGCCCGTCGCGACGGCCGGGTTCGAGTCGACCGTGCCGTCCTCACCAGCGCCCGGCTTCGTCAGCGCGACAGTCGTGCCATCGACGACCACGCTGGTCGGGAACTCGATCACGTAGTCGGTGGACGGGCGCAGATCGGGGAACACGTAGTACCCGTTCGTGTCGGTGGTGGTCGTCGCGACCACCTCGCCCTCGGGCGTCAGCAGCTTCACCGTCGCACCGGGGACCGGCTTCTCACCCGCGTCCTGGATGCCATCGGCGTCCGCGTCGATCCACACGTAGTCGCCGACCGAGACCAGCGACACGTAACCCGCGTCGATCGTCGGGTCGTCTGCCTTGCCGGGGGCGGTCAGGTTGCTCCCGAGCACAGGGGTGCGCACAGTGGCGTTGCCCGTGTCGACCGCCGCGTTCGAGTCGGTCTTGCTGTTGCCGCGGCCGGGCTGCGTCAGCATGTACTTGCGGCCGTCGACCGTGACAGTGGTCGGGAAGACCACTGTGTAGTCGCTGCTGGCCTGCAGGTCCTTGAAGGCGTAGTAGCCGTCAGCATCCGTGGTGGTCGTCGCGACCACGACGCCGTTGCGGTCACGCAGGGTGACAGTGACGCCGGCGACCGGAGTCTCGCCCGCATCCTGCTGGCCGTCGTTGTCGGCGTCGATCCAGACGTAGTCACCGATCGATACCGGCGAAGGCACGAAACCGAAGTCGATCGAGTGATCATTGATGTTCGCCGCCGGAGTCGTGATGTCGGCCACGACGGTGGGCGTGCCCGACACATCGGCGGTCCGGCCGTTGCTGTCGATGCCGCGGTCGCCACCGACGGCCGTACCGGTCGGCGTGGTGCCGGCCAGCGGGCCACCGGCCGCGAAGTCCGCAGGGCGGTCCAGACGCACCTGGTACTTCGTCGCCGGCTTCAGGCCGTCGCCGGAGTCGAACCAGTACTCGCCGTTGGCATCGGTCTCGGTCTTGGCGACCAGCACGCCGGCCTCGTCGTACAGCGAGACCTGCACACCCGCCGCAATGGGCTCGCCCGGGTCCTGGATGCCGTCGCCGTCGCTGTCCAGCCAGATGCGGTTGCCGATCTGCTGGGATGCGTTCAGGACGAGCGCCTCCATGTCGGCCAGGCCCTGCGCCTTCTGGAAGTCGTTGGTGACCAGTCGGTCGGCGGTGCCCGTCGAGCCCGCGGCCTTGTTGCCGGTGGCCGGGTCGAACGCACGCAGACCGTTGGACCACAGCTCAGTGGCATCCATCTCGTTGATCACGATCCGGTTGGTGCCGGGCACGGCGACCATTCCGCCGAATGCCGCCTCGTTGTGGAGTCCGCCGTAGTCGTCGAAGTCGCCGCCGCGGAGCTGGTTGCCCCGGCAGTCGAAGTTCAGCGTCGAGCCGTCGATGCACACGCCGACGATGTCGCCAGTGGCGATGTAGTTCGAGTACGCGGGCTGGCCGGCGGTGCGCTGGCCGTAGTAGAGCATCGAGCTGTACTGGTCGCCACCGCGGTCACGGAAGCCCAGGATCAGACCACCGGTCTCGGTGAACTCCAGGTCGGACAGCATCGGCTGCGGCACGGAGAACTGCCGTGCGAGGCCCTGCCCGGCAGGATCGGGCGGCGAGACCGCCGCAGAGTTGTCGATGCACGGCTGGGGCACATCGTCGCGCCACGGCATCCAATCGACCTTCTGGCACTCTGCCGCCGTCGGGATGTTGCCCGAGGGGACGACGCTGTGTCCGGGAGCGGTCTTCGGGTCGCCGGAGAGCACGACACCGGTCGGCGTCAGAATGCCCTGCGCCGAGATCGCGTACTCGATCACGGATGCCTGCGACGTGGCACCGCAGGTGGCACCGATGTAGACCTTGCCGTCGTTCAGGCCGATGCCCATGGGCGCCCAGTCCTGGTCGGCCGCGCAGTTCACGGGGGCGACCGCCAGCGTCTGGACCGGCACGGGGTTCGTCGTCGCCTGCACGGGATAGACGACCACAGAGTCGGTGTGCATGTTCACGGCGAGTAGGAACTTGGAGTCCGGCGTGACCTCGACATCGCCGAGGCTCTCGCGACCGACAGCGGTGCGGAACGAGTAGTCCTGCAACGCGTGGCCGGCGAGGTTGGTCTCGGTCATGTCGTGCGTCGTGGTGCCCGCGTCGGCCACGGTGGCGTACACGTCGGTGGTGCCGGTGAACGGGTCGACCCGATAGATCGCACCGGGGCCACCCGGCCCATAGGCCGAACCGCGCTTCGCGTAAGCACCGGCGTACAGCTTCTGCGCCTTCTGGTCGATCCCGATGCCGTACACCGAGCCCGTGGTGACGCGGGGCGTAACCGCGACCGGTGCCTTGTTGAGGCGGTACGGCACCGAGTAGATCTCCTTGTTCTCGGTGGCGCCCGGCCAGATGCTGTCAGGCTGCACTGCCGAGAAGATGGTGGCGTTCGCCGCACCGAGGGCCGCGAGTTCCAGGTAGCCGACAGAGACCGTGGCCACCTTGCCACCGGAGACATCGACGAAGGACGTGGCGGGCGCGAACTGCGGCTCGGCGTGCCCGTCGACGACATGCGCCTCCGAGTAGAGCCCCGTGTTCGGGTTCGTGACGGCAATCCGGTACTTGCCGCCGACAAGCGTGTTGCCTGCGTCGCCTGCCGCCACGACCACCTGACCGGAGGCGTTCGTCGTGCGCGTGACCGTGTGGCCAGCGGCATCCGCGATGCGCACGGTCACGCCGTTGAGCGGCGTATCCACGGCATCTCGCGCACTGCTGGCATTGACGTCTTCGACCACCGTCAGCGTGATCGTTCCGTCGCCCGCATCAGCCATCGCGGCCGGCGCAACGGCGACGGTCATCGCAGCCACGGTCGCGAGCGCAACGGCACCCGCAGTGAGCTTCTTCAACACACCCTCCTCATGTCCAGACCCCTCCCACCCCTCAGTGGCGCAGATCTGGACGGCATACAGCCAGTTGACATATTGGCCGCGGCTCACAGGCGATCACCAGCCGATTCATCGACTTGACCCCCAGGAGAGGTCAGGTTGCCCGGCAGCCCGCCAAGGCCCTCAGGCCGAGGCCCGAACCCATGGCTCCTGGCGTGCGCGACGGCGGCGTCCAGGTCGTCGAAGAGGTGGTTCTGGTGACGCAGCGAGCGCAGCACGCCGACCCGCTCGGCGAGCTTCAGATGCCGGGGCTGGATGCCCTTCACCAGCACCGTGATCCCGCGGCGCTCCAGGGACACGATCATGTCGGTGATGACCTGCGCTCCCGTGGCGTCGAGGATCTGCAGCTGCGACATCCGGATCAGCACGACCTCGATGTCGCGCAGCGCGGTGACGCGCTCCAGCATCCGCTCGGCCGCACCGAAGAACAGTGCACCCTCCAGACGGAACAGCGCGATCCGCTCGTCGCCCGGCTGCGCCGCGCCCGGCAGCTCCTCGCGGTGCACGCCGCTGGCCCCGGCCAGCTGCCGCAGGGCGAAGAACCCGGCGGCGAGCAGGCCGATCAGCACGGCGTAGATCAGATCGACGCTCACCGTCACGATCGCGGTGATCACGAACACGACCGCGTCCGCCCGAGTGGAGCCCATCACGGCACGCACCGTGGACGGCGCGATCATGCGGCAGGACGTGACCATCAGCACTCCCGCGAGCGCGGCGAGGGGGATGTGCGAGACCACGGATGCCCCGACCAGCACCACCGCGAGCAGCAGCAGTCCGTGCACGACGGCGGCCAGGCGGGTGCGCGCGCCGGCGCGGATGCTGACCGCGGTGCGGGCGATGGCGCCGGTGGCCGGCATCCCCCCGAAGAGCCCGGCGGCGATGGATGCCAGGCCCTGGCCGACCAGCTCGCGGTCGGCGTCGTAGGGGCCGGTGTCGGAGATGCTCGCGGCGACGCGTGCGGCCAGCAGCGACTCGATCGCGGCGAGCGCGGCGACGGCGAGGGCGGGGGCCAGCAGGGAGCCCGCGTGCGAGAAGTCGGGCAGCGTCGGCGCCGGCAGACCTGTGGGGAGCTCACCGATCACGTCGACCGGCAGCCCGAGGAGTGCGGCGAGGAAGCCGGCGATCACGATCGCGAGCAGCGAGCCGGGGAACTTCGGGGCGAGCTTGAGCGAGACCAGCATGATCACGACGACGATCGCGACGAGCAGCAGCGACCAGCCGAGTTTCGGCCAGGACGCCGTCAGCAGTGCCTGCACCGCCGAGATGGCGGCGTTCGTGCTCTCTCCCGGCGTCGTCCCGGTGGCGGTCGGAACCTGCTGCAGGAAGATGATCACCGCGATGCCGAGGGTGAACCCCTCGATGACCGGCCAGGGGATGTAGCTGATCGTGCGCCCCAGACGCAGGATGCCTGCCAGCAGCACCAGGACACCGGCGAGCAGGCAGATCAGCGCGAGGGCTCCGGTGCCCTGAGCGGCCATGATGGGCGCGAGCACCACGACCATCGCCCCGGTCGGACCCGAGACCTGCACGTTCGAGCCGCCGAAGACGGCGGCGACGATGCCCGCGATGATCGCGGTGACCAGGCCGCTCTCCGCGCCGGCGCCCGAGCTCACGCCGAAGGCGAGGGCCAGCGGGAGCGCGACGATGCCGACCGTGACGCCGGCGAGAAGATCGCCCCGCCACGTGCGCGGCAGCGCCGAGTAGTCGGTGCGGGACGGGAGCAGGCCCCGCAGCCCGCGCTGGGTCACGCCCGCACCGGGATCTCGGGGAGTCCGTCGTGCTCGACGAGCTGCTGCTGGGTGGTCTGCAGGATCTCCCCGAGCAGGGTGCGGGCGACGCGCAGCAGGTCGGCGACCTCGGGATACGCGAGCCGGTAGTAGACCAGGCTGCCGCGCCGCTCGGAGACGACCAGCCGGTTGCGTCGCAGCACGGCGAGGTGCTGCGAGACGTGCGAGGCCTCCAGCCCGGTGTCGTCGAGCAGCTCGGACACCGACGCCTCGGGGGATGCCGACAGCACCTCCAGGATGCGGATGCGGATCGGGTGCGCGAGGCCCTTGAACAGGCCGGCCTTCACCTCGTACAGCGGACGGGTCGGGTCGCTCAGCATCCGCTCTCCTCCTCATCTGCATGGAATGACGAATTCATCATATCGCGATATGGTGGTCGCATGACCGACGCGCTTCCGCTGTGCCCCGAGTGCTCCAGCGAGCACGCCTACGAGATGGGCGCACTGCTCGTCTGCCCGATGTGCGGGCACGAGTGGTCGCCCTCGGCGACGGAGTCCGCCGACGAGACCGATGCCGCGCCCGTCGTCAAGGATGCCGTCGGCAACGTCCTCTCCGACGGCGACACCGTCGTGGTCACGACCACCATCAAGGTGAAGGGCTCACCCCAGGGCATCAAGGCCGGCACGAAGGTGCGGGGCATCCGCCTGATCGACCCGGTGAACGGCCACGACATCGACTGCAAGGTCGACGGCTTCGGCGCGATGCTGCTGAAGTCGTCGCTGGTGAAGAAGGCCTGACCCAGCCTCCAGGAGAGTGGGGACAACACCCCATCGGCGTGGGCGCCAGGCCGCCGCTATGCTCCGATCCAGAGGAGGCGAGTCGATGACGATACCGGAGATCCCGCACCAGGCGCCCGAGCCCGCGGCGCCCGCCGCCGCGACGCAGCGCAGGGCGGGCGGCAACGGCCTGCTGGTGGCGCTGTCCATCGTCTGCGCCGTGCTGTTGCTCGCGACGCTCGGCTTCGGCGCGGCTGCGGCCATCCTGTCCGTGACGAACGACAGCGCGGCCGCGGACCCCGGCTCGACCCCGACGCCCAAGCCGACCGAGAAGGTCGACCGGGACCGCACGGTGCACGGCATCCCCGTCGACGTCGTGTCCGACATCGACTTCGGCTATTTCTTCATGACCGACACGGATGCCAAGGGCTTCACCTCGCTGTACTCGCAGATCCGCAACGACGACAAGACGCGAGCGGTCAGCGTCTTCTTCGACGTGAGCCTGTACGACGAGGATGCCGTGCTTCTCAGCCGCTGGCCCTCGAGCGTGTACATGCTTCCGGGGCAGGTGACGCTCTTCACGGGCGTGACCATCGGGAACATGCTGGACGTCGCCTCGATCAAGATCGAGCAGACCAGCCTGAAGCACGAGGAGCCGCGCAGCACGGGCACCGTCGTCCTCGACGAGGCCCGCAGCGGCGACAACGGCCTGGTCGGCGGCAAGTACACCTCGACGCTCGGCGTCGAGGGGCGAGCCGCGCACGTGTACCTGGTCGCCGCCGTCGACAACGAGGTGCTCGGCGTCTGCTGGGACTACGAGAACATCCCCGCATCCGGCGCATTCGACTTCCGCTGCACCCTCGACCCGGCCTCACGCGACGAACCGGAGCCGATCACCACGCTTCCGGACGACGCCGTCGTCGCCGGCTACTACACCCTGGACACGATCCAATGACCGCGCCGCAGAACGTCTCAGCACCCCGTGACCTCCGGCGCGGCCTGCTCATCGCCCTGGGCATCGCCGCGGTCGTGCTGGTGGCCTCGACGGTCACCACCGGCATCCTGCTGTTCGGGATGCTGGGGCAGCGGCCGGCGGCGGCACCTGGGCCGTCCGCCTCGCCGTCGCCGACCGCGACACGCGAACCGCAGACGGTGCACGGCATCCCCGTCAGCGTCCGTGACACGGCGCTCGAGTTCGGCACCGTGGTCGCCGCGCCGTGGGCCGACGGAGAGACCCGGCTGTTCGCACCACTGAGCAACCCCTCCAAGACGCAGGCCGTGTCGACCTTCTACGACATCACGGCGTACGACTCGAAGGGACGCATCCTCGACCGCACACTCGGGAGCGCCGACCTGCTGCCGGGCGGCGAGGGCGTCTTCTCGTCGTCGAGTCTGCGGGCCGAGCGCGACGAGGTCGCGGAGATCGTGATCGAGCAGACCAGGATCTCGGCCGCGGCATCGCCCTACACGGGCGAGATCGGTGAACCGCAGGTCACCGCCGACCGCGAGTACGGGGCCGTCGACTTCGTCATCCCGGCCTCCCTCTCTCCCGACCTCGAGCGTCCCTGGGCCGACGTCATCGCCCTCGTCGACGGCGAGATCATCGGCCAGTGCGAGGCGGTCACAGCCGAAGGCACCCGTCCCTTCACCGGAAAGTGCTATCTTCGGCCGGCCTCGAAGGACGCCGACGAGGCCGCGGACGGCGACTACATCACCCTGCCGGAGGACGCCGAGGTGCGCGCGTTCCTGAGGATCGAGCTCGAGCTCGAGTGAATCGGTGACGCGGCAGGGGTGAAAGGATCGAGGGGTGACCCTCCTCGATCCCACGACCGTCAACGGCGCCGATGCGGATGCCGTCTACCTGGCGTTCGTGGAGTGGGCGGAGTCCACCGGCATCAGCCTGTACCCCGCGCAGGACGAGGCGGTCATCGAGATCGTCTCGGGTCAGAACCTCATCCTGTCCACGCCCACGGGCACGGGGAAGTCGCTGGTCGCGATCGGCGCCCACTTCGCCGCGCTGACCGAGGGGCGCCGCACCTATTACACGGCACCGATCAAGGCGCTGGTCAGCGAGAAGTTCTTCAGCCTGGTCGACGTGTTCGGAGCCGCGAACGTCGGCATGGTCACCGGCGACTCGGCGGTGAACGCCGACGCCCCGATCGTCTGCTGCACGGCCGAGATCCTCGCGAACCTCGCACTGCGCGAGGGTGCGGATGCCGACGTCGGCCAGGTCGTGATGGACGAGTTCCACTTCTACGGGGACCCCGACCGGGGCTGGGCATGGCAGGTGCCGCTGCTCACGCTCCCTCAGGCGCAGTTCGTGCTCATGTCCGCGACCCTCGGCGACGTCACGGAGCTGGCATCCGATCTGACCCGGCGCACCGGACGGGAGACGGCCGTGGTCACGGGCGTGGAGCGGCCCGTTCCGCTGCACTTCTTCTACGAGACGACGCCGATCCACGAGACCATCGAGGACCTGCTGCACACGGACCGCGCCCCGGTCTACATCGTGCACTTCTCGCAGGCCGCGGCGATGGAGCGCGCGCAGGCGCTCGCCAGCGCGAAGGTCGCCACACGCGAGCAGCGCGATGCGATAGCCGACCTCATCGGCGGGTTCCGGTTCACCACGGCGTTCGGCAGGACGCTCTCGCGGCTGCTGCGGCTCGGCATCGGCGTGCACCACGCCGGGATGCTGCCGAAGTACCGGCGTCTGGTCGAGCAGCTCGCCCAACGCGGGATGCTGCGGGTGATCTGCGGCACCGACACGCTCGGCGTCGGCATCAACGTGCCCATCCGCACCGTGCTGCTCACCGCGCTGACCAAGTTCGACGGCCAGCGGATGCGGCAGCTGAACGCCCGCGAGTTCCACCAGATCGCAGGGCGCGCTGGCCGCGCCGGCTTCGACACGGCGGGCACGGTCGTCGCGCAGGCCCCGGAGCACGAGACCGAGAACCTCGCGGCGATCCGCAAGGCCGGCGACGACCCGAAGAAGAAGCGCAAGATCATCCGCAAGAAGGCGCCGGACGGGTTCGTGTCCTGGGGCGAGCCGTCGTTCCAGAAGCTGATCTCCTCCGAGCCCGAGACCCTCACCTCGCACATGCAGATCACCAGCGCCATGATGCTCAACGTCATCGCGCGCGGCGGCGACGTGTTCGGCAATATGCGCGCGCTGGTATACGACAATCACGAGCCCAGGGCGAAGCAGCGCCTCCTCGCCCTGAGAGCACTCGGGATCTACCGGACGCTGCGCGAATCGGGCGTGGTGGAGAGCGGTCCCGAGGGCATCCGGCTCACGGTCGACCTGCAGCCGAACTTCGCCCTCAACCAGCCGCTGTCGCCCTTCGCCCTCGCGGCGTTCGAGCTGCTCGACCCGGACTCGGCGACCTTCGCCCTGGACATGATCTCGATCGTCGAGTCGACCCTCGACGACCCGCGCGCGATCCTCTCGCAGCAGGAGTTCATCGCGCGGGGCGAGGCCGTCGCCGCGATGAAGGCCGAGGGAATCGAGTACGACGAGCGCATGGAGCTGCTCGAGCAGATCACGTGGCCCAAGCCGCTCGAGGAGCTGCTCGCCGCCGCCTTCCAGACCTTCAGCGCCGCACAGCCGTGGATCCGCGACTTCGAGCTGCATCCCAAGTCGGTGGTGCGCGACATGTACGAGCGTGCCATGTCGTTCGGGGAATACGTCGCCTTCTACAAGACCGCGCGGTCGGAGGGCGTGGTGCTGCGCTACCTCTCGGATGCCTATCGCGCGGCCTCTCAGACGATCCCCGAGCATCTGAAGACCGAGGAGCTGCGCGACCTGATCGAGTGGCTCGGCGAGCTGGTGCGCCAGGTCGACTCGAGCCTGCTGGACGAGTGGGCCGAGCTGGTGAGCGGCGTGCTGGTCGACCATGAGGAAGGGCCGGTCGTCCCGCCCGCGCCCAAGCGGCTCACCGCGAACGTGCGCGCCTTCCGCATCCTGGTGCGCAACGAGTTGTTCCGTCGCGTGCAGCTCGCCGCCCGCGAGGACCTCGAGTCGCTGGATGCCCTGGATCCCGCCTTCGACGGCTGGTCCGACGCCCTCGACGCGTACTTCGCCGAGCACGACGAGATCCTCACCGGGGCGGATGCCCGCGGGTCAGCCCTCCTGCTCATCGAGCAGGGCGCGGAGCAGTGGACCGTGCGGCAGATCCTGGACGACCCCGCCGGGGATCACGACTGGGGCATCTCCGCGACCGTCGACCTGGCGGCATCCGACGAGGCCGGCGAAGCCGTGATCCACGTCACGGGCGTCGACCGGCTGTAACGCCCCGATCAGGGCGCAGAGCGGCTTCGGGGCTCAGCCCGCCTGAAGCCCCAGCAGCACGCAGCCGTTCGCGCCGGCCCAGCCGCCCAGTGTCGCGGGAACGATCGGCGGCACGCGGTGGAAGGTCGCCCGCTCGCCGACGAGGCCCTCGGCCAGGGTGACCAGGGCGTGCGGCGCCTGCGCGAGCCCGCCCCCGACCACGATCCGCCCCGGGTCGACGAGGGCGCACAGGGTGAGCAGCGCCTCCGCCAGAGCGGATGCCGCGTGGAACACGATGCCCTGGGCGCGCGCCTCGCCTGCGCCGAACGCGGCCAGCAGCGAGCGGGGACCGCCCTCGCCTCCCGCACTGTTCCAGGCTGTGCGCAGCGCCGGGGCGCCGATGATCGTCTCGAGGCAGCCGCGTCGCCCGCAGGAGCACAGGGCGCCGTCCGGTTCGACGGTGATGTGCCCCAGCTCGCCGGCGGATCCGTGCGCTCCGGGGACCACGGTCCCGTCCACGACGTGGGCTCCCGCGATGCCGGTTCCCAGCGCCAGGACGAAGCTGTCGTCGCTGCCCGCGCCGGCGCCCCAGGTCGCCTCGGCGACGGCGGCGGCGTGCCCGTCGTTGACCACGTCGACGGGAACGCCGAGCAGTGCTCCCAGGCGCTCTCCGAGGTGGCATCCGTCCAGCGACGGGATGTTGGTGGAGCGGATCACGACGCCGTTCGCCTGGTCGACCAGGCCGGGGATCGACAGCACGACGCGCTGCAGGGAGCGTTCGCCCCGCACCTGCCGAACGATCTCGGCGAGGCCGTCGACGGGGTCGGCCAGCGGAGTCGTCATCCGGTCGCGGAACAGCGGCTCCGGCGGGATCGAGAGAGGGGATCGGGCGTCGACGAGCAGCGCCTTCACGCTGGATCCGCCGACATCGACACCGAGGACAGCAGGGGATGTCATGCGTGCAGTGCCGCCGCCCTGGCTTCACGACGCAGCGCCTGCTTGGCGGGATCGGGCACCGGGACCGATCCCAGCAGCCTGCGGCTGTACGGGTGCTGCGGGGAGAGCAGCACGTCGTCGGCCGAGCCGGTCTCGACGATCTCGCCCTTCAGCATGACCGCGACGCGGTCGGAGATCTCGTGCACGACCGCGAGGTCATGGCTGATGAACAGGCACGCGAAATGCATCTTCTGCTGCAGATCGCGCAGCACGTCCAGCACCGCGGCCTGCACCGAGACGTCGAGCGCCGAGGTCGGCTCGTCGGCGATGATCAGTTCCGGCTCGAGTGCGATGGCCCTGGCCAGTCCGATGCGCTGGCGCTGTCCTCCGGAGAGCTCATGGGGGTAGCGGGTGGCGTAGCCGGGGGGCAGCTCCACCGCATCGAGCAGCTCGGCCACGCGTGCCCTGCGCTGCGCAGGACTGGTCGGGAAGCGACGACGCTGCACGAGCATCGGCTCGGCGATCGCCTCCCCCACCGTCATCCGCGGATCGAGGCTGGAACCGGGATCCTGGAAGATCGCGCCGACCCGGCCGCGCAGCTCGCGCTCCCGGCGTCGCGAGACGCCTCCGCGACCGATCTGCTCCCCGAAGAGGGTCATCGTGCCGTCGGACAGCGGCAGCAGGCCCAGCGCCGCCCGCCCCAGCGTCGACTTGCCCGATCCGGACTCGCCGACCAGGCCGACGATCTCGCCGGGCGCGATGCTCAGGCTGACGCCGTCGAGCGCCTTGAACGAGCGGCCGCCGCGGCGGTACGTCACCGCCGCGGACACGATGTCCAGCACCGGCGCGGGCGTCTGCTCCGCAGCATCCGCACGGACGGCCGACGGAGCGTCGGGCAGCGTCGGCACGGCGCCGAGCAGCTTCTTCGTGTAGTCCTCACGGGGCGCGGTGAGCACGTCGCGGGTGCTCCCCACCTCGACCATGGTGCCGCGGAACATCACCGCGACCCGGTCGGCGATGTCGGCGACCACGCCCATGTTGTGCGTCACCAGGAGGAAGGCCGTGCCCGACTCCGCCGCCAGCGCGCGGATCAGATCGAGGATCTCGGCCTGCACCGTCACGTCCAGCGCCGTGGTCGGCTCGTCGGCGATGATCAGCTGCGGTTCGCAGGCCAGCGCGATGGCGATCACCACGCGCTGACGCTGCCCGCCGGAGAGCTCGTGCGGGTAGCTCTTCGCACGTCGCTCCGGGTCGGGGATGCCGACGCGCTCGAGCAGCTCGACGGCGCGCGCCCAGGCGGCATCCTTGCCCGTCTTGCGGTGGTTGTGGATCGCCTCGGTGATCTGGTCGCCGATGCGCATGCTCGGGTTGAGCGCGGTCATCGGCTCCTGGAACACCATCGAGATCTCGCCGCCGCGGACCGAGTTCATCGCGTCCTCGTCCAGACTGAGCAGCTCACGGCCGGTGAGGCGGATCGAGCCCGTCACGGATGCCGTGCGGGGCAGCAGCCCGAGCACGGCCATGGCCGTGACCGACTTGCCGGACCCGGACTCGCCGACCAGGGCGAGCACCTCGCCCGCCGTCACCTCGAGGTCGATGCCCTTGACCGCCTCGACCGGGCCGTCCTCGGTGCGGAACGACACGGCCAGGCCGGTGATCGACAGCAGTGCGTCGCTCATGCGGCACGCCCCTTCACGTCGAAGAAGTCACGGAGCCCGTCGCCGATGCTGTTGAAGGCGCAGACGGTGAGCACGATGCAGAAGCCGGCGGGGAAGATCAGCCACCAGGCGCCGGCGTAGGTGTAGGTCATGCCGCTGGTCAGCATGGCGCCCCAGTCGGTCGCGGGCTTCTGCAGTCCCATCCCCAGGAATGAGATATAGGCGACCAGCAGGATCGCGTCGGCGACCTGGAACGTCGCGTTCACCACGATCGTGCCGACCGTGTTCGGCACCACGTGCTTGAGCACCGCGCGGGAGTGCGAGCCGCCCATGGCCCGCAGGGCCAGCACATACTCGCGGGACTTCAGCGAGATCGACTCGGCGCGCACCAGACGAGCGGGCACGAGCCAGGACACGAGTCCGATCACGCAGATCATCAGGGGCACGCTCGGGCGCAGCACCGCCGAGAGGATCAGCAGCAGGAAGGTCGCGGGGATCGCGATCGCCGCGTCGACGATGCGCATCATCACGGTGTCGACGACGCCTCCGACGTAACCGGCGATCGCACCCCACAGCGTGCCGATCACGGTGGCGAGCACGCCCGCCGCGAGGCCGATGAGGATCGAGATCTGCCCGCCGGCCATGAGACGGCCGAGGATGTCGTAGCCGACATCATCGGTCCCCAGCGGATGCCCCGGTGATCCGGGCGGCAGCATGGTGCTGCGCAGGTCGGTGTGCACCTGATCGGTCGGGTACAGCAGCGGTCCGACGAAGCAGAACAGCAGGAACAGCGCGATGGTGACGATGCCGAAGACCGCGAGCCTGTTGCGCAGGAACCGGCGCATGCCGCGCTGGCGCGGGCTGAGCGTGCGGGTGGCGAGCGCCACGGTGGAGGTCGGGGAGGGAGTGCTCACGAGAGCTCCTCTCGCGTGCGCGGGTCGAGCAGGGCCTGGATGATGTCGGCCAGCAGGGAGCCGATGACGGTCGCGACGGCGATGATCAGGATGCAGCCCAGCAGCACCGGATAGTCGGACGTCTGCGCCGAGGTCCAGAACAGCAGGCCCATGCCCGGGTAGTTGAAGAGGGATTCGACGACGATCATGCCGCCGAACATCACCGGCAGGTAGTAGCCGAGCATCGCGATGACCGGCGTGAGGGAGTTGCGCACCACGTGGCGCGCGACGACCACGGCGACCGGCGTGCCCTTGGCTCGGGCGGTGCGCACGTAGTCCTCGGAGAGGTTGTCGATGGTCGACGAGCGCATGTAGCGCGAGAAGGTCGCGATGATGCTGAGCGCGGCGGTGAGGACGGGGAGCACGAGTCCGCCGGGGTTCGCCAGGACGGCGGCGACGCTCTCGCCCTGCGGAGCCTGCGCAGGCAGGATCCGCAGCGACTGCGAGAACACGATCACGAGGATGAGCCCGAGGAAGAACGACGGCGTCGAGTAGACGATGAAGTTCCACGTGGTCAGCACGTAGTCCGACGTCCGGCCGCGGCGCACCGCCTGGAAGATGCCCATCGGGATCGCGATGATCAGTGCCACCAGCATCGAGATGAGCGCGAGGATCAGCGTCTTCGGCAGGCGCTGCGCGATGGCGTCGGAGACCGGCCGGTTCAGCTTGAACGAGTCGCCCAGGTCTCCCGTCGCGATCTGCCCGAGGAAGTTGAGGTACTGCTGCCAGACGGGCAGGTCGAAGCCGTGCGCCTTGTTGAAGGCGTCGATCTGGGCCTGGGTCGCCTGCATCCCCAGGATGCCGGTGGCCGGCCCGTCGGGCATGGCGAGGTGGAGCAGCGCGAACACGATCAGTGTCACGAGCAGGATCACGATCAGACCCTGGCCGACCCGCCTCAGCAGGTACCACCAGAATCGGCTGTCGCTCTTCTTCTTCGCAGCCGTCGGCTGCGCTGCGTCCACCACGCTCATGTCCTATCCTTCAGGCTCTGCCGGTCACTTCCAGGACCAGCGCTGCGGCATGAAGTTGCCGCCCGGGTCCTGGGTGCCGATCTCGAGGCCCTTGCGCACGACGGAGACCTGGTACACCGGGTTGGGCATCCACATCACCGGCAGGTCCTTCGCGAGCAGCTCGGAGTACTTCTTGCTCGTCTCGGAGTCGGAGGAGAACATCATCTCCTGGATGAGCGACTCCGCCTCGGCGTTGTAGTACTGGCCGGCGTTCCACTTCGTGTCCTTGGCGAAGAGGCGCTCACCGGTGGCGTAGGGGCTGAAGTACCAGCTGCCCGCCGTGCCGAAGAACACCAGGTCCCACGTGCACTTGGTGCCCTCGCCGGTCTTGCACTCCTGAGCCTGCGTCAGCACGGTGTCCAGCGGCTTGGCGTCGACGGTCACCTTGACGCCCACCTTGGCCAGCGACGACTGGATCTCCGCCATGGTGTTGTCGGTCTCCTGCGAGCCGTTCTGCGTGGTGATCACGAACTCGGCGAGGTCGCCGGCTGCGATTCCGGCACCGCACTGGTCGGCGCCCTCACCCGGCGCCGCGCACTCGAGCACGCCGTCGGAGTTCTTCTTCCAGCCGTGGTCGGTGAACAGCTGAGCGGCCTTCTTGAGGTCGAAGGGGTACGGGTTCTTCGCCTGCGCGTCGGAGAGCTGGTCCGAGGGCACGGTCTGCGGGATGGGGCCGTAGTCCGGGGTGGCCGCGCCGTGCCAGATCGCGTCGGAGATGGTCTCCTGGTCGATCGAGTGCTGCAGGGCCTGACGCACGTACAGCTGGCTGAACAGGTTCTTGTGCGGTCCGGCGAAGTTGTACGGCATGTACGTGATCGACCATCCTGCCCACTGCTCGACGCCGTAGCCGAGGTCGGTGAACTGCTTGTCGTTGGTCAGCTGCGACGCGCTGATGTAGCCGTAGTCGACCTCGCCGGAGCGGACGACGTTCATCTCGGCGTCCGCCGAGGTGAACGGCAGGAAGCGCACGTTCTCGATCTGCGCCTTGTCGGCGCCGGTGTACTTCTTGTTGGCGGTCAGCTCGACCAGGCCCGAGTCGGACCAGCTCTTCACGGTGTACGGACCGGAGACGGTCTTCCAGAGCGGGTTCGTGGCGTAGGTCTTCATGTCCTCGGCCTGCGAGAACAGGTAGTCGAACACCTTGACGGCGCCGGCCGGGTCGCGATCGAAGTCGCCGATCTCGCCGTCGTCGCTCGTCTTGTCCCACACGTGCTGCGGCATCGGGTAGACCAGGCTCAGCTGGTTGCCCACGAAGTAGTCCTGGTTGTAGACCTTGTCCATGGTGAGCGTGAAGGTCTTGTCGTTGACCGTCGTGAACGAGGTCACGTTGTCGGGGATGTTGCCCTTGGAGTAGCCGCCGGTCTTCTCGGCGTTGGCCTTGACCAGGTTGAACCAGAACTCGACGTCGCGCGAGGTCACCGGCTTGCCGTCCGACCAGTCGAGGTCGCCCAGCGTGATGGTGATGCTCTTGCCGTCCTCCGAGAACTCGTAGGACTCGGCGGCCGATCCCTTCTTGTCCCAGCCCATGTCGCCGGACTGCCCGTTGTACTCGAACAGGCGGGGCCACAGGGTCGCCTTGATGGCGCTGTTGTGGGTCGCCATCTTGTCGGGCGCCGAGAGCGGCAGGATCCAGTTCGGACCGGTGCCGACGGGCAGCGCGTAGCTGACCGTGTCCTTGTCCCCGGCGGAGCCGGCGTCGCCGCTCTGCGCGGCCTGGCAGCCGGTCAGGGCGATCATCGCCACCGCGATCGCCCCGAGCGGGGCGAGCATCCGGCGGCGCAGCGTCTGGGTGCGCATGGAAACCTCCTTGTTCGCGACGTCCGACCTCGTCGGTCGTTCGTTCGATGTGTCACGCACTTTGAATTATGAACGAAGCAAGTGCGCGAAACAAAGCCGATGCGTCACGTTTGAATAACACACTTGTTTCGAGTGGCGAAATAACTGCAGATCGGATGCCGTCAGCGCACGATCTCGGCCGTCAGGTCCGGGTCGCGAGAGAACGCGTCGAACGGGAACATCGGCCGCTGGATGCGGTGATGGCCGAGACGCCCGAGGTCCTGGTCCACGCCGCCCGGCGTGAGGGCGAGCGTCCAGCCGCGCTGGATGTCGTAGAGCTCCGGCTCCAGGTAGCCGATCTTCGTGACGATGATCGCCGCGTTCTGCGCATCGAGCCCGATGGAGGTGAAGTCGCTGACGTCGTGATACGCCTTGCGGTGCTCCGTGATGATCACGTGCAGGCCCCCGACGCGGACGACCGCGATGCCGCCGGCATCCGGATCGCCCTCGTGCAGACTGTGCAGCACGCCCTCCACCCGCACCGGTCCGTGCGGGCCGTCGTCGATGCGCGCGCCGGCCTCCACCGAGACCGCGTCGCCGACGGCATGCGTGCGCAGGATGTCGATCGCCCCCTTATCGAACACGGAGGCGCACAGCGTGACGGGCGAGTCCGGCCCGGTGAGCTCGGGACGCTGCAGCAGTTGCGCGAGCGTCCAGGTCACATCCCCGGTGCCGCCGGCGCCGGGATTGTCGCCGGAGTCGCTGATCAGGTAGGGGGTGGTCGCGGAGGCGAGGGCGCGCTCCACCGCTTCGTCGAGGGTTCCGGGAGGGCCGACGAACTCGAAGTCGTCGCGCACGTCCCACAGGGCCCGCCCGAGCTCCTCGGCCGCAGCGGCGGTGACGGCTTCGTCGGTGCCGGTCACCACGACGGTGGCGTGGCAGCGCGGCTCGTCGGCCCAGGCGTAACCGATCCAGATCGCCGCGTCGACCACGCCCGCACGGGACTCGATCTCGGGGATGCGGGCGTAGAGGCTCTTCGCGGGCTCCACCCGCGTGCTGGTCTTCTCACCGGGAAGAAGGATCGGCACGCGCACCCAGGCACGGTGCGGCACGGTGCCGCTCTCGAGCGCGACCACGAGATTGCGGAGAGCGCGATCGCGCGTCTCCCAGGCGTCCTCGTGCGGCGCCAGGCGGTAGCAGGTGATGAGATCGACGTTCTCCACCAGCGTGCGCGAGACGTTGCCGTGCAGGTCCATGGTCGCCGAGACGACCACGTCCGGCCCGATCACCTCGCGGATCGCGGCGATGAGGTCGCCCTCCGCGTCGTCCATCCCCACCACACTCATGGCGCCGTGGATGTCGAGCAGCAGACCGTCCAGTCCGTCTCCCGAGGCGACGATCTCGGCGAGACCGTCGCAGATGCGCTTCTTGATCGACGCGTAGGTGTCGGCGAGCACCGCGCCGCCGGGGATCGAGCGCGCGTGATAGACGGGCAGCCACTCCGCCCGGTCGGCGAGCTCCCCTTCGCGCAGCGCGTCGTAGCGGTTCACCAGCGCCGAGCCCTCCAGACGCAGGAAGTCGCGATCACCGGCTCGATGCGGCGAGAAGGTGCTGGACTCGATGCCCATACCGGCGATGGCGATGCGGGGAAGCGAAGCTGTTTCGGACATACGAAAGAGCTTATTCAATCAAGCGACCGAACTCCGGTCGCTTGAATCGGCTTTGGTCAAAGATGCTTCGCTGATCGAACTTTCATCGGGAGGCCGGGGTGGCGTCGCGCAGCTCTGCATCGATGCGCGCGGGAGACAGCATGGTCTCCAGCAGCTCCCAGCCGACCCCGCGTGCTCCCGCCAGCGCCCCGGCCCTGCTGACCTCGATCTGCAGCGCATCGGTGGACATCGGAAGGCAGAGGGTGAACAGGGCCTGGCGGATGCCTGCGACGAAGGCATCCGCCGTCGCGAGGCGCCCGCCGACGACCAGCGCCTGCGGATTGAAGAAGTTGATGATCGTCGCGAGCACCTCGCCGGTGCGCGCGCCCGCCTCGCGCAGCAGCGCCGTCGCGCGGGGATGCGCGTTCTCCGCCAGCGCCAGCACGTCGTCGAGGCTGTCGATGCGCTCACCGGCCTCCTTCAGCGCGTCGACGATGGCGGAGCCGCTGGCCACCACGTCCAAGCAGCCCGCGCGCCCGCAGGAGCAGATCACGGGAGGCGCGTCGTGCAGGGCGACATGGCTGATGTCGCCCGCGACGCCGCGGAAGCCGCGGTACACCGCGCCGTCGACCACGATGCCGCAGCCGATGCCGCTCCCGGCCTTCACGAAGACCATCTGCTCGAACGCGGCATCCCGCTCGATGTACTCCCCCACCGCCATGGCATTGGCGTCGTTCTCGATCAGGAAGGGCAGGCCCGTCACGGCGCCGAGCACCTCGCCGACGTCGACGCCGTTCCACCCGGGCATCCGGGTCGGCGACAGCAGTCGCGTGGTGCGGGAGTCCACGGGACCGGGAAGGCTCATGGCGATGCCGGCCAGCGGCATCCCGCCGCTCTCCTCCGCGAGCCGGCGCGTGCTCGCCCACACCTGCGTCACGACGGCCTCCACGCCGTCGAGCAGCGAGACGTTCTCGAATGCCTCGCCCACGATCTCTCCACGCCGGTCGAGCAGCACGATCGTCGCATGGCGCTCTCCCAGGTCGACGCCCGCGACGACGCTGCCGGCGGCCTTGACCGCCAGGGCGCGGGGACGCCGGCCACCGCGCGATTCGCCCTGGCCGACCTCCTCCAGGTAGCCGCTGGAGACCAGTGCGTCCACCCGCAGCGCGACGGTCGATGCGGAGAGCCCCGTCATCCGCGCGAGATCCGCGCGCGAGTGCGCCTTCCCATCCCGGACGAGCGCGAACAGCTCGCCCGCCGAATGCGAGGTCTGGCTTGTCGATCGCACGGAGGCCTCCTGCATCTTCGGTCGACGGTCACACAAAGATAGTCCTACTTTGGGGCCATCTGGCGTTCGTGTCCGTCCGCCGCATCGCTTTCGCGCGCCGCGGCACGCCGCTTCTGAAGGACATTTGCGGTTCTGAAGGACGCCCGTGCGCCTGGCATCCTTCAGAATGTCATCCGTCCTTCAGACGCGCGCCGCCCTCCGACCGAACCGACCCAGCAGCAGCGGGTCGAACAGCGCCTCAGCCCGCATCCGCCGCAGCAGCGCGTGCGCGCCCAGGCTCGCGGCGATCACCAGTGCGGTGATCAGCAGCGGCTCGATCATCGCGAGCACGGGCCCGCGGTACACCCAGGGCTCCACGCCCCGCAGCATCCGATCCAGCAGGGCCAGCGGGATCATGTGGATCACGTAGATCGGCAGGGTCCGCCGGCCGATCCAGCGCAGCGGCGCCGCGAGCGGCTCCCACCTGTCGATCAGGGCGCACGCGCTGATACCCGCGACCACGGCGAGCGCCGACAGCAGTGTCCACACTCCGAACCACTGTCGCGCGCCCAGCAGCGACACGACCACCAGGGAGGCGGCGTAGAGCACGCCGAGCCCTGCGGCGGTCGCCCAGCTCGCGCGCGCGGCGAAGCGGCGCACCAGCCCCGGCAGGCGCAGGCCCGCCAGGAAGAAGACGACGTTCTGCACGACCTGCCAGAGGTTGCCGCTGTCGGGCAGCATCCCGGCCGCCGCGACCGCCGAGACGACGAAGCCGAGAGCAAGCAGCAAGACCGCGGGGATGCGACGAGTCACCCTGCCCACGAGCAGGTACAGCGCCAGCGCGAGCAGGTACCAGAGATTGGTCGGGCTGACCGTCAGCTGCAGGAGCAGGCTCCAGGCATCCGTCGCCCGTGCGGTGTCGAAGTCCGGCCCGGCTGCGGCGAGCGCGAAGGTCTGGATGACGACCCAGAGCAGGTACAGCAGTGCGAGCCGCAGCGCCCGGGTCGCGAGCCGCGCGCGCGTGGGCGCGAGCACCGCACTCGCCGCGAACATGCCCGAGACCACGAAGAACAGCGGCATCCGCAGCGGCAGCAGTTGGGCGCTCACCACGGTCCACATCTCCGGGACGCCGGCCGCGTCCTCCCACGGCAGGTCGGAGCTGTGCTTGACGACGACGTGCCACATCACCACGAGGATGATGCAGACCCCCTTGATCACATCCGGCCACCTCTCCCTGGCCCGGGCGGCCGCGGGAGGCATGGTCCCCGCCTTCGTCGTCCCGGCCGGAGCACCTCCGGCGGAGGATGCCGCGGTGCCGCTCCCGGCGGTCATCCTGCGATCTCCGCGCCGGCCCGCGCGTTCGCGGACTTCGCGTGCGCGGACAGCGCCGCCTCCACCAGTCGTCCGGCCAGCTCGCCGTAGCCGACCCCCGCGGCCTGGAACATGCGCGGCACCTGCGAGTGCGCCGTCATCCCCGGCATCGTGTTCACCTCGTTGAGCACCGGGCCATCCTCCGTGAGGAAGAAGTCGATCCGGGCGACGCCCGCGCAGCCGAGGGCGTCGAACATCCGCACCGCCGCCGCGGTGAGCGCCGTGCGCTCCCGTCGGGTCAGGTCCGCGGGCGTCGTGAAGCGGGCTGAGCCGTCGTACTTCGCCGCGGTTTCGAACAGCGCCGAGCCGTCCGCCGCAGAGGCGTGGATCTCCAGCGGCGGAGTCGCCCAGCGCACGCCCCCGGCTTCACGCAGCACCGAGACGTCGATCTCCCGTCCGTGCACGACCTCCTCGATCAGGATGCGGTCGTCGAACCGCGCCGCCCGCCACAGTGCGTCCTGCAGCTCACCGGCATCCGTGACCAGTGTCACCCCGTGACTCGAACCGGCCGCGACGGGCTTGACGACCACCGGGCTCTCGAACTCCACGTCGCCGATGTCGGCGCTGCCGACCAGCGCTCCCCGCGCGGTGCGGATGCCGACGGCCTCGGCGACCAGCTTGGTGGTCCACTTGTCCATGCCGATCGCGCCCGCCCGCACACCCGACCCGACCACCGGCACGCCGGCCAGGTTGCACAGCGCGGCCAGCGAGCCGTCCTCGCCGTTCAGTCCATGCAGCACGGGGAATACGACGTCGGCCCGCGCCATCGCCTCCAGCGCACCGCGCAGGGACAGCGCGGGCGACTCCCCCAGCGCGACGCCGTCACTGCACCAGCATCCGTCGCGGCCGATCGTGATCTCGTCCACGACGAACCCGGTCTCGCGCAGTGCCGCGGCGACGCCGGCCGCGCCCGCCAGCGACACCTCGTGCTCCGCACTCTGCCCGCCGCCGACCACCAGCACCCGGGTCATGCGACGGTCCTCGCCACTCGCGCACCGATGCCGGTGACGACGGTGTGCGGGATGGTCCCCGCCCAGTCGGCCCACTCCTGCACGGTCGGGGCGACCCCGCCGGGCCCGAAGAGGGTCGCGACGCTCCCGCGCGGGTACGACACGTCACCGGTGTCGATCACGATCTGGTCCATCGACACCCGCCCCACGACACGATGCCTCCTGCCGCCGATCTCCACGCACGCGTCACGGGACAGCTCCCTCGGTATGCCGTCGGCGTAGCCGACCCCCAGCACCGAGATGCACGTGCGCCGATCCGTGACATGCGCGCCGCCGTACCCGATCGGGGTGCGCGCGTCGACCTCCGCGCTGTGCACGACCGGTGCCGTGAACCGTCCGGCGGGTGCCAGCTCCACCGTGCGGGACGGGTCGATGCCGACCAGCCCTGCGCCGACCCGCACCAGGTCGAAGCGGGTGGACGGATCGCTCAGCGCCGCCGAGGTCGCACCGAGATGCGCGATCAGCGGGGCCAGACCCGCGCGCAGGGCGGTGTCGCGGGCGTGCCGCAGACGCATCACCCACGGCACGTTCGCCCGAGGATCGGCCAGGTCCGCCTGCGGCAGGTGCCCCATCACCCCGACGATCCGCAGGAGCCCGGCATCCCGTCCGCGACGTGCGAGCTGCAGCATCCGATCCCAGTCGCGCACGGGGCAGCCGCCCCGCGCCATGCCGGTGTCGAGGTGCAGATGCACGCGCACGCGCGCCCCCTCGTCGACGAGACGGGCCGTCGCGGCATCCTCGATCAGCTCGGCGAGCTCGTCAACGGAGCCGACGGCGACGTCGATACGGTTCCGCGCCGCGGCGACCACGTCGATCCCGGCCGGATGCAGCCAGGCGAGGATCGAAGTCCCGATCCCGCTCCCGCGCAGCAGGGCGCCCTCGGTCACGTCGGTGACCCCCAGCCACTCGGCTCCCGCGTCCACGGCCGCATTCGCCACGGCGAGCGCGCCGTGGCCGTACCCGTCGGCCTTGACCACAGCCATGACCGGTCCTCCCGTGCGCATCCGTCGCAGGTTCTCGGCGACGGCACCCCGGATCAGCTGCAGCGTGGGCCCCTCGAAGCGCGTGGCTGTCATCTCGTCCACTCGTCCCTCCTCGATCAGCACGCTCATCGCCTCCGCTCCGTGGGATCGCGCAGCATCCGCGGACACCCTTCTGCGGACGCCTTCGCGCGCAGCTCGAAGTGCCAGGGCTCGTTGCCGTAGATCTGGCACAGCCCGAAGGCGGCGCCGTGGCGTCCCAGCCAGTCGGCCGCCTTCCACGGGCCGATGTCGGCGGCGTCGCCGGAGACGTGCTCGGAGGCATCGGCGGTCGCCACCCAGCGCGCGGCCTCCTCCGCCGACCCGTACTTCTTCACCGCGTCCTCCAGCAGCCGGTCCTGGAACTCCCGCGACCGCCAGCCGCTGTTGACCCTCAGCTCGACCCCGTCGGCCGACGCCGCGGCGGCGGCACGACGCAGCGCCGCGAGCAGCTGGGGATCGAGGTTGGTCACGGCGGGCACGTCGTCGTCCACGCCCGCCGGCCTGCCCTCGGCGATCAGCCCGTCTGCCGCCGTGATGCGCCCGTCGTCGTCGGCACCGGCCTGCTTCACCGGCGCCTCCTGCTGCACCTGCCCGGTCTGCGGCGGCGGGCTGGTGGAGGCGGATGCCCCGGTCAGGGCCTGCTGCACCACGAAGACCACGGCGATCAGCGCGACCACCAGGGTGGCGAAAAGAGCGGCGGCCCGTCGGTTGCGCCGGGCCTCGGCGGCAGATGAGTTCATGCTGACCAGTCCACGCGCGCGCCCGTTGCGAGGACGTATGCGCTTTTCGATATGTTCCCGATATGCGCCGGTGCGTAGGATCCTTCACATGCGCGTGCTGATCGTCGAGGACGAGCCCTATCTCGCGGAGGCCATCCGCGACGGGCTCCGTCTCGAGGCGATCGCCGCCGACATCGCCGGCGACGGCGACACCGCACTCGAGCTGCTGAGCATCAACTCCTACGACCTGGCGGTGCTCGATCGGGACATCCCCGGGCCCTCCGGCGACGAGGTGGCGGCGTGGATCGTTGCGTCCGGCAGCGGCATCCCGATCATGATGCTGACCGCGGCGGACCGCCTGGACGACAAGGCGTCCGGTTTCGAGCTGGGCGCCGACGACTACCTCACCAAGCCGTTCGAGCTGCGAGAGCTGGTCATGCGGCTGCGCGCGCTGGACCGCCGCCGCGTGCACGCGAGGCCGCCTGTGCGCGAGATCGCAGGCCTGCGTCTGGACCCGTTCCGGCGCGAGGTCTTCCGCGACGGCAGGTACGTGGCGCTCACCCGCAAGCAGTTCGCGGTGCTGGAGGTGCTCGTGGGCGCCGAGGGCGGCGTGGTGAGCGCGGAGGAGCTGCTGGAGCGCGCCTGGGACGAGAACGCCGACCCGTTCACCAACGCCGTGCGGATCACGGTCTCGGCGCTGCGCAAGCGGCTCGGCGAGCCCTGGGTGATCGCGACCGTTCCGGGCGTCGGCTACAGGATCGACGCCGACGCATGACGGCGCCGGTGTCCCCTCGCCGCCGCGGCCTCAGCGCGCGGATGAAGCTGACGCTCAGCTACGCCGGGTCGTTCGGCATGGCGGGCGCGCTGATCGTGGCGGCCGGCTGGACCCTGCAGCTGCTGCGCAGCTTCATCCCCACCCTGGATGCGCTGCTGCACACGGCGATCCCGTGGCAGCTGCGGCAGTTCCTGGCCGACTACCTGATCCCGGGGTCGGTGGGGATCATCGTCGTGCTGCTCGCGATCGGCTTCCTGTGGGGCTGGTTCGTCGCCGGCCGGATGCTGGCGCCGCTCGAGCGCATCGGGGAGATCGCCCGGCTCGCCGCGCAGGGGGATCTCTCGCGTCGGGTCGCCCTGGAGGGCAGGGGCGACGAGTTCCGCGACCTGGCCGACGTCTTCGACATGATGCTCGACCGCATCGAGGCGCAGGTGGCCGAGCAGCAGCGGTTCGCGGCCAACGCCTCGCACGAGCTGCGCACGCCGCTGGCGATCATGCGCACCCAGCTGGAGGTGGCGCAGGCGGACCCGGATCGGGATGCGGATGCCGTGCTCGCCCGGCTGCATCAGGTGAACGGGCATGCGATCGATCTGACCGAGGCGCTGCTGCTGCTCGCGCGCGCCGACGGGCAGGCGTTCGATCGCGAGCCGGTGGATCTGTCGCTGCTCGCCGAGGAGGCGGTGGAGACGCTGCTGCCGCTGGCCGAGCGCCGCGGGATCGTGATCGAGTCGGCCACCGACCCCGGGTTCGTGGTGGGCTCGCCGACCCTGCTGCAGCAGCTGATCACGAACCTGCTGCACAACGCGATCGTGCACAACATCCCCGAGAACGGGCGCATCGGGCTGCGGATCTCGACGACCGAGTCCTCGGTGCTGCTGGCGGTCGCGAACACCGGTCCGCGCATCCCGGATGCCCTGCTCGCGACGCTCGCGGAGCCCTTCCAGCGCGGCGCGGGTCGCACTCGGCGCACGGACACGCAGCCGCTCGACGCCCCGGGCGAGCAGCGCGGCCTGGGGCTCGGACTGGCCATCGCGCAGAGCATCGTCCGCGCGCACGGCGCCCTGCTGCGCCTCACCGCCCGCCCCGAGGGCGGCCTGCTCGTGGAGGCCTGGCTGCCGCGGGCGCGGTGATGCTGGGCATCCGCCCGTTCGGGCCCGGGCATCCGACCCTTCGCGGCGTCCGAGTCGTCCCGATCTGCGGGGCCTGTCCCGATCTGCGGGCGAGTTCGAGCGGACCTTCAGCAGATCGTGACTCTGTCCGCAGATCGGGACGCGCTCACCGCCTCCGCGGCCCGGCGCGGCTCACCAGGGGCTGGGCTCGTAGTCCTTCAGGAACACGCCGTGCAGGTCCACCCCGGCCTCGCCCTGCACGATCGGGTCGTACACGCGCGCGGCGCCGTCGACCAGGTCGAGCGGGGCGTGGAAGCCCTCCTCGGCCAGACGCACCTTCGTGTAGTGCGGACGCTCGTCCGTGATCCATCCGGTGTCGACCGCGGTCATCAGGATGCCGTCGGTCTCGAGCATCTCGCCGGCACTGGTGCGCGTGAGCATGTTGAGCGCGGCCTTGGCCATATTGGTGTGCGGGTGCCCTGGCCCCTTGTACCGGCGGGAGAACTGCCCCTCCATTGCCGACACGTTCACGATGTACTTGCGACGCGCGGTGGACGCGGCCATGGCCGGCCGCAGTCGGCTGATCAGCAGGAAGGGCGCCGTCGTGTTGCACAGCTGCACCTCGAGCATCTCCAGCGGGTCGACCTGGTCGACCGACTGCACCCAGCTGTTCACGCGGTTGATGTCGGGCACGAGACCGCCGGCATCGATCGCGGTGCCGTCGGCGTGCTTCTCCAGCGACGAGGAGCCGGGCGCCATGGCGAGCCGGGCGAGATCCTCGGCGGTCAGAGCCTGCCCGCCCTGCTCGGCGACGGTGCCGCCGAGGGCGGCGACCGAGAGCAGCGGATGCGCGTCGACCGATGCCTGCAGCGCCTGCGGATGCGGGTCGGCGGTGTGCCCGAAGGTCTCCATCTCGGGCAGCGGTCCGTTCGGGAGCGGCTGGAGCTCGGCATCAGCCAGCAGGGAGTACGCACCCGGCGAGCGCCGCACGGTCTGCGCGGCGTTGTTGATGAGGATGTCGAGCGGCCCCTGCGCCGCGACGGAGTCGGCCAGTGCGATCACCTGGGCGGGGTCGCGCAGGTCGATGCCGACCACGCGCAGCCGGTGCAGCCAGTCGGCGGAGTCCGGCAGAGAGGAGAAGCGGCGCACGGCGTCGCGCGGGAAGCGGGTCGTGATCGTGAGGTGCGCGCCGTCGCGCAGCAGCCGCAGCGCGATGTGCATGCCGATCTTCGCCCGGCCGCCGGTCAGCAGCGCGCGCTTGCCGGTCAGGTCGGCGTGGGCGTCGCGCTTGGCGTGGCTGAACCGCGCGCAGTCGGGGCAGAGCTGGTGGTAGAAGGCGTCGACGAGCGTGTACGGCTTCTTGCAGATGTAGCAGTTGCGGGGCTTGAGCAGCTCGCCCGCGATCGGTGCGTCGACCACGCTCGTGGCGAGGTCGAGCCCGCGGGTCTCGTCGTCGATGCGGTCGGGGGCACCGGTCGCGGTGCGCGCGACCACAGCCTTATCGGCCTCGGCGATGGCGTCCCGGATCTCCTTGCGGCGGGCGCGCTTGACGGCGCGGAACATCTTGCCGGTGGCACGGCGGACGGCGATGTAGTCCGGATGCTGCTGATCGACCTGATCGAGCTCGGCGAGCACCTTGAGCGCGATGGCGAGCTCATCGGGGTCGATGCCGGAGGGCGCGAGCGGCTCGGCTTCCGCGGTCCCTGAGCCAGACAAAGGGTCGGTCATTGGGCCGATTCTACCGGCCGGACCTGGACGCTCCGGAGTGGGGCTGACCGTTGTCGGAAGCCCGGCGTATGGTCGGCCGTATGAGCACCACCGGAGTTGCAGAAGAGTCCATCCATCAGGGGATCGTCCCGGGCTACCTGCTCGCGCGACTCGCCCGTTCGAGCCAGTTCACGCACGCGGCCGAGGCCGCACGGCAGACCCTGATCAAGGGGCGCCCGGAGTACCGCGCCACGCTCGAGCTCTCGGTCGACTCGAACGGCGACCTGATCGCGGACGTGCAGGCGGCCCCCACGCGGACGGTGTACGACACGCACAACACCGAGCAGCTCCCCGGCGACAAGGTGCGCGGCGAGGACGACCCGGCGGTCAAGGATGCCGCGGTGAACCAGGCCTTCGACGGTCTCGGCGACACCTTCCGGATGCTGCTGGGCGCGTTCCAGCGCGACTCGCTAGACGGTGGAGGCGCCCCGCTGAACGCGACCGTGCACTACGGCGAGAAGTACGACAACGCGTTCTGGAACGGCTCGCAGATGGTGTTCGGCGATGGCGACGGCGAGGTGTTCACGGGCTTCACCGGATCGGTCACGGTGATCGGGCACGAGCTCGGCCACGGTGTGATCCAGACGACCGCCGCGCTGGAGTACCAGGGCCAGTCCGGGGCGCTGAACGAGTCGTGCGCCGATGTGTTCGGGGCGCTCACCGAGCAGTACACCAAGGACCAGAGCGCCGACCAGGCGAGCTGGCTGATCGGCGAGGGCATCTTCACCTCGGCCGTGCAGGGCCGGGCGCTGCGCGACATGCTGCACCCCGGCACGGCATACGACGACGACGAGCTCGGCAAGGACCCGCAGCCGGCCGACATGACGCACTACGTGCGGACCACCGAGGACAACGGCGGCGTGCACATCAACTCCGGCATCCCGAACCGCGCCTTCGCGCTGGCGGCCACCGCGATCGGCGGCAAGGCCTGGGAGACGGCCGGTCTGGTCTGGTACCGCGCTCTCACCGGCGGGCTGTCGGCGACCGCCGACTTCACAGAGTTCGCGCAGGCGACCATCACCGCTGCCGCCGACATCGGGGCTAGCGTGGAGACGGCGGTGCGCGACGCGTGGATCGCCGTCGGAGTGGTTGAAGGCGGAGTGATCAAGGATGCCTCAGCAGATCGAGCCCCCGAGTGACGGATCGGATGCCACAGGCGATGCGGACCGCATCGTCATCGCCGTGGTGCGCACGGGCGGGATCGCCGGGCTCCGCCGTCGCTGGCGCGTCGAGCCCGATCCGGAGCAGACCCCGGAGTGGGTCGCGCTGGTCGAGCGCTGCCCCTGGGACGAGCACCCGGACCCGGCGGTGCAGACCGGAGCGGATCGCTACGTCTGGAGCATCCATGCCGTCATCCACGACACGCAGCACGAGCAGGTGCTGCCGGATGCCCTGCTGCACGGCGCCTGGCGCGAGCTGGTCGACGCCGTCCGCGCCGCCGACACCGACTGAACCCCGATTCCCGCCCCCGCTGAAGGACAGGACCGCATGACTCAGAAGATCGTTCCCAACATCTGGTTCAACCGCAACGCAGGCGAGGCGGGTGAGTTCTACGCCGCGGCGCTGCCGAAGACGAAGGCGCACGTGGCCATGCGCTACCCCGACGAGCTGCCGCCCTCGCAGGCGGGCATGGAGGGGCAGCCGGTGGTGGTCGACGTCGAGGTCGACGGGTTCCATCTCACCCTGATCAACTCCGACGACACCTACCGGCCCACCCCCGCGATCTCGTTCATCCTGAACTTCGATCCGCTGATGTTCGACGGTGACGCGGATGCCGCTCGCGCGGCGCTCGACGCGACCTGGGACGCGCTGTCCGACGGGGGCGCCGCGCTCATGCCGCTCGGCGAGTACCCGTTCAGTCCGTGGTTCGGGTGGGTGGCCGACCGGTACGGCGTGAGCTGGCAGCTGATGCTCACCCGGCCCGAGGGCGAGCCGCGACCGTTCGTGATCCCGCAGATCATGTTCGCGAACGCCGTCGAGGGCAAGGCGCGCGAGGCGGCCGAGCTGTACACGTCGCTGCTGCCGGATGCCGGTGTGGGCACCGTGATCCCGCGCCCGACCGGCGGCGTGATGTTCGGCGAGTTCCACGTCGGGGACCAGTGGTTCTCGATCATGGATTCCGACATCGCGCACGAGTTCGGGTTCACGCCCGGGGTCTCGCTCGAGGTGCGCTGCGAGGATCAGGACGAGATCGACCGGCTGTGGGATGCCCTGTCGGCCGTGCCCGAGGCGGAGGCCTGCGGCTGGCTGGTCGACCGCTTCGGCGTGAGCTGGCAAATCGTGCCCGCGAACATCGGCGAGCTGCTGTCAAGGCCCGGCGGATACCAGCGCATGCTCGGCATGAAGAAGCTGATCATCGCCGACTTCTGATCCGGTTGTCTATTCTGGTCGCGTGAAGCGACTCACCGCCGCCTCGGCTCTCATCGGACTCCTCCTGCTCACCGGATGCTCCGGCGCACCCGCCCCGGGCTCCGCCGACGCGGATGCATCCGGAGCGCCGTCGCCGTCGGCATCCGCTGTCGCGGCTGCACGGCCCGACCCGGCCGGCAGCTGCACGAGCATCGACCTGGACGCGGATACCGCGACCGGAGCCCAGCTCGGCGCGTGCTTCAGCGACGCGCTGCACGTGCTCGGCACCTTCCGCGCGAAGGTCGACACGGGGGACGAACTGCAGCAGGCCGAGGTGCGACTGCGCCCCGACGTCGCGATCCACGGCAAGACCACGGGAGCGGATCCCAACGAGGTCGTGTTCGTGGATGACACCGCGTACCAGGACGACGGCGGCGGCTGGGTGAAGGGAGACCCGGACTCCGACGACCCCGAGAAGATGATCATCGGCCAGGCCGGCCGGCTGCTCGTCGCGGTGTTCGCCGGCGATGTGCTGCGCCAGTCGGTGGAGGCATGCCCGGTGTGGAACCTGCTCCCGGCGAAGGAGAAGATGACCCTCCCCGACGACATGGTCGTGGAGGCCCGGGTGTTCGAGTGCGCGGCTCCGTACGTGATGATCGGCTCGACCATCACAGACAGCCGGCTGCTGTTCGAGCAGGACTGGACGCCGGTGAGCGCCACCTACACGGCGACCGGATTCGGCCAGACCGTGCGCGCGGAGCAGTGGTGGTACGACTTCGGCGCCGATCTGGAGATCACCGCGCCGATCTGAGCGGAGCGGGGCGAGAATGGACGCATGGGACTGTTCTCGCAGAAGCAGGAGGATCCGGGCGCGTGGGCGGCACTGCCCGGTGAGCCGCTGGATGAGCAGACGAACGAGCGCCTCGACGAGGCCCCGAGCATGGACCTGATGGACGTCGGTCTGGGCGCGAAGTACACCAGCACGGTCATCCCCGTCGCGCCGCCCGCACCCGAGGCATCCGACATCGCGGAGTCCGGCGAGCCCGAGGACTGAGCGCGTTCAGGATGCTGCGCTGCGCGCGGCGGCCAGGAGCGGTGCCACGCTGTACCGGCCGGTGTCGACGGACAGCCGCACGCCGTCGTGGGATCGCACGGTGAGACGCTCCCGGCCGGCGGCCTTCTTCACCTGGAACGAGGCGATGTCACGGTAGTCGATGCGCCTCTCGCGCCCGAGGACGGTGCGGAATCGCACGGCATCCGAGAACACCTCGAGATACCAGTTGCGGTAGGCGAGCAGCGCTGCCAGCCCGGCGAGGATGACGACCACCGAGGCGATGCGCGTGGGCAGCAGCTCGGGCTTGTACTGCGGCGAGAACGCCGCCAGCGCGAGCAGCGCCCCGGCCACGGTCAGTACGGCTCCCACGAGCGGGACGAGCAGAGGCATCCGCTGCCTCCTCGTGCCCGGCTTCGCGGGCGTCACGCGCCGGAAGAAGCGGGCGACGAGGACGACGACCAGCGTGACCACGATGAGGATGATCACGGCTTTGGCGGCGAACCCGGACATCCCTCGACGATACCGACTGTCGGGCCGTGTCGGATCCACGCCCTACGGTTGAAGGATGACGATCATCGCCGCCGCAGACGGCTCCGCGCTGGGCAACCCGGGCCCGAACGGATGGGCCTGGTACATCGACGACGCGAACTGGGCTGCCGGCGGATCGCCGCACGGCACCAACAACCAGGGTGAGCTGCAGGCGGTCCTCGAGCTGCTGCGGGCGACGGCGGGCACCGATGAGAAGCTGCTCATCCACTGCGACAGCCGGTACGTGATCGACTCCGTCACCAAGTGGATGCCGGGATGGAAGCGCCGCGGCTGGCGCAAGTCCGACGGCGGCCCGGTGCTGAACCGCGACCTGCTGGAGGGCATCGACGAAGCGCTGCGCGGACGCGACGTGGAGTTCGACTGGGTGAAGGGGCACGCTGGGCATCCGCTCAACGAGGCGGCCGACGAGCGCGCCAATGCGGCTGCGAAAGCGTACCAGCAGAAGCAGGAGCCGAAGCGCGGACCAGGGTTCTCGTCGGCGTCCGACGGCGGCGCGGCGCTCGCAGGGGCGATGGCGCTCGAGGCGGATGCGCGGCCGGCCGAGGCGTCCGTGCAGCAGGCCGCTGTGCGGACGGCGCCCGCGCAGCAGGCATCCGCGCAGCAGACATCCGGACAGCTCTGGGCCGAGGCATCCGATCTTCTCGACGGTCTCGACGACGTGTCGACGGGCTCGGGGAGCCGGCGCGGGTTCGACCCGGTCGAGCTGACCGTCACCCTCACGGCCGACGAGCACGCGCGGCTGCGCGACCGGGCGGATGCGCAGGGCGTCTCGCTGCAGGAGGCGCTGCGCCGGCTGATCTGACGCGCACGGAGAAGTCCGTGACAGCACCGATGCCCCTGCGGTCGCGCAGGTCTAGCTTGTGCGCATGAGCGCCAGATTCCCCCGATTCGGCCGCACCGCCCGCTTCGCGACCGACCCCGTCCTCCGCGCGGATCCCTTCGGATCCGCCACGGCATCCGCCGCGCTCCCGCCCCTCCGGCGGGTGCTCGTCCTGATCGCCGCCCTCGTCGCGGCCGCCCTGCTCGCCGTCGGAGCGGCAGCCCCGGCATCCGCCGCAGGCAAGGGCGGAAACGGTGGAGGCGGAGGAGGAGGCAAGCCGACATCGTCGGTGACCTACTCCGCACTCGGCGACTCGTACGCCGCCGGGCAGGGAGCGGGCAGCTATCTGAACACGACCTGCTACGTCAGCTCGAAGGGCTACCCGGTGCTGATCGACGCCAGCCGGACGATCACGCTGAACTCCGAGCCCGCCTGCTCCGGCGACTCGAGCCTCGATGTCGTGAGCCGCCAGGTGGCGCTCGTGCCGGTCACGACCGCACGCGTCACGCTGACCGTCGGCGGCAACGATCTCGGCTTCTCGACCGTGATGCAGGACTGCTTCGTGCTGGTCAGCCGAACCGCGTGCGACGCCGACCTGGCGACCGCGAACTCGATGATCAGCGGCGGCACGATCGCCTCGCGCATCACGGCCGCCGTCACGGCGATCCGCACCCGCGCGCCGGGCGCCAAGGTGATCGTGACCGGCTACCCACGGCTGTTCGCCCCCACGGTGACCCGCCCGTACGCCCAGCAGGTGAACACCAGCACCACGGCTCTGAACGCCGCGATCCGCACCGGCGCGACCGCGGCGGGTGCGGTGTACGTCGACGTCGAGGCGGCGTTCGCCGATCACGGCATCGGCAGCGCGAGCCCGTGGATCAACGACTGGAACTGGTTCGACTTCTCCGCAGGGTTCCACCCGAACGCCAGCGGATACGTCGCGTACCAGGGGCGGATCGCACTGGCCTGGTGAGCTCGGGTCCCACCCGATCCCAGGGCTGTCAGACTGACAGCATGTGGATCGGGTGGGTGGAGTTCGACATCCTGCTCGGCGACGTGCACTCCCTCAAGCAGAAGCGCAGCGTGATCAGGCCGATCATCGCGGACCTCGCGCGGCGCACCGAGGCGGCCGTGGCCGAGGTCGGCGCGCAGGATCTGCACCGCCGCACCATGATCGGCGTCTCCGTCGTCGCCACGCACGCCGGTCACGTCCGCGATGTGCTGGATCAGGCCGAGCGGATGCTGGTGGACCAGCATCCGGAGATCACCCTGCTGTCGGCGCGACGCGGACTGCACTCCAGCGAGGACTGAGCTCCGCGGCATCCGCCCTTCCCGCGGCACACTCTCGCACCGGCGTCCGCTCCCGCGGGCGTCCGCTCGCAGAAACGCACAGCTCCGCAGGAATCGGCGGGATCCCTGCGGAGCTGTACTGATCTACGGAGTTACGCGACGGACTCGCCCGCGAGCACCGTCGACTCGAGGCGCTGGTACGACGCCTCCATGCCGTCGGTCATGCCGGTGGCGAGGATGCCGTCGCGGGTGTCCTTGTCGGGGAACTCCATGATCACGGTGATCAGGGTCGCGCCGTCCTCCTCGTAGAAGCTCACGTCGCTGAGGACGTCGGGGCCGTCGGTGCCCTGCATCCGCTCGCTCTGCACCGCACGGCGCGGGGCGTCGACGACGAGCATCTCGCCCTCGAACCCGAACGGCTCGCCCTCGTTGTCTCCGACCGGTGCCCACGAGTTGCGGTAGCGGTCGCCCGCCTTCAGGCCGACCTCGCACTCCGTCATCTCCCAGCCGTCGGGGCCGAGCATCCACTGCTTGATCAGGTCGGGCTCGGTGTAGGCGCGCCAGACCAGGTCGCGCGGGCCGTTCACGAGCCGGGTGATGCTGATGTGCGTGTCGTCGAGGAACTCGACGGTGGTGCCCTTGCCCTCGGCGTACTCGCGCAGGTCGCGCAGCACGGCGTCGATCTGCGACATGGCCATGCGGGTGCCCTCGATCACGCCCATGGCGATGACCTGCTCCAGCGCCTCGAGCGAGTCGAAGCGGCTGGACGTCACCATGCGCGTGCCGTCGCTGGTCGGCTCGAACGTGAAGTCCATGCGCATGGCGGGGAGATCGCCGTTGGGCTTGCCCTCGTCGTCGCTGAAGCCGTCGAGCACGCTGAACCGGTGCGGCTCCTCGATCTCGAGGAACTCCCAGTAGGCGCGGTGCCGCTCGCCGTGGGGGCCGGTCATGGCGTAGTCCGCGCGTCCGCCGACCGTGTGGTCCCAGGTGAGGAAGGTGGCAGGCCAGCTCGGCGGGCCCCAGAAGCGCTCGAGCTGACGCGGGTCGCTGTAGGCGTGCCAGACGCGCTCGATCGGTGCCGCGAACTCGGCGGTGACGGTGAGGGTCAGGTTCTCGGTGTCGGCGTTGATGTCGATCACGGGCATGTCATGCTCCTTGGTTCTTGTCGGTGTCTTGGATCTTGTTCGTGAGGTCGGATGCCGATGGTGCCGCCGCGTTCGAGGCGTCGCCGGCGAGCAGATCGTCGAGCCGGGCGATGCGTGCCCGCCAGAGCTCTTCGTATCGGGCGAGGAGCGCCCGCGCACGGGCGATCATCTCGGGATTCGCGCGGACGAGCCGCTCGCGTCCCTCGGCGCGCTTGACGATGAGCCGTGCCTCTTCGAGCACGGCCACGTGCTTCTGGACTGCGGCGAAGGACATGTCGTAGTCGCGGGCCAGGTCAGAGACCGACTGCTCGCGCTCGATCGTCCGGCGCAGGATGTCGCGCCGGGTCGCCGTCGCCAGTGCATGGAACACACGGTCGATCTCCGCTTCGCTGAGCTCAATTTGTACAACCATTTGGTTGTACGTTATGCGAGGCAGGCGGCGGTGTCAAGAGTCTTCTCGGCCGACGATCAGTCCGAGATCGTGGCGGCGCTGAAGAAGCTCAAGTCGGCGTTCACATCCGAGACCCCATGACGTTCTGAAGGACGGATGCAGGTCTGAAGGATGCTGAGGTCTCAAGCATCCTTCAGAAGCGCGAACGTCCTTCAGAAGTGACCCGCAGCGTCATCACGGCGGCTCGCCCTCGGCAGTGGCACCGCACGATGTCTACGCTTGAGATGTGGCTGATTCTCGCGGGCGGGTGTGGACGGGCGTGATCAGGGTCGCCCCTTCGCGCGGCGACCACCGTGTCGCGATCCGAGCCGCGGTCAGCGTCGGCGTCCCCCTGCTGATCCTCTGGGCGATCGGGCGCCTCGACCTCAGCATCTACGCCAGTTTCGGATCGTTCGCG
The DNA here is from genome assembly GCF_052056515.1 of Microbacterium sp. 22195. NCBI lineage: Bacteria > Bacillati > Actinomycetota > Actinomycetes > Micrococcales > Microbacteriaceae > Microbacterium > Microbacterium sp. 22195. The sequence goes on from NZ_JBQEPE010000008.1 coordinate 123,856, forward strand.
GCGCTCTACGGACGCGGCGACGTCTTCTCGGATCGCCTGCGCATGCAGGCGAGCGCCGGGGGCGTGCTGCTGCTGGCGATGCTCGCCGGCAGCGCGCTGTCGTTCCTCCGCGTGCCGGCGCTCGTCGCCGTCATCGCGGTCGCCGTCGTCGCATCGCTGGTCACGCTGCTCGCCTACGCGATGCGCTGGCATCCCCCTGGGGCGCTGTTCGCGGTGTTCGCGATCGGAGCCACCGCCAGCATCCCCGCATCCGATGCCGCGTTCGCGAACGTGCTCGTCGTGGGCGTGGGGAGCGTGCTCTTCGCGCTGCTGGTGACGACGCTGTTCGCGGCAGCCAGAGATCGGGCCCTCCCCGAGATCGCCCCCGCTCAGGCTCGGCAGCGGATCGGCGGCGTCGCCTGGGAGATGGCCGTCACGGTCGGTGCCGCCACTCTGCTCGCCGGCGCGATCGGGCTGCTGCTCGTGGGAACGCACTGGTACTGGGCGATGGTCGGGGCGGCCGCCGCCGTCAGCGGTGCACACGTGAACGCGCGGATCATCCGGGGGATCCAGCGCCTGGTCGGCACGCTGGTCGGAGTACTGGTCGCGGCCGGCATCCTCGCCCTGCACCTGCCGCCACTGGTCGTCGTCGCGCTCGCGGTGGTGTTCCAGGCCTGCGCCGAGATGTTCGTGGGACGCAATTACGGCATCGCGATGGTCTTCGTCACGCCCCTCGCGCTGCTCATGGTGGAGCTCGCCGCGCCGACCTCTGTCGACGCGCTGCTCAGGGACCGGATGCTCGAGACGGTCATCGGCGTCGCGGCGGGAACCCTGATCGCGGTCATCTCCGCGGCACTGCGCCGAAGGTAGTCGACGCGGTCCTGCGGTCGCACCGCCCGAACAGCGTGCAGCAGCGACACTACCGAGACGCACATCAGCACGATCCCCAGTCTCACCCCGACAGCTCGCCCGGCAGCGGCCAGCGACCGCGGGCCTCCTTGAACCGGATCGCCGCGAGCAGGGGCGACATGTCGTACATGGCGGGATTCAGGGCGAGCTTGGCACCGTTCGACGCCGTGATGCGCAGGTTCGGCTGCCCGTTCACCTCGGTCATCCTGTAGTCGACGATGTCGCTGTAGATGATCCGTCCCTCACGCCCGAGGACCGTCCGATAGTGCACGGCGTCCCGCTCCGGCGCGACGTACCAGTTGCGGTACGGCATCAGGAACAGCACTCCGCCGAAGAGGATCGCGACGGAGGTGATCCGGAACGCGGTGGGGTCGTCGGCGTCGTCCGAGGTGAAGGCCACCAGCGACATCAGCACGCCGAGGGCGAGCAGGATCCAGCCGAAGACGGCGACGAGTCTCGGCATCCGCTGCCGATCCGGATGCTGTTTCGAACCGTTCGGATGCCGCCGCATCCACCACGCCACGGCCGGGACGAGCGCCACCACCACGATCAGCAGGACGACCTTGGTCAGTACGACGGTGCTCATGGTCCGACGGTATCGGTCCTGCGGAGCGATACGATGCGTCGCACCGGGCGCCGAAGTGATCCCGGCCCCCGGTGCGAGCGAGTGTCAGTCCCGGTAGGTCGCGAGTCGACGGGTGGCCGTGGCGCTGTGCGCGGCCATGCCCTCGGAATCGGAGATCACCTGCACGGCGTTCGCGAGTTCGGGGGTCGCGGGCTTCGCGATGCGCTGATAGGTCAGCGGCTTCAGGAACCGGGACACCGACAGGCCTGCCGAGTGCTTGGCCCCACCCGCGGTGGGCAGCACGTGGTTCGTGCCGGCCATGCCCTTGTCGGAGTACGCGACGGTGCTCCACGGCCCGATGAACAGCGAGCCGTAGTTGTGCAGCCGGTCGTGGTACCAGTCATCGTCGCCGGTGATCAGCTCGAGGTGCTCCGGAGCGAGGTCGTCCATCAGTGCGGCGGCGGTCTCACGATCCTTCGCCACGGTCACGACGCCGTAGTCGCGCCAGGCGGCACCCGCGATCTCGGCGGTGGCCAGTGTCTCCAGCTGCGCGTCGATCGCCGCGATGACTGCGCGCCCGTGCTCTTCGGAGGTCGTGACGAGAGCTGCGGGCGAATTCGGACCGTGCTCGGCCTGACCGAGCAGATCCGCGGCGACGATCTCGGGATCGGCCGTCTCGTCGGAGATCACGGCCACCTCGGAAGGCCCGGCGAGCAGGTCGATCGCGACCGTGCCGAAGAGCTGGCGCTTCGCCTCGGCGACGAAGGCGTTGCCGGCGCCGACGAGCATGTCGACCGGCAGGTCCCCGAGCAGGCCGTACGCCATCGCGGCGAGCGCCTGAACACCGCCGAGCACGAAGACGCGATCGACCCCCGAGAGGTGGGCGGCGTAGACGACGGCGTCGTTCGCCCCACCGTCGGGCTGCGGCGGCGTGCACGCGATGACGGTCGGAACCCCTGCGGCCTTGGCTTCGCCCACGGTCATGAACGCGCTCGCGGTGAGAGGGAACCGGCCCGCGGGAAGGTAGGCGCCCACGCGCGAGACGGGGATGTAGCGCGCGCCGGTGATCAGGCCGGGGACGAGCTCCGTCTCGAAGTCCGCGAGGTGCTCGCGCTGCTTGCGGGCGAACGCCTGGGTGCGCTCGGAACCGAGTTCGATGGCGGCACGCAGGTCCGCGGGCAGGCGGTCGCCACTGGTCGCGATCTGCTTCGCGGACAGCTCGATATCTCCGCCGTCGTAGCGGTCGAGCTTGCGCGCGTAGTCGAGAACGGCATCCATGCCGCGCTTCTGGATATCGCTGAGCATCGCCGAGACGGTCTCGATGACCGCAGGGTCGCGCTGCGCGGCGGGAGCGTCGATGAGGGGGGTCTTGAGGTGCTGGAAGGAGCCGTCGAGGCTCTGCAGCACGGGTGAGCTGTAGCGCATGTCAGCAGGCTACGAGCATCCCGCACATCGGACAAGGTGGCAGATCACGAGGGGAACCACAGGTTTTACCTTTAGCTGATTCAACGGGGAACCCGTTGGGAGCCATCGCCACGTGCGCGTTGCCGAGCGGACGGCCCGGCCTTAGCGTGGCCCTATGCCCACAGTCGCGGCGGTCAGTCCGGCCATCGTCTTCGGTGAGATCGAACGCAACCTCGAGTCGATCGTCACCGCTGCGGTCGAGGCCGCCCATCGCGGCGCCGAACTGATCGTCATGCCGGAGCTCGCCACGAGTGGCTACGTGTTCGACAGCGCGTCAGAGGCGCGCGCACTCGCACTGCGGAGCGATGACGACCTCTTGCGCGAACTCGAACGGCGCCTCCCGGCCGAGGCGGTCACCGTGCTGGGTTACGCCGAGCGCGACGGCGACGCCCTCTACAACACCGCCGCCGTGATCGGCGGCGGCCGCCGGCTCGCCGACTACCGCAAGTCACACCTGTGGGACCGCGAGAAGACGATCTTCACACCAGGAGACCGGGCCGGGATGCTCGTCGACACCGACCACTTCCGTCTCGGCGTGGCGATCTGCTACGACAACGAGTTTCCCGAGGTGCCCCGGGGACTCGCCCTCGGCGGCGCGGCGATCCTCGCCCTGCCCGTCAACTGGCCACTCGTCCCGCGTCCTGCGACAGAGCATCCACCCGAGACCATCCAGGCGATGGGGGCGGCACGATCCTCACGACTGCCCATCGTGATCGCCGACCGGCACGGCACCGAGAGGGAAGTGCCGTGGACGGGCGGAAGCGCTGTCATCGATGCGCACGGTTGGATCGCCGCGTCGAGCCCTGACGGGATCACGACCGCGGACATCGAGCTCTTTCCCGAGGACAAGGCCATCGGCCCGCGTAACGACGTGTTCGCGGACAGACGCGCCGACCTGTACTGACCCACTACCCGAACACTCCGCGCGACCGGTGCACCCGACCGTCTGCGCCCGAAAGGATGCCCATGGACGCCGCCCCCGCCGCGCCTCGGACCGCTGCCATCGAGGTCAAGTCGATCGACTACGTGCCGCTCGACGAGCGCACCGGTAAGCCCACGTCACTGTTCCCGCTGTGGTTCATGTCGAACGCCAACCTCACCACCCTGGCGAGCGGCATGGTCGGCGTCGCGATGGGTGCCGACTTCCTGACGTCGGTCCTGGCCGTGCTGCTGGGCGCCGCAGTCGGCACGGTGTTCACCGCCTTCCACTCCGCGCAGGGGCCGCAGCTCGGTCTGCCGCAGATGATCCAGTCCAGGGCCCAGTTCGGCTATCGCGGCGTGGCAGTGATCTGCCTCGTGGTCATCGCCAGCATCGTCGGTTTCAACATCTTCAACCAGATCCTCGCGGCCGACGTGATCGTCGCTGTCACCGGCGTGGACGCGCCGCTGCTCTGGTACGCGGTCGTCACGATCCTCGCTCTCACGCTCGCGATCTTCGGCTACCACTGGATCCACCGCACGCAGAAGTGGCTCACCTGGCTGTTCCTCGCGACCTTCGGCCTGTTCTCCATACTCGCGATCTTCCTCGTGCCGCTTTCGCCGCAGACCCTCTGGTCGGGCGACATCAACTGGCCCGCATTCCTCGTGCAGTTCGGAGCAGCATCTGCATACGCACTGGGGTGGGCACCGTACGTCTCGGACTACTCGCGCTACCTGCCGCCGCAGACGAGCCCCGCCAAGGCGTCGTTCTACACGTACTCCGGCGTCTTCGTGGGCGCCAGCTGGTTGATGATCCTCGGCGCCTACGTCGCGTCCCTCTTCGCCGACGTCGACCCGATCGAGGCAGTTCGCCGCGCCGCCGATGAGATCGTTCCAGGTCTCGGCTTCGTGCTTCTCGTCGCGGCCCTGCCCGCTCTCGTCACGGTGATCACCGTGAATATCTACGCCGCCGCACTCGAGGTGATCACGACCCTCGACTCGCTGCGCGGGGTACGTGCCACCCGCAGGCTTCGCGTCATCGCGTGCGCCGTCGTCGCGGCGTCTGGATTCCTCGGCGCGGCACTGTCTTCGGGCGCGTTCCTCGCCAACTTCAGCAGCTTCCTCGTGGTGCTGCTCTACGTGCTCGTGCCGTGGACGTCGGTGAACCTCGTCGACTACTACTTCGTGCGCCGCGGCACCTACGCCGTCACCCAGATCTTCGACGCGCGAGGGCTCTACGGCGCGTGGGGGTGGCGCGGCCTCACCGCCTATGCCGCCGGCATCGTCGCCATGGTGCCGTTCGTCTCGACGGTCTGGTACGTCGGGCCCGTGGCCGCGATGCTCGGCGGAATCGACATCGCGCTGTTCGCCGGCTTGATCGTGTCCGGCGGGGTCTACGTGCTGCTCGGCCGCTCGCTCGATCTCTCCGCGGAGCGGGCACTCGCGGAGACCGACTCAGAGCGAACCGGCATCCGCGCCGTCGCCTTCGGCCGCCGTTGACCATCGTCGCCCCGGTCGCGCCCGGTATCGTTCTCGCGTGACTCTTGCTCAGCTGAGGGCGTTTCTCGCCGCGATGGACCTCGGGTCCTTCACGGCCGCCGCGGCGGAGATCGACTCCACCCAGGCCTCCGTGTCGGAGCTCGTCGCCCGCCTGGAGCGCGAACTCGGCATGCCGCTGTTCACGCGCGGAGGACGCAGGCTCGTGCCCACCGCTGCCGCGCGTGAACTGCGGCCGCATGCCCTGCGCGCAGTCAGCGCCATCGGCGAGGGCATCGGAGCGATCACCGCGCTCCGCTCACTCGACGGCGGCATCTGCACGTTCGGGGTGCTGCGCAATGCGGCGTACTACGATCTGTCCGACCTGGTGGAGACCTTCCACCTTCGTCATCCCCATGTGCGCGTGCGCCTGGTAGGCCTGAACTCCGCCCTCGTAGCCGAATCGATCGCGGCGGGCGAGATCGAAGCGGGCCTGGTCGTGCTGCCCGTCGCGGCTTCCGGGCTGGCGGTGACGCCGCTGTTCCGTGATGAGGTCGTCTATGCCTCCGCGAACCGTGCGGCGCGCGGAGGCGCCGTCGATATCGAGGAGATCGCGGCAGCGAAGCTCGTGCTCTATGACGCCTATGCGGGGTGGAACGATCCGACACGACGCCAGCTGCTGGAGCGGGCCAGGGCGCGTGGACTGGCACTCGAGCCCGCGATCGAAGTGGAACATGTCGAGACTGCACTCGGGCTCGTCGCGGCCGGCACGGTCGACACCATCGTGTCGCGCACCATCGCCGAGTCCGAGGCCTTCCCCGATGGCATCCGCACTTTCCCGCTCTCGGAACCTCTGTACGACACGGTCGCCCTCGTGCAGCGGGAGGGCGTCATCATCTCTCCCGCGACGCAGCGGCTCGCAGAGCTGGCACAGCGGATGCTGCTGGAGCGGGTGACCGAACACGGAGGACGCACCAGCCTGATCTGAGACGGACGCGGGGGGGGGGGGGGGGGGGGGGGGGGGGGGCGGGGGGTCGGCGAATGGCCGTTCGT
>NZ_JBQEPE010000009.1:0-83543 GCF_052056515.1 Microbacterium sp. 22195
TCGAGCGCGATGACGTCCCAGTCGCCCGCGAGCAGTCGTGCCAGCGCCACCCGGCAGCGGATGGGCTTCGGCGGGTCGGCCGCGAACACCGCGGTGATGCTGTCGAGGCTCGGCATCCGCTCGGCGATGATCGCCTGCGTCGGCGACGACGCCTGGGGCGCGCAGGCGATCGCCGGACTGGCGGCCGAGGGCGTGGATGCCGCCCTCGTGCGGCGCTGCGCCACCGAGCCCACCTCGCTGAACGTGATCACGGTCACCCCCGACGGCGAGCGGACCATGTTCGCGTACCGCGGGGCGAGCGCCGAGCTGGGTCCGGACGCGGTGCCGGCGGATCTCCGCGGCGCGAGGCACCTGCACATCTCGGGTTACGCCCTGCTCGCGGATCCGCAGCGCTCCGCTGCGATCGCGGCCGCGCAGCACGCCCGTCGCGCGGGTATGACGGTGTCGCTGGACGTCCCTGTCGACCCGGTGAACGCGGTGCCCGAGGTGCTGCTGGGCTTCCTCTCTTCGGTCGACGTCGTGATCGTCGGAGCAGGCGACGCGCGCCGGCTCACCGCGGAGCCCGACGACGAGCGGGCGGCGGATGCGATCGCGAGCCGCGGTCCGGCGACCGTGGCGCTGACCGGCGGCGCGGCCGGATCCCTGCTCCGCACCGACGCGGGGTTCGTACGCGCGCCGGTGCCCGAGGTGAAGGCTGTCGACACGACGGGGGCGGGCGACTCGTTCGGCGCCGGCATCATCTTCGGAGTGGTGCGCGGCATGCACGATGCGATGGGGATCGCCGCGCTCGCGAACGCGTGCGGGGCCGCGGCGGTCGGTGTTCCCGGCGCCGGTGCGGGGCTGCCCGGAGCCGACGGCATCCTCGCGGCTGTGTCGGGGCTGCCCGAGCAGCTGAGAGCCGAGCTCACCTCGGTCCTCGCCGCGCAGTAGACCTCGGCACGGGTACATCACGGCACGGGGCGTCCTCAGCCCGCGCGGCCTAGAATCTCCTGGTGCCCACCCCCAAGATCGTGCTGTTCTACGCGTTCGCGCCGCTCGCCGACCCGGATGCCATCCGGCTGTGGCAGCGCGACCTCGGCGAGGCGCTGCGCCTGCGCGGCCGCATCATCATCTCGAAGGACGGCATCAACGGCACGCTCGGCGGTGATCTTCCCGCGCTGAAGAAATGGGTGCGCCGGTTCCGCGACCACGCGGCGTTCAAGGACGCCGACATCAAGTGGAGCGAGGGCACAGGGATCGACGCCGACGGCTTCAGCGTCGACTTCCCGAGGCTCAGCGTGAAGGTGCGGGACGAGATCGTCTCGTTCGGCGCCCCCGGCGAGCTGCGGGTCGACGAGCACGGCGTGGTCGGCGGCGGCGAGCGGCTCACCCCGGCGCAGCTGCACGAGCTGATGGACGAGCGCGGCGACGAGGTGGTCTTCTTCGACGGGCGCAATGCGCTCGAGGCGGAGATCGGCCGGTTCCGGAACGCGATCGTGCCCGACACCGAGACCACCCGCGACTTCGTGCGCCTGCTGGACTCCGGGGAGTACGACGACCTGAAGGGCAAGCCGGTCGTCACCTACTGCACCGGCGGAATCCGCTGCGAGGTGCTGTCCAGCCTGATGGTGTCGCGCGGCTTCGGAGAGGTGTACCAGCTCGAGGGCGGCATCGTCCGCTATGGCGAGGCCTACGGCGACGACGGGCTGTGGGAGGGCTCGCTGTACGTGTTCGACAAGCGCGGCTCGGTCGACTTCTCCGACCACGCCGCGATCATCGGCGAATGCGTCGGGTGCGGGGCATCCACCAGTCGCACGGCGAACTGCCCGGACGCGTCGTGCCGTCGGCAGTTCGTGGTCTGCGCGGACTGCGGTGCCGTGCCCTGCTCCGAGCACGCAGCCGCAGCCCCGCTCAGCGCCTCCGCGTGAACAGCGACGCGGGCAGCAGCCTGGCCAGCACGCGCTGACGCGAGTCGACGCTCACCGCCAGCTGCGCGAGCACGATCTTCAGCGGGTTCGCCAGATTCCCGGCATCCGGCCTCGACTGCGCGTAGCTGATGTGCTCGACCGCCCGCACCAGCGGCGCGAGGGCCGCAGGGTCCACCCCGCGGGTCATGGCGAGCACGTCGGCGCGCACGCGCGCGGTCTGCGCCGCGGGCGCCGCCAGCCCCAGATCCACGAGCGTGTCGCTCAGCTCCCGCCACGCGGCCATCGCATCCCCGCCCCGCGCCTGTCCCACGCGTGCGGCGCGGCGCAGCTCGCGCACCAGCATCGGCAGCAGCAGCACGATCAGGATGCCGAACACGGTCAGCGTCACCGGGGTCGGATCCAGCCTCTGCAGCGGGACCGCCCCGGACGAACCGGGGTCCCGCTCCTCGGCCGGGCCGCCGGTCGGGGTAGGGGTGGCGCCGGATGTCGGCCCGGCGCTCGGCTGCGGCGCATCGGGTCCTTCGCCGCTGCCGCCACCCGCCGAGTCGGACTGGAAGTCGGTGGGGACGCCGAGCGTCGCAGTGGGCTCGAAGGGCACCCAGCCGATGCCGCCGAAATGCACCTCAGGCCAGGAGTGCAGCTGGTCGCTCGAGACCGAGTAGACGATGTCATCGCCGCGCCTCTCGTCGGTCGTCGTGCCCGGCAGGTAGCCGACCACGATGCGCACTGGCATGCCGAGTGACGAGGCCATCAGTGCGAAGGCGCCGGCGAAGTGGATGCAGTAGCCGGTGCGCTTCTCGAGGAAGGTCGCCACGGCATCCGCTCCCGTGCCGTCGAAGCCCTCGGTCACGGGCGCCTCGAGCGAGTAGGTGAAGTCGGTGCGGAACCAGTCCTGCAGGGCGACCAGCCTGTCGTAGTCGGTGTCGGCGTCCGCGGTGACCTGATGGGCGAGCTGCGAGATGATCGGCGGGAGGTCCGCGGGGAGATCTGCCATGGGACCGGTCGCCGAGGATGCGCGGATCTGCTCCAGTGTGGGCGCGGCGGTCGCGACCTGCACGGTGTAGTCGGCGCCGGCGGCGTCCTGCGTGCGGCTGACGACGGTGCGGTTCCCGGGCATCGCCGACCAGCCGCTGCCGACGTCGGTCACCCGCTGCGGGGCGTACGGCACGGGCAGACGGTCGCTGGAGACGCCGGTCACCCGGATGGACACGGTGGTGTCGACCGTCTTGATCGGGTCCGCCCAGTCGCGCTCGCCGAATCCGTCGCCCAGCGGCACCCGGTCGCCGCTGTCCGGCCGCCACACGTCGCCGTCGAAGCGGGACAGCGTCGCCATGCGCAGGTACGGCGGCAGTGCGGCCGAGGTCACCAGGGTCAGCGCCTCGATTCCCTCCGGGCGGCGCAGATCCTCGCCGAGCCGCAGGTCGGCGTTGACCGTCAGCATCGGCCCGGTGCCGGGAAGAGCGGATGCCACCGGTAGGACCGGCGCGAGCACGAGCGCGAGCACCACTGCGACGACGCCCGCCGAGGTGGCCACCGAGTAGGAGACGCCCTGCGGCGCGCGCCGGTCGTGGCTGGCGCCGAACCGCAGCAGCAGCAGGGTGACGATGGCCTGCATCAGGAACCAGGCGATGTTCACGGAGCCGAAGGAGATCAGCATCGGCATGACGCCGACCACCGAGGTGAACAGCACGGCCAGCATGACCTGCCGGTGCGCGACCAGCTGGTCGAGCAGGATCACGACCACCGCGAAGGCCAGGCCCAGCAGGGTCGCCATCGGCATGGACGCCGCGATCGGGGCGACGCCGTTCATGATCTCGTCGACGCTCTGCTGCAGCCGCAGCCCGATCAGGCGCACGGACTGGTCGGTGGGGATGAGACCCATCAGGGCGGTCTCGCCGGCGAGCATGGCGGTGAGCGCCACGACCGCCGCGATGATCTGCGCGACCAGAACGACGACGGCGCGGAGGCCGGGGCGCACGCGCACGGTCGCGAGGCGCAGGAGGACGCCCGTGAGCACGATCACGACGATGAGCGCGCCGAGCACGAACGTCCACACACCGGGAAGCACGGCGCCGGTGTACGACCACACCGTGACGAAGGCGGCCAGCGCCGTCAGCGCGCCCGCGCCGGCTGGGCTGACCGGTCGGCGCTCGGAGTCGCGTTCCCGGGTCCGGTCAGACATGCGGCACCGCCTGGAAGGGGAGGACGGATGCCCAGGTGTCGGCGAGGTCCACGGCCGAAGACGGCAGCGGGGCGGGACGCCAGCCGTGCTCGCGCACGGTGGACATCGCGTCGTCGGAGGCCTCGGCCGCGAACAGCAGCGGGGCGGCCGCGCCGGCGGTGCTGAGCTTCTCGGCGTCCTCGTCGGGCAGGCGCCCGGTGATCAGCACGAGCGGGCCGGGGGGAGTGCTGCCGACCACCGACCGCAGATCGTGGGTCTCGCCGCGCGGGGCGACCATCGCGAGGGCGATCATGAGATCGTCGCGGTCCTCCTCGTGGCCGCGCAGCGCTCCCAGCGCGTTGCCGGAGCTGTCGACCACGTCGACGCTGTAGCCGTCCTGCGCCAGGCGCAGTGCGACGGAGGCGCACAGCGTGACCGCGCTCTCGAACAGCGGATCGGGCTCGTCGCCCGGTCGGTCCCAGCGGTCGGCCGCGCGGTCGAGCACGACCATGGCATCCGGGCTCGCCTCTTCCTCCTCCTGCCGCACCATCAGGGATCCGCGGTGCGCGGTGGCCCGCCAGTGGATGCGGCGACGCGAGTCGCCGGCGGAGTACGGGCGGGGGATGAGGTTGTCGGCGCCCTGCCCGATCCGCGTGGAACGGGTCTGGGCCGTACCTCCGGCCGCGCCCACCTTGGTGGGCAGGGGGTCGAGCGCGACGGTCTGCGGGATGACGGTGATCGTGCGCGTGTCGCCGAAGGCCTGCTCGCGCTGCGCGAGGCCGAACGGGTCGGTGGTGCGCAGCATCAGCGGGCCGAGCACGGAGATCCCGCGGCGGACGCCCTCCAGGTCGTAGCGCAGGGCGTCCTGCGGGTAGGCGCCGGTCGCCTCGCCGCGCACCGCGGGCGGGAGCGTGTCGCGCCAGATGCCGTTGGGGACGCCGAAGGCCCACAGATCGAAGCGCACCTGCACCCGGGAGGTCTCGCCGACAGCGAGCAGGTCGGTGGAGATCTGCCGGCGCACCTCGCCGCGCCGCCGCGGCACGCGCACGATCATCAGGCAGATCAGCGGCAGCGCCACGAGCAGCACGCCGAGGTAGAGCAGGGGTCGCGCGGAGACGATGTTCGCCGCGATCATCAGCAGGATGCCCGAGAGCAGGCATCCCCACCCCCGACCGGTCAGCGGACGGCGCTTCATGGGGCTCAGCGGCGTGCGCCGGCGAAGGGCACCGGCACGCGGGAGATGATCTGGGTCAGCGCGGCCTCGACCGGCTGGGTGCCTGCGCGGTGCACGCCGCGGGCGGCGAGCAGGCGGTGCGCGAACACCGGGATCACGAGGTCGGCGATGTCGTCGGGCACGACGAACTCGCGCCCGTCGAGCGCGGCGCGCACCTTCGCGGCGCGCACCAGCTGCAGCGTCGCACGGGGGCTCGCGCCCAGGTGCAGGCCCGGGTCCTGACGGGTTGCCTGCGCGAGCGCGACCGCGTACTCCTCGAGGGATTCGGCCACGTGCACGCGCCGCGTCCAGGCGATCAGGGCGCCGATGGTGGCGGCATCCGTCACGGGCGAGATCGCGGCGAGCGGGTTGGAGGTCTCGCGCTGACGCAGCATCTGCGTCTCGGCAGCGGCATCCGGGTAGCCCATCGAGATGCGCATCATGAACCGGTCGCGCTGGGCCTCGGGCAGCGGGTAGGTGCCCTCCATCTCGAGCGGGTTCTGCGTCGCGACGACGAGGAACGGCGCGGGCAGGTGATGGGTGGAGCCGTCGACGGTGACCTGCCCCTCCTCCATGGCCTCGAGCAAGGCGGACTGGGTCTTGGGCGATGCGCGGTTGATCTCGTCGGCGATCACGATGTTGGCGAACACGGCGCCGCGCTTGAACTCGAACTCGCGCGCCACCGGGTCGTACACGGCGACGCCGGTCACGTCGCCGGGGAGCAGATCGGGGGTGAACTGGATGCGGCGGACCGTCGCGTCCACGCTGGCCGCGAGGGCCCGCGCGAGCATGGTCTTGCCGACGCCAGGGACGTCTTCGATGAGCAGGTGGCCCTCGGCGAACAGGCAGGTCAGCGCACTGCGCACGGCCTCAGGCTTGCCGTCGATGACGGAGGAGACCGAGGCGATGATCTGCGAGGTGTGCTCGGCGAACCGCTCGGCGGTGATCTGGGCGGTGCTCTGCTCGGTCATCTGCTCTGGCATGCGGTGGCTCCCCTGCGCGACGGTGCGAACTCTGATCGTAACGCGGGGAGGTGAACGGGGGGAGCGTTCAGCCCCACAGAACCGTGCGCGGTACCTCGTCCAGCCGGCCGGGCTGGGCGCGGGCGGCGCGCAGGGTCACCAGGCCCGCCTCGCCCTGCAGCTCGATGAGCTCGCAGGGGCCGAGCGCCTGGGCCCACAGGTCGCGGAAGTGCTCGGCATCCGCTCGTCGCCGGGCGATCTGCGTCGGGACCGGAAGGAGCGCCGGGGAGCGGCGGCCGGGGAGGCGCAGCAGGAAGCGCGGCGTGCGCACCGGGCCGAACAGCTCCTGCACGGCATCGGCCAGCATCCGCCGGGTGCGAGCCTCACCCTGGAAGGCCAGCCGCAGACGTGAGGAGCCGTCGAGAAGGCGCTGCAGCTCGACCTCGATGGCGCCCTCCGGCAGCGGCGGGATGCGACCGGCATCCTGCAGCGCCTGGCCGACCGCCTGCGCCGCCGCGCGATACGCCTGTGCGGGATCGAGCCGCTGCCGCACCGCCCTCGTGATCGCGCCCAGCCGAAGGCTGGCGGGGAAGAGCGCGCCGAGCACGGCGCCGATGCCGAACGCGAGCGGCGGATCCCAGCCCAGGAAGCCGCTGGCCATGCCGACCGCGCCGCCTCCGATCAGCGCGCTGTACAGCAGCGATCCGCTCGCGCCCGCGGCCACCGCGGGCAGGGTCTGCACCAGTTCGGAGCGACGGATGCTGCGCATGGCCACGACGTCGCGCTCCCTCGCCTCATACGGCTCGCCGACGCGCCAGTCCGCGAGCGTCTGCGCGCGCGACCGCATCCCGGACTTCACAACCTCGTTCAACTGCGCGATCGTGGTGGTGGTGTCCTTCGCGACGATGCGATCGAGAAGCGCCTGGGCAGGGGCATCCAGCGCGGCACCGAGACCGGTGATCACGCGGGTGTGGTCGTCGGCGCTCAGACCCCACAGGTGATCGTGGCGGCGGCGCAGCCGGTTCAGCTCGGCGGCGTCATCCAGTTCCACGTGCGGAGGGATCAGGCAGACGACCGACCAGTTGTGGGCGACCTTCCCGGGCCAGGCCGGGTCCAGGCGCAGCGTGCGTCCGCGCAACTGCTGCGTCCCGACGCTCGTCGCCACGCTGGTCAGATCGATCAGCGTGTTCACGGCCGGGCAGTCCCAGCCCTCGCCGAGCAGTCCGCGCGTGCCCACCAGCAGCCGGACCGTGCCGCCCGTCACGAGCCGCGACACGGCGGCGACCAGACGCCCGCCGCCGAAGCCGGGCACGCGTAGCACCCGGGTGGGGCCGAAGCCGTCCTCGACCTCGACCGCGGCGCCGAGCATCACCCGCAGCGCGCGGGCGATGCGCTCGGCGTCCGCGGCGGTCGTGCGCAGGTGCTGAGCCGTGAGCAGCACCGGCGTGAGCGCGGCGGTCTCCGGCTCGGATGCGAGCAGATCGAACACGCGCAGAGCGCCGGGCGCAGCATCCCCGGTGAGGCCGCGATTGTCGCCGGACTCCACCACATCCGTCACGACCACCGCGCGGATGCGCTCGCCGTCGGGGGAGCGCAGCTCGTCCCGCAGGATGTCGACCGCCGTGTGGTCCTTCGCGACCGACGTCGACAGCGTGGCCTCGAGCGGGTTGCGTCCTCGGCGGATGCCGCGATCCGTCAGATGCAGCCCGAAGTCGGCCAGTGCGCCCTTCACGTACCGCCACTGATCGCGCGCGGCGGGGTCGGGCAGCAGCCGCGTGAGGGCGAAGCGGGACAGCACCAGCAGCAGATCGTCCGTGCTCGCCCGGCCGAACAGCCGCGGATCCAGGAACGCGACGAGCGGATGCTCGGGTGCGATCGCCCTCAGCACGGCGCCGCAGGTGCGGGCGAGGGCGAAATCGTCGCTGAGGGCGCGGTCGATGCCGCGGCGGGCGGTCTCCTCCGGCGGGAGCGGATGCTGATCGGCATCCGTCTCCGCTTCCTGCACGGGCGCGGGAGGCTGCAGCTGCCGCTGGAGGTAGGCGATGCCGTCGGCAGAGGCGAGCACCTGCACCATGAGCTCGTGCAGCCGCGCCTCGCTCTGGCGGATGAAGAGCGCCTCCTGCGGGACGGGCTCGGTGAACCGGACGTGCGACCGGTACGGCGCGAGGTGCCCCTCCTTCACGACCGCCGGGGTCGGCACCTCGTAGTCGACCTCCCCGAGCAGGCCGGTGTAGTTCTCGAAGCCGGTCCCGTCATCGGGGGAGGGGAGCGTCGCGGTCAGCCCGATCAGCAGGCCGGTCCCGCCGCGCTCGCGGATCCGCGCCCGCAGATAGGCGACGACGATGGCCCAGTGATCCAGCAGGTGGTGGCACTCGTCGAGCACGATCGTGTCGACGCCGGCCTCGACGATGCGCTCGATCAGCCTCAGCGCGTTCGGATGCAGCACGCGGGCGAGCAGGTCCGGTCGCGCCTGCGCGAAGCGGCGGCGGAGCGACGCTGCGCGCTTGCGGATGCCGCGCAGGTACTGCGCCCGGTTGTCGACTGCGATCGTGGCCAGCCAGGTCTCGGCATCCGCGTCCGTGCGTCCCGCCGCGGTCAGTTCGTCCGCCCACTGCGCCCGGGCGAGGTCGTCGAAAGGCGAGCTGTCGCCGGTGACGCTCAGCAGCTGATAGGTGAGCACCGTGAGATCGGCGAGGGATGCCGGATCGTCGCCGACCCGGGAGGCGTCGGCGGTGAGGGTGCGGGCGGTCCGCAGCCACTGCTCTCGGATCGTGACGGTGGGGGCGAGCACCAGCGTACGGTGCTGCTCGCGCGCGGCCAGCAGCAGGCCGAGCAGCGTCTTGCCGGAGCCGGGCGGCGCGACGATGTGCATCGCGCCGTCGGCCGGAGAGGGCGGGATCTGCGCCAGCACCTCGGACTGGTAGGTGCGCAGCCCGCCGTCGTACCGCCAGTCGGCGAGCGGTCCGGGCTGCGGTGTCATCGTGATCGAGCGTAGCGGGGAGCCCCGGCCCGCTCGGACCTAGGGCTGTCCAAGGCGGCCCTCCCCGTCGGGTAGACTCGTGGACGGCTCTCCGCGTGACGGCATCCAGGCCAATTCCCCCAGGACGGAAACGTAGCAAGGGTAACCGGGCTCTGTCGGGTGCGCGGAGGGTCTTTTCTTTTGTCCGGGCGCATGCTTCGCGGGTACAAGTACCTGATCAAGTGCGGTATATTTCCCCGTCGACGTGTTGATCTCAACAGCCGATCCTGCGCTCCTCATGGCTCACGGGGGCGACCGCAGCTTCTTATATGGCGCATCAGGCGATGTTGTGACATATGGATTCTCTGTGTTCTGGGATCTTGTTGGGAGTGTCTCGCCGCCGATAGCTTGCGGCCATGATCTCTCGTTTCGTGCGTGCTTCCGTCGCGCTCTCATGCGCTGCAGCCGTGGTGTGGGCCGGTGCTGTTCCCGCTGCAGCGTCGTCTGCCGTACCGGCTTCTGGCGGTCTGGTGTCGACGGTCGTGCAGTCGGCCGCAGCGGCACAGGCCAAGGCTGATGCTGCGGTGTCAGCCGCACAGCAGCAGGCGGCGGAATCGGGCGCACCGGTTGTCGTCGAGGAGCTGACCAGCCCGACCGAGCTGACGACGGCGATGCCGGACGGATCCACGCAACTCGAGCAGTGGACCGTCCCGGTGAGAGTCCCCCGCGAGGGCGGCTGGGTGCCGGTTGACACCACGCTGCAACGAGAGGGCGACTGGTATTCGCCGGCGGCCTCGGTGTCGGGTGTGCGGTTCTCCGCCGGCGGCTCAGGTGCTCTCTCGCAGACGCAGACTGCGTCAGGTGAGTGGATCTCGGAGACCTGGACGCACGGCGATCTTCCGGCACCGACGATCGAGGGAGATACGGCGACATATGCCGAGGTGTTGCCGGGCGTTGATCTCAAGCTGACTGCGACGGCGTCCGGTATGGCTTCGGTGTACGTCGTCAAGTCGGAGCAGGCGGCACGCAGCAGCGAGCTGAGCGAGTTGGGCGTTGCGGTCGAGGGCGCCACGCTCAGCACTCCGGAACGAGGGCTGGTGAAGGCGCGCGCCGCGGACGGCTCATCGCTGCTGGCGAACCAGCCCTTGTGGTGGGACTCGTCCGGAGGCGGCACGTTCGATGCTCCAGGCGCGGGGATGCCCCCGACGCCGGTGGAGCACGCGGTGACCGCTGATGAGGTGACTCTTGACGTGGGTGCTTCGGTGGATGCGCAGCTGAAGCGCGAAGGATCGGTGACGTATCCGATCTTCGTGGATCCCGACTGGGCACCGGGGATGACGGCGTCGTGGGACACCGACAGGGCATACCCGAACGCTCGGCATCTGACGACGGATCCGCTGTACGTCGGAAATTACAGCACGTGGCACTCGGACATGTTCTTCCGATTCCCGATCGGATCGGTTGCCGGCAAGCAGATCCTGAACGCCGTGCTCGGCACTACTCTGACGAATGTTGCTGCGTGCCCGCCGGGCCCGATCAGCAGTCATTACATCAACTACACCAGCATCCCGAATCCCGGCTTCACGTGGAACGAAGAGTCGGCGATGAAGGCGTCCGGTCAGATGGCCTGGTCGGGACCGATGCAGAGCTGGACGGGGCCGAGCACGTGCGGTGCGAAGTGGGAAAGCGTCGGATGGACGGTGACGACGGCGATCACGACTCAGCTCGCGGCGTCGAAGCCCAGCGTGGACATCGCGTTCACGGGCAACAACTCGACCTCGAGGAAGCATTTCGCGAAGGCGGCTTCGCTGACGATCTCCTACAACACGCCTCCGAGCACTCCCACAGGTGCGAAGTTCTCCTCGCCGGATCGGCCGTGCGGCACCGCAGCTGCTCCGGCGATGATCGGGCAGACCGATGTCACTGTGGTCGTGGATCAGCGCGATCCGGACGGCGGTAACGTCGACGTCAACTTCGACCTGGTCGAGGCGGCGAACCTCGGTGTGGTGGTTCAGCACACCACCGGCGGACTCGCCGCGCAGGGGCTGAAGTACGGGACGTTCACGGGGCTGACGAACGGCAAGACGTATGCCTGGCGCGCCCGCGGCAGCGATTGGCTGATCGACGGAGTCGGCTACAGCCCGTGGTGCTACTTCACCGTCGACACGACGCCGCCCGCTTTTCCCGCGGTCAGCGTCCCTTCCAGCGGTTTGACGGTGGGCGGGACGTCGTCCGCCACGATCACAGTCAACCCGTCGGATGGCGTGGACTTCGTCGCCTACACCGTGAATGCGGCTCCGATCTCAGAAGCGTTCGTCTTCGACAGATTCGCCAGCCGGCCGACGTGCGGGGCTGTGCTGGGGTTGGTGCACATCGCGTGCCCGTCGGCGACGGGGACTGTGTCCGTGCCGTTCTCCCCTGCTGACAGCGCTTCGACGATCTGGGCGGTGTCCTATGACAAGGCGGGCAATCCGTCAGTCGTCCCCGGACAACCGTCGTCTGAAGCCGGGCGGCGCGGAGTGGGCGTGCAGGTCACGGCATCGAACAGCGGGGCCGTGAGCTTCGCTGCGGGTCATGTGTGGCGTACGCAATCGCAGCCATCGCCGTTGGGTGCGTCGATCCCGGATTCCCACGCGTCGTCTCCGGTACCGCTGACCCTCGGCCGAGACACCATCCGGACGCTGAAGGCCAACCCGGTTTCGCCGGGCAGTTCCCTGCTCAAATCCGTTCTCGGGTTCGCGGACCCGGCAACGACCGGGCTCACGGGACCCGACTTCAGTGCGTCGTCGTCTGCGGTGTCTGCCTTCGCGGGCTCCTATTCGGTGGCGGCATGGCTGAAGCCGGGGGCGTCGGGAACGGGTACTGCAGTGTCGATGGGCGCCGGCTCCGCATCGCGGATCGCTGTCACCGCCGGGAACTGGGAGTTCTGCGCTGCGACATCGACGGGTTCCAGCTGCGTGAGCGCAGCTCGCCCGACGGGTGATCAGTGGGTGCATGTGGCGGGTGTGGCTGACGTCGTCAACGGTCAGCTGCGCCTCTATCTCGATGGTGCGCTGGCTGCGACGGCACCTCGCCCGGATACCGCTCAGAACTTGGGCAGCAGCGTGGTCGATGTCGGGGTCGCCCGCAGTGCGGGCGCAGTCGCGGCCCGATGGCCAGGGCAGCTCGCCGATGTCGCCGTCTTCGGCGGCGTCCCCACTTCAAGCCAGCTGGCAGCGCTCCGGCTGGGCACGGACCCCGCACAAGGATGACGCAGATGGTCGGTTCTTCACGCTCAAGGCGTTCGAGTCAGCAGCGGATCTCGGTCGCAGTTCTCGCGACGGCCACTCTCGTCATTTCGCTCCTGACGGCGACGGTGCCGGCCGAAGCGGCATCCCGTTCAGGCTTCCCCGACGCGCCGAAAGACCCGGTCGTGAAGGGGCAGCTGGCATCAGCTCTGCCAGCCTCGGAAAAGAGCAAGGCGAGCCCGTCGCCTGTGCTGCCCGGTCTCCCGGAGGCGACCTTCACCGTGCCTGTCACGGAGAACGGATCGGGGACGAAGGAATCCAAAGCCACGGGCATCGACGTGCGCCTGCCGAAAGGACAGAAGAACGCGGCCACAGCGGACAAGTACGAGATCCAGGTTCTCGGCGCCAAGCGGCGCGCGCAGATCGGGGCATCCGGGCTGGCTATCCAGGTTGCCCCGTCGTCGCCTTCGAAGGGGCAGGTCGAGCTTTCGGTGGCTGAAGCCGCGGTGCGCGGCCTGTTCGGCGGCGACTACGCTTCCCGGCTGAAGTGGGTGATGGTCCCCGAAGCGAGCGTCGACTCCACGAAGCTCGATGACGCCGAGACGGTCGCCCCGACGCGCACCGCCGACGCCCTGACCTTCGCGGTCCCCAGTGCGGAGACGATGGTGCTCGCCGCGGTGTCCTCGGCCTCCAGCTCCGACGGGTCGGGCACCTACGCCGCCACTCCGCTCAAGCCGGCCAGCACCTGGGATGTGTCAGCCCAGACCGGCGCCTTCTCATGGAGTTACCCGATCGCGGTGCCCCCGGCTCCTGCCGGAGCATCCCCAGCGGTTTCGCTCACCTACAACTCGCAGCTGGTGGACGGCTCGACGTCTTCGACGAACAATCAGACGTCGGCCATCGGTGAGGGCTGGACGCTCTCGGGTAGCGGCTTCATCGAGCGCCGCTACGTCCCCTGTCGCTCCGAACAGGCTCCGGGAACTCCGGTGGCGGGATCGAACGATCTGTGCTGGTCGACGGACAATGCGACGATCTCGTTCGGGTCGCGGTCCGGAACCATCGTGAGGGACACGACGACAGGGAAGTGGCGGCTGGAGGGAGACGACAACTCTCGCGTCGAGAAGCTGGCCGGCACGGCGCAGGGGTGCGCTGCCAACGGCACCTACAACACCGAGTGCTGGCGTCTGACGACGACGGACGGAACCCAGTACTTCTTCGGCCTGAACCGCCTCCCCGGCTGGACCGCGGGCAAGGCGGAGACGAAGTCAGCATGGACGGTTCCCGTCTTCGGCAATGACGCTGCTGACCCCTGTCATGCTGCGACATTCGCCGCATCTTCGTGCCAGCAGGGCTGGCGCTGGAACCTCGACTACGTCGTCGACGTCAACGGCAATGCTCAGGCGTTGTACTACGCGCCCGAGACGAACAAGTACCGCCTCAACAACACCACGATCACCGGTTACGTGCGAGGCGGTCAGCTGGCACGCATCGAGTACGGGATGACTTCCGCCGGGGTGTATGCGCCCAATGCCGCGACCGGACGCGTGATCTTCGACTACGACGCGAAGGGACGCTGCAACGCGGCAGCGGCATCCTGTGCGACGCTCCCTCTGGGCGGAGACGTCACGACGCCCGCGACGACGAGCGTCTACCCGGATGTCCCGTTCGATCTGAACTGCACGACGGGCACGTGCACAGGGATGACCGGTCCCTCGTTCTGGAGCACCGCGCGACTGTCGAAGATCACGACGCAGGTGTTCACGGCCGGTGCGTACAAGGACGCCGACTCGTTTGCGCTCACGCATCTGTTCCCCGACCCGGGCGACGGCGAGTCTCCGGCACTGTGGCTGGACCGCATCACCCGGACTGCGACGGCGGGACAGACGGCGATCACGGAGCAGCCGACCATCTTCCAGCGCGTCCCGATGCAGAACCGGGTGTGGGTGGTCGATGGACTGGCACCCCTGGACAAGTTCCGCGTCTCCAGCGTGCAGCTGCCCACGGGCGCACGGATCTCGGTGAACTACTCGGGCCAGGAGTGCACGCCCGCGATGGCGCCCGCGATCCTCGCGTCGCTCTGGAGCAATGACAAGCGCTGCTTCCCGATGTGGTGGACTCCCGATCTGGATATCCCGACCACAGCCCGACAGGACCTATTTCACAAGTACGTGGTCACGTCCATGATCGAGGATCCGTACACCGGGGGAGCCGGCTCGCCGGCGGTGCAGACCTCGTACGTGTACACGGGCAAGCCCGCGTGGCGGTACGTCGATGATCGTCTGATCCCCGCCGATCGGCGCACCTGGTCGGACTACGCCGGATACGACAAGGTGGAGATCCGGGTCGGCGATCCCGCGACGCCGGCGCAGCAGGAGACCACGCAGTATCTCTTCTATCGGGGCCTCAACGGCGACCGCGCCAATGCGTCGGGCGGCGCCAAGTCCGTCACCGTGACCGGAACGACCATCGCCGACGACCGATGGTTCGCGGGTCAGGTGCGCTCCGCGAAGACGCTGAACGGCGTCGGCGGAGCGGCGGTGTCCGAGACGGTCACCACGCCGTGGGCATCCGCTGTCACCGCGAACGATGGTGTTCACACTGCTCGCGTGCTCGGCACGAGCAGAGAAGACACGATCGCGCCGGTATCGACCGGCGGAACGCGCACGTCCAGCATGATCTACACGCTCACCTCCCGAGGATTCGTGAGCGCCGTTGAGGCGTCCGCCGGTGCGGGGCAGCAGGCGACCTGCACGAAGACCGACTATGCCGCAGACAATGCCACCGCGTGGATCATCGGTCTGCCGAGCACGGTCACGAAGTACGGCGTCACATGCGGTGCTGTGTCGACGGCGCCGATCCCTGCGAGCGTGCTCTCGTATCAGCGCACGTCCTACGACGGAGGAGCCGTGGGAGCGGCGCCGATCAAGGGCGCTGTCTCCGAGACTTCCGAGGCTTCGGGCTTCACCGGCACGTCTCTCAGCACTGCCCAATGGGTGATCACTGGACAGTTCTCATACGACGCGCGCGGTCGCGTCACCAGTGCCAAGAACGCAGCGGGGCAGATCACGCAGACGGCGTACACCCCCTCGGCCACCGCTGCAGCCGGGTCCGGGCCGCTCACCTCGACGACGGTCACCAACCCGGCCGGGTGGACCTCGAGCGCGACGGTCGATCCGTACCGTGGCCAGCCGTTGACCGCGGTGGATGAGAACGGCAAGGCGACCACCACCGAGTACGATGCGCTCGGCCGGTTGACGAAGGTGTGGCTCACTGACCGGCCCAAGGCGTCGTTCCCGACCTCGCCGTCGATCGCGTACGAGTACACGGTGTCTGCGACGGCACCGTCGAGCGTGAAGCAGACGACACTGACGGCGACGAGCACTATCAGCAGTTTCGCGCTGGTCGATGGCCTCGGCCGGCCGCTTCAGTCTCAGGCTCCGGCGCCCGGTGGTGGCGCGGTGATCACTGACACCGTGTATGACAAGGTGGGGCGCACCGCGGCGGTCAACGACAAGTACTGGGCGCCGACGGTCACTCCCGGGACGACGTTGTTCATTCCGTCGAGCACGTCGCAGATCCCGGCTCGGAGCGAGACGGTCTATGACGGCGCTGGTCGGGTCACGGCGACCCTGCTGCGCTCCACAGGCACGGAGCTGCGCCGGACGACGACGTCGTATCCGGGTGCGGATCGTGTCGATGTGACGCCTCCCAGCGGGGGTGTGCCCACGTCGACGTGGACAGATGCGTGGGGGCGCACGACGCGGGTCTCTCAGTGGCACGGGGCCATCGGCGGCGCGGGTGTCGGATCGACGTCGCTCGCGTATGAGTACAACGGGCGTGATCAGCTCACGCGCATGGTCGACGATGCCGGAAACGCGTGGACGTGGACGTTCGATCTGCGAGGACGTCAGACTGCGAGTGTCGACCCGGATGCGGGCGCCGCGAGCCGCACCTATGACGCACTCGGGAACGTCGTGACCAGCACGGATGCCCGCAGCAAGACGCTGGCGTACACCTACGACGTGCTGAACCGGAAGACGACAGAGCGGTCTGGTTCGGTGACGGGCACGGTGCTCGCATCCTGGGCGTACGACACCCTTGCCAAAGGGCAGGTGACCTCGTCCTCGAGGTTCGTGGACGGTAAGGAGTACAAGACACAGGTCACCGGGTACGACGACGCCTATCGCCCGACCGGGTCCAGCGTGAGCATCCCGACAGGGGCGCCCGCGTTCGGCGGTACGACGTACGCAACCGAGAGCTATTACAACCAGGATGGCTCGATCAACGCGCAGGTTCTGCCCGCCATCGCCGGCCTCCCCTACGAGGAGATGTACAGCTCGTACGACACCCTCGGGAACCAGAACAGCCTCGCCGGTGCATCCATCTACTCCAGCCAGGTCAGCTACCTCGCCAGCGGCCAGCCCGGCCAGATCGTGCGGCCAGGTACGGCGTGGAGTGCGCTCACGTTGACGTATGAGGCGGGCACGCGGGAGCTGAAGTCGCTGGAGGAGACCACCAGGCGCAATGGGACGGTCTTCACTCGTGAGGCGTTGCGTGAGTACTCGCGTAACACGGCGGGGGTGATCACGAAGGCGGTCACCAGCGCTGATGGGCAGCCGACCGATACGCAGTGCTTCACCTATGACGCTCTGCAGGCGTTGACGGCGGCATGGTCGCCGGCGGGGGATTGCACGGCGGGGCCGGGCGGGAGCCTGGGTGGGCCTGCCCCGTATTCGGTGACGTACACGGTGGACAAGACCACGGGGAACCGGACCGGGAGCACGGTGCGGGTCGGCCTGGCCGGCACGCCGACGACCTCGGTGTTCTCGTATCCGGCGGCGGGGCAGGCGCGCCCGCACGCGGTGTCGCAGGTGCAGGCGACGACCGGGTCTTCGACGATGACGACCGCGTTCCAGTACGACGCATCGGGCGGGATGAGCAAGCGCGGCGCCCAGGTGCTCGGGTATGACGACTCCGGTCGGCTCGCCTCGGTCGTGGACGGGTCGAGTGCGGAGAAGAGCATCTACACCGCTGATGGTGACCTGCTGCTGCGGTACGGCGGCAGTGACGGTGCGTCCCTGTTCCTGGGATCGACCATCGTTCGCGATGTGGCCGGGGTGAAGTCGGGTGTGCGGTCGTATGCGATCGCGGGGTTGACGGTCGCGGAGCGGACCTCGGGGTCCGGGGGTGAGTTGTGGTGGCTCTCTCCGGATCCGGTGGGGACGGTGGGGATGCAGATCAACGCCGCCACGGGTGCGGTGACGCGTCGGTGGATGGACCCGTACGGGGTGCCGCGGGGCGGGTCGTCGACGTGGTCGTCGAACCTCGGGTACCTGAATGCGCCTCGCAGCGCGACCGGTCTGACTCAGTTGGGTGCGCGGGCGTATGACCCCGGGTTGGGCCGGTTCGTGAGCGTGGACCCGGTGCTGGATGCGGGAGACCCGCGTGGGGTGGGGGCGTACGCGTACTCGCTGAACTCCCCGGTTTCGTACTCCGACCCGACCGGGTTGTTCCGGACGGTGGAATCCGCCGACGGCACCCAACACATCACCCCTGCCGTGAGCCGGGCCGCTGGTGTCAGCAACAAAGCCAAAAGCACGCGGGCAGGTAAGAGCAGCGCAGGGAACAAGGGGCGCGGCGGCTTCCAGATCGCACCAGCAGCCCCCGGCAACACCCCAGCATCCACCGGCGGAGTCAGCGCATTCGACCCGCCACTCACGCCTGGGGACCAAGGATGGAGCGATGCGCTCGAGAGTGCGAAGGAGACCTGCAGCGACTTCGACGAGTCCACGCCGTGCGGATTCGACTGGATGACAGAGCAAGCCAGCAACACGTATGATCTTGTTTCGGAAATTGTTCCATTATTCCGGATGCTGAGAGGTGCAACTTTTGGTCTTCCCGCTTCAGGCGGGTCAAAGAAGCCCAGATTCCTCACCACACGGATGGGGGTCACAATTGATCGCAACAGTATCAACTCTTCGATAAGTGTGCAACGTCAAAACAGGCATGTCATCGATGCGAAGGAATATGGAGGCGGGAGTTATTTCAAGTCAGTTGATGACGCCCAACGCGTCCTAGACGATTTCCATAGTGGTCGGGCTCAAGTGCTGGGAGTCAAGAAGAATGGCGATATTGTTGTGAAGACTTCGAGCGTTACGGGGTACAACAACAACCCTCGTGCGGGATTCGTCGACCAGGCCACAGATGTCTTCTTCATCAAAGGAACCCGCTCCCCAAGCGTGGTCCCGTACACTCCAGGATGGACGCCGTGAGTAAGAGTCAGATTGTGGTTCCCGATAGCGCGCCGAAAGTCGAGAACTACGTTATGGTGCAAGCTGTGCAAGCATCCCTAGGTGGGATTCCGGAACACGCGCTAGCTGTCGGCGTTTCGACTGATGGTGTTCAGATTGTTCTCCACTTTCAACTCTCGTTGTTGACTGAAAGTGATATGGAGGATATGGAGGATATGGTCAGCGAGCTCGGCGGCCTATTCGATCATGTTGACGTTGACCTGAGTTACGAGATTCGTGAGGAGAGGAGGATTTCGCATTCCGATGGTGTGTGCTGGATATTTCTCGCGCGTCATTGACTTCTGCGGTCTTCACTCGTGAGGCGTTGCGTGAGTACTCGCGTAACACGGCGGGGGTGATCACGAAGGCGGTGGCGAGCGCTGATGGGCAGCCGACCGATACGCAGTGCTTCACTTATGACGCGTTGCAGGCGTTGACGGGGGCGTGGTCGCCGGCGGGGGATTGCACGGCGGGGCCGGGCGGCAGCTTGGGTGGGCCTGCCCCGTATTCGGCGACGTACACGGTGGACAAGACCACGGGGAACCGGACGGGGAGCACGGTGCGGGTCGGCCTGGCCGGTACTCCGACGACCTCGGTGTTCTCGTATCCGGCGGCGGGGCAGGCCCGCCCGCACGCGGTGTCGCAGGTGCAGGCCACCACGGGGAGTTCGACGGTGACGACCGCGTTCCAGTACGACGCATCGGGCGGGATGAGCAAGCGCGGCGGGCAGGTGCTCGGGTATGACGACTCAGGTCGGCTTGCCTCGGTGGTGGACGGGTCGAGTGCGGAGAAGAGCATCTACACCGCGGACGGTGATCTGCTGCTGCGGTACGGCGGCAGTGACGGGGCATCATTGTTCCTGGGATCCACAATCGTTCGCGATGTGGCCGGGGTGAAGTCGGGGGTGCGGTCGTACGCGATCGCGGGTCTCACGATCGCGGAGCGGACCTCGGGAACCGGGGGCGGGCTGTGGTGGCTCTCTCCGGACCCCGTGGGGACGGTGGGGATGCAGATCAACGCCGCGTCGGGTGCGGTGACGCGTCGGTGGATGGACCCGTATGGGGTGTCCCGGGGCGGGTCGTTGACGTGGTCGTCGAACCTCGGCTACCTGAATGCACCTCGCAGCGCGACCGGGCTGACGCAGCTGGGAGCGCGGGCATACGACGCGGGGCTGGGCCGGTTCGTGAGTGTGGACCCGGTGCTGGATGCGGGAGACCCGCGCGGTGTGAGCGCGTACGCGTACTCACTGAACTCACCGATCTCGTACTCCGACCCGACCGGGTTGTTCCGGACGGTGGAATCCGCCGACGGCACACAACGCATCAGCCCCGCCGTGAGCCGGGCCACCGGTGCCAGCAACAAGGCCAAGAGTTCGGGTGCAGGTTGGGTGCGGACGCCGATCAAGGTGCCTTCGGCGGGGAACCTGGGCAAGGTGCCGACCAATCATCCTCCGGCCAACGTGTGGTGGGACCCGTTCTCCTGGGACCAGGACACGTGGCATCAGGTCGGGGCTGCGGCCTCGGGTATCGCCGTATCCGTCGGAATAGGCGCCGCTCTTGCAGGCACGATTGTGTGCGGCGCCTTGACCGCGGGAATGTGCGCCATCCTGGTCGGATCGATCGCAGGATCGGCAGGCGGCGTCCTGACCTACGAACTCACTACCAAAGTCGAAGACCGCACCCTCACTGGATTCGCGACCGCCGCTGACCACGGAGCCACCTTCGGCGCCCTCGGCGCAGGAGCCGGAGTCATAGCGGGCAAGGGTGTCGGCGCGCTACTCGCCAAACGCGCGGGAGTAGGAACAGCCGAAGCTTCCGAAGCACTTCTGGGTAAACTCCCGGGGTTGCCGTCAACCGCACCTAAGCCGCTCGGACTCGGGTCGACTGGTAGAACGGCTCCGAGTAATCTGACTGAACAGTTGGCTATGACGGAAGTCCGTTCCGCTCCCGGAGGGGCTCCGATCCAGAGGATTATCCTCAAAGACATGAGGTGGCCCGCGGAGGATGGTTGGGTGAAAATGCAACAGAGCGTCAATGGCGTGACTGTTCACTATGTCCGCAACACGGTGACCGGTGCCGTCGATGATTTCAAGTTTGTGGGTTGATGATGAGGGCTTTGTGTATCGAAAATGACCCACAGAATGTTGCGGAGCAGCAGAAAAGCCGTAGCTCAAGATTTGAAACTACATTTCCGCTAACAGTTGGTCGGTTCTATGTAGTCGTGGGGATGGTCCTGTCCGAGGGGACTCTATATTTTCTAGTTTCAGACGACCTTAATCGACCCTGCTTTGCGTATGCTGGCTTCTTTGATCTATTCGATTCTCCCATACCTGCAGACTGGAAGTTTAAGCTTGAGCCAGGAATAAGTTTGGATGGAACAGAGCTTTGGAAGCATCCAACGATGGGAGTATGGGGTTTTGACTGCTTTGTGAATGATTTGAACTACGTCGAGAGTTTAGTCAACCTTGACCGCGATGCCTTGCGAATATTTGCGGAAGAAGTTGAGAAGGGATAGATCAATCCAGACGGGACGACTGGAAAGGTCCACATCAGGCTATGAAAGGCGCGATCGGACCCTGGCGGAAGATCTGCTCGCGAGGGCCGCGGAGGATTGGGTGTCGGCGGCAGAAGTCATAGATATGGCTCGTGAATCTGGCCTGACAGAGCCTGCGGACCTGCGAGACCTCTCGGTGGGCTTGATCGCACGGCTCCTGATACAGGAATTCTTGCTGGTCGGTGATCTCTCAGATGACGGGCACGTTCCATGGCCGTTGGCGCCAGCTGAGGCGGTAGCACGGATAGCAGCCGAATGGGCGAACGCGGAGGACCCGTTCGTAATGCCGGGGCAAGTATTTTGGCTTGATACGACGGCAAGCGGCCAGCAGCTCGGCGAAGCAGTCTGGCTGCGTGAGGAAGGTCGGTGACTGCTGTGTCGGCGGATCTGAGTGACGCAGTGGTCACCCCGTTCATGGTGGAGCTCACGCTTGCGGATGGAACTCTGATCCAGATTGAGTCTCGATGGTCACTGTGGGAATCAGGGCGCAACGTCGTGGATGGGCGAATCAAGGATTTCGAGGCCACAAAAGGGCATATTCTTGCCTTGGTCGGAACTGTGGTAGTGGGAATCCTTGTCGAGGAGCAAGCCGGAAGCATGACGATTCAGTTCGAGAATGGCATGCTCTTGGAGGTTCTCGCTGATCCTCATTTTGAAGCATGGAACCTGCGTCGAAAGGACGGGATGCTGTTGGTTTCGCTCCCAGGTGGAGGGGTGAATAGATGGCGGCCGAAAGAGTGACCGAGATTGAAGAGAATCATGGGTGCACAGAAGCACGCACAGCTGTTTTAGTTGCGCAAATAGTTCGTCGCGAGTTGGATGACGACTATGTGGGTCTCTGGGTCCTCCCGTGGCACATCAGGCGTATTATCCCGAGTGTCGACGACGCTGAGGTGCAGAGGATCTCTGCTGCGATTCTGGAAGCCTTGATGGCAGATAATGCCGTACTCGGAGAGTTGGACTCCGAAGCGGGGGTCTTTATTCCCTGGTCAGTAACAGGTGCCGTTGAACGCGCGATGACTGCTTGGCGAAGCCTTGATCGAGATCCGACGATAGGTGAGGTTGCATGGCTGGGGCTATCGGATTAGCGATCCGGGCGGGAATTTCTCGTTTGAATCTATCGACTGGACGTCAAGAGTCCTGGCCGTCGCCATGGAGGGGGTCGGCGCCGTGAACAGCAAACGGGACCAGTTCCTGACTCACAAAGCCGCTGTGTGGCGAGATCGATCAGACTTTGTCATCCACGCCGCGCTCCCAGATGATGGGGCGCTCGAACAGCTGTGGGTGAGAAGAGTCAGTGAAGATGAGTTTGAGCTCTGCTGTATCCCCTTCTTCATATATGACGTCGCGCTTGGTGATGTAGTTCAGACCGTCGCGCAAGGTGGGATGAAATACATCTTTGATCATGTTGTGACGAAATCTGGTAGGTATGTCTTCCGGGCATTCTTTGAGCGTAAGCAATATCGATATCGAGATTCCGTTATTGGCGACCTCGTCGGAATCGGCTCACTCTTCGAGTGGTCGTCACCGAGTCTCGTCGCGATTGATGTCCACGAGAATGCGGCGCAAGAAGTGGCTGACTATCTTCATCGAAAAGAACAATCGGGGCATCTGATGTACGAGACTGGTAAGACCGGGTTGCGCTAGCTTCGGTGATGGTATGCGTGAGTTGGTTATCGGTTGTACACGCAGCACGCGGGTTCACGAACTCTCTCGGTCAGAAGACGAAGCTGACCCAGTACCTGTCCGGAACGCCTATCGGCACCGGCCAGTCCACCACGTATGCGTATGACGGTGGTGGCCGGATGACGAAGATGACCGATCCTACGGGCAACAAGTGGACATGGTCCTTCGACACGCTCGGTCACCGCACGGGTCAGTCCGATCCGGATTCGGGGGCTTCTACGGCGACGTACGATCTGGCCGGGAACATGACGTCGGCGACGGATGCTCGTGGGGTGACGGTGACGACCACCAACGAGGCGGAGCGGGACCGCAAGCGCAGCGGCTGCACCCGCGGCCGCAGCCCAATCAGAGGCTGTGGTGGCAGCCACGTTGAAGGATGCATTGCGGCGCATCAAGTTGGATCATGTCTTCGAACCAAAACACAATTTTGCCCCGCTTGTGGAGCAATATGGTTCGCGGGAGAATGCCATGGAGCAAATCGTGCGGAGCCTGACGGGAGCCGAGTTGCCGGAGAAGGGTGTGCTCGAGGTTAGTCGGACGGTTGGTGATCAAACGGTGATAATCAGAGGCGCCGTGGTCGACGGGATGACACGGATAGGAACAGCATTTATGCCATGAATGATCAGCCGCTATCAAAGAATATCTTGCAGTTGATTTCTGCAGTGACTGTTCAGCTTCCGGAGCAAGTTCGTCAAATAATTGTTGATCAGATCCATGAAGCCACTGTGCTTAATGAGGTGCCGGGTCGGGTTATCAATTTTGCAATACCGCAGAACGTCGTGAAGACATCGCTGCCAGATGGCCCAATGTATCCAATCCCGGCAGTAATTGGAAGTGGCGGCGAAGTCGAAGGAGAACTAATCCTGTGGATCAAGGACGGTTACGCCGTTGGCTTGGAGCATCCGTGGTTTACGGATGAGCCCCCCGAAACATGGCCCGACGTTGCGCGCATCAGTTTCAGCTAGTCCAGACGCAGCGGGACGGTGTTCACTCGTGTGAAGCGCCCTGGGTCTGATGGAGACTCGCGCTATTTGATTCCGACCAGCAGATTGCGGTCGTTGGGGACAGCATAGAACGCGGCCTCGAACTCGGCGGGCGGGACGTCACCGAGGTAGCCGTGGAGGCGCTCGGTGTTGTGCCAGTGCACCCATCCGAGGGTGGCGAGCTCGAGGTCTTCGACCGTCTTCCACGGCCCTGGCCGGGCCGGTCCGCGGACGGGTTCTGCCTTGTAGTAGCCGTTCACCGTCTCGGCGAGGGCGTTGTCATAGCTGTCGCCAACGGTCCCAATCGACGGCGTGGCACCGATCTCTGCGAGGCGTTCGCCATAGCGAATCGAGGTGAATTGAGAGCCGGCGTCGCTGTGACACCGCAGAGCCTCGTGCCGGGCGCCGCGGGACCAGCGGGCCATCTCGACCGCGTCGAGGACGATCTCGGTTCGCATGTGCGACGCGACCCGCCAACCCACGATCATCCTGCTGAACGCGTCGATGATGAAGCACACGTAGGCGACGCCGGTCCAGGTCGGCACAAATGTCAGGTCGGTGACCCAGAGCCGGTTCGGGGCGCTCGCGGTGAACTCCCGCTTCACCAGGTCCGGGTGCCGCGCCGACGCCGGATCCGGCCTCGTCGTCTTGACCCGCTTCGAACGCCTCGCGCCCTCGATCCCCGCGGCGCGCATCAGCCTGGCGGTCTGGTCTCGGCCGATCATGATCCCCGCGCGGCGGGCAGCCCTCCAGAGCTTGCGGACCCCATAAACGCGGTAGTTGGACTCCCAGAGTTCGACCAGTTGCGGGACCAATGCTTCGTCCCGCAGCGCGCGAGCGGAGGGCGGGCGGGTCTTGGCGGCATAGTAACTACTCGGAGCCACCTGCAGCAGCCTGCAGATGAGCTCGACTCCGAGCCGGCGACCGTCCACAAGATCGTCCTTGTTCGCGTCGAGGAACGCGACTACTTCCGGTAGTGGCGGTCGAGCTCCGCCCCGAAGAAAGACGCCGCCCGCTTCAGCACCTCGTTGGCCCGCCGCAACTCCCGGTTCTCCTGCTCGAGCTCACGCATCCGCTGCGCCTCCGCGCTGCTCACGCCGGCAGTGACGCCGTCGTCGACGTCGGCCTGCTTCACCCACATCCGCACGGACTCAACACCGTAACCGAGTTGCGTCGCGACGCGCTGGACCGTCCCTTGCGTGACACCGAGCTCAGCGCGCAGCGTCCTCACCATCCGCACCGCGGCGGCCTTCTCCTCGACCGAGTACCGACGCGTCGTCGGCTTCCCATTCGCCAGTTCCTTCGGCATAACTCCATCCTCGTTTCCAAAGTCAGGAGCCTCCAACAAACTCAGGGCGCTTCACTCGGACGTATGACCCGGTGTTGGGGAAGTTCCTCTCCGTCGATCCGGTGATCGATACGAACCTGCCCCAGCAGAACACTGGATACACGTACTCCGGCAACAACCCCACCACCTACTCGGACCCCACCGGCCTGCAATTCAACATCATCGCCAACGAAGCCACCGGTGGACGGCTGCCAACGAAGACATCAGCCAAGGGGCAGAAATCGGTGCCCAAGAAGGCTGCGGCAGGCGCGGCGGAGGATCAGGAACTGAGCACAATTGGAGACATCGATGGACAGTTCAACTGAGAATTGCGACGCGATGATCACAGGGCGGCAAGCCTTCCTGGCGATGGCTGACTTCGTGTGGGAATTCGGTCAGCGGGCCGGTGACGACTTGCTCACCCTCATTGGAGACATCAGCCCTCTACCTGACGGAGCGTTCATGGATCCGGCGGCATGGACGGATTGGCTCGCGAGCGTCGAGAGGATCAAGTCTGGGCTGCCGCCTCGCGGCTAACGCGGTCAGCTCACACAGCGTACGTTCGTGACCGTGCCGAAGACGTTCGCCGATGCGCCGGCGTTCGCGGTCGCCACGACGGTGGTTCCGTTGCGCGCCTGCAGGTAGCCGGAGGAACGGGCATCCGCGATCGACCGAACTGTGAACGCGCTGATCGTGAATGTGCTGCAGGTCGACCAGCTGAGCTTCGATCCGCTGAGGTTCGCCCCAGAGAAGGCACAGACGCTGCCTGTCGCACAGGAGCCGACGGAGAAGACACCAGCGGCTTCTGCCGACGTCATCTCCATCCCGATGCTCGGCCAGACGGCGTGGTCTGCATCGACCAGCACGCCGCCGGGAACGGCATCCATCACCGCCGCGACATCGTCGCGGGCGACCTGAGCCTCCGAGGCGGAAGCCGACGGCGCCGACAACACCACGGCGATGATGATCATGGCGCCCGTGGCCAGACTCGCTCCCCAACGCTTCATGTCACTGCCTCTCACTTCGGATCCCACATCCGGTACTCGACCACGGTACCCGCCGGAATCGACTTGTCAGCGTCAGCCCGCTGCGTCTCGACTCCGACGATACGCCCGGTCTTCGCGGAGATCAGCACGGTGTGCGTCAGTCCGCTGGTTGACGAATCGACTCGCAGTCCCGTCACCGTGCGACCGAGCCGGTCGACGGTGCTCCCGAGCGACTGCGCGTCGCCCTTCCTGTCGATCATCTCCAGCAGCAGTGCTTCCTGCGCATCGCTCAGGGTCCAGTAGTCCATCACCGTCACCATCGACTCCACCAGTTGACCGGTGGTCGGACTCTCTGGCAAGCCGAACATCGTCAGCAGATCACTCACCCCTGACTCGGTCGCAGGGGGCGAGTCGGCACTCGGCACTCCGAACTCTCCAGGAGCGTAGTCCTGCTCAGAGACGACCTTCGTCGTGGGTGCCACGCGGCCTACATCACCGTCGACGGGATCCTCTGTTCGCCCCTCGACGATCGACGATCGTCCGGACAGGTCGGCGTTCCATTGGAGGTTGACGACCTGCGGGATCACGGGCCCCATCAGCTTGCCGTCTTCGATGCTGATCGCCCACGAGATTGTTCGGACCGATCTGCTCGGTTCGGCGACACCGTCGGGCTCTGACAATCGGGCGATCGCATCGCTGATCACCTGGTGTTCGGTAGCAGGGGAATGGAAGGTCAGGGGCGTCGGTGTTGATGCTTCTGCGGCGGGCGTCAGGAGCACAGACGATACGGCGACGGCCGCGACGATCGCCAACGATGCCAGGGAAGCGGCCCAGACCAGGCGGACGCGGCGCCGCCGCCGAACTCGAGCACGTCGCTCAGCAGCATCCTTCGAAGCGGTCCGTTCGCCTTGGAGGCGCTCCCCGAGCGCCATCAAGAATGCAGGTGGCTCGGCGTCCACAGGCGTGCGGGCGGTGTCCATCTCGCGCAGCCAGCGCGCGACGAGATCGTCCTGAGAGTCAGAAGACACGCTGATCACCCACTTTCAGCCCGATTCCGGCCGCGATGAGGAGGTGCTGGAGCTTCCGGTGGACGCGCTCGTGCCGCTTGCGCACGGCCGCCTGCTTGATGCCGAGTTTTTCCGCCGTCTCTCCAGCGGAGCATCCGTCGAGGTCCATGAGCTCGACCAGCTCCCGCTCGGCAGGAGTGAGGGCGCTCAGCACGCGTTTCAGATCGATCCGCAGATCCATGTCGGGGTACCGTTCGGAGTCGCTCATCGCACGGTTGACGAGATCGTTCCACGCGGCCTTTCGAGTGCGTTCACGACGATCACGATCCTTGAAGCGGTTGTCGATGATGCCGACGAGGTATCGCTCGTTGACGAAGCCGCCGGAGTGGATGACCTGCCACGCGCGGGTGAAGGCGTCGCTGACGGCATCCTCCGCATCATGCGGATCCTCGTAGAAGCGCTCGGCATGACGGAGTACGCGGGTGCCGGATTCGCGAACCAGACTGTCGAACACAGCCTTGTACAAGTCAGGGGATTGCCGGCTCAACCAACCTCACCCCACTTTCCTCACGCACGCTGGGCTGTCGACGCCGAATCGAATCCTCCCACACCGGGTGGCTTCGGAGCATCCGTATCGATGCCGTCCTCGGTTCGCTCACCGGTTCTCCTGGGAGGATCGTCGTGTGACAGCATCCGCTCCTCCCGTCGCGCGCTCGCCGAAGGCGACGCGCTTCCTCGCCCCGATCGGCCTGCTCGCCCTGATGTGGGCGATCCAGCTCGCGGATGCCGTGCTGCCGGGCACCTTCGTCGGCTGGGGGCTGCGGTCGTGGGACCTCGGCAGCCTGCAGGGTCTCGTGCTGGGCCCGCTGCTGCACGCGAGCTGGGCGCATCTGATCGGCAACTCCGTGCCGTTCCTCATCCTCGGATGCCTCGTCGCCGTCGAGGGCGCGAGGCGGTTCTGGCTGGTGACGGCGGTCGTCGCGCTGGTCGGAGGCGCGGGGACCTGGCTGCTCAACGCTCCGGGGACGCTCACGGTCGGGGCATCCGTGCTGGTGTTCGGCTACTTCGGTTATGTGGTCCTGCGCGTCATCGCACCGGGCCGTCTGGCCCATCGCATCGCGTACGCGGGCATCGCGCTGATCGTCATCGTGCTCTACGGCACCACGGTGCTGACCGGCATCTTCAGCGCCGGGCCCGGCATCTCCTGGCAGGCGCACCTGTTCGGCGCGATCGGCGGCGGGCTCGTCGCACTCACCGGCAGGCGGAGGGAACCGGCCGCGTGAGCCAGCGCCGATCCCGCGCCACCGTGCTGCGGCGCCGCGCTCGTCGTCGCCGCGAGCGGAAGCGGATGCTGCGGATCGCCGCGATCACGATCTCCGTCGCTCTGGCCATCTCCGCCGTGTTCGCCGGGGTGGGGCTGCTCACCGCCCCGCGGGGCGAGCGGTACTGCGCCGAACGGCCGCAGACGTTCCCCGATCAGGGGGTGGCCGGTTGGAGCGGGGACCAGCTCGTGAACGCGGCGATCATCGTGGGCGCCGCACGCGATCTGGGCTTCGGGCGCGACGGCCAGGTGCTGGGCGTCATGGCGGCGATGGGGGAGAGCTCGCTGCACAACATCGGCTACGGCGACTGGGAGACCTCGGGCGTCAGGAATCCCGACGGCAGCCGTACCTCCAGCATCGGGCTGTTCCAGCAGCAGAAGTGGTGGGGGAGCGTCGAGGAGCGGATGGACCCCGCGACCGCCGCGTCGAAGTTCTACGTGCGTCTGGGGAAGGTAGCGGGCTGGCAGCAGATGCCGCCTTCGCACGCGATCCACCGGGTGCAGATCAACGCCGACCAGGAGCACTACGCGCGCTTCCAGGACGACGCGACGGCAGTGGTGGATGCCCTGTCGGGGCCGTGCCCGGGGTAGGAGCCTCGCGATCCCGGTCGGGCCTCGCGGTCCTCGGACAGACCTCGCGTCCCTTGTCAGAAGGGCGATCCGGCGTCCTCCAGTGTCAGGGGCGTGTCCGGCCAGATACTCCGAAGCGAGTCGGTCGGGACGAACATCACGCGCGGCCGTTCGACGTCGTGGTGGGTGCGGCCGTCGGGGTCTGTCCACTGCACGGTCCGGTCAGGGGTCTGGCGCGCGGTCCAGCGGGCGAAGTCGGGGAGGTCCGGATGCTCGAGCGCGTGGTGGGTCCGGCAGAAGTGGGCGAGGTTGTCGATCGACGTCGAACCGCCGAGCGCCCAGTCCTCGTTGTGATCCCGCTCGCACCGGTGGATCGGCTGGCGGCAGCCGGGGAACCGGCAGTGCTGGTCCCTCGCGCGCAGGAACCTGACCATCGGTTCGGTCGGGGTGTAGGTGTCGGTCCGGGTGACGAATCCTTCGGAGTCGAGGAACAGCCGGGTCCACCCCTTCGTGCTGCCGGCGAGGGTTCGAGCGACCTCGGGGCGGATCGGCCCGTGCCCGTCCAGCTCGCCGGGCCGGTCATCCAGGCCGATCAGGGTCGTGGCGGACACGGTGACCTGGAGGGTCGCCCGGATGCCGTCCAGCCCCGCCCCGTGCGCCTCCGACGGGTCGCCGGCCAGGAGAAGGTCGGTGAGCAGGTCGGCGCGCAGCTGATCGAAGGTGCGGGATTCGTCGGGGAGGCGGGTGATGCAGGGACTGTCCGGATCGAGTTGCGGATCCGTCCAGTAGTCCAGGTCCGGTTCAGGCGGCGGACCGCCGGGATCAGGATCGTCATCGTCAGCCCAGAAGCCATCCGCGTCCAGATGACGGGCGATCAGCTCCCGGAAGGCGGCTTCGGTTTCGGCATCCGCGTCACTGAGGGAGGAGTCCGCGGCCGCAGCATCGGCGCCGTGGCTCATGGGGCCGTCAGTGGACCGTTCGCGGGTGGTTTCCTGCCCCTCAACTCCGGCCGCGGCGGCGTCTGACTCAGCGGCGGCGATGCGGGCGATCTCCTCGAACAGGGCCTGCTCGGAACGCTCGGCGCTGGCCCATTCGGCTTCCCACGCCGCCCATTGCGCCTCGGTCGGTTCCTCAGGCGGCAGGTCACGGTCTTCGGGGTGACCGCACAGGTGCTGGGCCATCTTGGTGAGCCGGTCGTGGATCGCGACGGCGAGATGCTCGGGAAGCACGGCCTGCAGCAGTGCGAGGCCGTCGCCGACGGACCGGACGGTGACGGTCCGTTCGGAGAACGCCCTCTGCTGCTGCTCGGTGACGGTCAGCCCGGCCAGTGCCGCGGCGACCTGCCGAGCATGCGCTCTGGTGCGCGCCGCGGTGTCGCGTTCGGCGACC
The DNA here is from genome assembly GCF_052056515.1 of Microbacterium sp. 22195. NCBI lineage: Bacteria > Bacillati > Actinomycetota > Actinomycetes > Micrococcales > Microbacteriaceae > Microbacterium > Microbacterium sp. 22195. The sequence continues at coordinate 30,542 of NZ_JBQEPE010000009.1, forward strand.
TCCAGACACGCCTGCTCGTACAGCGCGAGCGTGTCGGGGGTGGTCTCGCCGGTGTCGATCGCTTCACGCACCGGCTGCGATTCGCGGATGATCTCGCGGACATGCGACGGCGTGACTCTCCCGTCGGCGAACGCGGCGCGCACGGCAGGGAACCGGTGCAGCATCCGCGCGTCGGTGAATGCGAACTCCATCGACCCCTTCGACAGGTGCCCGGTGGCCGCGAACTGCGCCAGCATCGACCTCTCTATGGATCGCGCGTGCACGGGCTCCACCTGGAGCTCCTGCTCGAACAGCTCCCATCGGTCCGCGAGGATCTCCGCCGCCTCGGCCTGCAGCCGGGCGATCTCCCGCTGCTTCGACGCCCACGCATCCAGCAGCGCGACCCGCTGCCGGTGGAGTGCATCGAAGTCCTGGGCCATGCTCACAGTGTAGTATATATGTTCGAGAATTGGAAGGGGAATCAGGACTTGCTTTTCCGATGTGAACTGGATCTTTCCGGCTTTCGGTCTTGCTGGGATGACCGGCGGGGCGCGACCGCCGGAACGCGCCGACCGCAACGGGCCCTCGCTAGGCTGAGGGCATGTCGCCGGCAGCCGCAGTCATCACGGTCTCGGACCGCTCCGCCCGTGGTGAGCGCGCAGATGCATCCGGGCCCATCGGGGTCGCAGCGCTCCGCGCGGCCGGTTTCGACTGCGACGACGCGATCGTCATCCCGGACGGCGCCGACGAGGTCGAGCGCGCACTGCACGAGGCGGTGCAGCGCGGCATCCGCCTGATCGTCACGACAGGCGGCACCGGCATCGGCCCGCGTGACCGCACCCCCGAGGGAACCGCCCGCGTGCTCGACCGCGAGCTGCCGGGCATCGCCGAGGAGCTGCGCCGCCGAGGCGCAGCCGAGAAGCCTGCGGCCCTGCTCTCCCGCGGACTCGCAGGCGTCGCCGGGAACGCGCTCATCGTCAACCTCCCCGGTTCCACCGCAGCCGTCACCGACGGCATCCGACTCGTGCTCGAGATCGCGCGCCACGCGCTCGGGCAGCTCGAAGGGGAGGACCATCGATGACCATCCGCCTCGCGCAGATCAGCACCGAGCCGCTCGACGTCGACGCCCACCGTGCCGCCGTCGACGACCCCCGCATGGGCGCCGAGATCACCTTCGTGGGCCGCGTCCGCGACAACGACGAGGACGCCGCGACCCCCGTCGTCGCACTGGAGTACTCGGCCCACCCCGACGCCGAGAAGACCCTGCGCGCGCTCATCGCCGACGCCGTCGGCGAGACGGATGCCATCGTCGCCGCCAGCCACCGCATCGGGCGCCTGGAGGTCGGCGAGGCCGCTGTCGTGGTGTCGGTCGTATCGGGCCATCGCGGTGTCGCCTACGAGGTGTCCCGCGCGCTGATCGAGGCCATCAAGCACAGTCTTCCCATCTGGAAGCGGCAGATCGAAGCCGACGGCGCCACCGTCTGGAAGGGGCTCGGCGGCTGACCCTTCTGCAGGAGGTGCTCAGCCGCCGGCGAACGGCGGCAGCACGTCGACCACCGCGTCGGCGGTCAGCGGCCACGACTCGTCGACGCGCGCGCCGTCGACCAGCACGGAGCAGCGCGGCAGGATCTCCGCGAGCGCCGGGTGATCGTCGCGCAGACGCGCGGTCAGGGCGGCCAGCGTCGCGGCATCCACGATCAGCTCGGAGCTGCCGACGGCCTCCTCGGCCGCGGCGAAGAACCGCACCCTGACCACGTCAGGCCTGCCAGTCGCCGGCGAGCCTCGACACGTCCGCCACGGCCGCGCGGATGTCGTCCGGCGAGCCGCCACGGCGACCCGCGACCAGTCCCGCCACGAAGGCGCTGAACGGCGCGGCCGGCCGTGCGACGCCGTTCGCGACGTCCTTCGCCAGGTCGAGGATCAGCGAGATCGGCACGTCGTCGGCGCTCAGATCGAAGTGTTCCCGCAGGGCATCCGCCCAGTCGTCCAGCGCCTCGGGTGGCAGATGCTCGCTCATGGATGCTCCTTCGTCAGCTGCTCGTAATCCTCCCACGTGTCCACATCCAGGGCCGCGGCGCCCGGGTCGGCGAGGAGCTTCACGGACAGGCCCGCGAGCAGCGCGCGCACGGGTCGGTCGCGCCCGCCGTCCGGCAGAGCGGATGCCGCACTCACCAGCGCCGGCGTGCGATACACACCCGTGAGCCACTGCGCCCGCCCGGTTGCGTCGACCAGGCACGCGCCGTCGGTCTCCGGTGCGAGATGAGGGATGCCGGCGAGCAGCCGGGCGACGGCGAGATCCGGATGCGGGAGGTCGCAGGCCAGCAGAATCGTCCACGCCGTGGCATCCGCGCCCGGAGCCCCCAGCGCGGTCACGACCGCGGCCGCCGGTCCCGAGAAGGGCGGGTCCTCCCGCATCCAGCGCACGGCGTCCTGCGAAGCTCTGGATGCCGCCGGTTCCGGCCCCACGACGATCACCGGCGATGCGCCGACGGAGACCACCGCGTCGATGGCCCGATCGCGCATGCTCACCCCGTCGACGAGCAGGCCCGGCTTGTCGATGCCGCCCATGCGCGAGGCGCGACCGCCGGCCAGCAGCGCCGCCCCGAACCGCACGACCATGATCAGGCGGGCTCGCCCGGCCGGCGCCAGTCGCCGGACTTGCCGCCGGTCTTCGCCACGATGCGCACGTTCGCGATCGAGGTGCCCTTGTCGAGCCCCTTCACCATGTCGACCACGGTGAGCGCGGCGACCGAGACGGCCGTCAGCGCCTCCATCTCCACGCCGGTGCGGTCGGCCGTGCGCACGGTCGCCTCCACCTCAACGCCCTCGTCGGTGATCCGCAGGTCCACCACCGCGCCGTGCACGCCGATCACGTGCGCCAGTGGCAGCAGCTCGGGAGTGCGCTTGGCCCCGGCGATGCCCGCGATGCGCGCCACAGCCAGCACGTCGCCCTTCGGCACAGTGTCATCCCGCAGCGCCGCCACGACGTGCGGGGCGCAGTGCACGAACCCGCGCGCTGTCGCCGAGCGCACCGTCGGCTGCTTCTCGGTGACATCCACCATCCGGGCGTGACCAGAGGAATCCAGGTGCGTGAAGCTCATGGCACCAGCATGACATCGACGACGTCGCCGATCCCGACGCGGTCGACGTCGGCGGGGACGATCGCGTAGGCCTCCGCACGCCCCAGGCTCGCAGCCAGGTGGGACCCGCCGGACGACGCCGGCGCCACCCCGTCGCTCGTGACGAGCACCGGGCGGTACTGGCGGCGGCCGGGAGGGGTGCGCCACGCCTCGACGACCGGCAGCCGCACGATCAGGCGGTCCAGGTCGGCGGCGCCCTGCAGCGCCCGCAGCGCGGGTCGCACGAACACCTCGAACGACACGGCGACGCTCACCGGGTTGCCGGGCAGACCGAACAGCAGCGGTCCGCCGTCGTCCGAGCCGTCGCCGAAACCCTGCGGCTTGCCCGGCTGCATGGCGACCTTGTCGAACCGCATCCGGGCGACGCTCTTGACCACCTCGTACGCGCCCTCGCTGACGCCCCCGGAGGTGATCACGACATCCGCGCCGAGGGCCGCGGCATCCGCCAGCGCGGCGCGCAGGCCGTCGCCGTCGTCGCTGACCGACGTCATCAGCACAACCTCGGCGCCGTTCTCGCGGCACAGTCCGTCCAGCAGCGTGCCGTTGGACTCCGGGATCTGCCCGCGCTCCAGCGGCGCACCCGGTGGACGCAGCTCGTCACCGGTCGAGATCACCGCGACGCGCGGCACGCGCGAGACGACGACCTCGTGCACGCCGGCCGCGGCGATCCCCGCCAGCTGCCGGCCGCCCAGCTCGGCGCCGGCAGGCAGGATCACGTCGCCCGCACGGCAGTCCTCGCCCTGCGGCCGGATGTGCGCCCCGCGGGCGCGCGGGGCGGCGAGCACCCGGATGCTTCCCAGCGAGTCCGCAAGGCCACCGGCGGTGTCCTCGAAGGGCACGATCGCGTCGGCGTCGTGCGGCACCGGGGCCCCGGTCATGATCCGCACGGCCTGACCGGGCCCGAACGACGGGTCCTCGGCGCTGCCGGCCGGCACGTCGGCGACAACCTCGAGGTCCACGGGCGCGTCTGCTGCGGCATCCGCCACATCGTCGAACCGCACCGCGAAACCGTCCATCGCGGAATTGTCGAACAGGGGCAGGTCCATGGCCGAGCGCACCGGCTCCCGCAGGATGCGTCCGAGCGCCCCCGGCAGCGGCATCCGCACGGCCTCGAGGGGCCGCACGGCCGCGAGGATCCGCGCGCGATGCTCCTCCACGGTGATCAGGTGCGAGGTCATGCCGGCTGCCTCCTGCGCTCGTACCCGTCCATGCCGCCGCGCAGCACCACGGCGTCGACGCCCCGCCCGCGCAGCGCCTGCGCGGCGCGTCGTGCGCGAGCGCCCACCTGGCACACCATCACGACCTCGCTGCCGGCCAGCTCGGCCGCCGTGGAGTCGAGCGACCCCAGCAGGGTCGCCAGCGGCACGTGCCTCGCGCCGGGGAGCATCCCGCGGGCGACCTCCTCGGCCTCGCGCACGTCGATCACGACGGCCCCGTCGGCCGGGTGGTCGACCTCGTCAACGGCGTCGGACGGGGGAGCGGATGCCGTCGCGCGCGACGCCTGCAGCGGTGCCTCGCGCACGCTGCCCGCCAGGGCGTCGATCATCGCGATCCGTCCCAGCAGCGGCCGTCCGATGCCGGTGATCAGCTTGAGCGCCTCGGATGCCATCATCGAGCCCGCCTGGATGCACAGCGGGCCGAAGACGCCCACGGCCGAGCACGCCGGCGCCTCACTGCCCGGCGGGTACAGGTCGTGCAGCCGGACCGCATCGGCGGGCACGGGAGGTGCCGACCAGAACACCGTCACGAGGCCCGCGAACTCCTGCACGGTGCCCCACACCAGCGGCACCGCCAGCCGCTCGCAGGCGGCGGCGACGACCTCGCGGCTCTCGAACGAATCCGTGCCGTCCAGCACCAGGTCGACGCCGGAGATCAGTTCGGCCGCGTTCTCGTGCGTGAGCCGGGTGGTCACCACCCTGACCTCGGTCTCGGACAGGTCGGCGGCGACGCGCACCACGCTGTCGGTCTTGGGTCGGCCGACGTCCTGCAGTCGGTGGATCACCTGCCGCTGCAGGTTGGACAGCTCGACGTCGTCGTCGTCGAACACCACGACGGTGCCGACTCCGGCGGCCGACAGCGCCAGCACGACCGGCGCACCCAGGCCGCCCGCGCCGATGACGCCGACACTGGCCGCGGCGATGCGGCGCTGTCCGTCGGAGCCCAGCCCGGCAAGGCGCTGATGCCGCGCTGTGCGCAGCTGCTCCCGGCTGCTGAGCGCATCGACGGGTTCGACCAGCGGGGGGAGGGACATGCCTTCAGGGTAGTCCTCGCCTCGCGAACGGGTCCTTCCGCAGATACGGAGAATACCCGGGTGATCATCCGCATGCGCGGTGATAGCCTGCGATCATGTCCGCAAGCTACAAGATCGCGCAGGCAGCGGATCTGCTCGGGGTCAGCGACGACACGGTGCGCCGCTGGGTGGATCAGGGCGTGCTGTCGGTCACCGACGCCAGCCCGGCCGAGATCCCGGGCGACGCGCTCGCCCGGCACGCGATCGCCCTGGCGAAGTCGGCGGAGGACCCCACCGGCGTGCGCTCCAGCGCGCGCAACCGCTTCACCGGGCTGGTCACCAACGTCGTGATGGACACCGTCGCCGCCCAGGTGGAGATCCAGGCAGGTCCCCACCGGGTCGTCTCGCTGATGACCTCCGAAGCCGTGCGGGAGCTGGGACTCGAGGTCGGCTCGCTCGCCGTCGCCGTGGTCAAGGCGACGACGGTCATCGTCGAGACCCCGCGCTGATCCCGCATGCACCGGAGGAGAACTGCCATGCGCCGCATCCCGATCATCGCCGTCGCCGCCACGGCCGTCGCCCTGCTGCTCGGCGGCTGCGCGTCCACGGCATCCCCCGGGGCGAGCCCCACGGGCAGCACCGGTGCGTCGAACGCGTCCGGCGGAGGCGTCGCGCCGAAGGACGCGCCCTCGCCCGCGGATGCCGACGTGCTCACCGGCGAGCTTTCGGTGTCGGCCGCAGCCTCGCTGAAGGGCGCCTTCGACGAGGCGATCGGGCAGTTCGAGAAGCTCTTCCCCGGCGTGCACGTCACCGTGACCTACGACGGCTCCAGCACCCTCGCGACCCAGATCGACGGCGGTGCGAGGGTCGACGTGTTCGCCTCCGCCGACGAGGCGAACATGGCCAGGGTCACCGGCGCCGGCCTGGCATCCGATCCGACGGTGTTCGCGCGCAACACGCTGGTGGTGGTGACGCCGAAGGCGAATCCGGCCGGCATCAAGACGCTGGCGGATCTCGCGAAGCCCGGCGTGAAGGTCGTGCTCTGCGCACCCGAGGTGCCGTGCGGAGCAGCGTCGAGGAAGCTCCTCAGCGCGCAGGGCGTCGCGCTCACCCCGGTCAGTCAGGAGCAGAACGTCACGGCCGTGCTCACCAAGGTGCGCAGCGACGAGGCCGACGCGGGGCTCGTCTACAAGACGGATGCCGCTGCTGCCGCCGACGTGCGCTCGTTCACCCCGTCCGGCGCGGATCGGGTCGTGAACGCGTACCCGATCGTGGCGCTGAAGGATGCCCCGAACCCGGAGGCCGCGATGACGTTCGTGTCGTTCATCACCGGCGAGCAGGGGCAGGGCATCCTGGCGTCGTTCGGCTTCGACGGCCCGTGATGGCGAGCAGCCGCCCGCAGACGACCGGCGCCCGAGGCCACGCCCCGCGGGCGCTGATCGTGCCGGCGGTGCTCGGGATCGTGTTCCTGGTGCTGCCGCTGGCGGCGCTCGTCGGCCGCGTCCAGTGGGGGACCCTGTGGCAGGACGTGACCTCGGTCGAGGCGCTCAGTGCGCTGCGGCTCTCGCTGGGCACCGGGCTCGTGGCCACCGCGATCTGCCTGCTGATCGGCATCCCGCTGGCCCTGACCATCGCCCGGGCCGCCCCGCGCACCGCAGCCGTGCTGCGCGCGGTCGTCACCGTGCCGCTGGTGCTGCCGCCGATGGTCGGCGGTCTGGCGCTGCTGTTCCTGTTCGGCCGTTCCGGCTGGCTGGGCTGGACCGGATGGCAGGTGCCGTTCACGACCCCGGCCGTCGTGCTCGCTCAGGTGTTCGTCGCGCTCCCGTTCCTCGTGCTGGCGCTGGAGGGTGCCGTCCGCACATCGGGCGTGGAGTACGAGCGCACGGCGGCCGGGCTCGGGGCAGGCAGCTGGACGATCCTGTGGCGGGTCACGCTGCCGCTGGCGGGTCCCGGACTGCTGTCGGGAACCGTGCTGTGCTTCGCGCGGGCGGCAGGCGAGTTCGGCGCGACGGCGCTGTTCGCAGGCAACGCGCCCGGCGTGACGCAGACCATGCCGCTGGCGATCTACACGGCGTTCAATGGCGCCGGGGTCAGCCAGGGCAGCGCCATCGCCCTGTCGCTGATGCTGCTGGTCACCTCGGTGGCGGTGCTGCTGCTGGTGCGCGGCTGGCGGCCCGGCGGGGAAGCCGCCGTCGCGGAGGAGCTGCGATGAACGCGGATGCCACCGCCCTGCCCGCTGCGCTCGACGCCCACGTCCGAGTCGAGCGGGGCCCTTTCGTCCTGGATGCGCGGCTGACCGCGGCCGCCGGGGAGACGCTCGCCGTGATGGGCCCGTCGGGTGCGGGCAAGTCGACCCTCCTGGGCGCGATCGCCGGCTTCGCCCCGCTGACGGCGGGCGCCGTGCGGCTGGGAGGCAGGACCGTGCAGGACGCCGCCGGCGTCGACGTGCCGCCGCGCGAACGCGGCGTGATCCTGCTCGGCCAGCAGGCGCGTCTGTTCCCGCACCTGAGCGCGCGCGACAACATCGTCTTCGGGCTGTGTGCGCACGGGACGCGGAGAGCGGATGCCAGGGTGCGCGCCGACGCCTGGCTCGAGCGCGTCGGGCTGCCCGGCTTGGGCGATCGGCGCCCCGCACGGCTTTCGGGTGGACAGCAGCAGCGCGTCGCGCTCGCGCGGGCGCTCGCGGTGTCGCCGCGCGTGCTGCTGCTCGACGAGCCGCTGACCTCCCTCGATCCCGCCACCGCCGACGGCATCCGCTCCCTGCTTCGCGACGAGCTCGCCGCCACCGGCACCACCGCCGTGCTGGCCACGCACGACGCGACGGATGCCCGCGCCCTCGCCGACCGGCTGATCGTGCTCGAGCACGGCGGCGTCACCGCCGAGGGTCCACCCGATGCGGTCCTCGGCGCACCTGCGACGCCCTTCCTCGCCGCGGTCGCGTCGACACTGCCCGGGGCGGCCGGGCCCTGGCAGGCGCGCGTCGACGGCATCGAGACGGTCGCCGAGGGCATCCGCGCTCGCGCCCGCACTGCCGACGGCGACCTCGTCGAGCTGATCCTCCCGGCGGGTTCCCCCGTCGCGCCCGGCTCGACCGTCAGCATCCGGCCGCCGGCCTGACGACTGCAGGCCCGAACCGACCCCGGCTCCCGGCCGGGGGAGTACCGTGGCGGACAGTCAGGACGCACACCGGGAGGCCGCGATGGGCAGGATCACCACCCGCAAGAAGGTCGTTCGCATCACCGCCGCGACCGAAGACGCCGACGGCGCGGCCGTGCGCCGGCTCGACACGCTCGCCGTCGAGGAGCCGCTGGAGATCCGCGTGTCCGGCGCACCGCTCACGGTCACCATGCGCACGCCGGGACACGACGTCGAGCTCGCCGCCGGCTTCCTCGTCTCCGAGGGAGTGATCCGCCACCGCGACCAGTTCGCCTCCGCGATCCACTGCGGCGGACCGGGCACCGGCGGCTCCGCCGCAGCGCCGGGAGCCTATGCCCTCGGCGCGTCTGCGGCCGACGGCGGCAACACGTACAACGTCCTCGACGTGAGCCTGGCCCCCGGCACCCCGCTGCCCGACCCCTCACGGGCGCGGCACTCGTACACGACCAGCGCCTGCGGCGTGTGCGGTGCGGCGTCCATCGAGCAGGTCGCGACCGCCTCGGCCTTCGACGTCTCCGCGGATCCGCTGCAGGTGGATGCCGCGACCCTCGCCGACCTGCCGAACGCGCTGCGCTCGCGTCAGGAGGCCTTCGAGAAGACCGGCGGACTTCACGCCGCCGGACTGTACGACGCCGCCTCCGGCGAGCTGCTGGTCGTGAGGGAGGACGTCGGGCGGCACAACGCCGTCGACAAGGTGATCGGATGGGCGGTGCTGAACGGGCGCCTGCCGCTGACCGGAACCGTGCTGCAGGTGTCGGGACGGGCGAGCTTCGAGCTGGTGCAGAAGGCGGTCATGGCCGGCATCCCGATGCTGTCGGCCGTCTCGGCGCCGTCGTCGCTGGCCGTCGAGATGGCCGAGTCCACCGGCCTCACCCTGGTCGGCTTCTTGCGCGGGGCGAGCATGAACGTCTACTCCCGGCCCGAGCGCGTGCGGGAGGCCGTGCCCGCGGCCGTGTGACCCGCGGCTCTTGTGCGGATCGGATGTCACTGATAGGCCAGGTGAGACAGGTGGAGGAGCGTGTGATGGCAGCCAAGGCCCCGATCCAGGACATCGACGATGACGCGAGGGACATGGAGGTCGGCCCGCCCAAGGAATGGGCCGCGGGAGTGCCGGGCGTGCTGCACTCGATGGTGCCGGGGATCAGGGAGATGGGCGCGAGGCGTGCGCTCACCCTGCTCACCGACATGAACCAGAAGGACGGCTTCGACTGCATGAGCTGCGCGTGGGCCGATCCCGACCACCGCAAGACGTTCGAGTTCTGCGAGAACGGGGCGAAGGCGGTCACCTGGGAGGCCACGCCGGTCACGATCCCCACCGCGTTCTGGGCGCAGAACTCCATCAGCAGCCTGCTCTCCAAGTCGGAGTACTGGCTGGGCATGCAGGGCCGGCTGATCGAACCCGTGTACAAGCCGCAGGGCGAGGATCACTACCGGCCGATCTCCTGGGACGACGCGTTCACCCTGATCGCCGACCGGCTGAAGGCCCTGGACTCGCCCGACGAGGCCACCTTCTACACCAGCGGCCGCACCGCCAATGAGACCGCGTTCATCTACCAGCTGATGGCGCGCACGCTGGGCACCAACAACCTCCCGGACTGCTCGAACATGTGCCACGAGTCCACCGGCACGGCGCTGGGCGAGGTGATCGGCATCGGCAAGAGCACGATCTCCTACGACGACTTCGGCAAGGCCGACCTCATCATCGTGATGGGTCAGAACCCCGGCACCAACCATCCGCGCATGCTCACCGCGCTGGAGGAGGCCAAGGACAACGGCGCGAAGATCGTCGCCGTCAACACGCTGCACGAGGCGGGACTCACCCGCTACAAGAACCCGCAGCGCGTGCGCGGCATCATCGGCCGCGGCACGGGCCTGGCCGATCAGTACCTGCTCATCCGTGCGGGCGGCGACGGCTGGCTGATGAAGGCCCTCTCGAAGCGGGTCCTGGAGGCGGAGGACGCCGCACCGGGGACGGTGCTCGACCACGCGTTCCTCGACGAGCACTGCCAGGGACTGGAGGAGTTCCGCGAGCACCTCAGGAGCCTCGACGAGGACATGGTGCTGCGGGCCACCGGCCTCTCCCGGGCCGAGATCGACGAGCTCGCCGACCGCTATCTGCACTCCGAGCGGGTCATCATCACCTGGGCGATGGGGCTCACCCAGCACCGGGACGCGGTGAGGATCCTGAAGGAGGTCATGAACCTGCTGCTCCTGCGCGGGAACATCGGCAAGCCCGGCGCCGGGGCCTCGCCGATCCGCGGCCACAGCAACGTGCAGGGCGATCGCACCATGGGCATCTGGGAGCAGATGCCGGAGAGCTTCCTCGCAGCCCTGGACCGGGAGTTCGGCATCACGGTGCCGCGCGAGCACGGCTACGACGTGGTCAAGTCGGTGCAGGCGATGCGCGAGGGCAGGACCAAGGTGTGGATGGCCATGGGCGGCAACATGGTCTCGGCGGTCTCCGACACGCACGCCGCCGAGGAGGGTTTCCGAAACGTCGGACTGAACGTGCAGGTCTCCACCAAGCTCAACCGCAGCCACCTCACCGTCGGGGACGAGGCGATCATCCTGCCGGTGCTCGGACGCACCGAGATCGACCGGCAGGCGGCCGGCGAGCAGTCGCTGTCGGTGGAGGACTCGGTGTGCGCGATCCACGCCACCCGCGGCAGGGTCGAGCCGATCTCCGATCAGCTCAAGTCCGAGGTGTCGGTGGTCGTCGGCATCGCGCGGGCGCTGTGGGGCGACGACGGGCCGATCGACTGGGCCGGATTCGAGAAGGACTACGACCGGATCCGCGACCACATCGAGCACGTCGTCCCCGGGTTCGACGACTTCAACGCGCGGCTGCGCGAGGAGCACGGCTTCATCCTTCCGCACGGACCGCGCGACTCCCGCACCTTCCCCACGGCGACCGGCAGGGCGATGATCACCGTCAACGAGCTGGAGTACCTGGAGCGCCCTCCCGGCCGGCTCCTGCTGCAGTCGATGCGCGCGCACGACCAGTTCAACACCACGATCTACGGTCTCGACGACCGTTACCGCGGCATCAGGAAGAGCCGCCGCGTGATCTTCGTGAACCCCGACGACCTCAGGGAGCTCGGCATCGCCGACGGGCAGATCGTCGACGTGCACAGCGAGTACGAGGACGGAGTCGACCGCGTGGTCCACGAGTTCAAGGCGGTCTCCTATCCGACCTCGCGCGGGTGCGCGGCGACCTACTTCCCGGAGGGGAACCCGCTGGTGCCGCTGGGGCTGACGGCGCTCGGCAGCAACACGCCCGCGTCGAAGGGCGTGGTCGTCCGGCTGGAGCCCGTCACCCGCTGAGCGGTCCGATCCGGCCGCGGGCACGGACGCGACGACTACGGTGGAGGACATGGCACTGCAGCTCGGACCACGACTGCGGGACACCCGCGGGCGGATGCTGCGCGACCTCCGCATCTCCGTCACCGACCGCTGCAACTTCCGCTGCGTGTACTGCATGCCCAAGGAGGTCTTCGGGCGCGACCACGACTTCCTGCCGCACGCCATGCTGCTGAGCTTCGAGGAGATCGTGCGCGTCGCCCGGGCAGGCGTCGCGCACGGCGTGCACAAGCTGCGGCTGACCGGTGGCGAGCCCCTGCTGCGCCGCGACATCGAGAAGCTGATCGCGATGCTGGCCGAGCTGCGCACCCCCGAGGGGGAGCGCCTCGACATCGCCCTGACCACCAACGGCTCGGCCCTCGCGCACAAGGCGCAGGCGCTGCGGGATGCCGGGCTGAATCGCGTCACGGTCTCGCTGGACTCCCTCGACGACGCGACCTTCCGCGCCATGAACGACATCGACTTCCCGCTGGAGCGCGTGCTCGACGGCATCCGCGCGGCCGAGGAGGCCGGCTTCGACGCCATTAAGGTCAACACCGTGGTCAAGCGCGGCGCGAACGAGGACGACGTGCTCGGCATCGCCGAGAGCTTCCGCGGCACCGGAGTGACCGTGCGCTTCATCGAGTTCATGGACGTGGGCACCACCAACGGCTGGAACCTCGACCAGGTGGTGTCCTCGGCCGAGATCGTCGAGCGGATCGACGCCGTGCATCCGCTCGAACCGCTGCAGCCCGCCTACCCCGGTGAGACCGCGACGCGCTGGCGCTACCGCGACGGGGCGGGCGAGATCGGCGCGATCTCCAGCGTCACGGCCCCGTTCTGCGGCGACTGCACCCGCGCGCGCATCTCCGCCGACGGCAAGCTGTTCACCTGCCTGTTCGCCTCCCGCGGGCACGACCTGCGCGCGCTGCTGCGCGGCGGATGCTCGGATGCCGAGCTGGAGGCCGCCCTGGCGCAGATCTGGGGTGCACGCGACGACCGCTACTCCGAGCTGCGCTCCGCCGACACACCCGCGGAGCGCATCGAGATGTCGTACATCGGCGGATGAGCGCGGAGCTGCTGATCGACCGGCGCGGCGACGCGCTGACGTACCGCGTGCCGGACGACGGGGTCGAGCTCGCGCACGGCACGGTCGACGGGATCGGCGGGGCGCTCGCGCACATCGTCCACACCGTGCGTCCGCCGGTGCGCCCGGGGGAGGCGGCGCCGACGGTGCTCAGCATCCGGCACCGCACCGAGCAGACCCTCGCCGACACGGACGCCGCGGTCGCGGCGATCCTGCGGATCTGCGCGGAAAAGGGTCCGGCGATGGGGGAGACCCCGCGGGTGGTTCTCGCTACGCTTGAGGGGAGCGCCACACCGGATCCGAGCGCCATGGCCGCCGAAGCACCCGTGCCCGACAACTGCACCGTCCCCAGGAGTCCCATCGTGTCCGAAGACCTGCCCGATCTGCGCCGCGCTGCGGGCGTGCTGTTCGACCTCGACGGCGTGCTCACCCCGACCGCCGAAGTGCACATGCGCGCCTGGCAGGCCGTGTTCGACGAGGTGCTGACCCGCTGGGGCGTCACCGAGCCGTACACGGACGCCGACTACTTCGCCTATGTCGACGGCAAGAAGCGCTACGACGGCGTGGCCAGCCTGCTGCGCAGCCGCAACATCGAGATCCCGTGGGGCGAGGTGACCGATCCGCCCGAGGCCGAGACCATCTGCGGCGTCGGCAACCGCAAGAACGCCGCGTTCGCCGCGGCCCTGCGCAGTGAGGGCATCGCGCCGTACCCCGGTTCGCTCGCGCTGCTGGAGCAGCTCCGCGCGGCCGAGGTGCCGATGGGCGTGGTGTCCAGCTCGAAGAACGCGGCGGAGGTGCTGGCATCCGCCGGCATCCGCGACTTCTTCCGCATCGTCGTCGACGGCGTCGTCGCCGAGCACGAGCACCTCGCGTCCAAGCCCGCGCCCGACATGTTCCGCGAGGGCGCCAGGATGCTGGGAGTCGACCCCTCCGAGGCGATCGCCGTGGAGGATGCGGTCTCGGGCGTGGCATCCGCGGCATCGGCCGGCTACGCGACGGTCGTCGGCGTCGACCGCGGCGCAGGCGCCGACGCGCTGCGCGAGGCCGGCGCCACCTGTATCGTCGATGATCTTGCGCGTCTGCTCGACGGCGACAAGCACTGAACCCCTCACCCTTCAGATTCCCTTCGGAGAACGCATGATCGACCGCGAACGCCACCCCGTGGATCCCTGGCGCCTGATCGAGACCAGCTACGACGACGACGGCGTGTCCGAGACGATCTTCTCGGTCGGCAACGGCTACCTCGGTCTGCGCGGCAACCACATCGAGGGTCGCGGCGCGCACGAGCACGGCACGTTCATCAACGGCCTGCACGAGACCTGGCCGATCCGGCACGCCGAGCAGGCGTACGGGTTCGCCGAGGTGGGGCAGACGATCGTCAACGCCCCCGACGCCAAGGTCATGCGCGTCTACATCGACGATGAGCCGCTCTCCTTCGACGAGGCCGAGATCCACGAGTACTCCCGGGTCCTCGACATGCGCACGGGCGTCCTGTCGCGCACGGTCGTGTGGGTCACGCCGTCCGGCAAGCGCGTGCGCATGCGGGACGAGCGCATCGTCAGCTTCGACGAGCGGCACCTGGCGGTGCTGCGGCTCGAGGTCGTGGTGGAGAACGCCGACGCCCCGGTCACGATCAGCTGCCAGCTGCTGAACCGTCAGGACGGCGCCGGCATCTACGCAGGCGACCCGATGGCGTCGAAGTCCGAGGGCAAGGCCGGTTTCGACCCGCGCAAGGCGGAGAAGATCACCGAGCGCGTGCTGCAGCCGGTGGAGTACTGGCAGGACGGGCTGCGCTCCGCGCTGTCGTACCGGGTGAACGATTCGGGCATGAGCGTCGCGGTCGTCGCCGACCACGTGGTCGAGACCGAGAACGACTACAGCGCCCGGACGCTCATCGAGCCCGACATCGCGAAGAACGTGTTCCGCGTGCAGGCGAAGGCCGGTGTGCCGATCCGGATCAGCAAGATCGTCAGCTATCACAGCTCGCGGGGCGTGCCGCCGCGTGAGCTCGTCGACCGCTGCCGCCGCTCGCTGGACCGCGTGGGCGTGGAGGGCGTCGACGCCCTGTTCCGCGCCCAGGAGGCGTGGCTCGCGGCGTTCTGGGAGCGCTCCGACGTGCGCATCGCCAGCCACGACGACCTGCAGCAGGCCACCCGGTGGTGCCTGTTCCAGCTCGCGCAGGCGGCGTCCCGCGCCGACGGCACCGGTGTCCCCGCCAAGGGGCTGACCGGCTCGGGCTACAGCGGCCACTACTTCTGGGACACCGAGATCTACGTCCTGCCGTTCCTCACCTACACGTCGCCGCAGTGGGCGAAGAACGCGCTGCGCGCCCGGGTGCTCATGCTGCCCGCCGCCCGCCGTCGTGCCGCCCAGCTCAACGAGGCGGGCGCCCTGTTCCCGTGGCGCACGATCAACGGCGAGGAGGCGTCGGCGTACTACGCCGCAGGCACCGCGCAGTACCACATCAACGCCGACGTCAGCTATGCGCTCGGCAAGTACGTGCGCGCCACCGGCGACGAGGAGTTCCTGCGCCGGGAGGGCGCCGACATCGCGGTCGAGACCGCGCGGCTGTGGGCGACCCTGGGCTTCTGGCGCGGCACCAACGGCCACTCGACGTTCCACATCCACGGCGTCACCGGTCCGGACGAGTACACCACGGTCGTCAACGACAACCTGTTCACGAACGTGATGGCGCGGTACAACCTGCGGCTGGCCGCACGAGTGGTGCGCGAGATGGCCGAGCAGGACCCGGCCGCCTACGCCGCACTGGTCGAGCGCACCGGTCTGGATGCCGGGGAGCGGGAGGCCTGGGATCGGGCGGCCGAGGCGATCCACATCCCGTTCAGCGAAGCGCTGCGCATCCACCCCCAGGACTCGCTGTTCCTGGAGCGCGAGGTGTGGGACCTGGAGGGCACCTCGCCTGACCAGCGCCCGCTGCTGCTGCACTACCACCCGCTGGTGATCTACCGGTTCCAGGTGCTCAAGCAGGCGGATGTCGTGCTGGCGCTGTTCCTGCAGGGCAACCACTTCACCGACGAGGAGAAGCTTGCCGACTTCGACTACTACGACCCGCTGACCACCGGCGACTCGACCCTGTCGGCCGTGGTGCAGTCGATCATGGCGGCGGAGGTCGGATACCAGGATCTCGCGCGCGAGTACTTCGAGCAGGCGCTGTTCGTCGACTTGGGCAACCTGCACCACAACTCGTCGGACGGCGTGCACGTGGCATCCGCCGGCGGTGTGTGGACCGCGCTGGTCAGCGGCTTCGGCGGCATGCGCGACCACGACGGGCTGCTGAGCTTCGACCCGCGCCTGCCGGCCGACTGGCCCGAGCTGTCGTACGCGCTGCAGTGGCACGGCTCGCAGCTGCAGGTGACCGTGACACGAGAGGCGCTGCGGCTCGAGGTGCGCTCGGGCGATCCGGTGGACTTCAGCGTGCGCGGGGTCGCGTACCGGGCATCCGTCGCCGAGCCGGCCGTGGTGGCGCTGGCGGGTCAGGGTCCCGTGCGGCCCGGCCGCCCGACGCTGCGCCAGTTCGAGGACGCCCGGCGCGACGACGGCACGCTCATGCAGCCGACCGTGCCCGTGACCACCACGTCGATTCCGGTCATCGGGGTGTTCGAGGACTAGGGATGACGGTCGCCGTCATCGTGCTGGGACTGATCCCGGCGCTCATCGTGCTGGTCCTCGCGGTCCTCGCGCGGGTGGCGTCGAACCGGGCACCGGCGTCGCCGGGGCCGCAGTTCGCGCCCCTCGTCGGCGCGACGGTGCTCGACGACGCGCTGCTGCTGGATGCCGATCGCAGAGCGGCCGCCGCGATGCTCGTCGACATGGCGGTGGGCAGGCGCATCCGGCTTCTCGCGGAGGAGCCGGACGGCACCGGCCGGCGCGCACGCCGGCGCACCCCGGTGGGCGTCGAGATCGTCGAGGGCGCGGAGTTCAGCGCCGATGAGCTGAAGCTGCTGGAGGCCGTGCTGGGCGACGGCGCAGGCCGGGAGCGGGTGCGGCGTCTCTCGTCGAGCGGACGCGCGCTCGCCCACCGGGTGCGGGCGGTGCTCGACGGCGCGCGGGAGCGGCTGGAGGATGCCGGACTGCTCCGGCCCGGCCGACGGCACTGGCCCGTCGCGCTGCTGCGCGCCGCCGCGGTGCTCCTGCTGCTGTGGAACGGCTTCCTGCTGATCGCCGCGCTGGCCGAGGGACCGGTGGCGGCGTCGATCCTGCTGGGGTGCGGGATGCTGGTCTGCCTGGTAGCGCTGGTGGTCGTGCCGCGGGCATGGCGGACGTTCCTGCCGGCGTCCGAGCCGGCGCGGGCGCACCTCGCCGGCCTGCGCGAGTACATGGCGCTCGCCGAGGCCGAGCCTCTGCGGTTCCTGCAGTCGACGGAGGGGGCGCTGCTCTCCGGCGACGTGTCGCCCGATGCCGCAGCGCAGCGTCTGCAGCGGTTCCTGCTCAACGAGCGGCTGCTTCCGTACGCCGTGCTGTTCGGCATGGAGCGCTCCTGGGCGCAGCTGGTGCGGGTGCAGTCCGACGGGCTGCCCGCGGTGGAGGGCGTCGGCGATGTGCTCGAGGCGACCGCCCTGGTGCTGCAGGTGATCGAGCTGATCGGCGGCGCGGTGCAGCTCGTCGGCGCGGTCATCGACCTGGGCGACGCGGTCGGCGGCGTGGCGGAGCTGGCCGGGGGCCTGCTGGACGCGTGAGCGGCCGAGCGAGTGTCCCAGGCACGCCGTAGGCTGGACGGGTGACGACAGCCCTCTACCGCCGCTACCGGCCCGAGACCTTCGCGGAGATGATCGGGCAGTCCCAGGTGACCGATCCGCTCATGACCGCTCTGCGCGGCGACCGGGTCGGACACGCCTACCTGTTCTCCGGTCCGCGCGGCTGCGGCAAGACCACGTCGGCGCGCATCCTCGCGCGCTGCCTGAACTGCGCCGAGGGCCCCACCGACACCCCGTGCGGTGTGTGCCCGAGCTGCGTGGAGCTGTCCCGCAACGGCGGCGGTTCGCTGGACGTCGTCGAGATCGACGCCGCCAGCCACAACGGCGTCGACGACGCCCGCGACCTGCGCGAGCGGGCCACCTTCGCGCCCAGCCGCGACAGGTACAAGATCTTCATCCTCGACGAGGCGCACATGGTCACGCCGCAGGGATTCAACGCCCTGCTGAAGCTGGTCGAGGAGCCGCCCGCGCACGTGAAGTTCATCTTCGCGACCACCGAGCCCGAGAAGGTGCTCGGCACCATCCGCTCCCGCACGCACCACTACCCGTTCCGGCTCGTGCCGCCGGCGGCGATGATCGAGTACGTCGAGAAGCTGTGCGTCGAGGAGGGCGTGCAGGTCGAGCCGGGCGTGCTGGGGCTGGTCGTCCGCGCCGGTGGCGGTTCGCCGCGTGACACCCTCTCGCTGCTGGATCAGCTGATCGCGGGATCCGACGGGGGCAACGTGACCTACGAGCGCGCGGTCGCGCTGCTCGGCTACACGCACGCGGCTCTGCTCGACGAGATCGTCGAGGCGCTCGCCGCGGGCGATGCGGCGGCGGCCTTCCCCGCCGTGGACCGCGTCGTGCAGACGGGCCAGGACCCGCGCCGCTTCGTCGACGACCTGCTCGAGCGCCTGCGCGACCTGATCGTCATCGCCGCGGTCGGCGACGGCGCCTCGGCAGTGCTGCGCGGGCTGCCCGCCGACGAGATGCAGCGGATGGTCGCGCAGGCCGCGAGCTTCGGCGCCGCCCGTCTGTCGCGCACCGCCGATCTGGTGAGCCAGGCGCTCGATGACATGACCGGGGCGACCTCGCCGCGCCTGCACCTGGAACTGCTGGTCGCTCGCGTGCTGGCGGGATCGCCCGCGGATGCTGCGGGCCAGGTGGCGGCGGTGCAGTCGACCGCGCCTCGGGCCGTGGCTCCGGCCGCCGGTGCGCCGGCGCCGGTCGCTTCCGCTTCCGCTGGTTCCGCCTCGGGTCCTGCGGCGGCGGGCTCTGCCCCGTCCTCGTCGGTTCAGACCGGTTCCGCCGCGGCTCCTTCGGACGTGGCCGCGTCCGGCGCTCCCGCGTCGGTGACGCCCGCATCCGGATCCGCCGCCGCGACGCCGGATTCCGAAGAGCCCGGCTCCTCGACGGCCGCGGATGCTTCGTCCGACGAAGCCGCTGCGACGGCGGAAACCACCGGGACCGCCGAGTCCGAGCCGGCGGACGGCGCCGCCCCGACGTCTCCGGACTCCGAGTCGGAGTCCATGACCTCGGATGCGGAGCCGGAGGTCTCGGTTCCGACGGGCCCCGTCACGTTCGACCGCATCTCCGCCGCGTGGTCGGCGGTGCTGGACCGCCTCGCGTCGGCGAGCCGCTCGTCCTGGCTGGTGGCCACCGGCACCCAGCCGCTCGCCTACGATCCCGACAGCGGTGTGCTGACGCTCGGCTTCGCGAGCGCGGCCGATGTGCCGAAGTTCAAGGGCACGAAGCCCGGGCAGGGGCCCTCCGACCACCTGCGCACGGCCATCGAGCAGGAGCTCGGCATCACCGTGAGGTACCTGCCCGCTCCGCTGCCGCCGTCCGGCGGCGGGTCGGCTCCCCGTCCTGCTCCGCCCGCGCCCGCACCTCAGCAGCCGGTCGGCGGCGACGATGCGCCCGCGGCCGGCTGGGCCAACCCGATGAGCGCCCCCGAGTCGATCGATGACTCCGCGCGCGGCGGCGGTTCCGGAGTCGGCTCCCCGGCGGCATCCGGCGGACGTGCGCCCGCGGCATCCGCGTCGTCCCGCTCCGCGGCGGCCGCAGTGACGGAATGGGCCGTCGCGCCGATCCCGACCTCCGCCCCCGAGACGCCCGCCGGAGCCGTGCTCACGGCACCGGCACCCGCAGCGCCGGTGTCCACCGCGCCGACAACAACCGTGCAGCAGCAGTTCCCGGTGGATGAGGAGCCGGCCGATGCCGAGGCATCGGGATCCGCCCCGCAGCCGCCGGTCGACGGCGCGATCGACTCGCCGCCCGAGGTGGACTACCCACCGTTCGACGATGCGCCTCCGTACGACGACGAGCCGCCCTACGACCCCGCCTACGACGGCCCGCAGGACGATCCGCGGGCATCCGCCTCCTACGGTCGCGGACCGGCGGCACCGGCCAGGGCCATGTCCGCGCCCTCTGCCCCAGCGCAGGCGGTCACCGCCCCCACGAAGCCCGCACCGGCGTCCTCTGCGGCCGAGCCCCGCGCGGCGGCACCTGTCGTCTCCCGTGTCGCGCCCGTCGCCGGCGGTGTCGAGCGACGGGGAGAGGCCGTGATCCGCCAGGTGCTCGGAGCCCGCTTCCTGCGTGAAGAGCCCTACCAGCCCCCGACGAGGTTCAACTGATGTACGACGGCATCGTCCAGGAGCTGATCGACGAGTTCGGCCGGCTCCCCGGCATCGGCCCGAAGTCCGCGCAGCGCATCGCGTTCCACATCCTGCAGACCCCGTCCTTCGACGTCGCGCGTCTGTCGGAGCTGCTCACCGAGGTGCGCGCCCGCGTGCGCTTCTGCGAGGTGTGCGGCAACGTGTCCGAGCAGGACCGTTGCGCCATCTGCCGCGATCCTCGCCGCAACGCCGAGCTGATCTGCGTGGTCGAGGACGCCAAGGACGTCGCGGCCATCGAGCGCACCCGCGAGTTCCGCGGGCTGTACCACGTGCTCGGCGGCGCGATCAGCCCCATCGCGGGCGTCGGCCCCGATGACCTGCGCATCGCCCAGCTGATGACCCGTCTCGCCGACGGCACCGTGCAGGAGGTCATCCTCGCCACGAACCCCAACCTCGAGGGCGAGGCGACCGCCAGCTACCTCAGCCGGCTGCTGACCAGCATGGAGATCACCGTCTCGCGGCTGGCATCCGGCCTGCCCGTCGGCGGCGACCTGGAGTACGCGGACGAGGTGACGCTGGGACGGGCCTTCGAGGGCCGTCGACGCCTGTGAACGCGCAGGCGGGATTCACCCGGAAGGGGTGGATCCTGTTCGCCGTCATGGCGTTCGTGTGGGGCATCACCTACCTGTTCATCAAGGAGGCGGTCGAGACCTTCGGACCGCCGGCGGTGGTCGCCGGACGCACGCTGCTGGGCGGCCTCGTGCTGCTCCCGTTCGCGATCCGCAGCGGCGCGCTGAAGGCGGCCTGGAAGCACTGGCCGTGGGTGCTCGTGTTCGGTCTGCTGGAGATGGGCGGGCCCTTCCTGCTCCTCAGCCATGCCGAGACGCAACTGCCTTCGGGCCTCACCGGGCTCCTGGTCGCGACGGTGCCGCTGTTCGCGGTGATCATCGCCCTGCTGCGCGGCGACAGGTCCGCGCTCGCGCCGATCCGGCTGGGCGGTCTGCTCGTCGGGTTCGCCGGCGTGGTCGTGGTCGTCGCGGGACCCGGTCTGTTCCCGCACGAGCCGGCCAGCATGATCGCCATCGGCGAGATCCTGCTCACCGCCGTGATGTATGCGATCGCACCGTTCGTCATCGCGTACAAGCTCTCCGACGTCCCCTCGATCGGCACGATCACGCTGGCGCTGTTCGCGATCGGGCTGGCGTATCTGCCGGCGGCGCTGCTCACGCCGCACGAGCCGCCGACCGTTCGCTCTGCGGGCTCGCTGCTGCTGCTCGGAGTGATCTGCACCGCGCTCGCGTTCGTCGCCTTCTTCGCGCTGATCCGCGAGGTCGGCCCGGTGCGCGCCCCGCTGTTCACCTACATCAACCCGATCGTCGCGATCGTGCTCGGCACGGTGCTCGTCGCAGAGCCGGTCACCCCTGGTCTGCTGATCGGCTTCCCGATCATCCTGATCGGATGCTGGTTCGCCGCCACCGGCGGACGGCTGAAGCCCCGGGCATCCGAGGCCGCGCCTGCGGCCGTCGAGTAGCCGACCGCTGTCACATGCGCGGGACGGCATGGAGCCGATCCGTACAATGATCCTGGGCGGTTCCGCCCACCGTCCCCGGGAGTGATCGTGGCCCTGATCGTGCAGAAGTACGGCGGTTCGTCCGTCGCCGACGCAGAGAGCATCAAGCGCGTCGCCAAGCGCATCGTCGACACCCGTCGCGCCGGCCACGACGTCGTCGTCGCGGTGAGCGCCATGGGCGACACCACCGACGAGATGCTGGATCTCGCGCACGAGGTGGCGCCGATCCCCGCCCCGCGCGAACTGGACATGCTGCTCTCCAGCGGTGAGCGCATCTCGATGGCGCTGCTGGCGATGGCCATCCACTCGATGGGCTTCGAGGCGCGCTCGTTCACCGGCAGCCAGGCCGGCATGATCACCGACTCGCACCACGGCAAGGCGCGCATCGTCGACGTCACCCCCGTGCGCCTGCGCGAGGCGCTGGACGAGGGGGCGATCGTCATCGTCGCCGGCTTCCAGGGCTTCAACCGCGACACCCGCGACATCACCACGCTCGGCCGCGGCGGCTCCGACACGACCGCGGTCGCACTGGCCGCTGCGCTGAAGGCCGACGTCTGCGAGATCTACAGCGACGTCGACGGCATCTACACGGCAGACCCGCGCGTCATCCCGCGCGCCGCCAAGCTCGACCACATCTCCAGCGAGGAGATGCTCGAGCTCGCCGCGAACGGCGCGAAGGTGCTGTACATCCGGGCCGTCGAGTACGCGCGCCGTCACGGCGTGCTCATCCACGCACGATCCACGTTCTCGTCCGCCGAGGGCACCTACGTTCTGGGCGAGGGCATGAAGAACCCCCGCGAATCCGAGGGAGCAGCCATGGAAGAACCCATCGTCGCCGGCGTCGCCACCGACCTCAGCCAGGCCAAGATCACCGTCGCCGGCGTGCCGGACGTTCCCGGCAAGGCCGCCGAGATCTTCAAGATCGTCTCCAAGTCGGGCGCCAACGTCGACATGATCGTGCAGAACGTGTCGGCCGCATCGACGGGCCGCACCGACATCTCCTTCACGCTGTCCAAGGCCGACGCCGCAGGCACCATCAAGGCGCTCGCGGCCGAGCAGGCCGCGGTCGGCTTCGAGAACCTGCTGCACGACGACCAGATCGGCAAGCTCTCGGTCGTCGGCGCGGGCATGCGCACGCACTCGGGCGTCTCCGAGATCCTCTTCGACGCGCTCAGCCGCGGCGGCGTGAACATCGAGATGATCTCCACCTCCGAGATCCGCATCTCGGTCGTGGTGCGCGGATCCGACCTGGCCCAGGCGGCGCGGGCCGTGCACACCGCCTACGGTCTGGACAGCGAGATCGAGGCCGTCGTCCACGCCGGCACCGGCCGCTGACGTCCGACGTGCGACGGCGCCGGCCCGATACGATCGTCGGATGACGACGGATGCCGGGGCGAAGACCGAATCGGACGCAGGAGATCTCACGATCCGCGACCTCGAGCCGGCCGATCGCGACGCCTGGGCCGTGCTGTTCCGCGGCTACCGCGACTTCTACGATCTCGAGCACGACGACGCCGTCATCGACACGGTCTGGAACTGGCTGCAGGATCCCGGCCACGAGCTGAACGCGCTGCTCGCGCTGCGGGACGGCACGCCGATCGGCATCGCGCACTGGCGTCGTTTCGTCCGCCCGTCGCGCGGCGCGACGGCCATCTTCCTGGACGACCTCTTCGTCTCGCCCGGGGTGCGCGGCGGGGGAGTGGGCCGCGCGCTGCTGAGCCGGCTGCACGAGATCGCCCGCGAGGAGGGCCTGATCGAGGTGCGCTGGATCACTTCGTACACCAACACCGACGCGCAGCGCCTGTACGACCGGGTCGCCCTCCGCGCTCCGTTCCACACGTACATCGACCAGGTCTGACCCGAACCTCCGCCTGTCACGACCGGTCCCGTCGCCATCGCGAGCGGGTAGACTCGCCGCAACCCTGACATCGGCGCCGGGCGCAGCATCCTCACCCGGGGCTGAGCCTGGCGCACCGTCTCCACGCCAAGGACTGCTCATGACCCGCATCTCAGACTCAGGTTTCTCGATCGCCATCGTCGGCGCGACCGGACAGGTCGGCACCGTCATGCGCGAGATCCTCGCCGAGCGCTCGTTCCCGATCCGCGAACTGCGGCTGTTCGCCTCCGCCCGCTCGGCCGGGACGAGCATCGACTTCGGCGGCACCGACGTGATCGTCGAGGACGTGGAGACCGCGGATGCCTCGGGCATCGACATCGCGCTGTTCTCGGCGGGCGCGACCGCCAGCCGCGCCTACGCGCCGAAGTTCGCCGCCGCCGGCGCCGTCGTGGTCGACAACTCCAGCGCGTGGCGGATGGACCCGGAGGTCCCGCTGGTCGTCAGCGAGGTCAACCCGGATGCCATGGACGAGCGCCCCAAGGGCATCATCGCCAACCCGAACTGCACCACGATGGCCGCGATGCCCGTCATGAAGGCGCTGCACGCCGAAGCCGGTCTCGAGCGACTGATCGTCAGCACCTACCAGGCCGTCTCCGGCTCCGGACTCGCCGGCGCCCAGGAGCTGCTCGGCCAGGTGGAGGGCGTGCTCGCCCAGGGCGACACCCTGCGGCTCGTGCACGACGGCTCCTCCGTCGACTTCCCGCAGCCGGAGAAGTACGTGGCGCCGATCGCCTTCGACGTCATCCCGCTGGCCGGCTCCATCGTCGACGACGGCGACAACGAGACCGACGAGGAGAAGAAGCTCCGCAACGAGAGCCGCAAGATCCTCGGCCTCCCCGATCTGCGCGTCGCAGGCACCTGCGTGCGGGTGCCCGTGTTCACCGGCCACTCGCTCTCGATCCACGCCGAGTTCGCGAACGACATCACCCCGGAGCGCGCCTACGAGATCCTCGCCGCAGCCCCGGGCGTCGTCGTCGACGAGGTGCCGACCCCGCTGCAGGCGGCGGGCAAGGACCCGAGCTTCGTCGGCCGCATCCGCGCCGACCAGTCCGCGCCCGAGGGCAAGGGACTCGTGCTGTTCATCAGCAACGACAACCTGCGCAAGGGCGCCGCGCTGAACGCCGTGCAGATCGCGGAGGAGCTCGCGAAGCGGCTGGTCCCGGCATCCGCCTGAGCCGTCGCGCGGAAATCGGGACGGATGCCGACGGCTAGACTTATCGGGTGACTGAAACCGTCGATGTCGTTCTGATCGGTGGGGGCATCATGTCCGCCACTCTGGGTACCCTGCTGCACGAACTGCAGCCGGACTGGAAGATCGTCGCCTATGAGCGACTCAGCGACGTCGCCGAGGAGAGCTCGCACGCGTTCAACAACGCGGGCACCGGCCACGCCGCGCTCTGCGAGCTGAACTACACGCCGGAGGCGGCCGACGGCAGCGTCGACGTCAGCAAGGCGGTCTCGATCAACGAGCAGTTCCAGCTCAGCCGGCAGTTCTGGTCCAGCCTGGTCGACCGCGGCGTGCTCAGCGAGCCCGACACGTTCATCAACCCGACTCCGCACATGACCTTCGTGCGCGGAGAGAAGAACGTCTCCTTCCTGAAGACGCGCTACGAGGCACTGTCGAAGCAGACGCTGTTCGCCGACATGGAATACAGCGAGGACTCCCGCGTCATCAACAAGTGGGCGCCGCTGCTCATGGAGAAGCGGCTCACCGCCGACGCGCCCTTCGCCGCGACACGCGTCACGGGCGGCACCGACGTCGACTTCGGCGCCCTGACCCACCAGCTCTTCGACCACCTGAAGAGCTCCGGCGTGCAGGTGCTCCCCAATCACGAGGTGCGCTCGCTCAAGAAGCAGAAGGACGGCACGTGGCTGGTGAAGAACCGCCAGACGGTCGGCCGCACCCCCAGCCAGGTCAAGGCGCGCTTCGTGTTCGTCGGCGCCGGCGGCTGGGCCCTCAAGCTTCTGCAGAACAGCGGCATCCCCGAGATCAAGGGCTACGGATGCTTCCCGATCGGCGGCCAGTGGCTGATGACCACCAAGCCCGAGATCGTCGCCAAGCACCAGGCCAAGGTGTACTCCAAGGCGACCGTCGGCGCCCCGCCGATGTCCGTTCCGCACCTGGACACGCGTGTCGTCGACGGTGAGACCTCGGTGCTGTTCGGGCCGTTCGCCACGTTCAGCCCGAAGTTCCTGAAGAACGGCTCGAACTGGGACATCGTCACGCAGGTGCGTCCGTCGAACCTGTTCAGCATGCTGAAGGTCGCGGTCACCAACTTCGACCTCATCAAGTACCTGGTGACCGAGCTGCTCAAGAACCACAGCCGCAAGGTCGACGACCTGCGAGAGCTCATGCCTGACGCCAAGGACGAGGACTGGACGCTGCGTCAGGCCGGTCAGCGCGCCCAGGTCATGCACAACGGCAACCTGCAGTTCGGCACCGAGGTGATCACCTCGGCGGACGGCTCGATCTCGGGTCTGCTGGGCGCATCGCCGGGCGCGTCCACGGCCGTGCCGATCATGCTGGGCCTGCTCAAGCGCTGCTTCGCCGAGGAGTATGCGGGCTGGGAGCCCCGGCTGCGCGAGCTGATCCCCACGCTGGGGGAGAAGCTGAACGACCAGCCCGAGCTGGCGGAGAAGACGTTCGCGGAGACCTCGGCGACCCTGTCGCTGCAGAGCTGACGGAACCACCGTGGCGAAGCTGTACTTCCGCTACGGCGCGATGAACTCGGGCAAGTCGACGGCTCTGCTGCAGGCGGCCTACAACTACGAGGAGCGCGGGCAGCGGGTGCTGCTCGCCAAGCCCGAGATCGACACCAAGGGGGCCTCGCAGATCGAGAGCCGCCTCGGCATGACGCGTGAGGTCGACTTCCTGATCGGATCCGAGGACGACGCCCGTGCGCTGTTCGCGGTGCATCGGCAGCGGATCCGCGACGAGGTCGACGAGGAGCTGCTCCCCGCGGCGCCCGCCGACGTGGCGTGCCTGCTGATCGACGAGGCCCAGTTCCTCACGCCCGAGCAGATCGACGATCTGTTCCGGATCGCGGTGCTGGACGGCATCCCCGTTCTCGCCTACGGCATCCGCAACGACTTCCGCACGCATGCGTTCCCGGGCTCCGCCCGGCTGCTGGCGATCGCTCACACGCTCGAGGAGCTGAAGACGATCTGCCGCTGCGGCCGCAAGGCCGTGTTCAACGGGCGCAAGGTGGACGACCGGTTCGTGTTCGACGGCGACCAGGTCGCGATCGACGGCGTCGCCGTGACCTACGAGTCGCTGTGCGGCAACTGCTACCTCGAGGAGTCCGGGGGAGTGCTGGGCTGACGCCCGGAGGCCGATCACCGGCCGCATCGGACCGCCGAGCGCTGGGCCGCTGAAACTGCTGGCTTTCCACGCACGCAGATGCCACCATCGGAACGTGTCCAGCGCAGCGAAACTCACCTCCGCGATCGCGGGTCTCACCTTGGTCGTGATCGCGCTCGCCGGGTGCACGGCGGCGTCCGAGCCCGCCGCTTCCACGCCGTCGGAGAAGCCCGTCGCGGCCGAGCCCGCCGCGGTCTCGCCCGCGAAGCCGTCGTCGACGCCGACGCCCGTGAGCACGCCGCTCGACCCGTGCCCCTCGCCGCGTCCGGTGATCTCGCTCGTGCAGGACGGAAGGAAGACCGGCCACAGCTTCACGGAGGGCGCCGGGAAGGTCACCGGGGTGCTTGACGGCGAGCTGATCGACCTGGGCCCGCGCGAATTTGCGAAGGGTGCGGTGAAGCTGAACAGCGCGGGCGAGATCGTCAGCTACACGGTGGCGTCCGGTGATGCCATTCTCGCGATCAACAAGCGTTTCTGCGTCACCGACTACTACAGCATCATCGGCTACAACAGCGGTCTCGAGCCGCTGCGCTCCCGCCCCGCCCATCAGAAGATCCAGCCTGGCGACGTCCTCGTTCTCCGCCCCGACCCCGAGGTCGAGTGGCTTCCGCCCGTCGACTGAGAAGCACCGAAACGGCGTTTGCGTGGTCTGACCACATCGGATAACCTGTGGTCTGACCACAGGAGGACGGATGCCGGAGACCACAGCGCGCGCCTGGCGCACCGTGCTCGCTCGGGTGGAGAGCGATCTGCTCGACGGCGCGCTCGGCCCAGGGGACCGGCTGCCGTCCGAGCGCGACCTCGCCGCAGACCTCGGCGTCGGGCGCTCCAGCGTGCGCGAGGCGCTGCGCGTGCTCGAGGTGATGGGGCTGATCCGCACGGCGACCGGCTCCGGGCCCCAGGCGGGCGCGATCGTCATCGCCGCGCCCTCCGGAGGCATGTCGACGCTGCTGCGGCTCCAGGTGGCCGCACAGGGCTTCCCGCTGGCGGATGTCGTGCAGACCCGGCTCGTGCTGGAGGACGCCGTCGCCGCGCGTCTGGCCGCCGACCCGCAGCGCGACCTCGCCGGAGTCCGAGGCATCCTGACCGCCATGGATGCCGATGACCTCACCGCCCCTGAGTTTCTCGCCCTGGACGCCGAGCTGCACTACGCACTCGCCGAGGCGTCGGGGAACACCGTCATCGCTGCGATGATGGCGGGCCTGCGCACCGCGATCGAGTCCTACGTGCTGGAGGGCTCGGCGCGCATCGAGGACTGGGCTGCCATGGCATCACGGCTGCGCGCGGAGCACCACGGCATCGTCGACGCCATCGAGGCGGGCGGAGCGGATGCTGCGCGCACCCTCGTCCACGACCACATCACCGGCTACTACACCGCCGCCGGGCTCGTGCCCGGCGACCACTGACACGCACCGTCCAGAGGAGAACACCATGGTCCAGCGCCAGTTGCCCAATCCCGCCGAGCTGCTCGAGCTGATGAAGTTCAAGAAGCCCGAGCTCGACGGACGCAAGCGCCGTCTCGACGCGGCGCTGACGATCTACGATCTGCGCACCATCGCCAAGCGCCGCACGCCGAAGGCCGCCTTCGACTACACCGACGGCGCCGCAGAGGGCGAGCTGTCGCTGGCGCGCGCCCGCCAGGCCTTCGAGGACGTCGAGTTCCACCCCGGCATCCTCAAGCCCGCCCCCACCGTCGACACGAGCGTCGAGATCCTCGGCGGCCCGTCCGCGCTTCCCTTCGGCATCGCGCCCACCGGCTTCACCCGTCTCATGCAGACCGAGGGGGAGACCGCGGGCGCCGGAGCGGCGGCAGCCGCCGGCATCCCGTTCACCCTGTCCACGCTCGGCACCACCTCGATCGAGGGTGTGAAGGCCGCCAACCCGAACGGACGCAACTGGTTCCAGCTGTACGTCATGCGCGACCGGGAGATCTCGTACGAGCTCACCCGCCGCGCCGCCGCCGCCGGCTTCGACACCCTGCAGTTCACCGTCGACACGCCTGTCGCGGGCGCTCGCCTGCGCGACAAGCGCAACGGCTTCAGCATCCCGCCGCAGCTGACCCTCGGCACGATCATCAACGCCATCCCGCGGCCGTGGTGGTGGTACGACTTCCTCACCACTCCCAAGCTCGAGTTCGCGTCCCTCAGCACCACCGGCGGCACCGTCGGCGAGCTGCTGGACGCCGCCATGGACCCCACGATCAGCTACGACGACCTCGCCGTCATCCGCGACCTGTGGCCCGGCAAGATCGTGATCAAGGGCGTGCAGAACGTGGAGGACTCGGTGCGGCTGAAGGATGCCGGCGTCGACGGCATCGTGCTCTCCAACCACGGCGGGCGTCAGCTCGACCGCGCGCCCATCCCGTTCCGGCTGCTTCCGCACGTGCGCAAGGCCGTGGGCGACGACTTCACCGTGATGGTCGACACCGGCATCATGAACGGCGCCGACATCGTGGCGTCTGTCGCCCTGGGCGCCGACTTCACGCTCATCGGCCGCGCATACCTGTACGGCCTCATGGCCGGAGGGCGTCAGGGCGTGGACCGCACGATCGCGATCCTGCGCACCGAGATCGAGCGCACGATGCGTCTGCTGGGTGTCTCCACGCTGGCCGAGCTCGAGCCCAAGCACGTCACGCAGCTGGCGCGTCTGGTGCCGGTGGCCGAGGGCGCCGCGGAGTCGGTCGTCCGCTGAGACGTGTCCCAGAAGCGGCGGGTCGGGTCAGCCCGGGCCCGCCGCTTCTGCGACACGGCGCGCGGCCTGTCTCAGAACGGGCCGGCCTGCCGCCTCGTTACCCGCACCTTCTGGGACGCGGGTCCGGTGCCGTCAGCGGGCGACGCGGTCCGGCAGACCGGCGATGAGCTCGTCGAGCTTGTCCGCCGTGTCCTCCCAGCCCTCCACGGGCACGGAGGGCACGCCGATCGCGAGCACCGGGTAGTCGTTTCCGCCTTCGTCCAGCCGGTCGCCGTAGAAGAGCATGTCGGCCAGCGGGATGCCGGTGTGATCGGCGAGCTGGCGCATGCCATAGGCCTTGTCGATGCCTGCGCGCGTGATGTCGATGCTCGTCGAGCCGCCGGAGCGCACCTCCAGGCCGGGCAGGCGCGCGGCGACCGCGTCGCGGAGAAGGGCCCGCTTCGCGCCGTCCGGATCCCAGGCGTGCTTCGCATCGCGCGGGGCCTGCTGACCCAGTGCCGAGAACGTGATCTGCGATCCGCGGTCCTCGAGGATCTCGCCCCAGGTGCGGCTCTCCCACAGACCCAGGCGCTCGGCCTCCTCGCGCAGGGCGGTGAGCGCGTCGGACTTCTCCTGGTCGGTGAGGTCGTGGGCGTAGACAGCGGCGAACGCCGCACCGTCGTGCCGCAGGTAGCGGGTGCCGCAGGTGGGCAGCAGGTGCAGCCGCGCGAGATCGGATGCCATCGTGTCGGCGAGCCGGGCGATGACCTGCGTGCGGAACTGGTCCTCGTTGCCGCCCGAGATGATCGCAACGTCCACGCGCTGCAGCAGTGCCCGCAGCAGATCCGCGATGCGGACGTCGATCTCGCCCTTCGATGGTGCGAGCGTGTCATCGAGGTCGAAGGCGACCAGGCGAGGCGTAGGCATAGTGATTACAGGGTATCGGAGGGGAGCTGTGGGGGAGCGCGGAGAGGCTGCTCGGGCACGTGCTCCCGATCCAGGTCGCGATTCGTCCGTGAATGCCGCTGTGGCAGGCTGCTCAGGTCGCGATTCGTCCCGGTATTCGCGAGGGATAGCGGGACGTAGTGCGACCTGGACGGACAGCGGATGCTGGGAACGGACGGAATGCGACCTGGAGGGGGTGCGGCTCGCTGAAGTGCGGCGGCGTGGCATCGAGGGGTGCGCGCGGCAGCGTGGGGGTGCGCGGCATTGCTGGGGCGTGGCTCGCCGCTGCGCGGCATCGCTAGGGCTGCCTCGCGGCTTCGCCGCATCGGGGAGGCTGCTCGCCGCTGCGCGGCATCGCTCGGGTGCGGGGCGGCCCACCGCTTCGCGGCGTGCCGCTCTGTCGGCCTGCGACGGGGTGCATCCCCACCGCGCCCTCCACCCGCCGCTGGTCGGGGAGGTTCGTCGCGTTGCGGGAAGTGGCGGCGGGCGGAGCCTCCTGCGCGGCGGGGCCCCTCTGGCGTCCCGGACGGAAAAGCCGAAGATCCCCCGCCCTCCGGGCGGGGGATCTTCGGCTTTGAGTCGGGGTGACAGGATTTGAACCTGCGGCCTCTTCGTCCCGAACGAAGCGCGCTACCAAGCTGCGCCACACCCCGTTGTTGCAACCGTTCGAGTCTACATGCGAACGGCCTCAACGACGAATCGGCGAGCATGCATCGGTCGCCCGCGCGCGTCGCGGGCGCTGCCCGCCGGGAACGACGTTCTCCAGCGGTGACTCCGGCTGCACCTCGGCGCGCGGTCTCAGGCGCTGCGGGCCGTCAGGGTCAGCAGGGTCGCCTCGGGGCGGCATGCGAAGCGCACGGGCGCGTAGATCGAGTGACCGCAGCCGGCGCTCACGTTCAGCGGCACGGTGCGCCCGCCGCGCGTCCAGGTGCTCAGGCCCTTGGCCTGCTTCAGCGGGATGTCGCAGTTCGCGACCAGCGCCCCGTAGCCCGGGAGGCACACCTGGCCGCCGTGCGTGTGGCCGCCGAACACGGCATCAGCCCCGAGCTCCACGAAGCGGTTCAGGACGCGCTGGTACGGCGCGTGCGTCACGCCGATGACGGAAGACCCTGCGGGCCGCTCACCGAGCGCGTCGAGAGCCGAGGGGAGCGCCTCCAGCTCATCCCAGTCGCGATGCGCGTCGTCGACCCCCAGGAAGTCGATGCTGTTCCCGGCGACCTCCAGCCGCGCCGCGGCGTTGTTCAGATCGTGCCATCCGAGCTCCGCCGTGAAGTACTCATCCATGGCATCCGTGTCGAGCGACTGGATCCGCTTCGCGCCGCTCGACGGGCCCAGGAAGTACTTGAACGGATTGCGCGGGGACGGGGCCTGCACGTCGTTCGAACCGTGCACGAACACTCCGGGGATCCCCGCGAGGGGCTCGAAGGCACGCCGGATGCCGGTGAGCCCGTCGAGATGCCCGAGGTTGTCTCCGGTGTTCACCACCAGATCGGGCTCGAGTGCGGCGAGCGTCGCCAGCCAGCGCTGCTTGCGGTGCTGCCACGGCGCCATGTGGGCATCCGACAAATGCAGCACGCGCACGGGACGGCTCCCCGGAGCGAGCGCCGGCGCGGTCACCTCACGGACGGTGAACAGGTACCGTTCGATGCCGACGCCCCACACCGTCGCCGCGACGCCCACGGCCCCCACCGCGCCGAGCGCGATGAGGGCCGGGTGCGCGGAACCTCGCGAGGTCAATGCCCGTTTCCGATGCAGACCACCGACACCGTGCTGCCCGGCGGCGCGGGGGAGCCTCCCGGCGGGTTCTGAGCTGTCACGGGAGAGCCGCCGTTGCATCCCTTGTCGTCGACGCTGAACCCGGCATCCTCCAGCGCCTTCTTCGCGTCGCTGAACTTGGCGCCCACCACGTTCGGCACATTCGCTGCTGGAGGATTGCCCGTGCTCGGCGAGAGCGTGACGGTCGTGCCTGCGGGCACCTGGCCG
Organism: Microbacterium sp. 22195; assembly: GCF_052056515.1. Lineage (NCBI taxonomy): Bacteria > Bacillati > Actinomycetota > Actinomycetes > Micrococcales > Microbacteriaceae > Microbacterium > Microbacterium sp. 22195. The sequence goes on from NZ_JBQEPE010000009.1 coordinate 63,211, forward strand.
GCACCCGGCGTCTGCGTCGCGACCAGTCCGGCACCGAGCGTGCTGTCCACGGGCGTGCCGACCTGCACGGAGAACCCGGCGTCCTCGAGGGTCGTGGTCGCCTGATCGATGGGCATGCCCACGACGTTCGGCAGATCCTTCAGGACCTGACGCGTCAGGTTCTTGTCCGGAGTCGTGAACTTCGTGCCCGGGTAGATGTCATCCGCGGCGCGCTGCAGGGCCTTGGACACGTTGTACCGGATCCGGTTCATCGCGTTGCCCTTGTAGGACATGCTCGAGAGCTTGTACTCGGGGCCCTCGACCTTACCGGCGTAGACGAAGGTGGCGACCTTGGTGCTGGACATCGCCATGGCGGTGCCCGCGTCCTGGTTGGTACCGGTCTTGCCGATCAGCGGGGTGCCGTCGTTCGGGTTCGCGGGAGCACCGGTGCCGCCGTTCATGACGCCCTGCAGAGCGTATGCCGCCGTCGCCGCCACCTCGGGCGAGATGACCTGCGTGCAGGAGGACTCGGGAAGCGGGATGTCGTTGCCGTCGGAGCCGACGATCTTGTCGATCGCGCGCGGCGTGCAGTACACGCCGTTGTTGGCGACCGTCGCATACGCGCCGGCCATCTGGATCGGTGCGATGTGCTTCGAGCCGAGCGTCGTCGCGAAGGGACCGTTCGGCGCCAGGTCGTTCGGGCCCTCGGGCTCGGTCACGGGCTTGCCGTTGCCGTAGTGCACGCCCATCGAGGTCGCGGTCTCGTTGATGTCGCAGAGGTCCAGCTGCTGCGCCATGGCGTAGAAGCCGGTGTTCAGCGAGGCCTTGGTGAACTGCATCACCGTCCCCTTGTAACCCGGGTTGTTGCCGAAGTTCTTGGTCTTGTCCTTGTTCGGCTGCTTCTTGCCGCAGATCGTGAAGGGCGTGAACAGCTGCCAGCGTCCGTCGAGGGCCTCGTTCACGGAGTGGCCCTGCTTGAGCCACTCGACCAGGGTGAAGATCTTGTAGGTCGATCCGACACCGAAGCCCTCGGATCGGCCGTGCGCGTAGTCCGCGGCGTACACCAGACCGGTCTCGCCCAGAGCCTTGTTGGCGTCGGCGGTGTCCTTGAACGTGGTGTTCTGGACGATGGAGAGGATGCGGCCGGTGTCGGCCTCGATCGACACACCAGAGGTGCCGAAGCTCTTGCCTTCGACGTAGACGGGTGCGTACTTCGTCATCGCCTCGTTGCCCGGCTGCTGCACGCGCATGTCGAGCGAGGTGTACACGCTCATGCCGCCGCGGCGGAGCTTGTCGGCGCCCAGGCTCTTGTCTCCCTCGATCACGTTCTTCACGTACTGGCAGAAGTAGCCCTGCTGACCCGCCGCCTGGCAGCCCTGGGTCGACGGGTGGATGTTCGGGGTGATCGGCAGCGCCACTGCGTCGTCGTGCTGCTTCTTGGTGATCTTGCCGTCGATCAGCATGCGGTCGAGCACGTAATTGCGGCGGAACTTGCTGTCGGCGTAGCCGTCCTCTGCCGAGTTGCGCGCCTTGCCGGAGCCGTCGGTCCAGGAGCCGCCGGGCTTGTCGAAGCGGAACCGGTTCGGGTTCTGCACCGCACCCGCGAGGGTGGCCGCCTGGTCGAGCGTCAGGTTCGCCGCGGTGGTGCCGAAGTAGTAGTTCGACGCCGCCTCGATGCCGTAGGTCTGACCGCCGAAGTTGGCGATGTTCAGGTAGCCGAGCAGGATGTCGTTCTTCGAGTAGTCCTTCTCGATCTGGATGGCGTAGCGCATCTCCTGCAGCTTGCGCTCGACGCCGTCGGAGCCGACGGCGTTGGTCGCGTCGCTCCAGCACGCGTTGAGCTTCTCGGCGTACTTCTTGTCGCCGGGCGACACGTTCTGCTCGCACTGCTGGATCAGCACGTTCTTCACGAACTGCTGGCTGATGGTCGACGCACCGCGCGACGACGTGCCGCGGATGTTGTCGTACACGGCCTTGACGGTCGCGCCCAGGTTCACGCCGCCGTGCTCGTAGAAGCTCTTGTCCTCGCTGGAGAGGATCGCGTCGTACAGCAGCGGGGAGACCTGATCGAAGTTCACCGGCACGCGGTTCTGGTCGAAGAACCTCGCCAGCTCGAACGGCTGGCCGTCGGTGCCCGTCGCGTAGAAGACGGTCGGCTCCATCGGCGTGCCGGGGGTCAGGCTGTCAGGCAGGTTCTCGAAGATCGAGAGAGCCTGGGATCCGCTGACGCCGGCGATGGCGATGGCGGGGGTGACAGCGGCCGTGGCCAGCACTCCGGCGACGGCGCTCAGGCCGACGAGGCCCATCAGTCCGCCGAGCACGCCCTTCAGCGTCCGATTCTTTTGAGGCATACGCTTGATGCTAGGGGAGTTCCCTGAATAGAAGCCTCGACGAACGGATCGCCCCGCGCGTCGACGACACGCAGGAGTGCCATGACCACGTGGGAGTATCTGACCACGCCGCTGCTGATTCACAACACCGCGGCCATCCTCAACAACTGGGGCAAGCAGGGCTGGGAGCTCGTGCAGGTCGTCCAGGGTCCCGAGGGCGGTCTGGTCGCCTACTTCAAGCGCCCGGTCAACCAGGATCAGGCGGCCAACACCGGCCTCGCCGCCGCCGCGGAAGCGGCACGTCAGTTCGAAGGAGACACCAAGTGAGCATCGCCACCCGCCTCGAGGAGCTCGGCATCGAGCTTCCCGCCGTCGCCGCCCCTGTGGCCGCGTACGTCCCCGCCGTCGTGCACGGCGGCGTCGTGTACACCTCCGGCCAGCTGCCGTTCGTGGACGGCGCGCTCCCCGAGACCGGCAAGGTCGGCGCGGAGGTCGACGCGGATGCTGCCAAGGGCTACGCCCGCACCTGCGCGCTGAACGCCGTCGCTGCGGCGGCTGCTGCCGCCGGCGGAGTCGACAGGCTCGCCGGAGTGCTCCGCGTCGGCGGCTTCGTGGCATCCGATCCGTCGTTCACCGGCCAGCCCGGTGTGATCAACGGGGCGAGCGAGGTGCTCGGCGAGATCTTCGGCGACGCGGGCAAGCACGTCCGCGCCGCGGTCGGCGTGACCGTGCTGCCGCTGGACACCCCCGTCGAGGTCGAGGTCGCATTCCTCCTCGCCTGACCACGGCATCCGGACAGCAGAAGGCGGTCCCTCCCGCTCGGGAGGGACCGCCTTTCGCATCCGTGCGCTACTTGACCTGGCTCGTGATGGTCGTCATGACCATGGTGTCGGCCAGCGTCGTGGTGTCGCCCACCTCGCGGCCCTCTGCGACGTCGCGCAGCAGGCGGCGCATGATCTTGCCGGAGCGCGTCTTGGGCAGCTCGTTCACGATGTACACGTCGCGGGGACGGGCGATCGGGCCGATCTGCTCGCCGACCCAGCCGCGCAGCTGGGCCACCAGGCCCTCGGGCGAGTGCTGGTCGAGGTAGCTCTGCTTGATGATGACGAAGGCCACCACCGCCTGGCCGGTGGTCTCGTCGTTCGCGCCGACGACGGCCGCCTCGGCGGTGGCCTCGTGCGCGACCAGGGAGGACTCGATCTCGGTGGTCGACAGGCGGTGGCCCGAGACGTTCATCACGTCGTCCACGCGGCCCAGCAGCCAGAGGTCGCCGTCCTCGTCGAGGCGGGCGCCGTCGCCGGCGAAGTAGAAGCCCCTGTCCTGGAACTTCTCCCAGTACGTCTCCTTGAACCGCTCCGGGTCGCCCCAGATCCCGCGCAGCATCGAGGGCCACGGCTCGGTGATGACCAGCAGGCCGCCGTTGCCGTTGCCGACCTCGTTGCCGTCGTCGTCGACGACGTCGATCGAGATGCCGGGCAGCGGCACCTGGGCGGAACCGGGCTTGGCCGCCGTGATGCCGGGGAGCGGGGAGACCATCGCCGCACCGGTCTCGGTCTGCCACCAGGTGTCGACGATCGGCGTCCTGTCCGCGCCGATGACCTCGCGGTACCACATCCAGGCCTCGGGGTTGATGGGCTCGCCCACCGAGCCGAGCAGGCGCAGGCTCGACAGGTCGAACTGCTGCGGGATCTGACGGCCGGTCTTCATGAAGGAGCGGATGGCCGTGGGGGCGGTGTAGAAGATCGTGACGCCGTACTTCTGGATCAGCTCCCACCAGCGGCCGGGATGCGGGGCATCCGGCGTCCCCTCGTACATCAGCTGGGTGGCGCCGTTGGCGAGCGGACCGTAGGTGACGTAGGTGTGGCCGGTGACCCAGCCGATGTCGGCGGTGCACCAGAACACGTCGGTCTCGGGATGCAGGTCGAAGACGTACTTGTGCGTGTACGCGGCCTGGGTCAGGTATCCGCCCGTGGTGTGCAGGATGCCCTTGGGCTTCCCGGTCGTGCCGGACGTGTAGAGGATGAACAGCGGGTTCTCGGCGGGGAACGCCTGCGCCTCGTGCTCGGCGGATGCCTGCGGAACCACCTCGTGCCACCAGACGTCGCGATCCGCGTCCCAGTCGACCTCGTTCTCGCCGCGCTTGACGACCAGGACGTGCTCGACGGTGGCCTGCTCGCCCTCGCCGTTCCGGTCGCTGAGCGCCTGGTCGACGGCGGGCTTGAGCGCCGAGACCTTGCCCTTGCGCCAGCCGCCGTCAGCGGTGATGACGACCTTCGCACCGGCGTCGTCGATGCGGGAGCGCAGGCTGTCGGCGCTGAACCCGCCGAACACGACGGAGTGGATCGCGCCGAGGCGGGCGACGGCGAGCATCGAGATGACGGCCTCGGGGATCATCGGCAGGTAGATGGCGACGCGGTCGCCGTGGCCGATGCCGAGGTCGGCGAGAACGTTCGCGGTGCGCTTGACCTCGTCGGTCAGCTCGGCGTAGGTGATGCTGCGGGAATCGCCCGGCTCGCCCTCCCAGTGGATGGCGACGCGGTCGCCGAGGCCGGCCTCGACGTGGCGGTCCAGGCAGTTGTAGGCGACGTTGAGCTCGCCGTCGTCGAACCACTTCGCGAACGGCGGGTTCGACCAGTCGAGCACCTGCGTGAACGGCTTGCTCCAGGTGAGCAGCTCGCGGGCCTGGTCGCCCCAGAAGCCCTCGCGGTCGGCCTTCGCGCGCTCGTACAGAGCCGGGTCGTCGATGGTGTTGGCCACGAACTCGTCGGACGGCGGGAACTTCCGCGACTCGTCGAGGAGGTGGTCGATCTGGCTGCTCATGGCACTTCGCTCCTTTGCGCGGGCTGTTCGGCCGCGACTGCGCGCGACCCGGGACAGGCCGAATCTAGTCGGGCGCCCGCACGGCGGCCTACTGTCGAAAGTCGGTAGTGCGCCTCGTTTGCATCGGCCTCGCAGCCTGCATACACTGACCTCAGCCGAATCTTATTCCGGCTTCAGCGCGCCCGATACCCCCGAACGCGGGTCGCGCGTGGGCGGCATCTCATTCCCCCCGTGAGGTGCCGCCCTTCGGCATTCCCGGGGCGCTGTTCTCCGGCGGCCTTCGTCTGGCGCGTTCTCCCTGCACAACCGCGGATTCCGCAGGATTGTGCACATCCCGCGGGTTCACGGCTCCGGTGCGTCGGCCGGCCCGCCTAGCGTCGTGGCATGCCAGAACCGTTCGTGCTCCGTCCGCGCACCACCAGCGGCCTCGCCGTCGAGGACGTGCCCGCGCCCAAGGCGGTCGACGCCGCATTCGGCGCCCTCGCCGAGCATGTCCGCGATCCGCTGGTCACCGACATCTTCGTGAACGGCTCCGCCGGGCTGTTCGTCGATCGGGGCGAGGGCGCGGAGCGCGTCGCGGACTGGCGGGCATCCGAGCGGGAGGTCCGCGATCTGGCCGTCGCGCTGGTCGGCGCGGGCGGGCGGCACCTCGATGACCAGTCGCCCTGCGTCGACGTACGACTCGACGACGGCATCCGAGTGCATGCCGTGCTGGCCCCGGTCTCGACATCCGGAACCGCGCTGTCGATCCGGGTGCCGCGGGTGATCGGAGCCGATCTGGATGCGCTGGCGGCATCGGGCACCTTCACGCCGGAGCAGCGGGAGTGGCTCGGAAGGCTGGTCGCGGACCGCGCGAACATCCTCATCACCGGCGGCACCGGCACCGGCAAGACGACGCTGCTCACGGCCCTGTTGACGCAGGCGGGTCCGGGGGAGCGGATCGTGACGATCGAGGATGTCGCGGAGCTGAGGCCGCGGCATCCGCACCACGTCGCCCTCGAGGCGAGACAGCCGAATCTGGAGGGCGCTGGGCGCATCACGCTCGCCGTGCTCGTGCGGGAGTCCCTGCGAATGCGCCCGGACCGCCTCGTGGTGGGCGAATGCCGTGGCGAAGAGGTGCGGGAGCTGCTCACTGCGCTCAACACGGGCCACGACGGCGGCGCCGGGACCCTGCACGCCAGCGGTCTCGCCGACGTTCCCGCGCGCCTGGAGGCGCTCGGCGCGCTCGCCGGCATGGACGCCGTCGCGCTCGCGAGGCAGGTCGTCAGCGCCTTCACGATCGTGCTGCACCTGGAGCGGGGCGCGGACGGTCGTCGCCGCATCGCCCGCGCCGGCCGCTTCGTGCTGGAGGGCGACCGGCTCGCGATGCAGGAGGTGTCGCCGTGGTGATGCGCCTGCTGCGCCGGCGAGAACCGGATGCCGGTGCCATGGCGTCCGCGGCGGCCGCGGCCGTGCGCACGCTGGCCGTGCTTCTGCAGGCCGGTGCGCGGCCGATCGCCGCCTGGCGGCATCTCGCAGACACCGGCGATCCGGTGGCGCTGCGCGTGGTCGAGAGATGCGCTGCCGGAGCCGAGCCCGCGGCTGCGATCGACGCCGAGGGCGGCGCCTGGTCGGATGTCGCGGCGGCCTGGGAGATCGCCACCGTCGTCGGCGCTCCGCTGGCCGAGGTGCTGCGATCCCTGGCGGAGTCGCTGCAGGACGCCGCTGCGGCCGCCGACGACGTGCGGATCGCGCTCGCCGAGCCCACCGGGACGGCGCGACTGCTGCTGTGGCTGCCGTTCGCTGGTCTGCTGCTCGGGTTCGCGCTGGGCTTCGACACGATCGGGGTGCTGGTGACCAACCCGCTGGGGATCGTGTGCGTCGTCGCCGGACTGGCGCTGGTGCTGCTGGCGCGCCTGTGGACCTCCCGGATGGTGCGCAGGGCCCGACCGCGTCCCGGGACGCCCGGCATGCACGCCGAGCTCGTCGCGGTCGCACTGTCGGGCGGCGTCGGAATCCCGCGCGCCCTGCGGCTGGTCGGGCACAGCTCCGCTGTTCACGTCGAGGGCCGCGCCGCGACGGACGCCGTGCTGGAGCTGTCGCGCAGCGCCGGCGTCCCTGCGGGAACGCTGCTGCGGGCGTCGGCGGCGCAGCAGCGCCACGAGGCGAGGGTGCAGGGCCGCATCCGTGCTGCGCGGCTGTCGTCGTCCCTGCTGCTGCCACTGGGCGCGTGCACCCTGCCGGCCTTCCTGCTGCTCGGCGTCGCCCCGCTCATGCTCAGCGTGCTGGGCTCGACACCCCTGCCGATCTGACCGCCACCGCACAGACAACGCACCCACCACGGAAAGAGATGAAGAGAGAAGGAATGACATGACGAACAAGAGGAAGAACGATCTGCCGGTCCTGACCCGCCGGCGGGCGGCGATCCTGTTCCAGGACGAGTCGGGCGCCGCGACCGCGGAGTACGCCATCACGACGATGGCCGCCGTCGCATTCGCGGGCCTGCTGGTCGTGATCATGAGATCGGACGAGGTGCGCGGCATCCTCACCGACCTCGTGCGGCGGGCGCTGACGGTGTCGTGATGCGCGCGCACCTGCCGCGTCTCGCGCGGGCGCCCGCCGCACTCCGCGGGGAGCGCGGATCCGTCGCCGCCGAGCTGGCGGTTGCGCTGCCGGCGGTGCTGCTCGCGCTGCTGCTGGGCGTCGGAGCCCTGGGCGCCGCGGCCACGCAGGTGGCGCTGCAGGATGCCGCGGCGGACGCCGCACGGCTGCTCGGGCGCGGTGAGAGCGCCGCCCGGGCGGCCGCAGCGGTGGCCGCCGTCGAGGGCGCGACGATGAGCTCGCGCGACGGCGCGGGCTTCGTGTGCGTCACGGCAGCCGTGCAGGCCCGGATCGGGCGGCTGATCAGCATCCCGCTGCGCGCCGACAGCTGCGCCCTGGCGGGAGGGCTGTGATGGCGGGCACGGCGCTGGCGTCCGGCATCCTTGCCGTGGCCGCGACGCTGTCCCTCGGCCTGGCCGCGGTCGGCGGTGCGGCCGTCACGGCCCAGTGTGCGGCGGGCGCGGCGGATGCCGCGGCGCTCGCCGCAGCCGATGCCGCGTCCGGTGCGATCGTCACCGACGAGGACCCCTGCGCACTCGCGGCACGGGTGGCGCTGGCATCCGGAGCGACGCTCGTCGCATGCCGAGCGGACGGTCTCATGGCGACCGTGCAGGTCGAATCCGCGTACGCTGGTCTCGTCGCCGTCTCCCGCGCCCGTGCCGGGCAACCCGAGGGATGAGGACGACGACCCCCACCCCGCCTCCGGTCACCCGACGATGCCGTGTCGATGCGACGCTGTGTCCGCACCAGGAGAGCGGTGTGTATGGTGTGCTTCGAAGAAAGGACGCTCTCTTGGCACAAGGCAAGAAGCTCGTCATCGTCGAGTCCCCGACGAAGATGCGGTCGATCCAGGGATACCTCGGCGATGGCTACGAGGTGCTCAGCTCCGTCGGCCACATCCGCGACCTCGCCGACAAGAAGGACATCCCCGCCGCCGACAAGCAGGCGTACGGGAAGTACTCGATCGACGTCGACCACGACTTCGACCCCTACTACGTCGTCTCCGACCGCAAGACGAAGACGGTCGCCGAGCTGAAGCGCGCCCTGAAGACCGCCGACGAGCTCCTGCTCGCCACTGATGAGGACCGCGAGGGCGAGGCCATCGCGTGGCACCTGCTGGAGACCCTCAAGCCGAAGGTCCCTGTCAAGCGGATGGTCTTCCACGAGATCACCAAGGACGCGATCCAGGCGGCAGTCGGCCGCACCCGCGACCTCGACCTGGCGCTCGTCGACGCGCAGGAGACCCGCCGCATCCTCGACCGGCTCTACGGCTGGGACGTCTCGCCCGTGCTCTGGTACAAGGTCAAGTCCGGCCTCTCCGCGGGACGCGTGCAGTCGGCCGCGACCCGTATGATCGTCGACCGCGAGCGCGAGCGGATGGCGTTCACCTCGGCCGAGTACTGGGACGTCGAGGCGCAGGCCTCCGCGACCGGGCAGTCCTTCGGCGTGCGCCTGGTGCGCGTGGACGGCGGACAGCTCGCCCGCGGCACGGACTTCGACGACACCGGAAAGCTGAAGAAGGCCGTCGTCGTCCTCACCGAGGCCGAGGTCATGGCCCTGGCCGCGGCCGTGAACGACGCCGGCGCCGCGACCGTCAGCAAGGTCGAGGCCAAGCCGGGCACCCGCAGCCCCTACGCTCCCTTCACCACCTCCACCATGCAGCAGGAGGCCGGCCGCAAGCTCTCGATGAGCGCGAAGCAGGCGATGAGCGTCGCCCAGCGCCTCTACGAGAAGGGGTACATCACCTATATGCGCACGGACTCGGTCGCGCTGTCGACGCAGGCCATCCAGGCCGCGCGCAGCCAGGCCGTCGCCCTGTACGGCGACAGCGCGGTGCCGCTCAAGCCGCGCGTGTACAAGTCCAAGAGCAAGAACGCGCAGGAGGCTCACGAGGCGATCCGTCCTTCGGGCGAGAACTTCCGCACTCCGGCATCCCTCTCCTCCCAGCTCGACCGCGAGGAGCAGCGCCTCTACGACCTGATCTGGAAGCGTACGGTCGCCAGCCAGATGTCGGATGCCAAGTACGAGACCACCACGGTCACGCTGGAATCGGACGCCGACGGCAAGCGGCTCGAGTTCACCGCATCCGGCACCGTCTACACCTTCAAGGGCTTCCTGGAGGCGTACGAGGAGGGCCGGGACGAGAAGCGCAACGCGCAGGACTCCGCCGAGAACCAGTCCCTTCCCGCCGTCGCCGTCGGCGACGAGCTGGCGATGGCGGATGCCGAGGCCAAGGGCCACCGCACCACCCCCAAGCCCCGCTACACCGAGGCCTCGCTGGTCAAGGCGCTCGAGGAGCACGGCATCGGCCGCCCCTCGACCTTCGCGAGCATCATCGGCACGGTGATCGACCGCGGCTACGCGTCCAAGCGCGGCCAGGCGCTCGTGCCGACCTGGCTGGCGTTCAGCGTCGTGCGGCTGCTCGAGCAGCACTTCGCCGATCTGATCGACTACGACTTCACGGCGGCGCTCGAGGACGACCTCGACGCGATCGCCCGTGGTGAGCAGAACCGCAACGAGTGGCTGCGCTCCTTCTACTTCGGCTCCGACGCGCACGTCGGGCTGCGGCAAGTGGTCGACAACCTCGGCGAGATCGACGCGCGGGCGCTGAACTCCACCCGCATCACCGACACCGCCACGCTGCGCTTCGGAAAGTACGGGCCGTACCTCGAGGTCGTCGACCCGGCGAACCCCGATGCCAAGCCGCGCATCGTCAACGTGCCCGAGGACCTCGCCCCCGACGAGCTGACGCCCGCCAAGGCGCAGGAGCTGGTCGACGCGCCCGTCGCCGGCGATCGCGTGCTGGGGGAGAACCCCGAGAACGGCAAGATCGTCGTGGTCAAGGACGGGCGGTTCGGCCCGTACGTGCAGGAGAACGACCCGGTCTCCGACGAGGACGAGGTCGACACCGAGACGGGCGAGGTCGTCGAGGCCGCGCCGAAGAAGAAGAGCGCCAAGAAGAAGGAGGCCGCGCCCAAGCCGCGCACCGCCTCGCTGTTCCGCTCCATGTCGGTGGACACCATCGACCTCGACACCGCGCTGCAGCTGCTCAGCCTGCCGCGCGTGGTCGGCAAGGACCCCGAGTCGGGCGAGGAGATCACCGCGCAGAACGGCCGGTTCGGTCCGTACTTGAAGAAGGGGACCGACTCCCGTTCGCTGGAGAACGAGGCGCAGATCTTCGGCGTCACGCTCGAGCAGGCGTTGGAGATCTACGCACGGCCGAAGTACGGCGCAGGCCGGGTCAGCAGCGCGCTCAAGGAGTTCGAGGCCGATCCCGTCAGCGGCAAGCCGATCCGCATCCGCGACGGACGATTCGGCGCCTACGTGACCGACGGCGAGACCAACGTCACCATCCCGCGCGGGCAGACCCCGGACGACGTCACCTTCGAGATCGCCGTGCAGATGCTCGCGGACAAGCGGGCCAAGGGCCCTGCGCCCAAGCGCGGGGCGAAGAGGACGGCGGCCAAGAAGGCTCCCGCGAAGAAGCCCGCCGCGAAGAAGGCGCCCGCGAAGCGGCGTACTGAGCGAGCGCAGCGAGACGAAGTGAAGGCGCTCACCGACGATCAGAAGGCGGCCGCGCGCTCGGAGGCCGCCAAGAAGGCGGCCGCCACCCGCAAGGCCAACGCGATCGCGAAGGCCGACGCGGCGCGCAAGGCCAAGGCAGGCTCGTGACCTCCGAGCGTCGGGGTCTCTGGATCACGCTCGAGGGCGGCGACGGCTCGGGGAAGACCACCCAGGCGGCGCTGCTCGCCGAATGGCTCGGCGCGCAGGGCCGCACGGTGCTGCACACGCGTGAGCCGGGCGGTTCCGAGGTCGGCGTGCTGATCCGCAACATCGTGCTGCACCACCGCGGCGAGGTCGCACCGCGCGCCGAGGCGCTGCTGTACGCCGCCGACCGCGCGCACCACGTCGCCACCGTGGTGCGTCCCGCGCTGCAGCGCGGCGATGTCGTCATCCAGGATCGCTATCTCGACTCGTCGGTCGCGTACCAGGGCGCCGGGCGCGTGCTGGATGCCACGGAGGTGCGCGACCTGTCGCTGTGGGCGACGGAGGGCGCGCTGCCCGACGTCACCGTGCTGCTCGACATCGACCCATCCGAGGCCCGTCGCCGACTGGACGCGGACGACAAGCCGTTCGACCGGCTGGAGGCCGAGAAGGAGGAGTTCCACACCCGCGTTCGGGAGTCGTACCTGCGCCTCGCCGCGGCCGAGCCGGGGCGCTTCCTCGTCGTGGACGCCACCCGCGATCCCGACGACATCGCGAGCGTGATCCGCGCCCGCCTGTCCGTGCTGCTCTGAACGCGCAGGTCGATGTCGGTGCCGAGGTTAGGCTGGACAGCATGACTCAGGCCGCGCTCGCCCCGTTCCCGTGGAGCGAGGTGTGGGGTCAGGATGCGGCCGTCGAGACGCTCCAGCAGGCGGCCTCCGATCCTGCCGCGCTCTCGCACGCGTGGCTGATCACCGGCCCTCCCGGATCCGGCCGCTCCACGCTCGCCTACGCCTTCGCGGCGACGCTCATCGCCGAGCATCCGGACGACGAGAACGCGATGCGGCAGGTGCTTGCGGGCACGCATCCCGACCTCACGGCGCTGCGCACCGACAAGGTGCTCATCACGATCAAGGAGGCGCGCGAGCTCGTCGCCCGCTCCTACTTCTCCCCGTCGGCCGGACGCTACCGGGTGATCGTGGTCGAGGATGCCGACCGCATGGTCGAGCGCACCTCCAACGTGCTGCTGAAGGCGCTCGAGGAGCCGCCCGAGCAGACCGTCTGGGTGCTGTGCGCCCCGAGCGAGGCCGACCTGCTGCCCACCATCCGCTCCCGGGTGCGCGCGCTGCGCCTGCGCGAGCCGGAGGTCGCCGACGTCGCCCGCCTGATCGCGCTGCGCACGGGCGTGGACGAGGCCACCGCCGAGCAGGCCGCCCGCCATTCGCAGCGCCACATCGGCATGGCCCAGCGCCTCGCCACCGACGACGGTGCGCGCCGCCGGCGCGACGAGACCCTCCGGGCGGTGCTCGGGGTGCGCGGCGTGGGCACTGCCGTCGAGGTCGCCGGGCACATCATCCAGGCCGCCACCGACGACGCCAAGGCGCTGACGGCTGAGCGCGACGCCGCCGAGCGCGCGGCGCTGCTGCGCACGGTCGGCATCGCCGAGGGTCAGGCCGTCCCGCCCGCGCTGCGGCCGCAGCTCTCGGCCCTCGAGGACGACCAGAAGAAGCGGGCCACCCGCAGCCTGCGCGACGGGATCGACCGGGTTCTCACCGACCTGCAGTCGATGTACCGCGACGTGGTCATGCTGCAGTTCGGTCGCACAGGCGAGCTGATCAACAGCGAGCTGCGCACCGAGCTCGAAGCCCTCGCGGCGGCCTGGCCGGTCGAGCGCGCGCTCATCGCCCTCGACGCCATCAGCGACACCCGTGAGTCCCTGGAGCGCAACGTCTCGCCGCTGCTCGCGACCGAGAGCCTCCTGGTGACCATCTCCAGCGGAAGGACCCCGTGACCCATCGAGCACGGCGCGCTGCGCGCCGCATCCTCACCGTCCTGGCCGGAGTCGCCGCGGCATCCGTCGTGCTCTCCGGATGCCTGTACGCCCAGATCCCCGCGGGGGCGCCCGCGCCGGTGCGTACGGCCGACACAAGCGGCGTCTCCGCCGAGCTCCTGCCGTACTACTCGCAGAAGCTCACCTGGAAGTCGTGCGGCGCCGGCTTCGACTGCACCGAGGTGAAGGCCCCCCGCGACTGGGAGAAGCCCGCCGACGGGGACCTCGAGCTCGCGATCGTGCGGCACCGGGCGACCGGCACCTCCCAGGGCTCGCTGCTGATCAACCCCGGCGGACCCGGTGCGAGCGGCTACGACTTCGTCCACGACAGCCTGGACTACGCGGTCGGCGCCGATCTGATCGAGGACTTCGACGTGATCGGCTTCGACCCGCGCGGCGTCGGCCGCTCCACCGCGGTGCGCTGCCTCGATGCGAAGCAGATGGACGACTACCTCTACGGCGTGGTGCCCGGTCCGCGCAACACGCCGGAGTGGGAAGCCGCGCTCTCCGCGCGGGACAAGACCTTCGCCGACGCCTGCGAGGCGAACAGCGACGGCCTGCTGCCGTACATCACCACCGTGAACTCGGCGCGGGACATGGACCTCATCCGCGGCGTCCTGGGCGACAAGACGCTGAACTACCTCGGCTACTCCTACGGCACGTTCCTCGGGGCGACCTACGCGAAGCTGTACCCCGAGCGGGCGCAGCGGCTCGTGCTGGACGGCGCGATCGATCCGGCCGTGCCTGGCCTCGAGGTCAGCACCATCCAGGCCGAGGGCTTCGAGTCGGCCCTGCGCGCCTACCTGGAGGGATGCCTGGCGGGCCGGGACTGCCCGTTCAACGGCTCGGTCGACGAGGCCCTCACCGATTTCCGCGCCCTGCTGTCGAGCATCTCCCGCACGCCGATGAAGAACGGCGACGGGCGGATGCTGACCGTCGACTCCATGATCACCGGTACGATCGCCGCGATGTACAGCCAGCAGAGCTGGTCCTACCTGACCAAGGGGATCACCGCGGCGCTGCAGGGCGACCCGTCCGTGATGATGGGGCTCGCCGACTCCTACAACTCGCGCAACCCCGACGGCACCTACGCCGACAACACCGCCGAGGCGTTCCGCGCGTACAACTGCATGGACTACCCGGTCGAAGAGGATCCGGCCGCGGAGGCCGCCGTCATCACGCAGCTGGAGGCCAAGGCTCCCACGTTCGCCCCGTACTGGCAGGCGCCGGACCCCTGCAAGGTGTGGCCCCACGCGCCGACCGGCGTGCGGGAGAGGATCGCGGCCGACGGCTCGGGCCCGATCGTCGTGGTCGGCACCACCAATGACCCCGCCACCCCCTACGCCTGGGCCGAATCGCTCGCGGAGCAGCTGCAGAACGGCGTCCTCGTCACCCGTGTGGGCGAGGGGCACACCGGCTACAACAAGGGCAACGGCTGCGTGGACCAGGCCGTCGAGCGCTTCCTGATCGACGGCAAGGCTCCCAAGGACGGTCTGCGCTGCGAATGACCCGCCGATGCGGCCTCGGTTTCGCGGAGGCCGCATCCTCGTAGTAGGATCATTGCTTGTGCCGCAGTCCGCTGCGCACGCCACCTTAGCTCAGTGGTAGAGCATCCCACTCGTAATGGGAAGGCCGTCAGTTCAATCCTGACAGGTGGCTCAGATCGGCCCCGGAACTCCAGTTCCGGGGCCTTTCCCGTTCCGGCGGGCCGCCCTTCCCGCGCCCGCTGTGCGCCGCGTACGCTCGAGGGATGAGCAGAGCACTCCTCATCGTCGACGTGCAGAACGACTTCACCGAGGGCGGCGCGCTCGCCGTCGCTGGCGGGGATGCCGTGGCATCCGCCGTCACCGCGCACCTCGCCGCGCACGCGGCGGAGTACGCCGTGGTCATCGCCTCGCGGGACTGGCATGACGCCGAGGGCGACAACGGCGGCCACTTCTCCGACGAGCCCGACTACGTGGACTCCTGGCCCGTGCACTGCGTCGCCGGCACCGACGGCGCCGCCTACGATCCGCTGCTGGTGACGGACGCCGTCACTCACCACGTCCTCAAAGGCCAGGGCGTTCCGGCGTACTCGATGTTCGAGGGCAGGACCGAGGGCGGTGAGACCGTCGGCGGCATCCTGACCGCGCACGGCGTGACGGATGCGGATGCCGTGGGCATCGCGACCGATCACTGCGTGCGCGCATCGGTGCTGGACGCCATCGCGCACGGTGTGCACGTGCGAGTGCTCACCGACCTGATCGCCGGTGTCGACGAGCAGGCCAGCCGGGCGGCGCTGGCCGAGCTCGCTCACGCGGGCGCGGAGCTCGTGGACGGCTCGGCCGGGTCCGAAGCCCGGTGAGCGTCCGCTGCGCCCTGCTGCTGCGCGCCGTCAACGTCGGCGGCAGGAACCGCGTGCCCATGGCGGAGCTGCGTGACCTGCTGGCTGAGCGCACCGACCTGCGGGACATCGCCACGTACATCGCCAGCGGCAACGTCATGGCCGACGTCACCGGCGACATCGGCGAGGCGTGCGCCCAGGTGCGCAGGCTGATCCATGAGGCGTTCGACGCCGACACCCCGGTGATCGCGCGCACCCACGAGCAGCTCGTGGCGGCTCTGGAGGCGAACCCCTTCCCGGATGCCGTGGCCGACAAGATGCTGCACATCATGTTCCTGGAGGGCGAGCCGCGGCCGGACGCCGAAGAGGCGCTGCGTGCACGTCTGCAGCCGGGGGAGCGCATCGCGCTCGTCGGCGACGACCTGTGGATCGACTACGGCCTGAGCGGGGCCGCGAACACGAAGCTCACGCGGCCGGTTCTCGACCGCGCGCTCGGCACTGCAGGCACCGCCCGCAACATCCTGACGCTGCGCAAGCTCATCGAGCTCACCGCCTGAGCGGCCGGTTCCAACCGGCCGCTCACGCCGATGCGAGCCTCTTCTGCTCCCGCGCATTGATCGCCGCGAACAGCCGATTGCGCTTGGTGTTCTGGAATGCTGCGCACCGCCAGGTGCCGTCTTCGCGTACGAACACGAACGTCTGCGTCTTGTCGTGTCGGATGCGCGTGCCCTTGCCGATTCCGCCCTCGGTCAGCACGACGGCGACATCGTCACTCAGCATCCGCACGCCCAGTACGACCACGGACATGCGGCTGCCGCGCTGCCACTTCTCGAACAGCGGCACATGATCGGCATGGATCGAGTCCCGCCCGCGCGTGATCGTGCCGATGAAGATCACGTAGCTCGCGTCCTCGGTGAACTCCTGCGCGTAGGCGGCAGCGTCGCCGGCATCCCAGGCGCGGCGCATCCGCTCCAGCGAGTCGACGATTCCAGCGGGGATGTCCGCCCGGGAGACTCCTTCTAGTGCAATCTGCATGAAGCTAATAGTGCACTCTGCATTATTAGAAGTCAAGCTCGTAGACTCGCATGGTGACCGATGACGACCGACAGCTCAGCCGCGCAGACCGCGACCTGCCCGCGCTGACCGTGCTCGCGCTGCTGACTGTCGGCCCACGGCATCCGTACGACATCCATCGGTTCGTCGTCGAGACGCACAAGGATTTCGTCGCGGGTGCTCCACGCAGCATCTACCACGCTGTGCAGCGACTGGAGCGCGCGCACCTGATCGAGCCGATCGGATCGGAGCAGGCGGGCGGGCGCCCCGAGCGCACGGTCTTCGCGCTCACCGAAGCAGGTCGTGCTGAGGTGCGCAGGCGGGTGGCTCTCATGCTGTCCGCGCCGCACGGTGACCGCATCGGCACGGTGGCGGCGCTGTCGTTCCTCGGCGTTCTCTCGCGAGACGAAGCAGTCCTGGCGCTGCGTGCCCGCGTTGCCGCGCTGGAAGCGACCATCGCCCGGCAGGCATCCGACCTGCGGGCGGCCACGGACGTGCCTGCCATCCTGCTCGTCGAGACAGAATACGAGCGCAGCCAGCTCGAAGCCGAACGGGAGTGGTTCCGCGCGCTCGTCGGGAGGCTGGAGAGCGGCGAGCTCGAGTGGCTGTCCCGGTGAGCACACATCCCGCCACGATCGCTGCCGCCGTGGACCACGAACTGATCATCAGGAAGTCCCGGTTCATCGCGCACGTGGCGCCCGTGTCCTCGTCCGAGGATGCGGATGCGGTCATCGGCCGGATCAAGAAGCAGTACTGGGACGCCCGGCACAACTGCAGCGCCCAGATCACCGGGATCGACGGCGATCGGGCGCGCTCCTCGGACGACGGCGAGCCGTCCGGAACCGCGGGCATCCCGATGCTCGAAGTGCTTCGCCGCCGGGAGCTGACCGATGTCGTCGCCGTCGTGACGCGCTACTTCGGCGGCATTAAGCTGGGCGCCGGCGGCCTGGTGCGGGCGTACTCGTCGGCGGTCTCCGAGGCGCTGGATCTGGCCTCCCTTGTCGATCGGCTGATGCTCGCGCAGGTGACGATCGCCGTGCCGCATGCCGATGCGGGGCGCTTCGACAACCTGCTGCGCGACTGGACCGACAGGAACGGCGCCGTGCTCGGCGAGCCGCAGTACCGCGAGCAGGCGGTCTTCGAGGTGTGGAGCCCCGCGGACGTGATCGAAGCACTGCAGGCCGAGATCGCGGCCTCCTCAGGCGGCTCCGTGGTGGCATCCGTCACCGGGACCGAGCGCGTGGTGGACGTCCCGCGCTGAGCCGTGCCGGGCTCACGCGGCTCCACGGAGCGGGCGGCATGCCGTCGGCGCCGCGCAGATCCACGCGCCGCGCCCCGCAACCCGCACAGCGCACATAGACGATCTCACCCTCGGAGGTGCGGTGCGCGGACTCGGCCGTCCACGCGTGCTCGTGCTGGGGGAGCGGACTCGGGATGCGGATGGGCGCGGTGCGGGATGCGGTCATGTCACCACGATGATGTAATGGCCTTATGCATCTCAACCCTTACGGCGAGTACGCGGTCCTGCTCGCCGCATCCCTGGCCAACGACTGGCCGTCCGACCGGGACGGCATCGAGCGGCGCACGCGCGACTTCGGGATGACGATGGCGTTCGAGGTCGCATCCGACGACCACGCCCGCACGCGACGGGTCGTGGACGCCTGGCTGGGCGTCGTGGATGCCGAGGACGACGCCGCCCGCGCCGCGGCACTGAACCGGCAGATGGCCGCGGCGGCCGCGTACCCGCAGCTCACCGACCACGACGGGGAAGGGTGGCATCTGCACTACCGCGACGCCGGGCGCTCGCTGCCCGACGTGCTCGAGGCCGTGATCAGCGTGGGCACCGCGCTGCATCTGACCGAGCGCGGCATGCACAGACTCGGGCGCTGCGCCGCTGCGCCGTGCGAGAACGTCTACGTCGACATCACCCGCAACGGACGGCAGCGCTACTGCTCCGTGCGCTGCGCGAACCGCGATGCCGTGCGGCGCCATCGCGCACGCGGGATCTGAGCCCGGTCGAGGCGGCCGATCAGCCGCGCAGCGCGGCGAGCACGGCATCCGACAGCGGCGGCCACGCCTCGATCGCCCACGGGCCGAAGTCCCGGTCGGCGAGAGCGACGCAGGCGACGCCGGCATCCGGATCCACCCACAGGAACGTCCCGCTCTGGCCGAAGTGCCCGAAGGTCGCGGGGGAGTTCGCCACCGAGGTCCAGTGCGGCGACTTGTCGTCCCGCAGCTCGAATCCCAGGCCCCAGTCGTTGGGGCGCTGGATCCCGTAACCCGGCAGCACGCCCTGGAGGCCGGGGAAGGCGACGGCCGTCGCGTCCGCGAGCGTGCCGGGCGAGACGAGGGCCGGATGCTGCAGTTCCGCCGCGAAGCGGCACAGGTCGGCGACCGTCGAGACGGCGGCGGCCGCGGGCGAGCCCTGCAGCTGCGAGGACGTCATGCCGAGCGGCTGGAGCACCGCCTCGTCCAGGTACTCGGCGAAAGGGATGCCGGAGTGCGCGGTCACGGCCTCGGCCAGCACCTCGAATCCGCGGTTGGAGTAGATCCGGCGAGTGCCGGGTGCGGCGCGGACGACATCCGAGGTCATGTCCAGGCCGGAGGCATGCGCGAGCAGGTGGCGCACCGTGGAACCCTCAGGGCCGGCGGGAGTGTCGAGCGCGAACACACCCTCCTCGACGGCGATGAGCACCGCATACGCGGTGAGCGGCTTGGTGACCGACGCCAGCCGGAACGGCCGTGAGACGTCACCGTGCGCGGCGAGAACGGCACCGTCGGCGGAGACGACGGCGGCCGCCGCGTTCTCGACGGGCCACGTCTCGATGGCGGCGAGTGCGTCGTCCAGGGCGGTCATGGGGCTCCTCCGGCTCGGTTCGGCTCGTCGTGCGGGAGCGGGCTCCCGGCGCCCTGGAATCCTCCCATATCGTGCCGGCGTCCGCGGTCGCACGGCGGCCGTCTGGCATGATCGGGGCCATGAGCGTCTCGCGCACGACCGCCACCCTCGCAGGGCTGGCGCTGATCGTCCTCCCGTTCGTCGCCCTGCTGGTGAAGCTCGTCTACCCGGGCTGGATGCTGGTCTTCATGCTCCTGTACAGCCCGGTGCTGCTGATCGGCTGGGCCACGCAGATCGTCATCGCGGCGAACGGGCTGCTGCGGGCGCGCGGAGTGCTGCGCACCGGCTCCGCAGGGCTGCGGCCGATCATCGCCGCGTGGCTGACGTCCGTCGCCGTGGTCGGAGTGGGATTCTTCCTGATCGACGGCGGCGACGACGGGAACTCGGGTTCGGCGTTCACCGAGCTGGCCGGCACGAGCTCCACGTCGGCGGGTTCGGAGCTGTCGATGATCCTGTGCCTCGCCTGCGCGGTGGTGTGGGCGGGGGCATGGCTGTGGCTGCTGATCGAGTGGATCGTGCAGCTGGTGCTTGCGGGCAACGCCCGTCGGGCACAGGCTATGCCTGCGTAGGTGGGCCCCGTGGGGCTCGAACCCACGACCCGCGGATTAAAAGTCCGATGCTCTGCCAACTGAGCTAGAGGCCCCTGGTCAGGGCGGACCTGACCGATCCATCCTATCCGGCGGAGCAGCCGCACCGTCGACCGTGAACGCACGAGCGGGGGGGGGGGGAGGGAGGGGGGGGGGGGAGGGGGGGGGGGGGGAGGGGGGGGGGGGGGGGGGGGGGGGGGGGGGGGGGGGGGGGGGGGGGGGGGGGGGG
>NZ_JBQEPE010000010.1:0-37643 GCF_052056515.1 Microbacterium sp. 22195
GTGTCGTTGACACCATCGGTGGTCTGATTCCTGGTCTGGGTGAGCTGCCGGGTCTCCCCGGCGGTGACCCCACCGTTCCGGGTCTCCCGGGACTGGGAGTGATCGGTGGGGTTGTCGACGATGTCGGCGATGCTGCTGGTCAGCTGCCTCTCGTCGGCGGTCTTGTGGGAGGGGTCGTCGACACCGTCGGCAGCCTCGTCCCCGGCCTCGACGAAGGTGAGCCCGGTACGCCGGGTGAGCCCGGTACGCCGGGTGAGCCCGGTACGCCGGGTACGCCGGGTACGCCGGGTACGCCGGGTACGCCGGGTACGCCGGGTACGCCTGGCACGCCGGGTACGCCCGGTACGTCGGGCTCGACGAGTGGTGCGACGCACGCGGCTGCGGCCGTCGTGCACAGCGTGACCCGCTCGGGCTCGAACTCGCAGGGCGGCACCGCCGCCCTCGCGAGCACGGGGAGCGAGCCGTCCGTCCTCGGACTGGCCGCTCTGCTGTTCCTGATGCTCGGCTCGCTCATGATCGCGAGGCCGCGTCA
This sequence comes from Microbacterium sp. 22195, assembly GCF_052056515.1. NCBI lineage: Bacteria > Bacillati > Actinomycetota > Actinomycetes > Micrococcales > Microbacteriaceae > Microbacterium > Microbacterium sp. 22195. Next base: position 533 of record NZ_JBQEPE010000010.1, read on the forward strand.
GCAGGACTGATCGGAGGGAATGACGGCCGTGGCCGCGCAAGGGGGAGGAAGCGCGCCACGGCCGTCATCAGTCTGCCTGTGGGAGATCTGCATCCGATTGGACATCCCCAGGCGTGACGTCGTCGTTCCCGTCGCGCCGGCCTTCCCGCGCAGCTCGGCGATCGCGTCTCCACTGCTCCTCAGCATCCGTGCCATAGCTCCGCTACATGCGTCGTGAGTCTCGACGTCGGTGCCAGAGCGTAACGTCGGCGCGGTGGTGGCGAACGAGACATCGAGACCCCGCGTCGTGATGATGTGCGGACCGGGCGGAGCAGGGAAGACCACGTACGCGAAGCGCCTGGAGAGCGAGGGCTGGACTCGCCTGTCGTTCGAGGTGGAGTTCTGGGATCGCGGGATCACCACGATGCCCTCCGCCCGAGTGGTTGCCGAGGTGGCCGCAGAACTGAAGGTGCGCCTGCTGCACCACGTCGCCGCGGGGAACAACGTCGTGCTCGACTTCGGGTTCTGGTTCCGGCGGCAGCGCGACGAGTACCGTGCGCTGCTCGCTCTCCAGGGCATCGTGCCGGAGATGGTCTACATCGCGACGAGTCTCGAGACCATCCTGAGTCGAGTCGGTGACCGGCATGGCAGATGGGCTGACGACTGGCCGCTCACCGAGCAGACGGCGGTCGAGTACTTCGCGAAGTTCGAGCCCCCGACGCCCGATGAGGGTCCCCTCGAGGTGGTCGCCTAGACCCGTCCTGGGCGTTCACGCCACTGCGTGAGCGACCTGCGTGAGCGACAGCCGCTCACAGTGACAGTGGCGCCCCATACCGTGAAGCACGTCGGCGATGCTCCGGATCTCTCGAAGGATGCACCTTGTCAGGGGCGGAGAGAAGAAGGGGCGGGTGCCTCACCATGAGGGAGTGAGGCACCCGCCTGAGCGGCCGGCACTGGAAGGCCGGTGACCGCTCGGTTTGCGACTACGAGGGGGAGGGGATCCCCTCGAAGTCGCTCAAGGATGCCGTGCCGCGCGGGGCGCTGGGATTCGCCGCTGGGCGCGACGTGGCATCCGATCCGTCGGCCGATCGCCTTCCCCCGAAGGCGATGCAGATGCCGACGGAAGTCGTCATGCCGTGCGGAATCGGCTGTCGTCGCTGAGGACGCTGCGCATTGTCGGGTCTCCTGACCAGATCGTTGGATCACGTGCGGACGCGTTCGAAGCCGCGTCGGATGCGACGGCTCAGAGCCTCTGAGAGACAGAGCGCTGCCGTCGAGAAGGCGCAGTGGTCCTGATCAGTCAGGGGAGACGTCGGTAGAACCGACGGGTCCGGTCGGCGGCAGTTCGTGCCCGGCGCGCGTCCCGCGAGTGACCATCCCCAGTGTGTCGTCGGTGCCGACGTCTGCAGGCACAGTGCCCGCAGACATGCCTCCGCCGGATCCGGCTGAGGAAGCCTCCGGCGGTGCGGAGAGCGGATGCCGAGGAGCGATGTCCACGTGCTTCGCAGGCGGGCCCTGGGGCGTCTGGGGCAGGGGAGCAGCAGCCAGCGCGCTCGGTGCCGCGGTCGCCTGCGTGGTGCTGGCGGCGTGTGCGACGCGCGGAGCGGCGATGGAGTGCGCGTGCCCGGGCTTGGGACCCACAGCGGCAGCAGGCACGCGGTCGCCGCGGGGCCCGCGGTCTCCTCGCGCCTGGTCGAACTGGCTCTTCAGAGCCGCGCGCACCGTTTTCACCGCGTGAGCCAGGGTCTGGTTGCCGTGCTGGTGGGCGTTGACAGCCGTGGATGCGAAGAGTTCCGCAGCATCCGCGAAGTCATCGGAAGCCTGCTGCACAGCGATCCGGTAGGAATCCATCGCGAAGCCCGCGGACTCCATCGTCAATTCTGCGGATTCAGCCGAGAAGTCCGAGTCCGAGACGAATGCAGCCATCTGCGCGAACGACAGGCTCTGCGCGGAGGCGGTGGAGAAGTCCGCTGTCGGGTCAGACGTCTGTGCGGGGTCCGCCAGCCGCTGCAGGGACGTCGGGAGCGCAGCAGCGGCCTTCTGAAGCCGGACCGGCACCTGACCGCGTACCGGGGCCTGCGCGGTCTGCTGGCGCATCTGCGATGGCTGGGCCTGGACGGGCTTCTCGACCTGTGCCGGCTTCTGCGGGGATGCTGCGGACTGATGCGGCTTCGGCGCGGATGCTGCCGGCTGGTGCACCTGTGGAGCGGCGGGCTGGCTCTGGGCCGGTTGCTGCACGATGACCGCGACCTGCTCGCGGACCTGCTGCACGATGTCCTTAGCCCCAGCGGGGAGGTCCGCAGCCGCTGCGGGGAGCGACACCGGCGCGGGCGCGTTCATCGCATGCGGGCCGGATGCGCCGTGCAACGGATGCTGGGCGGACGACGACGATGCGGACTGCGGCGGATGCGGCGAATCGGAGGCTGCGTGGGCCACGGAACCGCCGAGAAGGACGGTCAGAGCGGCCCACAAGAGCGCGCCGAACCCGCACAGCAGCCAAACACGGGCGCTGCGGTAGTCGGCGAGCGCTGACCGCACGTGGTTCCTTCCCCGGAGCATGTCGCGCCGATATTTCGCGCAACACGATCGCTGTGACGATACCCCGTGCGGGGGCGGATGTCCACACGGGAGGAGATCCTCTACAAACCCGGCGCGCGCGGGAAGATCAAGACTTGACTTTCCCCAGGTTCTGCACATGCCCGTAACCAGCCGTCAACCTTAAATCTGGCATTGAAGTCGAATCTCATCCACAAGGGTGTGAATGAAGATAGTCCTGATCAAGCGGTATATCCAACCTCGAAGATGTATCTCTCCACCGAGTTCTCCACAGGGGTTCTGCACAGACACTCCCGAGTTGTCCGCACACTCTCCACAAAGTTATCCACAGGGTGCCTTGCACGGGGATGGAGCGGCTCCTAACTTGGTGGAGACCGGATGTCGGTGACTCGTGGTTCGCTGTGCGAGCGGGCCGGATCCACTCCGGTCGTGTTTGCCGAGAAGGTGCCATCAGTCGCCACCGGCGGGGGAGGAGCACGAGTGTCGATCGCGGATATCTCTGACGAGCGTCTGGGCGGATCGCGCCCGCCTGAGCGGACCCCTCCGCACGACCTGCTCGCCGAGCAGAGCGCGCTGGGCGGCATGATGCTCTCGAAGGACGCCGTCGCCGATGTCATCGAGACGCTCAAGGGCGCCGACTTCTACGTTCCCAAGCACGAGCTGATCTTCGAGGCCATCCTCTCGCTGTACTCGCACGGCGAGCCGACGGATGTCGTCGCCGTCACCGACGAGCTGATCAAGACAGGGGAGCTCGGCAGGGCCGGCGGCGCCGACTACCTGCACACCCTCACCTCGATCGTGCCCACCGCGGCGAACGCAGGCTATTACGCGGGCATCGTCTCCGAGCGTGCGATCCTGCGTCGTCTGGTGGACGCCGGCACGCGCATCGTGCAGCTCGGCTACGCGGGTGAGGGCGATGCGACGGACATCGTCAACAACGCCCAGGCCGAGATCTACTCGGTCACCGGGTCCGAGACCGCCGAGGACTACGTGCCTCTCACGATCGCCGTCGACGCGGCGGTGGAGGAGATCGAGGCGGCCAACGGCCGTGACGGCACGATGACCGGCATCCCGACCGGGTTCCGTGAACTCGATGAGCTGACCAACGGACTGCACGGCGGTCAGATGATCGTCATCGCCGCACGTCCCGCCATGGGCAAGTCCACGCTCGCGCTCGACTTCGCCCGTGCGGCATCCATCGGCCACAACGAGCCGTCGATCTTCTTCTCGCTCGAGATGGGGCGCAGCGAGATCGCGATGCGCCTGCTCAGTGCCGAAGGCGCGATCCCGCTGCAGAACATGCGCAAGGGCACGCTCGACCCACGCGACTGGACGACGGTCGCCGCGACGCGTGGGCGCATCAACGACGCCCCGCTGTACATCGACGACAGCCCCAACATGACGCTGGTCGAGATCCGCGCCAAGTGCCGTCGACTCAAGCAGCGTGCGGGTCTGCGGCTGGTGGTCATCGACTACCTCCAGCTGATGACCAGCGGCAAGCGCGTCGAGTCGCGGCAGCAGGAGGTCTCGGAGTTCTCGCGTGCGCTGAAGCTGCTCGCCAAGGAGCTTCAGGTGCCGGTGATCGCGCTCTCGCAGCTGAACCGTGGTGCCGAGCAGCGCTCCGACAAGAAGCCCGCCATCAGCGACCTGCGTGAGTCCGGCTCGATCGAGCAGGACGCCGACATGGTGATCCTGCTGCACCGCGAGGCGGCCTACGACAAGGACGTGCGTCCCGGCGAGGCCGACCTGATCGTCGCCAAGCACCGTAACGGCCCCACGGCCACCATCACCGTCGCGTTCCAGGGCCATTACTCCCGTTTCGCGGACATGGCCCCCGGCGACTTCGGCGGCGGAGGCGGCGGCGACTTCAACTGAGCCGAGAAGATCTCCTCGTGGGTTGTCGATCGGATGCCTTCTCGTTCGACGTATGAGTGAGACCGCATCACGGCGGCGCATCCACAAGGAGAATCATGACCTGCGAACTCGTCTACACCGGCTTCATCACCGTCGACGGAATCGTCGACTCGCCCGGCTCGTCCCGTGAAGGACACCCGGGTGGCGGCTGGGTGTTCGACACCCCGTTCCTGCCCGAGGTGTACGCGCTGAAGGGCGAGGAGCTGACCGAGACCACGGCGCTGATGTTCGGACGCCGCAGCTATGACGCCTTCTCGGCGGTCTGGCCCCGGTCCGCGGAGCACGCCGACTACAACGGCCTGCCGAAGTACATCGTCTCGACGTCGATCGGCGAAGGCGACCTCGTCGACGGCTGGGGCTCCCAGCACATCCTGCGCAGCACGAAGGACGTGGCGCGACTCAAGGAGACGAGCGACGGCGCCATCTTCATCCACGGCAGCGCGGAGCTCGCGACCCGCCTGGGCGAGGCCGATCTGATCGACCGCTACAACCTGCTGATGTTCCCGTATCTGCTCGCCGGCGGGAAGAGCGTCTTCCGGTCGGACGCGCTCGGACGCAGGAAGCTGAAGCTGCGCGAGTCGGATGCCTACGACAACGGCGTCGTCAAGCTCGTCTACGACGTGCAGCGCTGATCCGATCGCACGGTCGGGGTTCCGGCATCCGGGCTGCTGTGCTCTGATGGGGGCATGGCCGCCACGAGGGGGATGACGGGACTGCTGCTCGCGAGCGCAGTCGCCCTGCTGCTGGCGGGTTGCGCCGGCGCGACACCCGGCGGGGTGGCGCCCGCTGCTGCGCCGAATGCCTCGCCGACCCCGACGAGAGCATGCCCGCAGATCGACGCGGCTGACCTTCCGCCCGATTGCGTGCCCTACGACCCGGACGACGCCATGGCGCAGAACGAGCGCTACCGGGACCGGATGGAGATGCCGGCCTCGAGCCGGGCGGCAGCCGAGGAGGCGGTCGAGGCCCTGCGTCCTGCGCTCGAGCAGCTGCGCGCGAAGGGTGAGGTCTCACCCGACTCCGTGCAGGCCGCCCTGCAGGATGCCGGGCTCGACGGCATCCAGATGATCGGCGACGAACGCGGGACGGAGTTCAGCGCGAACGGACCCGAGGGCGGCTGCATCTTCGGCGTGGTGTCGGACGACCCGCTCACCGTCGAGGTCGGCGGCTACGTCATGGACGGCGGCTGCTTCACGCCGCGCGGTGGGCACTGACACGAGTCGACGGGCCGAGGCCGCCGTCGCGCTCCGCTCAGAGCCGCTCTGCGATCACCTTCGCCGTCGCCGCGGGGTCGGGCCGGTGCATGACCGATTCGGGGACGATCACGAGCTCGGCACCGGGAGCCTCCGCCGCCAGCCGATCCGATGCGCCGATCAGGAACGGGAAAGTCTGCTCGCCGCGCACCACGGTGACCGGCCGTGCGACGTCGAGCAGCGCAGCATCCGGCTGCCGCAGCCGCAGCGTGAGCTGCGTGTCGTACACCGTCGACTGACCCAGGGGCGCGAGCGCCGCGAGCTGGCCGTTCTCCCGGCCGGCTTCGACCATCGCGGCCGGCAGACCGACGGCATCCAGCTGGAACGCGGCGACCGCCTCCTCCGGCGTACCCGCGTCGACGAGCGCCTGCAGCTTCTCCGGCAGCTCGTCACCGAATCCCGAGCCGTCGAAGTCGATCGGCGGCTCGGAGAGGAACAGCGCTCCGGTCGGCACACCCCGCGACGCGGCGTACAGCGCGAGCACCGCGCCCGAGGAGTGGCCGAGCACGGCATCCGCTCCTCCCGCCGCGTCGATGACGGCGGCGAGATCCGCTGCCTCGTCGTCGGGACCGGACCCGGGCCGGTCGTCGCTGGCGCCGCGCGCGCGGCGATCCCACGTGACGGCGCGGAAGCCGGCATCCGCCAGCGCGTGCGCCAGCGGCGCGGCGTCAGCGGCCGTCGACAGCGCGCCGTTCACGATCACGATCGTGCGTCCCTGCCCGATGGCGGTGAAGGCGATGGCGGTTCCGTCTGCTGAGGTCGTGATCTCCATGACGTCATCCAACCATCGACGTCGGACACGCACGCGATGATCTGCCCGTCGCGGAGGCGGATGCTGCGCGCGACCGCCGCGAGCACGGCATCGCGTCCGCGGTGAACGGCTGCCGCGACCTAGGTTGGATGGATGGCCCACATCCTCGCCGTCACGAACGGCCGCATCGTCCCCGTCAGCTCCGAGCCCATCGAGAACGGCACTGTCGTCGTCACCGACGGCGTGATCACCGCCGTGGGAGGCCCGGAGACCTCGATTCCCGCGGATGCCGAGATCGTCGACGCGGCCGGATCCTGGGTGCTCCCCGGGTTCGTCGAGGCGCACGGGCATCTCGGCGTGCACGAGGACGGTGAGGGGTGGAGCGGCAACGACACCAACGAGATGACCGACCCCAACGGTTCCCGCTTCCGCGCCATCGACGGCATCGACATCGAGGAGCTCGGCTTCCGCGACGCCCTGCGCGGCGGGGTGACCACCGTGGTCGTGAAGCCGGGTTCGGGCAACCCCATCGGCGGCCGCACGGTCGCGCTCAAGTCGTGGGGCGGCCGCACGGTCGACGAGCAGGTGCTCGCCGCCGACGTGTCGGTGAAGTCGGCACTCGGCGAGAACCCCAAGCGCGTGTACGGAGACAAGGGCAAGACCCCGGCCACCCGCCTGGGCGTGGCCTCGGTGCTGCGCGATGCGTTCGCCGCCGCCCAGGTCTACGTCGCCAAGCGGGATGCGGCGGCTGAGAAGGGAGAGCCGTTCGAGCGCGATCTCGGCAAGGAGACCCTGGCGGCCGTGCTCGCCGGCGAGCTGCTCTGGGACCAGCACTGCCACCGCCACGACGACATCGCCACCGCGATCCGCATCGCCGAGGAGTTCGGGTACACGCTCGTGGTCAATCACGGCACGGAGGCGCACAAGATCGCCGACGTGCTCGCCGAGAAGGGCATCCCGGTGATCTTCGGGCCGCTGCTCACCTCGCGCTCCAAGGTCGAGCTGCGAGACCGCGCGATCGGCAATCTGGCGCTCATCGCCGCGGCCGGTGTGAAGGTCGCCATCACCACCGACCACCCCGTGGTGCCGATCGACCAGCTGCGCCTGCAGGCGATCCTCGCCGTGCGCGAGGGGCTGCCGACCGAGACCGCCCTCGAGGCGCTCACTGCGAATCCCGCGGACATCCTCCGCCTGAACGACCGCGTGGGCGCGCTCGAGACCGGCCGCGACGGTGACATCGTGCTGTGGTCCGCAGACCCGCTCGATGTCGACGCGCACGTCGAACGGGTCTTCATCGAGGGTCGTTCGGTCTACGCGCTCGACGACGACGGCACGGCTCACGTCACCGAGCGCTGGGAGCGCTTCGGCCGCACCTCCTGGATGCGCTGATCTGCGGCGCGAGCGGATGCCGATGGCCGACCGGCATCCGCTCTCCGCCTCAGGACTCCGACGGGGCCAGCGGCAGGGCCGGGCCGTGGTTCCATGCGAGGATCGACGGCTGCTCGCGCGAGAAGCCGAGCACCGACGCCGAGCCCGCGTCCAGCGAGATGGATGCCGCGAACCGCGGCGCCTGGCGCAGGAAGACCGCGGTGAGAATGCGCAGGTAGTGGCCGTGCGCGACGAGCGCGACGTCGCCGTCGGCCATCGCCGGCAGCACCCGGGTGAGCACGCGCGATGCGCGGGCGGCGACCTCCTCGACGGTCTCGCCGGGGGTCTCGCCGCGGATTACCCCGTGGGCGAAGGCCGTCCAGTTGTAGCCGAGCTCCGCACGGATGTCCCTGGTCGTGCGTCCCTCGTACCCGCCGTAGTCCCACTCGACCAGCAGCGGATCGATCTCGGCATCCAGCCCGGCCAGCTCGGCGGTGCGCCGCGCGCGCTGCAGCGGAGAGCTCAGCACGAGCGTGAAGTCGTACCCGCGCACCAGCTCGCCGGCAGCGCGGGCCAGCTCCTCGCCGTGCGCGGTGAGCGGGATGTCGGTCCGGCCGGTGTGCCGGCCCGATCTCGACCACTCGGTCTCGCCGTGCCGCAGCAGCACGAGCTTGCCCTGCGGGTTGTCCGGCGCAGGACGGTCGGGCAGCGGGTCGTTCACGGCATCCATGTCGTCACGGTACTGCATGGGAAACACCGCTTCACACACGCCCCGGGAGTGTGTGAAGCGCCTGCTCCTAGTGTCTGGAAGCGGATGCTCGCGCATCGATCTCGTGCCGCCGAAAGGATCAGCCCCCGTCATGGACGCCGACCCGACGGCAGACCCCGCCCCGGGGAGGCCGCCGCGTCGCACGATCGTGATGGGCGCGGCATGGTCTCCCGCGGTCATCGCGGCCGCCGTCGCCGCCGCCGAGGCGGAACAGGCGGAGCCGCCCACGCCCGACGAGGCGCCGCCCGCCTCGCCGTCGTCCTGAAACACGGCCGCGCGGACGCAGCGAGCGCGCGGAAGCCCCTCAGGGCACGAGCACGCGCGCGGTCTGCGTCAGGCGTGTCCGCACGTCGAAGGCCTCGGTCACGCCCATCGCGCGTGCCCCGGGGATGCCGCTCCGCAGCACCGCGCGCAGCGCGCTGCGCCGCACGACCGCGACGGGCACGCCACGCACCGCGCCCAGCACGGTGACCGGCTCATCCAGGTCGTCGTCCGGCAGGATCAGGATCGCCCCGGCGAACCGCACCCGTGTAGCGCGGGACAGCAAACGGATGCGGGAGAGCAGATCCGCCACGGGTGTACCGCCGCCCACCGACCGGCCGATCACCTCGCCCTGCCGGAACCGCACCGAGTCGCCGAAGTCCTCCGACGCCAGCCCGTACAGCCCGGTGGGCCCGAGCACCGCATGGTCGAGCTTCTGCGCGGCATCCGCTCCCGCCACCACGTCGTTCCATGCGGTGAAGCCGATGCCCAGGTCGGCGATCGCGGCGGCCGTGCTCTCCTCGGCGAGGGCGTCGGCCAGCATCCGACGGGCCTCCCACGGTGCTTCGCGCACGACGGCCGGATCGTAGATCTCGCGCGTCGTGACCGTGCGCCCGAGGTGCTCGGTCATCAGCTGCAGGTAGCGCAGCCGCCGCCAGCCGCCCGCCTGACCGTACGCCTTGGTGCGCGGCCGCGTCCCGGCCCGGGGAGCGGATGCTGCAGGAGCTCCCCACGACACGTCCTCGCGCCCGCGGTCGTAGGCGGCGCGATCGGCGGGGGTCCCGACGTGCTCCCACGCGCGCTGCACGCGGATGAACAGCGCCGCATCACCGCCGGTGTCGGGGTGGGTCTGCCGCAGCCGCAGCCGGTACGCCCGGCGCAGCTCGTCGTCCGACGCGCTCGCCGCGACACCCAGCACCTCGTAAGCGGATGCCGACAGGGGCCCCTCGAACATCGCCCTCCTCCGGCATCCCGACGGGCTGCCCGTCGCAACCAGATCTTACGGTGCAGATCGGGGTTACCCGGCCGGACGGCGGAGCGTAGGCTCTGCCGGGAACCGGCGTGCGGCGGGTGCCGTCTCGCCATGGACCGCGTGCCGAGGAGGATCCGATGCAGACCCTGACGATCGACTTCATCATGTCTCTGGACGGCTACGGCGCCGCCGAGGGCTGGCCGGGGTGGTGGGGCCTGGAGAGCGCCGAATACCTGGACTGGCTCGGCGGGCATCCCGACCGGGACGCGCCGCTGCTGATGGGCGCGACCACTTACCGGTTGATGTCGGCCTTCGCCGCGCAGGGCTCGGAGGGCGTGGACTCCCTCGACGCCGTGCAGAAGTATGTGTTCTCGTCCAGCCTCGACGAGCCGCTGGACTGGGCGAACTCCACCCTCGTGCCCGGCGACGCGATCGAGTTCGTGCGCGAGCTGAAGGAGACCTCCGAGCGCCCGCTGCGGACCCTCGGCAGCATCTCGCTGTGCCGCTCGCTGCTGACCGCGGGGCTCGCCGACAGGTTTCGCGTGGTCGTCTTCCCCGTGATCACCGGGAAGACCGGACAGGACCGGATCTTCGACTCCTATCCCGATGTGCTGCTCGAGCTGGTCGAGGCGCGCACCTTCGACCACCGCACCCAGCTGCTCGAGTACATCCCGACCGTTCTCGACGGGCCTCCGGGGAGCTGAGGGCATCAGGCGCCATCACGGGACTCCTCTACGCTGGAACGATGACCAAGAGCACGATCTGGAGCATCCTCGGCGCCATCCTCGCCCTCGTCATCGCGTGGTGGATCGTCAGCGCCCTGTTCTCGCTGCTGTGGTTCATCGCCAAGCTCGCGCTGGTGGTCGTCGTCGCGCTCGCCGTCTACGCCGGCATCCGGGCGATGACCCGCAACGTGCGGGACTGACCACCGCGGGACTCACTCCGCCCGCAGGAACTCCAGTGCGGCGAGCCGGAAGTCCTTCGATCCCGGCGCGTTGAAGTGATGCCGGCCGGGGATCGTGAAGAAGCTCGCCTGCGGTGCCGCCGCGGCCAGGCGGCGTGAACCCTCGATCACCGCATCCTCCGACCCGGTGGCGAACAGCACCGGCTGCTGCGGCGCGTGGGCGGGATCGGGGTCGATCGAGCGCGAGGCGCGCATGCCCTCGGCGAGGGCGAGCAACGCGTACAGGTCGTTGCCCGGCACTCGCTCGGCCAGCTGGATGTAGCTCTGCGTGACCGGGTCGGTGACCGGGATGCCCTCGTCGGCGTACCGGCACACCTGATCGACGTCGAGGCGATCCAGGGGGATGCCGTCCGGCACGCCGCCCAGCACTCCGCGAGGGATGCGTTCGCCGAGATCCTGCAGCACCTGCCAGCCGACACGGGCGCCCAGCGAGTAGCCGACGTAGAGCGCTTCGTCGACGAGGTGCGTGTCGAGCACGGCCTCGATGTCGCGGGCCAGGTTCACGACCGCGTAGCCCGCGGAATCGTGCGGCTTCTGGCTCGCCCCGTGACCGCGCTGATCGATGCCGAGGATGCGGTAGCCCTCGCGCTCCAGCATCCGCACCCACCCGGTGTGCAGCCAGGTGTCGGCCGTGCTCGACGCGAAGCCGTGCACGAGCACGACCACCGGCGCATCTGGATCGCCCCACGTGTACGTCGCCACCGCGACCCCGTCACCCACCTCGATGAACTGCGGAGCAGGCAGGTTCGTCAGCGAGGAGAGGATGTCGGTCACATCACCATCTTGGCCCTGTTCCCGTCGGTCAGGCGCGTTCCTCGTCGTCCGGATCCTCGCTGGCCCGAGAGAGTGGATGCCTCCGCTCACGCGTCCCCGATGAGCTCTCCGAGCTGGGGCTCCACGCGGCGACCGGGATCCACGACGATGCCGTCGTCGTAGAGGTCGAGCACGCGCGGGTCGACGTAGCCCGACCGCGCGACCGCGGGCGTGTTCCCCAGAGCGGCGGCGGTCGCCCGCATGGCCGCCGAGGCGGCCCGGCGGCGCGCGCTGTCCGTGTCGCGGGGGCCGATCCGCGCCAGCTCCGTGGCCGCGACGATGGTGCCGTGCAACGTGCGGAAATCCTTCGCGGTGAAGTCCCCTCCGGTGCGCTCGCGGACGTCGTCGTTGATGTCGGCCGGGCGGATCGGATGCCAGGCCGACCCGTCCTGCCAGCTCAGCAGCAGTGCTCGTGGCCCGCGTCTCTTCAGGCCCGCGACGAGCGACGCCAGGTCGGGATCGTCGACCCGCGACTCCCACGCCTGCCCGCTCTTGCCGGGGAACGCGAGCTCCACCGTCCGCTCCGCCGAGACGTGGGCGTGCGATCCGCGGAGCGTGGCGAGGCCGATGCTGCCGTGCTGCCGGGCGTACTGCTCCGATCCCACCCGAAGCAGCGCGCTGTCGAGCATCCGGAAGGCCCCGGCCAGCACGCGGGGCCGCCCGAAGCCGTCCTGGCGCAGGTCACGCGTCACACCCGCGCGCACCCCGGGCATCACGGCGGCGAGCTGCAGCATCCGATCGAACTTCTCCCTCGCCATCCGCTCGTGCCAGGCGGGGTGATAGATGTACTGCCTGCGGCCGGCGTCGTCCATCCCGGTCGCGAGGACGTGACCGTTCTCGTGCGGGCTGATCCAGACGTCGGTCCACGCCGGAGGGATGGCCATCGCGCGCAGCCGCTCGAGCAGCGCGGCATCGGTGATGCGGGTGCCGTCGGGCATCCGGTACTCCCAGCCGCGCCCGCGGCGGACCCGGCTCAGTCCCGGCCCGTGCGGATCGCTGCGTCTCAGTCGTGTCATCCCCCTGCTCTAGCGTCTCGGTGAGCACGCGGACAAGCCCCTGGACCCGCATCGGTCCGCACGATATCGCTCCTGCGCATTCCCAAGCTCGAAACGATTCGATAGACTTCTGCGATCCGGCGCCGTGACCGATCACGGTGCCGGTCGTCGCCTCCGGCACCCGCACCCCCGCCCGCCCGCTTCCCTGGGACCCGCATGGCTACCACCCTCATCACCGGCCGCCCGTGGCGCGTCATCCTGGCCTTCTCCGTGCCGCTGCTCATCGGCAACGTCGTGCAGCAGCTGTACCAGTTCGTGGATGCCGTGGTCGTCGGCCGCCGTCTCGGCGTGGACTCGCTCGCCGCCGTCGGCGCGACCGGCAGCCTGATCTTCCTCGTCATCGGCTTCGCATGGGGTCTGGCGAGCGGCTTCGCGATCCCGACGGCCCAGGCGTTCGGGGCATCGGATGCCCACGGCGTGCGACGTTCGGTCGCCACCGGCACGCTGCTGACCGCCGCCACCAGCCTGGTGCTGACGGTGGTGGGTCCGCTCATCGCCGAGCCGTTCCTGCGGCTGCTGCAGACCCCGCCCGAGCTGATCGCCGAGGCCACCGCGTTCACGCAGGTGACCTTCATCGGCGGCAGCACGATCATGTTCTTCAACTACCTGGCCGCGATCATCCGCGCGATCGGCGACTCCACCACGCCGCTGGTGTTCCTCACCATCTCCTGCGCCCTGAACGTCGGGCTCGTGATCCTGATGGTGGGCACGCTGGAGTGGGGTGTCGCGGGAGCCGCCTGGGCGACGGTCGTCGCGCAGGCCATCTCGGTGCTGCTCTGCCTGCTGTACATGTGGCGCCGCGTGCCCGTGCTGCACGTGCACCGTGCGGACTGGAAGGTGTCGCGTGCCGACCTGGCCGAGCACCTGCGCCTGGGTCTGCCGATGGGCTTCCAGGCGTCGATCATCGCGATCGGCGCGCTGATCGTCCAGATCGCGCTGAACACGCTGGGGGCGGATGCTGTGGCCGCCTACACCGCGGCATCGCGCGTCGACAGCCTGGCCACTGCGCTGCTGGCCTCCCTGGGACTGGCCGCCTCGATGTACGCCGCGCAGAACCTCGGCGCCCGCCGGCCCGACCGGGTGCGCCGGGGCACGATCCAGGCGCTGTGGATGGCGGTGATCGCCTCGCTCGTGCTCGGCGCGATCATGATCACGCTCGGCGTCCCGGTGGTGCGGCTGTTCGTCGGCGACGGCGCGGACCGCGTCGTGCACTACGCGCACCTGATGCTGATCATCAACGGCTCCACCTACGTGCTGCTGGGCGTGCTCTTCGTGCTGCGCGGGGTGCTGCAGGGGCTGGGCCGGGTGCTCGTGCCGACCGTCACCGGCGTGATCGAGCTGATCGCCCGTGTGGTGGCCGCGCTCGCCCTGGGCGCCGTGTGGGGCTTCGAGGGCGTCGCGATGAGCAATCCGCTCGCCTGGCTCGGCGCGGTCGCCCTGCTCGCTCCCGCATACGTCAGTGCGCATCGCGCCCTCGCCACGATGCCGGTCGCGCCACTGGAGACCACCCTCACCACGCCGATCCCGGTGATCGGGCCCACCGACGGATCGATGGTGGTGGATGCCGTGTTCACCGCGCCCGTGCCCGTGGTGCCGCCGCGCCTGACCCGTCTGCGCCTGCCGCGCCGCACCCGTCGCTGAGTCACCGGGCGTTCACGCGTCATCCTTCAGGATGATGCCGAATCGTTCTTCAGGGGGAGTGACTCCGCGAATCCACCCGCGTAACCTTGAGGTCAGGAGCACGCGGATGCGTGTCCGTGACGGGGGGTCGTCAGAATGTCAACACTCGGTTTGACCAACACGCTCGTGTCGGTCTTCGTGCCGATCGGAGTGACCGGAGCAGTCATCGCTCTCGCCTGCGCGCTCGTCGCAGCCTTCGCGATCGCTCGTGGCGCTGCCGGGCTCGCAGGCGGGGCGATCGGCGTGTGGATCGTCGGCGCGCTGCTCAGCGTCTCGGCATCCTTCGCCTCGCTGTGGACGCCGTTCTTCGTCGCTGCGATCGGCCTGGGCGTCGCACTCATCGCCGGAATGGTCCTCCGCGTCGTCCTCGCCCCGCTGCTCGCGCGCCGCGCAGCAGCGGCGGAGCGCGTCGAGCTCGAGGCCGAGTCGGCCGCCGCGAAGGCCCCGGCAGCAGCATCCGCTCCAGCTCCTGAGCGAGCGCAGCGAGACGAAGGGCGCCCGGCCACGCTCAGCACGGACGTCGTCGCGGTCGCCTGACCCACGCGGCGGCTCCGCGCGCGCTCAGCGGTGGTCGCGGTCCAGGTGCTGTCCCGTGGTGTCGCCGGATGCCACGCGCTCGGCCTCCCGTGCGCGCAGCTCCACGCGGCGGATCTTCCCCGAGATCGTCTTGGGCAGCTCCGGCACGAACTCGATGATCCGCACCCACAGGTGCGAGGAGAGCCGCTCCCGCGCGAAGCCGAAGATCTGCGCGGCCGCGGCATGCTCGGCATCCGCTCCGCTGCCTGCGGAACCGTGCAGGATCACGTACGCCTTCGGCACCGCCAGGCGCGTGGGGTCGGGGCTCGGCACGACCGCCGCCTCGACGACGAGGTCGTGCTCGAGCAGGGCGGACTCCAGCTCGAACGGTGAGATCTTGTAGTCGGATGCCTTGAACACGTCATCCGCGCGTCCGACGTACGTCAGGTACCCGTCTGCGTCGCGTGCGGCGATGTCGCCGGTGTGGTGGAAGCCACCGGCACGCGACTCGGCGGTCTTCTCCGGATCCTCGTAGTACCCCGACATCAGGCCGAGCGGAGCCTCGGACAGGTCCAGCGCGATCTCGCCCTCGTGGTCGGCGGGCTCGCCGGTGACGGGATCGAGCAGCACCACCGGATAGCCGGGCAGTGCCCGACCCATCGAGCCGTCCTTGACGACCTGCCCGGGGGAGTTGCCCACGCACGCGGTCATCTCGGTCTGCCCGTATCCGTCGCGGATCGTGCTGCCCCACGCCTCGCGCACCCGGTTGATGACCTCGGGGTTCAGCGGCTCGCCCGCGCCGACCAGCTCACGAGGCGGGTTCGTCAGTCTCGACAGGTCGGCCTGGATCAGCATCCGCCACACGGTCGGCGGTGCGCAGAAGGTCGAGACATGGTGCGTGTCCATCACCTGCATGAGGGTGTTCGCGTCGAAGCGGTCGTAGTTGTAGACGAACACGGTCGCCTCGGCGAGGAAGGGCGAGTAGAAGCTCGACCAGGCGTGCTTGGCCCAGCCGGGCGAGGAGATGTTCAGGTGCACGTCGCCGGGCCGCACGCCCAGCCACCACATGGTCGACAGGTGGCCGACGGGGTAGGAGACGTGCGTGTGCTGCACGAGCTTCGGCCGGCTCGTGGTGCCGCTGGTGAAGTACAGCAGGGCGGTGTCGGATGCCGGAGTGGGGCCATCCGGCTCGAAGACGGTGGCGGCATCGGCGGACGCGGCGAAGTCGTGCCATCCGGAGGCGGCGTCGCCCGGGGCGGTGTCGCCGACCGCGATGCGCAGCACGTCGGCATCCTCGACGCGATCCGCCAGGCCGCCCAGCGCGACCACCGCGCGGGCCCGGCCGTGGTCGATGCGGTAGGCCAGGTCGGATGCCGACAGGAGGGTCGATGTGGGGATGGCGATCGCGCCGATCTTGGTGATGGCGAGCATGATCTCCCACAGCTCGATCGTGTTGTTCAGCATCACGATCAGGTGGTCGCCACGGCGGATCCCGAGGTCGCGCAGCCAGTTCGCGACCTGGTCCGAGCGTTCGGAGAGCCGGCCGTAGCTCCAGCTCTGCACCGACAGGTCGGCTGAGACGATCTGCACGGCAGGGCGGTCGGGGTTCTCGCCCGCGACCACGTCGAACCACTCCAGCGCGAAGTTGAAGGAGTCCACCTGCGGCCAGGCGAACCCGGCGCGGGCACCGTCGTAGTCGTCGCCGTGCGCGAAGAGGAAGTCGCGCATCTCGCGGACGGCGTTCGTGGCGGCGGTGGCGTCGCGTGTCATCTCAGGCTCCCTTGCTCGATCCCTCCATCATCGACCCGAAGCGCGACGGAGTTCACCCCCGAACGGGGGTGGGTCGGAGACGGGGCTCTCCCATGGGCGGATTGTGGGGAGTCCACAATTGACTGAGCGTCAATAGCGATGACACTGAGTGCCGAACCGCAAGGAACGGCGTCCGATGGTGTCCGCCCCCTACGCTCACCCGTGGCGACGACGCCCCTACCCTAGGAGTCCTCAATGACGAGTGGTACCCCTCACGCGCACGGCATCGGCATGCGCATCTTCGTGACCGTTCTCGGCATCCTGCTGGCAGCGATGGTGTTCCTGTACTTCGCGACCACCGGACAGATCGCCGCCGGCGCCGCGCAGCTGTCCGACGGCTCGGCCAAGGCGCATGACGGCACCACCCGGCTCGCGGAAGGTGCGGACACCCTCGCGAGCGGGGCCGGCAAGCTCGCCGACGGCACCTCGACGCTGGCCGACGGGGCGTCATCCTCGAAGGGCGGAGCGCAGCAGCTGAGCGATGGGCTCCTCACTGCGGCGGCGGGCGCGCAGCAGCTCGCCGACGGAACCGGTCCGCTCAGCTCCGGCGCGGCGACGGCCGCCAGTGGAGCCGCAGAGCTGGATGCCGGTGCCGCCAAGGCCTACGACGGATCGCGCGCTCTCTCCGGTGGTGCGGGCTCGGCGGCCATCGGCGCGCAGAAGCTCGCCGCGGGTGCTGCGGATGCCCGTGACGGAGCCTCCGCGCTCGCGGCCGGTGCCGCCGGTGCCGCCCAGGGTTCCGCCCAGGTCGCGGGTGGCGCACAGCAGCTCTCCGACGGTGCCTCGCTCGTCGCAGGCGGCGCGGCTCTGGTGAACGACGGATCTCAGCAGGTCTCCGCCGGCGCCCAGAAGCTGTCGACGGGCGCGAGCTCGCTGGCGGCGGGCGCCGCACAGGCGAACGTCGGCGCGGCGCAGGTCTCCGCCGGCGCGGCAGGCGTCTCCGCCGGCGTCGCCGCCGCGAACGACATCTCCCAGCGGTTGCTCGCCGGCGCCACCGATCTGAGCGGCACGCTGTCGCTCGGCGTCACCGCCCAGGTGCGCACCCTGGCCGACCCCGGCACCGCGCGGCAACTGAGCGGCCTCGCCGCCTCCGCGCCCGGCAATGCCAAGCAGCTGGCCGACTCGCTCGCCGCGCTCGCCGCGGCCGACCCGGACAATGCGCAGCTGGCGCAGCTCGCCAAGCTGGCCGCGGGCGTGCAGCAGCAGGTGCAGGGCATGGCCGCTCCCACGGCTGCCGCATCTCAGCTCGCGCAGGGTCTGGTCGGAGCATCCGCCGGTGCGGCATCCCTCGCGGGCGGAGCGACGGCGCTGGTCAACGGCGACGCCGCGCAGGGCTGGCCGGGAACGGTCGGACTTTCGTCCGGCGCCGCCGACCTCGCTCTCGGCGCGAAGACGCTGGCGGCCGGTGTGGCGCAGGTCTCGGCGGGCGCGGGCGACCTGTCGCTCGGCGCCGGCGGCCTCTCCAAGGGCGCTGCCGACCTGCACACGGGAACGGCGAACCTGGCGGACGGTGCGGCAGACCTGTCGACGGGTGCGGGCCACCTCGCGGGCGGCGCGGCGGACCTGTCCGCCGGCAACGCGCGGCTCGCCGGAGGCGCAGCACAGCTGTCGTCCGGCACGCAGATCCTTGCGGCCGGAGCATCCGATCTTCGCGACGGCAACGTCAAGCTGGCAGGCGGCGCGAACGACCTCGCCACCGGGCTGCAGAAGCTGTCGGGCGGCGCGCAGCGACTCAACGCGGGCACGCAGAAGCTGAGCTCGGGTGCGATCAAGCTCGACTCGGGCGCTGCAGGGCTGGCGGCTGGCACGGCGAAGCTCAGCTCCGGAGCATCCGATCTGAACACCGGTATCGGCAAGCTCGCCGACGGCGCGAAGACTCTCGAGGAGAACACCGTGAAGCTCGCCTCGGGCGGCGACACGCTGTCCGGTGGCGTCTCGCAGCTCGCGGACGGCAGCGGGAAGCTCGCGGACGGCTCGATGCAGCTCGCCTCGGCGACCGCCGGCGCCGCGCCGACGACCCTCCCCTGGATGCTGGGCATCGCACTGGCCGGCCTGATCGCGATGGGTCTGTGGATCGGGCACCGCGTCAACCACCGTCGGGCCCTGGCCGCGGCCTGACGTCAGCGGCACCGGCCCCGTCCGCCTGCGCGTCAGGCGGGCGGGGCTTCGTCGCGGGGGCGGCGCCGCACGATGCGCAGCTCGCTGGCCAGGATGCCCAGCACCACCAGCAGGCCGCCGACCAGCGCGGCCGCGGGCAGGCGCTCCCCGGCGATGCGCCCGATCACGGCGGCCCACACGGGCTCGCCCGAGTAGATGATGGTGGCGCGCGTGGGCGAGACCGACTTCTGCGCCCAGTTCATCGTCAGCTGGATGATGCAGCTCGCGACGCCCAGGCCGACGCCGGCGATCACCCATGCCCAGTCGAAGGCGGGGAGGCTCTCGCCGACGAAGGGCATGGTCGCCAGCCCGAGCAGACCCGCGGTGAGCAGCTGCACGATGGTGATGCGTCCCAGGTCGACGCGACCGGCGAACACGCTGATGAGGATGATCTCGCCGACGATCGGGATGGTGCTGATCAGCGTCACCGTCTCGCCGACGCCCAGCGACAGCGAGAACGCGTCCGGTCCGGCGATCAGCAGCAGTCCGACGAAGGCGAGCCCGGCGCCGAGGAAGGCCATGGCGGGCGGGCGCTTGCGGAAGAAGATCCACTGCGCGAACGGCACCATCGGCACGTACAGCGCCGTGAGGAACGCCGAGGTGCTGCTGTTGATGGTCTGCAGGCCGAGGGTCTGCAGGCCGTAGCCGCCGTAGATCATCACGCCGATCGAGGCGCCCGCGGCGATGTCGGTCCAGCGCATTCCGCGCAGTGCGTGACGGAAGATCAGGATGCTGACCAGCCCCGCCACCAGAAACCGCAGCCCCACGAAGAACCACGGGTCGGAGTGCTGCATCGCCCAGTGCACGAGCAGGAACGTGCTGCCCCAGACCGCCGTGATGGCGATGAGGGCGAGTTCCTGCGGGCGCAGCCGCATCCAGCGGAAATTCGAGGGCACAGCCGATTCTCCCGCATCCGGGAGACGCCATCGTCTTCGTCCGCAGGTCGACTCGCACGTCCGGATGTCGAAAGCAGGTGAATCGGCATCCGGACGGTCGCAGTGGCCTGCGGACGAAGAGAAGGAGGGTGCGGATGCTGAGGATCGGGCATCCGCTGCTCCGCCGACAGCGGATCCGCCCGAGGCGGATTCACGCGACAGCGGAGACCCGTCGGACGCACGCTGGAGCCATGACCGATGACAAGCCCATCCCGCAGTTCGGCGCCGAGGCGCGTCGCGCGCTGTTCCACGAGCGGGTCCTCGTGCTCGACGGACCGCTCGACGACGACAACGGCACCCTGCTCATGACCCAGCTGCTCAGCCTCGCCGCCGAGGATCCGGCGGCCGACATCGCGCTCTGGATCCACTCGCCCGGCGGCTCGGTGCCGGCCATGCTCGGCATCCGCGACATCATCCATGCGATCCCCAACGACGTCGCGACCGTCGCGCTGGGACTGGCCTGCAGCGCCGGGCAGTTCCTGCTCTCGGCGGGCACGAAGGGCAAGCGGCGGGCGCTGGCGCACTCGCGCATCCTGCTGCATCAGGGGTCGTCGGGCATCGGCGGCTCCGCGGTCGAGATCGAGGTGCAGGCCGATGACCTCCGGCACATGCGCGACACCGTGATCGGCCTGATCTCCGACGACACGGGGCAGCCGCGCGAGCGCGTGTTCGAGGACTCGCTGCACGACCACTGGTACACCGCAGACGAGGCGCTGGAGTACGGCTTCATCGACGGCGTCGTCACCTCGCTCGCCGATGTGCTCCCGCGGCGCCGGACGCGGATCGGGCTGGGTGCCGAACCCGCCGGCACCGTCACGGAGAAGAAGGAGGAATCGCGATGAGCGGCTACACGATCCCGAACGTGATCGCCCAGAACCCGCGCGGCGACCGGATCATGGACGTCTACTCGCATCTGCTCGCGGAGCGGATCGTCTACCTCGGAACGGAGGTGGATGCCGGCGTCGCGAACACGATCATCGCCCAGCTGCTGCACCTGGACGCGGACAGCCCCGACAGCGACGTGCAGCTCTCCGTCAACTGCGCCGGGGGAGACCCGAGCGCCGCCCTCGCGATCTACGACACCATGCAGCATATCCGCCCACGCGTCACGACCACGTGCGTCGGCCAGGCGATCGGCGTGGGCGCCCTGCTGGTGGCATCCGGTGCGCCCGGCATGCGCTCGGCGCTGCCGCACTCCCGGATCGTGCTGCACCAGCCTGCGGCGCAGACCCGCGGGGCCGTGCCCGACCTGATCCTCGCCGCCGACGAGGTGGTGCGCGTGCGCTCCGAGATGGAGCAGGTGCTCGCGCATCACACCGGGCGCACGGTCGAGGCGCTGCGCGCCGACACCGATCGCGACCGGGTGTTCACCGCGCAGACGGCCCTGGAATACGGGCTCATCGACCAGGTGCTCGCGCCGCGCTGACGGCATCCGGTGATGGCATCCAGGTCGGCGCCCGGGTCCGGCTCGGTACGGATGCACGATCGGGGAACGGATGCACGACCATCCGGGCGATCCGGTCGTGCATCCGTTCCCGCGTCGTGCAGGTGTTCCCGGATCCCGGATGCTGAGCGTGCTGGGCCGCCGGATGCCTCAGGCGGCGAGGGCGAACGCACCGCCGGTGGCCGGCTGCGCGGCGGTCTCGGCGGGCCGGAGGCCCTGCGCCACCGCGCTGGTGAGCTCGAGCAGGGAGGAGTCCAGAGCGCCGGCGACCGCCGCGATCATCTCACTCGACGGCTCCTTCAGGCCCCGCTCCATCTCCGACAGGTACTGCGGCGAGACGCCGGCGGCCTCGGCGGTCTCGGTCAGGGTGTCACCGCGCTCGTGGCGCAGCCGGCGCAGCTCGGCGCCGAGCAGCTCGCGCCACAGCGGCTCGGGCTGACGAGGGGTGCGGGGTGAGGGGAACGGGAGGATCGAGGCCATGGCCCACGGTAAACACGGCGGCCGCCGGGGATCCACCTCTTCCGCCCAGAGCAGAATGCCGAAGCGCGACAGGGGAGTGCCCGGTCCGCCCGGCCCGTGCGACGGGTGGGCTCATAGCCTCCCGGCGTAGACTGGCAGGGTCACCGATCCGAGGACTGTCATGCCCGCCGCCACCCGCACTTTCACTGCACGCAACGTGCAGCTGACCCGTGCCGCCCTGGCGGCTGTGGCCGCCGTCATGATCACCTTCTCGCCCGACCATTCGGCTGCCGTCGGGCTGGCGGTGTTCGCCGGATTCGCGCTCTCCACGGGCCTCGTGCAGCTGCTGGCGGCGATCATCGTGCACCCCAGCGGCCACCGCTGGCCGTCCGTCATCATCGCTGCTGTGTCGTTCGCGGCGGGCATGTTCGGGGGCATTCCGGGGCTGCGCTCGGAGGGCCTGTTCTTCACCCTCGTGATCGCCTGGGCTGCGGCCACCGGATTCGTCGAGCTCATCGCCGGCATCCGCTCGAAGGGCACCGATGGCGCCCGCGATGCGGTGCTCGTCGGCGGACTCGGGCTGCTCCTCGCTCTGCTGCTGGCGCTGGTGCCGGCCGGATTCGTGCAGGAGTCGGTGCTCGCCGGCGGCGTCACCTCTACTCTGACCAGCATCATCATCGGCGTGGGGCTGTTCGGCGGCTATGCCGCCATCGTCGCGGTCTTCCTCGGCATCGCGGGGCTCACCCCGGGGGCGAAGAAGACGGCGGATGCCGAGACCGGCACCGACGCGGACCGTCTGGCCGACCATGGAGGACACGCATGACCGACCAGAAGCCGACGCGACGCGAGATCCTGCGCCCCCTGCACCTGCTGGGCATCGCCCTGGCGTGCGGCGTCTTCGCGGCGCTGGTCACGATCTTCTCCACTGGCGGATTCACCGCGCGCGTGAACAGCGCCATCGCGAACGGCACGTACAAGGACCTGCCGCCGTTCACCCTCGGCCTCGTCGTGGGCGGGATCTGCTTCATCGTGACGCTGCTGGTGCTCGCGATGCTGATGCTCGCCGTCAACCCTGCCGACGTCACCAAGACCATCGACAAGCCGGTGCTCCTCGACCCCAAGCAGAAGAAGTCCCGCGGGGGCGATGCGGTGGCGGATGCCGGGATCGACGGCACCGAGAGGCCCGACCCCTCCGGCGCCTGAGGCTCAGCCCTCGACGAAGTCCGGCTGCACGAGCCGGTCATCGCCCTCGCGCGGCTGACCCCGCCCGTCGGTGTTGTTCGTAAGCAGCCAGAGCCTGCCGCCCGGACCCGCGGCGACGTCGCGCACGCGCCCGTACTCCTCGGTAAACCTCGCCCGCCAGGGCTCGGTGTCCGGATGCGAGGGGTCGAACGACCAGACCCGTTCCCCGCGGAGGGCGGCGATGAACAGCGTGCCGTCCACCATCGCGATGCCGCTGGGGCTGGCATCCGCCGGCTTCCACACGGCGACCGGGTCGATGGCATCCGCGGCGCCCGCCTTGCCCTCATGGTCGGGCCAGCCGTAGTCGCCGCCCGCCTCGATGCGGTTCAGCTCGTCCCAGGTGTCCTGTCCGAACTCGCTCGCCCAGAGGGTTCCCGTGTCGTCCCAGGCGAGACCCTGCACGTTGCGGTGACCGAGCGAGTACACCGCGGTGCCGAACGGGTTCCCGGGTGCGGGCTCGCCGTCGGGCGTGACCCGCAGGATCTTGCCGCCGAGGTAGGCGCGGTCCCGGGCGCGCTCGCGCCGGCCGGCGTCGCCGGTGCCGATGTACAGCATCCCGTCCGGACCGAACGCGATGCGTCCGCCGTCGTGGTTGGCCGCTCGCGGGATGCCGGTGACCACGTCCTCGACCCGGCCGGTGTCCAGGCTGAGAGATCCCGCCTTCCCGGTGAGCGGCATCCGCACCACCCGATTGTCGTCCTCCGTCGCGTGGTACGCGTAGAGCCAGCGGATGCCGTCGATCTCCCGCACCGCCAGGCCGTTCAACCCCGCCTCGCCGCCGGACACGACGCCGGGCACGGTGCCCGCCGTGCGCAGTTCGCGGGAGGCGGTGACCTCGAGCACCTCGCCGTCGCCGCGCTGCGAGATGAGGGCGCCGCCGTCGTCGAGCACCACGATCGACCAGGGCGCCTCCAGCCCTGAGCCCAGGACGCTCGTGCCTTCCGACTGCGACGGCGACGGCGTCGATGACGCCGTGCAGCCGGCCAAGGCGAGCACCGCGGCGATGCCCGCGATCGCGGCGGTGAGGCGTGCGGAGCGGTGATCCTTGCGCATGGCCGCCTCCTCGCATCCGATCCCTCCAGCATCCCCGAGTCCGTGACGATGCGCCAGAGCGCGTGCCGCCGCCGCATCCGCGACCGAGTGCACCGGATCCCGACGAGTGCACCACTTGTCCGCGCAGGCAACTGGTGCACTCGTCGCCAACCGGTGCGCTCGACGAGTTCCCGGAAGCGGACGCGGGAATACCGGGCATGGGGGCAGACTTGACCCTGTTATGACCGCCTCTGTCGATCGCGCCACAGTCGGACTGCGATCCGAGCGCGGCCCCATCCTCGGCGCGCTCATGCTCGCCACCGGGCTCATCGCGATCGATGCGACCATCCTCGCCACCGCGGTGCCCAGCATCGTGCGCGATCTCGGCGGGTACACGCAGTTCCCGTGGCTGTTCTCGGTCTACCTCCTCGCGCAGGCGGTGAGCGTGCCGATCTATGCGAAGTTCGCCGACATGATCGGGCGCAAGCCGATCATCCTGCTCGGCATCGCGCTGTTCCTGCTCGGCTCCGTGCTGTGCGGATTCGCCGGCAGCATGCTGTGGCTCATCATCTTCCGCATCGTGCAGGGACTGGGCGCCGGCGCGGTCGGACCCATGTCGATGACGATCGTGGGCGACATCTACACGGTCCCCGAGCGCGCCAAGGTGCAGGGCTACCTGGCGAGCGTGTGGGCCATCGCCTCGGTCGTGGGACCCGCACTCGGCGGCATCTTCGCCCAGCTGGACGCCTGGCGGTGGATCTTCTTCGTGAACATCCCGCTGTGCGCGCTCGCCGGATGGATGCTGGTGCGCCGCTACCACGAGGAGAAGCAGCCCCATCGGCACCGCATCGACTTCGGCGGCGCCGCGCTGCTCACGGTCGGACTCACCGGCATCATCCTGGGGCTGCTCGAGGGCGACAGTGCGTGGGCCTGGATCTCGGCGCCGAGCGCGATCTGCTTCGGCGGGGGAGCGGTGGCGCTGGTGATCTTCGCGTTCGTGGAGCGCCGGGCATCCGAGCCGATCATCGACTTCTCCCTGATCGGACGACGCCTGATCCTCAGCACCACGATCGTGTCGTTCGGGATCGGGGCGCTGCTGATCGGCGTCACGAGCTTCGCGCCCGCCTATCTGGAGGGCTCGCTCGGCATCGCGCCGCTGCTCTCCGGACTCGCCGTCGCGGCTCTCACGCTGGGCTGGCCGCTCGCCGCGGCGAATGTCGGGCACCTGTACCTGCGCATCGGATTCCGCCGCACCGCCCTGATCGGCATGTGCACGGCCACGATCGCGGCGATCGGGCTGGCGGTCAGCGGGCCCTGGCCGAACGTGTACCTGCTCGCGGGCATCGCGTTCGTGCTCGGCTTCGGGCTGGGCTGGGCGTCCGCTCCGGTGCTGATCGCCGCGCAGGCGTCGGTCGGCTGGGGCGAGCGCGGCGCCGTCACCGGCATGAACACCTTCGCCCGCTCGGCGGGCAGCGCGGTCGGGGTGGCGGTGCTCGGTGCGATCTCGAACGCCGTCATCGCGCAGGGCGCGGGCCCTCAGGATCCGGCGACGATCATCGCCGCATCCACCTGGGTGTTCGTCGGCGCTGCGGTCACGGCCGCCATCACGCTCGTCGCCCTGCTGTTCATGCCGCGGGATCCGGTGCCCGTCGACGCCTGAGCCGTGCGGAGGACGCGGCGTGGATCAGAAATGCTCCCGCCATCGCGCGCAGGGGTGCATTTCTGATCCGGCCTGCGAGCGGGGATGCGTTTCTGACCCATGCCGCGCGTGCAGCGTACGTCAGGCCTCGCCGCGCTTCTCGCGGAGCTCCTGCTGCGCCTTCTCGAGCATCCCGCGCACCTCGCGCTCGTCGTGCCGCTCCTGCTCGGCCCGCAGCTGTGCGCCGGGCTCGTACTCTCGCAGCTGTACTGCGACCCGGTCGAGCAGGTCGTCCACGGCATCCGCGTCATACCCCGCGCCGAAGAAGGCGACCGACCGGAACTCCTTGTGCACGATGTCGTCGGCGTGCAGAGCGGACGGCGTGCCGCCCTCCCAGCACGTCAGCGCGGCGGCCGCTTCATCGAGGAAGTCGTCGACCTGCGCGACGGCGTACCGGCTTCCGATGCGCGTCTGCGGAAGCCGTGCCGCGTTGACCTCGAAGGAGCGCATCGGCTCGGACTCAGCGCGCGAGCTGCTCGGCGATGCCGGTGTAGGTGGCCGGGGTCAGCGCGAGCAGGCGCTGCTTCGCGGCATCCCCGATCTCCAGCTTCTCGACGAACTCCGCCAGCTCGGCCGCTCCCACGCGGTGTCCGCGGGTGAGGTCCTTCAGCAGGGCGTAGGGGTCGGTGATGGTGGAGCGGCCGGCGACGACCTCCGCACGGATCACCGTCTGGATGGCCTCGGCGAGGACCTCCCAGTTGTGGTCGAGGTCGTCCAGCAGAACGTCGCGCGACAGGGAGATCGCATCCAGGCCGCGGCGGAGGTTGTCGAGCGCGAGCAGCGAGTGCCCGAACGCGACGCCGATGTTGCGCTGCGTGGTCGAGTCGGTCAGGTCGCGCTGCATCCGCGAGGTGACCAGGGTCTGCGACAGCGAGTTCAGCAGCGCGCCCGACAGCTCGAGGTTCGCCTCCGCGTTCTCGAAGCGGATCGGGTTGATCTTGTGCGGCATGGTCGACGACCCGGTCGCGCCGGCGACGGGGATCTGCGCGAAGTAGCCCAGCGAGATGTACGTCCAGATGTCGGTGGCGAGGTTGTGCAGGATGCCGCCGGCGTGACGCACGTGGTCGTAGAGCTCGACCTGCCAGTCGTGCGACTCGATCTGCGTGGTGAGCACGTTGAAGTCGATGCCGAGGCCCTCGATGTACTCGCGGGAGATCGTCGGCCAGTCGGCGTCGGGGTCGGCGGAGAGATGCGCCGACCAGGTGCCGGTCGCGCCGGAGAACTTCGCCAGGTACTCGGATGCTGCGATGCGGCCGCGCACGCGCTCCAGGCGCCAGGCGAAGACGGCGAGCTCCTTGCCCATGGTCGAAGGGGTGGCCGGCTGCCCATGCGTGCGGGAGAGCATCGCGGCATCCGCGTGCTCCACGGCCAGCTCGCGGAGCTTGGCGATCACGGAGTCCAGTGCGGGCAGCCACACGCCCTCGACCGCGCGCTTGACGGTCAGCGCGTACGAGGCGGAGTTGATGTCCTCGCTGGTGCAGGCGAAGTGCGTGAGCTCGGCGATGGCGTCCAGGCCCAGCGTCGCCAGCCGGTCGCGCACCAGGTACTCGACGGCCTTCACATCGTGACGGGTGACGGCCTCCTTCTCGGCGAGCCAGTCGATCTCGGCCTGCCCGAAGTCGCGGTACAGTGCACGCAGGCGCTCCTTGTCGGCATCCGACAGGGGAGACGTGCCGAACAGCGAGCGGTCGGTGAGGGCGATCAGCCACTCGACCTCGACCTCGACGCGGGCGCGGTTGAGCCCGGCCTCGGAGAGGAAGTCGGCGAGCCCGGAGACGGAGGCGCGGTACCGGCCGTCCAGGGGGCTGAGCGGCTGGGGCGGGAGAGCGGGCTGAGAAGTCAGGGGAGGTCCTCCTGATCGGGGCTCCGCAGCGGGCGGAGCGTCGTACGAGGGGCGCGCACAGCCGGTTCGAGCTGCGAGAAGAGGCCACGCGTCGCGGTCTCAATCATAGCCAGCACCGAATCGAACATCGCCGGGCCGGCGTAGTACGGGTCGGGCACGTCCATGCTGGAGGCGTGCGGGTCGAAGGCGCGCAGCAGGGTGACCTTGCCCTCGTCGTCGTCGGTGCGCGCCCAGGCCTTGAGGATGCGCTCATGCGTGCGGTCGAGGGCCACGATCAGGTCGTTCTCGGCGAAGGATGCCGCGCTGAACTGCTTCGCCCGATGGGCCGAGCCGTCGTAGCCGCGTCGGGAGAGGGACTCCAGGGTGCGCTGGTCGGCGCGCTCGCCGAGGTGCCAGTCGCCGGTGCCTGCGCTGCGGGAGAGCACGCGCGTGCCGAGCCCACGCTGCTCGGCGAGCGCGCGGAGCACCACCTCGGCCATCGGGGATCGGCAGATGTTGCCCGTGCAGACGAAGATGACGCGGAAGGGATCCGAGTCGGTCATGCGTCCATTCTGCCGGTATCGACTTCCGTCCCCAATCGCCGTTCATGGGGAGTTGTCCACAGCGGGCGGGATTCCGGGGCGGGCGGATGCCTCCGGGCGCGCACTCTGGAGGCATGCAGACGATCACAGCGGCCGAAGGCCTGGCAGGCGAAGACCTGTGGGCGGCGTTCTCGGCGCTCAGGCTTCTCGACGACGCGGCGGAGGCGGTGGGCGATGCCGCGGTGGAGGCGGGGCGGCTCGTCGACGACGCGCGGTGGGAGAACCAGGGCGTCCGGGCGCTGCGCCTCGTGCTGGACGAGGTGCATCGAACCCTCACGTGGGAGCACACGCAGCTGATGCTCCTGCGGAGTCGTATCGCACGGGAGGTGATGTGATGGGCGACGGGGTGAGCATCGGTTCCGGAGGGGCGATCGACGTCGACTCCGGCGCGTTCCGCGCTGTGGGGCAGCGCCTGGCGCTGCTCGCGGGTGAGGTGGGTCGATCGGCGGATGCCGTCAGGGACGCGGCGCACATGCTGAGCGGGATACACGGACCCTCCCTGCGGGTGCAGCCGGCGGATCTCCATTCGCACGCCGGTCGCCTGCAGCAGGTGGCCGACCATGCGGCCGAGACGGCGGTGTCGACTCAGCTGATGGCGGATGTGTTCGAGCTCGCCGAGCTGCGTGCCAGGCAGCAGGCGCTCGCCGTCAACCATCCGGATCAGGCGCTCGCCCTGCAGGAGCGGGTCGACGTCCTGCTGAGCTCGGACCCGCGGATCGCCGGCATGGCGGATGAGGTCGTTCGGAAGTGGGCGGATGCCCGGTTGGAGGGACTGGGGGAGCATCCGGTCGAGAAGATGCTGCAGTCCGGCATCTGGGCGTCGGGCATCCTGCTCCCGATCGTGGCGGGGGTCGTCGCAAGCGGACTGATGAACGGCAAGGGCACGACACCGTTCGGGACGACGCTCAAGGGAACCGCGCCGCCCGTGACGGTCACCGAGTCCGCTCGTGTGAGCGGCGCGACCGTTCCGCGGGACCTCGGGCAGGTGCTCGCCCGCATTCCGCAGGGCGATGCGCAGGTCAGAATCGAGAAGCGCACGTACACGGGCGGGCGCGTCGAGTACACCGCCTATGTCGCAGGGACGAAAACGGTCGTTCCCGGCACGAAGCAGCCCTGGGACATGGGCTCGAACTGGGATCTGTACATCGATCGCGAGAAGTCCGCGTCATCCGCAGCGCTGTCGGCCGCGCTGGAGGAAGCCGGCGCCGAACCGGGCGACCGCGTCGACTTCGTGACCTACTCCCAGGGCGGTCTCGCCACCAACGACCTCGCGATGAACGGGCCCTATGAGACGAAGGTCGTCGTCGCGGTGGCCGACCCCAGCCAGATGTCGCTGCGGGACGATCAGATGCTGCTGGAGGTGACACACCCCGACGACCTCGTCGGCGGCGGACTCAGCGGTGGCGGTTCGTTCGGTGGCACGGGGTCGTCCGACAGCTTCACGATCACCCGGCAGGGCTCGCAGGGGCCGCTGGGCAACTCCCTCGACGCGCACTTCCTCGACAACTACAAGGAGACGGTGGACGAGGCGATGAAGACGAACGATGTGCGGTTCGATCCGTACAACGAGCACCTCGCCGCCCAGCACCGGGAACTGGAGTCAGTGGAGCTCATCGACTACACCGCGGTGCGCCCGTGACGGGCATCCGCTGCGCGGTCACGCGTCAGCTGCGCGGGCGCTTCTTCTGCGGGCGCAGGATCGCGCCGAAGACGGCGTTGATGATCGAGATGATGATCGCCGCGACCACACCCCACCAGAACGACTCGATGCTCAGCCCCCAGCCGAAGCCGCTGGTGATCCAGGCGGTCAGCCACAGCAGGAAGCCGTTCACGATGAACGAGATGAGGCCCAGCGTGAGGATGTAGAGCGGGAAAGCGACGACCTTGATGATCGTGCCGATGATCGAGTTCACCAGGGCGAAGATCGCCGCCACGGCGAGCAGGGTCAGCACCAGCTGAAGGGTCTCGCCCGGCGCGAACGGCCGCACGACGACTCCCAGCACGGGAATCAGCGTGACCACCCAGATGGCGAAGGCGTTGATGACGACGCGGATGATGAATCGCATGGTCTGCACAGTCTCCCACGGGACGGCGGGCGGTGGGGAGCCGGTTGTCTAGCGACTGCGAGGACGCCGCGGGGTCACGGCATGACCGGCCGTTCCCGCGCCCGGTTCCGCCTCCTTAGACTGATTCCGTGACCGAGCCCATCCTGCCCCGCATCCGCCCCGAGATCGCCGCCCTGCCGCCGTACCGCCAGGGCAAGCAGGCGGGCGCGAACGCGTTCAAGCTCTCCAGCAACGAGAACCCCTTCGAGCCGCTGCCGTCGGTGCTCGAGGCGCTCACGCACACCACGCCGATCAACCGCTACCCCGACGCGACCGCCGGGGCGCTGCGCGCCCGTCTGGGCGAGAAGTTCGGCGTCGACGCCGACGCCGTGCACGTGGCATCCGGCTCCGTCTCGATCCTGCACCAGCTGGTGCTCGGCACCTCGTCGGTCGGCGACGAGGTCATCTACGCCTGGCGCTCCTTCGAGGCGTACCCCAGCCTTCCGCTGGTGGCCGGCGCCACCGGCATCCAAGTCCCGCTCGCACCCGGGGCACGCCACGACCTCGACGCGATGGCGGATGCCGTCACCGACCGCACCCGCGTGATCATCGTCTGCACGCCGAACAACCCGACCGGCCCGATCGTCACGAGCGCCGAGTTCGCCGCGTTCGTCGAGCGGGTGCCGCAGGACGTGCTGATCATCCTCGACGAGGCCTATGCCGAGTTCGTCACCGCTCCGGATGCCGTCGACGGCCTCGCCGAGCGCGTGTTCGAGAAGCACCCGAACGTGGTCGTGCTGCGCACCTTCTCCAAGGCGTTCGGCCTCGCCGGCCTGCGCGTCGGCTACGCGATCGGCCACCCGCGCGTGCTCGACGCGGCCCGCACCACCGGCATCCCGCTGTCGGTCACCAGCGCCGCCGAGCGCGCCGCCATCGCCAGCCTCGACGCCGAGGCGGAGCTGCGCGAGCGCGTCTCCGTGATCGTCGAGCGCCGCACCCGCCTGATCGCAGGCCTGCGTGCGCAGGGCTGGGACGCGCCGGACAGCCAGGCCAACTTCGTGTGGCTGCCCTCCGGTGAGCGCACCGACGAGGTCGCCGCCGCCTTCGACGCCGCCGACCTGATCGTGCGGCCGTTCTCCGGCGACGGCATCCGCATCTCCGTCGGCGAGGAGGAATCGCTCGACAAGGTGCTCGCCGTGGCTGCGGCGCAGGTGCGTGCATGACCTACGACTTCGAGACGGTCGTCGACCGCACCGGAACGGGTGCGTCCAAGTGGCAGCACATGCTGACGGCGAATCCCGATGTGCCCGCGGGCATCTCGCCGTTCTCGGTCGCCGACATCGACCTGAAGCTCGCCCCCGAGATCCTGGACGGGCTGCGCGACCACCTCGGCGACGTCGTTCTCGGCTACACCGTCGCGACCGACGACTACTGGGATGCCGTGACCGGATGGTTCCGGCAGCGGCATGGCTGGGCGGTCGATCGCGAGCAGATCGTGCTGGCGCCGGGCGTGGTCCCCGCATTCAACACCGCCGTGCGGGCCGTGACGGCGCCCGGCGACGGCGTGATCGTGCAGACACCCGCGTATTACCCGTTCTTCGGCGCGATCGAGGGGAACGACCGCGTCGTCGTGCGCAACCCGCTCGTGCAGCAGGACGGCCGCTGGCGCTTCGATCTCGATGACCTCGCCGCGAAGGCCGCCGACCCGCGCACCACCGCGCTGCTGTTCTGCAGCCCGCACAACCCCACCGGCCGGGTGTGGGAGCGCGAGGAGCTGGAGGCCATCTGGCGCATCGCCCGCGACCACGACCTCACCGTCATCAGCGACGAGATCCACTTCGACCTGCTGATGCCGGGCATCCAGCACACCGTCTTCTCCACGCTGAACGAGGATGCCGCCGCGCGCACGATCGTGTGCACCGCACCGAGCAAGACCTTCAACCTCGCAGGCATGGCGACGAGCAACATCGTCATCCCGAACCCCGAGCTGCGCGAGAAGTACGCCGCCGAGCAGAGCCGCACCGGCTTCTTCACGCTGAACGCCCTGGGCTTCCAGGCGTGCCGGCTGGCGTACACGAAGGCGGCGGGCTGGCTCGACGGCCTCATCGACCTGGTGCACGGCAACCACGAGCTGGTGCGGTCGTTCCTGGCCGAGCGGATGCCCGAGGTGACCGTCTACGACCTGGAGGGCACGTACCTGCAGTGGATGGACTTCCGTGCGCTGGACTGCACGCACGAGGAGCTCAAGCGCATCCACGAGCAGGAGGCACTGGTGTTCTTCGACGAGGGCGCCATGTTCGGCCCCGAGGGCGAGGGCTTCGAGCGCATGAACCTCGCCGCCCCGCGCCACGCGATCGCCGCGGCTCTCGAGAGGCTCGCGCAGGCGCACGGGCGCTGAGCGCGAGCATTTATCCAGATCCCGGCCACTTACTAGGGCCCCCGAACTATGCGTGACGGGGCATGCCGACGTGGGTAGCGTGGAGCCGTGACCACGACCGAAACACCCCTCGTTCGCGTCCTGGAAGCGGATGGATCATTCGCTCCGTCGCCGGCATCCGAGCAGTACCTGCCGCTCATCGACGCCCTGACCGACGCCGAGCTCGAGCAGTT
Organism: Microbacterium sp. 22195; assembly: GCF_052056515.1. Taxonomy (NCBI): domain Bacteria; kingdom Bacillati; phylum Actinomycetota; class Actinomycetes; order Micrococcales; family Microbacteriaceae; genus Microbacterium; species Microbacterium sp. 22195. The sequence continues at coordinate 33,241 of NZ_JBQEPE010000010.1, forward strand.
CTACCGCGACATGGTGATCATCCGCGCCATCGACACCCAGGCCACCAACCTGCAGCGGCAGGGGCAACTGGCCCTCTGGCCGCCGAGCCGCGGGCAGGAGGCCGCTCAGGTCGGCTCCGCCCACGCCGCGCGCCGACAGGACACGATCTTCCCGTCCTACCGGGAGCACGTCGTCACCCGCATCCGCGGCGTCGACCCCGTCGACATCATCAAGCTGATGCGCGGCCTCTCGCACGGCGGCTGGGACCCGACAGACCCGAAGAACGGCAACACCCGCATCTACACGCTGGTGCTCGGCTCGCAGACCCTGCACGCCGCGGGCTACGGCATGGGCCTCGCCTTCGACGGCAAGACCGGCTCCGGCGACCCCGAGCGCGACGAGGCCGTCGTCGTCTACTACGGCGACGGCGCCTCCAGCCAGGGCGACGTGCACGAGGCGATGGTGTTCGCGGCCAGCTACGACGCGCCCGTGCTGTTCTTCCTGCAGAACAACCACTGGGCGATCTCGGTGCCCGTCGAGACCCAGTCCAAGGTGCCCCTCGTCGGCCGCGGCGCCGGCTACGGCATCCCCTCGGTCCGCGTCGACGGCAACGACGTGCTCGCCAGCTACGCCGTCTCCCGCGCCCTGCTCGACGAGTCGCGCGCCGGCCTCGGTCCGCGTGCGATCGAGGCGGTCACCTACCGGATGGGCGCGCACACCACCAGCGACGACCCCACCAAGTACCGCGGCTCCGACGAGGAGCAGCGCTGGGCGCAGCGCGACCCGATCGCGCGCATGCGCGCGTTCCTGCTGGGGCGCGGCGCCGGCGAGGCGTTCTTCGCCGGGGTGGATGCCGAGGCGGCGGATGCCGCCGAGGATCTGCGTGCCCGCACCGTGGAGCTCCCCGCACCGGGACGCGGCGCGATCTTCGACCACGTGTACAGCGAACCGCATCCGCTGATCGCCGAGCAGAAGGCGTGGCTGGAGCAGTACGAGGCATCGTTCGAGGGAGGCGCCCTGTGACCCTGGAGACCATGCCCTTCTCGAAGGCGCTCAACGCCGGGCTGCGCAAGGCGCTCGAGGACGACCCGCGCGTGCTGCTCATGGGCGAGGACATCGGAAAGCTCGGCGGAGTCTTCCGCGTCACCGAGGGCCTGCAGCGCGACTTCGGCGACCGGCGTGTGCTCGACACGCCCCTCGCCGAGTCCGGCATCGTCGGCACGGCGATCGGCCTGGCCATGGCCGGCTTCCGCCCGGTGTGCGAGATCCAGTTCGACGGCTTCGTCTTCCCCGCCTTCGACCAGATCACCTCGCAGCTCGCGAAGATGACCAACCGTCACGAGGGTGCCCTGTCGATGCCGATCGTCATCCGCATCCCGTACGGCGGGCACATCGGCGCCGTCGAGCACCACCAGGAGAGCCCGGAGGCGTACTTCACGCACACGCCCGGCCTGCGGGTGGTGTCGCCCTCCACGCCGAACGACGCGTACTGGATGATCCAGGAGGCCATCGCGTCGGACGACCCGGTGATCTTCATGGAGCCCAAGAGCCGGTACTGGCCCAAGGGCGAGGTGGATCTCGCCGGCTCCGCCCTTCCGCTGCACTCCTCGCGGATCGTGCGCCGAGGCACCGACGTCACCCTCGTCGGGCACGGCGCGATGGTCACGACGCTGCTGCAGGCGGCGGCGCTCGCCGAGGCCGAGGGGACCAGCTGCGAGGTCGTCGACGTGCGCTCGCTCTCGCCGGTGGACTACGGCCCCATCCTCGACTCGGTGCGCTCCACCGGCCGCATGGTCTACGCGCAGGAGGCGCCCGGGTTCACGAGCCTGGGCAGCGAGATCGCCGCGACCGTGCAGGAGCGCGCGTTCTACGCCCTCGAAGCCCCGGTGCTGCGCGTCTCGGGCTTCGACACGCCCTTCCCGCCCGCCAAGCTCGAGGGCGTCTACCTGCCGGACGCCGACCGCATCCTCGAAGCTGTCGACCGCTCACTGGCCTATTGACCCGTCGCACGAAGGACACACCATGACCACTCAGACCTTCACCCTTCCCGACGTCGGCGAGGGCCTCACCGAGGCCGAGATCGTCACCTGGAAGGTCGCGCCCGGCGACACCGTGGCGATCAACGACGTGATCTGCGAGATCGAGACCGCCAAGTCGCTCGTCGAGCTGCCCTCCCCGCATGCCGGGACGGTCGGGGAGATCCTCGTCGGCGAGGGCGTCACGGTCGAGGTCGGGTCGCCGATCATCACCTTCGTCACGGATGCTCCGGATGCCGCGCCTGCGGCGCCGGCCACCCCCGCGCAGGATGAGGGCAGCGGCTCGGTGCTCGTCGGCTACGGCAGCGGAGGAGGGGCGACCTCCCGCAGGCGCAAGCCCGCCGAGCGTCCTGTGCGCTCCTCGGTCGGCGTGATCGCGAAGCCGCCGATCCGCAAGCTCGCGCGCGACCTCGGGGTCGAGCTGACCGAGGTCACGCCCACCGGCGCCGACGGCGAGGTCACCCGCGACGACGTCGTGAAGCACGCCGAGCAGGCCAGCGTGTTCCGCAACATCCAGACCCCCGAGTGGGGCGACGTTCGCGAGGAGACCGTGCCCGCCCCGGCATCCGCCCCGGTCGGCCTCGCCCGCGGGCTGAATCCGGTTCCTGAGCGAGCGCAGCGAGACGAAGGGCGCACCGAGTCGATCCCGGTCAAGGGCGTGCGCAAGGCGACCAGCTCGGCCATGGTGCAGAGCGCGTACTCCGCGCCGCACGTGACGGTGTGGAAGGAGGTCGACGCCACCCGCACGATGGAGCTCGTCAAGCGTCTGAAGGCATCGCCCGACTTCGCCGACATCCGCGTCTCCCCGCTGCTGATCATGGCCCGCGCCGTCATCTGGGCCGCACGCCGCACTCCGATGGTCAATGCCGCCTGGGTGGACACGGCCGACGGCGCCGAGATCTCGGTGCGCCACTACGTGAACCTCGGCATTGCGGCGGCCACGCCACGCGGCCTGCTGGTGCCGAACATCAAGGACGCGCAGGACCTGGGCATGAAGGATCTCGCCCGTGCCCTGAACCGGCTGACGCTCACGGCGCGCGAGGGCAAGACGACGCCTGCCGACCAGCAGGGCGGCACGATCACCATCACGAACATCGGCGTGTTCGGCATGGATGCGGGCACCCCGATCATCAACCCCGGCGAGGCGGGCATCATCGCCATGGGCACCATCGCGCAGAAGCCGTGGGTCGTCGACGGCGAGGTGCGTCCGCGCTGGGTGACCACGGTCGCCGGGTCGTTCGACCATCGTGTGGTCGACGGCGACGGCATGAGCCGCTTCGTCGCCGATGTGGCGTCCATCCTCGAGGAGCCGGCACTGCTCGTCGACTGATGCGGCACGACGGATCTGATCGGAGGAGCAGGAATGGACATCCCCTGGGCTGACGGGCGCTGGACGCACGATCCGGTCGCGGCCGTCGAGGACGGCACCGACCTGCTCGTCACGGCGCAGGAGGGCAGCGATGCCTGGCGCACGACCTCGTACGGCTTCGTGCACGACAGCGAGCATGCGCTCCTGGCGCCGTTCGCGCGGGACAGCGCGATCGAGGTCGAGTTCACGGCGGCATTCTCCGAGCAGTTCGATCAGGCCGGCGTCTTCATCCGGGCACGCGAGGACCACTGGATCAAGGCCGGCGTCGAGTACGCGGACGGCCGCCCGCAGCTCGGGGCGGTCGTCACCGACGGCATGTCCGACTGGTCGCTCGCCCCGGTGCCCGACTGGCTCGGCCGTCGGATCCTCGTCCGGGTGAGCCGCGCAGGCGATGCGCTCACCGTCCGCGCCTCGGTCGACGGCGGCGAGCTCCAGCTGGTCCGCGTCGTCCCCTTCCCGCCGGATGCGGTGGCGGAGGCGGGGCCGATGATCTGCGCGCCCACGCGCGCCGGACTCACGGTCCCGTTCCACGCCTGGCGCGTCACAGCTCCCGACGGCGGGCTGCACTAGCCGGCGCGCGTGCCGTCCTGGGAGGCGTTCGACACATCGAGCAGACGACGTTCGTCGTCGTCCAGCCAGGTGGCTGCGTTCGGCAGGCGCCGCTCGATCCGCTCCTCACCTCGGGCCTGTCTGAGGGCGTGGACGATGGCGAACCGGACGGTCGCGTACAGGACGCATGCGCCGACCACCACGTAAAGGATCGGAAGCATGATGATGAGGACCTCCATGTCTTACCTCGGCTTTCGGCGAATCAGCATGTGAGGGCGAGCATATCCGCGCTCCGGCGCTCGACGGCATGCCGCGCGGTTGACGCCGACCGTACCGCGAGGCGCTCCGGCTGCGTCGCGGGTGAGGCCACCGCCTGGATTGCGCCGGGCGTCTGACGGGCGCCGTACGCAGAGAGGTGGGGGGGGGGGGGGGGGGGGGGGGGGGGGGGGGGGGGGGGGGGGGGGGGGGG
>NZ_JBQEPE010000011.1:0-20852 GCF_052056515.1 Microbacterium sp. 22195
CCTTCCGCTCAACCGCTTGGGGCGAACAAGTAATAATTTACGTGGATCCCGGGCATCCGGCAAATCAGCCCCGTATCCCGGGCGTGTCGCGACTCCGGCCGACGTAGTCTCGCGTTATGGGACCCACCACTGACACCCCGTTCCGGCCGCAGGATCCCGGGCTCCTCCCCCGCGTGCTGGCGGAGCTGGGGCTGCGCGCCGACGCGCTCACGCGCCCCGCCGGCGCGGCGTCGGCCGTACCGCTGCCCTCCCATCTCGCCGTGGGCGAGCTCGCCTGGACCAGCATCGGAGCCGCCGCGGCCGCGATCGCGATCGCGTCGGCCGACGACGGGCATCCGCTCCTTCCCGATCCCGACCTCGTGGCCGCCGCGTACCGAAGCGATCGGTACCTGCGCGTCGACGGCGAGGCGATCGAGGGGTTCGCTCCGCTCTCCGGGTTCTGGCGCACCGCCGACGGCTGGGTGCGCACGCACGGCAACTACCCGCACCATGCGGCCGCCCTCCGCACCGGCCTCCGCCTTCGGGACGGCGCCTCCCCCGACGAGGTCGCCTCGGTACTGCGCACGATGACGTCCGCACAGGCGATGACCGCTGTCCAGGCGCATGGCGGCCTCTGCGTTCCCGTACGGCAGGAGCACCCGCACGAGGATGCCGCGCTGCGGACCACCCCGCTGATCCAGGTGTCCCGGCTCGGCGACTCCCGACCGCGCGCACTCCCCCGTCCCACAGCGGCCTCGCCTCTGTCCGGCATCCGCGTGCTCGACCTCACCCGGGTGATCGCCGGTCCTGTCGCGACGCGCACCCTGGCGTTCGCCGGCGCCGTGGTGCTGCGAATCGACCCTCCGCTGCGAGAGGAGATCAGCTGGCAGCACTTCGACACCGGTCATGGCAAGCGGACCGCCCTCCTGGACATCGCCGCGGACGGCGAGCGCTTCGATGCACTGCTCGCCGACGCCGACGTGATCGTGCTCGGCTACCGTCCGGACGGACTGCGCACGCTCGGCCTGGATCCTCGAGCACTGGCCGCTCGGCATCCGCAGCTCGTCGTCGCGCAGCTGAGCGCCTGGCCCGGAGAGGACTCCGCCCGAGGATTCGACAGCATCGTGCAGGCGGACTGCGGCATCTCCTGGGCGGACTCGGACGACGGGCAGGTCCCCGGCGCGCTGCCCGCCCAGGCGCTGGACCATTCGGCCGGATATCTTCTCGCCGCGGGGATCACCATGGCCCTGTGCCGACGTGCGGAGTCCGGCGGCTCCTGGTACGTGCGCACCTCGCTGCGGCGGGTGGCCGCCGAACTGCTCGGGATGCCCCGGGGAGAGCCGCGCCGGGCACCGGAGCACGAGGTCCGGACGCAGGACTTCGAGGTCGGCGGGCGCCGCGTCATGACAGTGGGGCCCGCCGTGCGCTGGGCCGGCGGACCGGTCCGGTTCGCCGCTCCTCGACCGTGGGGAGCCGACACACCAGAGTGGTGATCAGGCGGAGTGGTGATCAGGCGGAGTGGTGATCAGGCGGGGCGACGGCGGGCGGAGAGCAGCACGACCACCACGCACAGCGCGAGCGTCATCAGCCCCCACAGGCCCGATGCGAGCGGCAGCGTCCGGTAGGCCAGCTGCTGCACGCTGAGCGCGGGTCCGAGCGGGCCGTGGACGGACAGCCCGATCAGCCACCCCGCCACCAGGAACGCCGGGAGCGTCAGGTACCAGCTCCAGCGCACCCAGGCGGGCAGCATCCGCGGTCGGCGCACGATGCCCCGACGACGCAGCCACAGCACCGCGCACACGCCGAGGAGGAGCAGGCCGACGGCGCTCGAACCGTGCTGCAGCCACTTGTATCCGGGCATCGGTCCCCAGGACTGCTGCAGCGCGGGGATCGTCTCGACGCCCCAGCGGCCCTCGTGCGTGAACAGGTCCCAGGCGATGTGCGAGAGCACCCCGATCAGCAGCGAGATGACCAGCAGGAGCGGGTAGCCCGGCTTCTCGCGGGATGCGAACAGCTCGAGCGCCGCGTCGCGACCGGTCCGCCGCCAGGCATCCGGAAGACGCGCGGCGACGGCATCCGGAACGAGATGCACCAGCGCCGGCCGCAGCACCAGCCGCCACACGGCCAGCAGGCCGAGGGCGATCAGCGCCGTCCAGACGATGTTCGTCGTGGAATGCGTGAAACCGTACGACGGACCGAGTCCGCGCAGGAAGAGCGGCAGGTCCGGTGTCATCGCCCCTACCGCGATCGCCGCGGGCACCAACGGCGTGCGCACGAAGGGCAGCGCGACGATCGCGTGGCTGGGCGTGAAGGGCATCGATCCGCCGGGTCAGCCGAGGAACACGCCCGCGAGCGTCTTCTTGCCGCGGCGCAGCACGGACACACCGCCGGGCAGGGAGCCCTGCACGGTCGCCGTGTCATCGGCCACCCGCTCGCCGTCCAGCGAGACTCCGCCCTGCGAGATCGCACGCCGCGCCTCGGAGACGCTGGAGACCAGACCCGTGGCGACGAGCGCCTCGGTGACCGGAGTGCCGGCGGCGACCGTCGCGTTCGGGAGCTCCTCGAGGGCGGTCCGCAGCGTGGCCGCGTCGAGCGCGGACAGGTCGCCCTGGCCGAACAGCGCCTCGGATGCCGCGATCACGGCGGCCGTCGCCTCCGCGCCGTGCACCGTCACGCACACCTCGAGCGCGAGACGCTTCTGCGCGGCACGACGGAACGGCTCGGACTCGACCAGGGCCGCGTACTCCTCGATCTCGGCACGGGTCAGGAACGTGAAGACCTTCAGCCGGTCGACGACATCGGCATCCGTCGTCCCGAGCCAGAACTGGTACATCCGGTACGGGCTGCACATCTCGGCGTCCAGCCAGATCGCGTTGCCCTCGCTCTTGCCGAACTTGGTGCCGTCGCTGTTCGTGATCAGCGGCGTTCCGATCGCGTGCGCGGACACGCCCTCGACGCGGTGGATCAGGTCGGTGCCGCTGGTGAGGTTGCCCCACTGGTCGGAGCCGCCCGTCTGCAGCACGCAGCCGTACAGGCGGTAGAGCTCCAGGAAGTCCATGCCCTGCAGGATCTGGTAGCTGAACTCGGTGTAGCTGATGCCGGCGTCCGAGTTCAGGCGCGCGGCGACCGCGTCCTTCTTCAGCATCGTGCCGACGCGGTAGTGCTTGCCGATCTCGCGCAGGAAGTCGATCGCGCTCATCGGCGCCGTCCAGTCGAGGTTGTTGACCATGCGCGCGGCGTTGTCGCCCTCGAAGCTGAGGAAGCGCTCGACCTGGGCGCGCAGCCGACCCACCCACTCCTCGACGGTCTCGCGGGTGTTGAGCGTGCGCTCGGCGGTCGGGCGGGGGTCGCCGATCAGACCGGTGGAGCCGCCGACGAGCCCGAGGGGCTTGTGCCCGGCGAGCTGCAGACGGCGCAGCAGCAGCAGCTGCACGAGGTTGCCGAGGTGCAGGCTGGGAGCCGTCGGGTCGAACCCGCAGTAATACGTGATCGGGTCCCCGGCGAGAAGGGCGCGCAGCGCCTCCTGATCGGTGGACACGTGGACGAGGCCGCGCCACAGCAGCTCGTCCCACACGTTCTCGAACGTGGGATCGAGCGCCACGGAGGCGGTCGTCAGAGCGGGATTCGACACGCGTTCCAGGCTATCAGCGCGGATCGCGCGCTCCGCTCCCGCGTGACGTCGGATGCCCGTGCCATGCTGGCGGCATGCCGTCCCTGGACCCCTTCGCCTCCGCAGTGCTGGCCTCAGCGATCATCGTGGTGCTGCTGGTGGTGCTCCTGCTGTCGCTCGTGGGGCTGCGCCGGCCGTCGACCGTCCTGGCCGCTGTCGGCGGTGCGCTCGTGGCGGCCGCGCTGACGATCGTCGTGGTCCTGCCTCCGGCGGCGACGCCTCTGCTGGGCGTCCCGATCACGGTGCTGGGGTTCGCCGCCGCGACGGTCGGCGGCAATCCGTTCACCCGGCGCGCGCTCGACATCGCCGCGGGCAACCGGGTGCGCGAGACCGAGGACGGCGGCATCGTGATCCTCGCATCGCACGACGCCGACCCGGCGCACGCGCGGACCCTCATGCGCGGCGGCACCGTCATCGGCTACCTGGAGCGCATCTGCACCGTGGTGGCGATCGCAGTGGGTTTCCCCGAGGCGATCGCGGCGATCATCGCGGTGAAGGGCATCGGCCGGTTCCCGGAGCTCGCCGAAGCCGAGGCCAGGGAGCGCTTCATCATCGGCACCCTGGCCAGTCTGCTCTGGGCCGGCGCGGTCGGCACGGTCGTCCGTCTCGCGCTCGTCTGACTCCTGATCGTCCGGGCAGGCGCCTCAGGTCAGTTCGAGCAGCCGGAACCCCTCGACGACGCTGCCCGCCCCCGATGAGGACAGCGCCTGAGACACCGCCGACTGTGTGATGCCCTCGGACGCGGCGAGCTCTGCCTGGGTGCGGGAGAGGCATCTGCCGTAGGCGAGACGGCGGGTGCGCTCGCTCATGGCTCCGACCAGCTCGTCCCTGGTCAGCAGAGAGGCGTTCGCCCAGCGGACAGCGTCCGGCGACACCTCGTCCGTGCTCTCATGGGCGACGATCCAGGTCCGCGCCTGCGGTGCGGTGCGCCGCTGAAGCGTCTCCACCTGCTCGATCGCGCTGCGCGCCGCCCACCAGCCGGGGCCGTCGGAGATCCCCCGATCGGATGCCGTGGAGGGGACGGTCCCCACCTCCCCGACGCCGACCCCGTAGCGGAACTCGACGCCGTCGGGCAGTGCGAGCCGCAGCAGCAGGATCGTCCCGAGTGCCGCCTCCAGCGTCGGATAGACGGCCTGCTGCTCGTCGCCGACGGTCGGACGCATCCCCTCGACCGCCACCGGGAGATCTCGCTCCACCTGCGCGATCGCCGAGTCGAGGGCGCTCTGCGCGTCTCCCCTGTCGAGGAGCCTGCGGGAGCCGATGATGTCCGCTGTCACGACGACTGCCATGCGATCAGCGTATCACTGATATTTCAGGAATATAAGGATAATCCTGATGTTCCGTGAATATCAGAGACCCAGCGCGTGCGCCGCCGCCTGCGTGCGAGCGACGAGCTCAGCCCGCTGCTCGGCCACGCGCACGGGAGCCGTTCCTCCGGCGCCGGTGCGGGACGCCACCGAGCCTTCGATCGAGAGCACGTCGCGAACGGCCGGAGTCAGGTGCTCGGACACCGAGCGCAGCAGCTCGTCATCGGCATCCTCCAGCCCGATCCCGCGCTCCTCGCAGGCGCGCACCAGCGCACCCGAGATCTCGTGCGCATCGCGGAACGGCACGCGCCGCTTGACCAGCCACTCGGCGACGTCGGTCGCCAGCGAGAAGCCCTGCGGTGCGAGCTCGGCCATGCGCGCCGTGTCGAAGCGCAGCGTGGCGATCATGCCCGCGAACGCCGGCAGAACCACCTCGAGAGTGCGGACCGAGTCGAAGACCGGCTCCTTGTCCTCCTGCAGGTCGCGGTTGTACGCGAGCGGAAGGCCCTTGAGCGTGGCGAGCAGCCCGGTCAGGTTGCCGATCAGGCGGCCGGACTTGCCGCGTGCGAGCTCGGCGATGTCGGGGTTCTTCTTCTGCGGCATGATGCTGGACCCGGTGGAGTACGCGTCGTCGAGCGTGACGAAGCCGAACTCGCGGGTGTTCCAGAGGATGATCTCCTCCGACAGCCGGGACAGGTCGATGCCCGTCATCGCGGCGATGAAGGCGAACTCCGCGACCACGTCGCGAGCGGCGGTGCCGTCCAGCGAGTTCTCCGCGGGGCGGTCCAGCCCCAGCTCGCGAGCCACGAGCGCCGGGTCGAGACCGAGAGTGGAACCGGCCAGCGCTCCCCCGCCGTAGGGCGAGAAGCCGGCGCGGCGACGCCAGTCGACCAGGCGCTCGAGCTCGCGCACCAGCGGCCAGGAATGCGCCTGCAGGTGGTGTGCGAGCAGCACCGGCTGGGCGTGCTGCAGGTGCGTGCGCCCTGGAAGGATGGCATCCGGGTGCGCCTCGGCCTGCGCGACCAGGGCATCGATGACGCGCAGCAGGTCGCGGGCGATCACCTGGGCGTGATCGATCAGGTACATGCGCACGAGGGTCGCGATCTGATCGTTGCGGCTGCGGCCGGCGCGCAGGCGCCCGCCCACCTCGGGACCGATCTCGGCGATCAGCGCCTTCTCCAGCGCGCCGTGCACGTCCTCGTCGCCCGGGTCGGGCAGCAGCGTGCCGTCCGCGATCCTCGCGGCGAGGGCGTCGAGGCCGGCGTGCATGATGCGCGCCTCCTCCGCCTCCAGGTATCCCGCAGCCTCGAGAGCCGTGGCGTGCGCGTGGGACCCCGCGATGTCGTACGGGGCGAGGATCCAGTCGAAGTGCGTGGAGCGGCTCAGCTCGGCGAGCTCGGGCGACGGACCGCCCGCGAACCGTGCTCCCCAGAGCGCGCCCTCGTTCGTGCCGTGCGCTTCGCTCACGCTGCCGCCTCCTGCTTGCCCAGGAGCCACACCAGCAGCGCCTTCTGCGCGTGCAGGCGGTTCTCGGCCTCGTCCCAGACCACGCTCTGCGGCCCGTCGATGACCTCGGAGTCCACCTCGTAGCCGCGGTCGGCGGGCAGGCAGTGGATGAAGATGGCCTCGGGATCGGCGAGGTCCATGATCTCGGTGGTGACCTTGTAGCCGCCGAGGTCGCGGAGCCGCTCGATCTTCTCCTCCTCCTTGCCCATCGACACCCAGGTGTCGGTCACCACGATGTCGGCGCCGAGCGCCGCCTCGCGCGGGTCGGTGAGCAGGGTGACGGATCCGCCTGTCTCCGCGGCGCGCTTCTCGGCCGCGACGACCACGTCCGGGCGGGGTGCGTACGCATCCGGCGCGGCGATGCGCACGTGCATTCCGGCGGTGACGCAGGCGAGCAGGTAGGAGTGCGCCATGTTACTGCGGCCGTCGCCGTAGAACGACAGCGTGAGTCCCTTGAGCTCGCCCTTGTGCTCGCGAATCGTGAGCAGGTCGGCCAGCAGCTGGCAGGGGTGGAAGTCGTCCGAGAGCGCGTTGACGACGGGCACGCGCGTACCGCGCGCCATCTCCTCGAGACCGGACTGCGCGTAGGTGCGCCACACGATCGCCGCCACCTGGCGCTCCAGCACACGGGCGGTGTCGGACGGCGTCTCCTTGCCGCCGAGCTGGCTGTTGGCGGTGGAGATGATCAGCGGCGAGCCGCCGAGGTCAGCGATGCCGACGGCGAACGACACCCGGGTGCGAGTGGAGGACTTGTCGAAGATCACGGCGACCGTCTGCGGGCCGGCGAGGGCCTTGTTGGACCAGCGGTCCTTCTTCAGCTCGATCGCGAGGTCGAGCACCTCGCTCTGCTCGGCGGGGGTCAGGTCGTCATCGCGAAGCAGGTGGCGGGTCATGCGGGGGTCTCCATGGTCGGGTGTGCGGACGCGACGGCGTCGAGCGCCGCGCTGAAGAGGGTGAGGAACTCCGCCACCTCGGCGTCGCCGATCGTGTACGCGGGTGCGATGCGGATGATGTCCTCGGTGGGGGCGTTGATGATCAGGCCGCGTTCGTGGGCGGCCGCGCGCACCTCGGCCGCGACGGGCGCGGAGAGGCGGATGCCGATGAGCAGCCCCGCCCCGGTGGTGCCGGTCACGAACGGGAGGTCCGCGACCGCCGCACGCAGCTGAGCGCCGCGCGCGTCGACGTTGTCGAGAAGACCGGTCTCCTCGATGAATCCGAGCGTGGCGTTGGCGACCGCGGCGGCCAGCGGGTTGCCGCCGAACGTCGAGTTGTGGGTGCCGGGGTAGAACAGCTCGCTGGCCGCGCCGAACGTGATGAGGGCGCTCAGCGGGAAGCCCGCGCCGATGCTCTTGGCCATCGTCACGGCATCCGGGACGATGCCCTCGCGCTGGAACGCGAACCACGCGCCGGTGCGCCCGGAACCGGTCTGCACCTCATCGAGGATGAGCAGCGCGTCGTGCTCGGTCGTCAGCTCCCTGGCACGGGTGAGGAAGCCCTCGGGGAGCTCGACGACGCCCGCCTCGCCCTGGATGGGCTCGACGATCATGGCCGCAACTCCCCCGGCGGCGAACGCCGCCTCGAGGCTCTCGATCGAGCGCGAGACGGTCACCACGTCGGGGACGGCGGGCAGGAACGGGTCGCGGTACGTCGCCTTGGGCGTGAGCGACAGCGCACCCATGGTGCGACCGTGGAACGCCCCCTCCACGACGATCATCTTCGTGCGGCCGGAGGGCTTGCCGTGCAGCCTGGCCAGCTTGAAGGCCATCTCGTTGGCCTCGCTGCCGGAGTTCGCGAGGAACACCCGGCCGGCTGCGCCCGTGCCCGCCAGGCGCTTGAGCCGCGCGGCGAGCTCGAGCTGGCCGGGGCTGGCGAAGTAGTTCGACACGTGCGCGAGCGTCGCGGCCTGCTTCGAGACCGCCTCGACGAACACCGGGTGTGCCGTGCCGAGGCAGTTCACCGCGATGCCGCCGAGGAAGTCGAGATAGCGCTTCTCGTCGGCATCCCACAGCCAGGACCCCTCGCCGCGGGTCAGCAGCGCGAAGCGCCCGCCCAGGCTCATCAGATCGTGTGCTGCGTCCTCGCTCCAGTCGCTCATGCGACGACCTCCGTGCCGATGCCCTTGCTGGTGAACAGTTCGACGAGCACCGAGTGCGGCACCCGTCCGTCGATGATGGCGGCGGCGTCCACGCCGCCCTGCACGGCGTCCAGGCAGGCGCGCATCTTCGGGATCATCCCGGACTCCAGGGCCGGGAGCATCTCGGTGAGCGCGTCGGCGGTGATGTGCGAGACGAGCGAGTCGCGGTTCGGCCAGTCGGCGTACAGGCCTGCGACATCCGTCAGGATCACCAGCTTGCGGGCGCCGAGGGCCGTCGCGAGCGCCGCCGCAGCGGCATCCGCGTTCACGTTCAGCGACTGTCCGGGGTGATCCAGATCAGGTGCGATCGAGGAGACCACGGGGATCCGGCCGGCCGCGAGATGGTCGAGCACCGGCGTCGGGTCGACCTGCACCACGTCGCCGACGCGACCGAGATCCACCTCCTGGCCGTCGATGACCACGCCGCGACGGCGTCCGCCGAACAGGCCGGCATCCTCGCCGCTCACGCCCGTGGCGATGGGACCGTGCGAGTTGATCTTTCCGACCAGCTGCGGGTTGACCTGCCCGGTGAGCACCATCCGCACGACGCTGATCGCCTCGGTGTTGGTGACGCGGTATCCGCCCTTGAACTCGCTGGGGATGTCGAGCCGGTCCAGCATCGTCGAGATCTGGGGGCCACCGCCGTGCACGACCACGGGCTGCACGCCCACGTAGCGCAGGTACGCGATGTCCTGCGCGAACGCGTCCTGCAGCTCATCGCTGACCATGGCGTTGCCGCCGTACTTGACCACGACGATCTGATCGCGGAACTTCTTCAGCCACGGCAGTGACTCGATGAGGGTGGCCGCCTTGTAGGCGGCCTCCTCGGGCGCGGTGTCCTGGAGCTGGGTCATGAGGCGTAGGCGCTGTTCTCGTGCACGTAGTCGTGGGTCAGGTCGTTGGTGAGGATCGTCGCGGTGGCGTCGCCCGCCTTCAGGTCGATCAGCAGGTGCGTGGCGCGCGGGGTCAGGTCGACCTCCTCGCGCGGACGGTCCGGTCCGCCGTTCGAGCAGACGCGGATGCCGTTCATCGTGACGTCGACGGCGTACGGGTCGAACTCCGCGCAGGTGGTGCCGATCGCGGCGAGCACGCGGCCCCAGTTCGGGTCGTTGCCGAAGATCGCCGCCTTGAACAGGTTGTTGCGCGCGACCGAGCGGCCGACCTCGACCGCGTCGGTCTCGGTGACGGCGTTCACGACCTCGATCGTGATGTCGTGGCTGGCGCCCTCGGCGTCGCCCTGCAGCTTCTGCGCGAGCTCCACGCACAGCTCGGCGAGCGCGGCGTCGAAGTCGTCCAGGTCGGGACGGATGCCGCTGGCTCCGCTCACGAGCAGGGTCACCTGGTCGTTCGTGGACATGCAGCCGTCCGAGTCGAGCCGGTCGAAGCTGACGTTCGTCGCCCTGCGCAGCGCGGCGTCGGCCTCGGACGCCTCGAGGTCGGCGTCCGTGGTGATGACGACGAGCATGGTGGCGAGACCCGGAGCGAGCATGCCGGCGCCCTTCGCCATCGCGCCGATCGTCCAGCCGTCGCGCGCGACGACTGCGGTCTTGGAGACCGTGTCGGTGGTCATGATGGCCTCTGCGGCGATCGGGCCGCCGTCCGCGGACAGCGCGGCGATGCCCTGCTCGACGCCGTCGAGCACCTTGCCCCGGAACACCTCGTCACCGGTGCCGATGAGGCCGGTGGAGCAGACCAGGATGTCTCCCGCGCTCACCTCGAGGAGCTCCGCCGCCTTCTCGGCGGTGAGGTGGCTGGTCTGGAAGCCGAATGCGCCGGTGAAGCAGTTCGCCCCGCCGGAGTTCAGCACGATCGCCTCGACCGTGCGGTCCGCGATGACCTGCTGCGACCACAGAATGGGGTTCGCCTTCGCGCGGTTGCTCGTGAAGACCGCCGCTCCCACCTTGCGGGGACCGCGGTTGACGACCACGGCCACGTCCGGCTTGCCGGTGCTCTTCAGGCCGACGGCGACGCCGGCTGCTTCGAATCCCTGGGGCGCGGTGACGCTCACGGCGCTACTCCGTTCACGGTGAGGGCGCGGTCCTCGGGAAGGCCCAGCGCGAGGTTCATGGACTGCACGGCGGCGCCGGCGGTTCCCTTGACGAGGTTGTCGACCGCGGTCACGACGACCACGCGGTTCGCCGCGCGGTCGATGGCGATACCCATCAGCGCGGTGTTGGCGCCGAGCACATCCGCGGTGCGCGGGAACTGGCCTTCGGGCAGCAGCTGCACGAAGGTCTCGTCGCCGTACGCGGATTCCCAGGCGTCGCGGATCTGCGCGTCGGTCGCACCGTCGGCGATCGGCGCCGTGGACGTGGCGAGGATGCCGCGGGCCATCGGGACGATCACCGGGGTGAACGAGATGCGGATGCCATCGGGCGACGCATCCGAGGCCGCGGCGAGCGCCTGGCGGATCTCGGGGATGTGCCGGTGCGTACCGCCGACCGCATAGGGGTTGGCGGTGCCGAGCAGCTCACTGCCGAGCAGGTGCGTCTTCAGGCTCTTGCCCGCGCCGGACGGTCCGACGGCGAGGACGGTGACGATGTCGGACGGATCGATGACGTCCGCCGCGACGCCGGGCGCGAGGCTGAGGCTCACGGTCGAGGCGTTGCAGCCGGGCGCCGCGATACGGGTCGCGCCGCGCAGCTTCTCGCGCTGCTTCCCGCCGTTCACGAGCAGCTCGGGGACGCCGTAGGTCCACGGGTCGTGGAAGTCTCCGCCGTAGAAGGCGTCCCACGCATCCTGCGAGGTGAGCCGGTGGTCGGCGCCCGCGTCGATCACGAGCGGGACCTCGCCCAGGGCATCCGTGTACTGGCCCGACTGCCCGTGCGGCAGCGCCAGGAAGACGATGTCGTGCCCGGCGAGGATCTCGGGTGTGGTGTCCTGAAGGGTGAGATGCGCGAGCGAGCGCAGGTGCGGCTGGTGCTGCACGAGCGGCTGACCGGCGTTGGAGTGCGCGGTCACGGTGCGGATCTCGATGTCGGGATGCGCGGCGAGAAGCCGCAGGATCTCGCCTCCTGCATAGCCTGATGCGCCGGAGACGGCGACGGAGTACGTCATGGTTCTACCTTAACGGTCGAGTCGCGCCCGATGACGGGCATGACCCAGTGACAGTGGACCGGGGCGGCGACACCGGCTCCGGCCTCGAACCATCGCGGAACGGGCTGCGCGGGGTCGCCTAGAGTCGGCGGCCGGCGCGGCGTCGGCGCACAGGAGCGACACCCGGAAGGGGCGTCAGCGAGAGGTGTGCGGCCGAGGGCATGACGCGACAGTAGCGCCGATCGCGCAGCATCCGCAAATCCGCGGCGTCACACTCTCCGCCCGCCGCACGCTCCCCGCCCGCTCGGCTCAGCGCAGATCGAAGAACGCCCGCTCGTGCTCGGCCGCAGCGACGAACGCCCGGTGCATCCGTCGCCTGCGCTCCCCGTCGGCACCCGCGGCTGCCGCGACGACGTGGCCGATCGCCCGCTCGGTGGCGATCGCGAAGCCGGGGTCAGCGTATGTCGTCAGCCACGAGGCATACGGATGCCGCGGATCGGTCGCGTATGCGCCGAAGTCGCCGGCGTGCAGCCGGCGCCCCAGATCCGTGTACAGCCAGAAGCACGGCAGGATCGCCGCGATCAGCACGGGGTAGTCGCCGGAGAACGCGGCGGCCCGGAGGTGGTCGAGGTAGGCGGTGTTCACCGGGCTCGGCTCGGCGGCGAACGTCGCAGCCGAGATCCCCGTCTCGGGCGTCAGCCAGGTGGCGTGCAGCTCGAGTTCACCGGCGATCGAGCCGTGCGAGGACTCCGCCCAGAACGCCTGCTCCTCGGGGGTGGGGGCGAGACGGGCGGCCTCCGCCAGCACGCGCGCGTACTCACGCAGGTACAGGGCGTCCTGGGCGAGGTAGGTCAGGAACAGCTCGCGATCGAGGGTTCCGTCGGCGAGGGCGCGGATGAACGGGAGCTCGTCGATGTCGCGCCGGATGCTCGCGATGCTCCGCCACTACTCCGAGCGGATGTCCTCGGCCACCGGTGCCGTCTCGAGGCCGCCGCGTCGCCACAGCCCGGCGAAGTGGTTGACGGGGCCGTGTCCGCGACCGACGCACAGCTCGTCGCTCGTGCGCAGCGCCTCCCGCAGCCAGTCCCGGGATGCGGCGACGGCGGCTGCGGGAGACTCGCCGCGCGCCAGACGGGTGGCGAGCGCCGAGGACAGCGAGCATCCCGTGCCGTGCGTGTTCGCGGTGTCGATGCGAGCACCGGGGAATTCGACGATCGGGCCGCGTCCGACGAGCGCGTCGGGCGCATCAGCGCCCTCGAGGTGTCCGCCCTTGACGAGCACCTGCGCGTCGATCGCGGCGGAGAGCACGGATGCCGCGGCGAGCGCGTCCTCCCAGCCGCCGAGCTCGCGACCGGTCAGCACGCCCAGCTCGGAGAGGTTCGGCGTCACCACGTCGGCGCGACGCAGCAGATCGCCCAGCGCCCGCTCGGCCTCGGCGTCCAGCAGCCGGTCGCCGCTCGTGGCGATCATCACGGGGTCGATGACCACGATCGGCGGACGCGCGGTGTCGAGCCAGTCGGCGACGACGCGGATGACCTCCGTGTTCGCGAGCATCCCGATCTTCACCGCGTCGATGACGACGTCGTCCGAGATCGCGTCGAGCTGGTCGCGCAGGAACTCAGGCGGCGGCACGTGAACGCCCCGGACCCCCTGCGTGTTCTGGGCGGTGAGAGCGGTGAGCGCGGCCATGCCGTAGCCGCCGTTCGCGGCGATGGACTTCAGGTCGGCCTGAATGCCCGCACCGCCGGACGGATCACTGCCGGCGATGCTGAGCACGCGTGGCACGCCGGCGGCGCGCCAGCGGCTCACGAACTCGGCGGCGCGCTGCGCGGGGTCCTCGGCCGCGCACAGCGCCGAGACGACGGCGAGGCCCGCCGCGCCGGCATCCCGCAGCTCCTCGATGTCGTCGATGCCCACGCCGCCGATCGCGACGCACGGCAGCCGGCTGGCGGCGGCGAACGCGCGGAAGCCGTCCGCCCCGAGTGCCGGCGGATGGTCGGGTTTGGTGCTGGTCGGGCGGATCACGCCGACCCCGAGATAGTCGACGGTGCCCGCCGGAAGCGCGAGCACGGCCTCGAGATGCTCAGGACTGTTGGCGGTGAGACCGATCAGCGCATCGGGGCCGAGCTCGGCGCGGGCGCGGAGCACCGATGCGTCACCCTGTCCCAGGTGCACGCCGTCGACGCGAGCGCCGGCCTCGCGGGCGGCGATCGCCGCGTCGAGCCGGTCGTTCACCACGAGAAGGGCGCGTCCGTCGATGACGCGCGACAGCTCGATCAGCCGGGTCACGGTCTCGGCATCCGTCGCCTCCTTGTCGCGCAGCTGCACGATGCGGGCGCCGCCGTCGACGGCCAGACGCACGGTCTCGGTCACCCCGCGGTCGCCGCACAGTGTCGGGTCGGTGACGAGGTACAGCGAGAGGTCGGCGTTCACAGCTCCTCCGCCTCGATGCGGGCCGCGCCGGCGATGTCCTCGGGCCGGAGGCCGCTGAGGTCGTCGAGCAGCGCGACGGCGAAGCTGCCTGGTCCCGCGGAGCGTGCCGCCGCTCGCTCCGCGGCGATCGTGTAGACGAGGCTCGCCGCCGCGACGGCGATCAGGGCATCCGCGCCGGTGCCGCGGGCGGCGCCGAGGAATGCCGCCATCACCGCGCCGAGAGCGCAGCCGCCGCCGGTCACCCGGGTGAGCAGCTCGTCGCCGTTCGCCAGACGCAGCACACGCTCGCCGTCGGTGATGAGATCGACCGGACCGGACACCGCCACGACGCTGCCGTGCCGGTGCGCCAGCGCGCGGGCGGCGTCGGCTGCGGCATCCGTCGTGTCGGTCGCGTCGACGCCGCGACCACCGGCGCTGAGACCGGCGAGCGCGAGGATCTCGGATGCATTGCCGCGGATCGCGGTCGGGCGCTGCTGCGCGAGCTCGTGCGCGAGCGCGGTGCGGATCGGCAGCGCCCCGATCGCGACGGGGTCGAGCACCCATGACGTGCCCACTGCGTTCGCGCCGGCGACGGCTTCGAGGCTCGCCGCGCGCTGCTCGGGTGTCGGCGTGCCGAGGTTGACGAGCACGCCCGAGGCGATGCCCGAGAACATCCCGGCCTCGCCGACGATGTCGACCATCGCCGGAGCCGCGCCGACGGCGAGCAGCACGTTGGCGGTGAAGCCGGTGACCACCGCGTTCGTGATGCAGTGGGTGAGGGGCGGCGCCGCGCGCAGCGCCCCCAGCAGGTCGGCCGCCTCGCTGACGAGGCCGGTGGCGGATGCAGGACGCAGAGGATCGCTCATTCGCGACATCCCTTCGCTAGTACGAACTAGATCAGGTTCGACGGGTCTGTTCTCAGCCGCGGATGCGGCACCCCGTGTCACTGGTCGCGAGTCTAGCGAAGGGCGTCACCGGCAGAGCGCCCGGTGACGCCGGCGCCCGCCATCGGGGGCCCGGCTCCGGTCGCTCAGTCTTCGGCCGGATCGGCGTCGGCCCGCACGAGCTGACCGATGAGCTCCTGCTCCTCCGTGCGGGTCAGTCCCGCGCGGCGCTCTCGATCGAGCCCGCGGGCGCGCTCATCCTGGAGCACGCGCCGGATGGTCTCGTCGATGGGCGTGAGGCGACCACCGGATGCCTTGTACGCGGCGTTGTCCCGGCGGGCGAAACCGGGCATGTCGGCGGGGAGCCAGAGCGGCAGGGAGCGCTCTCCCATCCAGTAGTCCACGTCGTGCCCGCGCAGCCACTCGTCGGAGGCTTCGAGCAGCTCCCCGGTGTGGTCGGTGGCGGAGCGGATGCGGCTCAGCACGTCGACGAGCGGCCGGGCGTCGCCGATCGCATTGACGATCCCGTGCCTGCTCCCCCTCACCAGCAGGTCGGCGACGTCGTCGACGTCGATCACCTGCGTGTACCTGCCGGCGAGCGCGGGGACCAGCACCGGGTCGCTCCCCGCGCGGTCGAACGCCGCCGCCCAATAGCCGAAGCGGTCGCTGGGATCCCCTTCGCCGACGATCAGACCGGGCCGGACGATGAACGCCCGCTCGCCGAGCGAGCCCACGGCCTGCTCGGCTGCCACCTTCTCCGCGCCGTACTCGTACTCGTCGCCCTCCTGCGCGGGCTCGTGCAGTCGCCCGGATTCGTCGAGCCCGACGGTCGTGTCGTCGGAGTACGCCGACATCGACGAGACGTAGGTCCAGTGCGCGGTGCTGTCGCCGAGCGCCGCGACCGCCTCGCGCACGTGCCGTGCCCGGGAGGAGATGTCGACGATCTCGTCCCAGTGCTGCTCGCCCGGCCGGTCGTACACCGCCGGATCATCGCGATCCCCGCGCAGCAGCACCGTCCCCTCCGGGACCGGGCGTCCGCCCCGCGCGAGGCAGGTCACGTGCGCCCCGGCGTCCCGCCACCTCCGCGCGATTCGTCCCGACAACCACCCGGTTCCGCCGAGCACCAGCACCTGAGTCATGACGCCATGACAGCATCCCGGTGGCCCGAGGGGGAAGTGCTTCCGCTGTCAGCGGATGCGATGCCGCCCGCGCGAGAGCAGTGCTCTCACCACGGCATCGGACGGTCCGGGTCGCGACGGCTGTCGTCGGGCATGTGCGGAAGGTGCTCGCCGCCGGCGCGGATGCAGAGCCAGCGCAGCTCGCCCGGGCTGTCCGGCATTGCCCGCCAGGTGCGCCACACGCCCTGGCCCACGCGCACGACCGTGCCCTCCTCCACGTCGACGACATCGTCGTCCAGCCCCATCTGGCCCCGTCCGGCGAGGAAGATGTACAGCTCCTCGACCTTCTCGTGCACATGCCAGTAGCCGGCTTCCTCGCCCGGGACCAGGGCGTTCGCCGTCATGCCGATGTACTGCATGGTCAGCTCGTGGTCGACGACGCGGCGGCCGTCGCGCGAGCGCGCCTCGTCGAAACCGCCGTGGAACGCCCGCCAGTCCTCCAGCGCGCCGATCTCGGTCACCTGGTAGTCGCTCATCGCATCTCCTTCTCTTCCGATCCGTTCTCCGCACGCTCGACCGCGCGGATCCAGCCGTGCTCGCCCCGGCGGTACACCAGCCGAAGATGGTCGCGGTCCTGCGCACCCTGCCAGAACTCGATGCGCTCCGGCACGACGCGCCAGAGCACCCAGTCGCCCGCCGTGATCCCGGCACGGGCCGCGGGCGAGCGAGCTGCGAGATCCGCCGCGGACTCCTCCGCGGATGCCTCCTGCACGCTGCCGCGCACCCGCACGGCGCGGACCAGCGGCTGCCACCAGAACGAGAGCGCCGCGACCGGATGCGCAGCGAGCTGGATGCCCTTGGCGGAGCGCCGATGCCCGGCGAAGGACCAGCCGGTGTCGCCGAAGTCCTTCAGGATCAGGGTCCTCGAGTCCGGCAGCCCGTCAGGGTCCACGGTCGCCAGCGTCATCGCGTGCGGCTCGGCGACGCCGCGTGCGACGGCTTCCGCCAGCCAGTCCCGGAACAGCACGACCGGATCGGCCGGGGCCTGGGCGGGGTCGAATGCCGGGGCGTCCCCGGAGAGCGTGCGCATGCTGCGCAGCCACGCGGCGTCGGTCATGACCTCGAGCCTACGCAGACGCCGCCGCATCCCGGTGCGGAATGCGGCGGCGTCTGCATGCGGATCAGTCGCGGATCGCGGCGCCGAAGCGCTCGGTCGCGACGGCCACCCCGGCGAGCTTCGCCTCGGTCGCCTCGGCCGCGGTCAGCGTGCGGTCGGATGCCCGGAAGCGCAGCGCGAAGCTGAGGCTCTTGCGACCGGCCTCGACGCCCTCGCCGCGGTAGTCGTCGACGAGCGTCGCCGACTCGAGCAGCTCGCCCGCGCCCTCGACCAGGGCGGCACGCACCTCGGACGCCGGCACTGCGGCATCCACGACCAGCGAGACGTCCTGCGTCGCGGCGGGGAACGTCGACAGCGACTCCACGACCACGCGCTCCCCCGCCAGGGTGAGCAGGCGGTCGAGATCGAGCTCGAGCACCACGGCGCGACCGGGCAGGTCGGCGTCCGCCGCGACCTGCGGGTGCAGCTCGCCGACGTAGCCGATCTCCTCGCCGCGCACGCTCAGGGCGCCGGCGCGCCCCGGGTGCAGGGCCGCGCGCTGCGTCTGGACCACGTCGATGTCGACGCCGGCCGCCACGCCGATAACCTGCACGGCGTGCAGGACGTCGCCCAGGCTCGCGTGCTCGGCGGCGCGCCCGGGCTGGCGCGGCGTGACGTTTCCGGTCAGCAGCACCGCGATGTTCCGCGGCTGCGGCGGGATCGCCGCGTTCAGCTGCGCCAGCGTCTCATCGCTCGGCCGCTGCGCGAGCGGCGGAACGAAGTCGGTGCCGTAGGTCACGCCCGCCTCAGGGGTGAACACGAGTCCCGTCTCGAAGATCGCCAGGTCCACGAGGCCGCGAGAGATGTTGCGGTGCGCGGTCTGCAGCAATCCGGGCAGCAGCGAGCGACGCAGGTACGCGGCCTGCCCGTCCAGGGCGTTGGCCAGGCGGATGCTGGGCAGATGCTCACCGCTGGCGGAGCCGTGCAGATCGTTCTGCTCCTCGGTGGTGAACGGGAACGCCGGCGTCTCGACGAAGCCCGCCGCAGCGACGGCGTCCGCCACGCGCTTGCGGCCCTGCTGCAGCGGCGTGTAGCCCCGGCCGGAGGGCGGGGTCGGCAGGACGGACGGGATGCGGTCGAGACCGTGGATGCGGGCGACCTCCTCCACGAGCGTCCACTTGTCGGTGAGGTCGGGACGCCAGCTCGGCGGGATGACGAACCATCCGCCGTCGGTCGCAGTGACCTCACCGCCGATCATCTCCAGCGCGCCGGTCACCTCGTCGTCGGTGTAGTCGACGCCGATCACGCCCTGTGCGAAGCCCCGGGGCAGGTCGATGCCGGCGATGTCGACGTCGGCGAACAGCGCGCCGCCCTCGTCGGTCAGCTCGCCGCCGGCGAGCTCGACCATCAGGTCGGCCACACGGCGGGCCGCGACGAACGGGATCAGCGGGTCGACGCCGCGCTCGAAGCGCTTGGACGCCTCGCTGGGCAGCTTGTGACGTCGCGCGGTGCGGGCGATCGTGACCGGGTCGAAGGTCGCCGCCTCGATCAGCACGTTGCGCGTGGTGCCGCTCATCTCGGTGGTGCCGCCGCCCATCACGCCTGCCAGGCCGATCGGGCCTGAGCCGTCGGTGATGAGTAGGTCCTCGGTGTGCAGCGCGCGGTCCTGGCCGTCGAGCGTGGTCATCCGCTCGCCCTGCTCGGCGCGGCGCACGACGATGCCGCCCTGCAGCTTGTCGAGGTCGTAGCCGTGCACCGGGTTGCCGAGTTCGAGCATCACGTAGTTGGTGATGTCGATCAGCACGCCCAGCGAGCGCATGCCGGCCAGGACCAGCCTGGCGATCATCCACGGCGGGGTCGGCCGCGACGGGTCGACGTTCCGCACGACGCGGGCGACGAACTCGCGGGCGCCGACGTTGCCGCGGATCGGGCCCCGGTCATCGACCGAGATGGAGAAGCCGGACCCCGGCTGCAGCTCGGCGAAGTCGCGCTCCGCCGGGTCGCGGAAGGCGGCTCCGGTGGCGTGCGAGTACTCGCGGGCGACCCCGCGCAGCGAGAACGCGTAACCGCGGTCGGGCGTCACGTTGATGTCGACCGCGAAGTCGTTCAGGTGCAGCAGCTCGATGGCATCCGTGCCGACCTCGGGGTCCAAGCCGAGCGTCGACAGCACGATGATGCCGTCGTGCTCGTCGCCCAGGCCCAGCTCGCGGGCCGAGGCGATCATGCCGTCGGAGACGTGACCGTAGGTCTTGCGAGCCGCGATGGGGAACGGGCCGGGCAGCACGGCGCCGGGCAGGGTCACGACGACCTTGTCACCGGCGACGAAGTTGTGTGCTCCGCAGACGATGCCGCGCACGCCGCCGTTCGCCTCGCCCACGTCCACCTGGCACCAGTTGATGGTCTTGCCGTTGGACTGCGGCTCGGGCTCCGCCGAGAGCACGCGCCCGACCACGACGGGACCGGAGATCTCGAAGCGGTGGATGTCCTCCTCCTCGAACCCCACCGACACGAAGGATGCCAGGACGTCCTCCGGCGTGGCGTCCGCCGCCACCTCGACGTACTCGCGCAGCCAGGAGATCGGAACGCGCATCACACCACCATCCCGAACTGCTCGCTGAAACGCACATCGCCCTCGGCCATGTCGCGCATGTCCTTCACATCGCTGCGGAACATCACCGCTCGCTCGACGCCCATGCCGAACGCGAAACCGCTGTACACCTCGGGGTCGATGCCCGCCGCACGCAGCACGTTCGGGTTGACCATGCCGCATCCGCCCCACTCGATCCAGCGCGCGCCGCCCTTGAAGGTCGGGTGCCACAGGTCGAGCTCTGCGGAGGGCTCGGTGAACGGGAAGTAGTTGGTGCGGAACCGGGTCTTCGCCTCGGCCCCGAACATCTGCTTGGCGACGTGGTCGAGGGTGCCCTTCAGGTGCGCCATCGTGATGCCCTTGTCGACGACGAGACCCTCGAACTGGGTGAACACCGGCAAGTGCGTCGCGTCGAACTCGTCCGTGCGGTAGACGCGGCCGGGGCACAGCACGTAGATCGGCACCTCGCGGTCGAGCATGGACCGCACCTGCACGGGGCTGGTGTGCGTGCGCATCACCAGGTGGCGGGAGCTCGGGTCGACGTAGAACGTGTCCTGCTCCTGACGGGCGGGGTGGTCCTCGTCGAAGTTCAGCGCGTCGAAGTTGAACCACTCGTGCTCGAGCTCCGGGCCCTCCGCGATCTCCCAGCCCATGCCGACGAAGATGTCGCTGATCTGCTCCTGCATCAGGGAGATCGGATGCCGCGCGCCCACGCGCGCGTGCGAGGCGATCGCCGTGATGTCGACGCGCTCGGCCTCCAGGCGCGCAGCGGTCTCGGCCTCGGCCAGCTCGGTCTCCTTGGCGGCGAGCGCCTGCGAGACCCGGCCCCTCCCCTGCCCGACGAGCTTTCCGAAGGCGGCCTTGTGCTCGGGGGCGACCTGGCGCATCGACGCGTTCAGCACGGCGAGGGGCGAGCCCTCGGCGATGTGCGCGGCGCGAGCGGCCTTCAGCTCGGCGGTATCGGATGCCGCGGCGATCGCCGCGAGCGCGGCGTCGACGGCGGACTTCACCGCCTCCGGGGTGATCTGGGGTGTTTCGGGAGTGTCTGACACGAGAACCGAGTCTACCGGGGGGGGGGGGGGGGGGGGGGGGGGGGGGGGGGGGGGGGGGGGGGGGGGGGGGG
>NZ_JBQEPE010000012.1:0-18479 GCF_052056515.1 Microbacterium sp. 22195
ACGGTCGCCGCAACCTCCCAAACTCGGGGTGTTGCGACGACCGTTGGAACCCGCCATGACCGTACGCAGGGGTCTCGGCAGAAGGTAGGGGTCTCGACGAACGAGCGGCCCGGTGCGATCAGGCCTCGGCGGGCTCGTCCTCCGGGACGAAGTCGACGCCGGCCTCGGCGCGCTGCTCGGGAGAGATCGTGCCGGGGGCCTCGGTGAGCGGGTCGAAGCCGTTGCCGGACTTCGGGAACGCGATCACCTCGCGGATCGAGTCGGTCTTGGTCAGGTGCTGCATGACGCGGTCCATGCCCAGCGCGATCCCGCCGTGCGGGGGAGCGCCGAACTTGAAGGCGTCCAGCAGGAAGCCGAACTTCTCATCGGCCTGCTCTTCGCTGATGCCCATCACCTTGAAGACGCGCTTCTGGATGTCTTCGCGGTGGATGCGGATCGAGCCGCCGCCCAGCTCGGAGCCGTTGCAGACGATGTCGTACGCGTAGGCCAGGGCGGATGCCGGGTCGGTGTCGAACGTGTCCTCGAACTCCGGCTTCGGGCCCGTGAAGGCGTGGTGCACGGCGGTCCAGGCGCCGGAGCCGACTGCCACGTCGCCGGAGGCGATCGCGTCGCCCGCAGGCTCGAACATGGGAGCGTCGACGACCCAGGTGAATGCGAACTCGTTCGGGTCGAGCAGGTCCAGGCGGCGACCGATCTCGACACGTGCGGCGCCGAGCAGCGCACGGCTCGCCTTGGTCTCGCCCGCGGCGAAGAACGCGCAGTCGCCGGGCTCGGCGCCCACGAGCTCGGCGAGGCCCGCCTGCTCGGCCTCGGACAGGTTCTTGGCGACGGGCCCGCCCAGGGTGCCGTCCTCGTTGAAGAGCACGTACGCCAGGCCGCGCGCGCCGCGCTGCTTGGCCCAGTCCTGCCACGCGTCCAGCGTCTTACGGGGCTGCGAGGCGCCGCCGGGCATGAGCACCGCGCCGACGTACTCGGACTGGAACACCCGGAACGGGGTGTCCTTGAAGTAGTCGGTGGCCTCGACGAGCTCCAGGCCGAACCGCAGGTCGGGCTTGTCGGAGCCGTACTTCGCCATCGCGTCGGCGTAGGTCATCCGCGGGAGCGGGGTCTGCACGTCGACGTCGATGGTCTTCCACATCGCGACGATGAGGGACTCCATCATCTCGATGACGTCCTCCTGGTCGACGAAGCTCATCTCGATGTCGAGCTGCGTGAACTCGGGCTGGCGGTCCGCGCGGAAGTCCTCGTCGCGATAGCAGCGGGCGATCTGGAAGTACTTCTCCAGGCCGCCGACCATGAGCAGCTGCTTGAACAGCTGCGGCGACTGCGGCAGCGCGTACCAGCTGCCCGGGTGCAGGCGGGCCGGCACCAGGAAGTCACGGGCGCCCTCCGGGGTCGACCGGGTCAGGGTCGGGGTCTCCACCTCGATGAACTCGCGCCGGTGCAGTTCGTCGCGGATCGCCTTGTAGACGTCCGAGCGCAGGCGCATCGCGGCGGCGGGTGCCGGCCGACGCAGGTCGAGGTAGCGGTGCTTCAGCCGCACCTCCTCGCCGATCGGGTCGGTCTCGGCCAGTCCGCTGGAGACCTGAAAGGGCAGCGGCGCCGACTCGTTCAGCACCACCACGTCGGTCGCGATCAGCTCGATCTCGCCGGTGGGCAGGTTCGGGTTCTCGTTGCCGGCAGGACGGCGGGAGACCTCGCCGGTCACTTGCAGCACGAACTCGCTGCGGAGCGGGTGAGCGACCTCCTCGTCACGGATGACGACCTGCGCGATGCCCGAGGCATCCCGGAGATCGATGAACGCGACGCCTCCGTGATCGCGGCGACGATCGACCCAACCCGTGAGGGTGACGGTCTGACCGATGTGCTCGGCTCGCAGCGAGCCTGCCGTGTGTGTGCGAAGCACGGAGGATTCCTTCTGATCGGGGAAAGAGGGACCGTCCCAGTCTACGTGGGGTGTCGTGGCGCCCGACTTGCACGGACCGGCGCGCTACGGTGGGTGCGTGACGGCATCCCGACTCCACCTCGTCCGCCACGGCGAAGTGCACAACCCCGCGCGGGTGCTGTACGGCCGGCTGCCGGACTACCACCTCAGCGAGGCCGGTCGCGCGATGGCGCGCGCCGCCGCCGAGCACGTGCAGCAGTTCGGGCGCCCGGTCGCCGAACTGCGCTGCTCACCGCTGGAGCGGACGCAGGAGTCGGCGGCGCCCTTCGCCGAGCTGTTCGACCTCACTCCGACGCTCGACGATCGCATCATCGAGCCGACCAACGTGTTCGAGGGGAGGCGGATGTCGCGCGCGCTTCGCGACCCGCGCAACTGGTGGCACCTGCGCCGGCCCTCCGTGCCGAGCTGGGGGGAGCCGTATCGTTCGGTCGCGGATCGGATGCTGGCGGCGATGGACGAGCGGTGGGATGCCGCGGATGACGGGGACGTCGTCTTCGTCTCCCATCAGGCGCCGATCTGGATCACGCACCTCGCGGTCGCCGGCCTCCCGCTGCGCCACGACCCCCGCACACGCCGCTGCGCGCTGTCGAGCGTCACGAGTTTCGAGCGCGTCGGCGACGTGTGGCGGGAGATCGACTACGCCGAGCCGGCGGCATCCGGGATCGACCTCGGCGCGGTGTGAGCGCTCAGCCGGCCAGCCCCTGCACGACGGATGCCGAGGCGAGCGGACCCGCGGCGGCCCCCGCGAGCACGGATGCCATGGCGCCGGGAAGGCTCGCCCGGTGAGCGATGTCACCGGCCGCCCAGACCCCGGGACGGGATGTCCTGCCGAAGTCGTCGATCTCGATCGCTCCGCTGGGGAGCATCGTGAGACCCAGCTGCGCGGCGAAGGGCGCGCGCTGACGCGCGGGCCCCGTGGCGACGAACAGTCCCGCCACGTCGACGGCTTCGCCGGCGGTCACGCGCACGCCGTCGCCGTGCTCCGCGACCGCGGACGCGCGGCCCGGATGGATAACCGCTCCTGCTTCCTGCAGCGACAGGCGCTGCCCATCCTCCAGCGTCTCGCCGTCGAACACCACGATCTCCGCGATGATCGGACGCAGCAGGCGGACCAGGTGCTCGAAACGCGAGCTCTCGCCGACCAGGCCGATCCTGCGGCCCGCGAACTCGTGGCCGTCGCAGAACGGACAGCTGAAGGCACGCAGCCCCCACAGGCTCGCCAGCCCCTCGATGTCCGGGAGCTCATCGGCCATGCCGGTGGCGAGCAGCAGCCGGGACGCGCTCTCGGTCCGGCCGTCCTCGAAGGTCACGCCGAAGCCGCCGTCGACGGACTCCACCTGATCGACGGTGCCCGCGAGCGCCTCGACCGTGGCGTACTCGTCGAGCTGCTCCCGTGCCACCCTGCGGAAGTCGGCCGGCGGCGTGCCGTCGTTGGCGATGACGTTGTGCATGTGGCGCACCGTGCCGTTGCGGTATGCGCCCGAATCGACGAGCAGAGCGGTGCGGTGCATGCGTCCGAGGGTCAGGGCGGCCTGCAGGCCGGCGGGGCCCGCGCCGATGATGATGACGTCGCGCATGGTGATCCTCCTGGGGTCGGGTTGCTTTCCCCGCCAGTCTGTGACTTCATGTCAACATGAAGTCAAGTTCCGATCGTCCGTGGTCCGTCGGCGAGGTCGCCGAGCGGTTCGACCTGCCCACGAATGTGCTGCGGCACTGGGAATCGGTCGGTCTGCTCTCGCCGGCCAGGGACGGCGCCGGCCGGCGCCGCTACGGACGCGACGACGTCGTGCGCGTGGCCGTCGTGCTGCGCAGCAAGGCGGCGGGCATGAGCCTGGACCAGATCGCGCATCTGCTCGAACGCGACATGTCCGGACGGCACCAGGTGCTGCAGGCCCATCTGGACGATCTCGACCGCCGGATGGCCGAGATGCGGCACTCGAAGGCGATGACCGAGCACGCGCTGCGATGCTCGGCGCACGACATCTCGACGTGTCCGCGCTTCCGTGCGGAACTCGCCGATGTGCTGGTCGGGTTCGATCCCGCAATCGACGCGAAGGTGCCCGCGGGCGTATAGCACCGTTCCAGAGCACCCATAGGAAACGCGCGTACGATTCCCAGCGTGTCCTCGCCTGCTCGATCCCGCCGCGATGTTCTGCGCATCGGCGCTGGGGCCCTCGCCGGCGCGCTCGCCGTGGGCCTGAGCGCCTGTGCTCCCGACCCCGCGACCGACGCGTTCCTGAACGGCAAGGAGAAGGCCTACACGGCCGACGACCTCCGCGTCGTCGAGATCCCCGCCGACAAGCGCGGTGAGCCCGTCGTCTTCGGCGGCACCACCGAGTCGGGCGAGAAGTTCTCCAGCGCCGACAGCCTCGGCGAGGTGATCGTCGTGAACTTCTGGTACGCCACCTGCGGCCCGTGCCGCGTGGAGGCCAAGGACCTCGAGGCCGTGTGGCAGAAGCACAAGGACGACGGCGTCGTGTTCATGGGTGTGAACATCTACGACCAGGCCGCCACCGCCCAGGCCTTCGCCGAGAAGTACGGCGTCACCTACCCGAGCCTGCTGGACGCCGACAGCGGTCAGGCCAAGCTCGCGTTCGCCAAGGTCGCACCCATCCAGGCGCCCCCGACCACGCTCGTGCTCGATCGCAAGGGACGCGTGGCCGCCCGCATCATCGGCCCCATCGACGGCACGTCGATCCTGTCGACCCTGATCGCCGACGCCCTCGAGGAGAAGGCGTGAATCCGGATGCCGTGATCGGCGCCGGTGCACTCTGGCTCGCGATCCCGCTGGCGCTGCTCGCCGGCCTCGTGTCCTTCCTCTCCCCGTGCATCCTGCCCCTCGTGCCCGGCTACCTCGGATTCATCGGAGGAGCGGCCGGGGCGCCCCCTTCGTCTCGCTCCGCTCGCTCAGGGACCGGAGCGGGGAGCGCTCGCGGTGACCGGCGCCGGCTGCTGCTGGGCGTGCTGCTGTTCATCCTCGGTTTCACGATCGTGTTCGTCGCGATCACGGCTCTCAGCGGGACCTTCGGCGCGTTCGTGCTGCAGTGGTCCGACCTGATCACGCGGATCTTCGGCGCCCTGATCATCGTCATGGGTTTCGTGTTCCTGGGCTTCTTCGGCTTCGCGCAGCGCGAGATGCGGCTGCACGTGCAGTCCACGACGGGGCTCGTGGGGGCGCCGCTGCTCGGCATCGCGCTCGGCCTGAGCTGGGCTCCCTGCACGGGACCGACGCTCGGGGCGATCGTGGCGCTGTCGTTCAACGCGGGTGACCCGTGGCGTGCGGCCCTGCTCGGCGTCGCATACTCGCTGGGCCTGGGCATCCCGTTCCTGCTGGTCGCGCTGGGCTTCGGCTGGGCGACCTCGGCGACCGCGTTCATGCGCCGCCACATTCGCACCGTCAACATCATCGGCGGCGCGCTCCTGATCGTGCTGGGCCTGCTCATGGTCACCGGCCTGTGGACCCAGATCATGTCGAACATCGGGGCGGTGATGAGCAGTGTCATCCTCCCCCTCTGAGGGCACTCCGAATCGGAAGACGAAGGGCGGCCAGGACGGGTCCTCCTCGGTGTCCGATCCGCTGCGGCCTGCCGACCACATCGACTCGGCGGACGCCGCCGACGACGGCATCACGCAGCCGAAGCTCGGATTCGTCGGCTGGCTGCGGTGGGGCTGGCGTCAGCTGACCTCGATGCGCGTCGCGCTGATCCTGCTGCTCTTCCTCGCCATCGGCGCGGTTCCCGGTTCGGTGTTCCCGCAGCGGTCCGCCGACCCGAACGGCGTGCTGAAGTACAAGACCGACAACCCGGATCTCTTCCCGATCCTGGACAAGCTCAGCATGTTCGACGTGTACTCGTCGCCGTGGTTCTCTGCCGTCTACATCCTGCTGTTCATCTCGCTGATCGGCTGCATCATCCCGCGCATCAAGCACCATGCGAAGGCGCTGCGCGCGCTTCCGCCGCGCACGCCGGCTCGGCTCGCGCGGCTGGAGGACCACCGATCCGTCAGCCGTGGCGCTTCGTCGGGCTCAGCAACCGCGGATGCGGAAGCAGCGGCGTCCATCGACGTCGCAGAGAAGCAGCTCAAGGCGCTCGGCTACCGCGTCGCGCGGTACGACCGCGGGCGGGTCTGGTCGGTGTCGGCCGAGCGCGGCTACTGGCGCGAGACCGGCAACCTGATCTTCCACATCGCCCTGGTCGGCGTCCTCATCACCGTCGGCGTGGGCGGCGGGTTCGCATACACCGGGCAGCGTGTCGTCGTCGAGGGCAGGTCCTACGTGAACGCCCTGATCGACTACAACTCGATCAACCGCGGGCGCTTCGTGCCCGACGACGCCTTCGTGCCCTACGCGCTCACGCTGGACTCCTTCGACGTCACGTACGAGGCGCTCGGAGCCCCCGGCGCCGGTCAGGCCGGCAACTTCAAGGCCAACCTCACGGTGCGCGAGCCCGACGGGTCGAAGCGCAAGGCGGCCGTCGAGGTCAACCACCCGCTGAGCGTCGGCGGCGACAACGTCTACCTGCTCGGCAACGGCTACGCGCCCAGCATCACGGTGCGCAACGCGCAGGGCGTCGAGGTCTTCAGTGGACCGGTCGAGTTCCTGCCGCAGGACAACAACATGACCTCGCTGGGCGTGCTGAAGATCCCCGACGGGATGCCGAAGCAGCTCGGTCTGGTCGGCTTCCTCTACCCGACGCCGGCCAAGCTCAAGAGCGGGGCGTTCACCTCCATCCGCGGCGATCTGAACTTCCCGCTGCTCACGCTCGACGTCTACCAGGGCGACCTGGGCATCGACGGCGGCAACCCGGTCTCGGTCTACCAGCTCGACACCAATGACATGACCAAGCTCAACGGGCGCGGCACGGACGTGAAGTCCATCCAGCTGCAGCCCGGTGAGACCGCGGACCTGCCCGACGGCCTCGGCACGGTCACGTTCGAGAACGAGTCGCCCGCGGGCGCCAAGGACTTCAGCAAGTCCGTGAAGCGCTACGTCTCGCTGCAGATCCACCACGACGACTCGGTCGTCTGGGTGCTCGTCTTCGCCCTGCTCGCCCTGGCCGGGCTCGGCCTCGCGCTGTTCGTCCCGCGCCGCCGCATGTGGGTCAAGGCGACAGCATCCGACGATTCCATCCATCTGGAGTACGCTGGCCTCGCGCGCGGCGAGGACCCCACTCTCGCCGCAGCCGTGGACGATCTCGTCCGCGGGCACGAGCGGCTGCTCGATGCGGCCGCCTCGCGGCACCCCGTGAAGGGAGCATGACATGCCCGATCTCGATTCCATCTCGCGTCTGACGCTGTGGACGGCCATCGCCATCTACGCGCTGGCCTTCATCGCCTACGCGTTCGATCTGGCGCGGCGCTCGTCGACGGTGAAGGCCGAGGAGCGGATGCTGGTCATGTCCGACGGCACGGTGTCGCAGGCGCCGGTCGACGGCGACGTGGACGCCCCGGTCGGGAAGCGCTTCGTGATGGCGCGCATCGGAACCTCCCTGATGGTGCTGGGCTGGCTGTTCCACCTCGCGGCGACCCTGACCCGCGGCTTCGCCAACGGCCACGTGCCGTGGGCGAACCTGTACGAGTTCGCGATGACCGGCACGCTGCTGGTCGTGCTCGTGTACCTGGTGATGCTCACCCGCATCGACCTGCGCTACCTGGGCACGTTCATCTCGGGCATCGTGCTGGTGCTGCTGGGCGCGGCATCCGCGTACTTCTACGTCGAGGTGAAGCCGCTGGCCGACCCGCTGAAGTCGGTGTGGCTGGTCATCCACGTCTTCGTGGCTTCGCTGTCGGTCGGCATCTTCGCGCTCGCCTTCGCGCTCTCGGTCATGCAGCTGCTGCAGTCCCGACGTGAGCGCCGCGTCGCAGAGGGCATCGCGAACGCCGGCCCCGGCTTCCTGCGCACCCTGCCCGACACGGTGCGCCTGGAGAACCTGGCCTACCGCTTCGCCGTGGTGGGCTTCATCTTCTGGACCTTCACGCTGATCGCAGGTTCCATCTGGGCGTACTTCGCTTGGAGCAGGTTCTGGGGCTTCGACGTGAAGGAGACCTGGACGTTCATCATCTGGGTGCTCTACGCGGGATACATCCACGCCCGCGCGACGCGGGGCTGGCGCGGCACCCCTTCGGCCTGGCTGTCGATCACCGGCTTCGCCGCCGTGATCTTCAACTTCACGATCGTGAACGTGTACTTCAAGGGCCTGCACGCCTACTCCGGCCTCAGCTGAGCCGGGCGCTAGCATGGCGGCATGATCCGCTTCCTGATCCGCACGGCGATCTCGCTGGGGACCTCCGCTCTCGCCCTGCTGGTGTGCTCCTGGATCCTGCCCGGATTCGGTCTGTCGCTGGGCGGCTTCCTGACCGCGGTCATCGTGTT
This sequence comes from Microbacterium sp. 22195, assembly GCF_052056515.1. Classification (NCBI taxonomy): domain Bacteria; kingdom Bacillati; phylum Actinomycetota; class Actinomycetes; order Micrococcales; family Microbacteriaceae; genus Microbacterium; species Microbacterium sp. 22195. The sequence goes on from NZ_JBQEPE010000012.1 coordinate 8,316, forward strand.
CACGATCGCGCAGGCGGTGCTCTCCCCGTTCATCTTCAACATCGCGCGCAAGCACGCCAGCGCGGTCCTCGGCGGGATCGGACTGGTCTCCACCTTCGTCGCGCTGCTGATCGCCTCGCTGTTCCCGGGCGGCCTGCACATCACGGGCGTCGCCACCTGGATTCTCGCTACCCTGATCGCCTGGATCATCACCGCGCTGGGCACCTGGCTGCTGCCCCTGGTCTTCCTCAAGAAGACCGTCACGAAGCGCGGTTGAGGCCGCGGTCAGCCGGGCTCAGTCGCCGAGGGCGATCACCTCGCGATGCTCGGCGCCGTCGGAGTACGTGACGAGCTCGACCTCGATGACCGTCTCCGCAGGCGGCGCCGGGTAGTCGTGTCGGGTGTCGGATGCCAGTCGCTCCCAGTCGTCGGCATCCAGCGACTTCGCGTAGACCGTCGACAGGTGGAACGTCCACTCGTCCAGCGGCAGCTCGCCGATGCGGCGCAGGTCAGTGCGATTCAGCGCGTCGGTCAGGGACGCATAGGCCTGCACGAGTGACGGGGTGCGCGCGAGCCTCGCGATGACGATCTGCCAGGGCGCAGGGAAGGAGTCGACGGCCTCGGTGACGATCTCGATCGGATGCTGCTGTGCGGCCCACTCGCCGACGGCGGTCCGCACCTGGTCGACGCGATCCGGTTCGTAGAGCCCGCGCAGCGTGACGTGGGCGGCGCCCGGGTAACGCACCGTCTCACCCAGTCGCGTGTGCGCGGCTTCGCGGGTCCGGTCCCACTCGCGCATGACGGCGCCCGTGGGACGCAGAACGACGTACTGCTGTCCCTCCAGGTCTCGCAGCTGCCCGGGGTCGGTCATGAAGTCGCGCGCCATTCGTCGACGCTACCCGGCATCGGTTCAGGCACGCTGTCTCATGTCCTTGAGAACAGGACGAATGCCGAGGACAGGACGATCCCACGCGAGATCGTCCTGTCCTCGGCATTTCCTGTCCTGGGAGAGGGGGAGCCGCGAGCGGGCGGATGCTAGGCGGTGGCGAGGACGCGGTTCGCGGAGGTCGTGCGCCGCGTCGCCACGGCGAGGGTCGCAGCGCCCAGGGACAGGGCGGCCCACACCACGAGTCCCGCGAACGCGGCACCGTTGGGAATGATCAGGCCGCCGAGCGCGGGGGCCGTCGGCATCGCGGCGCCGAGGCCCGCCAGCCAGGCCGGGATCGTGGAGATGAGTCCGGTGGCCACCGCCAGCACGCCGATCAGGGCGCTGATCCAGCGCCCGATGCCGCCGAGCACCGCGACGAGCGCCTGGTTGACGGCGGCGAACGCGATGCCTGCGAGCACGGCGAACCCGGCGAAGCCCCACCAGGTGGCCGCGTCGTAGCCGGCGACGATCTGCACGATCAGCGCCACCAGCACGCCCTGGCCTGCGCCGAGCGCCGCAGCGGGCCAGAACCCGCGCAGTACCATGCCGAACGACGAGCGCCGCGAGGTCAGCGCGTCACCCGGCACCGCGCGCAGCGCGATGAACGAGGCCAGCGCGCCGAACCACAGCACGACCGCAGACAGCAGCGGGATCGCGGTCGGGCCGAACATGTCGCCGGACGCCGATGCCTTCACCGGGTCGGCGATCACGGAGGCCAGCTTGGTGGACTGCTGCTCGTCGAAGGACGGCAGCGAGGTCGACGCGGTCTTCAGACCGTCGGCGAGGTCGCTCGACCCTGTCGCCAAGGAGTCGATGCCGGTCGCGAGCGTGCCCGCGCCGTCGGCCAGCGCGGTCGCCCCGTCGCCGAGCTGGGTCGCGCCGGATGCCAGGGCACGGGCGCCGTCACCGACGTCGGACGCGCCGCCGGCCAGCCCGCGAGAACCCGCGGCCGACTGCTCGATGCCGCTCGCCAACTGCCCGAGACCGCCGCCCAGCTGGGAGGCTGCGGTGCCGGCGGTGCGCAACTGCGTGCTGAACTCGCCAGGCAGCGCCGCAACGCCTTCCGAAACGCTCTTCGCGTAGCCGGCGCTCGTGTAGGCGGGCTTCACGGCGTCGCCCAGGTCGGCCGCTGCCGAGCCGAGCTTGCCGCAGAACTCCGCGGATGCTCCGGAGGCCAGGCACTGCTGCGCGAGGGTGCCGATCGTCTGGGCGCTTCCGCCGACGGCATCCGCCACCTGCTGGGCGATCGCCTTCGAGCCGGCGGCACCAGCGACCAGCTGCTGCATGTCGCCCTTCGGGTCGGTGAGCGCACCCGCACCGGCGATCAGACCCTGACCGAGCTGGGTCGCACCCGATCCGGCCTCGCGCGTCTTGGCCGCGAGGGTGTCGAGACCCCCGCCCAGCTTCGTCGCGCCGTCAGCGAGCTGACCTGCTCCGCCCGCGAGCTTGTCCGCGCCACCGGCGAGGCCGTCGGCGCCGTCGGCGAGCTTGGTCGCCCCGTCGGGCAGCGCAGCCGCACCGTCGGCTGCGGAGCGTGCGCCGTCGGCGAGCTTGGCTGCGCCGTCGGCGGCCGTCCCGATCTGGTCGCCGATCGTCGTGAAGCCGACCAGCACGTTGCCGACCGTGGCCTCGCTGAGCATCGTGCCCATGGTCGAGGTCGCGACGGACGCGATCTGGTTGGTGATCAGGTCGTCTGCGACGCGGCCGTCGGGCGGCGTGGTGACGGTGATCTTCGCTTGCTTCGGGGCATCCTTCCCCTTCTGCAGGGCGGTGCCCGCTGAGGTCGCATCGGCCGAGAACGACTTCGGGATCGTCACGACCGCCTGATAGGTGCCGTCGCCGAGGCCCTTCGCGGCGTCCTCCTCGTTGGAGATCACCCAGGTGAGGTTCGAGTCGACGTCATCCGAGCCCTTCACCAGGCCCGAGGCCAGCTGACGCCCGAGCGGGGTGTACTGGCCGTCGATGGTGACGGGCTTGTCGAGATTGACGACCGCCGCCGTCATCGACTCGAGCCGATCGGTCGGGTTCTGCAGCGCGGTGACGAGGATGCCGCCGATCAGCGCCGGCAGCAGCAGCACGCCGATCAGGGTCAGCCAGGTGATCGGGCGGCGCGAGCGCGCGCGTTCGATGGGGAGGGTCATGCGGTCACCTCGGTCGTGTCGGAGGAGGAATCGATCTGCCGAGACCCCGTGCTGTCGTCGACACCCCGGGTTGCGGACGTCTGCAGCTCGGGGTCTGGACGGGAAGCCGGGGTCTCGGCGGAAGAGGAGGAGAGGTCCACCACGGATGCCGCCCCGCGGCCGGCATCCGTCAGCAGCGCCTGCGCGGTCGCCGGGTCCACGGCGGTCGCGAGCACGGCGAGGTCGGGGCCCGCATCCCGCAGCCGCGCGGCGAGCTGGTCGCGCTCCGCGGCGGTGAGCCGGTCGACGCCGTCGAGGACGACCAGGCGCGTGCGCCCGCGCAGCGCCTCGGACACCTGTGCCGCGGCATCCGCCTCGCCGAGCATGACGACGCCGACGCGCGAGCGCACCCAGGGGGCCCGGCCCGGCAGCAGGTGGTCGTCGACGCGCAGCCTGCCGGCATCCGGCTTGAGGCGCCCGGCGACCATGAGCGACAGCGCGCGCAGTGCGCGGTGCGGGGCGCCGGTGACGATCAGTGCTCCGCCCGGCTCGAGCCGCAGGCGGGCACCCGAGATGTCCGCGGAGGAGAGGGTCAGGTCGTCGGCGGCGACGATGCTGTCGTCACCCGGCCACGCGGCGAGCGACCGCTCGCGCTCGACGGCCTCGCCCTCGATGTCGACGTGCGGCAGGATGCGCTCCAGCCAGCGGGGGATGCGCCAGGCGCGCTCGCCGAGGATCGCCATCACGGCGGGGATCAGCGTCATGCGCACCAGGAACGCGTCGACCGCGATGCCGGCGGCGAGCCCCAGGGCGATCGGCTTGAGCGAGGAGTCTCCCTCGGGGACGAACGCGACGAACACGGCGAACATGATCAGCGCGGCCGCGGTGACCACCCGCGCGCTGCTCGAGAAGCCGCTGCGCACGGCGTTGCGGGCAGCCTCGCGGCGGTCCCGGGACGGGTCGTGCACGTAGTCCTCGCGCATCCGCGAGACGAGGAACACCTGGTAGTCCATCGCCAGTCCGAACAGCACGCCCATCAGCACGATCGGCATGAAGCTGATGATCGGCCCGGTGCGCGCCACATGCAGGGCATCCGCGAACCAGCCCCACTCGAACACCGCCGCGACCACGCCGAACGCGGCGACGATCGAGAGCAGGTAGCCGACGGCGGCCGTGATCGGCACCCAGATCGAGCGGAACACGATCGCAAGCAGGATCAGCGACAGCCCGATCACGAAGACGCCGAACGGCAGCAGGGCCGCTCCGAGCTGATCGGAGATGTCGATCGCGACGGCCGTGAAGCCGGTGACCTTCAGGTCGATGCCGAACTCCTTCTGCCACTCGTCGTGGTGGGAGCGCAGCTCGCGCACCAGGTCGGCGGTCCTCGGGTCGTCGGGCGCGGTGGTCGGGATGATCTGCACGATGCCGGTGTCGGCGGTCTCGTTCGGGGTGGCGAGGGCCACCTCCTTCACGCCGGGGATCTTCTCGACGGCGTCGCCGAGGTCCTTCATGAGGTTCAGCGGATCGGTCGACGTGACGATCGTGCCGGTGAGGATCAGGGGTCCGTTGAAACCGGCGCCGAACTCGTCGGCGGTGAGGTCGTAGCTGACGCGGGCCTCGGAGCCCTTCGGCAGCACGCCGGCGTTGGGGAGTGCGAGGTTCAGGCTCAGTGCGGGGATCGACACGACGCCCAGGCCCAGCACGATCGCGATCGTGACGAGGATCGGTCGCCTGGTGACGCCGGAGACCCAGCGCTGGGAGCCCTTCGTCTCGCTGCGCTCGCTCAGGATCCACGGGCGGCGCTCCTTCGGCACAGCATCCTTCTTCGACTTCTTCGCCGGTCGCTCGGTGCGCACCCGACCCGCGACGCGGCCCTTCAGGAAGCCGAGGAATGCCGGGGTCAGGGTGACCGCGATCGCGACGGCCACCGCGACGGCGACGGCCGCGGCGACGCCCATCGTCGTGAGGAATGGGATGCCGGCGAAGCCGAGCCCGATCAGGGCGATCAGCACCGTGACTCCGGCGAAGACGACGGCGGATCCGGCGGTGCCCACCGACCGTGCGGCGGACTCCTCGGGGTCCACGCCTGCGCGAACCTGGTCCTGATGTCTGGCGACGATGAACAGGGCGTAGTCGATGCCGACCGCGAGCCCGAGCATCAGCGCGAGCAGGGGAGTCGTGGAGGAGACGGTCGCGAACGCGGTCGCGGCGAAGATGCCGGCCATCGAGATGCCCACGCCGAGGATGGCGGTGAGCAGCGGCAGCCCGGCGACCACGAACGAGCGGAAGGTGACGATCAGCACGAGCAGCGCGACGACGAGGCCGACCGCTTCGGTGAGCGTGATGGTGGGGATGGCCATGGCGAACAGGTCACCGCCGAGCGCGACCTGCGATCCCGTCGGCAGCTGGGGGCCGAGCGCGTCCACGGTGTCCTGCAGGTCGGTCTTGACGCTCGCGGGGATGTTGCTGGACTGCCCCTCGAGCTGGATGCGCACGATGGCGGCGGTGTGCTCCTCGTTGATCATGCCGGAGACGGTCTCGTCGTACGGCGAGGAGACGGCGAGCACGCGGTCGTCGACGCCCTTCAGGGTCGAGATCGTGTCCTCGATGTCGTCCTTGTACGGCGCATCGCGGATGTCGTCGCCGGGGGCGGCGACGACGATGAACTGCGCGTTCGTGCCGCTCACCTGGGGGAACGTGCGCTCGAGCTGCTGCAGACCCGCCTGCGACTCCGTGCCGGGGATCGAGAAGGTGTTGTCGGTTCCGGCGCCGAGCACGAGGGCGCCGCCGCCGGCGATGCCGAGCACGAGGAGCCAGCTGACGAGCACGCGCCAGGGGTGCCGGAACGACCAGCGACCCAGCGACGACAGGAGAGTGGACACGCGGCCTCCGCACGAGTTCGATACACGGGTGTATTCAATACGTACATGTATCGTAAGTCAGGAGCGAGGTCGGATGCTGTGCGCTGGATGTGAACATCCGGCGGCCGTCTCGTGACAGAGTTGGTCTCAGGAGGAGTGATGTCGACACCTGCCACGCGGAGTCGTGAGAACACCCGCGCCCGGCTGCTGGACGCCGCGGCCCAGGTCTTCGCCGAGATCGGGCTCGAGGGGGCCACGGTCGAGGCCGTCTGCGAGCGGGCCGGCTTCACCCGCGGTGCGTTCTACTCCAACTTCGAGTCCAAGGACGAGCTGTTCCTCACGCTCGCCGCCTCCGTCGGCGAGTCGCGACTGGCCGCCGTGCGCGAGCGGGTGTCGATGCTCGTCGGCGGCGGGGCGCTGGACGACTGCGACCCTGTCGAGCTCGTGCAGCAGATCATGGACGCCGGCGTGGACGATCGTCTCGGCGTCATGATGATGAGCGAGATCCGCATCCGCGCGCTGCGCGACCCGGCCTTCGGCGCCGCGTACATCGCGCAGGAGGACGAGATGATCTCCGGCATCGCCGCGATCATCCGCGAGGTGGTCGACACCGGGACCTTCCCGCTGCGCGTCGGACCCGATGAGGCCGCACGCCTGCTCATGATCACGTGGGAGGGCACGACCGTGCGGCGTGCCATGGCCGGCGACGACGATGAACGGCTGCGCCGCAGCGGGGGTGCGGCGCTCGGCCGCCTGGTGGAGCTGCTGCGGGCGTAGCCCCGGTCAGTCGCCGAGCAGGGCGTGGCAGCGCTCGACCCGGGCGAGCCACCACTCTCGCCGCTCGGCCGGTGCTTCCAGCCGCGCCAGCGCGGCAGCATCCGGGATCACCCGCGCGGCCGAGACGGAGCCCGCGACCGGACGGGCATCGGCGACGTCGTCGGCGAAGAGCGAGGCGGTGCCGAGGCCGCAGTCGTAGTCGAGTTCGGGGAGGGAGGCCGCGAGGGCGGCCCCCTGCGCCAGTCCGACGGCCGTGTCCAGCGCGCTGGAGACGACGGCGGGCAGCCCGGCCTCGGCGACGATCGACAGCGCGCGGCGGATGCCTCCGAGCGGCTGCGCCTTGATGACGATCAGGTCGGCGGCCTTCGCCTGCGCGACCGCCAGCGGGTCGGCGGCCTTGCGCACGCTCTCGTCGGCGGCGATGGGGATGCCCTTGTGCTTGACGCGATAGCGCAGCTCGGCGAGCTCGTCCACGGTGGCGCACGGCTGCTCGACGTACTCCAGGTCGCAGTCGCCGAGGGCGTGGATCGCGTGCTCGGCCTCGTCGATGTTCCAGCCGCCGTTGGCGTCGATGCGGATGCGGCCCTCCGGGCCCATCAGCTCGCGCACCGCGCGCACCCGGGCGATGTCGTCGGCCAGCTGCTGGCCGCGCTCGGCGACCTTGATCTTGGCGGTGCGGCATCCGTCGAATCGGGCGAGCACTTCGGCGACGCGAGCGGCGTCCACTGCAGGGACCGTCGCGTTCACGGGGATGCGATCGCGCAGGGGAGCGGGCTGCGGGTTCCAGGCGAAGTCCACGGCCGCCTGCAGCCAGGTGGCAGCCTCGGCATCCTCGTACTCCGTGAACGGCGAGAACTCGGCCCAGCCCTGCGGCCCCTCGAACAGCAGCGCCTCGCGCACGTCCACCCCGCGGAACCGGGTGTTCATCGGCAGTGCGACCACGCGGGCGGTGGCGAGGATGTCGGCGAGCGGCGGCGTCATGCGTCCATCATGCCCGGTGTGTCAGGCCAGGCGCTTCTGCAGCTCCACCATCCGGCCCGTCGGCTCGAATCCGAGGAGCGTGTTGACGGCCAGCATGTGCTGATTCGACTCGGCGTTGTACGTGAAGATCTGCGGGATGGCGGCGTCGTGGCGCTGCATCCGCCGCAGGTTCTCCAGTTTGACGCGCAGTCCGAGCCGGTGACCGCGGTCCTCGCGGCGCACCAGCGTGCCCCACTGGTAGGCGTTGCCGTCGTCGCCCGAGTGGACCAACTGCGTGTACGCCGCGATGCGGCCGTCGGGGGCCAGTGCGACGGTACCGAACGAGGTGCGGTGCTGCTGCGCCATCATCCGCTCGTGGGCGCGGAAGTCCTCCACCTCCGACGACGGCGCCTCCAGATCGAGGTCGCCCGTCGGCGCCTCGACGTCGAGCAGCGCGTCCAGGGCGGCCCACTCCGCGACCAGCTCGTCCGGCACCGGGCCGGTCCAGCTGCGGATCGTGTAGCCGTCGGCCGGCGCCCCTTCCAGGAGCTCGTCGATCACGGCATCCGCGACCGGCAGCGCGAGCCGGTTCTGGAAGTCGCCGAGGGCGATCTCGTACCCGTGCCGACGGGCGAACTCGCGGCCGGGCTGGCCGGAGCCGTCGGCGGGAGCGGATGCCGGCCACGCCGTCTCGCCGCGGAGCACCCGGCGATCGGCGGCGACGGCCTCGGCCTCGATGTGCGCGAGCAGTGCCGAGCCGATGCCGCGGCGACGGAACTGCGGCGGCACGGTGACCCCGATCATGCCGGAGTGCAGGTTGTCCTTGAGCCCCAGCGCGAGAGAGCCCGACCCGACGACGTCGCCGTCGAGCACGGCGAGATAGGCGCGGCGGTCGGTCGTCGCGGAGTCCTGCTGCAACTCGGTGCGGCTCTCCTCGAGTGACCAGAGCAGAGCGTTCTCGCCCATGTCCGCGCGTCGTGCACTCGCGTACGCCTCCCACCAGGAATCGACGTCGGCGGTGCGGAACGGATCGACCCGGCGGATCTCGAGAGCGGATGCCATGCCCCCAGCCTACGAGGTGACTGCGTGCCGGATATAACGATGGGCGATTGACAATAGTGTGCGATGCACAATATAGTTCCAGACATGAACGAGAGTGAGTTCGACGGACACCTACAGGAGCTGCGGCGCGGCACGGTCGTGCTGGCCAGCCTGCAGCTGCTGCGGACGCCCGGCTACGGATACGGGCTGCTCGAGCAACTGGCATCCGCCGGGTTCCCCACCGACGCCAACACCCTGTATCCCCTGCTGCGCCGGCTCGAGAAGCAGGGGTACCTCGACAGCGAGTGGAACACCGACGAGGCCAGGCCCCGCAAGTTCTACCGCACCTCGGCATCCGGCATCCGCCTCGCCGACACCCTGACCCAGGAGGTCGCCGCCATCGCGAGCGCGACCGCCGCGCTCCGTGAAGAGGAGAACTGACATGACCGCCACGCTGACCGACCGCTACATCACCGCGACCGTCCGCAGGCTGCCTCAGCAGCTGCAGGCCGAGGTGCGGGAGGAGCTGCAGACCTCGATCGCCGACGCCATCGACGCCCGCGCCGAGCAGGGCGAGCCCCTGGACCAGGCCGAGCGCGCCGTGCTGACCGACCTGGGCGATCCGGCCGCGCTCGCCGCGGGCTATGCGGACCGGCCGCTGCACCTGATCGGCCCGAAGTACTACCTGTTCTGGTGGCGCGTGCTCACGCTGCTGCTCGCGACCGTGCCGGCCTGCGCCTTCGTCGGGGTGGCGATCGGCAAGGCCGTGGCCGGTGAGGGCATCGGGCCGATGATCGGCGAGGGCATCGCGACGGCGCTCTCGGCGATCGTGCACGTGTCGTTCTGGACCACGCTGGTGTTCGTCATCCTCGAACGCACCGGCTCCGAATCGACCTCGAAATGGGACCTCGATCAGCTGCCGCAGGAGTCGGGCCGGGGAGCGGGCCGAGGCGATCTGATCGGCTCGCTGGTGCTGCTCGCGATCTTCGCCGTGCTGCTCCTTCTCGATCACTTCCGCGGCATCGCGGTGGTCGGCGGCGAGATGGTCACGATCATCGACCCGACGCTGTGGCCCGTGTGGATCGGCGTGGTGTTCGCGCTGATGGCGGCGGAGGCGGCGATCGCGATCGCGGTGTACGCGCACGGGAGCTGGACGGTGCGCCTCGCCGTCGTCAACACCGTCGTCGCGGTGGTGACGATGAGCCTGTTCCTCACCCTGCTCGGGCGCGGGATGCTGTTCGCACCGGAGTTCGTGGATGCCGTGTTCGCACGCAACGGGGTTGGCGGCGACGCGCGCACGGTGCTGGCCGTGCTGCTCGGGCTCGGCATCGCCGGTATCGCGGTGTGGGACTCGATCGACGGCTGGCGGAAGGCCCGCCGAGCTCAACTGGCAGTCTGACGCAGGATCCGCGTCATCGGGGGGGGGGGGGGGGGGGGGGGGGGGGTGGGGGGGGGGGGGGGGGGGGGGGGGGGGGGGGGGGGGGGGGGGGGGGGGGGG
>NZ_JBQEPE010000013.1:0-3547 GCF_052056515.1 Microbacterium sp. 22195
AGAAGTCCGGCGGTGTCCTACTCTCCCACAGGGTCCCCCCTGCAGTACCATCGGCGCTGTGAGGCTTAGCTTCCGGGTTCGGAATGTGACCGGGCGTTTCCCTCACGCTATGGCCGCCGAAACACTATTGACATGTATCAGGCAACATCACAACGAAAAGTGTGTGTTGTTGGTTCCCGACCGTACGTCGAGAACCACAAAGTGGACGCGTTCATCTCGCAGAAGGAGTGTGTTATCAAGTCATCGGCTTATTAGTACCAGTCAGCTGCACGTGTTGCCACGCTTCCACATCTGGCCTATCAACCCAGTCGTCTGGCTGGGAGCCTCTCCACCCGAAGGTGATGGAAGTCTCATCTTGAGGCCGGCTTCCCGCTTAGATGCTTTCAGCGGTTATCCATCCCGAACGTAGCTAACCAGCGGTGCTCCTGGCGGAACAACTGGCACACCAGAGGTTCGTCCAACCCGGTCCTCTCGTACTAGGGTCAGATCCTCTCAAACTTCCTACGCGCGCAGCGGATAGGGACCGAACTGTCTCACGACGTTCTAAACCCAGCTCGCGTACCGCTTTAATGGGCGAACAGCCCAACCCTTGGGACCTACTCCAGCCCCAGGATGCGACGAGCCGACATCGAGGTGCCAAACCATGCCGTCGATATGGACTCTTGGGCAAGATCAGCCTGTTATCCCCGAGGTACCTTTTATCCGTTGAGCGACAGCGCTTCCACAAGCCACTGCCGGATCACTAGTCCCGACTTTCGTCCCTGCTCGACCTGTCAGTCTCACAGTCAAGCTCCCTTGTGCACTTACACTCGCCACCTGATTGCCAACCAGGTTGAGGGAACCTTTGGGCGCCTCCGTTACTTTTTGGGAGGCAACCGCCCCAGTTAAACTACCCACCAGGCACTGTCCCTGAACCGGATCACGGTTCGAAGTTAGATATCCAGAGTGACCAGAGTGGTATTTCAACAATGACTCCACCATAACTGGCGTCATGGCTTCACAGTCTCCCACCTATCCTACACAAGCCACACCGAACACCAATACCAAGCTGTAGTAAAGGTCACGGGGTCTTTCCGTCCTGCTGCGCGTAACGAGCATCTTTACTCGTAGTGCAATTTCGCCGAGTTCGCGGTTGAGACAGTTGGGAAGTCGTTACGCCATTCGTGCAGGTCGGAACTTACCCGACAAGGAATTTCGCTACCTTAGGATGGTTATAGTTACCACCGCCGTTTACTGGGGCTTAAATTCTCAGCTTCGCCTTGCGGCTAACCGGTCCTCTTAACCTTCCAGCACCGGGCAGGCGTCAGTCCGTATACGTCGACTTGCGTCTTAGCACGGACCTGTGTTTTTAGTAAACAGTCGCTACCCACTAGTCTCTGCGGCCACCACACCCTTTCCGGAGCAAGTCCGTATAAGCGGGTGGCCCCCCTTCTCCCGAAGTTACGGGGGCATTTTGCCGAGTTCCTTAACCACGATTCTCTCGATCTCCTTGGTATTCTCTACCTGACCACCTGAGTCGGTTTGGGGTACGGGCGGCTTGAACCTCGCGTCGATGCTTTTCTCGGCAGCATAGGATCACCCACTTTTTATCCGCATCGTGTCTCAGCCTGTATGAGAGACGGATTTGCCTATCTCTCGGCCTACGCACTTGCACCAGGACAACCATCGCCTGGCTTGGGCTACCTTCCTGCGTCACACCTGTTAATACGCTCACGCCACCAGATGGGGTCCCGTGCTCCCTTGAACGATGCGACCCGAAGGTCACGGTGTCCAAGTTCGGACGGTTAGCACTCCTGATCTTGTGTGGGCGGTTCTTCGCCGGTACGGGAATATCAACCCGTTGTCCATCGACTACGCCTGTCGGCCTCGCCTTAGGTCCCGACTTACCCAGGGAAGATTAGCTTGACCCTGGAACCCTTGGTCTTCCGGAGGACGTGTTTCTCACACGTCTTTCGCTACTCATGCCTGCATTCTCACTCGTGTAGCGTCCACGGCTGGGTCACCCCGCCGCTTCACTCGCCACACGACGCTCTCCTACCCATCAACACGGCTGGACCACGAAGGCCTACCAAAATGTCAATGCCACAACTTCGGTGGCGTGCTTGAGCCCCGTTACATTGTCGGCGCGGAATCACTTGACCAGTGAGCTATTACGCACTCTTTCAAGGGTGGCTGCTTCTAAGCCAACCTCCTGGTTGTCTAAGCAACTCCACATCCTTTTCCACTTAGCACGCGCTTTGGGACCTTAGATGGTGGTCTGGGTTGTTTCCCTCTCGACTATGAAGCTTATCCCCCACAGTCTCACTGCTGCGCTCTCACTTACCGGCATTCGGAGTTTGGCTGACGTCAGTAACCTGGTGAGGCCCATCGGCCATCCAGTAGCTCTACCTCCGGCAAGAAACACGCAACGCTGCACCTAAATGCATTTCGGAGAGAACCAGCTATCACGAAGTTTGATTGGCCTTTCACCCCTATCCACAGCTCATCCCCTCAGTTTTCAACCTAAGTGGGTTCGGTCCTCCACGACGTCTTACCGTCGCTTCAACCTGGCCATGGATAGATCACTTCGCTTCGGGTCTAGGACATGCGACTGAATCGCCCTATTCAGACTCGCTTTCGCTACGGCTACCCCACACGGGTTAACCTCGCCACATATCACTAACTCGCAGGCTCATTCTTCAAAAGGCACGCTGTCACCCCTACTAAGGAGGCTCCAACGGTTTGTAAGCAAACGGTTTCAGGTACTATTTCACTCCCCTCCCGGGGTACTTTTCACCTTTCCCTCACGGTACTTGTCCGCTATCGGTCATCTGGGAGTATTTAGGCTTATCAGGTGGTCCTGACAGATTCACACGGGATTTCACGGGCCCCGTGCTACTTGGGATACTCTTCACGCTGCACACGACATTTCGACTACGGGGCTGGCACCCACTATGGCCCGCCTTTCAAGACGGTTCGTCTATATCGTCACATCACGTCGACCACTCGGCAGAATGATCAGAAAAGTCCCGCAACCCCGCTCCTGCAACCCCTGCCGGGTATCACACAGAAGCGGTTTAGCCTCATCCGCTTTCGCTCGCCACTACTCACGGAATCACTGTTGTTTTCTCTTCCTGTGGGTACTGAGATGTTTCACTTCCCCACGTTCCCTCTACCCGCCCTATATATTCAGGCGGGAGTCACCAGGTCGCACAAACGCCTGGCGGGGTTTCCCCATTCGGAGACCCTCGGATCAAAGTGTGCTTATCCACTCCCCGAGGCTTATCGCAGATTGCTACGTCCTTCTTCGGCTCCAGATGCCAAGGCATCCACCGTTTGCTCTTAAAGACTTGAAATCACATGAGAATCAGTCACATCCAGGAAAAGATGTGACCGAAGTTTTCTTTAAGATGCTCGCGTCCACTGTGTAGTTCTCAAAGTACGGGCGGTCCCCCACCCCCACTGCCATGCCGGCAACAGAAGTAAGGGCCGAGAGGTTCAGAACGACCCACCCTCCGAAGAGAGCCAGCCGGCCCGGTCCCTCAGGACCCAACAGCGTGCAGGCACC
>NZ_JBQEPE010000013.1:3647-5424 GCF_052056515.1 Microbacterium sp. 22195
TGCTCCTTAGAAAGGAGGTGATCCAGCCGCACCTTCCGGTACGGCTACCTTGTTACGACTTAGTCCTAATTACCAATCCCACCTTCGACGGCTCCCTCCACAAGGGTTAGGCCACCGGCTTCAGGTGTTACCGACTTTCATGACTTGACGGGCGGTGTGTACAAGACCCGGGAACGTATTCACCGCAGCGTTGCTGATCTGCGATTACTAGCGACTCCGACTTCATGAGGTCGAGTTGCAGACCTCAATCCGAACTGGGACCGGCTTTTTGGGATTCGCTCCACCTTACGGTATCGCAGCCCATTGTACCGGCCATTGTAGCATGCGTGAAGCCCAAGACATAAGGGGCATGATGATTTGACGTCATCCCCACCTTCCTCCGAGTTGACCCCGGCAGTATCCCATGAGTTCCCACCATTACGTGCTGGCAACATAGAACGAGGGTTGCGCTCGTTGCGGGACTTAACCCAACATCTCACGACACGAGCTGACGACAACCATGCACCACCTGTTCACGAGTGTCCAAAGAGTTGACCATTTCTGGCCCGTTCTCGTGTATGTCAAGCCTTGGTAAGGTTCTTCGCGTTGCATCGAATTAATCCGCATGCTCCGCCGCTTGTGCGGGTCCCCGTCAATTCCTTTGAGTTTTAGCCTTGCGGCCGTACTCCCCAGGCGGGGAACTTAATGCGTTAGCTGCGTCACGGAATCCGTGGAAAGGACCCCACAACTAGTTCCCAACGTTTACGGGGTGGACTACCAGGGTATCTAAGCCTGTTTGCTCCCCACCCTTTCGCTCCTCAGCGTCAGTTACGGCCCAGAGATCTGCCTTCGCCATCGGTGTTCCTCCTGATATCTGCGCATTCCACCGCTACACCAGGAATTCCAATCTCCCCTACCGCACTCTAGTCTGCCCGTACCCACTGCAAGCCCGAAGTTGAGCCTCGGGATTTCACAGCAGACGCGACAAACCGCCTACGAGCTCTTTACGCCCAATAATTCCGGATAACGCTTGCACCCTACGTATTACCGCGGCTGCTGGCACGTAGTTAGCCGGTGCTTTTTCTGCAGGTACCGTCACTTTCGCTTCTTCCCTGCTAAAAGAGGTTTACAACCCGAAGGCCGTCATCCCTCACGCGGCGTTGCTGCATCAGGCTTCCGCCCATTGTGCAATATTCCCCACTGCTGCCTCCCGTAGGAGTCTGGGCCGTGTCTCAGTCCCAGTGTGGCCGGTCACCCTCTCAGGCCGGCTACCCGTCGACGCCTTGGTGAGCCATTACCTCACCAACAAGCTGATAGGCCGCGAGCCCATCCCCAACCGAAAAATCTTTCCACCCACACACCATGCGGTGATGGGACATATCCAGTATTAGACGCCGTTTCCAGCGCTTATCCCAGAGTCAGGGGCAGGTTGCTCACGTGTTACTCACCCGTTCGCCACTAATCCACCCAGCAAGCTGGGCTTCATCGTTCGACTTGCATGTGTTAAGCACGCCGCCAGCGTTCATCCTGAGCCAGGATCAAACTCTCCGTAAAAAACAGATGCATACCAACCACCGGGAAAACGGCAAGAAGGCAGCGAGTTCAATCATGACCAAAAGAGACGAACATCATTGCTGACATTCATATAAATTGATCCAAAGGAATTCTCAACCAACCCCACAGGGCTGGACGAGGATAATTTGGCATTTGACAAGTGCACGCTGTTGAGTTCTCAAGGATCGGACGCACCCACACACCCACCCCATCAGGGCGAGAAGCGCAGGGCAACTTCACAATC
>NZ_JBQEPE010000014.1:0-1415 GCF_052056515.1 Microbacterium sp. 22195
CGACCGTGTCGTTTTCGGAGGAGAGGGTGCAGCTGCGGGCTGAGTTCGTGGTGTTGCTGGGGTCGCTGGGGAGCGTGATGCTTGCTGCGCGGGAGCTGGGGTTGAATATCAATACCGCGCGGTCGTGGGCTCGGGAGATCGGGTTCCGTGTGAAGGTTTATCCGTCGCGTCCGCATCCGGGGCGTGCTGAGTTCGCGCGTTTGCGTGCCGAGGGCGTCTCGCGTCGGGAAGCTGCGGTGCGTGTCGGTATTCATCCACGGACCGCAACGGACTGGGATAACGGGGTGCGGGAGTCGCGTGACTCGCGGTTCTATCCGGACGGTCGGCGCGTGAATTACGCGACTGGCGAGGTCACGATGGAGAGTATGTCGAGTCAGCCGTCACCGGTTTCAGATGTTGTGGGGAGCCGACTGTTGTCGCTGTTTGAGCGGGAGAAGATCGCCGATCTGCGCCGGGTGGGGTTCTCGTTGCGGGCGATCGGGCGGGAGATGGGCCGGTCGGCGTCGACGATCATGCGTGAACTGGATGCTCACACGGTCGATGGTCGGTATCTGCCGTATGCCGCGCATCGCGCGTCAGCAGCAGCACGAGCGCGTCCGAAACTGGCGAAGCTCGCCCGGCCGGGCAGGTTGCGGGATTACGTCACGGACGGGCTTTCGCGAAGATGGTCTCCGGAGCAGATCCGCAACCGGATCCGTGAAGAGCATCCAGACGATGAGGGCATGCGGGTGAGCACCGAGACGATCTACCAGGCCCTCTATTTCCAAGCTCGCGGTGGTCTGCGACGCGAGGTCGCTCAGGCATTGCGCACCGGCCGGGCCCGTCGTGTCCCGCAGAAGTCGGCGGAGCGCCGCACCAGCCGGTTCGTCGATCCGATGATCATGATCAGCGACCGGCCTGCCGAGATCGAGGATCGCGCTGTCCCCGGGCATTGGGAAGGGGATCTGATCACCGGGGAGCAGAACAAGACCGCGATCATCACCCTCGTCGAGCGGACGACCCGTTACGTGATGCTCGGACACCTGCCCGGCGACCACTCCGCACCCGCGGTCCGCGATGTCCTTCAGACCCTGATCGGGACGCTCCCGGAGCATCTGCGCGGGTCGTTGACCTGGGACCAAGGAGCCGAGATGGCCGAACACAAGGCGTTCAAGATCGCCACCGGCGTCCCCGTCTACTTCTGCGACCCCGCATCGCCATGGCAAAGAGGATCGAACGAGAACACCAACGGGCTGCTACGCCAATACTTCCCGAAGGGCACTGACCTGTCGGTCTATGGGCCCGCAGACCTCGAACACGTCGCCCAGCAACTCAACGGCCGCCCACGCAAAACGCTCGGCTGGAAAACTCCAGCCGAGCGCCTGCTAGAACTTGCCTAGTTCGTTTCGGTGTTGCGACGACCCCTTGAAACCGCC
>NZ_JBQEPE010000015.1:0-373 GCF_052056515.1 Microbacterium sp. 22195
TTGACACGATCGGTGGTCTGGTGCCGGGTCTGGGTGAGCTGCCGGGTCTTCCCGGCGGTGACCCCACCGTCCCGGGCCTTCCCGGCCTGCCGGGTCTGCCTGACCTGGGTGGGGTCGTCGGTGGTGTCGTTGACACCGTCGGTGGCCTGGTCCCGGGTCTGGGTGAGCTGCCGGGTCTTCCTGGCGGTGACCCCACGGTTCCGGGTCTTCCGGGTCTTCCTGACCTGGGTGGGCTGGTCGGTGGTGTCGTTGACACCGTCGGTGGTCTGGTTCCTGGTCTGGGTGAGCTGCCGGGCCTGCCCGGTGGGGACCCCACGGTTCCGGGTCTGCCGGGTCTTCCTGACCTCGGTGGTGTCGTTGACACCATCGGTGG
>NZ_JBQEPE010000016.1:0-308 GCF_052056515.1 Microbacterium sp. 22195
CCCCAAGCGGTTGAGCGGAAGGCCTGAAGGCCTGGCTCCCCTCCAAGCAGCGAACCACCCACCTCAAGCTCTTCTCACTTGTGAGATCAGCACCGGTCCTCAGGCCCGGGGAGCGTGGTTGTCCCGCCGAGATCGTCGATTTGACAAGCTCGCCGAGACGGATAAGCTAGAACGGTTGCCCCGGAGACGGGACAGCGGATCTGGTCCTCATCCTCACGGTGCGTCGATTTGACAGCCTGGTCGGGACAGATAAGATTGTGAAGTTGCCCTGCGCTTCTCGCCCTGATGGGGTGGGTGTGTGGGTGCGT
>NZ_JBQEPE010000017.1:0-303 GCF_052056515.1 Microbacterium sp. 22195
TCGTTGACACCATTGGTGGTCTGGTCCCGGGTCTTCCGGAGCTGCCGGGTCTTCCCGGTGGTGACCCCACCCTTCCGGGTCTGCCTGACCTGGGTGGACTCATTCCGGGTCTGCCGGGTCTTCCTGACCTCGGTGGTGTCATTGACACCGTCGGTGGTCTGATTCCGGGTCTGGGTGAGCTGCCGGGTCTTCCCGGCGGTGACCCCACGGTTCCGGGTCTCCCGGGTGTTCCTGACCTGGGTGGGGTCGTCGGTGGTGTCGTTGACACCATTGGTGGTCTGGTGCCGGGTCTGGGTGAGCTGC
>NZ_JBQEPE010000018.1:0-300 GCF_052056515.1 Microbacterium sp. 22195
GTGATCGTGATCGCGGCCAGGGTGACCGTCCGTATCGTGGTGACCGTCCGCAGGGCGAGCGTCGTCCGTTCGGTGATCGTGATCGCAGCCAGGGAGACCGTCCGCACCGTGGCGTCCGTCCGCAGGGCGAGCGCCGTTCCTTCGGCGATCGTGACCGCGGCCAGGGTGACCGTTCGTATCGTGGTGACCGTCCCGAGGGTGAGCGTCGTCCCTATGGTGACCGTCCTCAGGGTGAGCGTCGCGCCTTCGGTGATCGTGATCGCGGCCAGGGTGACCGTCCGTATCGTGGTGACCGTCCGC